>JADCHQ010000009.1 GCA_020248405.1 Rhodocyclaceae bacterium | reverse complement strand
GGAACCACCCCTTCCCATCCCGAACAGGACCGTGAAACGAGACCGCGCCAATGATAGTGCGGAGCTCCCGTGCGAAAGTAGGTCACCGCAAGGCTTCCCCTTACCATCAAAAGCCCTCCATAAGAGGGCTTTTGTGTTTTGGGGTTGCGCATCGCAGACTTCGCCCAATGCGGCGAAGGTGCATGTTTTAAAGCTCAGAATAGTCATTCTCTCGTTGCGCTCGTTCTGCTAGAATCCAACCTTTCTTAAGATGGGCTTCGGCCCATTTTTTGTTTGTCGCCCGACATTTGGACTTGCAATTCATCGTTCGCCGAGCGGTAGAACACCTCGGTTTCGAGTTGGTCGACCTTGAGGTTTCAGGTCGATCAGGGTTGTTGCGCGTATTTATCGACCGTCCTCAAGGTTTTTCTCCGCCCGCGCCTTTGCAAGCTAGCGCCATAGCGCTCGACGACTGCGTTTTGGTGAGTAACCACCTGACGAGGGTTTTGGAGGTGGAGCTCGTGGACTACGGCCGGCTGGAGGTATCCTCGCCTGGGCTTGACCGGCCCTTAAAGGCAAGGGGGGACTTCGAGCGTTTTTCGGGTGCAAGGGCCACGGTTACCTTGCGGCTCCCGCTAAACGGACGAAAGCGTTTTTCGGGTACCTTGATGGGGCTTGATGGTCAGGCCGTGGTACTTGTTGTTGACGGCAGTCCTGTTCAATTGCCGTTGATGGATATCGATAAGGCCCGGCTCGTGCCGGACATTTGAGAAAGGGTGAAAGTCAATCGGTTATGTCCGCTGTGACTGCCAGAAGCGAAATGGTTGCCGCTGGTAATGCTCGTTGCAGCCCGAGTCGTGGGTTTTCCTCGCACGCTAGTTGACGCGCCTTGGTTAACTCTCGCCGGAACACTCGATTCACTCCCACCCGCTGACTGGAGACACCGTGAGCAAGGAGATTTTGCTGCTCGTCGATGCACTCGCACGCGAGAAGAATGTTGACCGGGAGACCGTTTTTGGGGCTCTGGAGCTTGCTCTCGCATCGGCTACCAAGCGCCGATTCCGTGAGGAATCAGATGTCCGTGTGTCCATCGACCGAGAGAGCGGGAACTATCGAGCGTTCCGTCGATGGACGATTATTCCCGAAGAGGAGTTCACGGATTCGGGGATCCACATGCTCATTGATGAAGTCCTGCCAGACCGGCCGGATGCAAAGTTTGGCGATGTGGTGGAAGAGGAACTCGAGCCCGAGGATTTCGGACGGATCGGTGCCCAAACTGCCAAGCAGGTCATCCTGCAGAAAATACGTGACGCTGAACGCGAGCAGATTCTTAACGATTTTCTCGAACGTCAGGAGCACTTGGTTACCGGCACGATTAAGCGTATGGAGCGCGGGAACGCAATCATAGAGTCTGGTCGCCTCGAGGCCATGTTGCCCCGTGAACAGATGATTCCCAAAGAAAATCTCCGGGTTGGAGATCGTGTTCGGGCTTTTCTTCATAAGATCGATCGGACGGCGCGCGGACCGCAACTACTCCTCTCACGCATTGCGCCTGAGTTCCTGGTGAAACTGTTCGAGTTGGAAGTCCCCGAAATTGAAGAGGGTTTGTTGGAAATCAAGGCGGCCGCCCGAGACCCAGGCTCCCGGGCGAAGATCGCCGTCAAATCTAATGATTCGCGCATCGATCCGATTGGTACATGCGTCGGGATGCGTGGGTCGCGTGTGCAGGCAGTCACTCAGGAACTAGCTGGTGAAAGGGTCGATATCGTTTTGTGGTCGCAGGAGCCAGCGCAGTTCGTCATCAATGCCCTGATGCCCGCCGAGGTATCCAGCATTGTCGTGGACGAGGACACCCACTCAATGGATGTGGTGGTGGATGAAGAGAACCTTGCCCAGGCAATCGGTCGCACAGGCCAAAATGTGAGGCTTGCGACGGAGCTTACCGGTTGGACGCTAAACCTCATGACCGAGAGTGAATCGGCCGAAAAACAGGAGCAAGAGGCGGCCAGCGTCAAGGACCTCTTCATGTCTAAACTTGATGTGGATGAGGAAGTCGCGGAAATACTCGTGGGAGAGGGGTTTTCCACCTTGGAAGAGGTGGCCTACGTCCCGATTAACGAAATGCTGGAAGTCGAGGCATTCGACGAAGACACTGTGAATGAGCTACGGGCACGGGCTCGTAATGCGCTGCTGACCCAGGCGATCGCGAGTGAAGAGCGTGTGGAAACCATGGCGCAGGACCTGCTGGGCCTTGATGGTATGGATGACCAGACCGCGAGAGTGTTGGCTGCAAAAGGAATTCACACCCAGGAGGACCTTGCGGACCTGGCAGTGGATGATCTTGTGGAACTCACCCAGATGGACGCGGAGCGGGCTAAGCAGCTCATTTTGACGGCTAGAGCGCCGTGGTTTGCCTGAAGGACTCTGGAGCGTTTTCTACATGGCGCAGATGACAGTTGCAAATTTTGCGGTAGAGCTCAAGGTCGAGCCCTCTCGGCTTCTCGAGCAGCTCAACGCAGCAGGAGTCCACAAGTCAAGGCTTGATGAGCCCTTGAGTGAGCACGACAAGGCACAACTGCTTGATTACCTTTCTCGAATGCACGGAGCCTCGGAGCCGCGCAAGAAGATAACGCTTACGAGGCGGCAGACTACCGAGATCAAGCAGGCTGATTCCACCGGGCGTGCCCGAACCATTCAAGTGGAGGTTCGCAAGAAACGCGTTTTTGTGAAGCGGGACGCGGTCTCTGACGAAGCGCCCCAGGATGCCACTGTCGCGGTCGAACATGCTGAATCCCTAGCATCCCCTGCGCCCGTCGTGGACGACGCCCAGGTCGCTCTGCGCGAGGAGGAGGCCCGCAAACAGGCTGAGCTTATCGCACGCCAAACGGAAGAGGCCAAGGCCAAGAAAGAAAGGGCAACGCGAAAGAAGGGGGAGGAATCGGCTTCCTCCGAGGCGCCTCCTCCGCCTCCTCCGCCACTTCCGGCCGTCGTCGAGCCTGTCGTACCGGTCGGGCTACCGGCTGCCGCGCCGGTAGTTGCAGCTCCTAATTCTGGCACCCTCCATCGCCCCGCCGCAAAACTTGGTGAATCCGGGGACAAGAAAAAGATTTCCAAAGACGGCTGGAGAGACGAAAGCGCTAAGCGTCGAGGTCTCAAGACGCGTGGCGACACGGGGGCGGGGGATGGATGGCGCGGCCGTAAGGACCATGGGCGTCGCTCTGAAGGAACGCAGCACCAGTTTTCTCTGCCTACCGAGCCTATGGTGCGTGAAGTGCTCGTGCCCGAGACCATTACCGTGGCGAACTTGGCGCAACGCATGTCCGTGAAGGCTGCCGAGGTGATAAAGGCGCTCATGAAACTTGGCACCATGGTCACCATCAACCAGGTTCTTGATCAGGACACGGCCATGATTTTGGTCGAGGAAATGGGGCACGTTGCCAAGCGCGCCAAGCTTGACGACCCCGAAGCGTATTTGACAGATGCTTCCCAGGAGCCCGAAGTGGTCGCCGAACCACGAGCTCCCGTGGTGACGGTAATGGGGCACGTAGACCACGGCAAGACATCGCTGCTCGATTACATTCGCCGCACCCGCGTGGCGAGTGGCGAGGCGGGTGGCATAACCCAACACATCGGCGCCTACCACGTGGACACACCCAGGGGCACGGTGACTTTCCTCGACACACCGGGGCACGAGGCGTTCACGGCCATGCGCGCGCGGGGTGCCCGGGTGACTGATCTGGTGGTGTTGGTTGTTGCTGCAGACGATGGTGTCATGCCGCAAACCATCGAGGCTGTTTCCCATGCCAAGGCAGCCAAGGTTCCCTTGGTGGTGGCCGTCAACAAGATTGACAAACCCGAGGCGAACTCCGAGCGAGTTCGCCAGGAACTCGTGGCTCGCGAAGTGGTGCCTGAGGAGTGGGGTGGTGACACCATGTTCGTGGATGTGTCGGCTCGCACCGGCCAGGGTGTTGACACCCTCATCGAAGGCATCCTCCTGCAGGCGGAGGTTCTTGAACTACGGGCGCCTCGCAGCACCCCGGCCAAAGGTATCGTCATCGAGTCACGGCTGGACAAGGGTCGGGGACCGGTGGCGAGTGTGCTGGTTCAGTCTGGCACGTTGAAGCGCGGTGACGTGGTTTTGGCGGGGGCGGTATTCGGCAGAGTGCGGGCTTTGATCGATGAGGCGGGCAAGAGCGTGCAGGAGGCCGGGCCCTCGATTCCGGTGGAAGTCCTCGGTCTTTCCGAGGTGCCGCTGGCGGGGGAGGAGGTGCTCGTGGTTGCCGACGAGCGAAAGGCTCGCGAGATAGCGCTGTTTCGCCAGGGCAAGTACCGAGATGTGAAACTCGCGAAGCAGCAGGCGGCCAAGCTTGATAACGTTTTCGAGCAAATGGCCACGGGGCAGGCGAAGTCCCTTTCGCTCATCATCAAGGCCGATGTCCAGGGCTCCTACGAGGGGCTTACTCACGCCCTGGAAAAGCTCTCCACCGACGAGGTGAAGGTAAACATCATTCACGCGGGTGTGGGAGCCATCACCGAGTCGGACATCAACCTAGCACTCGCCTCCAACGCAGTGGTGATCGGGTTCAATACCCGTGCGGACGCTACCTCCAAGAAACTCGTGGCCGCTCATGGAATCGATGTCCGCTACTACAACATTATCTATGAAGCCGTGGATGACGTTAAAAACGCCCTCTCGGGAATGCTGGCGCCAGAGCGCAAGGAGAACATAACCGGCTTGGTCGACGTCCGCCAGGTTTTCCACATCTCCAAGGTGGGTACTGTTGCTGGTTGCTATGTGCTCGAGGGGTTGGTGCGCCGGAACTCGCTGGTGCGGGTGCTGCGTGACAACGTGGTGATTCACACTGGGGAACTGGACTCCTTGAAACGCTTCAAGGACGACACTCGCGAGGTCAAGGCAGGCTTCGAGTGCGGGCTCTCAGTCAAGGGATTCGACGATATCAAGGTCGGCGACCAGGTCGAAGCCTACGAAGTGGTTGAAGTGGCGCGATCGCTTTAATGCCCTCGCGAGCGCTGGCAAGATGACTAAGCCAGGATCGCGCACGTCTCGCCTCGCAGAGCAGATCCAGCGTGATCTTGCGGAAATCCTGCGCATTGAGATGAACGACCGGCGCCTCGGCTTGGTGACGCTGACCGACGTGGAGCTTTCCCCCGACCATTCCCATGCGAAGGTGTTCTTCACCACCATCGGCGGGACCGAAGGCCGCTCGGCCTGTGAGGCGCTGTTCGCGACCGCATCAGGATTCCTGCGCTCCCGGCTCGCCCATGAGATGAGTACCCGGACAGTGCCGCAGCTTCAGTTTCAGTTCGATGAATCCGTCGAGCGCGGCATGCGCCTGTCGCGCCTGATAGACGACGCAGTGGCGGATGACCGTCGTCGCGGGGAAGATTGAACATTCGCAGCATCGCCTGCGTGGCGTTAGTTTCATGAGGCCGCCGTGGCGTCGCGTAGATGGCGTGCTCGCGCTGGACAAACCCGTAGGGCCATCGTCCACGTCAGTGCTCCAGCATGTCCGCCGGTTGTATCGGGCACAGAAAGCAGGACACGGTGGCACCCTTGATCCTGCTGCCAGCGGGTTATTGGTGCTGCTGTTTGGAGAAGCGACGAAGTTTTCCCAGTGGCAACTCGGTGGCGCAAAAACCTACACCGGTACGATCCGCCTTGGAGTCACGACTTCCACTGATGACGCGGAAGGTGAGGTGTTGCAACGATGCCCAGTGACTTCAGAGGCTGTTGACCTGTCTGCTCTGGCCAACCGCTTCACGGGCACTTTCTTGCAAAGACCACCAATGTTCAGTGCATTGAAGCGCGAAGGCAGACCGCTGTATGCCTACGCTCGTAAAGGCCTCGCTGTGGACATTGCTCCCCGGGAAGTGGTGATCGAACGGCTAGCTCTGTCGCGGCTGGGCTCCGAGCAACTGCTCTTCGCAGTGGACTGTGGCAGCGGCACCTACATTCGTTCTCTCGCCCGTGACATTGGCGAGGCTTTGGGCTGCGGCGCACATCTTGAGTCCTTGCGCCGAACCCATGCAGGTGGTCTCGACGTGGCGAAGGCTGTATCCGTGGAGGCACTTGAGGCCGCGACTGCGGAAGAGCGTAACGGGCTACTCTTGCCGCCCGACGCATTGCTCTGGGCATTGCCGCGTGTGGACTTGCAGGCCCCTACGGCTAAGGCTTTGGCTGCTGGCCAGTCGGTTTTCCAGGAAACAGAGCAACAGATTGGTTTTTCAAGGGTTTACGGCCCTGACGGCGATTTTCTTGGCGTTGCGGAGGCGACTCCCTCGGGGCGCTTGCTGGCGCGCCGGCTGATGGCCCCGACCTAGTCTGCCACAGTGTGCTAAGCCGCTAAATCTGCTTGGAAACGGCAGCGGCTATCCGTACAATCCGCGGTTTTTAGAGGAGCTACAGACGATGTCCGTGACCGTTGCCGCTAAGGCGCAAATCGTCCAGGACTACCAGCGCAGCAAGGCCGACACCGGATCCCCCGAGGTGCAGGTCGCCTTGCTCACGGCCCGCATCAACGGATTGACTGACCATTTCAAGGCTAACGTCAAGGATCATCACTCGCGGCGCGGTCTGCTGCGGATGGTTAGCCGTCGTCGCAAGTTGCTTGATTACCTGCGCTCCACCAACGCTGACGGCTATCGCAAGCTGATCGAGCGCCTCGGTCTGCGCAAGTAACGCTTTTTCCCGCCCGCCGACAGATCGTCCGCCGTCTCGTGGGCGACCTGCCACCCTCCCAATTGCGGACGCATTGGCCGAATCGAACGTCTTCGTGGCGGCCACCCAGGGATGCCCTTAAGGCCACTTTGGGACCACGTCCGTTTGTGCCAGGACTGAACCAACGCGATGAACATCGTTAGCAAAACCATCCAATACGGCCGCCATACCCTGACCATCGAGACGGGTGAGATCGCCCGTCAGGCTTCTGGAGCCGTGATGGTCAACCTTGACGAAACCGTGGTGCTCGTCACCGCCGTTGGCAAGAAAAGCGCATCGCCAGGGCAGGATTTCTTCCCTCTTACGGTTGACTACCAAGAGCGCACCTACGCTGCGGGCAAGATCCCTGGGGGATTCTTCAAACGCGAAGGTCGGCCGTCAGAAAAGGAAACCCTTACCTCCCGCCTGATCGACCGGCCAATTCGGCCTTTGTTTCCGGATGGGTTCTACAACGAAGTCCAGGTGGTTGCCACGGTGATGTCGTCGAACAATGAAGTCGATGCCGACATCCCCGCAATGATTGGGGCGTCGGCTGCGCTTGCCCTCTCTGGCATCCCGTTTAACGGCCCTATCGGCGCGGCGCGTGTTGGTTACCTAGACGGGCAGTACGTTCTGAATCCAACTGCTACTGAGCTGAAGGCTTCGCAGCTGAATCTGGTGGTTGCCGGTACGGCACAGGCTGTTCTCATGGTGGAGTCCGAGGCACAGGAACTCTCCGAAGAGGTGATGCTTGGCTCCGTGGTGTACGGGCACGAGCAAATGCAGGCGGTGATCGAAATGATCAACCAACTGGTCGAAGAGGCCGGCAAGCCACTGTGGGATTGGCAACCTCCGGCGCGCGACGAATCTCTTGTGAGCCGCATAACTTCCCTGGTGGAGAGCGACCTGCGCGTAGCTTACGGACTTCGCCAAAAACAAGCGCGTTCCCAGCGCGTTGACGAAATCCGCTCGAGCATGTTGCTTCAGCTGGGCGAGGGCATCGATGAGCGCACCGCCAAGAACGTTTTCAGCGATCTGGAAGCGCGCATCGTGCGCAACCAGATTCTGGATGGCGAACCGCGTATCGACGGCCGCGACACCCGCACCATCCGCCCCATTTCCATCCGTACCGGTGTGCTCCCGCGCGCCCACGGCTCGGCGCTGTTCACACGCGGCGAGACACAGGCGCTGGTGGTCGCCACCCTTGGTACCGCTCGCGACGAGCAGATCATCGATGCGTTGCAGGGGGAGTACACCGAGCGCTTCATGTTCCACTACAACATGCCTCCCTACGCCACCGGCGAGACCGGGCGGGTAGGTTCGCCCAAGCGGCGAGAGATCGGGCATGGGCGTCTGGCCAAGCGGGCCCTGGTGGCTGTGCTGCCCACACCCGAGGAGTTCAGCTACTCCTTCCGCGTGGTCTCCGAGATCACCGAGTCCAACGGCTCGAGCTCCATGGCCTCTGTGTGCGGCGGCTGCCTGGCCATGATGGACGCAGGCGTACCCATGAAGGGGCACGTGGCTGGTGTTGCCATGGGCCTCATCAAGGAGGGCAACCGCTTCGCCGTGCTTTCCGACATCCTGGGCGATGAGGATCACCTCGGCGACATGGACTTTAAGGTGGCGGGTACCGAGGGTGGCGTCACCGCCCTGCAGATGGACATCAAGATCCAGGGCATCACCAAAGAGATCATGCATGTGGCCCTGCTGCAGGCTCGAGAGGGTCGCCTGCACATCCTCGATCACATGAAGGGCGCCCTGGGCGCACCGCGCGCCGAGCTGTCCACCTTTGCGCCGCGGATGATCACCATGAAGATCAAGGCCGAGAAGATTCGCGACGTCATTGGCAAGGGCGGCGCCGTCATTCGGGCTCTCACCGAGGAAACCGGAACCACCATCGACATTCAGGACGACGGCACCGTCACCATCGCGTGCGTTTCTTCCGAGGGTGGTGAACTCGCGCGTAAGCGCATCGAAGAAATCACCGCCGAGGTGGAGGTGGGTCGCATCTACGACGGTACAGTGCTAAAGCTACTCGACTTCGGAGCCATCGTGAGCGTTTTGCCTGGCAAGGACGGTTTGCTGCATATCTCGCAGATTGCCAACGAGCGCGTCAATAGCGTGGCCGATCACCTCAAGGAGGGTCAGGCCGTACGTGTGAAGGTTCTTGAAGCTGACGAAAAGGGGCGTCTGCGCTTGTCCATGAAAGCCATTTCCGCTGACGGGGGGAGTTAAACCGCGTTCTAGCGATTAGTCGAGAAATAATAAGGCCCGCGAGACTCGCGGGCCTTCTTTTTTCCGTCGGCGGGGTTGGGGCGCGGTAGTAGCCCCTCTGGTCAGTGCGCTGCAGCGCCCGCTGCACCGCTGACCACCAACTCCGTGAAGGGCGGCACATAGGCCTGCAGCGTCACTACCAGGCCCACCAGGGCCGCCAGTACGATGCTGTGCCAGAACACGTAGCGCAAGATGTCGCCTTCATGACCGTACCAACGCGTGGCAGTTGAAGCCACGACGATGCTCTGCGCGTCGATCATCTTGCCCATCACCCCTCCAGAGCTGTTGGCCGCAGCCATGAGTTCCGGGCTCAGGTTGAGCTGCTCGGCCGTGACACGCTGCAGACCGCCGAACAATACGTTAGATGCGGTATCGGAGCCCGTCAACGCCACGCCAAGCCAGCCCAGCATGGTGCCGAAAAACGGGTACAGCACACCGGTATGGGCGAAGGCGAGCCCCAATGTGGCGTCCGTGCCCGAGTAGCGGGTCACGAAGCCCAGTGCCAGCATGGCCGAAATGGTCATCAACGAGTAGCGTGTGAGAACAATGGTTTCCCAGTATTTGCGCAGCAAGCCTGCGAAGGAATACCCCATGAACAAACCCGACAGGATCGCTGCGATGAAGATGCTGGTGCCTGTGGCAGACAGCCAATTGAGACTGTAGACGGCTTTTTCCTTGATGGGCTTTGCCACCACGGGCGGGACTTTTTCGATCTGCTCGTGCAAGCCCGCCAGCGGGAAGTCGAGCTTGGTGCTCCCCTTCCACGCATAGGGCACCTGCTCGGTTTTTTCCTTGCCGTCCACCACGACTACACGCTTTTCCTGGGAAAGGCCGTTCAGGGCGTCCTTAACCGTGGGGAAGCCCCACGCGAACACGAAGATCGTCAAAATGAACCAGGGAATCCAGGCGCGCACCACGAGGCCGCGGTCATGTTGCGCAAAAGCCTCGGGCGCGGGTTCCGCTCCACTGTCGTTTTCGTGGCCCTTGAGCTTGGTGGTGCGCCAGACTTCCTTCGGTTTCCAGAACTTGAGGAACACCGTGAGGCTGGCCATGGACACCATGGCGGCGCCCACGTCCACCAGCATGGGGCCGTGGAAGTTGGAGATCAGAAACTGGGGAATGGCGAAACTCACACCGGTCACCAGAATGGCCGGCCACACACCCTTCACGCCTTTCCAGCCCGCAAACGCCCAGATCAGCCAGAAGGGTACCAGTACCGAAAAGAACGGCAACTGGCGGCCCACCATGGCAGATAAGGCCATTTCGTCCAGCCCTGTTACCTTGGCAAGAGTGATAACGGGAGTTCCCAAGGCGCCGTAGGCCACCGGAGCGGTATTGGCAATCAAGGACAAGCCCGAGGCGGCCAGGGGGGAAAAGCCCAGCCCGATAAGAATGGCGCCGGTGACCGCCACGGGAGTACCAAAGCCCGCTGCGCCTTCAAAAAAGGCACCGAAGGCAAAGGCTATCAACAACAACTGCAGTCTACGGTCATCGGTGATCGTGGCGATGCTGTCCTGGAGAACCTTGAAGTAGCCCTTATCCCGGGTAAGCTGGTAGAGAAAGATGATGTTCAGGACGATCCACCCAATGGGCAGAAGGCCGAACAGAGCGCCGTTCAACGCCGACATGCCAGCCATGGAGGCGGGCATGTCGAACACCAGCACGGCAACCGCCAGTGCCGAGACGAGACCCCAGAAAGCTGCCACGTGAGCCGACCAGCGCAGGAAAGCGAGACCGCCCAGCAAAACCACCACGGGAATGGCCGCGCACAACGTGGAAAGCACCGCGTTGTTCAACGGGTCGTATACCTGGGCCCAAATCATTGGGTTCACTCCTCCCGAGGCGCGCCAGTTTGTTTTGAGCAATAAGGAAAAGCCGCTTTGACGCGCAGGTGCGCGAGTATACCAACGCGCCTCCCGTCACCACGCTGCCTATAATCGGTCATGCAGCGATGGCATGTCGCGCGCTGCTCGACTGTGACATCACAAGGAGTTTCAGCGCCATGTCCGAAGCCTCCGGCACCGCCCGCGGCGGCAAGATCCTGGTCGATAGCCTGCTCACCCACGGCGTTGACCTCGCGTTTTGTGTTCCTGGTGAGAGCTACCTCGCGGTGCTCGATGGCCTCTACGACGTGCGCGACCAACTCAGGCTGGTAGTGTGCCGACAGGAGGGAGGCGCTGCCTTCATGGCCGAGGCCTATGGCAAGCTCACCGGGCGTCCAGGCGTGTGCTTCGTTACGCGTGGCCCGGGCGCCACCAATGCCGCCATTGGTGTTCACACCGCGCAACAGGACTCCTCGCCCATGATCCTCTTCGTCGGCCAGGTGGGCAGCGATGTGATGGAACGCGAGGGGTTCCAGGAAGTGGACTATCGCAAGATGTATGGCTCCATGGCCAAGTGGGTGGCGCAGATCGACCGCGCCGATCGGATCCCGGAGATGGTGAGTCACGCGTTTCATCTGGCGGTTTCCGGTCGCCCCGGCCCCGTGGTTCTGGCCCTGCCGGAGGACATGCTGATGAGCGAAGCCGTGGCGCCACGGGTCGAGCGTTATCGCCGCGTGTCCGCCAATCCTGGCTCGCGGGAAATGGCCCAGCTTCGCAACCACCTCATCCAATGCAACCGGCCGATGCTCATCCTCGGCGGGGGCGACTGGAACGTACAGGCCTGCAAAGACATCCAGCGGTTCGCTGAAAAGAACTACCTTCCGGTGGCCTGTACGTTTCGCCGCCAGGATCTGTTCGACAACCGCCACGGCCTGTATTGCGGCGACGTGGGTATTGGCATCAACCCTAAGCTGCAAAAGCGCATTGCCGAGGCTGACCTGCTCATCGTCGCCGGGGCGCGCTTGGGCGAGATGACCACAGGTGGCTACACGCTGCTGTCAGTTCCAAGACCGGAGCAGCGTGTGGTACACGTGCATCCCGGCGCCGAGGAACTCGGCCGGGTGTATCAGGCAAGCCTGATGATCAACTCGGGAATGCCGGAGTTCGCCGAATGGGCTGCGCAACTCGGTGCCGCCGAGTCTGAACGCTGGCAGGACTGGAGCGATGGGGCGAATACGGACTACCTGGAGAACGTGGCGCCCGTGTCAGTGCCGGGTGCGCTCAATCTGAGCGAGGTGGTGCATTGGCTCGATACCCACCTGCCCGAAGACGCCATCATTGCCAACGGTGCGGGTAACTTCGCTGGATGGGTCTCGCGTTTCCATCGCTACACGGGCTTTCGCACCCAGCTTGGACCCACCAACGGCGCCATGGGCTACGGCGTTCCCTCAGCCGTGGCGGCGAAGTGCGTGCATCCCGAGCGCATGGTGCTGTCCTTCAACGGCGACGGCGATTACCTGATGAACGGCCAGGAACTCGCCACCGCCGTTCAATACGGCCTGCCCATCGTGTTCTTCGTGGTCAACAACGGCATGTACGGCACCATCCGCATGCACCAGGAGAGGGAATTCCCGGAGCGGGTGCACGGCACGGAATTGCACAACCCGGATTTCGCGGCGCTGGCGCGTGCCTTCGGGGCGCACGGCGAGTTGGTGACCACGAACGCGGAGTTCGTCCCGGCGTGGGAGCGCACGATGGCCTCTGGTAAGCCGGCCGTGATCGAACTGCGCATCGATCCCGACGTGATCACAACGCGCACGACCCTGTCCGCGATCCGCACGCGCGCGCTGGCGCAGCGCAATCCCGTCCAGGGTTGAAAGGGCGCCGCTAGAAACCCGCTGCCTGTCCGTCGCGGCGGGTTTCGGAGGCTGCAGCGTAGCCCGATGAAGGCAGCCGCCGGATCAGCTGGGCTGAGCCGAACTCTAGGCTGTCCGCGGCGGCGCGCCGCACCCGGTGCCCGCGGCGCGCCAGTTCCTCCACGGTGGCGGCAGGCATGTGTGATTCCACCAGCAGGGAGCCGTCCTTGGCCACCTTCCATCGCGGAGCGTCCGCTGCCGCCTGGGGGTTCTGGTCGTGGTCGGCTAGCCGGATCACCATCTGCACGTGCCCCTGCGGTTGCATGTCCGCGCCCATGACGCCAAAGCTCATGATGGCTTCCCCCGCGCGACTCAGGAAAGCCGGAATGATGGTGTGGAACGGGCGCTTGCCCGGGCCTGCCTCGTTGGGGTGACCCGGCTGGAGGGTGAATCCAGCCCCCCGGTTCTGCAGGCTGATGCCGGTGCCAGGCACCACTACGCCCGAGCCGAAACCGTTGTAGTTGGACTGGATGTAGGAAACCATGATTCCGCTCTGGTCGGCGGCAGTGAGGTACACCGTGCCCGACGCGGGCGGCACCCCGGCGGGTGCTTTACCCGCCCGGCGTGGATCGATGCGTGCTGCACGAGCCTTGAGGTAGGACGCGCAGAGCATGTCGGCGACGCCCACGCGCATGGCCGCCGGATCGGCCACATGGGCGTAGGTGTCCGCGAAGGCGAGCTTCATGGCCTCCACCTGCAGGTGCACCGAATCGGGCGATTCGGGCGCCATCGAGGCCAGGTCGAAGCCCTCAAGCATTCCCAGCGCCATGAGCGCGGCGATACCTTGCCCGTTGGGCGGGATCTCGTGCAGCGTGTAGCCCCGATAGTCCTGCCCGATGGGGATCACCCAGTCGGCACGGTGAGCCTCCAGGTCGGCCGCGGACAGCCCGCCGCCGGTGCGTGCGGCGAACTGTGCCATGCGCTCGGAAAGATCGCCGCGATAGAAGGCTTCGCCCTCGGTCTGGGCGATGCGCCTCAGGGTGAACGCCTGTTCGGGAAACCGGAAGCGTTCACCGGGGTCGGGCGTTCGCCCGCCGCGGAAGAACGCCTCGGCAAATCCAGGCTGTTGCGCGAGCAGCGGCGCCTGGGTGCGCCACTGGCGCGCAACGGTGGGCGAGACGATGAAGCCATTCTCGGCGTAGTGGATGGCGGGCGCGAGCACCCGCTCGAAGGGCAGGCGGCCCGCCCTTCTCCAAAGGGCCACCCAGGCGGACACGGCGCCCGGAACGGTCACCGTGTCCCAGCCCTCCGACGGCATGGACTCACGGCCAGAAAACCGGTCCGGCGTCCACGCCGCGGGCGCCCGGCCAGAGCCGTTGAGTCCCTCCAGCCCCCCGTCCTTCCAGAGCAGGGCGAAGGCGTCGGAGCCCAACCCGTTCATCACGGGTTCCACCACGGTGAGCGCCGCGGCGCAAGCGATGATCGCATCGGCGGCGCTGCCGCCATCCTGCAGCATGCGCAAGCCTGCCTGGGTGGCCAGAGGCTGCGAACTGGCCACCACGTTGTCGGCGAGCACCGGCACGCGCCGGGCAGGGTAGGGGAAGTCCCAGTGCATCACGTTTCCCGGAAGGCCTGCTCGCGCACCCGCCGCACGGTCGGCGCCACCACCGCGAGCAGCAGCAGCAACGCCAGCCCCAGCAGCGTGGCAGACAGCGGGCGGGTAACGAAGACGGAGAGATCGCCCTTGGAGATGGTGAGGGCGCGGCGGAAATTGTCCTCGAGCATCGGCCCGAGCACGAAACCCAGCAGGAACGGCGCAGGTTCGCAGCCGAGGCGGATGAACACGTAGCCAAGAAGGCCGAATCCCGAGGCCAGCAGCACGTCGTACACGCTCGACTGGAGGCTGTACACGCCCACGGCGCAGAACAGCAGGATTGCCGGGTAGAGCAGGCGATAGGGCGCCGACAGCAGTTTCACCCAGATGCCGATCAGCGGCAGGTTGAGCACCACCAGGAACAGGTTGCCGATCCACATGCTGGCGATCATTCCCCAGAAGAGTTCGGGCTGCCGGCTCATCACCTGCGGGCCTGGCTGGATGCCGTGGATGGTCATGGCCCCCACCATCAGCGCCATGACCGCATTAGGCGGGATGCCAAGCGTGAGCATGGGGATGAAGGAGGTCTGTGCGCCCGAGTTGTTGGCCGACTCGGGCCCCGCAACGCCTTCGATGGCACCCTGGCCGAAGCGATGCGGCTCCCGGGCGATGCGCTTCTCCAGCATGTAGGAGGCGAACGAACCCAGGGTTGCCCCACCCCCGGGCAGAACGCCCAGCAGCGAGCCGATGCCTGTGCCCCTGGCAATGGCGCCCCAGGCGCGTTTCATGTCGGCGCGGTCGGGGAGCAGGCGGCCGATCTTCTGCGACAGCACCTCGCGTGAGCCGCCGCGCTCGAGGTTCACGATGATCTCCGCGAAGCCGAACAGCCCCATGGCCACCACCACGAAGCCGATGCCGTCGGAGAGCTCGGGACGGTCGAAGGTGAAGCGCTGGTCTCCCGTGACCGTGTCCATACCCACCAGGCCGAGCAGGATGCCGAACACGATCATCGCCACCGCCTTCATCAAGTTGCCCTGGGCGAGAACCACCGCGGCCACCAAGCCCAGGACCATGAGGGAGAAGTACTCCGCAGCACCGAACTTGAAGGCCAGTTCCGCCAGGGGGGGCGCGAAGGCCGCCAGCGCCAGCGTGGCCACGCAACCCGCCACGAACGAGCCAATGGCTGCAACCGCGAGCGCGTGGCCGGCGCGGCCCTTGCGCGCCATGGCGTAGCCGTCGAGGCAGGTGACCACGCTGGAAGCCTCGCCAGGTAGATTGACGAGGATTGCCGAGGTGGAGCCGCCGTACTGCGCACCGTAGTAGATGCCGGCCAGCATGATGAGCGCCGAGACGGGCTCGAGCTGGAAGGTAATGGGCAGCAGCATCGATATGGTGGCCACCGGCCCGATGCCCGGCAGCACCCCGATCAACGTCCCCAGCAGCACGCCGCCGAAGCAGTAAAGCAGATTGTGGACCGAGAGGGCGACCTGGAATCCCAGGCCGAGGTTGTGCAGGAGTTCCATCAGCCAGCCGCCTGCGGCCAGACGGGGAAGGTGAGGCCAAGCCCCTTTACGAACACTGCCCAGCCCAGCAGGGACAGTCCGGCGGCCAGCAGGCCCGCCTCCAGCCACGAACGCCCCGGCTGGGCGGCGCACGAGAGCGCCACCAGGAGTGCCGTGGACAGCACCAGGCCGAGGCTCTCGATGCCAAGCCCGAAGGCCGCCACGGCAGCCAGCACCAGCACCAAGGGACGCAGCAGCGGGCGGTCAGGCGTGGCCCCCTGGGTGCGCAGGCCATTAATCATAACCAGCAGTCCGAAGCCCACCAGCAGGACCGAGATGATGCGAGGGAAGTAACCCGGGCCCATGGAAAGCAGGGAACCCATCCGGTAGCCGCGCCCGACCACCAGGGCTGCGGTTCCGACCGCGACGAACATAAGGCCCGCCATGAAATCAGCAGGCGCGCGAACGGAGCTCACCTTTTGCTCCTCCGTGGTTCGGCAGTGTTGTAACCGCACTGGAGGAACCTGGCGCGGCGGTGAGGGTGAGCCAACGCGCCCGCTCCCGCGCGGGCGGCTTTGTTTGCCCAGTGGATCACTGCTTCTGGAGTGTCAGGGCGACGGCTTCCGTGTGCCTGGCGACCACCACGTCGCCGACCTTGACCTCGCCGAACCGCTTCACGCTCGGCGGCACGTTCACGCGCCTCACCTTGCCTTCCGGCCCCCGGAGGTCGGCCCAGCGTTCTTCGTAGCTCAGTGCTTCCACCGTGGCGCTGACCTCCACCACCGAGGCCACCGCACCGCCGGGCGTGCCTCCCTTGGGTGCAAGAACCACCATGTCGCGCTGCGCGGCACCGGCAGCGCCACCAGCCCCGGAAACGAACAGCGCGGTCTCTTCCAGATAACGCACCAGGACCCTGTCACCCGCCTGAATCTGGTCGAAGTTCTGCGCCTCGTCCGGAACCGCCAGGGTGACGGTGTTCCCCTTGGGACCCTTCAAGGTCACGGTGCGGGCGGCCCTGTCCACGGCGGAAACGTTCACGACGGCCTCCACGACCTCGGCTTTGACCATGCCGGGCTTGTCCTGCGCCAACGCCGGCGCCGCGACAGCCGTGGCCATGGCGAAGAGAGCTGGAACAGCAAGCAGTCTGAAAAGCTTCATTGGAACATCTCCTTGACGTGGCAACGACGCAACGGTGCGTCCATCTGCCTGGATAGTACTGGCGGCGGGGGGCTACGATCCACTGCGACTGCCACGGCGCGGCAACTGGCCCTGGGACCAAGGCGCTTGGGGCGTTCCAGGCGCCATGGGGGGCTTTGGTATCATCACCTCGTCCCGTTGGTGAGCCGGTTTGATGGCTTTCTCGGGCGGTCCGACGCGCGTCGTGCCGACGAACTCCACCAGTGCCATGGCGCAGTTCTTCATCGTCCACCCGAACAATCCGCAGAAACGCCTGATCGACCAAGCTGTGCGCATGGTCGCGTCCGGGGCGGTCATCGCATATCCCACGGATTCCTGTTACGCCCTGGGTTGCCATCTCGCGGACAAGGCCGCCGTGGAGCGCCTCCGTGCCATTCGCGAACTGGATGATCGGCACCACCTCACACTGGTGTGCGCCGATCTTGGCCAGATTGCCCAGTTTGCCCACGTGGATAATCGCGCCTTCCGCCTGCTCAGGCGTGCCACGCCGGGCAGTTTCACCTTCATCCTGCGAGCCACTCGCGAGGTTCCGCGTCGCCTCGTGCAGGCGAAGCGCGACACCATCGGCTTGCGCATTCCCGACCATGCCGTGGCCCTGGCGCTGCTCAAGGCCCTGGGCGAGCCCCTGCTTTCCGCGACGCTCCAGTTGCCGGGGGACGATGCCCCGCTCCTGGACGCCGCGGATATCCGCGCCCGCCTTGAGCGGAAGATCGACCTGATCATCGACGCCGGCCCCTGCGGCGTGCTCCCCACCACAGTCGTCGACCTCACCGGCGAGGAGCCGGCGCTGGTTCGCCTGGGACGCGGGGACCCGGCCGCGCTGGGGCTGGCGGCGTGAGGCGGTTGCCCCCACACTAGCGCGCTGCGCCCCCGTGCGGCGCGTTTCCCAGCCGACAGCCCTTCACAGGAAAAGCAATGTTCGTCGATCGCGTCCTCTCCGGCATGCGCCCCACCGGCAGCCTTCATCTCGGGCATTACCACGGCGTGCTTAAGAACTGGGTCAGGCTGCAGCACGAATACGAATGCTTTTTTTTCGTGGCCGACTGGCACGCGCTCACCACGCACTACGATTCGCCGGAGGTGATCGAGGCAAACGTGTGGGACATGGTGATCGACTGGCTGGCCGCCGGCGTGGACCCGGCCCAGGCCACGCTCTTCATCCAGTCGCAGTTACCCGAACACGCAGAGCTGCACCTGCTGCTGTCCATGATCACCCCTTTGGGCTGGCTGGAAAGGGTGCCCACCTACAAGGACCAGCAGGAAAAGCTCACCGACAAGGACCTGTCCACCTACGGGTTCCTAGGGTACCCGCTGCTGCAAAGCGCGGACATCCTCATCTATCGGGCCAATCTCGTGCCGGTTGGAGAGGATCAAGTCCCGCATATCGAATTCACCCGCGAGATCGCGCGGCGCTTCAATCATATTTTCGGCCGCGAGCCCGGGTTCGAGGAAAAGGCCGAGGCCGCCATCAAGAAGCTCGGCGGCAAACGCAGCAAGCTCTATGTGGAATTGCGCACCCGCTTCCAGGAGCAGGGCGACGAGGAGGCGCTGCAGGCGGCGCGGGCGCTCATCGAGGAGGCGCAGAACCTATCCATCGGCGACCGGGAGCGTCTGTTCGGGTTCATTGAAGGGGGCGGCAAGATGATCCTGTCCGAACCCCAGGCGCTACTGACCGAGGCCTCGCGCATGCCAGGGCTGGATGGACAGAAGATGTCCAAGTCCTACAACAACACCATCACGCTGCGTGAGGATGCCGACAGCGTCACTCGCAAGATCCGCACCATGCCCACCGACCCCGCCCGGGTGCGGCGCACGGATCCGGGAGACCCGGCCAAGTGCCCGGTCTGGCAGTTGCATCAGGTCTATTCCGGTGATGCCACCCGCGAGTGGGTTCAGCGCGGGTGCCGCAGCGCTGGCATCGGCTGCCTGGAGTGCAAGCAACCGGTGGTGGATGCCGTGCTCGAAGAGCAAAAACCCATGCGCGAACGTGCGCAGGCCTACCTGGAGGATCCCACCTTGGTGCGCAACATCATCTCCGATGGTTGCGAGCGTGCCCGCCAGCTTGCCACCGACACCATGCGTGAGGTGCGCGAGTCCATGGGACTGCGTTACGGTTGAGGGGGCGGAACGGTCGCGTATCCGCAGTAACGGCAAGGAGGGCGCCATGGAAGTGGCTTGGTGGCATTGGGTGGTCCTGGGGATCCTGCTGACGCTTTTTGAATTGGTGATCCCTGCGTTCTTCGTGGTGTGGTTCGGTTTCGGTGCGGCGTTCACAGGCCTCATTTTGCTCGTTTTTCCGGCCCTGCCGCTGGGAGGCCAGGTTCTGGTGTGGACGCTGGCATCGCTGGCCATGGTGTGGGCCTGGTTCAGGGTGTTTCGTAAGGACCCGGTACGTACCCGGGTGGGACAGTCCACCGGGCAATTGGTGGGAGAGGTGGGGCTGGTGACCCGCGAAGTCCGGCCCTTCCAGGGCGGCGTGATCCGCTTCCAGAAGCCCATGCTTGGCGCCGATACCTGGAACTGTCGCTCCGAGGATTATCTTAAGGTGGGCGAGCGCGCGCGCGTGCTGGCAGTGGAGGGCAACATCGTCACGGTGTGCCGGGACTGATGGCCAAGCGTCATCCAAGGAGCTGAAAATGGGAATTGGCATCACGATCGTACTGGTGGCGCTGTTCGCGCTTGTAGCCATCACCATTGCCAAGGGTGTACGGGTGGTGGAACAGGGCCAGGAGTGGGTGGTGGAGCGGCTCGGGAAATACTACAAAACCCTGCAGCCCGGACTCCACCTGATCATTCCGTACATCGACCGGGTGGCCTACCGCGTGGTCACCAAGGACATCATCCTCGATGTTGCCGAGCAAGAGGTCATCACTCGGGACAACGCCGTCATCCTCACCAATGCCTTGGCGTTCATCAAGGTCACCGACACGGTCAAGGCCGTGTACGGGGTCACGGATTTCGCCGAGGCCATCCGCAATCTCGTGCAGACCACCCTGCGCTCCATCATCGGCGAGATGGAACTCGACTCTGCACTGTCCTCTCGCGAGCAGATCAAGGCGCGGCTCAAGGAAAGCATTGCGGACGAGGCCATCGACTGGGGGCTGACGGTGAAGTCGGTGGAAATCCAGGACATCAAGCCCTCCGAGTCCATGGTGCGCGCCATGGAATTGCAGGCCAGCGCGGAGCGCGAGCGCAAGGCCATGGTCACCCGCGCCGAGGGCGAAAAGACCGCCATGATCCTGGAATCGGAAGGCCGGCTGGAAAGCGCGCGACGGGACGCCGAGGCTCAGGTGACTCTGGCCGCATCCGCCGCCACCGCCATCGAGAAGGTCACCCAGGCGGTACACGATCGCGATGCACCCATGCTGTTCCTGTTGGGTGAAAAATACATTGCGGCGCTTGAAAAGCTCGCGGCCTCCAACAACGGCAAGATGGTCATCCTGCCAGCTGATTTGCCGGAGGCGCTGCGGGGCCTGATCGGGGCGCGGCGCAGTTAGGCCGGGGAAGCGCGGTCGCTCCAGGCGCTTAACGGCGCTGCTTCATGAGCCGTTGCTGCTCGCGCTGCCAGTCGCGTTCCTTGAGGGTCTCGCGCTTGTCGTACTGCTTCTTGCCCTTGGCAAGCCCGATCTCGAGCTTGATGCGGCCTTTCTTGAAGTGCAGATCAAGGGGCACCAGGGTGTACCCGGCTCGCTCGACCTTGCCGATCAATTCGCGAATCTCCTCGGCGTGCAGCAACAGCTTGCGGCTGCGGGTGGGGTCCGGGTGGATGTGGGTCGACGCCGTGGGCAGAGGACTTACATGGGCGCCGACAAGCCACACCTCGCCACCCTTGAGCACCACGTAGGCCTCGGCGAGCTGTACGCGCGCGGCGCGTATGGACTTCACTTCCCAGCCTTCCAGCGCGAGCCCGGCCTCGAACCGCTCCTCGATGAAGTAGTCGTGGAAGGCTTTCCTGTTCTGGGCAATGGACACGGGTGCGAGGCGATTAACGGGTGCAGGGTCCGGTATTCTAACGGCCGCTTTCCCGACAGCGGCTTTCGTCTTGCGGGGTAACCTGTTCCGGTGCAACGTGGCAATTGTCGAACGATCGGTTCTCGTGGAATACACAGCCAGCCAAATGTACGCACTGGTTGATGGCGTTGAGCGATATCCCGAGTTCCTGCCGTGGTGTGGCGGGACGCACGTTCACCTGCGAGAGCCCGGCCGCGTGCGGGCTACAGTGCAGATTGCCTTTCGCGGCGTACGCCATGCGTTTTCAACGGAAAACGTCAGCACGGCGGACGAGCGTATCGACATCCGCCTGGTGGACGGTCCGTTCCGCCACCTCGACGGCTCGTGGTCGTTCACCGCTTTGGGCGACTCGGCATGCAAGGTGCATCTGCGGTTGCGCTACGAGTTTTCCAACCGGATCCTCGAGCGCATCGTGGGGCCGGTTTTCGACCACATCGCCAGTGGTTTCGTGGACGCATTCGTAGCGCGTGCAGCGCAGCTTCACGTACGCGGTCGTGAGTGAGCGCGCCCGGATCCATGTGGAGGTCGTGCTGGCGTGGCCCGGTGACGCGCAACTGAAGCGCCTGGATCTGCCGGCTGGCGCGACCGTTGGGCAGGCGATCGATGCAGCGGGGCTAGGGGCTGCCCTGTCAGACGCGGGGGTTGGTATCTGGGGGCGTCGCGTGGGGAATGAGGTCGTGCTCGTGCACGGGGACCGTGTGGAAATCTACCGGCCGCTTCAGGCTGACCCAAAGGATTCCCGCCGCCGCCGCGCCGTTGCCAAGGCGGGGCTTGGATCCGCCTGACGCGCCGTCACTTGCAAAGCATATCGGCCTGCTTGCGGGCGTTGGTGATTTCCGACGCGATCTCCTCGTCGGTGAGAAAGCGGCGTTCACCATTGGCGTCGTAACGGGCCATGCGGCCGCCCGCCGCCAGGCCAGCGGCACGGGAACGGGCTTCGTCGCACGCCTTTTTCCTGGCCTCGGTTTCCTCTCGTGCCTTTTCGGCTTTCTTTTCCGCTTCTACGCGTTCGAGCCGGCGCTTGCGGAACTCCATCTCCTCTTCCTGAAAAGTCCGTGGAGTCGATGGCGAGGCAGACGAGGAGGATTGGGGTGGTGACGCGCTGATCGTGCTCTCACAGCGTACCCCTTGCGGGGGCTTGTTGGCGTATTGAACGCGGCCATTGGCATCGGTCCACTTGCAAATAGCCAATGCCTGCGGGGCAATGCCCAGCGCTAGGACAGCCGCGGTGATCATTGCTGCCGGGTGACTCATTGCGAAAATCCTCCGTTGTTGGCCGGTGCGGGCGAGAGCGACTCTCGTTCCGGCGGATAGTCGAGTTGCTGAAGCCCCAAGTCGGACAAGCGTTGCGCTTCTCGCGCGACGTCCATGCAATCCGCCCAAACGCGCTCGCGGCGCAACCGGCGCGCCTCGCGCAACGCACCCGCGGCCGTGGTCCAGAGAGCCTCTCGGCTGCGTGCCCGCGCCACCGCCAGTTCCGCCTGCGACAGAACCTCCTCGCACTCTGTCTCCAAGTCGCCCGCGCCGCAGTTACTGCACCACGCCAGCATCAATGCCAGCGGGAGGCCTTGAACAGCCTTCATCGCAGACGATCTCCCAGGATTGTTTGGCCGGAAGCCATTGCTCGCCTCCCGTTTCCAGAGCGGCTGGACGGGCGTGCCAGCACATCGCCCCGCTCGCGCACGCCGCGCCCGCCGTCCGGCATCACGCGCATATAATGCCGCTTTGCTTAAAGGATCATCAACATGCATGTGATCCAGAAGGCGCTGACCTTCGACGACGTGCTGCTCGTCCCGGCGCACTCCGCGGTCCTGCCCAAGGACGTCAGTCTCCGATCCCGGCTGACGCGCACCATACAGCTAAATATTCCCCTGGTCTCCGCCGCCATGGACACGGTGACCGAGTCGCGCTTGGCCATTGCCCTGGCCCAGGAAGGAGGGGTTGGGATCATCCACAAGAATCTTCCACCTGCCGCGCAGGCCGCCGAGGTGGCCAAGGTCAAGCGCTTTGAAAGCGGAGTGGTCAAGGACCCCATCACCGTGCCGCCCGACATGAGCGTGCGCGACGTGATGGAAATCACCCGCCAGTACCGGATCTCCGGCCTGCCCGTGGTAGAGGGCGCACGCGTGGTGGGCATCGTCACAAACCGCGACCTGCGCTTCGAGGATAACCTCGACCAGCCGGTGCGCAGCATCATGACCCCGCGCGAGCGCCTGGTGACGGTGAAGGAAGGCGCCTCGCTGGAGGAGGCCACCACGCTTCTTCATCGCCATCGCCTGGAGCGCGTGCTGGTGATCAACGGTGACATGGAGCTCAAAGGGCTGATCACCGTGAAGGACATCCTCAAGTCCTCCGAGCACCCCAACGCCTGCAAGGATGAGCTCGGGCGGCTGCGGGTGGGAGCGGCCGTGGGGGTGGGCGAGGGCACCGAAGCGCGGGTGGAATCCGTGCTGGAGGCTGGCGCAGACCTCATCGTGGTGGATACGGCCCATGGTCATTCACAGAACGTGCTCGATCGGGTGCGCTGGGTGAAACGCACATTTCCTCAGGTTCAAGTGGTAGGGGGTAATATCGCCACGCGCGATGCCGCCCAAGCGCTGGTGGATGCCGGCGCGGATGGAGTGAAGGTGGGCATAGGTCCCGGGTCGATTTGCACCACCCGCATCGTGGCCGGCGTGGGCGTGCCCCAGATCACCGCCATCCAGATGGTGTCCGATGCCCTCGACGGCAGCGGCGTCGCCGTGATCGCGGACGGTGGCGTGCGCTATTCGGGAGACGTGGCCAAGGCCGTCGCGGCCGGGGCCGACTGCGTGATGCTGGGTGGACTGTTCGCGGGTACCGAGGAAGCGCCAGGCGAGATCGAGCTATACCAGGGCCGCTCCTACAAGTCCTATCGCGGCATGGGGTCCCTGGGCGCCATGCAGCAGGGGTCCAGCGACCGCTACTTCCAGGATGCTTCCGTGGGTAACGACAAACTTGTTCCCGAGGGAGTCGAGGGGCGCGTCCCCTACAAGGGCCCGGTCACGGCGGTGATTCACCAGTTGATGGGCGGTCTGCGTGCCAGCATGGGCTATCTGGGATGCGGCACCATCGACGAAGTTCGCCGCAAGGCGCAGTTCGTGGAGATCACCTCGGCGGGGGTCCGTGAGTCCCACGTGCACGACGTGCAGATCGTCAAGGAAGCCCCCAACTACCGCGTCGACTGAGCCAAGCAACGACGTGTCACACGCGTGCCCCGGAGCCCGGCTTCCGGGGCATTCTTTTTTTCGAGGCCGCCCGCCATGCATGCCAAGATCCTGATCCTCGATTTCGGTGCCCAGTACACCCAGCTGATCGCGCGGCGCGTCCGCGAGAGCAGCGCCTACTGTGAAATCCATCCGTGCGACGTAACGGACGCCTTCGTCCGCGATTTCGCGCCCAGCGGCATCATCCTCTCGGGTGGCCCTGCGTCGGTGACCGAGGGGGAATCCCCCCGCGCGCCAGAGGCCGTGTTCCACCTCGGCGTGCCCGTGCTCGGGATCTGCTACGGCATGCAGACCATGGCAGCCCAACTCGGCGGCAGGGTGGAGAACGGCCTCGTGCGCGAGTTCGGCTACGCGGAAGTGCGGGCCCGCGGCCATTCCCGCCTGTTCCGGGACATCCAGGACCGTGGCAATGCCGAAGGACACGGCCTGCTGGACGTTTGGATGAGCCACGGAGACAAGGTCACCGAGTTGCCTCCCGGCTTCAAGGTCATCGGGTCAAACGCATCCACACCCATCGCGGCGATGGCCGACGAGTTGCGCCGTTTCTACGCCGTGCAGTTCCACCCCGAGGTCACGCATACCCTGCAGGGCAAGGCGATTCTCGACCGGTTCGTGCACGAGATCTGCGAAGTGGGATACGACTGGACGATGCCCGGATATATCGACGAGGCTATCGGGCGCATCCGGTCCACCGTGGGCGGCGACGAAGTCCTGCTCGGGCTCTCGGGTGGGGTCGATTCCTCCGTGGCCGCGGCGCTGATTCACCGGGCGATCGGCGATCAGCTCACCTGCGTGTTCGTCGACAACGGCCTGCTTCGTCTCAATGAAGCGGAGCAGGTGATGGCCACCTTCGCGCGCAGCCTGGGCGTGCGCGTGATCCACGTGGATGCCAGCGCTGAGTTCCTGGGTGCGCTGGCGGGTGCAAGCGACCCCGAAACGAAGCGCAAGATCATCGGACGGGTGTTCGTAGATGTGTTCCAGCGGCAAGCCGCCGCGCTGCCCAACGCCCGCTGGCTGGCGCAGGGCACCATCTACCCGGATGTCATCGAATCGGCCGGCGCGAAGACCAAGAAAGCGCACAACATCAAGTCCCACCACAACGTGGGCGGCCTGCCCGACACGCTGCACCTCCAGCTTCTGGAGCCCCTGCGGGAACTGTTCAAGGACGAGGTGCGCGAACTGGGTGTGGCCCTCGGCCTGCCCCGCGAGATGGTGTACCGGCACCCGTTCCCCGGCCCGGGCCTGGGCGTGCGCATCCTAGGGGAAGTGAAGAAGG
Organism: Rhodocyclaceae bacterium; assembly: GCA_020248405.1. Classification (GTDB taxonomy): domain Bacteria; phylum Pseudomonadota; class Gammaproteobacteria; order Burkholderiales. The sequence goes on along the minus strand of JADCHQ010000009.1, from coordinate 67,582 downwards.
AATACGCGGATCTCCTGCGCCGCGCCGATGCGATCTTCATCGACGAGTTACGCAAGCACGGCTGGTATGACCGGACCTCCCAGGCCTTCGCCGTGTTCCTGCCCGTGCGCTCCGTGGGCGTGATGGGCGACGGCCGCACCTACGAGCACGTGGTCGCGCTGCGCGCCGTGGTGACGCAGGACTTTATGACTGCGCAGTGGGCCGAATTGCCCCATTCACTGCTCGCGACCGTCTCGAACCGCATCATCAACGAGGTACGCGGCATCAATAGGGTGGTCTACGACATCTCTGGCAAGCCGCCGGCGACGATCGAGTGGGAATGATTCGGCGTCTTTCAGGGTCTATCGGGGTCTATCGAAAATAGCAGTTAAGTGCTTGTCCCGTATAGAGAACGTCTGTCGAGATCTATCGACATCTATCGGGGGGATGCCTTCCAGTTTGACGGTAAATCTGACGGTAAAAATCTGGAACGGACACCCTCAGAATTTTTTACCGTCAGCGCTTTGCGGTCGTTGACGGTAAAAAAATAGGCGAAAACACACAACGGATCAACAACTTATAGAAGTTGTAGCGGCCGAATCAGCGTGACGGTAAAATTCCTCCAAGAGGAGGGACTGCCGATGCTGTCCGATGGCACGCTCAGGGGCATCAAGCCCCAGGCCACCACCTACAAGATCGCCGACCGGGACGGGATGTACGTGACCGTCTCCCCGCGAGGCACGATCACTTTCCGTCTCGACTACCGGCTCAACGGCCGGCGCGAAACGCTCACGATCGGCCGCTACGGGTCGAAGGACGGGATCTCGCTTCTGATGGCGCGCGAGCGCTGCACGGAAGCGCGCAAGGCGATCGCCGAAGGCCGATCTCCCTCCCAGGAGAAGCAGCGCGAGAAGCTCAGGACGGCCGAGGCCAAGACCTTCGAAGAGTTCACCAAGCGCTGGCTCGAAGAAGCCAGGATGGCCGAGAGCACCAAGTCGATGCGCAAGAGCATCATCGACCGCGACATCATGCCGGTGTTCCGCAACCGGCTGATGGCCGAGATCGGCCCGGAGGACCTGCGCAACCTGTGCGCCAAGGTCAAGGCGCGCGGCGCACCGGCGACCGCCGTGCACGTGCGCGACATCGTCAAGCAGGTCTTCGGTTTCGCGGCGCTGCATGGCGACAAGGCGCCGAATCCGGCGGACGAAGTCGGCCCTTCATCGATCGCCACCTTCGTGGCCAAGGACCGCGCGCTGTCGCCGTCCGAGATCCGCGTCATGCACCGGGTGCTGGACGCCACCGCGACCCTGCCGACCATCCGCCTGGCGCTGCGCCTGATCCTGCTGACGCTCGTGCGCAAGAGCGAGCTGATCGAGGCCACCTGGGACGAGGTCGACTTCGAGAACGCCGTCTGGACGATTCCGAAGAGCCGCATGAAGGCCGGCAAGCCCCACAACGTCTACCTGTCGCAGCAGGCGCTCGACATCATGGTGGCGCTGCGCACCTGCGCCAGCGGCTCGAAGTTCCTGCTGCCCTCGCGCTACGACGCCGATCGCTGCATGTCGAAGGCCACCTTGAACCGGGTCACCCAGACCGTCGCGGAGCGAGCCAAGGAAGCGAGGCTCCCGCTTGAGCCCTTTACCGTGCATGACTTGCGCCGCACGGGCTCCACGATCCTGAACGAGCTGGGCTTCAACAGCGACTGGATCGAGAAGTGCCTGGCCCACGAAGACGGGCGCTCATCACGCGGCGTCTACAACAAGGCGGAGTACGCAGAGCAGCGACGTCACATGCTGCAGGAGTGGGCGGACATGATCGATGCGTGGGTGGCGGGGAAATCGCACACGCCGACGCTGCTGCCGCCGACGATGAAGGTGGTGACGACGGCTGCGCCGATATGAGCGGCTGGAACGCCGCTATTGAAAGCGTTCGCTGCTGCGAGATCCTTCCAGCATGTACCTAACTGCGGACTGCTGGCAGAGGAATCCAGTCGAACTTGTTGGGCCACACGGTCGTGCGATTACTGATCGTTTTCGGTGCCGCAGTCGCCGGGGTCGTAGACCCGCCTTGAACACGCAGCGGATACTCGATCGAGATTGACTCCGCTCCGAGCCAGCAGGGATCATTGGCATGCTCGGAACGAAAAGTTGGAGGGGGCGTGTATCTCGCGACACTGAAGGTATCGAACTTCAGAAAGCTGCAGAACGTTGAACTCGACTTCCAGCCAGGATTGAACGTCCTGGTCGGTTCCAACAACGTCGGCAAGACAGCCGTCGTCGATGCGCTGCGCGCCCTGCTGGCGGGACACGACGAACCCTTTCCGCGACTCCACGCCGAGGACGTGCACCGTCCGAAGGTCGGTGCGCCGGCTGGCGACATCGAGTTCCAGTACGTCTTCCGCGACTTGGACCCGGACGATGAGGCCGACTTCCTTGCGGCTCTGAAGCCCGCCTCGGACGGCAAGCTCGAAGCCCACATCACTATTCGCTACTCGGAAGCCGACAAGACTGGAAGGCTGCGCGCCAACCGCTGGTGCGGCGACCACGCGGACGTAGGCCTGACTACGGACATGATGGAGAACTTGCGCGGCGTCTACCTACCGCCTCTGCGAGACGCCTCGCAGGGACTCAAGCCCAACCGCACAAGCCAGTTGTCACGGCTGTTTCAACTCCTCGCCGACGACGCTGGGCGCGAGGGGATTAACGACGCGTTGAAGAAACTCGATGAGGAACTGAAGAAGCACGAGCCGGTCGTCAGCACGCACACTGCCATCAAGAGCCGTCACGACACCATGCTCGGCCCCCAGCTCGCCCAGGCACTCGATCTCGGCTTGAGCGGCAGCGATTTCCAGCGGCTGGCCTCGCGCCTGTCGCTGCTAGTGGATGCCTTCGAGATCGAGCAAAACGGCCTCGGCTTCAACAACCTGATCTTCATGGCCGTGGTGCTCAGTGAGCTAGCCAAGAACCCGGACGCGAGCTACCGCAGCCTGATCATCGAGGAGCCGGAGGCGCACCTGCATCCGCAACTCCAGGCGGTGCTGCTCGGCTATCTGGAAACGATTAAGGCTGTCGAAGGCGAGAAGCCCGTCCAGCTATTCGTCACCAGCCACTCTCCCAACTTCGCCAGTATCGCCAATCTCGACAGCCTAGCTTGTCTGGTCGACACGGGAACCTCTGTGGAGACGTTTTTCCCGCGCACGATCACCTTCGGCAAAGGAAAGCGCGAGAAGTTGGAACGCTACCTCGACGTGACACGCGCCGAACTGTTCTTTGCCCGCCGTGTCATATTCGTCGAAGGCGCGGCCGAGCTAATGTTGGTGAGCGTTCTCGCCGAGAAATGCGACTACAAGCTGCGCGAGCACGGCGTCAGCCTCATCAGCGTCGAAGGTTTGAACTTCGACTCATTCCTACCACTCTTCGGGGAGCAGGCGCTGAAGATTCCGGTAGCAGTCATCACCGATGCCGATCCGGTAGATGAACCCGAAGGCGACGGGGAACCGCAGGCGGTCTACCCCGGGCCAGGCGAAGCGGTGAAAGTCTCGAACAACACAGCCAAGATGAAGGCAAGCGAGGATGCCTTTGTTAAGGTTTTCCACGGGCTCAAGACCCTCGAGTACGACCTGGCCCTGCATGCGGACAACCGCGCGGCTATGCTGTTGGCGCTGAACGAACTACATCCGCAGATCGGCAAGGCAGTCGCGGCTGCAGTCGAGGCCGCGGAAGGTGACGCTGGTAAGGCGCGCGCCCTGTTTAGCGGCATGTTTGAGCGCCGGCAGAACAATGTGCAGAAGGGGCGTTTCGGCCAAGCACTCGCGCAGGTGATTGCCGATGGCGCTGCTTGCGTGGTGCCGAACTACATTCGCGAAGCGATCGCCCACGCCTGTCAGGTCAAGCTCGCGGAACAGCCCGCGCAAGCGAAGTAGTGACCCAGCCCTCCGCCGAGCAGTTGCAGATCATCGGCGCGCCGCTCGCGCCGATGTCCGTGATCGCTTGCGCCGGCAGCGGCAAGACGTTTACGGCGGTGCGCCGGCTGGCGCAGATGCGTCGAGATCTCGGCGATCACCGCGGGCGTGTCGCCCTCCTGTCGTTTTCGAACGTCGCGGTGGACACCTTCCGACGGGAGTACCAGAACTTGGTCCACGAGGCGGCCGCGGGATTGGCCCATTACCGCGTCGAGATCGGAACGTTGGACAGTTTTATTGCCGGCAACGTGCTGCGTCCACACGCCTATCGGACGATGGGCGCGCAGCAGGCCGCATTCCTCGTGACGGGTGGCGAGGCATTCCTGGGCGGCTTCAGGTTCCAGACCGATAAGTACCCACGCGAGATCACGATGATGCAGGTCGGCATCGACAACGGCGGTGTCTACTTCTGCTATTCGGATAACGACCGCACGTGCAGGTTGGATACGGCTCAGGCGACCAACCTCGTCCATCGCCTTGGCCGGGTGGGCGCGTACACGCACAATCTCGGGCGCTATTGGTGCTACCGCACCTTGGCGGATCAGCCCGGCATTCTCCGCGCCCTTGCCCGTCGATACCCGCACATCTTGATCGACGAGGCACAGGACATCGGCACGGTCCATCAGGCCATCATCGAGCAGTTAGTCGACGCTGGCTGTCAGGTCTCGCTGATCGGCGACCCGAACCAGGGCATTTACGAGTTTGCGGGCGCCAGCGGAGCCTTCCTGAGGCAGTATGGTCAGCGGGAAGGTGTCAACGGTCTCGGGCTCACCAAGAACTACCGATCTGTGCCGCCGATACTGGATTTGGCCAACCGTCTGTCAAGTCGAGCCGACACTGCTGACAGGGTCGCACCCGATACGACGAATGGCACATTCTTTGTGCCTTACCGCAATGCTGAACGACAGAAGCTCATCGCCGCATTCCAGGCGGCAGTGCTGACGGCCGAGCTGAAGCTCGAATGCTCAGCAGTGCTTTGCCGCGGCCGCGAAATGGCCGACACGCTCGCCGGCAACGAAGGCGCGCCGGGCCAGGGAACGGTCAGGAGCCTCGCACAGGCCGCGATCCTGCGCGATCGGCATCAGGATTACCTTGGCGCATTCAAGCTGGTGGCCACGAGCATCGTCGGTCTGCTGGCCGACCCACCGCGGGGACTTGTCGCAAGGATCACGCAACCGCTGGGCTCACCGGATGATTGGGCGCTTCGCCGGCTCGTCTGGACATTCACGCGCAACTCTGACTCGGGGTTGCCTGCAGCGACGTTGACCGGCGACACGCAGTGGCATTCGCGGCTTCTGGAAAGAACGAGGGCACTGCTGGCGCAGGTCGCGCAGGACTACGGGCTGCCGAGCACCGACAACTTGGGCAACAAGCTCGCGAGACGGGGCTTGCCCAATGCGCCGTTGATGGCAGGCGCTGACCTGGCCGCGAACGAAGACGTGGGGCGGATCCGCGTGGACACGGTCCACCAGGCGAAGGGTGAAGGCCTCGATGCGGTGCTGTACTTTGCGAATCGGGAACATGCCAACGCACTGTTGGCGGGGGTAGACACCGAGGTAGGACGGATCGGTTATGTGGCGGTGACCCGCGCCCGCAATCTCCTTTGGCTTGCAATACCGGCAAGTTCGTTGGCGGAGCTGCGACCTGTGCTGCTTGAGCGCGGGTTTCGAGAACTTGGCGCTATGAATGCTGAGCGGCCGTGAGGCAAGTCGCGCGAACGCCAGTTCTTAGCCCTCGCCTGACGATCAGACGTTCATCTCCGCGGTCGGATGTACCTCGCATCGCGGTCCTACATATCGCTGGCGCCGCGGCCGCGATTCGGCAAGTCATCGCTCTGCACACCACGGTCTGATAGGCCGATTGATTGCTCACGTGAATCGCCAAGCTACCCCTTTACGCCGGTCGACCGGTGCATCCTCTTGCGAACGTCCGGCATTGGCGCCTGCTTCACCCCGTTGCGCCCGGCCTGCCGCCGGCTCTGCAGCCAGGCCAGCACTTCGCTCAGGTCCCACACCACGCAGCGTGCGGTGAGGAAGAACCGCTGCGGAAATTCCCCCCGGCGCTCCAGTTCGTAGATCGTCGAGTCCGCCAGGGGAACGATCTGACGTAGCTCGCTGCGGCGGATCGTGCGCCTCAGCCCTTTGGGGTCGGCAGGTGCGGTCTTGTACAGCTCCCGGATCGCCCGCCCGTCGAACACGCCCAACGGCTCGGTCTCGCGCACTGCCTCCCGAAGCAAGTCGGCACCATCTCGGCCGGCGGCACGATCGTCATCGATCTCTCCGTCGAGCCGAGGATCCATCCCCTTCGGTTTCGTGACGCCGGCGGCCCGCGCCGTGTCCCCGAACTGCCTTCCGCGCTTCATTCGCACCCCCGTTCTCGGTCGAGAAGCCGCCCCGGCTTCCGGCATTGGGCCGCGCGTAGCGGCCGCCGACCGACTCTCAGAACCGTAGACCTCGCGTGGTCGCCACCGACGTGGCGCCTCGCGACCCTGGGGGCTACGGGCGCTGGAACTCCTGCCAGCCGGTACGAGTGCGTCGTGCCCGAACTCGGCCGTGTCTGGATCGGCCAGGACCGTGAGGCGAGCGCAGCACTGGCTGAGGTGCTTTCCGATCGATGCGGTCGGGACAATCCCATCCTGGCGATCCTGACGGAAGCGCTTTCCGGTCTCGCTGACGCGGCGGCTCCTGTCGATGGAGCGCAATGGCATCAGCACCGGTCGGACATCGATCCGAAGGCCGTTCCCGGCGTGGAGCCGGAGCCGGCGATATCTGCGTCTGAAGCACTTGCGACCCACGTCTCGCGATCTACCTCGTCGGCCCCGTCGCTTCCTGAGTTGTTCGGCTGGCTCCGCGAAGGGCTGGCCGAGGGTTCGATCGCGATCAACACCCGCACGGCCCTGGTCCATCACGTTCCCGAAGGCCTGTTGCTGGTGTCCCCGGGCATCTTTCGGTCCTTCCTGGCATGGCAGGGTGCCGATGCGAACTCCCAGGAGAGCCTGAAGCGTCTGCAGCGTTCCGTCCTCAAAGCCGGGTGGCACCTTGTCGGGGCCGACGGTGCGAGCGTGCTCGGCTACGCGTGGACCAAGAACGGCAAGGCGACCACCAGGGTGCACGGGATCGTCATCGAGCAGCCGCAGCGCCTGCTCGACCCGCTGCCACCGATCAACTCGCGACTCGTGCGGATCGCGGTCGCTGGCGGCTCTGACCCGTGACCGCGCCCCTGGAAGGACGGCTTCGCGGCGCGCACGAGCTCGTCGCTGCCGGCATGTCGCTGACGGCGGGCGCTGCTGTGCTGATCGCACCCGGCTGGCTTTTGCTGAGCCCGCCCTGGCAGTTCGGGCTGGCTGCAGCGCTTCTCGGCCATGCCGCCTGGCGAGGCGGGCAGGGCGCCCGTACGCTCGCCTACCGGCGCAACCTACGGCGGCTGCGCGGCTTCACGATGGACTCGGCTTCGATTCCCTGGTCGGCGCATCGCCTTTACCTCGGTCGAGGGTTCCGGTGGGATCAGCGTCACACCCAGCGGCTCTTCGAGGCCCGGCAGCCTGCGAGCCAGCGTCTGGTTCAGCCGTCATGGTTGACGCACTTGCTACCGGGGTCTGCGTCTTCCGGTGACGCTCCCGCTGGTCTCGGCGGCGATCCGGCCCTGCATGGCGTCGAGCCCGACGAGTCCGACATCTGGATGGACCTCTCCGAGCGGGTCGGCCACACCCTGGTGCTGGGCACCACGCGGGTGGGCAAGACGCGCCTGGCCGAACTGCTGATCGCCCAGGACATCCGCCGGGGCGAGGTGGTCATCGTCTTCGATCCCAAGGGCGACGCCGATCTGCTGCGGCGCGTTTACGCCGAGGCGGAGCGCGCAGGGCGGGCCGACGCCTTCCTCATGTTCCACCTCGGCCACCCGGACATCTCGGCTCGCTACAACCCGGTGGGCAGCTTCTCGCGCATCACCGAGGTCGCCACGAGGATCGCCGGGCAGTTGCCGTCAGAGGGGCAGTCGGCCGCCTTCAAGGAGTTCGTCTGGCGCTTCGTGAACGTGATGGCCCGGGCGCTGGTGGCACTGGGCCGCACACCCGACTATGAGGCGATCAATCGACATGCCTCCGATATCGAGCCGCTGCTGGTCGACTACTTCGAGCAGTGGCTGGACCGTGAGCCATCCGCTTCCGGGTGGCGCGACGAACTTGAGCGCCAGCCGATCGACAAGAAGAGTCTCGACAAGGGGCTTCAGTCGCGCGGGCTGCGGGCAGTGAGCCTGGTGGAGTTCGCCCGGCGGCGGCGCCTGTACGACCCCATCGCCCACGCGCTGGCGTCCACGCTCGCCTACGAGAAGAGCCACTTCGACAAGCTGGTGGCCTCGCTGCTGCCCTTGATGGAGAAGCTCACCACGGGCCGCACGGCCGCGCTGCTGTCCCCAGCGATGAACGCGCCGGGGGACTGGCGGCCGGTGTTCGACTGGAATGCGGTGATCAACCTGGGCGGCATCGTCTACGTGGGGCTCGATGCCCTGTCCGATTACGAGGAGGCCGCCGCGGTGGGCAATTCGATGTTCGCCGACCTCACCAGCGTGGCGGGCAGCCTCTACAAGTACGGGCCCAGTCGAGGCTTTCCGGTGCCGGTCAAGCCTCGGCGTATCGCCATCCACGCCGACGAGTTCAATGAGCTGATCGGCGACGAGTTCATCCCGCTGCTCAACAAGGCAGGCGGGGCGGGCTTCCAGGTTACGGCCTACACCCAGACCTGGTCGGACGTGGAAGCGCGCATCGGCTCGCGGCCCAAGGCCGGGCAGATCGCCGGCAACTTCAACACGCTGATCATGCTGCGGGTGAAGGAGCTGGCGACCGCCGAGCTGCTGACCACGCAGTTGCCGACGGTGCAGGTTGTCTCCACGGTGGCGTCGTCGTCGGTGTCCGATACCAACGACCCAGGCGAGTTCACTGACTTCGCCAGCCGCAACGAAGACCGGATCGCCCCCGAGACGGTGCTGATGCTGGCGCCGACCGACCTGGTGCAACTGCCCAAGGGGCAGGCCTTCGCGCTGCTGCATGGGGGGCAACTGCACAAGATCCGTATCCCGCTGCCCGGGGCGGGCGGCGATCCGCTGATGCCTGCCGGTCTGAAGGAGATCGGCGAGGCGCTGCGCGCCCGGCTGGACGGGCCTTGGCTGTGGCCTGAGCCTGCACCGGACAAGGGCGAAGGAGAGGGCGCGCATGGGCTCCCGCAACACCAGCTTCCATGACGGGGCGCTGCCGCGGGTGCTGCTCGCGCCGCTCAAGCTCGGGTTCGCGCTGACGCTGGAGCTCGCCGGCCTGCTGCTGGTGGCGTGGACGGTGGACTGGGTGTTCGTCGCCCATGTCTGGCCGGGGCGGGTCGACGGCCTGCGGACTCTGCTCACCGAGCAGCTGGCGGCCGGCACGGCCATGGCGGCCCGCCAGGACGGATTGGCGTCGGCGGTGACCGCGCCGGCCAACGCGCTCTATGAGCTGGTTTTCGAGGCGACGGGGCTGCATGAGATGGGGCAGCGGTTTGCCGAGGGCGCGCCGATGTCCATCCCGGACACGGTCGTGCGCAGTACCTGGATCGCCCGGCAGAAGACGATCGAGGTGGCGATGATCGGCACCCAGCTGCTGGGCCTGCGCGTCGGAATCTTGGTCCGGTTTCTCCCGCTCCTCGCGCTGCTCTACGCGGTGGGTGCAGCCGAGGGCCTGAGCCAGCGGGCAATTCGCCGTGCGCAGGCGGCGCGAGAGTCGGCGAGCCTGTACCACCGGGCGAAGTACGGACAGGTGGTGGTGCTGGCGCTGGGTGGGTCAGTCCTGCTGGTCTGGCCGGCGCCGGTCGCGTGGGGGCTGTGTGCCGGCGTCGGCGCCGTCTTGGTCGGGGTGCTGGCCGCGGGGCAGTGGGCGTACTACAAGAAGCACGTGTAACCGGTCAGCGGTACTTGCGATAGGTCGGACTGCGGCTCAGTTCAACGCCGAGCGCCTTGAGGATGGCTGCGCGAGCCTCCTCTCCCTCGACGGAGAGCGAACTGGGACTGCCCCAGAATGAGGGCGTTCTATGAGCAGTGCCAGCCGGCAGGGTCCACTCGTCGCCCTGGGAGGAGGACACCATCGTTCCCCGGATGTAGGAGCGATGGCCGGTGGCCGTTCGGTCGATGATCTCGAGTACCGCCGCGACGAACCGACGACGAACCGTGGCGCCGTTGAAAACGTCGCTGGGCGCGACCTTCGGCGATGTCGGAGCGGTGGATGCGGTGGCTTTGCTCATCGGCTACCAGTAGCTGGTGCGGCAACGGGACAGATCGACGAATCGCTTGGCCCGCTTGTCGTACGGCGTGCGCAGGGTGATGCAGTGGCCATCGTCCTCGATATCCCCTTCGAACTGCAACTCGGCACCACTGGGGCTCTTGACCGAGCAATGACCGAGGCAGCACATGCCGTTGGACTCATTGGCCTCGAGTTGACGCTCGGCGATGGCGTCCTCGATGTCGTTTCGTTCGCTCCGGGTCAGGAACGAGAAGCGAGGCTTGTCGACGTCGTCCAGGGGCTCGGAGAGCTGTATCAGTTCCTCCAAACGCTCGGGATCGAGCGAGTCCTCGATCATGTAGATGACTTCGGAGGCCGGCGAGTTGTACATCGCGTACTCCTCGACCGTCATCATCCTTGCGTAGCGCGTGAAGGACCAACCGTCGCCAGGTCTTCCCGGCTCCGGGATACCGAGGGCTTCGGCAAGTTCGTGAGCGGGGATGCAGCGGTACCTGGGGCTCCGGCTGCGTACGTCCTTTGCGACTGCCGTGCGCCGACTGTCCATGTCGAGCGCCAGGAGCTCGGCGAGCGCCTGCTCGGGCGTGAGCACGTCGGCTGTTGCAGTCTTGGGATGGTCGGGCATGGGAGTGGCGAATCGATTCAGTGAACGTTCGTCGAGGCGCTCTGAGGCGGAGTATCAGCAACGTCATCGAGCAAATCAAACCCTATCCGAGCTGCGTCGGCAAAATTCGCTGCACAGCAAATATCCCGTCAACAGCGAATATCCAGCTCGGAGAGGACTTCGTTTCCCTGAGACGTCGCACCGGGCAGGCTTCTGCCTCCTGGCTGGTCAGCCTCGCCATGGGGTAGGGCGCTTGGGGCCCGGCCCGTCGAGCACCGGATCGGCCGCCTTGGTGACGGGATCGATCCAGTCCGCCTTGCCCCGGGCCCAATCGAGCCAGTTGCGCTTGTCGTCGTCGAGCGTGCCTTGCGCAGTCGCCTGCGCTTCGACGGCCGCAGCCAGTGCCCTGATGCGGTTGGCGCGTTCGAGCCTGACGGCATCCCGGAGCAGGCCTCGAAGCCGCTCCGCCTCCTCGGACCGTTGCCGGACGGCGGCCTGGTAGCGGGCCTGCGCGGCTTCCATCTCGGACTCGCGGGTCTGGTGCTCGGCCTGCCGATGGCGCTGTTCCTCGATCAGCTCGACGACGCCGATGACGATGCCGCGCAGGCGGCGCTCCAGGGGCGTCTTGGTGGCGTCGTGCCACTGGCGTTGCACCCACCCGCGCACGGTGATCGTCAACATGGCGGTCGGGCGAACCGGGACCGCGTCGCCGACGGTCGTGCGCCGGCCGGGCGGGCGACGCGCTGCTGCGACGATCTGCTCGCTGATGGCCAGGGTCAGCGTGATGTCTCCCGAGTGCAATCGGGTAGAGCCAGTTTTCGGGTCGATGCCGGCAGTGATGTCATGGAGCGCCAGCGCCTTGAGCAACGTGTCGGTGATCCGCAGGGCGCGGTCGAGGCACCCGCGCGAGACGCGGATGTCGAGCGCCCCGGCCAGCTCGTCGGGCGGGGTGCCCTCGGCGCGATCGCTGTTCCCGGTCTGGCGCAGCGCGGTGGCGGTGGCTTTGACGAGGGGGTGAGGGTCCAGCAGTCGGTCCGGGACGGTGATGGGCTGCTGGCGCTCCTGAGCGGCGGCAGCCGCCGCCTTCACGGCCATCCGGCGCGCCATTTCGGTATCCGACAGAGGGATGGGGCCGACGGGTGGTCGCCGGCCTTCCCACGGGCCTAGCGGCGGCGGCTGTAACTGCTCACCCGCGGCGATCCGTGGCCACAGATGTCGGGCCGGCACGGGCAGGTGCAGCCGGCGGCAGGTGGTCAGGAAGGTGAGCTCGCACACGCCGTAGCGGTTCAAGAGCTCGGGGATGGGGCGGGTCCACAGCTCCTGGTAAAGGGCTTCCCGCGAAGTGGGCGTGGGGATGGGCAGCATGGCGCTCTCCGGTTCCGTGAGGGGACGGGGTAGGGCGCGCAGCGATCTCCGGGAGTTGCCCTTGGGTGTGAAAAATCGTAGTCGAAGGTGTGCGACGGGTGGTCGGCGCTCCGATCGCGTCAGACCGGGGGACTGCGTCGCGATGTGCCGCGAGGCACGGCGGTCAGCCCGACTTCGCCATCGAGCAGATCCTGATCCTGCTCCGCCTCCGGCCACAAGGCGGGGAAGTAGAAGCGAAGCGCATGACGTGGGATGCCAAACCGCAGGCTCCCGTAAGGGGAGTCCGTGGTGAGGAACCCGCGAGCGAGCAGCGCTGACAGCGTGGCGGTGGCCACGCGCTCGCCCAGGCCGGTCATGGCCTTGAACTGCGCACGTCCGAGCTCGCCTTGCGTGGCGAAGAGGTAGTGCAGGGGAAGCAGCGCCTCCTCCCGAACCCCTGACTTCACCGCAGCCGTCTCATAGGCGAGGGCCGCGCGGATGCGGTCCTGCATGCCCTGCACATCTAGTTGGCGGGCCATGAACTCGACCTGGTCGAGGCAGACCTCCAGGGTGTACTCGATCCACTGCACCAGCCCGGCCTGGGTGAGGTTGCCCCGTCCGTCGAGATCTCCGCGACGGTGCTCGTCGGCAGCCTGAAGCAGGGCCTTGTATTTCGATTCGGTACGCGCGTATCCCCGCAAGGGGGACCACAGACCACCCGTGAGCCCCCAGGCATGCAGGAGCAGGTGGGTGTGCAGCCGGGTGACCCGGCCATTTCCGTCCAGAAAAGGGTGTGTCCACGCCAGCCGATGGTGCGCAGCAGCCAGGGCAACGACGGAAGCTTCCCCCCGCCGGATGCTGCCGTAGACCTGCTGCCAACGCTCGATGAATCGGGGCAGCGACTGCGCTGTCGGCGCCTCGTGCCGGCCGACCGCCACACCGCGCTGGCGAAGCTCGCCGGGCACCAGGGTGCTGCCATCGGCCAGCCGCAGGTCGTCCGAAGGAAGGTCGCGGAACAGCTCCTTGTGCAGCCAGATCAGTGCTTCAGGCGAATAGAGCCATCTGGCGGCTTCTGGGCCGTAGGCCTCGAGCTTGCGGTCGACTTGGCCTTCGCACAGGGCTTCGGTGCGGATGTGGGCGACGGCCAGGCGCTGCTTGCGCGCGAGGTCGGCGTTGGCAGAAAAGTCCTGCTGCAGCGCGCGCTCGATGTCGCTGGGGCGGGTGTGCTCGCCCTCGATCCGGTTGGTGTAGTACGAGTTCATGCTGCGCAGGAGCTTGCGCAGTTCGGTCTGCGCAGTCTTGCCTGAGGCTGCCCCGAGGGCCGTGGCCTTGCGCATCAGGTCGCCGGCCTTCTCCAGCAAGGGCGCGAGCATGGGCTCCGCAGGCATCAGCGGCTCGAACTGGTGCGGGGAGTCGTACTGCTGGATGATCTGCGAGTTCACGTGCGCGATTGTATGCGTGAAGATTGCCAATGAAAAGTCCATTGTTCGCGTCTTCATGTGCGAGATGAAACGCAGGTCATAGCGGTGGTGTCGAACATCAGATCATCGGGGTGAACGAGGATAACGTATATCTGCACGATAACAGCGTCGATGTTAAACTGCGGTAGCGCTGTGTTCGTGTGGGGACCTGTGACTGACCTCGATGCCGCCATTCGCGTGTACTTGAAGGACACGCTCGGAATCGACGCTCCGAGCGCCCCTTGGTCGGGCGCGCCCAGCTTGCCGTACTTCCTTGTGGATGCCTTCGACCTGAAGGCTCTGACGATGCTGGGTCGCCCCGTCCTGCTGGCCATCGACAAGCGGGCCGATCGCCCCGGCCTCGCCACCATCCGCGCCCAGATCGACAGGATCCGCGAGGGGAGCGGGCTCCCGGTTCTGTATGCCACGGGGACACTGGCCTCCTACGAGCGCAAGCGGCTCATCGAGCAGAAAGTGCCCTTCGTCGTACCTGGCAACCAGCTCTACCTGCCCGATCTTGGCGTGGATCTGCGGGAGTACTTTCGCAAGCCGGCGGCGCAGCCCCAGGGCGAGATCAGCCCGGCTGCCCAGGCCATGTTGATCGCCGTGCTGCTGGGTAAGCCGTGGCGGGGCGAGTGGGAGCCTGCCGATGTGCTCGGACGTCTCGGCTACACCGCCATGACCGCCTCGCGCGCCGCTCGGGAGGTGGTGGCTGCCGGCATCGCGACTTCGGAGATGGTCGGCAAGCTTCGGCGGCTGAGGGCCGAGGACACAGCCCGTGCGCTCTGGGGACACATCAAGCCCCTGCTGCGCAACCCGGTCAAACGCCGGGTCTGGGTCCTGCCGACCGCTGACCTTGCCGTGCGTGAGTTCAGGCTTGCGGGTCTCAGCGCATTGGCGCAGCAGTCGATACTGGCGGAACCAACGTGGCCGACCTATGCGCTCAGCCCTTCGCAATGGAGGCTTGCCTCCCAGCAGGGCGTCAAGCCGGTGCCTGAGGCCGAGCCCGGTGCCATACAACTGGAGCTGTGGAACTACAGCCCCGCCTTGGCGCCGGGCACTGCGCTGGTCGATCCGCTGTCGCTGGTGCTCAGCCTGCAGAGCGACGCCGACGATCGGGTGCAGCAGGCGCTGGCGGAGCTGGAGGAGCACTTGCCGTGGTGACTCGGATTTCGATCGACTCGACGTTCCGATATGCAGGTTAAGATTGACAAATACCGGCAACTCGGAACATCATGACCCCGTGGACTCCAACCATCAGCGAATACTGGCCCTCGCGGCAAACCAGGGTCTGATCCGGCCTCGCGACCTGGATGAATGGTCTCTGCCGCGTGTCGCCCTCACGAGGCTGGTCCGTCAGGGGCGCCTTGAACGCGTCGGGCGGGGTCTGTATGCGATCCCCGGTCGGCCTGCGTCAGAACATGGCTCCATGGCCGAGGTCGCCCGCAAGCACCCGCAGGCCCTCGTCTGCCTGCTCTCTGCGCTGCGAGTGCACAGCCTGACGACCCAGTCTCCGTTCGAGCTCTGGGTGGCCATCCCGAACAAGTCGCGCGCGCCCAGGATCGACTACCCCCCGCTGCGGGTCGTTCGCTTCTCCGGTGTCGGCCTGACCGACGGTATCGAAGAGCACCCGATCGATGGCGTCGTGGTCCGCGTGACCAGCGTGGCACGCACCGTCGCCGACTGCTTCAAGTTTCGCAACAAGATCGGTCTGGATGTGGCCCTGGAAGCTCTGCGCGAAGCCTGGGCTGCGCGGCGGGTGACCATGGACGATCTCTGGCGCTACGCGGTTCAGTGCCGGGTCGCCAACGTGATGCGCCCCTATCTGGAGAGCCTGTCGTGACAGGGCGAAATGTCGGCGCATCGGTGCGTGCGCGCCTTCTCGCTCGCGCGCGCGAGACCCGGCAGGACTTCAGTCTGGTGTTGACGAGGTATGCAATCGAACGCCTTCTGTACCGGATAGGCGTCTCCAGCCACGCGGACCACTTCTTGCTGAAGGGCGCGTTGCTTTTCGATCTGTGGTTCGACGTGCCGCATCGGCCGACCAGGGATATCGACCTCCTGGGGTTCGGGTCGGGCGAGCTGTCGCTCATGGAGAGCACGTTTAAGGAGATCAGTGCCATCGCCGAGGACGACGGCGTGACCTTCGACCCCGACACGGTGCGTGCAACGGAGATCCGCAAGGATGCGAACTATGCGGGGGTGCGCGTCGGCCTGCTGGGCTCGATCGATGGAGCCCGCTGCCAGATCCAGGTCGACATCGGCTTCGGCGATGCCGTGACACCGGATCCAGATGATGTCGAGTACCCGGTGATGCTGCCGGAGTTCGCTGCACCGAAGCTTCGGGCCTACCCGCGGTACACGGTTGTGGCTGAAAAGCTTGAGGCGCTCACGTCGCTTGGTATGGCAAACAGCCGGATGAAGGACTACTTCGATCTCTGGGTGCTCGCGCGGTACGCCGACTTCGACGCAGACATCCTGCGCCGTGCTGTACGGGCAACGTTTGATCGGCGCGCTACGAGCATGTCCGGATCGGCGCCCCTAGGACTCACTGACGCGTTCGCGCAAGATGCGCAGAAGGATGCGCAGTGGCTGGCATTCCTAAGGAGGAATCGGCTGGAAGGACTCGCGTTGAACGACGTCATCGCGGCGCTGGGGCGTTTCCTGCTGCCGGTCGTCGAGGCCGCAGCTAGCAATTCACGGCTTCGTGGTCGGTGGACGGCTGGTGGGCCGTGGTCGCAGGAGGAGAGTGCCTGAGCGCGTCGACGGTAAAAAATCGGCCTGAAAGATCTGATGCGACAATGACTTACGCGCGGTGGTGACGGTACGCTCCCAGGCAGAGGCGATGGCTCTCCTGCAGGGGACGACACCCCCGACCAAGCCCTCGCCAAGCCCGATAGACCTCGATAGATCTCGAAACGTGCATCCCGCGCAAATCGCCCGGAAACCCGCGTCAATGCTGGACCTCATCAAAGTGTCGGTAGTCCTGACGGTACAAGTCGGCCTTCGCGCGGCCAGGCCCAGTCTTTCCGAGGGATTGCCGGCTCCATTGGTGTTTGAGTGGGAGTAGGGGGACGAGCAGGCGTAACTTCCTCGCTCACGGAATCGGCTGCGTCTTCATCCTACCCGGTCGTCTGGTTACGGTAATGCGCGTCGGCGACTAGCCGCGGCCGTGATTCCGAGATACGGAGGCCGGACGAAAAGCATCGGAGCGCGGCAGGCTAAGGGTGGACCGCCCCGGGTTCCGTAGAGCCCCCTTGATTTGAGTCAGGCCGTCACGGCCTGCGCATCTGGCCCACGGCGGGAGTTTGCTTCATCCTCCGCGCGACGGTTGTAGCCGATGAATTCAAGCAAGCGATGATGGTTCAACCACGTCGCCCGTTTCAATCAAGGCGATCTGGCGCAGCCCGCGAGACCTGACGAACAATCTCCCCAGCGCGAGCATCCGCGGCAGCGGCTGGTTTGCCCTCCACGTCCCCGTGCCTCGTGTACGCGAAGAAGCCCCAGGGTTCGGTGTGTGACTACTGAAGAACCTACTTCAGCGCGGCCCCGGCGACAGCAGCGCTGGCGGTATCCGCACCTGTGGGTAGGCAAGGCGCAGTGCACGAATTTCGGTTTCGGCGTCGTCGTCGCGGCCGCTGCGGCGCAGTTCGGCGATATGTTCGAGCCAGGCTTCGGGTGTCTGCGGGGGCGGTGCTGCAAAGCTGTTGTGGGCCTCGCTGCTCTTCCGTCGAGTTGACTTATCGGCGTCGTGCAACACAGCGCTATCGGCCAACGGCGCTTCAGCAGGGGGTGTGGCCGCGGCTGCAGCCGCGGGTGGGGGGGCTGAGGGGGCCACCGCTGCACGGCGCTGCAGGCTAGCGCCAACGCTTTCGGGCGCAGGGTCGGGCGCGAGGGCCTGCGCTGCTACCTCCTTTGCTTTTGCCTTGGCCGTGGCGGCAGCGGGCGCAGCGGGTGCGGCCTCAAAGTCCCCGGACGGTTGCCGTTCAGGTGATGGTGCGGGTGCCGGGGCAGGCGCGCTGGCGAGTTGTTCGGGTGACGGCGCTTCGTCAAGGTGGGGCAAAAGCTGCCAGGCAAAGATGCCCACCATCAGGCTGGCGGCCAGCGCAAGGGGTACCTGAGGCCGCAAGCGCGCGCCCGCGGGGCCGCGCCCGGAACCGCTGCCTCCAACCGTCTGGGGGCGTGCGGCAACAGCCGGGGCGGCCGCGGCGAGAATCGCGGCGCGTGTCTCGGCGCGCGGGGCCTCGCTGTCATCCGCTTCGGCGCTGGCAGTGCGATAGGCGCTCAGCACGTCGGCTGCCTCGGGCGCTGCGGCAACGTCATCGGATTGTGGCGGGTCGCCGGGCCTGGGGTGGGCGGGTGGCTTCATCGCGGCTCCTTCATCGCCAGCCTGCAAGGGTGCTGCGCAGGCGCGCGAGGGCGTAGCGCAGGCGGCTCTTGGCTGTTTCCATACCCACGCCGGTCAATGTGCCGATCTCGGCCAGGGTTAGATCACCCTCGGCATGCAGCAGGAACACTTCGCGCTGTGGTTGCGGCAACTGCTCCAGCGCGCGCAGGAACGCGGCACCCTGGGCCCGCGTGAGCGCCTGCACCTCGGGTTGCGCCGCGGGCTGTGCCGGCAACCGGTCGAGCAGCGTTGCCTCGCTATCCCCCTCGCCGCTGTCCCCGCCGGCACGCTCGAGAGGCGCATCCAGGCTGGTGCCGGGGCGGCGTGCGCGCCAGTGGTCGATCAGCTTGCTGCGCGCGATGCCGTAGAGCCACGTGGTGAAGCGGGCGCGCGGCGTGTAGCCGGCGGCATTGCGGACGAGGGCGAGCCAGACCTCCTGGTGCAGTTCATCGGCGAATCCGCTGCCGTCGGTTCCCAGGGACCGGCGCAGGAAGCGGAATACCGGTAACTCGTGCTTGCGGTACAGGGCCTCGAAGGCTGACCCATCGCCCCCGGCATAGGCGAGCATGAGCGCGCCGTCTGGGTCGGCCGCGGATGGCGCGGCTCCCGGGCCGTGCGCCGCCGCGCCCATGGGCGCGGGGGTGATGCCATCGTCGTCGGCGCGTTTGCGATCCACGGCGCAGATTGTGGGCAATCCTGGAGGCCCCCGCGGTGCGATTGTCCGGTGCGGATCACACCGCGCGGTCATGGGTGCACGCCATGGTTTGCCCAGTGCCGATGGTCAGCGCGGCGGATCGGGCACGAAGCCGACGCTGCCGGGGAACGGATCAGGCTCAGGTGCCGGCCGCTCGCGCGCAGGCCGCGGGATGACACCCAGGGTCATCAGATTGGCGCGGCTGTCGTAGTAGATGGTGATGATTTGGTCGGGCTGCGGGCTGGCGCGCTCGAAGTCGGTATAGCCCACCTGGGACGATTCGCCGCGTCCATGACCGGTGCCAAGCCGCTCCTGTGGGCGGCGCGGTGCAAACCCCTCGGACAGGGCGCCATCGCCGCGGCGCGCAGCGCCCCCGCTCTTGGAGGCCGACGGGGGTGCGGAGCTGGCCTGCACGGAAGACTCGTTCGAGCGGCGCGACGACTCGGGCGCCGACGGGGCGAGCGGCGTCATCTCCGGCGGCGGCGCCTCGCGGAATAGCGCGACGCCGATGACACCCACGTCGCCCGGCCGGCTGGTGCGCGCCGCACAGGCATCGGGCAGCGCGGTGAATTCGAAGGCGGCAATGCGCGCCAGGCTCTTGCGCCAGCCTCGCACCTCATCATGCTGGAAGGGGCCAAGCACGTAGCCGGTCTGGTACCAGGCCGCGGTTTCGCCGGAGACGGCGTTGACGCCGTCCACCGAAACCACCGCCAGCACCCTCAGGGCAGTGCAATTGCGCACCACCACCGCGTAGCGCGCACCCGGGTTGCAAGCCACGTAGTGGCGCCCTTCGTGAAGATAGATCGGCAGCCGCCGGCCGGTGTCGCGGTCGATGATTTCCACCGCCAACACCGCAGTGGCGTCGCGGGGGGTGTCGGGGGCGGTGTGGGCAAGCGCTGGTGTGCCGCCGCCGGCCAGCCAGGCCAGGGCAGTGGCAACCGCGCCAGTGCAGAGGGTGCGTCGCTGCATGGTGTGTCTCCTGCGGACAGTGGACTGGGCGGGTCGCGGCAGATTTCGCGACCCGTGCCCATTCAACGGCGCAGGAGGTGAAACAGGGTCAGCGAGCGGCAGGAAATTTTTTTGCCCGGGGGGGCTAGGCCGCGACGAAGCCGTAGGCGCGGTTGCTGCGCTGCTCGCCGGCGGCATGCCAGCGGGCCTTCATTTCCGTCAGGTGGTCTTCGCTCACTCGCGCATATGCGGCTTCGGGCTGGATGCCATAAAGGCGCGCGGCGTTCAGGCCGAAGATGCGGCGCTTTACATCGCTGTCGGCGCCGCCCAGGCGGGTTTTCCAGCCATGCCTGCGGGCCATGTCCTCGGGAATTTCCAGGCGGCGCAATGCTTCAATCTGCCACTGCGGGCTGCCATACCACACCGAATCCGTTCCCCACAACACGCGATCCACACCCATCTCGTTCACCAACTGGCCCAGGAAGGCGGCGCAGAAGCGCGGATTGGCCACTGCGGAATTCGCGAAGGAGGAACCAATCTCGGCGAACACGTTGTTCACGCCGTGCTCAGCGGGTATGCGGGCAAGATCGGTGGACCACCGAATCCAGCCAGTGCTTTCGAACTCTGCCAGTTCGAGTTCCGGTTGTTCCAGCAGCGGCCGCAGCGCCGAGTGGTAGATGACAAAGTTCAGTTGCGGCCAGTCCTTGGCGGCTTTGGGGAGGTCGGCCACCGTGGCGTACTCCCAGATGCCCTTCCACGACTGCTCGTAGTCGCGCGGCAGGAGCCCCTTGTGCACGCAGATGGTGGTGATGCCGGCCTTCACCGCCTTCTCGTAGAAGGGATAGACGAGCTTTTCGTCGTCCAGGCGCCAGGCTGAACCGTTTTTCGTCGGGGAGGATGGGTCGCCGGTGGTGTAGCCCTTCCAGGAATCTGGGCGATATTCTTCGATGGCTTTGTCCACCTCGTCCAGCCAGCCGGGCTTGCCGGGATTGACCACCGAATGGGCGAACAGCCGCTTCGACCCCGCCACGGCGTTTACCAGCGCGCGCGCATCGCGCATCTGGTCGTTGAACAGGAAGTAGAAGTCCGGATTGTCGTAGGTGGCGGAGGACAGCAGTGCGAGCTTGGTGTCGCTGTCCATGAAAATCTCTCGCAGGTAGTTCTGGAATTTGTAGCGCGCCAGGGTCATGGGCGTGCTGCTCATGTCCGGGTTCCAGTGTTGCGCGGCATAGCGGCCCAGGTTGAGAAGACGCTCGCGCGTGTAGTCGTCACGCACGAAATGGGTCTGAACGTCGAAGATGAACTGCCCGGCCAGCGCCTTGGCGCGGGCATCGGCCATCTGGCGGTCGGCGGCCTCGGCCTCGCTCACGTCCCACACCGGGCCGAACACTTCGTTCATGGCGAGAAAGGCGGTGGCCATGCCCGAGGCCGTGCGCAGAAAGTCGCGCCTCGACAGGCCCTGGCGCCGTGCAAGCCGGCTTCCCAGTGACTTCACCAGCGCCTCCACACGGCGTTGCTCGGTGGTCTGCGGCATGGGATTGAACTCGCCATTGGAGACAATCTGGGTGGGCACGGGCGCGTCAAAGGCCGCGCGCTCCGCGGGCGCAACCCGCGCCACCTCTTCATCGGACAACCATCCAGTGGGTTTCTCGCTCATGGGGCACTCCTGCGATCGACGGTGGAAAAGCACGCCTGCGGTGTGTCCTCTTCTCCCAAGGGGCATCGCCCGGGGTCAGGCGCGAGCCGGCTTCCTGGATAAGCCAGCCGCAATGAAATCACCTCAATTCGCCATAGCGGCTTTCGTATTCCGCCATGAGGCGAAGCAGAAGGTCGGATAGCCGCTTGGCCGCGAAGGGGCTCAGCACGATGCGGTGCTCGAGCTCGATCTCCACCTCGGCTCCACCGCGGTCCCAGTTATGGTTCACGCCGAAATTGAGAACCACCTCTTCGCGCGTGCTGGTAGCGTTGCAAAAATTGGCGTAAGTGCTCTTGAGCGCCTGCGTTTGCCACTTGATTCGCGGTGCCTGGGTATCGGCGTTGCCGACTTCTTCTGTTGGGGAGTTCGCCATCGCAAGAACCTTTCTCGGGGAGGGTGGCGGTCGTAAGACCACCTTGCGCGCAGGGAGGATGCTGCCTTCCTGGTGCAGTTGCCACTGGATGAATCCGTTGGAGCATACTCCGTGGCACAGGGGAGCGAGAAGCGCGGGCCGAGCGGCAAGCGATGTTTGCAACGGTGATTGATATCGGTTTGCACTGGTGCATTGCCAGGGTGAACTTACCGTGGCCCCGTCGCGGCGGGGCGAAATCGTGCAATCACGGAAATCACGGCAACCGCCATCAGGCCGGCAGCCACGCCGACGGACGCATCCACCACAAAAGACACGATGGTGAGCAGAACCCCTGCGTCACCGGGCATCCAGCGGGTGAGAGTTGCGTGTAACCACGGCAGGCTGTGGGTGAGAATGCCGCCACCCACAAGAAACATGGCCGCGGTTCCGGCCACGGATAGCAGTTTCATCAGCCATGGCGCCGTGCGCAGCAGGGCTTCACCCATGGTGCGTGCAAAGGCTGTTGCGGCGCCGGGCCCGGTGAGACGCGACAGCGCCAACCCCGCGTCGTCGAGTTTCACGATGGCGGCCACCAGCCCATAGACGCCCGCAGTCATCAGCAGTGCGACGGACACCAGCACCCCGATCCGGGTGCCCAGGGACGCGGTGGCCACCGTGCCGAGGGTGATGACGATGATTTCAGCCGAGAGAATGAAATCGGTGCGCACCGCGCCCTTGATCTTGGCTTTTTCCAGGGACAGCAGATCCGCAGCGGGTTGCGCAAGCGCCCGGGACAACTGCGCCCGGCGCTCTTCGGACTCGCGGTGATGCAGCAACTTGTGGACGATTTTTTCGGCGCCTTCGAAACACAGGAAAAGCCCTCCCACCAGCAGCAGCGGTGTCACCGCCCAGGGCGCCCCTGCGCTGATCGCCAGCGCCGCCGGCACCAGGATCGCCTTGTTCACCAGAGAACCCCGGGCTACCGCCCACACCACCGGCAACTCGCGCTCGGCGCGAACCCCGGCGACCTGCTGGGCGTTGAGCGCCAGGTCGTCACCGAGAACCCCGGCGGTTTTGCGGCCCGCCACTTTGGTCATGGCGGCCACGTCGTCAAGCACCGAGGCAATGTCGTCAAGCAGCGCGAGCAGGCTGGCGGCCATGGTTTTCCTGCAATTGGCTCAAAGACGTAATGCTATCGAGCCGCGATCATGCTGTCATGGACGCAAGCGCAGCCGTGTGCGGTCGTTCAAGACGCCGCAAGGGGCCCGGGGCCGCGCTGTGTTGCAGGTGCATTGACCTGCCTCCTTGACGGCGAGGGCCAGATTGGCAACAGTGGCCGCATTGCCGCCAAAGGAGGGCGCGGAGATGTTCGACGCTGCGGAGATCGGCCATCGGGTGAGCAAGCAGCAATACAGCGAGGAGGTTCCGGGCTTGCGGCGTGCGCTGCTGGATGCCCAGTACCGGTTGCTCGAAAAGGCCACCTTCCCCGTCATTCTGCTGGTCAACGGCGTGGATGGCGCTGGCAAGGGTGAAACCGTCAATCTGTTTAACGAGTGGATGGACCCGCGCCATATCCGGACCGAAGCCTTTGGCGCGGCTGATGGGACCACGGCCGACCGGCCGGCCATGTGGCGCTTCTGGCAGGCGCTGCCGCCCAAGGGGCACATCGGCATCCTGTTCGGTTCCTGGTACACAGACCCGATCCTGCGGCGCGTGCTTGGCCACGACAAGCGCTCCGATTTCGAGCGGCAGCTCGAACACATCCGCCACTTCGAACGGATGTTGGTGGCCGAGGGGGCGCTGGTACTCAAGTTCTGGTTTCACCTGTCCAAGGTGTTTCAGAGGCGACGTCTGGAGAAACTCAGCGCAAACCCGCGCACCGCATGGCGCGTGACCCGGGAGGACTGGGTGCGGTTGAAGAAGTACGACACCTTCGTGCCGGTGTGCGAGGAGGCCTTGCGGGAAACCAGTACCGGCGAGGCGCCCTGGCACGTGATCGACGGCTCGGACAACCGGTTTCGGTCGCTCACGGCGGGGCGGTTGTTGCTGGATGCCCTGGAGCGCCGGCTGTCGGGGCCTGCGCCCCAGATCTCACCCGCGGCGCCACCGCCAGAGCCGCCCATCGACGGGAAGGACCTGCTCAATACACTGGACTATCGCAGTTCCCTCAACCGGGAGTCCTACGGACGCAAGCTCGAAAAGCAGCAAGCCAGGCTCAACGCACTGTCACGGGATGCGCGATTCCGCGAGCGCGCCCTGGTGCTGGTGTTCGAGGGAATGGATGCGGCTGGCAAGGGCAGCACCATCCGCCGGATAACCCCGGCGCTCGATGCGCGCTTCTACCGGGTTGTTCCCATCGCCGCACCCACCGACGAGGAGCGGGCACAGCCCTACCTGTGGCGGTTTTGGCGTCACATCCCCACGCGCGGACGAATGCTCATCTTTGACCGCTCGTGGTACGGTCGGGTGCTGGTGGAGCGTGTGGAAGGGCTGTGCTCCCAGGCAGATTGGATGCGCGCATACCACGAAATCAACGAATTCGAGCAGCAATTGGTGTCGCATGGCATCGGCGTGGTGAAGTTTTGGCTGGCCATCACCCCCGAGGAGCAACTGGCCCGCTTCACGGCGCGCGAGGATACTCCCCACAAGCAGTTCAAGATCACCCCCGATGATTGGCGTAATCGCGACAAGTGGCCGATGTACCAGCGCGCCGTGTCGGACCTGGTGGAGCGCACCTCCACCGACATGGCACGCTGGCACCTGATTCCCGCGCAGGACAAACTGTTCGCGCGCATCGAGGTGCTGAAGCGGCTCAACGACACCTTTGAAAGCATGATCGAAGACCGCCGCTGATGCCAGTGGACATGTCCTTCTCGCAGGGCTACGCCGTGGCGACGCTCGCGGCGGGGCTGGCCTTGTTGCTGCTGGCGCTGCAGCCACTGGAGCGGCGCATCGGACGCCGATTGCTGCTGGTGGTCGCCGTGCTGGCAGCCATGCTGGCCGCGGCCGATGCCCTCGTTACGGCGGGGCATGGACGCATGGCGGACGCGCTTGCAGGTGTTGCCATGCTGGGGCTGGGAATCGTCGTGCTTCGCAGCCTGGCCGTGCTGCTGCTTCGCGGGCTCCTGCCGTTGGCGGGAATGTCGACCCCACGCCTGGTAGTGGATCTGGCGTGCGCCCTGTTGTACCTGTTGTGGGCCTATGTCTGGTTGCGCATGGCGGGAGTTGACCTCACCAGTGTGGTGACCACTTCCGCCATTGTCACCGCCGTGGTGGCTTTTTCCATGCAGGACACGCTGGGCAATGTGCTGGGCGGCGTGGCGCTGCAAATGGACAACTCCATCGCCGTGGGCCAGTGGGTGCGCATCGACGACGTGAACGGCCGTGTGGTGGACATCCGCTGGCGGTACACGGCCATCGAAACGCGCAATGGTGAGATTGTGATCGTCCCCAATAGCCACCTCATGAAAAACCGCTTCGTGACCATCGGTTCGCCCCTGGGCGGCGTCATGAAGGTGCGGCGCTGGGTGTGGGTCAATGTCACGCTGGACACGCCGCCGTCCCGGGTGTGCGAGGTGCTTCGCGCGGCGCTGACCGAGGCCCGTATTGCCCATGTGTTGTCAGAGCCGGAGCCCAGTGCCGTGCTGATGGATTTCGTGGATGGCGCCGGCCGCTATGGGCTGCGCTATTGGCTCGACGACCCGCGCGAGGACGACGTGACGGATTCGCTGGTCCGCAGCCACGTCGTGGCAGCACTGGAGCGCAACCACATCCAGATTGCGATACCCCAGTCGCTGCACACGGTGGTGAAGGACAACGAGACCCACCGGGCGGCGCTGCAGGCAGCCGAGTGGCGCAGGCGGCGTGAGGCCATCGGTCGGGTGCCCATCTTCGTAAGCCTCAGCGACGCAGAGCGCGACGCGCTGTGCGCGCACCTGGTGCACGCGCCTTTCGCCTCCGGGGACATCATGACCCGTCAAGGTGCCGTCGCCCACTGGCTCTACATCCTGTTGACGGGGCGGGCGGAAGTCACCGTGGCTGGCCCCTCGGGGTCGCGCAGAGTTGCAGTGCTGGAGCCTGGCAGCGTGTTCGGCGAAATGGGCCTCATGACGGGCGATCCGCGTCACGCCACGGTCACCGCGTTGGAAGACGCGGAATGCTACCGGCTCGACAAGGCGGGATTTGAGAGCATCCTGCAAACCCGCCCTGATCTGAGCCGCGAAATCTCCAAGGTATTGGCGCAGCGCCAGTGGGAGTTGCAACGGGTGGTGGACGCCGTATCGGCACCCATTCCGTCCGATCACGCGAGCGACCTGTTGGCGCGGATCCGCTGCTTCTTCGGGCTCGGGGAAGAGGAGCCGAAGACCTGAGGGCGGGAGGGTGGCGGAGAGGGCGGGATTCGAACCCGCGTTGGGGTATTACCCCAAACACGCTTTCCAGGCGTGCGACTTAAACCACTCATCCACCTCTCCGCTGGGCCCGCGAGGGCCGATGCTGCAAGCCTTCGCGGGTGGTGGCGCCGTGGTTGGACAACCCGCGAAGGGCGCGAAGTCTACCAAAAGGCGCAAGCGCAGAGAACCAAGCCGCCGCCCGGCGCCGCCGCGGCCAGCTATTTCACGGCCTGTTTGAGCTGCGCGAGAATGGCCGGATTTTCTAGGGTCGACACGTCCTGGGTGATCTCCTCGCCCTTGGCCAGGGCTCGCAGCAAACGGCGCATGATCTTCCCGGAGCGGGTCTTGGGCAGGTTGTCGCCGAAGCGTATCTCGTCGGGCTTGGCTATGGGGCCGATTTCCTGGGCCACCCAGTTTCGCAGCGTGGTGGCGATTTCGTGGGCGGCGGAGCCCTCTGGACGCGCTCCCTTGAGCACCACGAAGGCCACCACCGCCTCGCCCTTGATGTCGTGCGGCTTGCCCACCACGGCGGCCTCGGCCACCAGCGGGTTGGACACCAGCGCCGACTCGATCTCCATGGTGCCCAGGCGGTGGCCGGAAACATTCAGCACGTCGTCGATGCGGCCCATGATCCAGAAGTAGCCGTCGGCGTCGCGGTTGGCACCATCGCCGGCCAGGTAGTAGCGGCCCTGGAAGTCTTCGGGGTAATAGCTCTTGCGGAAGCGCTCCGGATCACCCCAGATTGTGCGGATCATGGAGGGCCAGGGCTTCTTGATCACCAGGATGCCGCCCTTGCCCTTTTCCACGTCCTGGCCCGTCTCGTCCACCACGGCGGCCATGATGCCCGGCAACGGGAAGGTGCAGGAGCCGGGCTTCAAGGGCGTGGCGCCAGGTAGGGGGCTGATCATGTGGCCGCCGGTCTCGGTCTGCCACCAGGTGTCCACGATGGGGCAGCGCGAACCGCCCACCTGTGTGTGGTACCACATCCACGCCTCGGGGTTGATGGGCTCGCCCACCGAACCCAGCAACCGCAGCGAGGAGAGGTCATAACGCGCGGGTGCGCAGGCGGGGGTGGCCTCCGAGGCCTTGATGAGGGCGCGGATGGCGGTGGGCGCGGTGTAGAAGATGCTGACACGGTGATCCTGGATCATCTTCCAGAAGCGGCCCGCGTCGGGCCAGGTGGGCACGCCCTCGAACACGATCTCCGTGGCGCCGCAGGCCAGCGGCCCGTAGGCGATATAGGTATGGCCCGTCACCCAGCCCACGTCGGCGGTGCACCAGAAGATGTCGTCGGGCTTCAGGTCGAAGGTCCACTTCATGGTGAGCATGGCTTGCAGCAGGTAGCCGCCGGTGCTGTGCTGCACCCCCTTGGGCTTGCCCGTGGAGCCGGAGGTGTAGAGGATGAACAGCGGGTGCTCCGCCTCCACCCACTCGGGCTCGCATACCTCGGGCTCGTCGCGTACGAGCTCGTGCCACCACACGTCGCGCGGGGCGTGGAAGTGGATGTCGCCCTCGGTGCGGCGGTAGACCACCACGTGCCGTACGCCATCGCAGCCGCCCATGGCGAAGGCCTCGTCCACGGCCGGCTTCAGGGGCAGGGCCTTGCCGCCGCGGAACTGCCCGTCGGCGCAGATCACCGCCACGGCGCCCGCGTCGATGATGCGCTCCTGCAGGCTCTTGGCCGAGAAGCCGCCGAACACCACCGAGTGGGTGGCACCGATGCGGGCGCAGGCCTGCATGGCTACCACCGCCTCCACGGACATGGGCATGTACACCAGCACCCGGTCGCCCTTGCCGATGCCGAGCTTCCTCAGGCCGTTGGCGAACTGGCACACGCGGTGGTAGAGCTGCCGGTAGGTGACCTTGGCCACCGATTCGTCGTCGGCCTCGAAGATGAGCGCCACCTTGTCGGGCTGACTCTGCAAGTGGCGGTCGAGGCAGTTGTAGGAGGCGTTGAGCAAGCCGTCCTGGAACCACTTGAAGAACGGCGGATTGGACTGGTCCAGCACCTGGGTGAAGGGCTTGTGCCACAGCATGTGCTCGCGCGCGAGGCGCGCCCAGAAGCCCTCGTAGTCGGCGTCGGCCTCGGCGCACAGGCGCTGGTATTCGTCCATGCCCTTGATGCTGGCCTGGGCGAGAAAATCCGGGCGGGGTTCGAAGATCCGGTTTTCCTGCAGGACGGATTCGATGGTGGACATGAATGCCTCCGATTGTTGGTCTTGGTCGGTCCGTGCGCCGGCCGGGCGCGGCGAAGCGCGTTTGTAGGGTGCAATGCTCGGGCCGCGCTTGATGCACGTCAATCGAGGCCTGCGCATGGCCTGCGGAAGAGGGCTTCGCCTATAATCCGGTGCTTGCTTACCAAGCTGCCAGTCCCGCCGCGCCGCGCGTTGGATCCGGGCTTTTCACCCCTGAACAGGTTTTCGACATGGCCACCATCCGTCAGGACGACCTGATCGCGAGCGTCGCCGACGCCCTGCAGTTCATCTCCTATTACCACCCCGCCGATTTCATCCGCAACCTGCGGCGCGCCTGGGAGCGCGAGCAATCCGCGGCCGCCCGCGATGCCATGGCCCAGATCCTGGTGAACTCGCGCATGTGCGCCACCGGGCACCGGCCCATCTGCCAGGACACGGGCATCGTCAACGTGTTTCTCCGCGTGGGCATGAATGTGCGCTGGGACGCCACCCTGAGCCTGGAGGACATGGTCAACGAAGGCGTGCGCCGGGCCTACCTGAACCCTGACAACCGGCTGCGCGCCTCGGTTCTGGCCGATCCGGCCGGCGCCCGCCGCAACACCCGGGACAACACCCCGGCCGTGATCCACGTGTCCCTCGTGCCGGGAGACACCGTGGAGGTGGAGGTGGCGGCCAAGGGCGGCGGTTCCGAAAACAAGAGCAAGTTCACCATGCTCAACCCGTCTGATTCCATCGTGGACTGGGTGGTGAAGACGGTGCCTTCCATGGGTGCGGGCTGGTGCCCGCCAGGCATCCTGGGCATCGGCATCGGCGGCACCGCGGAGAAGGCCATGCTGCTGGCCAAGGAGTCACTCATGGAACCCATCGACATGGTGGAACTCGCGGCCCGGGGCCCGTCCAACCGCCTCGATGAGCTGCGCCTCGAGATCTTCGACAAGGTCAACGCCCTGGGGATCGGCGCCCAGGGCCTGGGCGGTCTCACCACCGTGCTCGACGTGAAGATCCGCGACTACCCCACCCACGCGGCCAGCCTGCCCGTGGCCATGATTCCCAACTGCGCGGCCACGCGCCACGTGCATTTCGTCCTCGACGGCTCGGGGCCCGCGCAGCTCGACCCGCCCGATCTCTCCGAATGGCCCGACTTTGCCTACGACGCGTCGGCCGGGCGGCGTGTGAACCTGGACACCGTCACCCGCGAGGAAGCGGCCGCCTGGAAGCCTGGTGAAGTGCTGCTGCTCAACGGCCGGTTGCTCACCGGGCGCGATGCGGCCCACAAGCGCATGGTGGACATGCTCGCCCGCGGGGAGCCGCTGCCCGTGGACTTCCGCGGGCGCTTCATCTACTACGTGGGTCCGGTGGATCCGGTGCGCGACGAAGTGGTGGGCCCCGCCGGCCCCACCACGGCCACGCGCATGGACAAATTCACCCGCACCATGCTCGAGAAGACCGGGCTGCTGGGCATGGTGGGCAAGGCCGAGCGCGGCCCCGAGGCCATCGCCGCCATCCGCGACAATCGCGCCGTCTACCTCATGGCGGTGGGCGGGGCTGCCTATCTCGTTTCCAAAGCCATTAAGGCGGCCCGCGTGGTAGCCTTCCAGGACTTGGGGATGGAAGCCATTTACGAATTCGAGGTGCGCGACATGCCGGTCACGGTGGCCGTGGACTCGGCGGGCGCATCGGTGCACCAGACCGGTCCGCGCGAGTGGCAACAGCGCATCGGCAAGATTCCCGTGGTCACAGCGTGACCACTTTTGTCCAATGGCGGGCCTCCCCGCATTGCAGCGCGGTGAACCTGGTCAGGTCCGGAAGGAAGCAGCCACAGCCGCTCACTGCAAGTGCCGGGGGCAAGGCTCGCCACCCATGAGCGCGCCGAGCCCATGAGCCTGGCGCTGGCGCGCAAGTACCGGCCACGTTCCTTTGCGGACGTGGTCGGTCAGGAGCACGTGGTGCGCGCCCTGTCCAATGCCCTGGACACCGGGCGTCTGCACCACGCGTACCTGTTCACCGGCACCCGCGGGGTGGGCAAGACCACCCTGGCGCGCATTGTTGCCAAGTGCCTGAACTGCGAGACCGGCGTCACCTCGACGCCGTGCGGCGTCTGCGGCGCCTGCCGGGAGATCGACACCGGCCGCTTCATCGACCTTCTGGAGCTCGACGCCGCCTCCAACACCCAGGTGGACAACATGCGCGAGCTGCTGGAGAACGCGCTCTATGCCCCCACCGCGGGCCGCTTCAAGGTCTACATCATCGACGAAGTGCACATGCTTTCCCGCAATGCCTTCAACGCCATGCTCAAGACGCTGGAGGAACCGCCCGCCCACGTGAAGTTCATCCTCGCCACCACCGATGCCCATCGGGTACCGGTGACGGTGCTGTCGCGCTGCCTGCAGTTTTCCCTCAAGCAGATGCCTCCCGCGGTGGTGCGCGAGCGTCTCGAAGCCGTGCTGGCCCAGGAGTCGGTAGCCTTCGATGGGGCGGCCACGGCATTGCTGGCCCGCGCCGCCAGCGGCAGCCTGCGCGACGGGTTGAGCCTGCTCGACCAGGCCATCGCCCATGGCGGAGGCCGCGTGGACGAGTCGGCGGTGCGCGGAATGCTCGGCGCGGTGGATGCCACCTGGCTGTTCGACTTGCTGGAGCGGCTGGTGGCAGCCGACGGCCCGGGGCTCATGGACCTCGCGGGCGGCCTCGAATCGCGAGGGCTTTCCTTCGAAACCGCACTGGCTGACTTGGCGGCGCTGCTGCAGCGGCTGGCCGTTGCCCAGGCCGTGCCCTCGGCCATTGCCGACGACGAGCCCGAACGTGCCCGTCTCCTGAGCCTCGCCGGGCGTCTTTCGCCCGAGGACGTGCAGCTCCACTACCAGATTGCCCTGCGCGGGCGTGCCGATCTTCCCTTGGCCCCCGACGAATTTGGCGGCTTCACCATGACGCTGCTGCGCATGCTGGCCTTCGCACCGGTGCCGCCCGAGGGCGACGGGCGCCGTGGGGCGGTGCCTGCGCGCGGTGGCTCTGGCGCGTCCCATGGCCCGGCCACCGCGGCGCCTGCCAGCGCGCCGCAAGCGGCGGCAGCGCCCTCGGCGCCGCCACCCGCGGAGCTATCCGGCGGCGGGCTGGCCGTGGCCGTGGCGGCGCCCATCGAGGCCGCGTCCTGGCCGGACGTGGTGGCTTCGCTGCGCCCGGGGCAGGCGCGCATGCTCGGCGAGCAGGCGGTGGTGGTGTCTTCGGCGCCGGGCCACTTGGTGCTGGCCGTGCCCGAGTCGTCCCGCCACCTGAGCGACGCGGCGTGGCGCGACAAATTGCGTGCCAGCCTGGAAGAACGCTACGGCAGCCTTCGCATCGACGTGCGGGTGGATCCCGCCGCGCAAGGCGAGACCCTGGCGGCCCGCGAAACGCGCGAGCGCGAACAGTTGCAGCAGCAGGCTCGCAGCGCCATAGAGTCCGATCCCTTCGTGCGCGAGTTGGTGGAGCAATTCGACGGCCGCGTGGTCGAAGGCTCCATTCGCCCCGTCGAGGGCTCCCGCATCCAATCCCAGAAAGGAAGCCCATGATCAAGAATCAGCTCGCCGGCCTCATGAAGCAGGCCCAGCAGATGCAGGACAGCATGAAGCGCGTTCAGGAGCAACTGGCCACCGTGGAGGTGGAAGGCCAGTCGGGCGCCGGCCTGGTAAAGGTCACCATGACGTGCCGCCACGACGTGAAGCGGGTGGCCATCGACCCGAGCCTGTTGGGCGATGACCGCGACATGCTCGAGGATCTGGTGGCGGCTGCCTTCAACGACGCGGTGCGCAAGGCCGAGTCCACGGCCCAGGAGCGCATGGCCGCCGTAACCGCCGGCTTGCCGCTGCCGCCAGGCTTCAAGATGCCCTTCTAGGCCTGCTGCTGGTCATCACCAGCGCCGCCGCTGGTGTCAGACACCCCATGGAACCCTCCGCAGCACTGCAATCGCTCATCGATGCCCTGCGCGCCTTGCCTGGCGTGGGGCCCAAGTCCGCCCAACGCATGGCCTACCATCTGCTGCAGCGTGACCGAGACGGCGCGGCGCGGCTCGGAGCCGCCTTGGGGCGGGCGCTGGAGCGCATCCGCCACTGCGACCGCTGCAACAATTTCAGCGAGCAGCCGGTGTGCGAGCTGTGCACCTCCGCGCGCCGCGACGCCGCCAAGCTGTGCGTGGTGGAAAGTCCCGCCGATCTGTTGCGCATGGAGCAGACCCTGGCCTACGGCGGGCTGTATTTCGTGTTGCTGGGGCGCCTCTCGCCGCTGGATGGCGTGGGCCCGCGCGAGCTGCATCTCGATCGTCTGGTGAAGCGCGCCTGCGACGGCACGGTGCAGGAGGTGATCCTGGCTACCAACTTTACCGTGGAGGGGGAGGCAACCTCTCACTACCTGTCGGAGCTGTTGCGCAGCCGCGGGCTGAAGATCACCCGCATCGCACGCGGTCTTCCCGTGGGCGGCGAACTGGAACACGTGGACAGCGGCACCCTTGCCCAGGCCATGTTCGAACGCCGGGCGCTGGCCTGACATGGCCCGTACCCGCACTGCTTCTGTGGCCCCAGCGCCATCGCGGGGCCGGCGCAAGCCGGCATCGTTGCCGCCCGCGGACGGCAACGAGCCCGTGCGGGCCCGGGGCGGGCGGGGCCGCTCGTCCGACACGGCTGCCACTCGAGTCCGCGCGGCATCCCGCCCGGCGGATGCCGAGTCTGCCGCTGCACCTGGCCCGGCTGCCAGCCAGAAGCTTCACAAGGTGCTTGCCCAGGCGGGCTTCGGATCGCGGCGCGCCATGGAAGAGTTGATCCGTGCCGGCAAGGTGCTGGTGAATGGCAAACCCGCCTCGCTGGGCATGCGGGTGTCGCCCGAGGACTTGGTCAAGGTGGGACGGCGCCAGGTGCGCTTCAAGCTGTCGGCGCGGTTGCCTCGCATGATCGTGTATCACAAGCCGGAGGGGGAAATCGTGTCGCGTGACGACCCCCAAGGCCGCGCCAGCGTGTTCGACCGGTTGCCAGCCATCCGCGGCGGCAAGTGGCTCGCCATCGGCCGCCTCGACTACAACACCTGCGGCCTGCTGGTGTTCACCACCTCCGGCGAATTGGCCAACCGCTTCAGTCACCCGCGCTTCCAGGTGGAGCGCGAATACGCCGTGCGCATCCTGGGCGAACTCGATGACGAGCAGCAGCGGGCGTTGCTCGCGGGCGTGCCCCTGGAGGACGGTACCGCGCGGCTCGACGTGCTCGAACCGCAAGGCGGCACCGGCCGCAACCGCTGGTACCGGGTGATCGTGCGTGAGGGCCGCAACCGCCTGGTTCGGCGCCTGTTCGAACATCTCGGCTTGCGGGTAAGCCGCCTCATGCGCACCCGCTTCGGCGTCATCAACATGCCGCCGCGCCTGAAGCGCGGCCAGCATTTGGAGTTGACCGAGACGCAGACGCGCAAGGTGCTGGAGTGGCTCGCGGCGGGCGGCGAGGAAGCGGCCACCGCCGTGGCTCCCATGCCGGGCCCGCCCGCACGCGCCTCCCGCCCGGGAAGAGACGCCAGCACGGGGAAGCCCAAGGCGAGGGCAGCGGATTCGCAAGTGCGTTCCCAACGCACGGAAGAAGCGCCCCGCCAGGCCCGTCGACCCCAGGGCACCGGACAGCATCGCAGCGCTGCGCTGTCACGCCCGCCCCGCAAGCCTCGCGGCATCAGCTAGTTGGCGCCGGGAGTGGCCCCGCCCGTCAGGCGGGCAGATCCTCCTGTTGCAACAGGCACACGAAGTCTTCGCCCGCATGGGTGTCGAGCCACGTGAAGGGCAGTCCTGGCCAGGCCGCTTCCAGCGCCGCCCGGTTATGTCCCACCTCCAGCACCAGCAATCCGCCCGGTTCAAGGTGCTGGCGGGCGGTGCGCAGGATGGCGTCCACCAGCGTCAGCCCGTCTAGGCCGCCCGCCAGTGCCAGCGCAGGCTCGTGACGGTATTCGGCCGGCAGCGCAGCCATGGCGGCTGCATCCACATAGGGTGGATTGGAGACAATCAGGTCGTAGCGACGCCCCGCGAGTACAGCGAACAGGTCCGAGCGCAGGGCCCGCACGCGGTCGCTCAGTTCGTGCCGTAAGATGTTTCGCTCGGCCACCTCCAGGGCGGCTGCGGAAACATCGCTGGCATCCACCGTGGCGCCGGGAAAAGCCAGCGCCAGCAGGATCGCGAGACACCCGGATCCGGTGCACAGGTCGAGGGCGCGCAAAACCCGCGCTGGGTCGGCGATCCACGGATCGAGACCTTCCAGCAGCAACTCGCCTATGAACGACCGCGGGATCAACACCTGCGGGGTCACCTCGAACCGCAATGGACCGATCCAGGCCTCTCCCGTAACGTAGGGGACGGGCAGGCGTTGTTCAATGCGATGGCGCAAGGCCTCGTCGAGGCGGAGGCGCTGCTCTGCGCTGAGCACCGTATCGAGCCCTTCACGCGACACCCCCGGCCCGGCGCACGTGACCCAGGCGAGCAGCGCATCGGCTTCGGCACCGGCATTGGGGTAGCCGTGGCCGAAGAACACTGGCGCCCTGCGCAACCGCGCCACGGCCCCTTGGCGCCACTGGCGAAGCGTCATTACCCGCGGACCGTTGGCTTCGCCAGCAGGAGCACCGCCGGCGCGCCGGTTGCCCGGACGCTTCACGCCAACAGCCGTTCGAGCACCCCGCGATAGATTCGCGACAGGGCTGCCACGTCGGCCACGCGTATGTGCTCGTTGAGCTTGTGGATGGAGGCATTCACCGGGCCGAACTCCACCACTTCAGGGCAGTGGGTGGCGATGAACCGTCCATCGGAGGTGCCGCCGCTGGTGGAAAGCTCCGGCGCGAGGCCGGTCTCGGCGCGGATCGAATCCGTCAGCGCAGCCACCAGGCGGCCACGGGGCGTGAGAAAGGGCATGCCGGAAAGCGACCACTGCAAGCCATAGTCGAGGCCGTGCCGGTCGAGAATTCCATGGACCCCCGCCTTGAGGGATTCCACCGTGCTGCAAGGCGAGAACCGGAAATTGAAATCCACCCGCAGATCCCCCGGGATGACGTTGCCCGCGCCCGTGCCGGCGTGGATGTTGGAGCACTGGAAGCTGGTGGGCTGAAAATACTCGTTGCCCTCGTCCCAGGTGACGGCCGCCAGTTCCGCCAGGGCCGGCAGCGCCCCGTGGATGGGGTTGCGCGCCAGGTTCGGGTAGGCGATGTGCCCCTGCACACCACGCACCGTGAGTGCTCCCGACAAGGAGCCACGGCGGCCGTTCTTGATGGTGTCTCCAAGCGCCGCCACGGAGGTGGGTTCGCCCACCACACAGAAATCCATGGCCTCGCCGCGGGCCCGCAACTGCTCCACCACCTTGACCGTGCCATCGGTGGCGGGCCCTTCTTCGTCGGAGGTGAGCAGTACGGCGAGGGAACCGCGCGGCTCGGGGTGCACGGCAAGGAAGGCCTCCATGGCAGTGACGAAGGCCGCCAGCGAGCTCTTCATGTCGGCGGCGCCGCGGCCAAAGAGCAGGCCATCGCGCTCCTCCGGAACAAAGGGATCGCTGTGCCACTGGTCGAGCGGGCCGGTGGGCACCACGTCGGTATGGCCCGCAAAACACACCAAGGGACGTCCGATGCCGCGTCGCGCCCAAAGGTTATCGGTGTTGCCCGAGCGCAGCGCCTCGGTACTGAACCCCAGTGCGCGCAGGCGCTCGGCCAAGAGCCCCTGGCAGCCGCCATCCTCGGGGGTGACAGAGCGGCGCGCCATCAAGGCGCGCGCCAGCAACAGGGTGGATTCCGGGGGCTGGGGAGCGTTCACGAGGGCGTTGTCTCATCGAGATTGAGCGGCAGCGGAAAGCTGGTGCGTATCGCATCCCCGCCCGCGCCGGGAAAGCCCGCGTCGGCGTTGCCGGACTTCTCGGCATTGTTGATCAGCCAGGAAAGATTGGTGGCCGAATCGGCATTGCGAAGCGCCTCGTCGCGGCTGATGAGTCCCGCGCGAAAAAGCTTGAACAGGGCGCTCTCGAAGGTTTCCGACCCTGGAGACAGGCTTTTCTCCATGGCGTCCTTGATCTGGTCGATCTCGCCGTTCTTGATCAACTCAGCCACGTGCTTGGAGTTGAGCATCACCTCCACCGCCGCCACCAGCGAACCGTCCACCGCCTTCACCAGACGCTGGCAGATGATGCCCTTCAGGGTAGCGGCCAAGTCGGCAAGCAGGCTGTCGCGGGCATCCTTGGGAAACAAATTGATGATGCGGCCCAGCGCGTGGTAACTATTGTTGGCGTGCAGGGTGGACATGCACAGGTGACCCGTCTGGGCGTAGAGCATGGCGTGCTGCATGACGGGACGATCGCGGATCTCGCCGATCATGAGGACATCGGGCGCCTCGCGCATGGCATTTACCAGGGCATTCTCGTAGGACTGGGTGTCCTGCCCCACCTCGCGCTGGTTGATGATGCATCGCTTGTTCGAATAGATGAACTCGATGGGGTCCTCGATGGTGAGCACATGGCCCGGATAGGTGCTGTTGCGATGCTCGATCATGGCGGCCAGGGTGGTGGATTTTCCAGACCCGGTGGCGCCCACCACAAGCACCAGTCCGCGCTTTTCCATCACCAGTTCCTTGAGCACCGAGGGCAGGCGCAACTTGGCAAAGCCGGGCGTCCCGCTCCTCACGTAGCGGATCACCGCAGCCACGCTGCCGCGCTGCCGGAACACGTTTACCCGAAATCGACCCGCGTCACGCACCGGCAGCGAGAAGTTCATCTCGTGGGTCGCTTCGAACTCACGTATCTGCGCCTCGCTCATCATCTCGTAGGAGATGCGGCGAACCATTTCGGAGTCCAGGATCTGCTGGTTCACCGGGACAATCACGCCGGCAATCTTCACCGAAAGAGGCGAGCCAACCGACACGAACACGTCGGAGGCCTGCTTCTCGGCCATGAGCTTCAGCACAGGAAGAAGTTGCATGGGGATATCTCCGGTACGGTTCGCTTGAAGGTTCAGTCGCCGCGAAGCAGGTCGTTGATGCTGGTCTTGGCGCGGGTACCCGCATCCACCTTCTTGACGATGACGGCGCAATAGAGGCTGTAGCGTCCATCAGCGGAGGGGAGGTTGCCCGATACCACCACCGAGCCGGGCGGCACCCGCCCGTAGCTCACCTGGCCGGTTTCCCGGTCGTAGATCTTGGTGCTCTGGCCAATGTAGACGCCCATCGAGATCACCGAGCCCGCACCTACCACCACGCCCTCCACAATCTCGGAGCGCGCGCCGATGAAACAGTCGTCCTCGATGATGGTTGGGTTGGCCTGAACCGGCTCGAGCACCCCGCCGATACCCACGCCACCCGAAAGATGTACGTTGCGGCCGATCTGGGCGCAGGAACCCACGGTGGCCCAGGTGTCCACCATGGTGCCCTCGTCCACGTAGGCCCCGATGTTCACGTACGAAGGCATGAGCACCACGTTGCGCGCGATGAAGGAGCCGCGCCGAACCGCGGCTGGGGGTACGACGCGAAAGCCCCCAGCACGGAAATCGGCCTCGCCATAACCGGCGAATTTCGGGGCAACCTTGTCGAAGTAGTTGGTGTATCCGTCACGGATCACGCCATTGTCGGCAAGCCGGAAGGACAGCAGAACGGCTTTCTTGATCCACTGGTGCGTGAACCATTCCTCGCCCCGCTTTTCCGCCACGCGCAGCCGTCCGGCGTCTAGGCCGGCGATGGTTTCCTCCACGGCAGCCCGCAGGGCGGCTGGCGCGGTGGCGGGATTGAGGTTCGCGCGGGTCTCCCACGCTTCTTCCACGATGCTGGCAAGGTCGGACATAGGCTCTCGGAAGGTAATTACGGACGGTCGTTCGAGTTGCTGACCAGCAGATCCGCCATGCGGTGCGCGGCTTCGGTGCACTCGTCCAGGGGTGCCACCAGCGCCACGCGCACGAACCCGGCGCCGGGATTGACGCCATGGGCCTCACGCGCGAGATAACTGCCAGGAAGCACGGACACATTGTAATGGGCGAGCAAATCCTGGGCGAAGCGCGTGTCGTCCGCGCCAACGTGAAGCCACAGGTAGAAGGCGGCGTCGGGACGCGACACGGGCATGACCCGGGACAGGATCGGGATGACGGCGTCGAATTTCTCGCGGTATTGCCGGCGATTGTCGCGAACGTGGGCTTCGTCCCGCCAGGCGGCAGCGCTGGCCGCCTGCACCGCAGGGCTCATGGCGCTGCCGTGATAGGTGCGGTAGAGGGCGAATTGCCGCAGCACCTGCTGGTCGCCGGCCACGAATCCTGAGCGCATGCCGGGCACGTTCGAGCGTTTCGAAAGGCTGCCGAACACCACCAGGCGCGGATACCCCGACCTTCCCAGGGCTTGTGCCGCGCCCAGGGCGCCCAGCGGCGGTTGCCGTTCGTCGAAATGGATCTCTGAATAACACTCGTCCGATGCGATCACGAACCCGTGCCGGTCCGAGAGTTCAAACAAGCGTTGCCACTCCTGCAGGTCCATGACCCGCCCCGTGGGGTTGCCCGGTGAGCAGACGTACACCAACTGCGTGGTGCGCAACACGGCATCCGGAATGGCGCCGAAATCGCACGCGAAGCCCGTTTTGGGGGACTGGTTGACGAACCAGGGTCGCGCACCGGCCAGCAAGGCGGCACCTTCGTAGATCTGATAGAACGGGTTTGGCATCGCCACCACCGGGTCGAGGCGGGTGCGGTCAACAACGGCCTGGGCGAAGGCGAACAGCGCTTCGCGGCTTCCATTCACCGGCAACACCTCCCCGGCCGGATCGGGCGGCGGTATGCCATGGCGGGCCGCCAGCCACCCGCTGACGGCCTCGCGCAGCGCCAGCGAGCCCAAAGTGGCAGGGTAGGAAGAAAGCCCGCCGAGGTTGGCCACCAGGGCATCCAGAACGACCGCCGGCGTTGCGTGCCTGGGTTCGCCAATGGACAAATTGAGGGGGGCGTGGGCGCGCGAGGGTGTCACGCCTCGGTGCAGTTCGGCGAGCTTCTGGAACGGGTAGGGCTGCAGCCGTGCGAGGTCAGGATTCATGGTCCAGGGCCACCTTGGGGGACCCAAGGGGTGGTGGAGGGTAGCAACCGGTTGATTATAGTGACCGGGCGGTCCACGGCGCGACGCAGACCGCCCCTGCCACGCCCCGGGCGCGTTGTCCGCCGGTGTCACAATTGGCTAGAATCCTCCCCCGCTGAAAGATCTCGCCGCCTGGCCCGGAAACGATGCCAGGCGATTGTTTTTGATGGGGTTCCTGCTTTCCGGCCCCTTGCCCGACACCGATTGTCCGCCTCACCCTTCACCCGTGCGCCTCACCCACATCAAGCTTGCCGGCTTCAAGTCCTTCGTGGACCCCACCCATATTGCGCTGCCGGGAAAGCTCGTGGGCGTGGTGGGGCCCAATGGATGCGGCAAGTCCAACGTGATCGATGCGGTTCGATGGGTGCTGGGCGAATCCTCCGCCCGGCATCTGCGCGGCGAGAGCATGGAGGACGTGATCTTCAACGGCTCGGGTGATCGCCGGCCCGCCAACCGCGCCAGCGTCGAACTCGTCTTCGACAACAGCCTCGGGAAGGCGGCGGGCGCGTGGTCCCAGTACGCGGAAATCGCCATCAAGCGCGTGCTGGAGCGCGACGGCCAGTCCACCTACTTCATCAACAACACCGCGGTGCGCCGTCGAGACGTCACCGACATCTTTCTCGGCACCGGGCTTGGGGCTCGCGCCTATGCCATCGTCGAGCAGGGCATGATCTCGCGGGTGGTGGAGGCCAAGCCCGAGGAATTGCGAGTGTTCCTCGAAGAAGCGGCGGGCGTGTCCCGCTATCGAGACCGGCGCAAGGAGACCGAAGCCCGGCTGGACGACACCCGCGAGAACCTCTTGCGCGTGGACGACATCCGCGGCGAGCTCAAGACCCAGATCGCCCACCTCGAAGCGCAGGCCGAGGCCGCCGAGCGGTATCGCGACCTGGAAGCCCGGCTTCGCCGCACGCAGCATCTGCTGTGGACCATCCGCCGCGACGACGCTGCCACCGCGCGGCTCAAGGCGGCCCGTGAGATCGAGTCCCTCACGGTGCAGATCGAGGAGTCCGGCGCCGCGCTGCGTGACGCGGACAAGCGCATGGAGTCGCTGCGCGAGGAACATTACGCCGCGGGAGAGGCGGTCCACGCCGCCCAGGGCCAGCTCTACGAAACCAACGCCGAACTGGCGCGCGTTGAACAGGGGCTGCAGTTCCTGCGAACAAACCGCGATCGCGCCCTCTCCAGGCGCGATGCCCTTGCCACCCAGATTGCAGAGCAGACCGCCCGGCATGCCCAGCTCGATGCCGCACTGGCCCAGGCGCGCCAGCGGCGCGTCGCCGCGGAAGCAACGGCGGCACAGCACGCTGAGACCGCCACGGCGGCACGCGAAGCCCTGCCCGCCGCCGAACAGGCCTATCGCGAAGCGCGCGCCCGGGCCGAGGCGGCTCAGCAGGCCCTGGCCGCGGCCCGCGGCGAGCGGGACGTGGCGGCCACGCGCCGCTCACACGCCGAGCGGGTCATGGCCCAGCTGGACAGCCGACGCCAGCGCCTGTCCCAGGAGCTCGCCTCCACCGTGCTGCCCGATGCCGGCGAGGTGGAACGCCTGAAGGCGCAAGGCGGCGAACTGGAGACCCAGCTTTCGGTTCAGCGCACTAGCCTCCAGTCTGCCGAGGCGGCGTTGCCGGCGCGGGAGGCGCAGCTTCAGCAACTGGCCCATCGCGCGCAGGAGCTCCAGCAGCGATACGCCGCGCTGGATGCCCGGCGACACGCGCTTTCCAGCCTTCAGCAGCAGGTGGGCGCCAGCGAGCAGATGAGTGCCTGGCTGGGCCAGCACGGGCTGTCAAACCGCGCGAAGCTCTGGCAAAAGGTACGTGTGCGCCCCGGCTGGGAGGACGCCCTCGAAGCGGTTCTGCGCGAGCGGCTCAATGCCATTCAGGTGGATGAACCGGCTGCCCTCTCCGATTGGTTCGGCGCCTCGCCCCCGGGCAAGCTCGCGGTCTACCGAGCCGATGCGGGCAGCGGCACGCAAGCCCTGCCGGTCGCTCCCGCGGGCCTCGAGCGTTTGCTCGATTGCGTGGAAACCGACGACCCCGGTGTGCGCGCGGTGTTGGGCGAATGGCTCGACGGGGTGTTTGCCGCGCCTTCGGCGCCGCTTGCTCGGGCTGCCGCGGCTCAACTGGCACCTGGCGAGTCGGTGGTGGCCAAGGAAGGGCACCTGTTCACCCCGCGCTCCGCAGGCTTTCACGCCCCCGATTCCGAGATCCACGGATTGCTGGAGCGCAAGCGCGAAATCGAGCAGCTCGATGGCGAACTCCCGCCGCTGGAGGCGCAGTGGAGCGACGCGCGCCGCGAAATGGCCGCGGGGCAGGCCGAACTCGCCGAGCAGCGCAAGCGCATGGAGCAGTTGCGCGCCTCCTGCGCGGAACTGGCGCAGCGCCGCCATGGCGTCGAACTGGAGGAAGTGCGGGCCGTCCAGGCATACGCCCAGGCCAGCAGCCGGCGCGCCCAGATCGAGCGCGAGCTAGCCGCCATCGGTGCAGAACGCGCTGCCGAGGCCGAGGCGCTGGGCGCGGCCGCCTCCACGCTCGACGCCACGGAGCAGCGGCTTGCGTCTCTTGAGGGCACGCTGGCGCAGGCGCAGCGGGACTACCGCGGCGTGGACGAGCAGCTCGGCCAGGCCCGGGAGCATGCTGCGGACACCGAGCGTCGGGCCAGGGACAGTGTCTTCGAAGCCCGTTCTGCAGGTGCCCGTATCGCGGAACTCGAAACTGCCTGTGCCGCAGCCCACGAGGCGATCGAGCGCGCCCGGCACGGACTGGGCGAGGCCGAGCAGGAAGCCGCCACGTTCGATGAAACCCCTATCGCTGGGCGCATGAGCGCGGCCCTGTCGGCCAGGCAAGCCTGCGAGCAGAGGCTTGCCGGGCTGCGCGATGGCCTTGCAGAGGCGGAGGCGGCCTTGCGCGGCGCCCAGCAGCAGCGCCTGGCGGTGGAGCAGGGGCTGGAGCCCCTGCGCAATCGACTGGGCGAACAGCGGCTCAAGGAGCAGGAGGCACGGCTGGCCGAAGAGAACTTCGCCCAGCAGCTGGCCGAGGCCAATGCGGACGAGGCAGCCCTGGCCGAGGCGCTGCCCGGGGCGCCGCGCCCCGGGACCTTGCAGGGCGACATCGGGCGCCTGAACGAGCAACTGGCTGCCCTGGGTGCCGTGAACCTCGCAGCCCTGGAGGAACTGGGCAACGCCCGCGAGCGCAGCCGCTTCCTCGACGCCCAGTCGGCCGATCTCACCGAGGCCATGAACACGCTCGAGGACGCCATCCGCCGCATCGACCGCGAAACCCGCGAGCGGCTTCAGGCCACCTTCGAGGCGGTCAACCGCAATCTCGCCGAGCTGTTCCCGGTGCTCTTCGGCGGCGGCGAAGCGCGGCTGGTG
The DNA here is from genome assembly GCA_020248405.1 of Rhodocyclaceae bacterium. GTDB lineage: Bacteria > Pseudomonadota > Gammaproteobacteria > Burkholderiales. The sequence goes on along the minus strand of JADCHQ010000009.1, from coordinate 24,892 downwards.
ATGACCGGCGAGGAAATTCTCGATGCCGGTGTGCAAATCGTGGCCCGCCCGCCGGGCAAGAAGAACGCCTCCATTCACCTGCTCTCCGGCGGCGAGAAGGCGCTCACGGCTATGTCGCTGGTGTTTTCGCTGTTCCGTCTCAACCCCGCGCCCTTTTGCCTGCTCGACGAGGTGGACGCGCCCCTGGACGACAGCAACACCGTGCGCTTCTGCGACCTGGTGCGCACCATGTCCGACCATACGCAGTTCATTTTCATCAGTCACAACAAGATCACCATGGAGCTGGCGCGCCAGCTGGTGGGCGTGACCATGGCGGAGCCGGGCGTTTCGCGGGTGGTGGCCGTGGACATGGAAGAAGCGCTGCGCATGCGCGACGAAAAGGCGGTGGCCTGAGAGAGTGGGGGAAGCCATGAGTGAAGTCGACCTGCGCTGGAGCTTGGTGTTGCTGGGTGCCGTGGTGGTGGCGGGCGTGTTCGCCTTCAACCGCCTGCAGGAGCGCTCGTTCCGGCGCATGGCCGAGCGCGCGTTGCCAAAGCCTGGCGACGATGTGCTCATGGATGAGGCGCTGAGCTCGCCGCGTCTGCCCGCGGCGTTGCAGCCGGAGGCGCCCGCTTTGCCGGATCTTCCTGCCCCCGCCACGGCCGCGGCGGTGCCGCCCACCGAGGCCGTGGCCGCGCTGCCCGCCGGCGAGGATGCGCCAGCCGCGGCGTCCCCAGCCTCGCCGATCCCGGCTTCCGCCACCACGTCGCCCGAGCTGGCCGTGGATTTTCCGGCGCTGCTGCGAGCGCCGCAGCCCCTGCCTCAAGCAGCGCTCGACGAACTCCTGGCGCAATTGGCGGGTCTGCTGCGCCCGGTTGAGCTGTTAGCCATGGAGGAGGCAAGCGGGCAGTGGGTGGCGCTTTCCGACCAGGCCGGGGGGCGCTTTCGCACCCTGCGGGCCGGCTTGCTGCTGGCCGACCGTCGCGGGTTTGCGTCGACGCAGGACCTGGAAGAGTTCTCCAGGACCCTGCGCGGATTCGCCGCGCGGATCGGTGCCGACGTGATGATTCCCGACGCCGCGCCTTTCGAGCTCCGGGCTCGCCAGCTGGATACCGTTTGCGCGGAGGTGGACATCACCGTGGGTCTGAGCGTGGTGGCACGCAAAGGCCAGGTGTTCCGGGGCACCGCCATCCGTGCCCTGGCGGAGTCCGCGGGCATGCGCCTCATGCCCGACGGGCACTTTCATGCCGACGGCGAAGGGGGCGTGCCCAGGTTCGTTCTCGACAACCAGGGCCCCGAGCCGTTTTTCGCCGAAACCCTGCGCACCCTCACCACGCCGGGTGTCACCCTCGTGCTGGACGCGCCGCGCGCCGCGGGTGGGTTGTCGAGCTACGATCGCATGGTTTCGCTCGCGCGGCATTTCGCTGAATCCCTCGACGGGCTGATCGTGGACGATAACCGCCGCACCCTCGACGAAGCCGGTCTGGATGCCGCCCGGCGCGCCGTGGCGGGTGCCTACGCCCGCATGAGCGAAGCCGGTATTGCTCCCGGCAGCGCCCTGGCACGACGGCTGTTCGGCTGATGGCGGTACCGCCGCAGGCAGCGGCCAGAGCCGCCTTCCTGCGCGCCGAGATCGAGCGCCACAATTATCTCTATTACGTGCTCGATGCGCCCGAGATTCCGGACGCGGAATACGACCGCCTGTTTCGCGAGCTGCAGGATCTGGAGGCCGGGCACCTCGGGCTTCAACGGCCCGACTCGCCCACGGCGCGCGTGGGCGGGGCCCCGGTGGCGGCCTTCGCCACCGTGCAGCACGCCGTGCCCATGCTGTCGCTGGGCAACGCCTTCGACGATGCCGATGTGCGCAACTTCGATCGCCGGGTGCGCGAGCTCGGCGGCGTGGACGAAGTGGACTACGCCGTGGAGCCCAAGTTCGACGGCCTGGCGGTGAGCCTGACCTACGCTCGGGGGCAACTGGTGCAAGGGGCCACCCGCGGCGATGGCAGCAGCGGCGAGGACGTGACCGCCAACCTGCGCACGGTGCGCGCCGTGCCCCTGTCCATCACTGGGCCGGCATTGCCGGAGGTGCTAGAAGTGCGCGGCGAGGTGCTCATGCTCAGGCGCGATTTCGAGCGCCTCAACCAGGACCAGGCAGCGCGCGGCGACAAACCCTTCGCCAATCCCCGCAACGCGGCTGCAGGATCCTTGCGCCAGCTCGACCCGCGCATCACCGCCTCGCGCAAGCTGTCCTTCTTTTGCTACGGCGTCGGGCGTGCCGAAGGCGGCGCGGTGCCCGCCGATCGCCATGGGGCGCAGATGGCGTGGCTCGCATTGCTGCGCTTCCCGGTGAGCGGCGAGCGCGACGTGGTGCGCGGCGCGGACGGCCTGCTGGATTACTACCGCCGCATCGGTGCGCGGCGTGCCCAATTGCCCTTCGACATCGACGGGGTGGTCTACAAGGTGGACCGCCTCGACCTGCAGGCGCGGCTGGGCTACGTGTCGCGGGCGCCGCGCTTTGCCCTGGCCCACAAGTACCCGCCCGAGGAGGAGCTCACCGAGGTGCTGGACATCCAGGTGCAGGTGGGCCGCACCGGGGCGCTCACGCCCGTGGCGCGCCTCAAGCCGGTGTTCGTGGGTGGCGTCACCGTCACCAACGCCACGCTGCACAACGAAGACGAGGTGCACCGCAAGGACGTGCGCGTGGGCGACACGGTGGTGGTGCGCCGCGCCGGCGACGTGATTCCCGAAGTGGTGTCGGTGGTGACGGCGCGCCGGCCCGGCGGCGCTGTGCCCTTCACCCTGCCGGCGCAGTGCCCGGTGTGCGGCTCGGCGGTGGTGCGCCCCGAGGGTGAGGCCGTGTCCCGGTGCAGCGCGGGCCTGTACTGCGCCGCGCAACGCAAGCAGGCGCTGCTGCACTTCGCCTCGCGCCGCGCCATGGATATCGAGGGCCTGGGCGAGCGGCTGGTGGACCAGCTCGTGGACGCCCATCTGGTGCGCAGCCCTGCCGATCTTTACCGCCTGGATCCGGCCACGCTGGCCGCGCTCGATCGCATGGGCGACAAATCCGCGGCCAACCTGCACCAGGCCATCCATCACAGCCGCCGCACCACCCTGGCGCGCTTTCTCTTCGCCCTGGGCATCCGCAACGTGGGCGAGGCCACGGCGCGGGATCTGGCGGCGCACTTCGGCTCTCTTGAGGCAGTGCTCGATGCTGACGAGCAGGCGTTCCAGGCTGTGCCTGACGTGGGACCGGTGGTGGCGCGCAGCCTCGCCCAGTTCCTGGGCGAGGCCCACAACCGCGAGGTGATCCAGGCGCTGGTGGCCTCGGGCGTGCACTGGGAAGAGCACGCGGGCAGGGCGGCCGCGGCGCCGCTGCCCCTGGCGGGCACCAGCTTCGTGCTCACCGGGATGCTGCCCACCCTGAGCCGCGAGCAGGCCAAGGCGCGCATCGAGGCCCTGGGGGGCAAGGTGGCCGGCAGCGTGTCGGCCCGCACCCGCTACGTGGTGGCGGGCGCGGAACCCGGATCGAAGTACGAGAAGGCCGTGGTGCTGGGCCTTCGTATTCTCGACGAGACCGCCTTGCTAGAATTGCTCGCACAGGCTGGCGAGGGGCAGCGCTAGCGCGCGGCCGAACCCATCGCCCCCACGCTCCAACTCCTTTCCCGAGACGCACTCCATGAAGCCTGTCACCACCGCCGTCTTTCCCGTTGCCGGCCTGGGCACCCGCTTCCTGCCCGCCACCAAGGCGAGCCCGAAGGAAATGCTGCCCGTGGTGGACAAGCCGCTCATCCAGTACGCGGTGGAAGAAGCGGTGCGCGCCGGCATCTCCCAGATGGTGTTCATCACCGGCAAGAACAAGCGTGCCATCGAAGACCACTTCGACAAGGCCTACGAGCTGGAAGCGGAACTCGAAGCGCGGGGCCGGACCGCCTTGCTGGAAGCGGTGCGCGACATCGTGCCGCGCAACGTGAGCTGCGTGTACGTGCGCCAGCCCGAGGCGCTCGGCCTGGGCCACGCGGTTCTGTGCGCCCGCCCGGTGGTGGGCGACAACCCCTTCGCCGTGATCCTGGCCGATGACCTGATCGACGGCGAGCCCGCCGCGCTGGCGCAGATGGTGGAGGTGTACCAGGAGCGCCAGTCCTCCGTGGTGGCCGTGCAGACCATCGCGCCGGAGGAATCCAACCGCTACGGCGTGGTGAAGCCCGAGGAAGGCTCCGATGGCCGGCTGCGGCGCATCACCGGCATCGTGGAAAAACCCGCACCGGCCCAGGCGCCCTCCAACCTGGCAGTGGTGGGGCGCTACCTGCTCACGCCCAAGCTGTTCCACTTCCTCGAGCGCATCGGCAAGGGCTCGGGCGGCGAGATCCAGCTCACCGACGGCATCGCCCAGTTGCTTTATCACGAGGCGGTGTTCGCCTGGCAGTTCCACGGCACGCGCTACGACTGCGGGTCCAAGGCGGGCTATCTCATGGCCAACTTCGTCTACGCCCTGAAGCACCCGGAGGTGGGTCCGGAATTCGCGGCCTTTGCCGCCGCGGCCCTGGGTGGCAAGGGCGGCTGAGGGCATGGAGCCGGCGCGCGCCTGGGCGCTGTTGGAGGGCGCCGACTGCGTGGTGGACGCTGCTGCCGCGGCCGCGGCCGTGGCGCGAGTCTCTGCTGAAATCACCAGCCGGCTGGGGCAACTGCAGCCGCTGGTGCTGGTGGTCATGGGCGGCGGCGTGGTGTTCGCGGGCCAGTTGCTGCCACAACTGCGCTTTCCCCTGGATTTCGATTACGTGCACGCCACCCGCTACGGCAGCGCCACCACGGGCGGCGCGCTCACCTGGCACGTGAAGCCGCGCGCGCCCGTGGCCGGGCGCACCGTGCTGGTGCTGGATGACATCCTCGACCAGGGCTACACCCTGGCGGCCATCCGGCAATGGCTGCTGGACCAGGGGGCCGCCGAGGTGCTGTGTGCCGTGTTCTGCCACAAGGCCACCGGACAGCCGAAGCCCCTGCTGGCCGACTTCGTGGGGGTGAGCGTGCCCGATCGCTTCGTTTTCGGCTTCGGCATGGACGTGGACGGCGCGTGGCGCAACCTGCCCGCGGTGTACGCGCTGCGAGGGACACCGTGACCGGCACCACCATGGGCACGGCGCCCCTGGGCATCATCGGCGGCAGCGGCCTCACACAACTGGCCGAGCTCGAGGTGCGGCACCGCGAGGTGGTGCGCACACCTTATGGCGAGCCCTCCGGGGCGCTCACCTTCGGCACCCTGGCCGGGGGTGAGGCAGTGTTCCTGGCGCGCCACGGCTACGGCCACACCATCGCGCCCCACCAGGTCAATTACTGCGCCAACCTGTGGGCCCTGCGTCACGCGGGTGTTCAGCGCGTGGTGTCGGTGGCTTCCGTGGGCGGCATCCGCGCGGATTTGGGCCCGGGTGTCATCGCCGTGCCCCACCAGTTGCTCGACTACACCTGGGGCCGGCGCAGCACCTTCTTCGAAGGTCCGGACCAGCCCGTCACTCATGTGGACTTCACCCATCCCTATGCCGCCGCGGTGCGCGAGGCGATCCTGGCGGCGGCCCTGGCCGCCGGCGAGGCCGTGGTGCCCGACGGCGTGTACGCCACCACGCAGGGCCCGCGCCTGGAAACCGCCGCCGAGATCGACCGCCTGGAGCGCGACGGCGCCACCATGGTGGGCATGACCGCCATGCCCGAAGCAGTCCTGGCGCGGGAGATCGGCCTCGAATACGCCACCCTGGCAGTGGTGGCCAACCACGCCGCCGGCCGCGGACAAAGCAACGCCGGTATCCGTCTCGAAGACATCAATCACGTTCTGCAGCAGGGCATGGCGCGCGTGCGCCGCATCCTGCAGGCCCTGTTGCAAACCCATGGCGGTGCGTGAGGTCATCCGCTGGGGCGACCCGCGCCTGCTCCAGCCGGCGCGGCCCGTGGAGCGCTTCGATACGCCCGAGCTGCACGCCCTGGTGCGCGACCTGGAGGACACCATGGCCGCCCTCCAGGGCGCCGGCATCGCTGCACCCCAGATCGCCGTGCCGCTGCAGGTGGTGATCTTCGGCGGCGCCCCGTCGGCGCGCTACCCCGAGGCGCCCGCGGTGCCCTACACGGTGCTGGTGAACCCGGTGCTCGAACCCCTCGGCAACCACATGGAGGAGGGCTGGGAGGGTTGCCTGTCGGTGCCGGGCATGCGCGGCCTGGTGCCGCGCCACCACCGCCTGCGTTACCGCGGCCGTGATGCCTGCGGCGCCCCCATCGAGCGTCTGGCGGAGGGTTTCCACGCCCGGTTGGTGCAGCACGAATGCGACCACCTGGCGGGCATCCTCTACCCCATGCGCGTGCGCGACCTGCGCCACTTCGGCTTCACCGACGTGCTGTTCCCCGGCCAAGCGCCCGCCGACGACTGACGAAGGCCAGTCCGCCGCCCTCAGGGGCGCTAAAGTCCCTGCGGTGGTTGCCGTTGCCTGTTCCTCCCGCCGGACCCGCGCTGGAGCCTTCGGGAACCCCCTCCCTCAAGTCCTGGCAAGTGCTGCCGTTAACCGCCTGTGACAGCGGTTTAAGGCCTTCAATGGCGAGGACACCAAAGTCAAAGCGTTGTTTCTTAACCTTTGATTTCGTCGAGAGGGATTTCCAAATGTCTCAAGTCATCAACACCAACGTCGCTTCGCTCAACGCGCAGCGCAACCTCAACAGCTCGCAGGGCGTTCTCAATCAGGCCATCCAGCGCCTGTCCAGCGGCCTGCGCATCAACTCCGCCAAGGATGATGCGGCCGGCCTCGCCATCACCGAGCGCTTTTCCGCGCAAATTCGCGGCCTCAATCAGGCGGCGCGCAACGCCCAGGACGCCGTCTCCCTGGCCCAGACCGCCGATGGCGCCCTGGGGCAAAGCGGCAACGCCCTGCAGCGCATCCGCGAACTGGCAGTGCAGTCCGTCAACGCATCGAACAACGCGTCTGATCGCTCTGCGCTCAATAACGAAGCCCAGCAGTTGATTTCCGAAGTGGATCGCATCGCGACCCAGACCAACTTCAACGGCAACCGCATCCTGAGTACCGCCGGGGGCTTCTCCGCCACCTTCCAGGTTGGCGCCAACGTGGGCGAAGTGATTTCCGCCACTGTTGACAACGTGTCCACGTCACAGCTTGGCGTGTCCACCAACTACACCACCATCGCAGCGGAAAACGGCGCCACCTTCGCCGGCCGCGTGCGGACGCAGTCCGCCAACGCCCTGAGCAGCGCTACCCTGAACGGCGCCTCGCTTGCGAACGTGGCCGCCGGCAATACGGCTTCACAGAAGGCCGCCTCCGTAAACAGCTCCAGCTCCGGTGTGACGGCTTTCACCTACGGTAATTCGCTGGTGGGATCGGCCAACACCGCCGACGGTAGCGCCGCCACTGTCTCGGGCGACCTCGTGATCAATGGTGTCAGCATCGGCGCCACCGCGGGCGGTACCGTGGCGCAATGGGTCACGGCGATCAACGCCTCCACTTCCCAGAGCGGCGTGGCGGCAGATGCCACCGCGGGCGGCACCCTGGTGCTCTACAACGCCTCGGGCACGACCCCTTCGTCCTCCGACAAGGCTATTTCCATCACGGTCAACACCGCTGCCGCTGCCACCGCCCTTGGCGTGAGTCAGGGCACCACCACCGTGGGGGCGGGCCAGAACGGCGCGCTGGTCCTCAGCGCTGGCGTAGGTCAGACGGGCTTGACCGCCGACGGCACTACTACGGGCAGCGCGCTGTCGGGTACCGCTAACGCCACCATCACCATCGCGAGCAGCCAGCTGGCCAGCCTCAACATCAGCTCGGTAGCTGGCGCCAACCTGGCCATTATTGCCGTGGACCAGGCCTTGACCACGGTGAACAGTGCGCGGGCACGGATGGGTGCGGTGCAGAGCCGCGTGGAGTCCACCATCGCCGGCCAGCAAATCGCGTCAGAGAACCTGTCGGCAGCACGCTCGCGCATCCAGGACGCTGACTTCGCCCAGGAAACGGCCAAGCTGACCCGTGCGCAGATCCTGCAGCAGGCTGGCACGGCCGTGCTGGCGCAGGCCAACGCCATTCCCAACAACGTTCTTTCGCTGTTGCGGTAAGTGCGGCGGGGGCCGGTCCGCGCGCGCGGGCTGGGCCCTGACCGTTGTTTGGTCGAGGAGGTGCAGCGGTGAACGTCACATCCGTTTCAAGCCAGGTGCCGGCCGGCAGAAACCCCGAGGCGACGGCAAGCCTTGCCGGGTCGCCGACGGGTGGTGCGGCTGCTCCGGCCAATTCTGCGGCGGAGCGCAACGTGGCAGCGCCAGTATCTCCCGCCGCGGAGCTTGGGGAGGTGCAAAGGGCCGCCAGCCGGGCACAAGAGGTGCTAGTGGGTAGCGCGTCATCGTTGAAATTCACGGTGGACGACAAGACTGGCACGGTGGTGGTCAGGGTCGTTGATACTGAAACCGATCAGTTGATCCGCCAGATTCCCTCGGAGGAAATGCTGGCCATTGCCCGCAACATGGAGCAGATGCAGGGGCTGCTGGTGAGGCGCGAAGCCTGACGCCGGCCAGTCTTCGGGTCGACCACAACGAAGCTTACCGAAACAGATTTACCTGGAAACTCTCCCATGGCTCTATCTTCGCCCGGCATTGGCTCGAACATGGATGTGAACGGCATCGTGACCCAGCTCATGGCCGTGGAGCGCAAGCCCCTTGCCGCCTTAGACAAACGCGAAGCTGGTTTTCAGGCGAAGCTCACCGCCTACGGCACTCTGCGCGGCGCCCTGTCGGCACTCAAGTCAGCCGCCGATGTGCTGGACGATCCGTCACGGTTTTTGTCCGCCAGCCTCACCTCCAGCGACAACGCGGTTGTCACCGGTACCGCATCGGGCGCCGCGGCGCGGGGTAGTCTCAATGTCCAGGTGGAGCAATTGGCCCAGCGCCAGTCGCTCGTGGCTGCGGGGCAGGTTTCCGTGGATGGCACGCTTGGGTCCGGCGCCACCACCACCCTCACGATCGAGCGCGGCACCATCAGCGGCGGCACTCTCTCCAACGGGCTGTATAGCGGGGCCACCTTCACGCCGGACCCGGCAGCCACCGCTGGCACGGTGACCATCACCGCCACCAACAATACCCTGGCCGGCATCCGGGACGCCATCAATGCGGCCAACGTGGGCGTCAAGGCCAGCATCGTGCGCGATGGTTCCGCAGCCCCCTACCGGCTGGTGCTGCAGGGCGCCGACAGCGGTGCCGCCAACAGCCTACGTGTGAGCGTGAGCGGCGATTCCGTCCTGGGCGACCTGCTGGCCTACGACCCGGCGGGTAGCCAGAAGCTTTCCCAGACGACTGTTGCCCAGGACGCCAAGGCACAGGTCAATGGCGTGCCGTTGAGCAGTCGCTCGAACGTGTTCACTGATGTGATGGACGGCGTGAGTCTCACCCTCGGCAAGACCGGCACTGCCACGGTGACGGTGGGCAGTTCCACCACTGCGGTGACCCAGTCGGTAAGAGACCTGGTGAAGTCCTACAACGACTTCAACAAGGCACTGGGCGACCTGAGCCGGAGCGACCCGGCCCGCAAGATCACTGGTGTGCTGTCGGGCGATGCCTCCACCCGCACCCTGCTGTTGCAATTGCGAGCCACCCTGTCCGGCGCCGTGACGGGAGGCGGCCTCACCGATCCCGCCACCTTGTCGCAGGTGGGCCTGACGTTCCAGCGCGATGGCTCTCTCGCTCTGGACAGCGCGCGCCTGAGCAGCGCTCTCGACGCCAGCCCGGAAGCCGTGGCGCGGCTGTTCGCCTCCGGCGCCAGGGCCACCGACGGGCAGGTCCGGGTGGTCGCCACGGGCATCGCCACCCAGCCGGGCAGTTATGCGGTGAATGTGACCACCGCGCCGACCCAAGGCAGTGTCACGGGCAGCGCCGCCGCGGCACTCACCATCACGGCCGGCGTCAACGATGCCCTGACGGTGAATGTGGACGGCACAGCGGCCACCATCACGCTGGCCGCGGGCACCTACACCGCCTCGTCGCTGGCGTCACAGTTGCAGGCCTCGCTCAACGCCGCGCCGGCCCTGGCAAACGCCAAGGCGGCCGTCACGGTCAGCGAATCGGCGGGCGTTCTCACCCTGCGCTCGCTGCGCGTGGGCGCCGCATCGAGCGTGACCGTGTCCGGCGTGGCAGCGGCAGACCTGTTCGGTCCCGCGCCCGGCGTGGTGGCGGGTACGGATGCAGCCGGATCCATCGGCAGCGTTGCTGCGGTGGGCGAGGGCCGCCGTCTCAAGGCCGCGGCCGGCACCAACGCGGAGGGTATGGAACTGGAACTCACCGGTGGCACGACGGGTTCACGGGGAACAGTGGAGTTTGCCCGTGGCTTGGCGTGGCGGCTGAATTCACAGCTGGATGGTGTGTTGGGCAGCGAGGGTTTGTTCGCCCAGCGCTCCGATGGCATCAACCGAAGCATCGATGACATCGGTCGCCAGCGAGCCGATGTTTCCCGTCGACTGGAATCGGTGGAAAAGCGCTTCCGCGCCCAGTTCACCGCACTGGACGGTGTGGTGTCCAGACTCCTGTCCACCAGCAGCTTTCTGTCGCAGCAATTGGCATCCCTCACCAACCAGTCGCGCTAGACGCGGCAATAAACTCACGGGAAAGGGCGATGAATCCTTATCAGTCCAGTGGCCTCGCAGCGCGCGCCTACGCCACCAACGACGTTGAAACTGGCGTGCTGGCCGCCAGCCCGCAGATGCTCATCGTCATGCTCTACGACGGCGCTATTCGTGCCATCGCCACCGCCAAGTCGGAACTGGCGCGGGGCGACCAGGCTGCCAAGGGCCAGGCGCTTTCGAAGGCCATCGGCATCATCGACGAGGGCCTCAAGGGCTCGCTGCACGCCGAGGCCGCCGGCGACATCGGTGCCAATCTCGTGGCGCTGTACGACTACATGGTGACCTCGCTGCTGCAGGCCAACCTGCGAAACGATGTGGTGCTCATGGATCAGGTGGCGGGTCTGCTTCGCGAACTCAAAGAGGCGTGGGAGCTGGTGGCCCGTGGACGTACCACTCACGAAGAGCCGGCCATGGCATCGCCCGAGCGCGGCCACGGGCCGGCGCTGAGCTACGGGAAGGCTTGATTTCGGTGACTGCCGCCAGCTTCCTCCCCGCGTGGGAGCAAGCCCTTGCGCTTACCGGGCAGATGCTCGAGGCGGCCCGCTCGAGCGACTGGGACCGGCTGGAGCATCTGGAACGCCACCGGGGGCAACTGCTCGACGCGCTCAAGGGCGCCGACCGCGACCCGCCCATCACGGTGGACGAGCGCACACGCAAGCGGCGTATCCTCGAGGCCATACTCGAGCAGGACGAGACCATCCGCCTGCTCACCCAAGACTGGATGCGCGAACTGCGCGACATCCTGGCAAGCACGCGAAACGCCCAGCGCCTGGGGAAAACCTACACCGGGCCCTAGCCCTTACTGGGCGCATTGACGGCGGCCGCGCCCCGCCGTCAAACTGCGGCCTCCTCTCTCGCATGGCCCTTCGCCGTGGAATCCATCGTTTTCACCTGGCGGGAATTGCTGCTCGTGGTCATCGCCGTGCTGGCGGTGTACGTAGCCGAACTGCTGCTGCTGCTCAGGGCGGGCAATGCCCGCGGCCTGAGGTTGTGGCAACGCGGCGCCGACGCGCACTCGGAGCACTACGCGCTCACCGGCCTGCGGCGTGAGCTGGCCGAGTTGCACGGTCAAATGGCGGAATTGCGCGCCGAACTGGAGCGCCTCCGGGCCGCCGAGCCGGCCGCGCCCAATCGCACCCCCTACGGTCAGGCCATCGATCTGGCGCGGCGCGGGCAAGCCGCCGTGCATGTGGCTGAAAACTGTGGCATCTCCCGAGGCGAGGCTGAGTTGATCGTCTCGCTCTACCAGCGCCGCTGAGGCGCTCCCTGGCCCGTTGCGCCAGGCAAACCCATGATCGATGCCGGGCTGCAGGGCAGGCTCACCGCGTTGCTGCAGACCGCGGGCGGGCCGGTGCTCGAACTGGGCGATGCCGCCGTGGCGCCAGCGGGGCTGCGGGCGGGCGACACGGTGGCGGCGCGAGCCGTATCCACCCTGCCCGAGGGGAAGCTGCTGGTGGAACTGGCGGGCACGCGCGTGGCGATGCGCCTGCCCGAGGGCAGCGGCATCGCGCCCGGACAAGCGTTCCGGCTCGCGGTGCTCGAAACCGCGCCGGCCCTCAAGCTGCAACTTGCCGCCGCCGCGCCGCCGGCGCCCCAGCCGCCCGGCACGATGACGGTGAGCCTGAGCCCCCTGGCGGAGCGCCTGGCCGCCGTGCTGGATGCGGGTGGCGGCACCGCTGGAAGCACATCCGCAAAGACGCCCTTGCCCGTGGCGCCCGTGTTGCCCGCCCCGGAGACCCGCGGCGAGCGGCTCGCCGCGCCGCTGCGCCAGGCCCTGGAAACCAGCGGCCTGTTCTACGAATCGCACCAGGCCCAGTGGCTGGCCGGCGCGCGCGACGAACAGACGCTGCGCGCGGAGCCCCAGGGGCGTGCCGAGCCAGCGCCGGCTACGGCTGCGAGCGCCCCGGCCGAGGGGCGACAGCAACTGCCGCCCGCGGTGGTCACGGTGCTGGAGCGCCAGGTGGATGCCCTGTCCAGCGGGCAGGTCTCGTGGACCGGCGAACTCTGGCCCGGCCAGTGGCTCGAGTGGCAGGTGGACGAGCGCGGCGCCGCTCACGGCGGCGGGTACGAGGCGGCGCCCTGGCGCACCCGGCTCCGGCTCGAACTGCCGGGTTTGGGGGTGGTGGAGGCGCGGATCGAGCTTGCCGGTGCGGCCCTGCGGGTGAGTGTGGCCACGGGACACGCTGGCGCCAGTGGCGCCATGCGGAGCGCCGAGCAGGACCTGCGCGCGGCGCTGGAGGCCCGTGGCCTGGACCTGCGAAGCCTGCTGGTGGAGGCGGCGGGTGGAGGCTGATCCGCGCCGCTTCGCCGCCGTGGCCCTGGCCTACGAGGCGGCCGACGGTGCCCCGCGGGTGGTGGCCAAGGGCCGAGGCGAACTGGCCCAGCGCATCATCGAGCGCGCCCGCGAGGCAGGCGTGTTCGTGCACGAATCGCCCGAGCTCGTGTCGTTGCTGCTGCAAGTGGACCTGGACACGCGCATCCCGCCGGAGCTGTACGTGGCCGTGGCCGAGGTGCTGGCCTGGGTATACCGGGTGGAGCGCGGCGAGACGCCGCTCACGCCGCCAGGCGCGCCAGCAACTCGCGCTCCAGGCGGATGACGGCGCGGGGGTCGGACAGCTCCGCGCCCTCCAGCAGGAACATGTCCTCGGCGCGCGCGCCCAGGGTGTTGATCTTGGCGCCCACCACGCTCACGCCGTGTTCGGCCAGGGTGCGCGCCACCCGCGACAACAGCCCGGGCTGATCGCCGGCAATCAACGACAGGTAGTGCAGGCGGCCGCGCTCGTCGGGCCGGATGGTCACCTCCGGGTCCAGCGGAAAGGCCTTGAGCTGGCGCGACAGCCGCCCGGTGACGGGGGCATCGAGGGGCCCTTGCCGATGCAGCTTGTCCGCCAGCTCGTGCTCGATGTAGCCCATCACGTCCCGATAGCGGGCGCCCGGATCGCCGGGATCCATCACCTGGAAGGTGTCCAGGGCGTAGCCGTGGCGCGTGGTGTAGATGCGCGCCTCCACGATGCTGAAGCCAATGCGCTCGAAGAAGCTGCAGATGCGCGCGAACAACAGGCTGCGGTCGGGCACGTAGATCAGCACCTGCAGACCTTCGCCGATGGGCGAGAGGCGCGCCCTGACCACCGGCCGGGCGGTGTCCACGCACTGGTTGAGCAGGCGGGCGTGCCAGGCGATTTCGCCGGCTTCGTGGCGCAGGAAGTAGCTGTCGTCCAGGCGCGACCACAGCGATGCCTGGGCGCCCTCGGGCACGCCCAGGGCGCGCAACTGCGCCAGCACCTTCTCCCGCGTGTCGGCCACCGACCCCTCCTGGGGCGCGGGCTCCCCGCCCAGGGCGCGGCGCGTGGCCTGGAACAGGTCTTCCAGCAGCTTGGCCTTCCAGGCGTTCCACACCTTGGGGCTGGTGCCGCGGATGTCGGCCACGGTGAGCATGTACAGCGCCGAGAGGCGCCGGTCATCGCCCGCCAGCGCGGCGAAGGCGCGGATCACGTCGGGGTCGGAGAGGTCTTTCTTCTGCGCCGTGGTGGACATGACCAGGTGGTGCTCCACCAGCCATGCGGCCAGCTCGGTGTCGTCCTCCGACAGGCCGTGGGCGCGGCAGAAGCGCGCCGCATCCACCCGCCCCAGGCTGGAGTGGTCGCCGCCGCGGCCCTTGGCGATATCGTGGAACAGCCCCGCCACGTACAGCACCTCGGGGCGCTCGAAGGCGCTCATGAGCTGCGAGCACAGCGGGTACTCGTGGGCCATTTCCGCCACCGCGAAGCGGCGCAGGTTGCGCACCACCATGAGGATGTGTTCGTCCACGGTGTAGACGTGAAACAGGTCGTGCTGCATGCGCCCCACGATGCGCCCGAACACCGGCAGGTACAGGCCCAACAGGCCATGCTGGTTGAGCCGGCGCAGGGTGTGGGTAATGCCGGCGGGCTCGCGCAGGATCTGCATGAACAGCGCGCGGTTGCGCGGGTCGCGCCGGAAGGCGGCATTCACCAGCCGGCGCGCATGCCACAGGGCCCGCAGGGTGCGCGCCCCCAGGCCGCGCACCTCGGGGTGGCGCTGCCACACCAGGAAGGTTTCGAGAATGGCGCGCGGTGAGCGTTCGTACACGCCGACATCGCGGATCTCGAGCAACTGGTCGCGGATCTCGAAGTGCTCGTCCAGGGGCAGCGGCGCCGAGTCGGGCGGCGGCAGGATGCGCGTGCGCAGGTTGGCCAGCACGATGTCGGAGAGCTGCAGTACCGACTTGGCCGTGCGGTAGAAGCGCTGCATGAGCTGCTCGCTGGCGCGGCGCGCGGCCGTGTCGTGCAATCCCAGCGCGCGCGCCAGCCGGGTCTGGTGATCGAACAGCAGCCGGTCTTCACGGCGCTGGGCAAGCCAGTGCAGGCGCATGCGCAGCCCCGCCAGGGTGTTTTCGTGGCGCCGCAAGCGCGCAGCCTCGTGAACGGTGACGATGCCGTGGGCCACCAGGTCGCGCCACGAGGCCCCCAGGCCGCTGGCGCGGGCGATCCAGAGAATCACCTGCAGGTCGCGCAGGCCGCCGGGGTTTTCCTTGAGGTTGGGCTCCAGGCTGTAGGCGGCGTCGTTGAAGCGCGCGTGGCGCTGCTGGCGCTCCAGCAGCTTGCTTTCGCAGAAGGCGCGCGCATCCAGGGCCGCGTCGAAGGCGGTGCGCATGCGCCCGTACAGCGGCGCCGATCCGGCCAGCAACCGTGACTCGAGCAGGTTGGTCTGCACCGTCACGTCGCCGCGCGCCTGGGCCACGCACTCTTCCACCGTACGCACGCTGTGGCCCACCTCCAGGCCCACGTCCCAGAGCAGGCTCACCAGCTCCTCGGCGCCGGCGTGCGCTTCCCGGGGTTCATCGGGCAGCAGCACCAGCACATCCACGTCGGAGAAGGGGAATTGCTGGCGGCGGCCATAGCCCCCCACGGCGCAGAGCGCGGCCCCGGCTGCTTCGAGGCCGGTGGCGCCGTAGGCTGCCTGGAGCAGCTCGTCCACCAGGTCGGTCTGCCGCGCCAGCAATTGGTGGGCATGGCCCTGCTGCAGAAAGGCCTGCTGCAGCTCTGCGCGGCCTTGGGTCAGCCGGGCCCGCAGGCTCGCGAGCAGGTCACGGTGGCGCGCCAACGGTGCTCGCGGCGCGGGCGCGCCAGCGCTCCCCGGAGAAGCTTCAGGCGGCCGGCGCGGGCGGCGCGCCTGCCGAGAGGGTCAGCACTTCCCAGCCATCGGGCGTGACGAGCACGGTGTGCTCCCACTGGGCGGAGAGGCTGTGGTCCTTGGTGACCACCGTCCAGCCGTCGGCGAGCTGGCGGATGCCGGGCTTGCCGGCGTTGATCATGGGCTCGATGGTGAAGGTCATGCCGGCCTGCAGCTTCAGGCCCGTGCCCGGCCGGCCGTAGTGCAGCACCTGGGGCTCTTCGTGGAACTTGCGGCCGATGCCGTGGCCGCAGAACTCGCGCACCACGCTGTAGCCGGCGGATTCGGCGTGCCGCTGGATGACGTGGCCGATGTCGCCCAGGTAGGCCCCCGGGCGCACGGCGCGGATGCCCTGCCACATGCACTCGAAGGTGATGTCGCACAGCCGGCGCGCCTGGATGGCCGGCTCGCCCACGTAAAACATACGGCTGGTGTCGCCGTGGAAGCCGTCCTTGATGACCGTGACGTCGATGTTCACCACGTCGCCGGCCTTGAGGCGCTTGTCGCCGGGGATGCCGTGGCACACCACGTGATTCACCGACGTGCACACGCTCCTGGGAAAGGGCGGATAGCCCGGCGGGGCATAACCCAGCGGCGCGGGAATGGTTTTCTGCACGTCCACCATGTATTCATGGCAGAGCTGGTCGATCTCGCCCGTGGTCATGCCGGGACGCACGTGCGAAGCCACGAAGTCGAGCACTTCGGCCGCCAGGCGACCCGCCTCGCGCATGCACTCGATCTCTTCAGGCGACTTGATGACGACGGACATGGCTGGACCAGTGAGCACCGCAAGACGCCGGGCGAAGCCCCCGGACGTTGGGCATGACGCCGCGCCATCCAGCCCCCGCGCAGAGGGCCCTGGGCCCGCGACGCGGCCGGCGAGCCTGCGCGGGCGCCGCCGCGACGGCGATGATCTGAAGTGTGGCTCCCCGACCTGGGCTCGAACCAGGGACCTGCGGATTAACAGTCCGTCGCTCTACCGACTGAGCTATCGGGGACCGGAACTTTCAGACCTTGCCACTGCGAAACACCATCGCTGGCCGCGCCGCACGCTCGTTTTGCCGGACACCTTGAGGGCTGCCTGCCAACCAAACGCACCGGGCGAACCCGCGAAAGCGCGCGATTGTAACGAAACGAAGGGCCCGGGGGCAACGTGGACTCGTGGCGCGACGCAGCGGCAACCCCGGGGCGGCTTCAGCCCCGGCTTACCGCCGCGATGGCCTCGGCCACGCGCCCCACGTTGCCCGAGTTGAGCGCCGCCACGCAGATGCGGCCCGTGTCGATGGCATAGATGGAAAACGCCTGGCGCAGCCGCTCCACCTGGGCCTGGGACAGGCCCGAGTAGGAGAACATGCCCCGCTGGCGCAGCATGTAGCTGAAGTCCTGCCCGGGCAGGCGGGCCCGGAGCCCGTCCACCAGCGCCTGGCGCATGTGGCGGATGCGCTCGCGCATGCCGCCCAGTTCCTGCTCCCAGAGCGCGCGCAGTTCGTCCGACTCCAGCACCGTGGCCACCACCTTGCCGCCGTGGGTGGGCGGGTTGGAATAATTGGTGCGCACCAGCCGCTTCACCTGGCTGAGCACCCGGGCGGCTTCGTCGGCGTCGGCGGCCACCACGCTGAGCGCGCCCACCCGCTCGCCGTAGAGCGAGAAGGACTTGGAAAAGGAGTTGGACACCAGCAGCGGCGCGCCCGTGGCGGCCATGGCGCGCACCGCCGCCGCGTCCGCATCCAGCCCCTCGCCGAAGCCCTGGTAGGCCAGGTCCAGAAACGGCACCAGCCCGCGCTCCACCACCACCGAGGCCACTTCACGCCACTGGCTGGCGTCAAGATCCACCCCCGTGGGGTTGTGGCAGCAGGCGTGCAGCACCGCCACCGAGCCCTGGGGCAGGCCGCGCAAGGCTTCCAGCATGGCCGGGAAATCGAGTCCGCGGCTTGGCGCGTGGTAATAGGGATAGGTGCGCACCTCGAAGCCGGCGGCCTCGAACAGCGCGCGGTGGTTTTCCCAGCTGGGGTCGCTGATCCACACGCCGGCGCCGGGCGCCACGCGGCGCAGGATGTCGGCGCCCACGCGCAGCCCGCCGGTGCCGCCCAGGGCCTGCACGGTGATCACGCGGCCCGCGGCGATGAGCGGGCTGTCGGCGCCGAACACCAGCCGCTGCACCGCCTTGTCGTAGGCCGCCAGCCCGTCGATGGGCAGATAGGCCCGGGGCGCGGCGGCGGCGGCGAGCTGCTGCTCGGCCCGGCGCACGCACTCGAGCAGCGGCACCTTGCCCGCGTCGTCGTAATAGACGCCCACGCCCAGGTTCACCTTGGCCGGGTTGCGGTCCGCATTGAAGGCCTCGGTGACGCCGAGGATTGGATCGCGCGGGGCCAGGGCCACCGCCGCGAAGGGGGATGCGCTCATCTGCCGATCCTGTGTGGGTGAAGGGAAATGCCGGCCGGGTTGGGGCAGGGCGCGCGCCCCGTGGGGACAGCGCGACCTGCGAGGGCCGCGTGCTATTCTGCAAAAACGCCTTTTTGCTCCGCAGCGCGGCGGATTTTATCGTGATCGTCACCTTCCCCAACAGTCCATTCCGCCTGCACCAGCCCTTCGAGCCCGCCGGCGACCAGCCCGAGGCCATCGCCAAGCTCTCGGAGGGCGTGCGCCGCGGGTTGAAGTTCCAGACCCTGCTGGGCGTGACCGGCTCGGGCAAGACCTACACCATGGCCAACGTGGTAGCGCGCATGGGGCGCCCGGCCATCGTCATGGCGCCCAACAAGACCCTCGCGGCGCAGCTTTACGCGGAGATGCGCGAGTTCTTCCCCGAAAACGCGGTGGAGTATTTCGTTTCGTACTACGACTACTACCAGCCGGAGGCGTACGTCCCCTCGCGCGACCTGTTCATCGAGAAAGATTCCAGCATCAACGAGCACATCGAGCAGATGCGCCTGTCGGCCACCAAGTCGCTGCTGGAGCGCCGCGACGTGGTGATCGTGGCGACGGTGTCGTGCATCTACGGCATCGGCGATCCGGTGGATTACCACGCCATGATCCTGCACCTGCGCGAGGGCGAGAAGGTGCCCCAGCGCCAGGCCATCCAGCGCCTGGCGGAGATGCAGTACGAGCGCTCGGAGCTGGACTTCCGGCGTGGCACCTTCCGCGTGCGCGGCGACGTGCTGGACGTGTTCCCGGCGGAAAACTCCGAAGCCGCGCTGCGGGTGAGCCTGTTCGACGACGAGGTGGAATCGCTGTCGCTGTTCGACCCTCTCACCGGGCAGATTTTGTCGCGCGTGCCGCGCTTCACCGTGTATCCCTCCAGCCACTACGTCACCCCGCGCAGCACCACCCTGCGGGCGGTGGAGGCCATCAAGGTGGAGCTGCGCGAGCGCGTCGACGCCTTCGTGAAGGGCGGCAAGCTGGTGGAGGCGCAGCGCATCGAGCAGCGCACCCGCTTCGACCTGGAAATGCTCGCCGAGCTGGGCTTCTGCAAGGGCATCGAGAACTACTCGCGCCACCTGTCCGGCCGCCAGGCGGGCGAGCCGCCGCCCACGCTCATCGACTACCTGCCGCCCGAGGCGCTGATGATCGTGGACGAAAGCCACGTCACCATCCCCCAGGTGGGCGGCATGTACCGCGGCGACCGCGCCCGCAAGGAAAACCTGGTGGACTACGGCTTCCGCCTGCCCAGCGCCCTGGACAACCGGCCGCTGCGCTTCGACGAGTTCGAGGCGCTGCTGCCCCAGACCATCTTCGTCTCGGCCACGCCGGCGGACTACGAGGCGCAGCACCAGCAGCAGGTGGTGGAGCAGGTGGTGCGGCCCACGGGGCTGGTGGACCCCGAGGTGGAAGTGCGCCCCGCCGCCACCCAGGTGGACGACCTGCTCTCGGAGATCACCCTGCGGGTGCAGCGCGCCGAGCGCGTGCTGGTGACCACGCTCACCAAGCGCATGGCCGAGGACCTGACCGACTACCTCTCGGAGCACGGCGTCAAGGTGCGCTACCTGCACTCCGACGTGGACACGGTGGAGCGCGTGGAGATCATCCGTGACCTGCGCCTGGGCGAATTCGACGTGCTGGTGGGCATCAACCTGCTGCGCGAGGGCCTCGACCTGCCCGAGGTATCGCTGGTGGCCATCCTGGACGCGGACAAGGAGGGCTTCCTGCGCTCCGCGCGCTCGCTCATCCAGACCATCGGCCGCGCGGCCCGCAACCTCCACGGCCGGGCCATCCTCTACGCCGACGTGATGACCGATTCCATGCGTGCCGCCATCGGCGAGACCGAGCGCCGCCGCGCCAAGCAGCGCGCCTGGAACGAGGCCCACGGCATCACCCCCCGGGGCGTGGTGAAGCGCGTGAAAGACCTCATCGACGGCGTCTACGACGCCGAGGCCGCACGGGGCCAGCTCAAGGCTGCCGGCAACGAAGCAAACCTCGCCAGCCTGGACGAGAAGGACCTGGCCCGGGAGATCAAGCGGGTGGAAAAGCAGATGCTCGAACATGCCCGCAACCTGGAGTTCGAGCGCGCCGCCGCCCTGCGCGACGAACTGCGCCGCCTCAAGGCAAAGCTGTTCGGCGGTGCCGAGGTGGAGGAGGGCGGGCGGTAGGGGGGAGAAGCCAGGCGGTGGGCGGGAGCAGGGCTGTTCAGGACGGCTTGGCGCCCGCCATGCTCCGGAGCGCGCAGGTTCCGGGCAGGCGATACTACTGGCAGTCAGCGACCCAGTTCTCCAGTTCGAGCGCGGGCACTCGCTCGAATTCCGAGATGTTGTTCGTTACGAGCGCCAGGCCTTCGCTTCGCGCGTGTGCCGCAATGTGCAGGTCGTTCACTCCGATGGGCTGGCCGACTCTCTCAAGGGCCGCGCGGATAGCGCCGTAGTGCTGGGCGGCCTTCGCGCCGTAGGGCAGTACTTCAAGCCGGCTGCAAAAGTCCTCGATGGCCGCCAGGTTCTCACTCACTCGTTGGCTTTTCTCCGCGCCGTGCATCAATTCGGCCAGGGAAATGGATGAAATAGCCATGCGACTGGCGTTGGCGTTGAACCTGGAAAGCATCTCCATCGGGCGGCGCTTCAACACGTAAATGACGATATTGGTGTCCAGCAGGTAGCGCAACATCAAAGGGCTTCTCGGTCTGGCTGGTGCTGGGACGCACGTTCGGGCAGGAAATCATCACTCACCCGCGGGCCGTCCAGGAAGAAGCTGTCCCAGCTTTGTCCGAGGGGAGCGATGATCCGCTCATGACCTTTGACGCGTATTTCCACCTTGTGCACACCCTCGGGCAAGCGGACGTCCAAAGGCAGCCGGACGGCTTGGGTACGGTTGTTGACGAAAACGGTGCCGATGGCCATGTGGGACTCCTTGCGTGAGGCTATATGGCGAATGTATATGGCGTTACAAGGATAGTCAAGTTCACCGCTGACGGGGCCCAGACCCTTCGGGCATTTCGGCCGCTATTGCGCGTCAAGCGAGTTGTCGCCGCGATCCGCGCAGATCGGGAAAAACACCCCGGCTTTCGTAGGGAACCGAGGTTGGTACGGGGATGAAGATGTGGCAGCGTCGATTCGCCATTGGCCCGACACAAGAGGCGGGCGCGGTGCGGCGGGGCGTGTTTTTCCAGACAACGCCATGCCTGCCCCGCAGCACGCCAGCCTGGCGAGCCCAAGCGCGCGCCAGGCAAACGAGGAGACCATTCATGCGGTATTGCGGCCGCGCCTTCCTGCTTTGCCCTGTCATCGCACCGCGGCCGGTGGCGAAAAGCCCGTTTACGCGCCACACCGCCCGAGCCCCGCAAGCGCGTCTTTCCACAATCCCCAAGCCCCGGAGGGTTTCCCTATGAATCATCTGCACAAGACCTTGATCGCCCTGTGTGCCAGCCTGAGTCTGACGGGCTGCGTGAGCATCTTGGGCGATCACGTGCGCTACACCGAAGAGGTGAAGCTCTCCGATGGCAAGGTGGTTGTGATTCAGCGACACGCGGAACTGACAGCGTCTGGATTTCCGTCGCAGCGACGGGGCTTCGTGAAGTATTTCGAGATTTGCTACCCGCCCATGAACATCCACTGGAAGTCCAAGGGCGGCTACGAGCCGGACATCTTCGACATCGTGGATGGCAAGGCGTACATGCACGTGCCCATATCGGACTGCGAAACGTGCGGGCTCTTCAACAACCCGCCCACCAGCGCGCTGTATTTCGTATGGGAGAACGGCGCCTGGAAGCGCATTCCCCACGAGGAGTTTCCTGCGCAGTCGGAGTGGAACTTGTTGATGCAGACCACAGGCGGGGTTTCCCGCTCCGATGACCCCAGGGGCCTGATCACCCTGGCGGACAAGACCACGGGAAAGTGGATTGACAGCAGCTTGCGCTACAGCCAGCAGTACCACGGCTGGAGGCGGCTGAACGAAAGACCTGTCGCCCTACGCAATTCATGCACAAAGTGCGAGTACTCATTTCCAACCCCAAAGGGCGATATGGAGCTCTTTGTGGACAACGTCAACACGTGCAAGCGATAAGCCGAGGAGACCGCCATGCCCACCGAAACCGAATACGTCCTCTTCGCGGCCAATGCCTACTCCGCGTCCCGTGCGGTGGTCTACGAGGACAACGACATTCCGATTCCCAGCGGGTGGGAACTCATCAAGTTGACGAGCAACTCCGGCGTCAACAACGCCACCGGCTTCCTCGCGCGGGCCTACCGGCAGGGCAATGAGGTTGTCGTTTCCTACGGCGGCACGACTTTCGAGCCTGGCATGGCGTCGCTGGATTGGACCAATGGCAATCTCCCGGCCGCCTCCGGTCTGACGCTGGCCGCGCAGGTCGTGGACGCGGCGCGGTTCTATCTGGATGTGCGCAAGACCTACCCTGGGGCCGACGTCAGCTTCACCGGCCATTCCCTGGGCGGGGGCCTGGCGTCGCTGATGGCGGTGTTTTTCGATAAACCGGCGCACGTCTTTGACCAGGCGCCCTTCGAAGCCACCGCCAAGTCGGCCAGCGTGGTGGCAGAACTCAAGACGGCGTTGAGCAAAGACTACGCGCTGCAGGCGCTGGCCCCGGAGTTCTTGTCGTATCAGGCGGGCAGCACCCACAAGGCGCGGGAATACCGCGTGCAGCTCACTTACCTTGATGGGGAGATCCTGCGTGATTTCCCTGCCTACATTACCGCCCTGGGCGCAGTGGTGGGTGGACTTCCCGTCGCCATCTTGCTGGGCACTTTGGCTGTGCGCAACGCCTCCGAGATTGCCGGCCCCTCGCCGCACGTGGTTTCGCCAGGGGGCAA
This sequence comes from Rhodocyclaceae bacterium, assembly GCA_020248405.1. Lineage (GTDB taxonomy): Bacteria > Pseudomonadota > Gammaproteobacteria > Burkholderiales. The sequence continues at coordinate 1,835 of JADCHQ010000009.1, read as the reverse complement.
TGGGGTGAGCCCGTTGACCCGCCATGACATCCGGTTGCTGGCGGCGTTGCTGCTGTCGCCGCCGCTGCTGAGCGCCACCCAGGCCAATGCGGACTTTCTGCAGGAAGTGTTCAAGTCGCCGCTGCTTGCCAAGAGAGACTATGCCGATAACGAGCTCAACTTCCTCAGCCTGATGGTCCAGGGGCAAGTGGCGGGCAATCAGAGCCTGGACCGGCTGGCGGAGGACATCGGCAAGTTCACCGGTGCGCTGGATCCGGTGGCCAGCGGTGTGCAAAAGCCCGTCCCGGGCACCAACGTTTTCGTACAGGCCGACGCTCAGCTCAAGGCGGCGCTGTATCAGCTCGCCATCGCGCTGTACTTTGGGGAAGGCGAGAAGAAGAAGCTTGCCAACGACACCAACCCGCTGGAATCGGTCTTCAAGACGGTGACCGGCGGCATTCAGTTCGCCCCCGACGCGGCGCGCAGCGCCGAGTACGGCGACGCGCTCAAGAAGCTGTTGTCGGAGATGCGGCTGTATTCGGATTTCTCCGGCCTCAAGTACGACAGCGATCCCCCGGCCGAGCGCTACACCCTGCCCACCTCGGGGGGCATGAACGTCAGCGCCCCGGCGGATGGCAAGCGCGATGTCATGCTCGGCAGCAGGCAGGCCGACACCCTCAGCGCGGGCGACGGCAACGACATCCTGATCGGCGGCAAGGGCAATGACACGCTGATTGGCGGGGCGGGCAATGACACCTATGTCATCAACAGCGGCGATGGTGCCGACACCATCATCGACAGCGGCGGTGGCAATCGCGTGCTCTTCAATGGCAAGCCCGTGGTGGATGCCTTCATCAAGGGCGACGACGGCAAGTACCACTCGCTGGACACGCGCACCGGCTACACCATCAGCATCAACTCCCCGGCGGTGCTCGCGCTCGAAGCCGGCACCAGCATCACTTTCAGCAACCAGACCACGGTGGCGGCTCTCAACGCCATGCAGTCTGGCTTGCGGCTCATCGATAAAGCCACCCCCGTCACCCCCACGCTCACCCTCGCGGGCGACCTGAAGCCCGAGGATGCCGACCCCAATACGCCCAAGATAGACCTGCGGCTTGGCGCGCTGGGCAATGTGGTTGTCACCCCCACCGCCGAGCCCGATCGGGCGGACACGCTATATGGCAGCGCCGGCAGCGACCTGATCCAGGGCAAGGGCGGCGATGACGATCTCTACGGCCGGGGCGGGGCGGATCGCCTGGAAGGCGGCGGCGGACGCGATGCGGTCGAAGGCGGCATGGGCAACGATCTGCTCGCTGGCAACAGCGAGGCCGACATTCTGGATGGCGGGGATGGCAACGACCGGATTTTTGGCAACGCCGAGGTGGAGCTCACGAAGGTGGATGAGCAAACCGGCGGGGGCACGGGGAGGGATCTGCTCATTGGCGGGGAGGGCGAGGACACCCTGGTGGGCGGCGCCACGGCCGACGTGCTGCTGGGCGGGGCGGCCGATGACGTCATCCTGGGCGGGGCGGGCGATGACGACCTGTGGGGTGACTACGACGCCACCGGGGCGGCGCGCGTCAAGGTAGTTGTCGCCTCGGTCATGCAACCAACGACTGCTTATGCAGGGTCTCAGCGGCCATGCTGAGGGCTGCCTGGCGCTCAGGATTGAGTGTCACCACAGTGATTGGCGTCCAGTTGCGCGTAGCCCCTGACCACCGCCGTGGATGGCGTTGGCTCGCCTGCAGGTACACCGCATGGCGCTCGGCCAGGATGGCCTGGTCGGGACCATCGTGGCGCTGCGCTGGGCTGAGGTAGCGGATGCCGCTGTGCTTGTGCTCATGGTTGTACCAACG
>JADCHQ010000008.1 GCA_020248405.1 Rhodocyclaceae bacterium | reverse complement strand
GGCGAAGAACGTCACGGCGCTGCTCAAGCTGCTGATCGGGAGGTTGCGCCGGGATTGAGATCGGCGAGTTCACGGACGCGGCGCAGAGCTGGGAGCGAGAACGACGGGTGATCGCCCGGCTCGAGTACGGGGCGCAAGGCAACAACCCGCGCTTCGCGGTCACGAACGTCGAAGGCGAGGCCAAGCCGCTCTACGAGGCTCTGTACTGCCAGCGCGGCGAGGCGTAGAACCGGATCAAGGAAGTGCAACTCGACTTGTTCGGCACCCGGGCCAGTTGCCACAAGTTCCTCGCCAATCAGTGCCGGCTGCTGCTCGCGGCGCTGGCCTACACGCTGATGCACCGGCTGCGCGCACTCGCCCTGCAGGGCACCGAACTGGCGAGCGCCTGCGTGGCCACGATCCGCGTGCGCCTGCTCAAGATCGGGCTGGCGATGCTGCGCAACACACGGCGCATCCGCCTGATGTACGCCTCGCACCATCCACTGCGTGAGTTGTTCGCGCTGGCGGCTGTGCGCCTGGGTACGGCCGGGCCATAGAGTCAAAGAAGTGCTGACCCCGGCACGCAATAAACAGCAGGGGTAAAGGGGTAGTGTCGCCTGCGAACATGCCCCCCCTCCGAATGCCTCGAATCGATCACGAATCCGCACAATCACTCAGTCCGAGCCCAGCGCCGACCGATTCAAGCGGCGTGGTGAAATATCCGGGTTAGGACGGAGGGCCGGACAAGGCTCGCCTTCGCGGGCGACTTCAGAGGAGATCAGACCATCGGCAGCTTCGCCATCAACGACACGAACTCGGCCATTTCCTTTTCCACTGCGCTGGCGGCCTTGGCTTCCATGTGGAGATAGCGCGCCAGCATCTCCTGACCGAAGGGCGTGACGCGCGCCCCGCCGCCCTTCTGCCCGCCGGTTTCGGTGGACACCACGGCCTGGCGGAAGCTCTGGTTCATGGCGTCCACCAATAGCCACGCGCGGCGGTAGGACATGTCCATCTCACGCGCCGCCGCGCTGATGGAACCAGTACGCTCAATGGCATGCAGCAACTCGGCCTTGCCCGGACCCATGGCAATGGCCTTGCGGAACAGGATGCGGATCTGCGGCCGCGGCGCGCTGCCACCCGGTTCGCGGCGAGGGCGCATGGCCGGCGGCGGCGCAGCGCTCACCGCCATCGCTCCGCGGCAGCGTCGTCGGCGGCGCGCGCCTCCACCCAGCGCTCGCCCCCAGGAGTGTGCTCTTTCTTCCAGAAAGGCGCGCGGGTCTTCAGGTAGTCCATTAGAAACTCGCAGGCGGCGAAGGCGTCGCCCCGATGTGCGCTCGTGACCACCACCAGCACGATCTGGTCGGTGGGCCGCATGGGCCCGACGCGGTGAACGACCACCACGTCGATCACCTCCCAGCGGCCGCGGGCCTCGGCCACGATAGCCGCCAGCGCCTTTTCCGTCATGCCGGGGTAGTGCTCCAGGGTCATGAGCGCCACCTCGGCGCCGTCATTGCGGTCGCGGCACACCCCGATGAAGCTGGCCACCGCGCCGATGCGGGGGTTGCCGGCCCGCAGCCGCGCCATTTCGGCGCCGGCGTCGAAGTCGGCCTCCTGCACACGGATGTCCGTCAGGCCCGGGGGAATGCTAGGTTCGCCCATGATGGTTATCCCCACCTCAACCGCCGGTGACCGGCGGGAAATAGGCCACTTCGTCGCCGTCACGCAGCGGTGTGTCGGCGCTGGCCATGTCCTGGTTCACGGCCACCCGCCAGCTGCGGCTCGCGGCCAGTTCCGCGCTCCAGGGCTCACCCCGGGCCCGCAGCCAGGCGGTGAGACCCGCCACATCAGCCACGCCCTCGGGCAAGGGAACACGCTCGCCATCGCGACCAAAGCGCTCCCGCAACCGCGCGAAATACAACAGCTCCACCATTGCCTCTCCTGCCATTGGATATTGGGGTGCGGTGTTGCCATACAACACCCGAACCGTTGATTCTACGACGCCGCCCGGCGTTATGTCCTGACCGCTATAATGCGTTCGATACCGTCCTTTGGTCGTCTGCCATGACTTCGCACCCGAACCCGCGCCCGCTGCCGGTGCCCGCACCGGCCCACGCCGACCCGCTAAGCGACACCCGTGGCCGGGCGCTGCGCGATCTGCGCATTTCCGTGACCGACCGCTGCAACTTTCGCTGCACCTACTGCATGCCCAAGGAGGTGTTCGGCAAGGACTTCCAGTTCCTGGAGCGCGGCGCACTGCTGTCCTTCGGCGAGATCAACCGGCTGGTGCGGCTGTTCCGCGACCAGGGGGTGGAGAAGATCCGCATCACCGGCGGCGAGCCGCTGGTACGCCGCAAGCTCGAGGTGCTCATCGAGATGCTGGCCTACTGGGACGACCTGGACCTCACCCTCACCACCAACGGCTCGCTGCTGGCCCAGAAGGCGCAGGCCTTGAAGGACGCGGGCCTGAAGCGTGTCACCGTCAGCCTGGACTCCCTCGACGACACGGTGTTCCGCGCCATGAACGACGTGGACTTCCCGGTGGCCAGGGTGCTGGAGGGCATCGAGGCGGCCGATCGGGCGGGGCTCGCGCCCATCAAGGTCAACATGGTGGTCAAGCGCGGCGTGAACGACCACACCGTGGTGGACATGGCGCGCTTCTTCAAGGGCAGCGGCCACATCCTGCGCTTCATCGAATTCATGGACGTGGGCAGCACCAACGGCTGGCAGATGCAGCACGTGGTGCCCTCGCGCGAGCTGGTTTCGCGGCTGGACGAGGTCTTCGGCATCGAGTCCCTCGACCCGAACTACACCGGCGAGGTGGCCGAGCGCTGGCGCTACCGCGACGGCTCGGGCGAGGTGGGTTTCATCTCCTCGGTGACCCAGGCCTTCTGCCGCGACTGCACCCGCGCCCGCCTGTCGGCGGAGGGTAGCCTCTACACCTGCCTGTTCGCCACCCGGGGCACCGACCTGCGCGCCCTGCTGCGCGCCGACGCCTCGGACGAGGAGATCTCCGCGCAGATCGCCCGCATCTGGCGCGCCCGCACCGACCGCTATTCCGAGATCCGCACCGAGGACACGGCAAAGCAGCGCAAGGTGGAGATGTCCTACATCGGCGGCTGAAGCACCCTGCGCTTCACACGCGGCCGTAGCGCCCCAGGATCACTCCCAGAGCAGCGCCCGAGTCCACCTCGCCGCGAATGGCACGCTCCCGCGCCGTGATGGCCTCGGCCTGCTCCAGCACCGCCGCGGCCAGTGCGGCCGGCACCACCACCACGCCGTCTGCGTCGCCCAGCACGAAATCACCGGGCGTGACGGTCACGTGACGGCTGGTGGCCCCCGGCATAGTCACGGGCACCTGACAGCCCGTCACCTTGAGACGGCCGATGGACTGCACCGGCGAGCGGTACTTCGAGTACACGGGGATGCTGGCCTTCACGATGCCGTCGCGGTCGCGCACGCCACCGTTTACCACCATGCCGGTGCAGCCGCGCACCTTCATCCCCAGGGCCAGCAACTCGCCGAAGCTCGCCAAGCCCTGGGCATCGCCCGCCCACACCGACACCACGCCCTCCCCCATGCCCTCGATGGCGGCCATCTTCTCCGGGTCGCCAGGGCCCTGGTAGGGCAGCATGGCGGTGCGCACGGTGTAGGCAAAGCCGGCCAGCCTGGGCTGGCCTTCCGCCAGGGGCAGCAGATCGGTGGCCAGGGCCTGGTCCAGGCATCCGTGCAGCCCCAGCACATCGGACACCGTGGTGGTGTCCACCTGGAGAAAACGTTCGCGCAAGGCGCGCTGCTCGGGACTCATGGCAGGACTCCTCGTCATTCGCCGGGCAGCCGCTGGCCGTGCAGGCGCAGGCCGGCGCGCGGCCAGTCCACCTCCACCAGCGTGCCGAAACCCGACAGCGTCACCCAGGCCTTGCGCAGGTCTGCGCCGCCGAAGGCGAGGTTGGTGCAGTACGCCTCCGGGGCGGCGTGGAACTCCAGCCACTCGCCCTCTGGCGAGATGACGCTCACACCGCCGCGCATGAGCGTGGCCACACAGATGTTGCCGCCCGCCTCCACCTTGAGGGAGTCGAAGCGCTGGTAGCCCGGCAGGCCCGCCACCAGCGCGCCGCCGTGGGGCGAGGGAAAGGGCAGCTTGCGCAGTTCGCCCTCGCCGGTGATCTCGAAGGACCACAGCCGGCTGGTCTCGGTCTCGGCCACGTACAGAGTGCGGCCATCGGGCGACAGGCCGATGCCGTTGGGCGTGAGGATGGGATGCACGGCCTCCCGGATCAGGCTGCCGTCGGTGCGCGCGTAGTAAACCGCGCCGCGGTCCATCTTGCGACCGTGGATCTTGCCCAGGTCGGTGAACCAGAACCCGCCGCGCCCGTCCATGACGATGTCGTTTGGTCCCTTGAGCGACACGGCGTCGCAGCCGGTGTAGAGCGTGTCCACCCGCCCGGTTTCCAGGTCCACGCGCTCGATGCGGCCGGTAAGGTAGTCGTCGGCGCGGCGCACCGGCCGCACCAGCCCATCGGGCTCGCGCCCGAACTCGAAGCCACCGTTGTTGCACACGTAGCACAGGCCGTCCGGGCCCACCGCGGCGCCGTTGGGGCCGCCGCCCAGCCGCGCCACCACCAAGCAGCGGCCATCGGGCAACACCCGCGACAACGTCTGCCGGGCAATCTCCACCAGCACCACCGATCCGTCCGGCATGGCCACTGGCCCTTCCGGAAACTGCAAACCCTTGGCCACCACCCGGCCGCCGAGCTGGGTCATGCGCGTCATGCGATCCTCCCCCGGGCGCCGCGCGCCGGGCTCGCCGCCCGGTCTGGAAACCGCAGCGCCATCCAGACGCACGCACGCTACCATACTGGGCTTTCTATCGAGACTTCCACGAGCATTGCGATGACCACTCCCGCCCGCCTGAGCGAGCTCGCCACCGCCGACGACTACGACCCAGACTCCATGCCGGTGGAGCGCGCCCGCGCCCACATCCGCGCCTTCCTTACGCCTGTCACCACGCTGGAACGGGTGCACGTGCGCCACGCCCCGGGACGGGTGCTGGGCGAGGACCTGGTCTCGCCTATCCACGTGCCCGGCCACGACAACTCCGCCATGGACGGCTGGGCCGTGCGCCACGCCGATCTCCAGCCCGACGCCGACGTCACCCTCCAGGTGGCGGGGACATCCTTCGCCGGGCGTCCCTTCGAGGGCAGCGTGGCGCCCGGACAGGCGGTGCGCATCTTCACGGGCGCCGTGATGCCGCCCGGGTGCGACACGGTAATCATGCAGGAGCGCGCCCGCGCGGCTGACGGCCGCGTAACCCTGGGCGGCGGTGCGAAGCCCGGCCAGAACCGGCGCCGCGCCGGCGAGGACATCCGCGCCGGCAGCACCGTGCTGTCAGGGGGGCAGCGGTTGCGCGCCGCGGACGCGGGGCTGATCGCCTCCCTGGGTATCGGCGAGATCACGGTGTTCCGGCGGCTGCGTGTGGCTTTCTTCTCCACCGGCGACGAGCTCGTCCAGATCGGCACCACGCCAGGCCGCGGCCAGATCTACGACTCCAACCGCTACACCCTTCACGCCATGCTCACGGGCCTGGGCTGCGAGGTGCTGGACATGGGCGTGATTCGCGACGACCCGGCCGCCGTGGAACTCGCCTTCGCACAGGCTGCGGCCGCGGCCGACGTGGTGCTCACCAGCGGCGGGGCATCGGTGGGCGATGCCGACTACGTGAAGCAGATCCTGGATCGGCTGGGGGAGGTGCTGTTCTGGAAGATCGCCATGAAGCCGGGCCGGCCGCTCGCCTTCGGGCGCATCGGCAACACCCACCTGTTCGGTCTACCGGGCAACCCGGTGGCCGTGATGGTGACGTTCTACCAGTTCGTGCGCGAGGCGCTGCTGGTGCTCATGGGGCAGTCCCAGGTGCCGCCCTGCCCCACCTTCAAGGCCACCCTGGCGAGCCCGCTGAAGAAGGCGCCGGGGCGGGTGGAGTTCCAGCGCGGCATCCTCGCCCCGGCCGAGGGCGGCTGGAGCGTCGCGCTGACAGGGGAACAGGGCTCCAACATCCTCTCGTCCATGAGCCGCGCCAACTGCTTTGTGGTGCTGCCCACCGAGTGCGGCAACCTGGCGCCAGGCGCGCTGGTAGACGTGCAGCCCTTCGAGGGCATCCTGTAGGCGGCGCGCAGGTCCAACGCCGCTCGCGCGGCGGCTGTGCGTTCGCTCAGCGGAACAGCACCGCCGCCTTTTCTAGCGTCTTGCCCACGCCCCAGGCCAGCGGAATGCCCACCACTATCCAGGCCAGCGCGATCAGCGCGGGGCTGGAGGCAGCGACCGGTTGCCCGCCAGCCGCAACCCCTGCAGCGGCCGTTGCCGCCGCCTTCTCGTGCGCCAGCTTGCGCTCAGCCTCGAGTTGCTCGTCGCTCATGAAATGCTTGTCGGCCACAGGGCGGACCATGAGGTTGCACAGCAGGCCCAACGCCAGCATCCCGGCCAGCACGTACATGATCTCGTTGTAGGCTTGGCTGGGCGGCACGCCCTGGGCAATCTTGTACTCGCGCATGTAGTTCACAACCACCGGCCCGAGGATGCCCGCCGTGGACCAGGCCGTGAGCAGGCGCCCGTGAATGGCACCCACGTGCTGGGTGCCGAACATGTCCGCCAGATAGGCGGGAATGGTGGCGAAGCCGCCGCCATACATGGTGAGGATGATGCAGAAGATCCCCACGAACAGCGCGATACCGCCAATGCCCCCGGCCGAGGGCACGAGAGCGTAGAGCACGAAGCCCAGGGTGAAGAAGATCACGTAGGTGATCTTGCGGCCGATCACATCGGAGAACGAGGCCCACAAAATGCGGCCGACGATGTTAAACAGCGACAGCAGCCCGGCGAAGCCTGCGCCGATGGCGGCCACGGCGGTTTTCTGTTCCTTGGTGAGTTCCGAGAGGGCACCGGTGGCGTCGATGAGTCTGCCGCCGAACACCTCCTGCAGCATGGGCGAGGCCATGCCGATCACGCCGATGCCGGCGCTCACGTTCAGGCAAAGCACACCCCACAAAAACCAGAACTGCGGCGTGCGGTGCGCCTCGTTGACGTGTACGTGGCGGCTGGTGATCATGGCCTTGCCGCTGGGCGGTGGCGGCGTCCAGCCGGCCGGCTTCCAGCCCGTGGGCGGCACGCGATACAGGAAGGCGCCGCACAGCATGGCCACGAAGTAGATCAAGCCCATGGTGACGAAGGTTTGCCAAACGCCCACCGAGGTATCCGAGGCGAAGCGCTTCATCAGCTCTGCCGCCAGGGGCGAGCCGATCATGGCGCCGCCGCCGAAGCCCATGATGGCCATGCCCGTGGCCATGCCACGACGGTCGGGGAACCACTTGATGAGCGTGGATACCGGCGAGATGTATCCCAGCCCCAGTCCAATGCCACCGATCACCCCTGACCCCAACCACATGAGCCACACCTGGTGCGTGTACACACCCAGGGCAGAGATGAACAGCCCGCCGCCCCAGCAGAAGGCCGCTACCACGCCCGCCTTACGCGGCCCGGCATGCTCCAGCCAGTGGCCGAACACCGCCGCCGAAGAGCCGAGAAACACGAAGAACAGCGTGTACATCCAGCCGAGCGTGGAGATCTTCCAATCGCAGGTGGTGGTGAACACCTCCTGCAGGAAACCGAGCGAGGCGCACTCGGGCGACTTGACCGGCTCCTTGATGCCGATGGCGCGCGACAGCGGCAGCCAGAACACACTGAAGCCATAGGCCATGCCGATGGAGAGATGGATCATCAGCGCTGCCGGCGGCACCAGCCAGCGGCTGAAGCCCGGTTGCGCGATGATGCGCTCCTTGTCGAGGATGCCTGCCATCTCCTGCCCCCTGTTGTTTTCGGTATTGGTGATGCGCCGTGTGCGGCGGCGCCCGGTATTCACGCGCCCGCTGCTCAACGCCGCGTCCGGCGGTTCCATGATACCGGTGGGCGCGTGCGCCCAACAAGGCGGGACATACCCATGAGCCGCTGTGAACCCGGGCAGGTCACCGGGGTGGTGCTGGCGGGCGGTGCCGGGCGTCGCATGGGCGGGGCGGACAAGGGCCTCGAACGGCTGCACGGCGAAGCACTCGCGAGCCGCGCGTTGCGGCGACTGCGGCCTCAGGTGGCTGCGCTACTCATCAGCGCCAACCGCAACCTAGACGCCTACGCGGCCTTCGGCGTGCCTGTGGTGGCCGACGCCCTGCCTGACTTTTCCGGACCGCTGGCGGGCTTGCTGGCAGGCCTGGAACAGGCGTGCACGCCCTACGTGGTGAGTGTGCCCTGCGACACGCCAGACTTTCCCCAGGATCTGGTGGCGCGCCTGTGCGAGGCGCTAGCGGGCGGCGCTCCAGCAGCCTACGCCCTCGCCGGGGGGCGCCACCAGCCCGTGTTCTGCCTGGCGCACCGCCACGTGGCCCCGCAACTACGCGCCTACCTTGAGGGCGGTGGCCGTCGCATGCAGCAATGGATGGCATCGGTGGACGCCGCCGTGGCCGACTTCGGTGACGATGTCGCGCCCTTCGATAATCTCAATACGGCGCCGGACCTGGCGCGGCGTGGCACCAGTTGCTGAGGGTCGGCGTTTTGTCAGCGCGCCACCGCCGAACCCTCGATCACCTGAAAGAACATCTCGTCCTCGCGCACCATGCCCAGCTCGGAACGGGCACGCTCCTCGATGGCGTCGTAACCTTGCTTCAAGTCGCGAACTTCCGCCGCCAGCGCCGCGTTGCGCGCCTTGAGGCGGGCGTTGTCTTCACGGCGCGCGTCCAGTTGCACCCCCAGGGCGTGCACCCTCAACCATCCGCCGGACCCAAACCATAGGGGCTGCTGCAGCACCACCACCAGCGCCACTAGTACCACGGTCAGCAGTCGCATGGCCTGGGCTGCCGTTGCGTCAGGCCAGGTGGTCGAAGGCCTCGCGGCCCGCGTAACCAGCCGATTCGCCCAGGTCTTCCTCGATGCGCAACAGCTGGTTGTACTTGGCGGTGCGGTCGGCGCGCGACAGGGAGCCTGTCTTGATCTGCATGGCGTTGGTGGCCACGGCAATATCGGCGATGGTGGTGTCCTCCGTTTCGCCGGAGCGGTGCGAAACCACCGCTGAGTAACCCGCGCGCTTGGCCATCTCGATGGCCGCCAGGGTTTCGGACAAGGTGCCGATCTGGTTGATCTTCACGAGGATGGAGTTGGCGACACCGCGCCGGATACCCTCGCGCAGGATGCGGGTGTTGGTGACGAACACATCATCGCCCACCAGTTGCACCTTCGCGCCGAGCCGATCGGTGAGCAGCTTCCAGCCGTCCCAGTCGTCCTCGGCCATACCGTCCTCGATGCTGAGGATGGGGTAACGCCCGGCCAGGGTGGTAAGCCAGTCGGTGAACTCCCCTGACGTGAGGCGCAACCCGTCGGAGGCCAGGTGATAGCGCCCGTCGCGGTAGAACTCGGAAGCGGCGCAATCCAGGCCCAGGGCCACCTGATCGCCCGGGGTGTAGCCAGCGGCGTCGATGGCCTCGACAATCAGCTCGAGTGCGCGCTCGTTGCCCTGCAGATTCGGCGCGAAGCCACCCTCGTCTCCCACGGTGGTGGGCATACCGCGTTGGTCGATGAGCCGCTTCAGGGCGTGGAAGATCTCGGCACCGCAGCGCAGCGCTTCGCGCAGGCTGGGCATGCCCAGCGGAATGATCATGAACTCCTGCAGATCGAGGCTGTTGTTGGCATGGGCGCCGCCATTGATGACGTTCATGAGGGGCACGGGCAATCGCATGGAGCCGGCGCCGCCCAGGTAGCGGTACAGCGGCAGGCCTGTCTCCTCGGCAGCCGCCTTGGCCACGGCGAGCGACACCGCCAGGATGGCATTGGCACCCAGGCGCGATTTGTTCTCGGTGCCGTCCAGCTCGATGAGGGTGCGGTCGATGAAAGCCTGCTCGGAGGCGTCCAGCCCGATGATGGCTTCGCAGATTTCAGTGTTCACATGCTCCACCGCCCGTTGTACTCCCTTGCCCAGGTAGCGGCCCTTGTCGCCATCGCGCAGCTCAATGGCCTCGCGCGCGCCCGTGGAGGCACCGGAGGGCACGGCGGCGCGGCCGCTCACGCCCGATTCGAGCAACACGTCCGCCTCGACGGTGGGATTGCCGCGGGAGTCGAGGATCTCGCGGGCGACGACATCTACGATGGAGCTCATGGCTGAAAGTGGATCCGTAGGTTCAGACGTAGGCGCTAGAAAGCGGGCGCGGCGCAGTGATGAGTTGTTCCGCGAAACCGCGGCGCTTGACCAGCGCATCGATGTCGCGAAGGGTTTCCAGCAGCTCGGCCACGTGTTGCAGGGGCCAGGCATTGGGGCCGTCGGAGAGAGCCGTGGACGGATCGGGATGGGTCTCCATGAAAATCCCGGCCACCCCGGCAGCCACGGCGGCACGGGCCAGCACCGGCACGAATTCCCGTTGACCGCCGCTGGCGCTGCCCTGCCCGCCCGGCAGTTGCACCGAGTGGGTTGCGTCGAATACCACCGGGCAGCCGGTGTCCCGCATTACCATGAGGCTGCGCATATCGGAAACCAGGTTGTTGTAGCCGAAGCTGAAGCCGCGCTCGCACACCAGCACGTTGTCGGCGCCGGAGGCCTCTCGGGCCTTGGCCACCACGTTTTTCATTTCCCAAGGCGACAGGAACTGGCCTTTCTTGATGTTCACGGGCCGGCCGGCCGACGCCGCAGCACGAATGAAATCGGTCTGGCGACACAGGAAGGCCGGCGTCTGCAACACGTCCACGGCGGCCGCTGCGGCGGCGATTTCCTCCACGGCGTGCACATCGGTAAGCACCGGCACGCCGATGACCTTGCGTACCTCCGCGAGGATCTCCAGACCCTTGTCCATGCCCAGTCCGCGGAAGGATCGCGCCGAGCTGCGATTGGCCTTGTCGTAGGAGGCTTTGAAAATGAACGGCACGCCCAGCGCGGTGGTGATCTCGCGCAGCTCCCCCGCCACGTCCATGGCAAGCTGCCGCGACTCCGCCACGCAGGGCCCGGCGATCAGGAACAGGGGCTGGTCAAGGCCGACGTCGAATCCACACAGTTTCACGGTTGCGCACCCTCGGGCGTTCAGGCCACCGCCGCAGCCGGTGCAGCGCCGCTGTCGCGGCCGGCGCGGTGTCGCAGGGCCGCCTCGATGAACGCCTTGAACAGCGGATGCCCCGCGCGGGGCGTGGAGGTGAATTCGGGGTGGAACTGGCACCCCACGAACCACGGGTGATCGGGCAGCTCCACCATTTCGGTGAGCCGCTCGCTGCCAGTGGACAGGCCGCTCACCCGCAGCCCGGCCTCCTGCAAGCGAGGCACGTAGTAGTTGTTCACCTCGTAGCGGTGGCGATGCCGCTCGGCGATGTGATCGGCGCCGTAAACCTGCCGCACCAGCGTTCCGGGCAGCAACTCGGCGCTTTGCCCCCCGAGGCGCATGGTACCCCCGAGGTCGGAGTGCTCATCGCGCCGCTCCACCCGGCCGTCGCGGTTGACCCACTCGTTGATCAAGGCCACCACTGGGTAGGCAGTGTCGGGGTCGAATTCAGTGGAATGAGCGCCAGCAAGCCCGGCCTTGTGGCGCGCAAACTCGATCACCGCCAGTTGCATGCCCAGGCAGATGCCGAGGTAGGGCACGCGGCGTTCGCGAGCGAAGCGGATGGCCTTGATCTTGCCCTCCACGCCGCGCTTGCCGAAACCTCCCGGCACCAGGACGGCGTCCATGCCCTCCAGCAGACCAGTGCCTTCAGCATCGAGTTTTTCCGAATCGATGTAATGGATACGGATACGCGCTCCGCAGTGGATGCCCGCGTGCACCAGCGCCTCGGAGAGCGACTTGTAAGACTCGGTGAGGTCCACGTATTTGCCCACCAGGGCCACGTGCACCTCCGCCGAGGGGTGCTCAAGCCGGTAAACCAGATTTTCCCATTCGCGCAAATCTGCGGGTGGCGCGTCGATCTCGAGCTTGCGGCAGACGATCTCGTCGAGCCCCTGAGCGTGCAGGATGCCCGGAATCTTGTAGATGGAGTCCACATCCACCGCGGTGATGACAGCGCGCTCCTCCACGTTGGTGAACAGGGCGATCTTGCGGCGTTCGTCGTCGGGTATCCATCGATCCGCCCGGCACAGCACCACATCGGGCTGGATGCCGATTTCGCGCAGCTCCTTCACCGAATGCTGGGTGGGCTTGGTCTTGATCTCGCCGGCCGAGGGAATGAATGGGACCAGGGTAAGGTGGATGAAGCAGGCGTGGCCGCGGCCTAGTTGCAGGCTCATCTGGCGGATGGCCTCGAGGAAGGGCAGCGATTCGATGTCGCCCACGGTACCTCCCACTTCCACGATGGCCAGGTCAGCGTCACCGGCGCCCTGACGGATGAAATGCTTGATCTCGTCGGTGATGTGGGGGATCACCTGCACCGTGCCGCCGAGGTAGTCGCCGCGCCGCTCCTTCTTGATGACGCTCTCGTAGATCTGCCCGGTGGTGAAGTTGTTACGCTTGCCCATGCGCGCGCGCACGAAGCGTTCGTAGTGACCAAGGTCGAGATCGGTCTCGGCACCGTCGTCGGTGACGAACACTTCCCCGTGCTGGAACGGGGACATGGTGCCCGGGTCAACGTTGATGTAGGGGTCGAGCTTGAGGAGGGTGAGGCGAATGCCGCGCGATTCGAGGATCGCGGCCAGCGAGGCGGCGGCGATGCCTTTGCCCAGGGAGGAAACCACACCGCCTGTGACAAAGACGAACTTGGTCATTCGGACTCGCGCCTCGTCATCGAAAGTGCGTCGATGATACCGCAAAAAAACCGCCATCCCGCCAAGGCGGAGAGGATGGCCGCTGGCTCCATCAGCGGTGCTCGGGCGCCCTGCAGTGCTTGGCCAGAAACAGCCAGGTATCCACCACGGTGTCCGGGTTGAGCGACACCGTGTCGATGCCCTGCTCCACCAGCCACTGGGCAAGATCCGGGTGATCGGAGGGCCCCTGGCCGCAGATGCCCACATACTTGCCGTGGCGCTTGCAGCCCTCGATGGCCATGGCAAGCAGTTTCTTGACCGCCGGGTCGCGTTCGTCGAAGGCGTCCGCCACCAGGCCCGAGTCGCGGTCCAGACCCAGGGTGAGTTGGGTCAGGTCATTGGAGCCGATGGAAAAGCCGTCGAAGTGCTCCAGGAACTGGTCCGCCAGCAGGGCGTTGGAGGGAATCTCGCACATCATGATGACGCGCAAGCCATTGCCCCCCCGCGACAGGCCGTTGGCCGCCAGCAGCGACACCACTTCGCGCGCCTCGCCCACATTGCGGACGAAGGGCACCATCAACTCCACGTTGGTGAGGCCCATGTCGTCGCGCACCCGTTTCACCGCGCGGCATTCCAGTTCAAAACAATCCCTGAAACTGGAGGCCACATAGCGCGAAGCGCCGCGGAACCCCAGCATGGGGTTCTCCTCCTCGGGTTCGTAGCGCCGCCCGCCCACCAGGCTGGAGTATTCATTGGACTTGAAATCAGACAGCCGCACGATCACGGGCTTGGGGTGGAAGGCCGCAGCGAGGGTGGCGATGCCCTCTGTGAGCTTGCTCACGTAGAACTCCACCGCCGATCCGTAAGCCGCGGCGTGCTGCTCGATCACCTGGCGCGAATCCACCGGCACGTCTGGATAGGCGAGGATGGCCCGCGGATGCACGCCGATGGTGCGGGCGATGATGAACTCCAGCCGCGCGAGCCCCACCCCGGCGTTGGGCAGGCGCGAAAACTCGAACGCGAGTTCCGGATTGCCCACGTTCATGTAAATCTTGACGGGCGGCTCCGGCATGCTCGACACCGCCAGATCAGTGACTTCCACCTCCAGGCGGCCGCGGTACACAAAGCCCGTGTCGCCCTCGGTGCAGGACACCGTCACCTCGGTGCCGTCCTTGAG
The DNA here is from genome assembly GCA_020248405.1 of Rhodocyclaceae bacterium. Classification (GTDB taxonomy): domain Bacteria; phylum Pseudomonadota; class Gammaproteobacteria; order Burkholderiales. The sequence goes on along the minus strand of JADCHQ010000008.1, from coordinate 173,204 downwards.
CACGCGGGTGGCATCGCCCGCCCCTACCACCGCCGGAATACCCAGCTCGCGGGCAATGATGGCTGCGTGGCAGGTGCGCCCGCCACGGTTGGTCACGATGGCCGCCGCGCGCTTCATCACCGGCTCCCAGTCGGGGTCGGTCATGTCGCTCACCAGCACATCGCCCGCCTGCACCTGATGCATTTCGGACACATCGCGGATCACCCGCACCGTGCCAATGCCCACGCGATTGCCGATGGCGCGCCCGGTAGCCAGGATTTCGGAACGGCTCTTCAGGCGGAAGCTCTGGCGGGTTTCCGCGCCGCCGCGCGATTTGACCGTCTCAGGGCGCGCCTGGAGGATGTAGATGCGACCGTCCGTGCCGTCACGGCCCCACTCGATATCCATGGGCCGGCCATAGTGCTGCTCGATGACCACCGCGTAGCGCGCCAGTTCCTCCACTTCCGCATCGGTGATGGCGAAGCGATGGCGATCTGCCTCGGGCACGGCGACGGTTTCGGTGGAATGCCCGGCACGGGCGTGCTCCGTGAACACCATCTTGATGGCCTTGGCGCCAAGGCTGCGGCGAAGGATGGCAGGGCGCCCCGCCGCGAGACCGGGCTTCCAAACGTAGAACTCATCGGGGTTGACGGCGCCCTGCACCACCGTTTCACCCAAACCATAGGCGGCAGTAATGAACACCACCTGGTCGAAACCCGATTCGGTGTCGATGGTGAACATTACGCCACTGGCACCGGAATCGGAACGCACCATGCGCTGGATGCCGCAGGACAGCGCCACCTCGGCATGGGCAAAGCCCTTGTGCACCCGGTAGGCAATGGCGCGGTCGTTGTACAACGAGGCAAACGTGTGGCGCACGGCATCCACCACATGCTCGATTCCCCGGATGTTCAGGTAGGTTTCCTGCTGGCCCGCGAAGGAGGCATCGGGGAGGTCTTCGGCGGTGGCTGAGGAGCGCACCGCCACGGTGGCGGGACCATCAACGGACAGGGCTGCATAGGCAGAGGCGAGGTCTTGCTCGAGGCGTGCCGGCAAGGGTGCCTCCGCAATCCAGCCGCGGATGCGGCGGCCGGTTTCGGCCAGGCGAGCCACGTCATCCACGTCCAGACCTTCCAGCGCCTGCGCAATACGCCTAGCGAGACCGGTGCCTTCGAGAAACTCCCGGAACGCCTCGGCGGTGGTGGCAAACCCGCCCGGTACCCGCACACCGGCACGCGACAGTTGGCTGATCATCTCGCCGAGCGAGGCATTCTTGCCGCCCACCCGCTCGACATCGCTCATGCGCAGTTCCTCGAAAGGGATCACTAAGGGTGAGTGGCTGCTCATGCTGTGGTTCTCCGCGGCTGCCGCCGCCGCGATGGCGCCGGCCGGCAAAAGTGTTATGTTACCGAATCGTCTATTGCATCGCAGCACCAACCATGAACGCAGCGCTGACGCGTCACGCTTTTTTCGTCTCCGACCGCACTGGCATCACCGCCGAGATGCTTGGCCACAGCCTGCTAGCTCAATTTGAAGACGTGACCTTCAAGGAGACGACGCTCCCCTTCGTGGACAGCGCCGAGCGGGCCCGCGAGGCCGTGGCGCGCATCAATGCCGCGGGCCATGCCGACGGGGCGCGCCCGCTGGTTTTCAGCACCCTAGTGGATCCGGAAGTGAGCGGGGTGATCGCTGGCGCCGATGCCTTGTACCTTGACTGCTTCCAGGTGTTCATCTCGCCCATGGAGCGCGAACTCGGCGTAAGCCACAGCCTGGAGATCGGGCGCTCCCACCGCGTGAAGGACACCCACGATTATCACTCGCGCATCGAGGCGGTGAACTTCGTCCTTGCCCACGACGACGGCGTGTCCACCAAGGAACTTCGCGAGGCCGACATCATCCTGGTGGGGGTATCGCGCTGCGGCAAGACGCCCACCTGCCTGTATATGGGGCTGCAGTACGGCATCCGGGCCGCCAACTACCCCCTCATCCCCGAAGACTTCCAGGACCAGCGCCTGCCCGCGAGCCTCGAACCGTGGCGCGCCAAGCTGTTCGGCCTCACCATCTTTCCGGAGCGCCTTGCGCAGATTCGCCATGAACGGCGTCCGAACAGTCAATACGCGAACCCTGAAAATTGTGCGTTCGAGGTGGAACGGGCCGAGCGCCTGATGCGCTCCCAACGCATTCCTTTCCTCGACACCACCCATCGCTCCATCGAGGAACTGGCCGCTACCATAGTGCATCAGGCAGGCCTGAAGAGGCACATTTTCTAGGCCCCCGGCCCATCGGGTACGTGCAGCCGTCAGCGTATCTTCGCCAGCGCCCGCACCGGGGCGAAGGTTTGCCGGTGTGCCTCGCAAGCCCCAAGCCGTGCCATCGCGCCCAGGTGCTCCTTGGTGGGATACCCGCGGTGGCGGTCGAAGCCATAGCCAGGATGCGTCCGGTGCAACTCATCCATGTGCGCGTCACGGAAGGTCTTGGCAAGGATGGAAGCGGCGCTGATGGGCGGAACCGTGGCGTCGCCGCGCACCACCGCGCGAACCGCGCAGGGCAGCGAGGGACAGCGGTTACCGTCCACGAGAACCTCGTCTGGCAACGGATCGAGTCCCAGCACGGCCCGGCGCATGGCAAGCATCGTGGCCTGCAGGATGTTGAGGGCGTCAATTTCTTCCACCGAGGCGCTTGCCACGGTCCACGCCAAGGCGCCAGCGCGGATTTCGCGAGCCAGCCTTTCCCGTTGCGCTGCGCCAAGCATTTTGGAGTCGGCCAGCCCCGGGATGGGATGCGCTGGATCGAGAATCACGCACGCGGCCACCACGGGGCCTGCCAACGGGCCGCGGCCCGCCTCGTCGACCCCGGCAATGCGCAGGTCCCTCATGGGCTCAACCGGGCCACGGCGGAATGTGTCGAAGCCTGCGAGGCCGTGCCATGGGGCCGGAGCAGCGGGATGACGGCATCTGCCGCGCGGCGCGCGGCATCCTGTCGCAACTCACGGTACAACCGCTCGAACGCGGACACCTGGCGCGAGCGAACCTCCTTGTCGCGCAGAAGATTTGCCAATGCCTGGGCGAGATTGGGCGCCGTGGCATCGTCCTGCAGGATCTCCGGGACCACGAATCGCTCCGACAGCACATTGGGCAAGGCAATCCACGGCAAGTAGCGTCGTGGCCACATGATGCGGTAGGTCAGGCGGGGCACTCGGTAGGTCACCACCATGGGACGCCTAAGCAGCGCACACTCAAGGGTGGCCGTTCCAGAGGCAACCAGGCTCACGTCCGCCGCCATCATGGCGAGCTGCGCGTGCCCGAACAACACCGTGAAGGGAACCTGAGTTGCGCCGCCGCTGTAGATCGCCTGCTCGAATTGCAGGCGTGTGGCACGGCTGGTGAGCGGGACAAGGAAACGCGCGCCCTGCATCTGCGACGCCAGCAGCTTGGCCGTTTCCACGAACAGGGCTGCGTGTTGCTCCAATTCACCTTGACGACTGCCGGGGAGTAACGCGAACACGGGCGCGTCGAGCGGAAGGCGCATCTGCTCCCTCGCCGCGTCCCGGTCGGGATGTTCGGGGACCTCATCAGCCAACGGGTGGCCGACGAACTCCACCTCCACGCCCGCCTTCTGGTAGAGCGGCACCTCCATTGGAAAAAGCGCCAGAACCTTGTCGGCGGAACGCCGTACCTGGCCGATACGCTCACCCCGCCAGGCCCAGATGGACGGACTCACATAGTGAACCGTTGGCGTACCCGACGCGCGCAGGGCCTCCTCCAGCCGCAGGTTGAAGTCGGGAGCGTCGACACCAATGAAAAGGTCAGGCGGCTCGGCCAACAGGCGGGCCTTGAGTTCCCGGCGGATGGCGAGAATGCGAGGAACCGACCTCGCGGCTTCCACATAGCCGCGCACCGAAAGGACGTCCATGGGGTACCACGAGTCGAGCCCCTGCCCCTGCATGAGGGGTCCGCCGATGCCGAACAACTGCGCCCCAGGGAGCCGCTCCCGCAATTGCGCAACCAGCGGCGCAGCGATGCCGTCGCCCGAGGGCTCGCCAGCCACCAGCGCCACGCGTGCCGGGCGGTCCATTCCAGCGATCAACGGACGATGCCGCGGTTGGATGCGCTCAGGAATTCAAGGATCAGGCCCGCCTCGGGGCAAGAGCTCACGTGCTCGCCGAGCGAGGCCTTGGCTTCCTCGAGCGTGAGTCCCTCGCGATAGAGGATTTTGTATGCACGCTTCAATCCGGCGATGACCGTCGCGCTGAAGCCGCGGCGCCGCAACCCCTCGGTGTTCAGGCCGTGCGGCTTGGCTGTATCCCCCTGAGCCATGACGTATGGAGGCAAATCGTGAACCAGCACGGTATTGATCGCCGTCATGGCGTGAGAGCCAATCCGGCAGAATTGATGCACACCCGTAAAGCCACCCAGGATCACCCAGTCGCCCACGTGCACGTGCCCGGCGAGCTGGCTGCAGTTGGCGAAAATGACGTGGTTGCCCACGAGGCAGTCATGGGCAACATGGACATAGGCCATGAAAAGGTTGTCGCTGCCGACGCGCGTGAGTCCATGGTCCTGGATGGTGCCTGTGTGCAGCGTGCAATACTCCCGGACGTGGTTGCGATCGCCCAGTTCCAGGCGCGTGGGCTCGCCCGCGTACTTCTTGTCCTGGGGCGCTTCGCCCAGGCAGGCGAAGGGGAAGACACGGTTGTCACGTCCCAGACGGGTATGGCCAGTGACCACGGCGTGGGCCCCGATGGTGGTTCCAGGGCCGAGCTCCACATGCTCGCCGACGATGGCATAAGGCCCGATCTCGACACCCGTGCCAAGACGCGCCCGCGGGTGGACGATGGCAGTTGGGTGGATCATGTGGACCCGGTGATGGCGCCAATGTTGCGCATGGTGCACATGAGCTCCGCCTCGGCAACAAGAACGCCGTCCACTTCTGCAGCGGCGCTGAACTTGTAGATGCCACGCAATTGCCGCAGAAGGCTCACCTTGAGGATCAGTTGGTCGCCGGGCCCCACCGGTTTCTTGAAGCGCGCCCCGTCGATGCCCACGAAGTAGTAGACCGAGTCCCGGTCAGCCACCTGACCCACGGTCTGGAACGAGAGAATCGCCGCTGCCTGGGCCAGCGCCTCCACGATGAGAACCCCAGGCATCACCTTGTAGTGAGGGAAGTGACCATCGAAAAACGGCTCGTTGATGGTGACGTTCTTGAGCGCCACGATGTCCTTGCCGGGTTCGCAATGCATCACGCGATCCACCAGCAGCAACGGGTAACGGTGCGGCAAGTGCTGCAGGATCCGGTGGATCTCCATCGCATTCGTCATTTATCCGCCCCCTCGGCGCCGTGGTTTCGTTCGAGACGGCGGACCGAGTCCGCGATTTCGCCCAACCGGTTGAAATGGGCCAGATTCTTCATCCACTCCCGGTGCGGCAGCGCCGGAAAGAACCCGTCGTAAACGCCGGGGACCTCGATGCTCCGGCGCACCATGGTGCCGGCGGCCACCACTGCGTGGTCGCAAAGGGTGATGTGCCCGTGGATCATGGCTGCCCCGCCGATCTTGCAGTGGCGTCCGATGCGAGTGCTGCCCGCGATGCCGGCACAAGCAGCGATGGCGGTATGGGCTCCCACCAGCACGTTGTGACCCACCTGGATGAGGTTGTCCATCTTGACCCCCTCCTCCACCACGGTGTCACCCAGGGTACCCCGATCGATGCAGGTATTGGCGCCAAGTTCCACGTCGTCACCAAGCACCGCGCGGCCGAGCTGAGGCACCTTGACCCAGCGCCCCTCCTCTTCGGCGAACCCGAAACCGTCGGCGCCCACCACAACCCCCGCGTGGAGCACGCACCGGGCGCCGACACGGCAGTCGTGATACACGCTCACCCTGGTGTGCAGGACGCTGTCCTCGCCGATTACGGCCTGCTCGCCCACGGTGCAGCCGGGTCCGATGACCGCCCGCGCGCCAATCTCGGCGCCCGCGCCCACCACGCAACCGGCGTCCACCCAGGCATCGGCTGCCACACTCGCCCCGGGGTGCACGCTGGCGCCAGGGTGCACTCCCGGCGCCGGCCGCACTGCGGGGCTGAGCAGCGCCGCGGCGCGGGCCATGTACGCATATGGGTTGGCGGCAACGATCCTGGGACGCGTGGTGAGGGCGGCATCCGAAGGCGCCACGATCACCGCTGCCGCCCTTGTGGACGAGAGCTGATGGCGGTAGCGCACGTTGTGCAGGAAGCTCAGTTCACCGGGCCCTGCAGCATCCAGCGTGGCCACGCGCGAGACGAGGGTATCCCCTGAACCCTCCAGCGTGCCGCCCAGGAGCGCCACCAACTGGCCGAGCGTCATTGCCACGACATCTCCACCGGTCCGTTCCGCGAAGACGGTACTACTTGTCCAGAACCCTGAGCACTTTCTCCGTGATGTCAACCCGCGGACTGCGGTACACCACGGCGTCCTGGAGGATCAGATCGTATTTTTCTTTTTCCGCAATTTCCTGAACCACCTTGTTGGCACGCTCAATGATGCCCTGGAACTCTTCGTTGCGCCGCACGTTGAAGTCCTCGCGAAACTCGCGCTGCAAGCGCTGCAGATCTCGCGATACACGACCCAGCTCGGTTTCGCGTGTACGCCGATCGGTCTCCGACATGGTCACGCTTTCTTTCTCCAGCATGGTTTGCAGGTCCTTGCCTTGCCGGGTGAGTTTCTGGATTTCCTGGTCACGCGCCTGGAACTCTTTTTCGAGCTTCTGCTGCGCCTTCTTGGCCGGCGCTGACTCCTTCAAGATACGCTCGACGAAAACCACGCCGATCTTGAGGTCATTGGACTGAGCGTGGACTGCCGAGGCCGCAAACAGCGTTGCAATGGCGAACAACAGTGGATGTTTCAAGACTGGGCTCCTGGTGGAGGCAGGTTGCCGCGCGGGCAAACGTTTCCGAGAAAACTAGAAAATGGTTCCGAGGGTGAACTGGATACGCTGCAGCCGGTCTGTGGGTTCCTTCTTGATGGGGAAGCCGAAGCTTAGCTTGAGCGGCCCAACTGGCGAAAACCAGTTGAGCGCGAGGCCAGTGGACACCCGGATTTTATCCAAACTGTACTGATCGGTATCCACCACGCCCGAGTCCATGAACAGCGATAACCGCAACGACTGATCCTTCCCCGCGCCGGGAAAGGGAAAGTAGTACTCTGCGTTGGCAAGGAGCATCCGGTTGCCGCCGATGGCAAAGCCAAACTCGTCGCGCGGCCCGATGGCGAAGGTGGAAAAACCACGCACGCTGTTCACGCCGCCCGCGTAGTAATTCTTGTAAAACGGCAACGGATTGTCGCCTAAACCGGCCGCATAGCCGATTTCACCGCCAATCTGGAATGTGGTCAGGCGCGTCATTGGAAAGAAACGTTGCGCCTTGTAACCCAGTTTGTAGTAACGCAAATCGCCACCAGGCAGCGCGGTTTCGAGCGTGACGCGGTGGAGCAGGCCGCGCGTTGGAGCGATCGTGCTGTCTCGCCCGTCACGCTGCCAGCCCAAGGTGCCAATCAGCCCCAGGTTGGACCCCCCGTAGGTTTTGACGTAGTCCTTGATACGCTGTGCCGTATTGTCAAATATCTCGATGTCGGTGTTCTCCAGCGACAACCCGTAATTGACGGCGTCCAACTCGGAGATGGGCACCCCAAAGCGCACACCGGCACCGTCGGTGTTGGTGATGTAACTCGCGGCCCGGAGCACCGTGGGATTGAATCTTCTGGAATACAGGTCGAAGCCGCGGCTTATGCCATCATCCGACCAGTAGGGATTGGTATACGAGAGAGACGCCACACGATTGATACGGCCGGTCTGCAGCTGCAGTTGCAGCGCATTACCCGTGCCGAACGCATTGTTCTGCGACAACGAGCCCGAGAGAATGAGGCGCTCCGCACTGGACACACCCACACCGAAGCTCACCGCACCCGTGGGTCGCTCCTTCACGGACATGTTCACGTCCACCTGGTCGTTGCTGCCCTGCACCGCCGGTGTCTCTATGTTGACCTCGCTGAAATACCCTAGCCGGTCAACGCGCACCTTCGAGCGGTTGATCTTAGACTGCGAGTACCAGCCCCCCTCCATCTGGCGGAACTCCCGCCGGATCACCTCATCCCGGGTGGTGGTGTTGCCGGCAATGTTGATGCGCCGGACATAAACCCGCCGTCCAGGATCCACGAACAGGGTGAAGGACACCTCACGCTTCACCCGGTCCACCTCCGGAACCGCATTCACCTGGGCAAACGCATAACCATCATCGGCAAGCCGGTCGGTCATCAACTTGGTGGATTCGGTGAGCCGCTCGCGGTTGAAAACCTCGCCCGGACGCACCTTCAAGAGACGGCGCAGTTCTACTTCGGGGACGATCATCTCGCCAGCGAGCTTGACATCGGAGACGCTGTATCGCTCTCCCTCGGTCAAGTTGACGGTGATGAAAACGTCACGCTTGTCCGGGCTCAGCGCAACCTGGGTGGAATCGATGTTGAATTCGAGATAACCCTGGTTCAGGTAAAACGACCGTATGGTCTCCAGGTCGGCGGCGAGCTTCTGCCTCGAATACTGATCGTTCTTGCTGTACCAGGTCATGAATCCCGGCGTGCGAAGCACCACGAGGTCGAGCAGTTCCTTGTCCGTGAAAACTCGGTTTCCCACCACGTTGATGCTACGGATCTTGGCTACGCGCCCTTCGGTGATGTTGAAATTCACAGAAACCCGGTTGCGCTCAAGCGGATTCACCGTCGTCTCGACCTCCACGCTGTACTTGCCGCGGGCGATGTACTGGTTCTTAAGGTCCTGTTTTGCGCGCTCGAGCACCGACTGGTCAAATATTCGGCCTTCCTGTAACCCTGCGGCACGCAGGATTTCCAGAAGCTTCTTGCGATCGAATTCCTTGGATCCGCGGGTATCGATGGCACCGATGGCTGGCCGCTCCTGGACGATGACCACCAACACACCGTCGTCGTTCTCTACTTGCACATCCTTGAAAAATCCGGTGCCGAAGAGCAGCCGCACGGACGCGGTAGCGCGCTCAGCAGTCATGGTGTCACCGACCTTGACCGGCAGGTAGCTGAATACCGCCCCTGGGTCGGTACGCTGGATACCCTCGACCCGGATGTCGCGGATCTCGAAAGGATCGAAGGCCTGGGCAGATGAGGACCAGGCCAGCGCAACCAGCAACGAGATGAGGGAGCGCTTCATGCGCTAGGAGCCGCCGACCAGCCGGTTGATGTCGTTGAAAATCGCGAAGGCCATCAGACTGAACAGCACGGCCATCCCGACCCGCTGGCCGATCTCGAGCGTACGCTCCGAGACAGGACTTCCCTTAAGAACTTCCACCACATAATACATGAGGTGCCCCCCGTCGAGTAACGGGACGGGCAACAGGTTCAACACCCCGAGGCTGATGGAGATGATGGCGAGGAAACTGACGTACGCCAGCCAACCCATCTTCGCAGATTGGCCCGCGTAATCAGCGATGGTGATGGGCCCGCTCAGGTTCTTCAGGGAAACCTCGCCACGCACCATCTTCCAAAGCATGCGCAGCGTGAAAATCGAAACCTCCCAGGTGCGGACCGAAGCCTCGTACAGGGCGTCGAGCGGACCGTAGCTCACCTCCACTGAATAACGCCGCGCAGCAGCCTCGTCCAGGCGTGGCCCCACCCCGATGCGCCCCACCTGCCGCCCGTTTTCGGACCGTCCCTCGGGCGTGAGCGTCACGGTGCGCACGACACCGCCGCGCAATATCTCCAGTTCCACCGCCTGATCGGGACGCGACCGCACCGCATCCACGAACTGATCCCAGCGAACCACTTCGGTGCCGGCTGCGGAGAGAATCTCGTCCCCTTCGGCCAGACCCGCTTCGCTCGCGACGCTTCCGGGGAGCACCTGCCCGATCACTGCCGGCAGCGGCGGCTTGTAGCTGGAAAGGCCCACCTCACGGAGAAAATTCGCGTCCAAGTCGTCGCTGGCGAGCCCCGACAGGTCGAGGTTGCGCATGCGAGTCTCGCCGCCATCGGTCTCGACGCGCACCTCCGCGTTTGAGTGCGCCAGCGCCTTTTCAAGAAGCCGCCAGCGCAGATCCTGCCACGTCCGCACGGGCGTCCCATCCACAGCAGTCAGGATGTCCCCGGCCTCAAAGCGCGCGGCGTGCGCCAGACTCCCCGGAGGCGGCTCATCCACCACCGGTCGCACGCCTGGAATGCCGTGCACCAACAATGCCCAATACAACACCAGCGCAAGAAGAAAATTGGCCACCGGACCAGCTGCGACGATGGCGATTCGCCGCCACACCGACTGCCGGTTGAATGCGCGATGGACTTCCGCTGGCGCGACCGGCCCTTCGCGTTCATCGAGCATCTTCACGTAACCACCCAGGGGGATCAGCGCCACGGCCCACTGCGTCCTGTCGCGCCCAAGGGTGCGCGACCACACCGGGGCGCCAAATCCCACCGAGAAGCGAAGCACCTTGACCCCGCACAGGCGAGCCACGGCGTAGTGCCCCAGTTCGTGAAATACGATCAATATGCCCAGGGCAACGACGAAGGCGACAAGGGTGGAAAGCAGGCTCACGAAAAACTCTCCCAGGTTGCTCAGGCCAAAGCGGCAATAGACGATCGCGCCTCGCGACGGGCACGCTGGTCTTCGTCGAGCACTTCGTCCAGATCCCTAAGCGGGCGATCCGGCGTGCGATCGAGGACACGCTCAATGGCTGGCGCGATCTGGTGAAAGGGCAACGCCCCAGAAAGAAACTGCTCCACGGCCACCTCGTTGGCGGCATTGAGGGCCGCAATGGCCGACCCACCCCGCTCCAGCGCGTGGTACGCGAGCCTCAGACAGGGAAAACGGCGCTCGTCGGGCGCTTCGAACGACAATGTTCCCACGCGCGCGAGGTCCAGAGGATTAACGCCGGCATTTACCCGATCGGGATAGGCTAGCGCATGGGCGATGGGCGTGCGCATGTCGGGGTTTCCCAGTTGCGCGATCACGGAGCCGTCCACGTATTCCACCATGGAGTGGATGACGCTCTGGGGATGTATCACCACCTCGATGCGGTCGCGCGGCGCACCAAACAGCCAGTGGGCCTCGATCACCTCCAGGCCCTTGTTCATCATTGTGGCGGAGTCCACTGAAATCTTGCGCCCCATGACCCAGTTGGGATGCGCCACCGCCTGCGCGGGAGTGACCGAGGCAAAGCGCTCCAACGGCAAACTGCGCAAGGGGCCCCCTGACGCCGTGAGGAGAATACGTCGAACACCCGCCGAATCCATGTCGCCCGAATAGTCGCGCGGCAAGGACTGAAAAACGGCATTGTGTTCGCTGTCGATGGGCAGCAGCACCGCTCCGGAAGCGCGTACCGCCTCCATGAACACCCCGCCCGCCATGACCAGGGCTTCCTTGTTGGCTAGCAACACGCGACGCCCCAGGCGCGCCGCTTCGAGTGTGGGCAGCAACCCAGCGGCGCCAACGATGGCGGCCATCACGGACTTGGCAGCGTCGGTGGTAGCCACTTCCACGAGGCCTTGCGGCCCCGACAGCACTCGCACCGGCAGGCCGGCGTCGCGTACGCGATCGCGTAACTGCGCTGCCGCCAGGGGATCAAGCATCGCCGCAAGGCGCGGACGATGAGCCACGCATTGCTCGAACATGGTGTCCACGCTGCGGTGCGCTGCAAGCGCCACCGCGCGGAACTGGACGGGATGGCGAGCAATCACGTCCAGCGTGCTGCGTCCGATGCTGCCGGTACTGCCTAGAATGGCCACGCCGTGCATGTCGCCGGATCCTCAGCCCACGAACACCGTTACTGCCGCCAGAGCCGCCAGGGGCAGGCTTGCCGTCAGCGCGTCGATGCGGTCCAACACACCGCCGTGGCCCGGGAGCAACTTCCCGCTATCCTTCACGCCTGCCCCCCGCTTGACCCACGACTCGAAAAGGTCGCCGATGATCCCCAGAGCGGTCAGCCCGAGGAAGGCGCCCGCGGCTTCCAGCGTCAGGAACGCAGGCCATGCGGGCTGAGACACCAGTCCCAGGACGGAGAGATAGGCGAGCACGGCTACCACAGCCGCACCCACGCCTTCCCATGTCTTGCCAGGGCTGATGGCGGGAGCGAGCTTGTGACGGCCAAAAGATCGCCCCACCAGATAGGCAGCAGAGTCCGACACCCACACCACCGCCAGCAGCGACAGAAGCAACCACGGGCGGCCTTGCAGCCAGACCAGCGCCAACCATGCCGGCACGAGCACCCACCACCCCGTCAACGCCATCCTGGCAGCGCCACGTACCGATGCGCGAAGCAGCAGCCACGGCAGCGCCGCCAGCAACCAGAAGGCGAGCGCGCCCGAACAAACGATCATTACCAGGCGATTGCCGAGCGGATGCTGCAACGCGCTCCAGCCCAACAGGGCTCCCGAGACTGCCACCACTGCGCCAAAGACGATCACACCTGACGCACGCCAGCCCGCCAAACGCCCCCACTCTGCCGCGCCGATCAGCATCACGCCGCCAGTCACCAGGGCCCAGGCCCACTGGGGCACCAGAAACAGAAAACTGATGGCGCCAAACAGCAACACCGCGGCTGTGATCACACGCTGGCGCAACATGCCGGCGGCTCGCGATCAACCCGTCGCAACGCGGGTCAGGGATGGAACCGTGGCAATTGCGTCGGGTACGAGCTGCTCGCTGGTCCGCCCAAAGCGCCGCTCGCGCAGCCTGTAGGATTCGATGGCTGCATCCAGGCTGGAAGAACCGAAGTCCGGCCACAGGGTGTCGGTGAAGTGCAGCTCGGTGTAAGCAAGATGCCAGAGCAGGAAATTGCTGATTCGCTTTTCTCCGCCTGTCCGGATGAAGAGGTCGGGCTCGGGCGCGTAGGCTGTGGCCAACCAGGGCGCCAGGTCGGATTCGCCGAAGTTTCCAGCGCGGTGGGGGTTGGCTTCCAGCATCCGGTTCATGGCCTGAAGGAGATCCCACCGTCCGCCGTAGTTGGCCGCCACGGAAAGGGTTAGACGTCTGTTCTCTGCGGTCAGCGCCTCCGCGTCGTTGATGAGCGCGACGAGCCGCGGTTCGAAGGCTGCCCGATCGCCGATCACCTTGAGGCGCACGCCACCCTCGTGGAGTCTAGCCACCTGACGCTCTAGGGTGCGAACGAACAGCGACATCAGAAAAGACACTTCATCGGCTGGGCGGCGCCAGTTCTCGCTCGAAAAGGCGAAAAGCGTCAGGAATTCCACACCGCGTTCGACGCACGCCTCAACGGTCGTGCGCACCGCCTGCACACCACGCCTGTGCCCTGCCGCGCGCGGCAGGAACCGGCGCTTGGCCCAACGACCATTGCCATCCATGATGATCGCCACATGACGCGGCACATCGAAAACTTCAGGAACGGCCAGCGTGGAGCTCATGGACTCAAACCGCCATGAGTTCCGCTTCTTTCGCCGCAAGCATCTTGTCCACGTCGGCGATGAAGCGGTCGGTGAGTTTCTGCACGTCGTCCTGGGCGCGGCGCTCGTCGTCTTCAGACACCGCCTTGTCCTTGAGCAAGCGCTTGAGTTGCTCGTTGCCTTCCCGGCGCACGTTGCGGATGGCCACCCTGGCCGCCTCGGACTCCGCCCTCACCACCTTCGTGAGGTCACGTCTGCGCTCCTCCGTGAGCGCAGGCATGGGTACCCTGATCAGTTCCCCCAGGGTTGCGGGGTTGAGGCCCAGATCGGCGTCGCGGATCGCCTTTTCCACAACCGGGATCATCTTCTTCTCCCACGGCTGGACCCCGATGGTGCGAGCATCGATGAGCGTCATGTTGGCAACCTGGTTGATGGGTGTCGGGTTGCCGTAGTAGTCCACCCTCACGTGGTCCAGAAGACCCGTGTGGGCTCGCCCGGTACGCACCTTGCCGAGGTCGTTCTTCAACGTATCGATGGACTTGTGCATTTTTTGCTCCACCGACTTCTTCACGTCAGCGATGCTCATGACTTCGTCTCCGTTTGCCAGTCAGGCGGCCTCAAACGTGCACCCGAGTACCCTCGTCCTCACCCATCACCACACGGCGTAGGGCACCGGCCTTGAAGATGCTGAAGACGCACAAGGGCATCTTCTGGTCCCGGCATAGGGTAAGCGCGGTGGCGTCCATCACCTTGAGGTTCTTGACGATGGCCTCATCGAAACTCAGCGCCTGGTAGCGCATGGCTTTGGGGTTCGTTTTGGGGTCGTCTGTATAGACGCCATCCACCTTGGTCGCTTTTAGCACCACATCCACGCTCATCTCCATGCCGCGCAGTGCTGCGGCGGTGTCGGTGGTGAAAAACGGGTTGCCGGTGCCGGCCGCGAAGATCACGACCTTGCCCTCTTCCAAGTAGCGGATGGCCTTGCCGCGAATGTAGGGCTCGGCCACCTGCTCGATGGTGAGAGCCGACTGAACCCTGCCCTGCAGCCCGGCGCGACGCATGGCGTCCTGCAAGGCAAGGGCATTCATGACCGTGGCCAGCATGCCCATGTAGTCAGCCGTGGCACGATCCATCCCCGCGGCACCCGGGGCGACGCCGCGGAAGATGTTGCCGCCGCCGATCACCACCCCCACTTCCACGCCCAGACGCACCACCTCGGCAATCTCGCCGCAGATACGATCGATCACCTGGCGGTTGATGCCGTAACTGTCCTCGCCCATCAGGGCTTCGCCAGACAGCTTGAGAAGAATGCGGCGGAAAGCAGGTTGGGGCATGGACGCTACCGCGATCAGCGGGCTCCCGCCGCCGCCGCTGCCACCTCGGCAGCGAAATCGGCGGTCTTTTTCTCGATGCCCTCACCGACCCGATACAGCACGAAGGCCGGCACCGAAGCCCCGCGGGCCTTGAGCAACTGCTCCACCGTGACCTTGTCGTCTTTCACGAAGGGCTGGCTGAGCAGGGTGACTTCCTTGAGGAATTTCTGCACCGCGCCCTCCACCATCTTCTGAACGATCTCGGCCGGCTTCCCCGATTCCGCCGCCTTGGCCGCCGCGATGTCGCGCTCCTTTCGGATGAGTTCCTCAGGCACTTGGTCGCGGGTCAGGGCTACCAGATCACGCGACGCCGCGATGTGCATGGCGATGTCCTTGCCGAGCGTTTCATCGCCGCCCACCACATCCACCAGAACCCCGATCTTGGCGCCGCCATGAACATAGTGAGCGACCCGCCCCTGCGCCTTGATGCGAACAAAACGCCGCAAACTCATGTTTTCGCCGATGCGCCCCACCAACTCAGTGCGGACTGCCTCCAGGCTGCGACCGTCCGTGGACAGGGCGGCGAGCGCCGGCACGTCAGCAGGATCATGCTGCGCCACCAACTCTGCGGCGGCAGCGGCCATGGCCAGGAACTCGGGATTCTTGGCCACGAAATCGGTTTCGCAGTTAACCTCGACGAGACTGGCGAGCTTTCCATCCGCGGCAACCCATGTCGCCACGACGCCCTCGGCCGCAACCCTAAACGAGGCCTTGGCGGCCTTGTTACCAAGCTTGACCCGGAGAATTTCCTCCGCCTTTGCCATGTCGCCGTTTGCTTCGGTCAGGGCCTTCTTGCACTCCATCATCGGCGCGTCGGTTTTCTCGCGCAGATCCTTCACCATGGAAGCGGTGATTTCCGCCATGTTCACTCCCGTTGACTTACTTCATGTCTCCCGCGCCGTTACCGGCGCGCGAACCACCGGCCCGGCGCAGCACCAAACCCGTTCGCCATCCGGCGCGCGAAGCGCCCTTACTGCGCCACCTGTTCTTCGGAGGTTTCCACCTCGACGAACTCGTCGGTGACAATCTCGCGCACGATCTGGCTGCGGCCTTCAAGCACCGCATCGGCGGCACCCCTTGCGTACAGGCGGATGGCACGGCTGGAATCGTCGTTGCCCGGAATCACGTAGGCGATGCCCTCGGTGGTGTGGTTCGTGTCCACCACCCCCACCACCGGAATGCCGAGCTTGGCAGCCTCGGTGACAGCAATCTTGTGGTAACCGACGTCGATGACGAAGATGGCATCCGGGAGACCATTCATGTCCTTGATGCCACCAAGGCTGCGGCCCAGAGATGCAAGCTCGCGCTGGAACAGCAACCCTTCCTTTTTGGACATCTTCTCCACAGAACCGTCGGCCGCCATGGCCTCCATCTCCCGCAGACGCTTGATTGACCCCTTGACCGTCTTGAAGTTGGTGAGCATGCCGCCCAGCCAGCGATGATCCACAAATGGACAGCCCGCTCGAACCGCTTCCTCGCGCACGATCTCCCGGGCCTGGCGCTTGGTGCCTACGAACAGCACCGTGCCCTTGTTGGAAGCAAGTTGGCGCACGTACTTCATGGCCTCGAGATACATCGCGAGCGTTTTCTCGAGGTTGATGATGTGGATCTTGTTGCGATGGCCAAAAATGTAGGGGGCCATGCGCGGGTTCCAGTAACGAGTCTGGTGGCCGAAATGAACGCCAGCCTCCAGCATTTGCCGCATGGTGATGGACACGATCGAGTGCTCCTGAAGCGAAGGTTTGACCTCCACCCGCCCGGCCCCAGGTCCTGGGACCACGGCAAAACCATGGACCTGCAAGGATGGGACAACCCGGCTATCTGGCGGGTGTGCGAATTTCCCGGGCTGGCGCCTCTCTCGCCCTTGAACACCGTAACGGCCGGTCGATCAACGGGCAGCGAGAGAAACCTCGACAAGCCGCAAGAAGCGTCAGGGAAGCCTTTGAGGCCCCCGGGATAACCTCGGATGATAAGCCGTTTGGCTCTTTTGCCTCAAGTCGAAAACGGCGCCCGCCTCGGAGGCAGAGGTCACGAAAAACAGGCCAGCCCCCCGCGCAGCGTGTGGCCAAGGGTCACGGCACGGGCCAAACCCAGAAGACCAAACCCCGTCACAAGACCACCGGCGGTGAGCCTCACCCATGGCGCCTGCGGCCGGCCGCGCCCCCTCCTGCCCAGCAGCCAGCCAGTGGCCAGCAGGTTGGGCACGGTGCCGGCGCCGAAGGCAAGCATCACCAGGGCGCCGCCGCCCGCCGAGCCCGTGAGCAGCGCCGTGCCGAGCATGCTGTACACCAGCCCGCAGGGAATCCAGCCCCACAGGGCGCCCAGCGCCAGCCCCTGGCCGAGGGTGCGCGCCGGCATCAGCCTCGAGGCAAGCGGTTGAAGGTGCGACCACAGGCGCCTGCCCGGGCCTTCCAGCCGCACGATGAACCCCGTCCAGCCGGCCAGGTACAGGCCGAGCCCCACCAGCAGCAGATTGGCCAGCACGTAGAAGATCATTTGGGCCGGCAACAGGTGGCCCAGCAGCAGCCCGGCACCCCCCAACCCGCCCGCCAGCGCCCCGGCAATGGCGTAGCTGGCCACCCGCCCGCCGTTGTAGGCAAACCGTACCGCCCAGGCAGGTTGGGCACCCTGCCCGGCACCCAGGGAGGCGACGATGCCGCCGCACATGCCCATACAGTGAACACCCCCCAGAAGGCCCACTGCGAAGGCGCCCGCCGAGAGCGTGGCCACCAGCGCCACTCAGATGACCTTCGAGTAGCCGG
Source organism: Rhodocyclaceae bacterium (assembly GCA_020248405.1). GTDB lineage: Bacteria > Pseudomonadota > Gammaproteobacteria > Burkholderiales. The sequence goes on along the minus strand of JADCHQ010000008.1, from coordinate 155,710 downwards.
CCGTGCGCTGGCGGGTGCGCAGGTACTGGTCGAACACCATCGCCACCGAGCGGATCAGCAACCGGCCGCGCGCCGTCACGGTGAGCCAGTCTCGGTCCAGTTCCACCAGGCCGTCGCTAATCATGGGCCGCAGATCGTCGATTTCTTCGGAGAAGTGCTGCCAGAAATCGATTAGGTGCGCCAGTTCAAGCGATTCGATGCTCACGGCGCCATGGCACATGAGCGACTGGATGAGTGAACGGCGCAGCACATCCTCGGCGGTGAGTTCCAGGCCGCGCAGCACCGGCAGGCGTCCCTGGTCCAGAAGGTCGTAGTAGTCGTCCAGGTTGCGTACGTTCTGCACATAGCAGGCGCCCAGAGACCCGATGGCGGTGATGCCCAGCGACACGAGGTCGCAGTCTGCGTGGGTGGAATAGCCCTGGAAATTGCGGTGAAGCCGCCCCTGGCGTTGGGCCACAGCGAGCTCATCATCGGGGCGGGCGAAGTGGTCCATGCCGATGTAGGTGTAGCCCGCCTCTTCGAAACGGCGGATGGCGAGCGACAGCATGTGCAGCTTGCTCTCGGGCGCGGGGAGATCCTCCTCCCGGATGCGCCGCTGGGGCTTGAACACCTGCGGCAGATGGGCGTAGCTGTAGAGGGCGATGCGGTCGGGTGCAAGCGCCACCACCTTTTCGAGCGTACGGTTGAACTCGATCACGTTCTGGCGGGGAAGGCCGTAGATCAGATCCATGTTGATGGAGCGAAATCCCGCCGCGCGGCCTTCCTCCATGGCAGCCCGCGTCAGTTCCTCGCCCTGGGCGCGGTTGACCGCCTTCTGCACCTCCGGGTCGAAGTCCTGCACCCCCAGGCTCATGCGGTTGAAACCCAGGGCGCGCAGCAACATGAGAGTACCCGGCGCCGCGCTGCGGGGGTCGATCTCAATGGAGTATTCGCCCTGTTCGTCCAGGCGGAAGTGGCTGCGGACCATGGCCATGAGCTGGTGCAGCTCTTCCGGCGACAGAAAGGTAGGCGTGCCTCCGCCCAGGTGCAGCTGGGACAGGCGCCGGTCGCCGCCCAGCGCCTCGTCCACCAGCGCAGCCTCGCGCGCCAGGTGACGCAGGTACTTGGCGGACCGGCCGTGGTCGCGCGTGATGATCTTGTTGCAGCCGCAGTAGAAACAGATGTTGCTGCAGAAGGGAATGTGTATGTAGAGCGACAGCGCGCGCGCCATGCCGCCAATGCCGCGCCGGCTCAGCCAGCTGCGATAGGCGCCCTCGTCGAAGGCCTCCACGAACCGGTCGGCCGTGGGGTAGGAGGTGTAACGAGGCCCGCTGGTGTCGTGGCGGCGCAGCAGGTCCGGTTCAAGGACCAATCGGCCTTGCGCTATCATTGACCTGGTCGATGAGAAAGCGTTGGCACGGCAGGTAAAGCATCAAGCAGTGGTGTAAAACGCTCGGGCAGGGAATCGAGCCATCCGGTGGCGGCCTCTCACCCGTCTCTGGAAAGCCGAGCAGGTTGCCCGCCGCTGCGAAGCCATCATAATTGGTACGCTGCTTTCGCGGTTGACGTGGATCAAACGGCGCAATTTGCGTCCTGTGAACGTTCTTGAACAGGTGAATCGAGCGCATGGCCTCCCCATCTGCGGCACACGCGGTTCAACCGCTCAGCCTCGATCGGTTGAAAACAGCCTGTTCTACCTGCGGCCTGCGTGAGCTGTGCCTGCCGGTGGGCCTGTCGGGCGAGGAACTGGACCGGCTGGACAACCTCATCTATCTGCGCAAGTCCATCAAGAAGGGCACCAGCATCTACCGCGCTGGCGAGCGCTTCGATGCGCTGTACGCGGTGAGGGCGGGCTTCTTCAAGACCACGGTGCTGCTGGAGGACGGCCGCGACCAGGTAACCGGCTTCTACATGGGCGGCGAACTGCTCGGCATGGACGGCATCGGCACCGAAAAGCACACCTGCGACGCGGTGGCGCTGGAGGACAGCGAGGTGTGCATCATCCCCTTCGGCCGCCTTGAGGAGCTGTCGCGGGAGATGCACAACCTGCAGCACCACTTCCACAAGGTCATGAGCCGCGAGATCGTGCGCGACCACGGCGTCATGATGCTGCTCGGCAGCATGCGCGCCGAGGAGCGGCTGGCCGCTTTCCTGGTCAACCTTTCCCAGCGCTTCCTGGCGCGCGGCTACTCGCCCTCCGAGTTCTACCTGCGCATGACCCGCGAGGAAATCGGCAGCTACCTGGGCCTCAAGCTTGAAACCGTCAGCCGTGTGTTCTCGCGGTTCCAGGACGAAGGCATGCTCAGCGTGCAGCAGAAGCACGTGCGCATCATCGACATCCCCCGCCTGCGCGCGCTCATGGGCCAGCGGCCCTGCTGAACGCCGCCGGGCGGCGCCCGGCGATTCTCCCCCCCCGCCCCGCAGTCCCGGGCCTGGCGTGCAAGGCCCATCGCCTCGCGCTGTCCGCGTCCCTGGGCCATTGCCCGGCTTCGGCACAGGGCGGGAAACCAGACGTGCCCCGGGCGGGAATGTTCCCCATGCAAGAGGGCGCCTCGCCAAACTACCTTCCTTTCCCGTCGCGTGCGTGAACCGGCGCCGGCCTGGCGATCGTCCGTCCTGCCAAGGCACTGGCGGGGATCGCGCTGCGATCCGCATCGCACACAACCATAGCCGCAGCAGGCCATGGCTCGCCGCCAGGCACTCCAGGGGACCCTGCACATCATGAAGCCCAGCCGCCGTATCCATCGCTCCAGAAGCGCCGCGGTGCGCACCCTTGCCGCCGTTGCACTGCCCTTTGCGCTCATGGCCCGCGCCAACGCCGATGGCACCTGCGCGCCGGTCACGGGCTCCAGCCTCACCACCACCAGCGGCGTCTCGGTGGGCGTGGGCGGACAGGTGTGTCGCGGCGGCGAGGCGAGCCTCGACATTGGCTCGGGCGCCACCGTGGGAACGACAGGCGCCACGGGCGCAGGCGCGGCCGTGTGGGTGGAAGGCCAGGGCAACACGGTCACCAATACGGGCACCATCACCCGCGGCAGTTCCAGCGGCAACACCTTCGGGCTGTTCCTGGGCGACTACTCCGTGGCGCGCAACAACACCACCAACGCCGCCGCCACGGGCACGGGCCTCGTTGGCACCACGACGCTGCGGATCACCCTGAGCGGCCCTCTCGCCGCGGACGATTTGACGGGCAAGCACATCCAGATGGCCGGGGTCATCGTGGACGGCGAGGCACGGCCGGGCGATCTGCGCACCATCGCCACGGCCACGCTCGTATCAGGCACCACCTTCGACATTACCGTGACTGGCGCGGGATGGTCCAGAGACCAGGGCGGCAACCAGTTCAACCTGCTGGCGGGCGAGGGTTCCAATGAACTGCTCAACACCGGCGTCATCCTGGCCACCTACACCGGCACGGCCACGGCCAACGTGCGTGCCGTGGAAACCAGCATCGCGGGCGATTACACCATCGACAACCGCGGCACCATCCGCGCCACCCACACCAGCATCGGCACGCCGCAAGGCATCGATGCCGGCGGCGATGTCACCTCCCTGTCGGTGGTCAACAGCGGGCTGATCGAAGCAGTGCGCACTGAAGCCATCACCCTCACCCAGAACACCGCCACGGGTTTGCGGGCCTCGTCCGCTTCCATTGTGGCCAACAACCTCGGTCAGGGTGCCGCTGTCTACTCGCAGTAAGAACCCGAAGCCGCGTCCATCGACAACCGCTCCAGCGGCATCATTCGCGGCATCGGCGCCTTCACCCCCGCCATCTACCTGCGGGCCGAGGAACAGGAAATCGTCAACGCCGGCGTCATCGAGGGCTCCCGCCAGGGCAGCGGCCCGTCCTTCACCTACGGCATGGCCATCGGCTCGGTGTCGGACAGCGGCGAGATCCGCGCCCTGACGCTCACCAATAGCGGCACCATCCGGGGCGACATCCTGGCGGTGAACGGCAACGCCTACCGCTGGTACGCCCTGTCCAACTTCGCCACCCTCAACGACCGGCTCGCCATCAACAGCCAGTGGGGTCAGCTCGACAGCACCATCGACAACAGCGGCATCATCCTCGGCAACCTTTACTTCTCCAATGGCACCCACGTCCTGACCAACCGGACCGGCGCCACCCTCACGGGCAACCTGGATATCGACCAGCGCGACACCACTTGCGCCGGCTGCTCGACGGGTTCGCCGGGCGCGAACACGGTGCAGACCAGCACGGGCTTCACCGTGGTGGGCACCAAGGATTTCAGCTTTGAAAACGCGGGCGCGTTCACGGGCGACATCACCATCCGCCTCGCCTCCAGTACCGCCCTGGGCGGTACACCGGTGACCAGCAGCGTATCGCTCGCACCCACCCTCACCGGCGCGGGCGGCGCTTCCCTGGACGCGCCGTCCACCAACGCGGCGGGCCTGGGCGGCACCCTGTCCATCTTCACCGCCGCGGGCGCGGAGGAGGATGAGGTCACCATCAGCCCCACGACCAACCCGGGCGTGGTGATCGCAAACCAGGCCACCTGGAAACTCGCCGACGGGCTCAGGATCAACGGCGCGGCCGTGGCCCCGGGCGCCGCCACCCTGCCCAGCGTGGAATCGCCCAACAGCCTGGTGTCCTGGACCCTGGCCGTGAACAACAGCAACGCCCTGGTGCTGCAGGCCCAGGCCAGCACCGCGAACATCGCCGGGCTGTCGAGCAGCGGCCGCACGGCCCTGGACACCCTGCTGAGCTTCAATAGCACGCTCGGCTCCACCGTCCAGAACCTCGAAGGCGACGCCGCCGTTCGCCGGGCTGCCGAGCAGTTGTACCCCACGGCCAACGGCGCTCAGGCGCAAGTGGCCAGCGGCATGACCGGGCGCTTCTTCCAGACCATCGATGGCTACCTGGGCGCCACCCACCTGGCCCAGTACCGGGACGCCTACCGCGGTGCCACCCTGCTGGCCGATGCCTCCTCGGGCAGCAGCCTATCGGACGCCGGCCGCGCCGGGACCTCGGCGGCCCTGCGTGTTCCCGGCCTGGCCACCGGCGAGATGGAAAATGGCCTGCGCGCCTGGGCGCAACTTTTCGGCTTCAAGGCAAGCCAGTCCGACCGCAACGGCGTGGCGGGCTACGACGCCTCGGCGAGCGGTTTCGCGTTCGGCGCCGACCGCGGCGTTGACGCCCGCACCCGCGCAGGCCTCGCCCTGGGATACGGCAATTCCTCCATCTCCAACAGCACCGCCACGGCAAGCCAGACCTGGATCGGCAGCTATCAGTTCAGCCTGTATGGATCCCGGTTGCTGGAGAGCGGCACATACCTGAACGGCGCCATCGGCGCCACGCAGCACGGCTACGACACCTCACGCGTGGTCTTGAACAATGGCATCTCGGGGCGCTACAACGCCTGGCAGTTCAGCGGCAAGGTGGATGCCGGTTGGCCCATGCTCCGCGGCAACCTGACGCTGATTCCCACCGCCAGCCTGGCCGTGGGACAGCTCAAGCAGCCCGGCTACTCCGAAACCGGCGTGGGCGCCCTGAGCATCGACGGCCAGACCACCAACTCCATACGCTCGATGCTGGGCGGGCGGATGCTGTTGCCGCTGGATGGCGCCGCGGGCGACTCCACCAGCCTCGAACTGCGCGCCACCTGGAACCACGAGTTCATGGACGTGACCTACGACACCACGGCCCGCTTCGTGGCCGGCGGCGGCGCCTTCCTGACACCCGGCCTGCGGCCTCCGCGGGACAGCCTCGGCTTTGGGTCCACGCTTCGCCTGGCGAGCCTGCGCGATGGCGTGACCCGCGGCGCCCTGCTGTTGAGCTACGACGGCGAAGCCCGCAGCGACTACCTCAGCCACGCGCTGGTGGTGCGCTTCGTCCTCAACCTGTAAGGCGCCGCGCGCCGGCCGGCGGGGGGCGAACCTACCGCCGGCCGGCGGCATCGCCGGCACGCCGGTTCACTTCGGCGGCCGGGCGCTGGAAAAAGCACGTGAGCGCGCTCGATGCGGCGGTGATCAGCCAGAAGCCGAAGAAGCCCACCGTGTAGACACCCATGCGGCCGATGGCCGGGGGTTCCCCGAAAACGCTCAGCTCCGCCGGGTCCACCAGCGTGAAGAACACGCCTTCAGCCACGATGGCCACCAGAAAAGAGGGCCAAAGGATGTGGATGAAGCGGCGGCCGTCACTCATGGAAGCACTCCGGGATCAGGGCTCCACACCCAGTTCGATGGTGCCCTCGGCGGCGGGCAGCCACAGGCCGGTGACCCGCCAGCGGCCGGCGGAATCCTCCAGCAGCACCTTCCACTTGCCCGGCTCCACGGCCTGGAACCGCCCGTCGAACCAACCACCGGCATTGCGTTCCAGCGGCACCACCCGGTCATGGCCCGCCACCGTGGCGTGTGCGAGCTTCAGGCTCAGGCCGGCTGCGCCGGGGGGCAGGCCATCCACATACACGCGCACGGCATCGCCCGCCGGAGAGAACACCGCCGAGGCCTTCACGCCCAGCGCCGACGCGGCGCGCTCGCGCTCCAGCGTGCGGTTGATGGCCAGGCCGCGCTTGTAGTAGTCGTCGGCCACCAGTCCGTCCTGGTGGGTCACGGCCAGCCACGCGGTGACCGCGCCGCCCAGCACCGCCGCCACCGGACCCGCCATCAGGATCCAGGGCCAGGGCTCGCGATACCAGGGCGTACGCGGGGCGGGCCCCAGGGTGGTGTCGTGCATCTCCTCTCCTCCTTGTTTGTCTCGCCGCCCAGTCACGGCACCACGAACCTCGCCCGTTCCTCGAGCGTGACGGACGATCCGCCCGCCGCGCCCACGGGCCGCGCCTCGATGTGGAACTGGATATCGACGCTGCCGTGCTGGCTGGCGCCCGGCATGGCCGACACCCGCACCGGCACCATGCGCTGGGCGGCTCCCGGCAGCTCCACGGGGTTGCCGCGCATGTCGAGCCTCATCTCGGGCAGACCGGAGACACTGATGAGAAAGCTGCGGGGGGTCTCGTCGGTGTTCATGATCTGCAGGCGGTAGACGTTTTCCACCCGGCCCTCGCCGCTGGCGGCCATCATGGGCGTGCGGTCGCGCATCACGTCCACCTTGACCGGCTCGCGCCGCAGGAGCGTGAGCACGCCCGCCACCAGCACCACGAGCAGGATACCCGAATAGATCAGGATGCGCGGCCTCAGCACGCGCTTGGCGATCCCCCCCTTGTCCAGCCGGGCCTTCATGGCGTTCTCGCTCGAATAGCGGATCAATCCCCGCGGGTAGCCCATCTTGTCCATCACCTGGTTGCAGCCGTCGATGCATGCCGCACAGCCGATGCACTCGTACTGGAGCCCGTTGCGGATATCGATGCCGGTGGGGCAGACCTGCACGCAGATGCCGCAATCCACGCAAGCGCCCAGCCCCTTCGACTTCGGATCCACCGCCCGCGCCCGCGCCCCGCGCGGCTCGCCGCGCTCGCGGTCATAGGTGATCACCAGCGTGTCGGGATCGAACATCACACCCTGGAAGCGGGCATAGGGGCACATGTACTTGCACACCTGCTCGCGCATCCAGCCGGCATTGCCGTAGGTGGCAAAGCCATAGAAGAGCATCCAGAACGTCTCCCAGGGGCCGGTGGAGAATCCGGCCACGTCCTGGGCGAGCTGGCGGATCGGGGTGAAATAGCCCACGAAGGTGAAGCCGGTCCACAGGGCGAGGGCGATCCACAGGGCATGCTTGGCAGCCTTCAGGCCCAGCTTGCGGGCGCCGGGCGGTTCCTTGTCGAGCTTCATGCGCGCCATGCGGTCGCCTTCCACCTGGCGCTCGATCCACAGGAAGATCTCCGTGTACACCGTCTGCGGACAGGTATAGCCGCACCACAGGCGCCCCGCCACGGCGGTGAACAGGAACAGCGAGTAGGCCGACAGGATCAGGATCACCGTCAGGTAGACGATGTCCTGGGGCCAGAACACCAGGCCGAAGATGTAGAACTTCCGGCTGGCGATGTCGAACAGCACCGCCTGCCGCCCGTTCCAAGGCAGCCAGGCCGCGCCGTAGAACACGGCCTGGGTCAGCAGCACGAACAGCCACCGCGCAGCCGCGAAGTGTCCGGTGACGGCCCGGGGGTAGATCTTCCTGCGGACCTCGTAGAGCGACTGCTCCACGCTGTCCGCCGCCCCGGCCGCGCCGCCGCCCCTGGCGCCTGACTCCACCGCACCCGGCCCCGGTTGGCTCAAGACCCGCCCTGGCGGCGGTTCACTTGCCCGCGCCGTTCGACAGGCCCCACACGTAGGCGGCCAGGATGTGGGTCTTGGGTTCGCCCAGGAATTCCTTCCACGCTGGCATGTGGCCGTTGCGGCCCTTGGTGAGGGTCTCGATGATGGTGGACTCGCCGCCGCCGTAGAGCCACGTGTTGTCGGTCAGGTTGGGCGCGCCCATGGCCGCGTTGCCCTTGCCCTCCGGGCCGTGGCAGGCGGCGCAGTTCTGCGCGAACAACTCGCGGCCGCGCGCCGCGCGCAGCGCGTCGTGGGTCTTGCCCGACAGCGACAGCACGTGATGGGCCACGTCCTTGGTGCCCTCGGCCCCCAGTGCCGCGGCAAGCGCCGGCATCATCCCCTGGCGGCCGTTGAGGATGGTGGTCTTGATGGCCTCAGGTTCGCCGCCGTAGAGCCAGTCGCCGTCGGTCAGGTTGGGAAAGCCGCGGCTGCCGCGCGCGTCCGAGGCATGGCACTGCGCGCAGTAGTTGAGGTAGAGGCGCTGGCCGATCTCGCGAGCCTCCGGGTCGGCCGCCACGGCCTTCATGTCCATGGCGGCGTACTTGTCGAACACCGGCCCGAAGCGCGCCGCCGCCTTTTTCTGCTCGGCGTCATACTGGCCGTGGGACGACCACCCGAACACGCCGTTGCCGATGCCAAGGCCGGGATAGAGCACCACGTACAGCGCACCGAAGGCCAGCGTGATGTAGAACAGCCACATCCACCATTTCGGCAGCGGGTTGTTGTACTCCTCCAGGTCGCCGTCCCAGACGTGGCCCATGGTCTCCACGCTCGAGCCCGGTACGCGCTTGCCTGACAGCGCCCTGAGAAAGATGCCGCAGCCGATGATGCTGACCACCGTCAGGACGGCCACGAACAGGCCCCAGAAACCGGATGTGAAATCGTTCATCGTTGCCTCACCCCTGGGCGCGCCGGCCGGGCTCGCGGCCGTGCGGCGGTTGATCGTCATCGAGCGCGATGCGCGCATCCTCCTCGAACCTGCGGCGGCGCGCCGGACCGTAGGCCCACCAGACGATGCCCACGAAGACCAGGAACATCACCACTGTCATGCCGGCGCGAATCATGTTGACGGTCTCTTCCATGGCCTCACCTCACGTTCTTCAGGGCGGTACCGAGGCCCTGCAGGTAGGCGATGAGCGCGTCCTGCTCGGTCTTGCCGGCCAGCTCCGCCTTCGCGGCGGCGATCTGCGCGTCGGTGTAGGGCACGCCCACCACCCGCAGCGCGCGCATCTTCGCCTCGATGCTCGACGCATCCGCCGGCGTGACCGCAAGCCACGGATAGGCCGGCATGTTCGACTCGGGCACCACGTCGCGCGGATTGTTGAAGTGCAGGCGGTGCCACTCGTCGCTGTAGCGCCCGCCCACCCGATGCAAGTCGGGGCCGGTGCGCTTGCTGCCCCACTGGAAGGGATGGTCGTACACGTACTCCCCGGCCACGGAGTAGTGGCCGTAGCGTTCGGTCTCGGCGCGGAACGGGCGCACCATCTGCGAGTGGCAGTTGTAGCAGCCCTCGCGGATGTACACGTCGCGCCCCGTGAGCCGCAGCGGGCTGTAGGGCTCCACGCCGGCCACCGGCTCAGTGGTGGACTTCTGGAAAAACAGCGGCACGATCTCCACCAGGCCGCCCACGCTCACCACCAACACCACCAGGATGATCATCCAGGTGACGTTCTTCTCGAGAAATTCGTGCGAGAACTTCATGTTCGTCTCCCCGATGGGCTCAGTGGGCAGCGGCAGGGGCCATCACCGGCGCGTCCACCGCCCTGGAACCCGCCACGGTCTTCCACACGTTCCAGGCCATGATGAGCATCCCCGCCAGGTACATGGCGCCGCCCAGAAGGCGGATGGCGTAGAAGGGGTAGCTCGCCTTGACGCTTTCCACGAAGGTGTAGGTGAGCGTGCCGTCGGCGTTCACGGCGCGCCACATGAGGCCCTGCATGACGCCGGCAATCCACATGGCGGCGATGTAGAGCACCACGCCGATGGTGGCGACCCAGAAGTGCACCGTGATGGCGCGCACGCTGTGCATCTCGGTACGGCCGAACAGGCGCGGGATCAGGTAGTACAGGCTGCCAATGGAGATCATGGCCACCCAGCCAAGCGCGCCGGAATGCACGTGGCCGATGGTCCAGTCGGTGTAGTGCGACAGCGAGTTCACCGTCTTGATGGACATCATCGGGCCCTCGAAGGTGGACATGCCGTAGAACGAGAGCGAGGTGATGAGGAACTTCAGGATCGGGTCGGTGCGCAGTTTGTGCCACGCGCCCGACAGGGTCATGATGCCGTTGATCATCCCGCCCCAGGAGGGGGCCAGCAGGATGAGCGAGAAGATCATCCCCAGCGACTGCGCCCAGTCGGGCAGCGCGGTGTAGTGCAGGTGGTGGGGGCCGGCCCACATGTAGGTGAAGATCAGCGCCCAGAAGTGCACCACCGACAGGCGGTACGAATACACCGGCCGGCCGGCCTGCTTAGGCACGAAGTAGTACATCATCCCCAGGAAGCCCGCGGTCAGGAAGAAGCCCACCGCGTTGTGGCCGTACCACCACTGCACCATGGCGTCCTGCACGCCCGGATAGGCGGAGTACGACTTGGTAAGCGTGACGGGGATCTCGGCGCTGTTCACCAGGTGCAACAGCGCCACGGTGAGGATGAACCCGCCGAAGAACCAGTTGGCCACGTAGATGTGCGGCACCTTGCGCTTGACCAGCGTCCCGAAAAAGACCACGGCATAGGCCACCCACACCAGGGTGATGAGGATGTCGATGGGCCACTCCAGCTCGGCATATTCCTTGCCGCTGGTGATGCCCAGGGGCAGCGTCACCGCCGCCAGGAGGATCACCAGTTGCCAGCCCCAGAAGGTGAAGCTCGCCAGCGGACCGGCGAACAGCCGCGTGTGGCAAGTGCGCTGCACCACGTAATAGGACGTGGCGAACAGCGCGCAGCCGCCGAAGGCGAAGATCACCGCATTGGTGTGCAGGGGCCGCAACCGCCCGTAAGACAGGAACGGAATGCCGTAGGTCATGTCGGGCCACAGCAGTTGGGCGGCGAGAATCACCCCCACCAGCATGCCGACGATGCCCCACACCACGGTCATGATGGCGAACTGCCGCACGACCGCGTAGTTGTAGTTTGCTTCTTCTCGCATCGATGCGCTCCCGGGTACGCGGCCGGGCTGGTCTCCTGGCCACGGCGGGATGCTATCGGCGGTGCCCCGGGCGCCGTTGACGGAGATCAAGCGCCCGCGTGCAATGCAGCAAAACGCACTTGATCTGGATCAACGCGGGACGGGCGGCCCGTCTACCGCGCCGGGCGAATCGTCATCCAGCAGGATGCGGTGGGCTGGTCCTTCCAGGTCATCGAACTGGCCGCTGCGCACCGACCACCAGAAGATCACGCCGATCAGAAATACCAGTACCACCGACAAGGGGATGAGCAAGTACAGGATTTCCATCGCCGCCGGCTCAGCCCTGAAGCGCTTCGGTAGCGGCGCGTGGTGTTGGCACGGGCCGCGTCGGCACCGATCGCAGCCGCAGCGCGTTGACCACCACCAGCAGCGAGCTGGCCGACATGCCCGCACCCGCCGCCCACGGATCGATCCAGCCCAGGGCGGCGAGCGGCACGGCCACCACGTTGTAGGCGAATGCCCAGGCGAGATTCTGGCGCATCACCGCGCGAGTACGCGCCGCCAGATCGAGCGCGGCGATGAGGCCGTCGAGCCGACCGGAGGCGAGCACCACATCGGCGGTGGCCTGGGCCAGCACGGCACCCTCGCCCATGGCCACGGCCACGTCGGCGCGCGCCAGCACCGGCGCGTCGTTGATGCCGTCGCCCACCATCAGCACCTTGGCGCCGCGGGCCTGCAAGCCCGCCACCAGGTCGCCCTTGTCCTGGGGCGAGAGCGCCGCGCGCCAGTGCGCAATGCCCGCCGCGCGGGCCATGGGCGCCACAGCGCCGGGCTCATCTCCGCTGGCCAGCCACACCTCCAGGCCGCGGCCGTGCAGGTCGCCCACCACCCGGGCGGCTTCGTCGCGCAGCTGGTCTCCCAGGACAAAGCACGCCAGGGGGCCGCGCTCGTCGGCGAGCCACGCCTGGGTCTCCTGTGCGGTGCCGGCCGAGGCCGCCGCGCCCTCGCCCCCCAGCACAAAGCGCCGTGAACCAAGGCGCAAGCGCCGCCCTTCCACCTGTCCGGCCACGCCCGCACCGGCCACGTGCTCCAAGGCCACCGCCGGCGCAGAACATGGTGGAGCGCCCGCGAGCAGGGCTCGGGCCACGGGATGTTGCGCCCCGGCCTCCAGCGCTGCGGCCAGCCGGTGGCAGGCGGTCTCATCAAGATCGCCCAGGGGGCGGATGGCGAGCAACCGCAGGCGCCCCGTGGTGAGCGTGCCGGTCTTGTCCATCACTACGTGGGTGGCGCCCGACAGCGCTTCCACGGCCCCGGCGCGGGTCACCACCAGGCCGCGCGAAGCGAACGCGCCCGTGGCCACCGACAGGGCCGCTGGCGTGGCGAGCGACAGCGCGCACGGACACGTAACCACCAGTACCGCCACCGCCACCGGCAAGGCGCGCGCCGCATCGAGATGCCACCACACCAGCGCAGCGGCCACGGCCAGCAGTACGATGGCCGCCACGAACCAGGCCGCCACCCGGTCCGCCGCCTGCGCCAGCGCCGGACGCTGGGCCTGGGCCCGCTCGGACAGACGCACGATGGCGGCCAGGCGCGTGCCCTCACCTGCGCCACGCACCTCCATCACCAGCGGCTGGTCGAGATTGACCGATCCGCCGGTGAGCGTCTCGCCGGTGCGGCGGGCCACCGGCCGGCTCTCGCCGGTGAGCAGTGCCTCGTCCACGCTTGCCTGCGCCGTGAGCAGCACGCCATCGGCGGGCACCACGTCACCGGGCCGCACCAGCACCCGCTCGCCCGGCTGCAAGACGCCTGCCGGCACCGCCGTGGTGTCCAGGGAAGCGGGCCAGTGGCTCAGGCGGCGGGCAACGGCCGGCATGGCACGCGCCAGATGCCGCAGCGCCTGGCCCGCCTTGCGCCGCGCCGCCGCTTCGAGAGTGCGGCCCGCCAGCAAGAAGAACACGAACATGGTGACAGAGTCGAAGTACACATCGCCGCGCCCCCACAGGGTGGCCCAGAGGCTGCCGGCGAAGGCCGCACCCACACCCAGTGCCACAGGCACATCCATGCCCAGGCGGCGCAACCGCAGATCGCGCCACGCGCCCCGGAAGAACGGCGCGGCGGAGTAGAACACCACCGGCACCGTGAGTACCAGGCTCGCCCAGCGCATCAGCGCCGCCACATCGGAGCTCATTTCGCCTTCGCCCGCCACGTAGGCGGGCCATGCGTACATCATCACTTGCATCATCCCGAAGGCCGCCACGAACAGGCGCCACAGGCTGTCGCGGCGCTCGCGTTGCTCGATTTGCTCCTGGCGCGCGTTGTCATGGGGCCAGGCGCGATAGCCAATGGCCTGCACCGCCAGCAGCAGGTCGGACAGGCGCGTGACGGCGGGATCCCAGCGCAAACGGGCACGCCGCGTGGCGTAATTGATCCACACGCTCTTCACGCCCGGTTGCGCGGCGAGGTGGCGCTCGTTGAGCCACACGCAGGCAGCGCAGGCAATGCCCTCCAGCAGCAGCGTCGCCTCGCGGCTGCCGTCGGCATGGCTTGTAACGAAGGGCGCCTGCACGGCGAGGTCGTCGTAGAGGCGCACCTCGGCCTCGTCGCGGCCCGCGCCGGGAGTCGGCGCGCGGCTGCGCGCCCGGTAGAAGCCCTCCAGGCCGCCGGCCTCGATGGTTTGGGTGACGGCCATGCAACCGGCGCAACACCACTGCCGGCAAACACCGCCGTTCATGGCCTGGTACGCCGTCCGGGCAGGCACGGGCAGGCCGCAGTGATAGCACACTCCGGCACTGGAGGCCGACCCCTGGAAGGGCGCACTGGGAAGCGCGGCGGAAGTCATGGCGGGCGTCAGTGGGGGTAGGAGAGCAAGATCGCTCGCCACCAGCCCTTACCGTAGGCGGCGAGGCTCTGCCGGGGCTTGACGCAGGTCAACGGCCCCGCCCCGAAGGCTCAGGAGCCGAAACCGAAATGCGAACGGATGCGCTTCAGGCGCGCCAGCAACCCCTTGGCCGCCGGGGGCTGTTCCTTGGGCGTCTGGACCCGTTGCTGCACTTGGGCAAGCGCTGGCGTTGCCCGCAGTGTGCGGTAGCGGTTCAAGGCCGAGCGCACCTGGTCCTCCAGGCGCTGCGCCGCGACGGGTTTGTTGAGGAAGCGGTGGATCTGCGTCTGGTTGATGAACTCGATCAGCATGGAGGAATCCATGGCATCGGTGACCCCCAGCGCAAGAATCTGCGGAAACTCGCGCTTCACCAGATGCAACAAAGTCCTGACGCTGGGCCGGTCCGAGTCCAGGTCGGCCACCAGCACCGCCACCTCGCGCTCGCGCAGCGCCGTCACGGCCTCCTCGACATTGCGCGCCCGCACCACGGCGTGCTCCCTGCCCAAAGCGTCGTGCAGCGCTTGCCAGAGCCCCCCCTGCGGATCGAGGGCCAGGACCGCCTCCTCGAACCGCGGCGCGGGCGGCAACCGCCAGGCGGGAACGTCGGGAAGCGCCGCGGCCAGCGACACTGCCTCGGCGATGGTTTCCTGGATGACCTGCGCGTCCCAGGGCTTGTTGACGAAACGCCATACCTCGCCCTCGTTGATCGATCCCACGATCGAGGCCAGATCGGAATAACCGGTCAACAGGATCCTCACCGTGCGGGGCGAGATCTCCCTGGCCATGCGCAGCAGTTCCACACCCAGCATTCCGGGCATGCGCTGGTCGGAGACCAGAACGTGGAAATGGGTGGACTTGATCAGTTCCACGGCCCGGCGCGGATCGTCGCAGACCACCACCTCGTAGTTGCCGCGAAACAGCGCTTGCAGGGCGGTGAGGATGCGCGTCTCGTCGTCCACGAACAGCAGGCGCGCTCGAGAGCGCGGCGCCGGCGCACCCTTGGCGGCGCCGGCTTCGTTCGTTGCCTGCCGCGCCGTGGCCGGGGTGCCGTGCACTTCCACCAGTGTCTTGTCGTCACGCGGTGTCGATGCCCCCCTCGCCACCGTGGGCCCTTCGCGCACCGCCTTGAGTACGCCAGACGCAATCCGCGGACCGGCGGGCGCTCCGGCCGGCGCTGGCGGAAGCAGGCCCGCAGCCATCGCTTCGCGCACCGCACGCTCGAACTCGTGGGCGGACTGAAAACGCTCCGCGGGTTCTTTGGCGAGACCGCGCAGCACCACCGGGTCGAGCACCGCGGAAATCAGGGGATTGACCTCCGAGGGTGGTACCGCCCGGGTGGTGAACACCCTCTGCATGATCACCGCATTGTTGGGCCCATCGAAGGGCAACCGGCGCGTGAGCAGTTCGTAGAAGATCACCGCCACGCCGTACAGATCGGTGCGGGCGTCCGCTCGCTCGCCGGCAAACTGCTCCGGCGCCATGTAGGCCGGTGTGCCGATCACGTCGCCCACCTGGGTTAGCTGGGACGATTCGAGACGCGCCACCCCGAAATCCGTGATCTTGATGACACCCTCACGGCTCACCATGATGTTGGAGGGCTTGATGTCCCGATGAATCACCCCCTGGGCATGGGAGTAGGCAAGTGCGGCGAGCACCTGCAGGATGATTTCGCACACCTTGTCGGGCTCGGCGCGAAAATCCTCGGCCCGCAGGAACGCGGTGAGCGGTTGACCGAACACGCATTCCATGACGAGAAACGCCAGGTCGCCGTCCTCGCCGCAGTCGAACACCGTGACAATGTTCGGGTGGTGCAACCGCCCCGCTGCCCGCGCCTCGATGTTGAAGCGCGCCAGCACCACCGAGGCCTCGTGCTGCTCCAGCCGACGCTTGTCCAGAACCTTGATGGCGAGGGCTCTTTCTATCACCGGATCGTAAGCCTGGTAAACCGTGGCCATGGCACCCGCACCGAGGGAGCTGCGCACCTCGTACTTGCCGATTCGCTTGGGGGTCTCAGCCATGGCAAGCCATCTCAGGCCGCACCGTTCTCGCTGGAGGCCTGGGACGCAGGCGGCGGCTCCAACGGCAGCGTTACCGTAAATCGCGCGCCGGCGCCGGGCTGCGACGTCACATCGATGCGCCCACCGTGCGCCTGCACGATCTTGTAAGAAATGGACAGGCCCAGCCCGGTGCCCTTGCCCACTTCCTTGGTGCTGAAGAACGGATCGAAGATGCGCGGCAGCACGTCGGGGGAAATGCCGTGCCCGTCGTCCTCCACGTCCACGGCCACGTGAGCATCGTCAACGCGGCGTGTCACCAGCTTGATGGTGCCACTGCTCTCGGGCGTGGCCTGGGCGGCATTGGCCACAAGGTTGAGGAACACCTGGTTGATCTGCGAAGGCGAACAGGACACCGGCGGGATGTCGTTGTACTCACGTACGATGTTCTTGTGCTTCACCAGGTTACGGGCGATCTTCAGCGTGCTCTCGAGGCCATCCCGCAGATCGTATCGAGCCAGCTTCTCCCGATCGAGGCGACTGAAATCCTTGAGGTTGGTCACCAATTCCGAAATCTGCCCGATACCGTAGAGCCCGTCGTCCAGCAGGCGCCGCACGGTTTCCAGCACCTCGTCCTGCCGGATGCGGGCAGCCAGGTCCTTCACTCGGGCGAACTGCGCGTTGACCTGGCTCTCGGTGGTTTCGCCACTCAACATCCCGGCCAGCAGACTTTCCGTCTCCAGCACCATGGATTGCAACTGGGGTAGCTGGCTACCCACGGTCTCCAGGCCGGATTTGACGTAGGCGAGCGGCGTGTTGATTTCGTGGGCCACGCCAGCAACCATCTGACCGAGCGATGACATTTTTTCCGACTGCACCAGCATGGCCTCTGATTCCTTCAGGTTCCGAAGCGCTTGGGAGAGCTCGCGCGTGCGGTGCTGAACCTTTTCCTCGAGTGTCTGGTTGGCCGTCTCGAGCCGCGCGTTGATGTCATTGATCACGCGGTAGCTCAGAAGCAGCTTCGCACCCATCCAGGCCATGAAGAGGAGCAACGCTGCCGAATAGGCAATCAGATAGATGCGGTAGACGTCGCGCTGGGCCATCGAGTCCTGGAAGGCACGGGCAAAGTCTCCACCCAGGCTGTCGATACGAGGCGTGGTGGGGAAAAAATTGAGGCTGTTGAACAACTCCTCGAGAGGCTGTCGCGCGGCATCCAGCGCATCGAGCCGGGCACCCAGATCGGCCACCTGCCCGCGCAACGGCTCCGGCAGGATTGCCTCGAACCCTGCCAGGGCGTCGCGTGTTTGCCGCACATCCGGCCCATGCGCCTGGCCAGGAAGCGCTGCCAGGTTCGGCGCCACTACGGGCAAACCGTCGAGAAGAACCCGGAGTGGCTCGGCACGACCACGGCCAGCCGTACCCGGTGGAGTATCGCGAAGCTGCTCGCGCAGTTCCTGCGCAAGGCGAAGCGCCTCCCGGCGCCCCGCCCTGAACTGGGCTGCGCGCCGGTGATACTCGGTCAGCAGCGCGCGCTTTCGCTCGAACAACGTTTGCAGCGACCCCACCCCCGCCACGAGCTCGGTCATGTCCAGAGCCCGCGACTCCTCGTCAAGGCCCTGGAAAGCGCGCCGCCCCTCCACCGAAATGGCAGGCGCCACCTCGCCGGCGTCCCGAACTTCATGTCGCTCCCGCAACAACGACTCGTGCCACCGGGCATCGATGGCGCGCAAGGCTCGCAGGTGTTCGTTGACCCGCAGCGGGCTACCGAAGTCCACTCCCTGGGTCTTCAAGTAGAGAAAGGCCAGAAGGGCCACCAGGAGAACCGCGAACAATGGGATCAGGACGGAGCGAACCAGTTTCATGGGCGGCGTCATGGCAAGACGTTACAGCGGAACATCTGATGGACTCGCCTCCCCGAACGACCCAACACCGCTGGCTGGCGCCCCTGGACAACGACCGCAGCATTCCGGCCTGAGGTGTGAAGTCACTCGGCCGCCTTGCCCCCCCGGCTGCCGGGGTTGCTCGTCTTGGGCATGGCAAGAATGATCGCGGCGCCAATGATGGCCATCAACGCCAGGGTGTAGAACGCGAACTCGTTGGCGCCAGTGGCCTTACGAATGTGACCTATCAGTTCAGGCCCGAAGTGTCCCCCGAGGTTGCCGACGGAATTGATCCAGGCGATGCCGGCAGCGGCGGCGGTGCCCGAAAGGAACGCCGTGGGCAACGACCAGAAGGTGGCAACCCACGACAGGATGCCCGCGGTGACCAGCGTAAGCGCAGCCACGGAAAGCACGGCGTGCCCCTTGGGAATCACGGCCACGGCAATCATCCCCAGGGCTCCCACCAGCAAGGAACCGGCAGCGTGCCAGCGGCGCTCGCCCGTGCGGTCGGAATGGCTGCCCACCACCACCATGGAGATCGCTGCCACTCCCCAGGGAATCATGCTCACCAGGCCCACCTTCAGAAAGTCCTTCTTGTCGATGCCCAGTTCCTGAACGATGGTCGGCAGCCAGAAATTGACTGCGTAGAAACCCACCACGCCGCAGAAATACACCAGGGCGAAGGCCCAAACGCGGCCGTCGCGGAAGGCGTCGGTGAAACTGTGCCGTTGGCCATGGGCCGCCTTTTCGCGCTCGGCCTCCTGCAGCCGGCGCTCCAGCAGGTCTTTTTCAGGCTCGCTGAGCCACTTGGCGTGCTTGGGGCCGTTGTCCAGCAACACGATGACGAGCACGCCGATGATCACCGAGGGAATGCCCTCGATGAGGAACAGCCACTGCCAGCCACGCCAGCCATTCCAGCCGTCCATGTACTGCATGATGGCGCCCGAGACGGGAGAGCCCACCACGTTGGAAATGGCGATGGCCGTCATGAACATGGCAGTGATGCGGGCACGGCGGGACGCTGGCCACCAGTAGGTGAGGTAGAGGATGATCCCTGGGAAGAAGCCGGCCTCGGCCGCGCCCAAAAGGAAGCGCAGCACATAGAAGGTCAGTTCCGCATCGGTGTAGCCCAGGGACACGGCGAGGCCGCCCCAGGACACCTGGTGCACGAACATGAAGGCCGACGAAATGATGCCCCAGGTGATCATGATCCGCGCGATCCACATCTTGGCGCCGACCCGCTCGAGGATGACGTTGCTGGGCACCTCGAAAATGAAATAGCCGATGAAGAACACGCCCGCGCCAAAGCTGTAGACCGTGTCGCTGAACTTCAGGTCACCAGCCATTTGCAGCTTCGCGAAGCTGACATTAACGCGGTCGAGGAACGCAACCACGTAGCAGATAAACAGGAAAGGGATCAAACGTTTGGCAACCTTGGCGTAGGTGGCCTCTTCGAAGTCGCGGGAATACTGCCCGACGGAACTCCCCGCTGCGGTGGCTTCTGACACTTGGCACTCCTCCCCTGAAGGCGTCTTGTTGTGGGAAAGGCACTCTGGGTGCCTTTGCGCTGTGTGATTGTATAGGCCAACAGCCGCCGCGAGGCCCTTGCGCGCTGCTGGCGCGGACCTGCCTTGGCCAAGTATGATCAGCGCGTCCAGGACTTTCCGGCTCAGCCGGCACTCAACGCCATGGCTTGGGACTCCACCACCGCCACGAGGCGCTTGGCAAACATGCCACCGCCAGAGCCCCTGCGCCCTGAGCTGGCGGCCTGCCTAGTGAGACGCACGGGAAGGCTGGCGAGCCTTGAACACCCGCTCATCGTTCAGTCGCCCTACATTCCCGCCTTGGCGGGCCATGTCAACGGTCTGTTCGAGTCACTCCACAAGCGGGCGGCCATGCTCCTGGACAACGGAGCCTACTACCAGTGGATCGAGCTGCACGCAGCGGCGTTCCGCCTGACCGTGCTTTCCCAAAATGCCCATCGCTTGGATCACGGAGGCTACTGGGAACTGCTCGCCACTTTGTACCGCTGCGAGGCACCCGCCTGCGACCGACCCGACGGCCAGTGGCTCAAGGCCATCACCGCCCAAAAACCTCAGCGACACCGGTTCATGACCCGCAACGAGCAGCAGGTATTCGCGGGGCTGCCGTCCCTCTTGCCGGTCTGGCGGGTCATTCCCGAGGGACGCCCGGATGGCGCATTTGCCCATTTCGTTGCCGCCGAAGCCGCCCGCGAGGTGGCCAGCGGCGCCTTGCGCGAGCCGTCGCCTCCCGCCGCCGGTTTTTCACTTGTCATGGGTACTCTGCCCAAGGCGGCGGTATTGGCGGCGGTTCAGGTCCAGGAACGTCTTGAACTACTCGCCTGCCCCGGCAGCGCCAAGGACGAACAGCATCTCGGACCCGCCGCCTGAGAGGCGGCACCCGGGCACTCCAACCCTCAGGGCCGTACTTCGAAGCGCACCCGGTGCAGCGGCCGCCCGGTGTGGTCGTGCAGCGCCAGTTCATGCCGGCCTGGCGCGGGCAACCAGGTGGGGGCAGCGCCGCCACCTTCCAGAACAGTGCCGTTGAGCACCCAGGCGAGGCCCTCGGCATCGACGCTGCTTTCAAACCGTACCCGCTGCATGGGCGGCGGGATGTCCGGGTCCAGCGCCAGGATGGCGCCGTCGGCGGGATACGTAATGCGCGCGCCGCCAGCCGTGGACGGCTTGACCATGACCACGTCCACTTCCGTGCCCGCCAGGAACAATTCGTCGCGCTCGGGCTCCACGGCCGGATCGAAGCGCACCCGCCTCGCCAACACGTCCGGCGGCCGCGCCACGGCGGTGACCCGGCTGGTTGGCAACAGGTTGACCACATCCAGCCAGGCCGGCGCCGCCCCTGACACCCCCGACACGTCGCGCATGGGCGAGCCGTCGAAATTGCCCACCCATACGGCCACCGTGTTCCGGGCGGTGAAGCCCACGCACCAGTTGTCGCGCATGTCCTTGCTGGTGCCGGTCTTCACCGCGCTCCAGGCGCGGCTGGCGAGCGGGTTGTCCAGCCCGAAGCCGGTGCTGCGGGCTGCCCGGTCGGAGAGGATGTCCGCCACCACCGCCGCGGCGGCGGCATCCGCCACCCGCACCGGCCTTGCAGGAGGCGCAGGCAGCAGCCGTGGCCGGCTCCACAAGCCGCCGTTGGCAAGGCTGCGGTAGGCATTGGCCAGTTCCCAGAGGCTGACCTCGGCCGAGCCCAGGGCAAGCGAGTAGCCGTAGTGCTCGCCGTCGCCACTCACCGATTCGAAGCCCAGCGCCCGCAGCCGCAGAGCCAGGCGCTCCGGACCGAGCATGGTGAGGGTACGCACGGCAGGCACGTTCAGTGAGGCGGCCAGCGCCGTGCGAACGCTCACCAGGCCGCGGAACTCGCGGTCGTAGTTTTGCGGCACATACAGGCCGGAGCCCGTCACCAGATTCACTGGCGAGTCATCCAGCAGCGCGGCAGCGGTGAGCAGCCTCTCCTCCAGGGCCAGGCCGTAGAGGAAAGGCTTGAGGGTGGAGCCGGCCTGGCGCGGCGCGCGCACGCCGTCCACGAAGCGCGCCGAGGCGCCCTCTCCCGTGTTGCCCACATAGGCAAGCACCTCGCCCGTGGCGTTGTCCAGCACCAGCGCTGCGGCGTCCGATACCGAGCGCCCGGCCAGCTCCGCCAGCCGCTGACGCAGGGTGGCGCCCACCGCGCGCTGCAAGCGGGCATCCAGGGTGGTGATCACCCTGGGCGCGTCCTTGGACAGCAACTGGCGCGCCAGATGGGGAGCGTCCGCGGCGCGCGGCTCCAAGCGCGGCGCACCCTGCAACCTGGCCTGCGCCAGCGCGTTCACCCCGGCGCAGGCCTGGGGCGGCAACAGCGCACAGGCGCGCCGTGCCACCGTACCTGGCGCGGCATTGGGGCCGCGCAGCAGCGCCGCCAGCAAGGACGACTCCGCGGCGTCCAGTCCCGACGGCGCCTTGCCGAACAGGCCCTGGGCCGCGGCGCCGATGCCCTGCAGCTCGCCGCGGAAGGTGGAAAGGTTGAGATAGGCCTCCAGGATGTGACGCTTGTTCCAGGCGTCCTCCAGGCTGCGCGCGGCGCGGATCTGATCCCACTTCTGCGGCATCGACCGGCGTGCCCCGCGCGCCCGCAGGCCGGGCTCGATCATGGCTGCCACCTGCATGCTCACCGTGCTGGCGCCGCGGGGCGCGCCGCGCACCAGGGTATCGAGAGTGGCGTCTCCCAGGGCGCGCCAGTCCACCCCCGCGTGCTCCCAGAAACGCCGGTCCTCGGCCCGCAGCACGGCGTCCACCAGCGCCGGAGACACCGCGTCCAGCGCCACCCAGGGCAGCCGCCTTGCGTGGTCGTCCACGCGCAGCTCGTGCAGCAGTTCGCCATGGCGATCCAGCAGCTCCGCCTCGCTGGGCGGGTGGGCGCGGCGCACTTCCTCCAGGGACGGCACGGCCGCCCGCGCCACGGCACTGCACAGCAGGGCGGCCAGCACCAGCGCGCCGGCGCCCCGGCGCCCCTCACTCACCGACGAGCATCCTGCGGTTGGGCGACAGCGCGAAGGTCTCCGGCGCGTACATGGCCTCCACCCGCGTGGCTGGCAGCTCGAAGCTGCCCGGGTTGTTCAGGCGCACGGTGTATTCGATGCTCCAGCGCCCCTTGGGAACGAAGCTCCAGTAAGCGCGAAAGCTCTCGAAAGTGCGCTCCTCGAAGGCCGGCCAGACCCAGCCCCGGCGACGCTCGCCCGAAGCGAGCAATGCCGAATCGCCCCCGAGCCCCGTGCCCAGGATGGAGGCGCCGGCGGGAATCGGATCGTCCAGCACCACCCAGGACATGTCGCCCTGGGATTCCATCTCGAGTGTGACGCGCAGCACGTCGCCGCGCTTCGGCGCCGAGGGCGACGCCCCGTCGAGGCCCGCCACCGTCCGTCGCACCGTGAAGCCCGCCCACAGCGGCGCCTCCAGCGGAAGAGCGGCGCGGCTCTGCACCACGGCCCAGGGCCGGCCCAGGCCTTCGTGCGCGAGGCGCAGCTCGCCGGCACCGCCCCTGGGCCAGTCGAAGGCCAGGCTCGCGGCATCCTTCTTCGCCGGGCTCCAGTCCGCCCGGCGCGAGACGTCGCCGAGCCGGCCGAGGGTGGCGCCGCCCACCGGATCGGCCTCGAAGGCCGCCCCGAAGCGCTCCAGGGCCAGCACCCCCCAGGCATTGGCCACGGTGGTGTTCCACGCGCCGCGCTGCTGCCGGCCCACGGCGCCGCGCAGCATCCGTGGCAGGTCCTCGCGCCAGGCAGGGTCGTCCATGAGGGCGAGCAGCGCACGGTTGGCGTTCACGTCGCCCGACACCATGAGCCACCACAGATAGTCGCTGCGCTCGGTGGAGAAGCCCAGGGTGGTGCCCTGCAGGACCAGCCTTGCGCGCAGCACGGCGAGTGCCTCGGCGCGGCGCTGCTCGCGCTGGGCCAGGGTGCTCCAGCGCGAGGTCACGCCGAGCCAGTCGATGAGCGCCGAGGTGGGCCACAGGTTGGGCTCCACGGTAACGGACTCCGCCAGGCGCGGCTCGAGAGCGTCGCGATAGCGCGTGAGGGCGTCCAGCGCCGCCACCTTGCGGATCGCCAAGTCGGCGGTGGGCAGGCTGCCGTGGCGCGAGATTTCGCCCGACACAAAGCGCTCCAGCCCGCCCAGCATGCGATCGAGCGCCGGTTGCGGGATCTGCCACCCCGCCTCGTGGGCGAGCGACAGCAGGTAGGCGGTGAGCGTGTCGGAACCCTCCGGCATGGTGGGGAAGTACATGGCCAGCCCGTCCCGATCCAGATGGGCGGGCAGCGCACCCATCAGGCCCGCCCACAGGCCCGCGTCGCGCAGCGCTACCGCCCGGGAGGCGCGCTGCTCCAGGCAGGTGTAGGGGTAGCGCTCCATCCACTCGCGCACGCCGGAGAGCTCGTCCGAGAGCCTGGCATGCAGCTGCACCGTCACCCCGCCGCGCCCGGGCAAGGCCCCGGCAGGCTGCGCAACGGGCATCGCCACGGGCGCCTCGAGCTGCAGCAGCGTGGCCTGCCGCACGCTCACCGGCACCGCCGCCACCACCTTCTGCGACACCTTGAGCGCGTCGGCCGCCTCTCCGCCAGCCTCCCGCGCCGCCACGGACCACTCCATGGCCACCGTGCCAGGCGCCACCGCCACGTCCCACCAAAGGTCGCGCGCCTCGCCCGGCGCCAGCGACACGCGCCGCGGTTCCAGGGCCGGCGCCGCGCCCGCCGGACGCACCACCGCCGCGGCGGTGATCTCTGCATCCATGGGCCGCTCGGAAGCGTTTCGCACCGTCACCGTGGCGCGGAAGCGGTCGCCCTCTCGCACCACCGGCGGCAACCCGGGCAGCAGCGACAGGTCCTGCCGGGTGCGCAGCGCAGCGCGGCCGGTGCCAAACAGGCCCCTGCCGGCGCTCGCCACCGCCACCACGCGAAACGCGCTCAGCGAGTCGTTGAGCGGCACCTCGATCTGCGCGCGGCCGGCCGCATCGAGCGGCAGGCGCGGCTCCCAGGCGAGCAGGGTGTCGAACAGTTCGCGGGAGCTCTGGCGCCCGCCGCCACCGCCGGCCGGCAGGGCCTTACGGCCGAAGTGGCGCTTGCCCACCACCTGCATCACCGAGGTGGCGGTGGACACCTCGATGCCGCGGCGCTGCATCATCGCCTCGAGCAGTTCCCAGGAGGTGTTGGGTTGCAGCTCGAGCAGCGCCTCGTCCACGGCCGCCACCGCCACCTCGCTGCCCGGCGGCAGCGGGGTGCCGTCTGCGCGCGTCACCTCGATGGCCACGCGGGCGCGCTCGCGCACCCGGAAGGTGTCGCGCTCGGGAATCACCCTGACCTTCAGTTCGTGGGCGGCCCAGCCCACCGACAGCTCGGCGATGCCCATGCGGAACGCCGGCCGCGCCAGGTCCACGAGCGCGGTGGCCCTGGGCTCGGCCACGCGACCGCGCACCGCCAGCACCGACACGAAGGCATTGGGGGCGTAGTTGCCGCGCAACGGCACGCGCACCACGGGCTCGCGGCCCTCCAGGCGCGTGACGAAGGCGTCCAGCACCCCCTCGCGCTCCACCGTGACGAGCGTGCTGGCGCGGCGGAAGGGCGCGCGTACCTGCAGCACCGCCGTCTCGCCCGGCTCGTAGCGCTTGCGCTCGGGGAGCAGGTCCATGCGGTCGTCGTTGCTACCGCCAAACCACCAGTCGCCCTCGCCCGCGACCCACGCCTCGGCGCTGGCCAGCGATGGGTTGCCCGCGGCGTCGGCGGCCCGCGCCACCAGCACCAGGTTGCCCGTGGCCGGAGCGGCCGCCTCGCAGGCAAGGCGACCCTGGGCATCGGTGCGCCCGCGGCACAGCTCGCCCACCCGGCGGGTTTCGGTGTAGGACTCATGGGCGTAGAAGCCGCCGATCAGCCGCTTGCGATGGGAGTAGTGCTCGCGCACGTACACCTCCAGCGCCACCGCCGCGTCGGCCTGGGGATGGCCGGCCGCATCCAGCGCCAAAACCGTGGCGCGCAACCGCTCCTTCGACAACGCCCAGCCGTCGGGCTTCACGCCCAGCAGCAGCGCGGAGGGCAGCAGCCGCACGCGGGTGCCGCGGGTAAGGATCTGGCCGTTGGGGTCGGAGTATTCCACCTCGGCCACCAGGTCGCGCGGCTTGTCCGACGGCGGCAGGCCGTCCAGGCGCACGGTGGCCGCACCACCCGCGTCCAGCGTGGCGGCATGCGACTTGAGCGGCACGATGCCCTCGCCCGCGGGGCCGGCGGCGCTCACCGGCTCGCCCTCCTCGTCCACCGGGGGCACCCACTGCGCGCCCGGGTCCTCGGCACGTCCCTGCACCACGCCGCCATTGGCGAAAGTGACGCCCTCGTGTTCGGGAAAGCTGATGCTGGCGGGCTGCAGCGCCGCGCGCACCTTCACCCGCTGATGGCCGGCCCCGCCGCCAGAAAGATAGGTGAGCTGGACTCCCAGGTCCACCGCGGTGGCGTTCACCTGCGCCCCGGCGGGCCCGGAGATGCGCGCTTTAAGCACCGGCACGCGGAATTCCTCCACCCGGAAGCTTCCCGACTCCGTACCCTCCACCCAGGTGTTGATGGCGGCGCGCGCGGCCGCGGCCAGCGTCACGGTGTAGGTGCCCGTGCGTGCATCCTTTGGCACCTTCCAGCTGCCCTCGGCGATGCCCGCGCCATCCCAGCGCAACGGCAGCTCCCAGGTCTGGTCGCTGCCCGCATGCCGGATCACCACGCGCACGGGGCGCTTTCCCTGGGGGGGAAGCGCAAAGCCAGCAGAGGTGTGGCGGCGCATGAAGTGCTTCATGCCCACGGTCTCGCCAGCGCGAAACAGGGTGCGATCGAACACCGTGTGGAACAGGTCAGGCCCGCTCCACGTGCCCACCGGCACATTGAAGCGCCACAGGGCGATGCCCTCGCTCCACCCCGACAGGGTGAAGCTGGTGTCGGCGCCCAGCCGGGCGGTGACGAAGAACTGGCGGTCGAACTGCTCGAGGCAGCCGGGCAGCCCCTGGAGGGCCGGCAGCGCCCTGCGAACCCGCAGCACGCCGTCCTGCCCGGTGCGCCCCTTGAAAAAGGAGTTTCCGCGGCAGTCCTGCACGTTGACCTCCGCGCCGGCCACCGGCTCGCCGCGATCCAGGGAGGTGACCCACACCAGGGACGACTCGCGCCCGTGCTTGAAATGCACCGCCAGGTTGGTGACCAGCGCCGCGGCCGACACGTGATAGGGCTTGCCGTCCTTGAGCAGCGCCTGGCCGAGGCGCGGGCTCACCACCTCCACCACGTGCAGTCCTGGCTGCCGCAGGGGGATGCCCACCACCTCGAAGGCGCGTTCGCCGCCCGGCTTGGGCAGGGTGAAGCTGGCAGTCTGATCGCCAGGACGAAATATGCTGGTGGTGGTGTAGCCCTCGCCGCGCCGCAGGGGCGGCCGCGGTTTGCCCTCGGCATCGGGCCCCTGCTCCACTGCCTCGCCCGCATTCCACCGCGCCACGGCGGCCTCCAGGCGCGCCAGCCACGCCACGATCTGGCGCGGCGAGTCCACCCGCAGCGCGCGGGCTTCCAGGGCAGCCCCCTCCCCGCCTGCAAACCGCTTGCCCGCCAGGCCGGCCTCCACGTTGCGTAGCGTGATGGGCAGGGCAGGGTCGGCATTGAGTTCGAGGATGCCGAAGCGCGCCGCGAACTTGGCCAGCGGCGGCGCCACCTCGGTGCGTACCGTCAGCGGAAAGCGCGCGGCGTTTGCCAGCGGCCGTCCCGCATCATCGGTGATGCCCTCGGGCAGCACCAGCTGCCACTGGGTGTCCTCGGGCAGCGGCGCGGGGAATTCAAGCGCCTCCACGAAGCCCGACTCGCGGGCCTCCCGGGCCAGCTTCGGGCGCACCAACGCGCCGCCCGGGCCGCGCAACCGCACCCGCTCCGCCAACGCCACGGCCACCGGAGCGGTGAACTCCAAGCGCACCGGCAATACCGGAATGCAGCCCGCAGCGGCATTGGTACGCTCGCAAGTCAGGCGCGCCGTAAACGCGCGGCGCACGCGGAAGGCCAGTGCCTGATCCTGGCGCGTGGGCACGCCGCTGCCCTCGGCAACGATGCCTCGGCCCCACACCAGCTTCACCGCCGCCTCGTTGGGCAACCGGGACCGGCAGGCCAGCACCACCAGCGGCAGGCGACCGTAGTCCTTGGCGCGCAGCAAGCGCTGCAGGTCGCTGCCAGCCCCCAGGGCCTGCACGAAGCGCGACAGGAAATCGCCACGACGCTCCAGGATGGCCTTGCGCTCGCCTCCGGTGATCACCCGCACGGGGATGCGCTCGGGCCGGCCGGCCACGTCGCACCAGGCGCCTGCCTCCACCGTCTCGGCGGAGGCCGGCGCGTCCAGGCCCAGCAGGAAGGCCTGGTTCTCGTCGATGCCCTCGTCGCCCTCCCAGGGCAGCGACTCGCGGATGGCGGGCCCGCCGGTGTCGAACTCGAAGCGCGCCGGCGTCACCGGCTGGCCATCGAGGGTGAGCGTGCCCTCGTGCAGGCTGAAGCGGCAGCGCACGCCCGCGGGCAGGTCGCGTTCGAAATCCCACACCCAGCGCCGCCCATCCACCCAGCGGCCCGTGCCCGGCACCGGGCAATCCACCTCGAAGGGGTCGGCCAGCCGCGGATCACCGAAAGCCACCATGGGCGCGGCGAACACCGCCGCGGCCTGGCGCACCTGCTTCACTTCGCCCTGGGGCGAGAAGCTATCCACCCGCGAGGCGTGGGCGGGCGCCGTGGCCGCGATACCGGCAAAAAAACAAATCAACAGAGCGCGCATGGGGAAACCCCGCGAGAAAGGATCGAACGGCGTCAGGGCGGCGCGGCGTTCAGCGCTGCGCGGTGCGCGCGCACGCATAGTCGAGGGTGGCGCGGCCCGGCGACCCGGCATCCACCGTCTCCCAAATGCGCTTCATGTCACCGGAGTTCCAGAGCTCCCGGCTGTCATCGGAAATCAGGCGGATGGACACGGCGCGGTGCTGCAGGCGCAGGCAGTCGCACTCCACCACGCCCACCGACTCGCGGATCAGGGGCAGGCCGGGCGTGTCGCCGATGGGCTGGGGATCGCGGTACAGGGCGCGCTTGGACAACCGCACCACGTCGCCGTCGCGCGCGAGCGAGTCGGGGTCCACGTAATGGATGGTCTCGGCATCCTGCCCCACCACGACCCAGTCCACCGCACCCGCCACGGGCGCCCACAGCAACACGCAAAACCACCAGTAACGCAGATTCATCTCATGCCTCCTGTTGTCATGACGCGATCATCGGGCAAGCGGCCCTACCTCACAAGCGCGCGGTGGCACTGTATTGTTCGAACTCTCCGAAGCTCCCCCACGCCCCATGACGCCGCGCCTGCCCGCCTTCCTCGCCCGAGTCCTGCCACGGGTACAGCGCCAAGGCCACACTGCGGTGCGCTGGGCGCTGCGCGCCTTGTTCGCCACCGGCGCGCTGGTGGCGTTGCTGCTCGCCGCCATCGCCTACGTGCTAGTGGTGGGCATCGACCTGGATGCGGGCTTCCTGCGCGCGCGGCTGGCCGCCGACATGGGCGCGGCCATCGGCCGCCAGGTGCGCTTCGAGGGCCCCGCCACCCTGACGGTCTCGGCCCGGCCCAGGCTGCGGGTGGGCGGTCTCGAAATCGCCGACCCGGGCGGCTTCGACACCGGCACCCTGGCGCGGCTGGGCGAGGCACGTCTCGCCCTGGACCTGTGGCAGCTCATGGGCAAGCGCCTGCGGGTGGACGAGCTCATGGGCTCCGACGTAAAGGTGCGCCTGGTGCGAGGCGCCGACGGCTCGGCCAACTGGGCCCTGTCCCTAGGCGCGAGCAATGAGACCACGCCCCCCGCGAAGCCAGCCGACCCCGAAACCCCCATGACGGTGCCGCCGGTCAACCTAGACCTAGCCCGCCTCACGCTGGAACGCGTGTCGGTGGAATACGTGGAGCCGAGCGGTCGCAGCCACTGGTTCGACCTGGACAGCGCCACGGGCGAGTCGCCTGCCAAGGGTCCTGTGAAGCTCGCGCTGAAGGGCCGCGTGGAGAAAACCCACCCCTACGCAGTAGCGGTGGAAGGGGCGCCGCTGGCGGAGCTCATCTCTCCTGCGCACCCCTGGCCCTTCAGCGTCCACGTGGACTTCCTCGGCACGGCGCTGGCGTTGCGCGGCAGCGTGCTCGGCACCAGCGGCGAGGTGCAGTTCGGCGTGGGCACGGAAAACCTGGAGCAGGTGGAGCGGCTGCTGCAGACCACATTGCCGAAAGTCGGCGTCACCGCACTGGCGGGCCGGGTGCGCTTCGCCCCCGGCAGTGTGGTCCTCGAACAGTTCACTGCCATCATGGGCCGCACCCGTGCCGCGGGAGAGTTGGCCTTCGGTGACAAGGGGGGCCGACGGCGCATCACCGGCCGGTTGCAGGTGGAGAGCCTTGACCTGCGGCCCTTCATCAGTGACTCGCCCACGCCGGAGCAGGACCCGGCCAGCCTGCGCGACACCATCCGCGAACTGAATGCCGCCACCTTTTCGCTCAAGGCGCTGCGCGACGTGGACGTGGATGTGTCGGTGGCCGTGGACCAGTGGTTGAGCCTTCCGGGCGAGGTCAGGGATGCCCGCCTCGCCGTGCGCCTCGAGGCCGGACGGCTGTCGGTGCCCATGGCGGCCACGGTCACGGGCGTGGCGCTGGAAGGCGGGGTGGACATGGACGCAGCCGCCGACCCGCCGCGCTTCGCTCTGCGTCTTGGCACCCGCGACTCGCCGCTGGGCGGGCTGGCCGCGCTGCTGCTGGGCTTGCCTGGGGTGGAGGGCCAACTCGGCCGCCTCGACCTGCGGGTGAGCGCCACCGGCGACCAGGGCGCCGAACTGGTGAAGAGCCTCGACGCGGCGCTTGCGGTGGAGCGCGGGCGCCTGTCCTACGGCAACGTGGCGGGCGGCACACCCGTGCGATTCGACCTGCAGCGTTTCGCGCTGCGCCTGCCGCCCGGCAAGCCGCTGGGCGCCGAGGTGCGCGGCGCCCTGCTGGACAAGCCCTTCACCGCCACCCTGCGCGGCGGCAGCCTGGCCGAAAGCCTCGAACAGGTGGGCAGTCCCATCGCCCTGGAACTGCGCTCGGGGCCCGTGATGGCCCGTCTGGAGGGACGGCTGCAGGAACCCTCCGCCGATACGGGCCCCAAGTTGCGGTTCTCGCTGAGCGCGCCGCGGGCCGACCAGGTGGCGGGCTGGCTGGGGCTCAAGGCCGGCTCCGACGCTCCCCTGTCGCTGTCGGGCCGCGCCCGCATGACCCTGGACGCTTGGCGGCTGGATGACTTCGAGGCCCGCGCCGGCCGCACCCGGCTGTGGGCGCAGCTGGCCCGCACCGGCCTGCGCGGGGCCTCGCCGCTGGTGACTCTGTCGCTCAACGCCGAGACCATCGACCTGGGCGAACTGGCGCAGCTAGCGCCGCCGCCCGTGCCCAGGCCCAAGACCACGCCCGCCGAACCCGCGCGCCCCGTGCTCCAGATTCCCATCCTGCCCAAGGGCGTGGACCTGACCGACGCCGACGTGGCGGTGCGGGTGAAGCGCGTGGCAGGCGCGCCACTGGACGCGGGAGATATCGCCTTCGACGGCCGTATCCGCGAGGGGGCCATGCAGCCCTCTACCTTCGCCGCGCGGGTGGCGGCCACGCCGCTGCGCGGCGCCGTGTCTCTCGACCTGCGCGGCGAGGTGCCCTCCGGCTCGCTGTGGCTGTTCGCGGAAAACGTGGAGGCGGGCCGCATCCTGCGCGAGCTGGGCCTGGCGCGCGACCTGGACGCCTCGGTGGCGGCGCTGCGCGTCTTCGTGCAGGCGCGCGCCAGCCTGCTGGGCGACATGCTGGCCCAGTCGTCCCTGCTGGGCAACGTGGAGGGCGGGCGGCTGACGGTGCGCGACCCCAACACCCGCGCCGAGGTGCGGGTGGCGCTGGAGCGCGGCGAACTGCGTGCCGACCCGGGCAAGCCGGTACGCCTGGACCTGGCCGGCGCCATCGACGGCATCCCGGTGAAGCTCGACCTGGAGACCGCGCCGGCCGCCGTGCTGGCGGACCCTGCCCGCCCGGTGAGCTTCCGCTTCGGCGCCGAGGCGGCCCAGACGCGCCTGGCCCTCAACGGCACCATCGCCCGGCCCCTGGGCGAAGGCGACGTGGAACTCGAGCTGGACATGGGCGGCCCGTCCTTCGACACCCTGGACCGGCTCACGCGCACCGACCTGCCGCCCTGGGGGCCGTGGCGCCTGGCGGGTAAGCTGCGCATGGGCGCCTCAGGCTACGAAGTGCCCAACCTCACGGTGCAGGTGGGCAGCAGCCGCCTGGACGGCCGGGGGCGGCTGGACACCACCGCCGTGCCGCCGCGCATTCAGGTGGCGCTGACGGCGCCGCGCATCCAACTGGACGACTTCCCCCTCAAGGAGTGGTCGCCAGTGGAGAAGAAGCCTCCCAAGCCCGACGAGAAACCCCTGGGCCTGGAGGAGATCAAGGCGAAGGCCCGCGAGGCAAGCAACGAGGCGGAGAAGATGCTGAGCCCCGCGGCCCTGCGCCGCCAGAACGCCACCCTCACCGTGAAGGTGGACGAGGTGCTCTCCGGCGCCGACCGGCTGGGCAGCGGCAGTTTCGAGGCGACCCTGGAAAAGGGCCGCGCCACCCTGGGCCCGGCGCTGGTGAACATTCCCGGGGGCGCGGCGGAGCTGTCCCTCTACTACGAGCCCACCGACACCGACGTGAAGGCCGGCACGCACATGCGCGTGAACCGGTTCGACTACGGCATCCTGGCGCGGCGCCTCAAGCCCGGCACCGACTTGGCCGGCCGCTTCAGCCTGCGCGTGGACGTGGATTCCCGGGCGCGCTACCTCTCCGACATCCTGCGCTTCGGTTCCGGGCGGGTGGAGTTCGCCGTGTGGCCGCAGAACATGAAGTCCGGCGTCATCGACCTGTGGGCCGTGAACCTGCTGGTGGCCCTGGCCCCGGCGGTGGACGGCGGCAACGTCTCGAAGGTGAACTGCGCGGTGGGCCGGTTCGTGCTCGACCAGGGGCGCCTGGCGGAGAAGACCATCGTCATGGACACCAGCCGCATGCGGGTGACGGGGCGTGGCGGCGCCAACTTCGCGGACGAAACCCTCAAACTGCGCATGACCCCCCAGGCCAAGGAGCCCCAATTCCTCAGCCTCGCCCTGCCCATCGAGGTGGGCGGGACCTTCCAGAAGTTCAGCATCAGCCCCACGGCGGTTGATGTGCTGGGCATGGTGGGCCGGCTGGCCACCTCCATCGTCTGGGTGCCCATCCAGAAGCTCTCGGGCCGGAAGATTCCCGCCGATGGCGCCGACGTATGCAGCGCGGAATTACCGGATTGACTCTGCCGTTGCGAGCCCCTCGCTGATCGCTTGCCTCGCGCCACGGCGATGAACGACTCAGAGGGCCTGCTCAACTGCCCCCGGGCGGTGTAGCTCATGTCCCAGCGGTTGCCCAGGGGGTCGGTGCGGCTGAGCAGCTTGCCCGAGGCCAGGTCGTAGGCGAAGCGCTCCACCACGGCGGTGCCGCCTACCGTGCGGGTGTTGGTGGTTGAGGCCGCCGGAGAGTTCGAGGCGCACCCGTGTTGGGCTCCAGGCTGATCTGGCTCATGCGGTTGGCCGCGTCGTAGCTGGCCACGAAGGGCGTCTCGGGCACGCTGGCCGCCCCGGCGCGGGTTTTCTCGATGCGCTGGCCGGCCGCGTCGTAGGCGTAGCCCAACTGCTCGGTGAGGCTGTCGTCGCTGCGCCGTCCCTGGCTTGACGTTACACCGCACTCTGCACGAAAACTTCGCCCCTACTGCTGCCCGCCCGCCTCGCCCAATTCGGACCGCCCCACCCCCACCCCGTGCTCCGGCGCCCGGCGCAAGTCCAGGGTAAGCGCAAAGGCAGGGTTAGGCCGCTCGGACCGGTGTTCCATGGGGCCCGGCGTGTGCCCGGTAGCCTGGAAGCGCGCCACGCGCCGCGCCTCGGCCTCGCTGGCATTCACGGGGAAGCGCTGGTAGTTGCGCCCGCCCGGGTGCATCACGTGATAGGTGCAGCCGCCCACGGCGCGCCCGCTCCAGGTGTCGTAGAGATCAAACACCAGCGGCGTGTGCACGGCGATGGTGGGGTGCAGCGCGGAGGGCGGCTGCCAGGCCCGGTAGCGAACCCCGCCCACGCCCTCCCCGCGGGTGCCTGTGGGCGCAAGCGGCACGGGCCGCCCGTTGCACAGCACGGCGAAGCGCTGCGGGTTCAGGTGGCGCACCTTCACCTGCAGCCGCTCCACCGAGGAATCCACGTAGCGGGTGGTGCCGCTGCCGGCGGCCTCCTCGCCCAGCACGTGCCACGGCTCCAGCGCCTGGCGCAGTTCCAGCTCCATGCCCTGGCACACCACGGTGCCGTAGCGCGGGAAACGGAATTCGAAGAACGGCGCGAACCACTGCGCCTCGAAGCCGTAGGCCACCCGGTTGAGATCGTCGATCACCTCGTCCATGTCCGCCGCCACGAAGTGGGGCAGCATGAAGCGGTCGTGCAACGCGGTGCCCCAGGGCACCAGGCGCCCGGTGAAGGGGGTCTTCCAGAAACGCGCAATCAGCGCCCGCAGCAGCAGCATCTGCAGCGCGCTCATGCGCCAGTGGGGCGGCATCTCGAAGGCGCGGAACTCAAGCAGCCCCAGCCGCCCGGCGGGGCCGTCGGGCGAGTAGAGCTTGTCGATGGAAAACTCCGCCCGGTGGGTGTTGCCCGTGAGGTCCACCAGCAGGTGGCGCAGCAGCCGGTCCACCAGCCAGGGCTTGAGCGTCTCCTCGCCGGACTTCTGCTGGCGCGCCATTTCCTGAAAGGCGATCTCCAGCTCATAGAGGTTGTCGTCGCGGGCCTCGTCCACCCGCGGCGCCTGGCTGGTGGGGCCGATGAACATGCCCGAGAACAGGAAGGACAGCGACGGGTGCACCTGCCAGTAGCCGATCAGGCTGCGCAGCAGGTCTGGGCGGCGCAGCAGCGGGCTGTCCGCGGGCGTGGGGCCGCCCACGGTCACGTGGTTACCCCCGCCGGTGCCGGTGTGGCGCCCGTCGAGCATGAATTTTTCGGTGCCCAGGCCGATGGCGCGGGCCTCCTCGTAAAGGGTCTGCAACGTGGCGGTGAGCTGTTTCCACGAACCCGCTGGGTGCACGTTCACCTCGATCACGCCGGGGTCGGGCGTAACGAACAATCGGGTGATGCGCGGATCGGGCGGCGGCAGGTATCCCTCCAGGCGCACGGGTTGGGAACACCGCGAGGCCGCCTCCTCGATGCGCGACACCAACGTCACGAAATCCTCCACCGTGGGCAGCGGCGGCAGGAACACGCACACCCTGCCCTCGCGGGCCTGGATGCACAGCGCCGTCTTCACCACCCGGCGCGGCGGCACGGCGGCCCCGGCGGCGCCTTCGCCGGACTGCTGGCGGGCGGGCGGCAGGGGCGCGCGCGGCGCGAAGGGGTCGGGGGGAATCAAAGGCTCGTCTTCGTCGGGCAACAGCTGCGGCAGGGAAGCGAGCGGCAGCCGAAGCCCCAGGGGCGAATCGCCCGGCAGCAGGAACAGCCGCGGCCGGCGCAACGGCCAGGGCGAGGTGCGCCACTGTGTGTGGCCGGCGGCCTCGGTGCGCGGCGCGGCTTCCAAGGGCAACACTAGGCCGGCGGGAGCGGCCACCGCGCCCTCGGCCAAGCGCGCAAGCCGGCCGCGCGAGACCGCGTCGCCGGCGGCGGCCGCGAGCAGGTCAGCCTCCACCGGCAAGCGCTGTTCCGCAGCCGCCGCGTCCCAGGGGTCTTCGTAGGCCTCGATCAGGGCGTCGGAGCCCACGCCCAGCAGCCCCGCCAGAGCGGCAGCGAAACCGCGCGCCTCGGCAAGGCCCGCCTCGCCGGGGCGGTCGCCCGCCAGCAGGGCCGGGTGAATCCAGAGCGGCTTGCCGTCGCTGCGCCACAGCAGCCCCAGGGCCCAGCGGGGCAGCGGCTCGCCGGGATACCACTTGCCCTGCCCGTGCACCGCCAGGCCACCGAGCGCGAAGCGCGCCTGCAGCCGGCCGAGCAGCCTGCCGGCCAGGGCGCGCTTCTGCTCGCCCAGGGCATCGAAATTCCATTCGGGGCCGTCCATGTTGTCGGTAGCCACGAAGGTGGGTTCGCCGCCCATGGTGAGGCGCACGTCCCAGGCGCGCAGTTGCGTGTCCACTTGCTCGCCCAGCCGGTCGATGCGCGCCCACTGGGCCTCGGTGAAGGGCCGGGTGACTCGCGGATCCTCGTGGATGCGCGTGACCTCCATGTGGAAGTCGAAGGTGGTCTCGCAGGGGTCAAGCGCGCCTTCGATGGGCGCGGCGCTGCCAGGCACGGCGGTGGCCGCCAGGGGAATGTGGCCCTCGCCCGCCAGCAGCCCGGAGGTGGCGTCCAGGCCCACCCAGCCGGCACCCGGCAGGTATACCTCGGCCCAGGCGTGCAGGTCGGTGAAGTCGGTCGCCGGGCCGGGCGGACCCTCCAGGGGCTTCACGTCGGGCGCGAGCTGGATCAGGTAGCCAGACACGAAGCGCGCCGCCAGCCCGAGCCGGCGCAGCACCTGCACCAGCAGCCAGCCCGAGTCGCGGCACGAACCGCTCGCCTTCACCAGCGTTTCCTCGGGCGTCTGCACGCCGGGCTCCATGCGCACGATGTAGCGGGTGCGGGCGTGCACGGCCTGGTTGAGCGCCACCAGGAAATCCACTGCGGGCCGGCCCTCCGCGGGCAGAGCGGCGCGCTGCTGCGCAACGAAGGCTGCCAGGGCGGGGGTGTCCTCGCCGGTGTCCAGGAAGGGCGCGAGCTCGCGCCGCTGCACCTCGGTGTAGGCGAAGGGCACCCGCTCGGCCACGGGCTCGAGGAAGAAGTCGAAGGGGTTGATGACCGTCATGTCGGCCACCAGGTCCACGGTCACCGTGAACTCGCGGGTCTTCTCGGGGAACACCAGCCGCGCCACGAAGTTGCCGTAGGCGTCCTGCTGCCAGTTGACGAAGTGCCTGGCGGGGCTGATGCGCAGCGAGTAGCTCTCGATGGGGGTGCGGGTGTGGGCCGCGGGCTTGAGGCGCACCTGCTGCGGGCCCAGGCTCACCAGCCGGTCGTAGCAGTAGCTGGTGCGGTGGCTCAGGGCCACGCGGATGGTCATGGGCGCACCGCCGCCCTCAGGCCAGCCAGTCGGGGTTGGGCAGCTCGCCGAAGACCCGCCGCAACCCCCCGCCCCAGCCCTGGCGCAGCATGCCGAAATAGGGATCGCCCTCGGTGATGCGCTTGTAGGCGCCCACGCGCAGCGCGTCGCGGGGGTACCACAGCATCTCGATGGGCAGCCCCACGGAGATGTTAGATCGGATGGTGGAGTCGAAGGAGATGAGCACGCACTTGGCCGCCTCGGCCACCGGCGTGGCGCCGCTCACCACCCGGTCGAGCACCGGCTTGCCGTACTTGCTCTCGCCGATCTGGAAGTAGCGGGTGTCGGGCGTGGCCTCGATGAAGTTGCCCTGGGCGTAGATATTGAACAGCCGCATGGGCTCGCCGGCGATCTGGCCGCCCAGCAGCAGTGAGGCGCTGAAGTCCACGTTGCCCTGGGCCAGGAAGGGCCCGTCGCGGCGCTGCATCTCGCGCAGCGACTCCCCCACCATGGTGGCCACGTCGTACAGGCTGCCCGCCGTCCAGATGGACTCGCGCTGCGGGTCGAGGTGCCCATGGCGATCGAGGATGTTGGTGACGCCCTGGGTGATGGCCAGGTTGCCCGAGCTGAGCAGCACCATCACGCGGTCGTCCTTTTTCTCGAACACCTTCATCTTGCTGAAGATGGCGATGTGATCCACGCCCGCGTTGGTGCGCGAGTCGGATGCGAACAGCATGCCCGAGTCGAGCATGATGGCCACGCAGTAAGTCACCGGGTTCCCCTTCCGTGTTCAAGGATGCCGGCAGACTATAGCCACGCGGGCCGGCGCGTGCCAAACCTGTGCCTCAGGCCGCCGCCGCGCCCGCGCCGCGGGCGAAGAAGGCCTCGTGCACCGCCTCGCCCAGGCGCTGGATGCGGCTCAGGAAGGCGGTGAGGTATTCGTGCAGGCCGCCGGAGAAGATGTCCTCCATGCGGGCGAAATGCAGCCCGGCGTGCATCTCGCCGGCCAGGCGCACCGCCTCGTTGGGGCGGGGGCCGGAGATGTGGCGCAGGATGTCGTAGGCCTCGCCCATGCACAGGTGCAGGCCGCGCGGCAGGTCGTCGCGCAGCACCAGCAGTTCGGCCACCTTGAGCGGCGAGATTACGTCGCGGTAGACCTTGCGGTAAGACTCGAAGGCCGACACCGAGCGCAGCACCGCCGCCCACTGGTAGTAGTCCACCGCCCCGCCCACGTCCTGGATGCTGGGCAGCAGCACGTGGTATTTCACGTCGAGGATGCGCGCGGTGTTGTCAGCGCGCTCGATGAAGGTGCCCAGGCGGTTGAAGTGGAAGGCCTCGTCGCGCAGCGCGGTGCCCACCGTGACGCCCCGGAAAAGGTGAGAGCGCTCCTTCACCCAGTCGAACAGCGCCAGCAACCGGTCGGAACCCGGATCGCTACCGGCCAGCTTCTGCAGCTCCAGCCACGTGGCGTTGATCACCTCCCACATCTCGGAGGTGATGCTGCCGCGCACCGCCCGGGCGTTCTCGCGCGCGGCGCGGGCGCAAGAGACGATGCTGGAGGGGTTGTCGGGGTCCAGCGCCATGAAGCGCAGCACGCCCGCCGCGTCCACCTTGCTGTACCGGCCGCCGAAGGGGTACAGCGTGCCGGTGATGTTGAGCGGGGCATACCACTCCTGGTGGGCAAGCCGCGCATCCTTGGGCACCAGCGACATGCGGTAGGTCACATCCAGGATGCGCGCAGCGTTTTCCATCCGCTCCACGTAGCGCGCCATCCAGTACAGGTCCGACGCGGTGCGGCTCAGCATGGCCATGCTCCCGTGGGTGCGCTCATGCCTTGAGCACCCAGGTGTCCTTGGTGCCGCCGCCCTGGGAGGAATTCACCACCAGCGAACCCTCGCGCAGCGCTACCCGCGTGAGGCCGCCGGGACACATCACCACTTCCTTGCCCGACAGCACGAAGGGCCGCAGGTCGATGTGGCGCGGGGCGATGCCCTGCTCTACGAAGATGGGGCAGGTGGACAGCGCCAGGGTGGGCTGGGCGATGAAGCCTTCGGGCGCGTCGAGGATGCGCAGCCGGTAGGCGTCGCGCTCGCGCTCGCTGGACGCCGGGCCGATCAGCATGCCGTAGCCGCCCGAGCCGTGCACCTCCTTCACCACCAACTTGTCCAGGTGCGCGAGGGTGTAGTCCAGGTCCTCCCGCCGGCCCAGCTGGTAGGTGGGCACATTGGCAATCAGCGGCTCCTCGCCCAGGTAGAAGCGGATCATGTCGGGCACGAAGGGGTATACGGACTTGTCGTCTGCCACTCCGGTGCCAACGGCATTGGCGAGCGTCACGCGGGCCCGCCGGTAGGCCGATACGAGACCGGGCACGCCCAGAATGGAATCGGGCCGGAAGACCAGCGGGTCGAGAAAATCGTCATCGATGCGCCGGTAGATCACGTCCACGCGCTTGGGTCCGGCGGTGGTGCGTTTGTAGACCGTGTCGTCCTCCACGAACAGGTCGGCACCCTCCACCAGCTCGATGCCCATCTGCTGGGCCAGAAAGGCGTGTTCGAAATAGGCGCTGTTGAACTGCCCGGGGGTGAGCAGCACCACCACAGGGTTTTCCGCCTGTCCGGGCGCCACGGCGCGCAGGGTGTCCAGAAGCAGGTCCGGGTAGTGCTCCACGGGCGCCACAGGCTGGCGGGCGAACAGCTCGGGCACCAGCCGCATCATCATCTTGCGGTTCTCGAGCATGTAGGACACGCCCGAGGGCGTGCGCAGGTTGTCCTCGAGCACGTAGTACTCGCCGGCGCCGGCGCGCACCAGGTCCACACCCGCCACATGCGCATAGATGCCGCCCGGCACATCCAGGCCCACCATCTCCGCCTTGAAAAGCTTGTTGCCGGTGATGCGCTGGGCGGGAATGCGTCCGGCCCGGAGGATCTCCTGGCCGTGATAGATGTCGTGGAGGAACAGGTTGAGTGCCCGTACCCGCTGACGCAGCCCTGCCTCCAGGTGGCGCCACTCCGCCGCCGGAATGATGTGCGGCAGCATGTCGAAGGGGATCAGGCGCTCCGCGCCGGCGTCCTCGCCATACACCGCGAAGGTGATGCCCACGCGGTGGAACAGCATGTTGGCCGCCTCGCGCATCTGTTTGATGCGCTCCGGCGGCGCGGCAGCGATCCAGTCCGCCAGGGAGCGGTAATGGTCTCGCACCGCACCATCGGCGGCGTGCATTTCGTCAAGGGGGGGCTGCATGGGCGCCGGGCTCGGGCAGATCGAACGTGTTTCTTGCTCCTTGCAGTGCAACCCGTGTGCCACAGGGCTCGCCCCCGCGGGGACACGACGGTTCAAGCACTTGCAGCAACGAACCGCGCAAGGCACCCGCTTGGCGCACCACGGCGGTGCGCGTTTCCCGGGTGGCGCACCGTGGCGGACGCCCCCCCCCCTCCGGGACGCCCATCCCGGGCACCCCGGTGCTCTTCAGTCGCCGGCGCCGGAGCCGCCGAGGCCGCGGACCACCCGCACCACCTCGGCCGCCACCGCATGCACGGCGGCCTCCACGCGCAAGTCTTTTAGGCGCCCGTCCGCCTCGAAAGCCTCATGGGCCCGGGGAACTGCCAGGCGCCGCGACACCACCAGGGTTCCCATTTGCACCAGCACCTGGCGCACGGCGTCCTGGGCTCGCAGCCCACCCAGATTGCCCGGGGAGGCCGACAGCAACCCGGCCACCTTGCCCTCGTAGGGCAGCAAGCCGGACTGGGCGCCGTCGGGCCGCGACACCCAGTCGAGCGCGTTCTTGAGCACTGCGGTGAGCGAGCCGTTGTACTCGGGGCAAGCGATCAGCAACCCGTCATGGCCGATGAACAGCGCCTTCAGGGCACGGACGTTGGCCGGCAACCCCTGTTGCGCTTCCAGGTCGGCGTCATACAGAGGCAGGACGTAGTCCCGCAGAGCGACCACGGTGACGTGGGCACCAGCGGCGCGAGCGCCCTCGGCTGCCACGTGGACGAGTTGGGCATTGAGCGAGCCGGTGCGCAGGCTACCGGAAAAAGCCAGAAGCCGGACAGACGCACCGGGCAAAATGGCGGATTGCGTTGCGGGAGAAAGCTCGGAAACCATGGCAATTATCCTTTTATTTTCTCAATTATATATTCTAATAACAATTACTTAAATATTTTATTAAAAGTGGTTTCTCATGTTTGGCTGCCCAGGGCGTCGCCCCGTTCCCTACCCTTGCCCAGGTGCTATAGTCGCGCGCTTTGTCACTGGCCCTGCCCATCATGCGCGTGGAGTTGAGTTTCGGCCGCGGCACGCTTCCCGTGGACCTTCCCGATGACGTGGAGGTTACCGTGATCCGCAAGCCGGCCATGCCGGTGCTGCCCGATCCGGCCGCTGCGGTGCGCGCAGCTCTGGCAGCACCCCGCCACCTGCCGCCCCTGCAGCACTTCGCCCGGGAGCACGGCAGCGCCTGCATCCTCATTTGCGACATCACCCGGCCAGTGCCCAACGGTTTGCTGCTGCGCCCGCTGGTGGAGTCCCTCGCGGCTGCCGGGCTGCCCCTGGACGCCATCACGGTGCTGGTGGCCACCGGCCTGCACCGCCCCAACCTGGGGGCCGAGCTGGCGGAACTGGTGGGCGACCCCTGGGTGCTGCGCCATGTGCGCGTGGAAAACCACGACGCCCGGGACGACGCCCAGCACGAGGACCTGGGCCTTACGCCCCACGGCACCCCCGTGAAGCTCGACCGGCGTTTCACCGGCGCGGGCGTGAAGATCGTCACCGGCCTGGTGGAGCCCCACTTCATGGCAGGCTACTCCGGCGGGCGCAAGGTGATCGCCCCCGGCATTGCCCATCGCGACACCATCACCACCTTCCACTCCCATCGCTTCATGGCCCACCCGCTGGCGGACAACTGCGTGCTGGAGGGCAACCCGCTGCACCGCGAGCAACTGGCCATCGCCGCCCTGCTGGGGCCGGTGTTCTGCGTCAACACCGTGCTCGACGAGCACCGCAACCTGTCCTTCGTGAATGCCGGCGAGCTGGTGGCGAGCCACCAGGAGGCGGTGGACTTCACCCAGCGCCACGCCCGGGTGCCCGTGGCGCGCCGCTTCGGCACCGTGGTCACCAGCGCCGCGGGCTATCCCCTGGACAAGACCTATTACCAGACGGTGAAGGGCATGGTGGCGCCCCTGTCCATTCTGGCGCCGGGCGGCACGCTCGTCATCGCCTCGGAGTGCTCCGAGGGCATGGGCTCGCCCGAATACGTGGAGGCCCAGCGCCGCCTGGTGGAGCTGGGCCCGGAGGGCTTCCTCCGCTCCCTCGAGCCCAAGCGCTTCGCCGACGTGGACGAATGGCAGACCCAGATGCAGGTCAAGCCGCTGCGTGCCGGCCGGGTGGAGCTCTACACCACCGGCCTGAATGACCAGGCCCGCGCCCTCACCGGCGTCGCCCTGGCCGATTCGGTGGAACAGGCCGTGTCGCGCGCTGTGGCGGCAAGCGGCGACCGGGCGGTGGCCATCATCCCCGAGGGCCCCTACGTGGTGCCTGTGCACAGCCCCGCCTGACGGGGGCGTATCCGGCGCTCCGACCTGGCGCGAACGGGCGACGCAAGCGGCCGGAAGCCCGCCCCGGAGGAAGCCACGGGCAGCCGCCATGGCCCGCCGCACCGGCCGGTCGGAACTTAACGCAGCCCATCGGGACAAAGTGCGGTCATGAGGTTCGTGGAAACAACACAACGCCCGGCGCCCATGACGCCGGCATCGCCGCCGCATCTATTGGCGTGGACACTGCGCGTCTTGCGCGCCGGACTGGTTGCGGTGCTGCTGGTCATGTGCACCGCAGCGCCCGCGG
The DNA here is from genome assembly GCA_020248405.1 of Rhodocyclaceae bacterium. Lineage (GTDB taxonomy): Bacteria > Pseudomonadota > Gammaproteobacteria > Burkholderiales. Next base: position 113,126 of record JADCHQ010000008.1, on the reverse strand, counting down.
CCCAGACAGACTTTCCGTCACACGAACGCAGTTCGGTGATGGCCGTCGCGGAGATGGAGTCTGCGCAACCCGAACTGACGCAACCAGGCCCGGTGTGCCAAGGGAACAGCGCTCTTCCGCTGTATTGTGCTGTTGGCGGGGCGCAGGGCTTGCCGGACGGGCGCGAGTCGCCAGCCGCGGCACCGCCGTTTCGGCCACCCCGCGCCTGACGGGGTGCTTCACCCCCTCCGTGTGCGCGTTCAATCGTTCGCCGGGGTGTCCACGAGCGCGGTAGGGTGGGCCCCGGGCACGCAGATTTCGCGATGCGCGTTCACGCGTGCACGTCGATCACCAACCCAGTAACTCATGGACGAGCCAGCCTGATGCCGCCTTCAACGATGATGCTTCGCGCCCGCATGGGCGCCGCGCTGCTGCTGGTCGCCTGCGCCCCCTTGGCGCCGGCCGCCGAGACCCTCACCCTTGATCGGGCGCTCGAGCTGGCCGAGCGCTACAGCCCTCGCCTGCAGACCGCCCTGGCGGAGGTGGAGCGTGCCAACAGCAGCATCCGCACCGCGCGCGCCTTCCCCAACCCGGAACTGGAGGTGCTTTCGGGCGGCGTGCGGGCGCGCGTGCCTGGAATCTCCTCCGGTCAGGGGACCAGCATCAGCATCGGCCAGCCCATCGACCTGCCCAGCCAGCGCGCACCCCGGATCCGCGCCGCCGAGGAAGGCTTGGCCGGCAGTCGTTTCGCTCTGGACGAAGCGCGCCTTATGGTGCGAGCCGATGTGCGCCAGGCCTTTTCCACCGTCCTGCGCCGCAAGGCCGAATACGAGTTGGCGTTGGACAACCAGCGCCTGCTCGAACAGATCCGCAACCGCATCGAGTTGCGCGTGAAAGTGGGCGAAGGCCCCAAATTCGAACTGACCCGCTCCGAGGCGGAACTGCAGGTGGCCGCCAACCAGACGCAGAGCGCCCGGCTGCGGGTCACCCAGGCGCTGGCCACCCTGCGGGTACTGGTGGGCGCGCCCCTGCCCGTGGACACCGACGTGGCGGGCGACCTGCCCGGCGTGGTGCCGGTGGCCTCCCTTGAAGAGCTGCGCCAGCAGATGCTCGACCGCTACCCGGCGCTGCGCCAGGCCCAGGCCGACGTGCGCCGCCTGCAGGCGCGGGTGGAGGCCGAGCGCTCCTTGCGGGTGCCGCGCCCCACCCTGTTCGCGGGGGTCGACCAGGATCCGGAGCAGCGCCGCAGCATCTTCGGCGTTGCGGTGCCCATCCCCCTGTGGGACCAGCGCCAGGGCCCTATCGGCGAGGCCGCCGCCCAGTTCCAGCAGGCCGTGTCCGCCTCAGAGCTGCGCCGCCTGGAACTGAACGGCGACCTGGAGGTGAACCACAGCCGCCTGCTGGTGGCGCGCCAGCAGATCCAGGCCTTCGAAGGCGGCCTGCTCAAGCAGGCGGAAAACGCCCTCAAGGTGGCGGAGAACGCCTTCCGCTTCGGCGAGCGCGGCTTCATCGAAGTGCTGGACGCCCAGCGCGTGCTGCGCTCGGTGCGCGCCGACTTCCTCAACGCCCGCTTCGAAAAACAATCCGCCCTGATCGAGATCGACCGCCTCACCGCCAAGGACCTGCCCGGAGATTCGCGATGAACCGTCCCCCCCTGCTCGCCCTGCTCGCCCTCACCGCCGCCCTGGGCGCCTGCGGCGACAAGAACACGGCCGAACCGCCCAAGGCCGACTCGAAGGCCGCGACCGCAAAGCCTGCCGCCGCGCCCGCCGACCCCTTCGTGGTCAAGCCCGATGCCGAGACCGCCAAGTGGCTCAAGACCGGGACCGTGGCCGAGACCGAGGTACGCGAAACCCTGCGCGTGCCGGCCCAGGTGTTCGCCGACGAAACGCGCGTGGCCCGCATCGGCTCCAGCGTCACCGGGCGCATCTCCGACCTGCGCGCGGTGCTCGGGCAAAACGTCAGGCGCGGCGAAGTGCTTGGTATCCTCAACTCCACAGAGCTGTCCACAGCCCAGTCCACGTTCCTCAAGGCGCTCTCCTCGCGCATGCTGGCCGAGCGTGCCGCGGAGCGCGCCAAGCAGCTCTTCGAGGCCGACGTCATCGGCGCTGCCGAACTGCAGCGCCGCGAAACCGAGTTGCTGCAGGCCGACGCCGACCTCTCCGCTGCCCACGACCAGCTCAAGGTTCTGGGCATGTCGGAGCCCAACATCGCCCGGCTCGAGCAGAACCGCCAGGTGAACTCCATCTCCTACATCGTGGCATCGCTCTCCGGCACGGTGATCGAGCGGCGCGTGACCACCGGCCAGGTGGTGCAGCCGGCCGACGCGGTGTACACGGTGGCAGACCTGTCGCGGGTCTGGGTGCAGGCGGAGGTGCCCGAGAAGCAGTCCGAGCTGGTGAAGGTGGGCGACGTGGTGAAGGTGCAGATCCCGGCCCTCAGCAACCGCACCATCGACGGCAAGCTGGTGTACGTGAGCAACACAGTGAACGTGGAGACCCGCACCGTCACCGCGCGCACCGAGGTGGCCAACATCGAGCGCGACATCCGCCCGGCCATGCTCTCGGTGATGCTGATCGAGGACAGGCCGGTCAAGCGCCTGGTGGTGCCCGCCGACGCGGTGGTGCGAGAGAACAACCGCGATCACGTGTTCGTGAAGCAGGCTGATGAGCGCTTCAAGCTCGTGCCCGTCAACCTCGCCCCCGACGTGGGCGGCCTGCGCCCGGTGGTGGACGGCGTCAAGGCCGGCGACGTGGTGGTGACCGACGGCGCCTTCCACCTCAACAACGAACGCAAGCAGAACCTGCAGTGAGCCGGGGGCGGGCCGCCGGTCCGCACGCCCGCGCCCGAGCCCGCCACAACGCCACGGTGCACCCATGATCAACGCAGTCATCCGCGCCTCCACCGCCCAGCGGCTGGTGATGGTGGTCATCACCCTCGCCATCGTCGCTTTCGGCATCAAGACCCTGCCCACGGTCACCCTGGACGCCTTCCCCGACGTCACCAACGTGCAGGTGCAGGTGGCCTCCGAAGCCCCGGGGCTGGCCCCCGAGGAAGTGGAGCGCTTCGTCACCGTGCCCCTGGAGCTGGGCCTCACGGGGATTCCCGGCGTGACCGAGATGCGCTCGCTCAACCGCAACGGCCTGTCGCTCATCACCGTGGTGTTCCGGGACGACGTGGACACCTATTTCGCCCGCCAGCTGGTGCTGGAGCGCATCATCGAGGTGCGCGGCAACCTGCCCGCTGGCGTGGTGCCAGTGCTGGGCCCCGTGTCCACGGGACTGGGCGAAATCTATCAGTACACGCTGGAGAAGCCCGACGACGGCGACCGCGAACTCACCGAGGCCGAGCTCATGGAGCGGCGTACTGTGCAGGAGTGGGTGGTGCGTCCCCTGCTGCGCTCCATCCCGGGCATCGCCGACGTGAACTCGCTGGGTGGGCTGGTGCGCCAGTACCAGGTGGTGCCAAACCCCGACCGCTTGCGCCACTACCGCATCAGCGTCAACGATCTGGTCCAGCGCCTCGAGCAGAACAACGGCAACACCGGCGGCGGCATCCTGCCCCACGGCAGCGACCAGTACCTGATCCGCGGCGTGGGCCTGATCGACGACATCTCCGACATCTCCAGCATTATCGTCAAGGAGATCTCGGGCACGCCCATCTACATGCGCGACGTGGCCGAGGTGCGCATCGGCAACGAGGTCCGTTACGGGGCACTCATTAAGGACGGCAAGACCGAGGCCGTAGGGGGCATCGTGATGATGCTCAAGGGCGGCAACGCCAAGCGGATCACCAGCGAGATCAAGAAGAAGGTGGAGCAGATCAACGCCCAGAACCTGCTGCCGGGCGGGCTGCGGATCAAGCCCTTCTACGACCGCTCCTTCATCGTCGACGGCTCCATCGCCACCATGGTGGGCGTCATCACCAAGGCGCTCATCCTCAAGACGCTGGTTCTGTTCCTGCTGATGGGCGAGATCCGCTCCTGCCTGATCATCAGCAACACGCTCATCGTGGCGCCGCTCATGACCTTCATCGCCATGAAGTACATGGGCATGTCGGCCAACCTCATGTCGCTCACCGGGCTCACCATCGCCATCGGCCTGATCACCGACGGGGCCATCTGCGTGGTGGAAAACGTCTACTCCCGGCTGGGCCACGAACGCCCCCAGACCATCCAGGACCGGCTGCGCATGGTGGTGGCGGCCTCGGGCGAGGTGGGCGTGCCGGTGATGTTCGGCATCGCGGTGATGATCCTGGTGCTCGTTCCGCTGTTGGCCCTGGAGGGCATGGAGGGCAAGCTGTTCAAGCCGCTGGCCGTCACCCTGGCGCTGGGCCTGGTGGCCTCGCTGTTCCTGGCCCTTACCATCACGCCCGCCCTGTGCGCCTATTTCCTGAAGGGCGGCGCCGAGGAGGACACGCGCCTGATGCGCTGGATCCGCCGGCCCTACACGCCCATGCTCAGGTGGGCCATCGCCCACCCGAAGAAGGTGGTGGGCATCACCGTGGCCTCGTTCTTCGGCTCGCTGCTGCTCATCCCTTTCCTGGGCAAGGCCTTCATCCCCATCATGCAGGAGGGGGCCATCGTGCCCGGCCTTATCCGCTTCGCCAACATCTCCTTCGACGAGACGGTGAAGGTGGAGCGCGAGGCCATGCAGCGCATCATGAGCGTGCCCGGCATTTCTGGCGCCATGGGCCGCGTGGGCCGCGGCGACTCCCCCGCCGACCCGCAGATGCCCAACGAGTCCGACCCCATTGTCAACATGGTGGACCGCGACCAGTGGCCCAAGGGCTGGAAGCAGGCGGATTTCGAGAACGCCATCCGCGAAAAGCTCAAGGACCTGCCCGGCGTGGACCTGATGATCTCCCAGCCCGTGCAGCAGCGCGTGGACGAGTTGCTCTCGGGGGTGCGCGCCCAGATCGTGGTGAAGATCTTCGGCGAGGACATGGACGTGCTGCGCGACAAGGCCGACCGCATCGCCGCGGTGCTGCGCACCGTGCAGGGCATCAAGGACCTGCGCGTGGAACTGGTGGGCGGCCAGCAGTACTACACCATCACCATCGACCGCCAGGCCATCGCCCGCCAGGGCATCAACGTCTCGGACGTGAACACCATCATCGAGACCGCCCTGGCCGGCAAGGTGGCCACCTTCGTGTTCGAGGGCCAGCGCCGCTTCGCCGCCGTGGTGCGCTTCCCGGCGGAGTTCCGCGAGTCGGAAGACGCCATCGGCAGCATCCTGGTGCCCACCCTGAACGGCGCCACGGTGCCGCTGAAGAGCATCGCCGACATCCGCGTAATCGACGGGCCCACGCAGATCTCGCGCGAGAACCGCCAGCGGCGCATGTTCATCGGCGTGAACATCGCCAACCGCGACCTGGGCAGCTTCGTGAAGGAGGCCCAGGACAAGATCGCCTCCAAGGTGGACCTGCCCGAGGGCTACAGCATCGTTTGGGGCGGGCAGTACGAGAACATGCAGCGCGCCATGGGCACCCTGGCGGTGATCATCCCCATCGTGATCGTGGCCATCCTGTTCCTGCTGTTCATGCTCTACGGCTCGCTCAAGTACGCCATTCTCGTGATCAGCGTGCTGCCCCAGGCCTCCATCGGCGGGATTCTCGGGCTGTTCTTGACCGGCGAGTATCTCTCCGTGCCCGCCTCCATAGGCTTCATCGTGCTGTGGGGCATCTCGGTGATCAACGGCGTGGTGCTGGTGGCCCACTTCCTGCACCTCAAGGAAGAGGGCTTCCCGCTGGACCGGGCCATCTACGAGGGCTCCCAGCACCGCCTGCGCCCGGTGCTCATGACCGCGGCGCTCACCAACATCGGCCTGGTGCCCATGCTGCTGACCACCGGGCTGGGCTCCGAGGTGCAGCGCCCCCTGGCCACGGTGGTGGTGTTCGGGGTGATCACCGCCACCTTCCTCACCATGCTGTTCGTGCCGGCCCTCTACAAACTGTTCGAGGCCGGCACGGGCGCCCGCCGCGAGGCCGCACCGGAGGTGGCGCCGCTGCCGGACGCGGCCACGCCCGCGGGCTGACCCGCCCGCGCCGATTACGCTAGGGAACACGGCGCGGGGCCCCTACAATCGGAGTGCCTTTCGTTCGTTCAAGCCCCTCCTTTCTCACCACCCCATGGACCGCCTAGTCCGCTTCTGCCTGCACCAGCGCGTCATCCTCGTGGTGGTGGCGCTCGCCCTGGCCGCCTTCGGCCTGCGCGCCGTGCAGAGCCTGTCGGTGGATGCCTTCCCCGACGTCACCAACGTGCAGGTGCAGGTGGCCACCGAGGCGCCGGGCCGCTCGCCCGAGGAGGTGGAGCGCTTCATCACCGTGCCCATCGAGATCGGCATGACCGGCCTGCCGGGGCTCACGGAGATGCGCTCCATCAACCGCAACGGCCTGTCGCTGGTGACGCTGGTGTTCCGCGACGACGTGAACGTGTTCTTCGCCCGCCAGCTCGTGATGGAGCGCATCTTCGAGGTGCGCAGCCGCCTGCCGCAGGACGTGACCCCCATCCTGGGCCCCGTGAGCACCGGCCTGGGAGAGGTCTACCAGTACACCCTGGAGCGCGAGGACGACGGCAACCGCGCCCTCACCGAGGCCGAGCTCATGGAGCGGCGGGTGGCCCAGGACTGGGTGGTACGGCCGCTGCTGCGCTCCATTCCCGGCGTGGCCGAGATCAACTCCCAGGGCGGCTTCGAGCGCCAGTACCAGGTGCTGGTGAACCCCGAGCGCATGCGCCACTACCGCATCGGCCTGCAGCAAGTGGTGGAGGCCCTGGAGCGCAACAACGCCAACTCCGGCGGCGGCGTGGTGGCCACCGGCGACGAGCAGTTGCTCGTGCGCGGCCTGGGCCTGATCCGCGGCGTCGAGGACATCGGCAACATCGTGCTCAAGGAAGAAGGCGGGACGCCGGTGTTCATCCGCGACGTGGCCGAGGTGCGCATCGGGCCCGCGGTGCGCGTGGGCGCGCTGGTGAAGAACGGCCACACCGAGTCGGTAGGCGGCATCGTAATGATGCTGCGCGGCGGCAACGCCAAGGAGGTGGTGGGCCGGGTGCAGAAGCGCGTGGCGGAGATCAACGCCAAGGGCATGCTGCCCGGCGGGCTGAGGATCGTCCCCTTCTACGACCGCACCGAGCTGGTGGACTCCGCCCTGTGGACCGTCACCAAGGTACTCATGGAGGGCATCGCGCTGGTGATCGTGGTGCTGTTCGTGTTCCTGGGCGACATCCGCTCCAGCCTGATCGTGGTGGCCTCGCTGTGCCTGGCGCCGCTCATCACCTTCATGGTGATGAACCGCTACGGCATCTCGGCCAACCTCATGTCCCTGGGCGGCCTGGCCATCGCCATCGGCCTGATCGTGGACGGCGCGGTGGTGGTGGTGGAGAACACCTTCGCGCAGCTCTCGCACCGCCGCGGCGAGCCGCGCACCCGCATCGTGCTCGAAGCGGTGTCGCAGGTGTCCAAGCCGGTGATCTTCGGGGTGGGCATCATCATCCTGGTGTTCCTGCCCCTAATGACCCTGGAGGGCATGGAGGGCAAGATGTTCGCGCCCCTGGCCTACACCATCGCCATCGCGCTGACCGTGTCGCTGGTGCTTGCCCTGACCCTGACGCCAGCGCTGTGCTCCTACTTCCTGCGCCCCGGCAACGAGGAAGACACACGTCCCATCCGCTTCCTGAAGCGCCACTACCTTGCGCTGCTGCAGCGCGCCCTGGCCCACCCGCGCACCACCGTGGGCTGCGCCCTGGGGCTGCTGCTGGCGAGCGTGGCGCTGTTCCCCTTCCTGGGCAAATCGTTCATCCCCACGCTGAAGGAAAACACCATCACCCCGGCCATCTCGCGCATGCCCAACATGGCCTTCGACGAGGTAATGAAGATCGAGATGGAGGCCTCGCGGCGCATCGCGCAGATTCCGGGCATCCGCATGACCGTGAACAAGGTGGGCCGCGGCGAGAGCCCCGCCGACCCCCAGCCCCACACCGACTCGGATCCGGTGGTGTCGCTGCTGCCCCGCGACCAGTGGCCCGAGGGATTCCGCAGCCAGGAAGACTTCGAAAACGTGATCCGCGAAAAGCTCAAGGACCTGCCGGGCATCAGCCTGATCATGCACCAGCCCATCGCCCAGCGCGTGGATGAGATGGTGACGGGCGTGCGCTCCCAGGTGGCCATCAAGATCTTCGGCGACGACCTCCAGACCCTGAAGGGCCTGGGCGACGACATCGCCCGCGTGCTCACCAAGGTGCGCGGCACCCAGGACCTGCGAGTTGAGCGCCTCACCGGGCAGCAGTACCTCACCGTGGACATCCGCCGCCGCACCATGGCGCGCTACGGCCTGAACGCCGCCGACGTGCACGACCTCATCGAAACCGCCGTGGGCGGGCGCGCCGCCACCGAAATCTACGAAGGCGAGCGGCGCTTCCCCGCGGTGGTGCGCTACCCGGCGGAGTTCCGCGAGCGGCCCGACGTGATCGCCGACGCGCTGCTCACCGGCCCGGCGGGCGCCCTGGTGCCCATGCGCGACGTGGCCACCGTAGAGATCCTCGACGGTCCCGCGCAGATCAACCGCGAATCGGGCCGGCGGCGCATCGTGGTGGGCTCGAACGTGGCCGGGCGCGACATCGGCGGCTACGTGGCCGAGGCCCAGGCAGCCATCGCCCGGGAGGTGAAGCTGCCCGAGGGCTACTACCTGGTGTGGGGCGGCCAGTTCGAGAACATGGAGCGCGCCATGGCGCGGCTCATGGTGATCGTGCCGGTCACCGTGGCAGCCATCTTTTTCCTGCTGTTCGTGATGTTCAACTCGCTGCGCTTCGCCTCGCTCATCATCACCGTGCTGCCCTTTGCCTCCATCGGCGGGGTGTTCTCGCTGTTTGTCACGGGCGAGTACCTCTCGGTGCCCGCCTCGGTGGGCTTCATCACCCTGTGGGGCATCGCCGTGCTCAACGGCGTGGTGCTGGTTTCGTACATCCGCGGCCTGCGCGAGGAGGGCCTGCCCCAGGCGGAGGCCATCGCCCAGGGCTGCGCCCAGCGCTTCCGCCCCGTGCTCATGACCGCCACGGTGGCCATGCTGGGGCTGATTCCCTTCCTGTTTGCCACCGGGCCTGGCAGCGAAGTGCAGCGGCCCCTGGCCGTGGTGGTGATCGGCGGGCTGATCTCCTCCACCCTGCTCACGCTGGTGGTGGTGCCGGCGCTGTACCGGTGGTTCGAGGAGCGGCGGTGATGGCATCCGCGGGCCCGGCCCCACCGCCTGTGCGTTTGCACCATGGGAAGCTGGAATAGCACTGCAAGCACGGCCTGGCGGGCAGGCGGTGCCAGCGCCCTGGCGTATCCTCGCGACCCCGCGCTGTGGTTGCGCTTTCGGACGTTTGTGATGCACGCCCTTTCGCTCTTCTGCTTGGCGGCGCTTTGTCTTCCGGCCGCCCTTGCGGCGCAGCCGCCAGCAGGCGCGCCCGACCCGACGTTGCCGTGGGTGACGGCCGAGGTGACCGCACCGGGCGTGGTGTTCCAGACCTTCAACAGCAAGGTGGTGGGTGCCAAGGTGAGCTACCACGCCTATGTCCCACAGTTGCCCGGCCAGGCAGCAAGCCGCCTGCCGGTGCTCTATTGGCTGCACGGCACGCAGGGCGGCATTTCCGGCGTTCGTCCGCTGGCCCGGTTCTTCGGGGATGCAGTGGGGTCGGGGAAGATCCCGCCCATGATCGTGGTGTTCGTCAATGGCCTGCCCCGGCGCCTGTGGGCTGATTCGAGCGATGGCGCATCTCCGGTGGAGACGGTCTTCATCACGGAAGTCATCCCTGATGTGGACCGGTCGTTTCCCACCATCGCCTCGCGGGAGGGACGCGTTCTGGAAGGCTTCAGCATGGGCGGCTACGGCGCGGCCCGCCTTGGCTTCAGGCACCCCGACCTGTTCGCTGGCGTCTCGATCCTGGCAGGCGGCCCCTTCGACCTGGAACTGCGCGGACCGCGGGCACTGCACAATCCTCAACTGCGTGCCCAACTGCTGCGCGAGGTGTGCGGCGACGACTGGGATTACTTCAAGGCCATCAGCCCGCTCACCATCGTGCAGACGGCAGCGACAGTTCTGCGGGCAAGGCGCACGGTGGTCCGGCAGGCAGTGGGCACCGCGGACAGCACGCGTGATCTCAACCGCGAGTTTCACGAGCGGATGACGGCCCTGAACATCCCGCACGACTACGTGGAGGTGCCCGGCGTCGGGCACGACACCCGCGCCCTGCTGGAAGCACTGGGCGATGCGAGCGGCGCGTTCTACCGGCGAGCGCTGGGATTGACCGGCCCTTAGCGGCAGGCGCGACGCGCTACCGCGAGGCCACGGGGCTCCCCGCCCTGCCCCGCCGCCTCACTCAGTTCGCCAGCACCCAATCTCCGTTGCGGATCTCCACCATGCGGAAGGCCGACAGGTCCAGTCCCAGGTGGTCGGTGGCGGAGAAGTTCACCAACCCGCCCGTGCCCATGTGGTTGCGGGTGGCCTCGATGGCGTCGCGCACTTTCTCGCGATCGGCGCTGCCGGCGCGGCGGATGGCCTCGTGCAGGATCATGAGGCCGTCCCAGGCGTGGCCGCCAAAGGTGGACACGTCCTCCTTGAAGCGCTCGCGGTAGGCCTTGTCGTAGGCCATCACTACCGGTTTCTGCGGGTCGGCGGCGGGCAGTTGCTTGGCCACGATCAGCGCCGCGGCGGGCAGGCGCACGCCCTCGGCGGCGGCGCCGGCCAGGCGGATGAATTCGTCCGAGGCCACGCCGTGGGCGTGGTAGAGCGGCAGCTTGATGGCCAGTTGCTGCACGTTCTTGGTGACGATGGCCGGCCCCTGCCCCAGGCCGAACACGAACAGCGCCTGAATGCCCGGTGCGGCGCGCAGCTTGGTGAGCTGGGCGGTCATGTCGGTGTCCTTGGGGCCGTAGGTTTCGTCGCCCGCCAGGGTGATGCCCAGGCGCTGGGCGGCGGCCTGGGTTTCCTTGCGGCCCGACTGGCCGAAACCGCTGGTCTCGGAGAGCAGCCCCACGCGGGTGATGCCGCGCTTCTTCATGTCCTCGAACACCTTCTCGGCGGCCATGCGGTCGGTGTGGGGCGTCTTGAACACCCACTTCTTCACCGGCTCCACGATGGCCACGCCGCCCGCCATGGAGATGAACGGTACGCCGGCCTTCTCCACCAGCGGCACCATGGCCATGGTGGCGCCGGTGGTGGTGCCCCCCACCATGAAGTCCACGCGGTCCTGCTCGATGAGGCGCTTGGCGAAGGCATTGGCCTTGGAGGCGTCGCTGCCATCGTCGTAGTGCACCAGCTGGTACTTGCGCCCCAGAACCCCGCCCTCGGCGTTGAGCTTCTCTACCAGCATCTGCAGGGTCTTGAGCTCGGGGTCTCCCAGGAAGGCGGCCGGGCCGGTGAGCGACAGCACCGAGCCGATGCGGATGGGCTCCTGGGCACCGGCCGCGCCCGCGGCCAGCAGCACCGCGGCGAGCGCCGCGCGGAACAGGTGTCGGATCATGGGGTAACTCTCCTGTGAGGGGGATGACCGCGGCGTCAGCGCGGCGGATGGTACTGCTGCACCACCTGGTCGATGGCGCCGAAGATGCTGCGGCCGGCGGCGTCGAACATCTCCATGCGCACGCGGTCACCAAAGCGCAGGAAGGGCGTGGCGGGCTTGCCGGCGGCGATCTGCTCCAGCATGCGCCGCTCCGCGATGCAGGCCGAGCCGCGGGATCGGTCCACATTGGACACCGTGCCCGAACCCACGATGCTGCCCGCGGCCAGGAAGCGCGTCCTGGCCGCGTGGGCGATGAGTTGCGGGAAGTCGAAGGTCATGTCCGTGCCCGCGTCCGGCTCGCCGAACAGCGCGCCGTTCAGGTGCACGGTGAGCGGCCGGCTTACCTTGCGGCCGTCCCAGGCGTCGCCCAGTTCATCGGGCGTCACCGCCACGGGCGAGAAGGCCGTGGCAGGCTTGGACTGGAAAAACCCGAAGCCCTTGGCCAGCTCGTTGGGGATGAGGTTGCGCAGGCTCACGTCGTTCACCAGCATCAGCAGCGCCACGTGTCCGGCCGCCTGCACCGGCGACACGCCCATGGGCACGTCGCCGGTGATCACCGCCACCTCGCCCTCGAAGTCGATGCCCCACTCCTCCGAAGCGGCCAGCACCGGGGCGCGCGCACCGATCAGGCTGTCCGAGCCGCCCTGGTACATGAGCGGATCGGTCCAGAACGAAGTCGGCATCTCGGCGCCGCGCGCCTTGCGCACCAGTTCCACGTGGTTCACATAGGCCGAACCGTCGGCCCACTGGTAGGCGCGTGGCAGCGGCGCGGCGCAGGCCGCCGGGTCGAAGGCGAAGGCCTCTTCCAGCACGCCGTCGTTCAGGCGCGCATAGACGGCCTCCAGCATGGGCGCCGCCGCGGCCCAGTCGTCGAGCGCCGCCTGCAGCGTCGGGGAGAAGGCGTGCACCTTCACCGCGCGTGACAGGTCCCGGGACACCACCACCAGCGTGCCGTCACGCCCGCCTTGTTTCAGGGTTGCGAGTTTCAATGCGTCCTCCTATGGGTCATTTCGCGAGCCGCCGCTCCGCGCTCCGGCCAGCGGGCGCGGGCGCGGCCGCCTTCGCGCGGGGCCGCGGCGCCGCCTGAACGAGCGGCGCGGGCAGCACGCCGTTGAGGAAAAGTTCGGTCACCACCTCGGCCATGTCCTCGTAGGCCAGCGGCCCGTCCGGGCGCAGCCAAGTGAAGGTCCAGTTGATCATCCCGAACAGGATCATGGCCAGCGGCACGCGCAGGGCGCGGCGGGTAAAGCGCGGCTTGAGCCGCCCGATGGCCGCGGCAACGGCATCCACCACGGCGCGCTGCTTGGCCACCACGGCTGCATGGCGCTCGCTGGAGAGGAATTTCACGTCCTGCACCAGCACCATGTGCTTGTCCTGGGACGTGCGGTACTCTGCCATGAACGCCCGCAGCAGCGCGCGGAAGTGCGCCTCGGGGGCAAGCCCCTGGCTGCTGGCGGCGGCCACTAGCGCGAGCAGCCGGTCCATGTAGCCGTCAGCGATGTCGAACAGCAGCGCTTCCTTGTCGCGGTAGTAGTGATAGAGCAGCGGCTTGGAGACTCCCGCCGCGGCCGCGATCTGCGCGGTGGACGTGCCCGCGAAGCTGCGCGCGGCAAACAGCCGGGCCGCCGCCTCGATGATGGCCGCGCGCTGCTGGTCGAAGGAGGCCCCGCGGGTGCGCGCCATGGGCAGCTCAGCGCTCGTCGAAGCTCAGCACCACGGCCTCGGTGAGCGGGTGCGACTGGCAGGTAAGCACGAACCCCCTGGCCACGTCCTCCGGCTCCAGGCTGTAGTTGCGGTCCATGCGCACCCGGCCCTCCAGCACGCGCGCCCGGCAGGTGCAGCACATGCCGCCCTTGCAGGAGTAGGGCAGGTTGACCCCGGCGCGCAGCGCGGCATCGAGGATGGAGGGGTCGCCCTCGCGGAAGGGCAGGTCGCGGCGGGCGCCGTCGGCGATGACGGTGATGCGCGCCTGGGCGGCATCGCCGGGCTCCGTGCGGTGCGCGGGCGCCGCGGCGGGTACGCCGAAGCGCTCCACGTGCACGTGGCCGACGGGTACGCCACCCGCGAGCAGGGCCGCCTCCACCTCGTCGATCATGGCGCCCGGCCCGCACACGTAGGCCTCGTCCACGGTGTCCAGCGGCAGCAGCGACCCGGCAAGCGCAGCCACCTTCGCGGCGTCCAGGCGGCCGTTGAACAGCTCCACGTCCTGCACTTCGCGGCTGAACACGTTGATCAGCATGAAGCGGCCCAGATGGCGGTCCTTGAGGTCTTCCAGCGCCTCCTGGAACAGGGTGTCCGCCAGGGACCGGTTGCCGTACACCAGCGTGAAGCGGCTGAGTGGCTCCCGTGCGAGCGTGGTACGCGCCAGGGACAGGATGGGCGTGATGCCGCTGCCCGCGGCGAAGGCCGCGTGGTGCCGGGCCCGCTCGGGCTCGAGGGGCGCGTGGAAGCGGCCCTCGGGCGTCATCACGTCCATGCGGTCGCCGGCGGCCAGGTGGCGGTTGGCCCAGGTGGAGAAAAGGCCGCCGGGCACGGCCTTCACCGCCACGCGCAGCTCGCCGTCGTCCACGCCGGCGCAGATGGAGTAGTTGCGCCGCACCTCCACGCCGTCGAGCACGGTGCGCAGCGCCACGTGCTGGCCCTGCACGAAGCGGAAAGCCTCGCGCAGCTCGCCGGGCACCTCGAAGCGCAGGCTCACCGCATCGGCGGTCTCGCGGCGCACCTCGGCGATGGCCAGGCGGTGGAATTGCGGGGTCATGGGCTCAGCTCAGAGGGGCTTGAAGTAGTCGAAGGGTTCGCGGCAGTCTTCGCAGCGGTACAGGGCCTTGCAGGCGGTGGAGCCGAAGGCGGACAGGCGCGTGGTGCGCTTCGAGGCGCAGCGCGGGCAGGCCACGGCCCGGGGCACCAGGCGCACCGGGCGCGGTGCGGCGGGCTGCAGGGTGTGGGGCGGCGCGATGCCGTAGCGGCGCAACTTCTCTTGCCCCGCCTCGCTGATCCAGTCGGTGGTCCAGGGCGGATCCAGCCGCGTCTGCACCTCCACACTGCCTGCGCCAGCCTCGACCAGCGCAGCGCGCACGTCGGCGGCGATGGCCTCGGTGGCCGGGCATCCCGAGTAGGTGGGCGTGAGCGTCACCGCCACGCCCTCGTCGTCGGCCTGCACGTGGCGCACGATGCCCAGGTCGCACACTGACAGCACGGGTATCTCGGGGTCTGGCACCGTGGCCAGCACCTCCCAGGCGCGCGCGCTGCTCAGCACGGGGAGCTCACCACCGCGCGCCCGGATGGCTGCGCGGCAGCGTTTGCATCAGCGCCAGAAGGTGCCCCAGGTGTTCGCTGTGTACCCCGCCCTTGCCGGTGGAGCGGAAGGCCGTGGGCGCGGGCACCGCCAGGGTGGCCTCTTCCAGCACCGGCCGCACCAACTTCTGCCAGCCCGCTTCGAGCGAAGCCCAGGCGGGCCCGAAGCCCGTCGCGGCCGCCGCCTCGTCCACCGCGTCGGCGGTGAACAGCTCGGCGGTGTAGGGCCACAGCGTGTCCAGCGCTTCCTGCATGCGCTGGTGCGATTCGTCGGTGCCATCGCCCAGCCGCACGCACCAGTCGGCGGCATGCTCCACGTGGTAGCGCGTTTCCTTGGCGCTCTTGGCGGCGATGGCGGCGAGCTCGGCATCGGAGGACGCCCGCAACCCCGCCCAGAGCTGCTCCTGGAAAGCGCAGAACAGCAGGTTGCGCAGCACCGTGCGGGCGAAGTCGCCGTTGGGCAGCTCCACCAGCGTCACGTTGCGGAAGGCCTGCGGGTCGCGCAGGAAGGCGAGCGCGTCTTCGTCGCGGCCGGCGCCCTCCATCTGCCCGGCGCGGGTGAGCAGCAGCCGCGCCTGGCCGAGCAGGTCGAGCGCGGTGTTGGCCAGCGCCAATTCTTCTTCGAGCACCGGCGCGTGGCCGCACCACTCCGACAGGCGCTGGCCGAGCACCAGCGCGCTGTCGCCCAAGCGCAGCACGTATTCCAGGCGGGGTTCGCGGGTCTCGGCCATGGCTGCCCTACATGTGGTCCACGGCGTCGGGCAACTGGTAGAAGGTGGGGTGGCGGTAGATCTTGTCGGCGGCCGGGTCGAACAGTTCGGGCTTGGCCTGCGGATCGGAGGCCACGATCTGGTCGGAGCGCACCACCCACAGGCTGACGCCCTCCTGGCGGCGGGTATACACGTCGCGCGCCATCTGCAGCGCGAGCTTCGCATCGGGCGCATGCACGCTGCCGCAGTGCTTGTGGTCCAGCCCGTTGCGGCTGCGGATGAAGACTTCCCAGAGGGGCCATTGCCTGCGTTCCATGGTCTTCTCCCGTGCTCAGGCGGCGCGCGCTCGGGCCGCGCGCTTGTCGGCGTGGGCGAGCGCGGCCTCGCGCACCCAGGCGCCCTCTTCCCAGGCGCTCACGCGCGCTTGCAGGCGCTCGCGGTTGCAGGGGCCGTGGCCGGCCACCACGTTCCAGAATTCATCCCAGTCGATAGCGCCGAAGTCCCAGTGGCCGCGCTGCTCGTTCCACTTGAGGTGGGGGTCGGGCAGGCCGACCCCCAGCACCTGCGCCTGGGGGACGGTGGCGTCCACGAACTTCTGGCGCAGTTCGTCGTTGGAGATGCGCTTGATGCCCCAGCGCATGCTGTCGGCGGAGTTCTGCGACTGGGCATCGTGGGGCCCGAACATCATGAGCGAGGGCCACCACCAGCGATTCACCGCGTCCTGCACCATGTCGCGCTGGGCGGGGGTGCCCTGCATCATGGTGAGCAGCAGGTCGTAGCCCTGACGCTGGTGGAAGGATTCTTCCTTGCAGATGCGCAGCATGGCGCGGGCGTAGGGCCCGTAGGAGCAGCGGCACAGGGGAATCTGGTTCATGATGGCCGCGCCGTCCACCAGCCACCCGATCACGCCGATGTCCGCCCAGGTGAGGGTGGGATAGTTGAAGATGGACGAGT
The DNA here is from genome assembly GCA_020248405.1 of Rhodocyclaceae bacterium. GTDB lineage: Bacteria > Pseudomonadota > Gammaproteobacteria > Burkholderiales. Next base: position 96,650 of record JADCHQ010000008.1, on the reverse strand, counting down.
ACTTGGCCTTGCCCGAGTGCAGCGCCTCCACCAGTTCATCGCGCGATACCCCCAGTGTCTCGGCGGCGGCGTACAGGTACAGGCCGTGGCCGCCTTCGTCCTGCACCTTGGCCAGTAGGATGGACTTGCGCTTGAGCGAGGGCGCGCGGGTGATCCAGTTGCCCTCGGGCAGCATGCCCACGATCTCGGAGTGGGCGTGCTGGGAGATCTGGCGCACCAGCGTGCGGCGGTAGGCCTCGGGCATCCAGTCCTTGGCCTCGATGAAATCGCCGCGATCCACTTTATCGTCGAACTGCGCCTGGTACTCGGGGTTTTCCAGCCGCGTGGGCTTGCCGGGCTTCTCGCCCTTCGCCGCCGCGATGTCCATGGCCTGGGTGTACATGAATGTTCTCCTGTTGATGCGCGTGGATGCGGGCCCGGTCAGGCTTGCGCGCGCCGGTCGAGCACCCGCTTCGCCTTGCCCACCACCACCCGCTCGATGGCGAAGGGGTCGGTCACCTCCACGTTCGCGGAGACGCCGATGAGGCTCTTGATGTGGTGCGAGAGTTCCCGCCCGAGCCGCGCGCGGGTGTCCGCGGAGCCATCGGCGCCGGCCTCCAGCTCCACCCGGACGGTGAGAGTGTCCAGGTGACCGTCCTTGTCAAGCACCAGCAGGTAGTGGGGCGCCAGGCCAGCGGTGCGGCAGATGAGCTCCTCCACCTGGGAGGGGAACACGTTCACGCCGCGGATGATGAGCATGTCGTCGGAGCGGCCGGTGATCTTGCCCATGCGCCGCATGCTGCGCGCCGTGGGCGGCAGCAGCGCGGTGAGATCGCGGGTGCGGTAGCGGATGACCGGCAGCGCCTCCTTGGTGAGCGTGGTGAACACCAGTTCGCCCTTCTCGCCGTCGAGCAGCACCGCTCCAGTCACCGGATCGATGATCTCGGGGTAGAAGTGGTCTTCCCAGATCACCGGGCCGTCCTTGGTCTCGATGCACTCGTTGGCCACGCCCGGGCCCATCACCTCGGAGAGCCCGTAGATGTCCACCGCGTCGAGCCCGCCGCGCTGCTCGATCTGCGCGCGCATGCCCTCGGTCCAGGGCTCGGCGCCGAAGATGCCCACGCGCAGCGACGACTGGCGCGGGTCCATGCCCTGCCGCTCCATTTCGTCGATCAGCGCCAGCATGTACGAGGGCGTGACCATGATGATGTGGGGCTGGAAATCGGCGATGAGCTGCACCTGCTTTTCGGTCTGGCCGCCGGACATGGGCACCACGGTGCATCCGAGTCGCTCGGCGCCGTAGTGGGCACCCAGGCCGCCGGTGAACAGGCCATAGCCGTAGGCCACGTGCACCACGTCGCCGGCGCGCCCGCCGGCGGCGCGGATGGAGCGCGCCACAAGGCCGGCCCAGGCGTCGATGTCGCGGCGCGTGTAGCCCACCACCGTGGGCTTGCCCGTGGTGCCGCTGGAGGCGTGGATGCGCACCACCTGCTCGCGGGGCACGGCGAACATGCCGAAGGGATAGGTCTCGCGCAAATCCTGCTTGGCGGTGAAGGGGAACTTCGCCAGGTCCTCGAGGCGCTTCAGGTCGTCGGGATGCACACCCGCCGCGCGGCACTTGTCGCGGTAGTGGGCCACGTTGTCGTAGGCGTGACGCACGCTCCACCGCAGCCGCTGTAGCTGCAGGGCGCGCAGTTGGTCGGTGCTGGCGGTTTCGATGGATTCGAGCTCGCCCGGGGCTGGCCGCTTCACCGGCATGGCGGGTTCTCCTGGTGGCGCCGCGCCCTCACAGGGGCACGGTCTGCCTGCCCTTGAGCGCGTGGGAGCGGCCGCGCAGCACGGCCACGGTTTCCCCGCGCGGGTTGGTCACGGTCACGTCGTACAGGCCGGTGCGGCCCGAACGCGACACCTCCACGGCCGCGGCGGTGAGCTCCTCGGCCAGGTGGGCGGGCGCGAGGAAGTCCACCGTCACCCCGGCGGCCACGGTGAGCTCGTTGTAGCTGTTGCAGGCGAAGGCGAAGGCCGAGTCGGCCAGCAACGTGAGGTAGCCGCCATGGCAGATGGAGAACCCGTTGAGCATGCGCGGCTCCACCACCATGGTCATGGTGCACCGGCCCGGGCCGATGCTCACGATGCGCATGCCCAGTTCGCGGGAGGCGGGATCGTGGGCCAGCATGCGCTCGCCCACGGCCTCGGCCAGGGCCTGGGGGTCGAGTTCAGTCAAGGAAGCGTTCTCCGTTGATGCGGCGGCGCGCCAGGCCGGGCGAGAGGCGATAGCGTTCTTCGCCGTAGTGGGTGCGCAGGTTGTCCAGCACGCCCGCCACGTGCTCCGCGCCGAGGCGGTCGGCCCACCCCAGCGGGCCCAGCGGATAGCCGGTGCCGAGCTTCATGGCGGTTTCGATGTCGGCGGCGCTGGCCACGCCCTGCACCAGCGCGTCGGAGGCTTCGTTGGCGAGCGTGACCACCGCGCGCATCACCGCCATGCCCGCCACGTCGTCAAGGGCGGTGATGCGAAAGCCCGCCTTTTGAAGCGTGGCCACCACGCCGTCCCAGGCGGCCTGGCTGCAGGAATCGGCCCGCGCCAGCCCCAGCCGCGGGGCGGCGGCGTAGTCCAGCGCCAGGTCGAACAACACCGTGTCGGCGTGGCGATCCTCGGCCGCGCGCCGGGTGGCGGTGCGGCCGTCGGTCTTGGAGAGGCGCGCGGTGCCAATCTCCAGGTGCCGCGAGATGTCCGCCGGGGCGCGCATCACGGCAATGCCGGCCGCCTGAAGCCGCGCCACCAGCGGCTCGGCCGTGCGCAGCCCGCCCACCGCCTTGACCCGCGCGGCGGCCTCGCCGGCGGGGGGCAGGTCCACGCCCTGGCGAGCCGCGCCGGGGGCGTAGTCGTGGAAACCGCGGCCGCTTTTGCGGCCCAGACGCCCGGCGTCCACCAGTTCCTGCTGGATCACCGACGGGGCGTAGCGCCGGTCGTGGCCCATCTGCTCGAACACCGAGCGCGAAACCATGAGGTTCACGTCTATGCCGATGAGGTCCATCAGCTCGAAGGGCCCCATGGGAAAGCCGCCGCAGTCGCGCAGCAGCGCGTCGATGGCGGCGGGCCCGGCGGCGCGCTCCAGCAGCAGGCGCAGCGCCTCGCCGTAGTAGGGCCGCGCCACCCGGTTGACGATGAAGCCCGGGGTGGAGCGCGCCTGCACGGGCGTCTTGCCCCAAGCCCGCATGGTGGCCTCACCCGCGGCGGCAACTGCCGCGTCGGTAACCAACCCCGTGACCACCTCCACCAGCGCCATGCGCGGGGCGGGGTTGAAGAAGTGCAACCCCAGGCAGCGCCCCGGCCTGCGCAGGGCGCGGGCAATGGCGGTGACCGACAGCGAGGATGTGTTCGTGGCGATGAGGGCGTCCTCGCCAACAACCGCTTCCACCGATTGCAGCAGCGCGGTCTTCACGGCGAGATCTTCCACCACTGCCTCGACCACCAGCGCCGCCGGCGCCAGCGCCGCCACCGCCTCTACCGGCTGGACGCGGGCGTGAATGGCGTCGGCCTCGGCCGCCTCGAGCCGGCCGCGGGACACCAGCGCGTCCAGGTCCTTGCGGATGGCGGCCAGGCCGCGCGCGGTGGCGCCCGGCTGCGAATCGAGCAGCAACACCGGATGACCGGCGCGCGCCGCCACGTGGGCGATGCCCGCACCCATGGTGCCGGCGCCAATCACGGCCACCGTGGCACCCGACGGCAGGGCGGGCGCGCTCACCGGCCCGAGAAGCGCGGTGCGCGCTTTTCCATGAAGGCGGCCACGCCCTCGGCGTAGTCGGCGCTGTTACCCAGCTCGCGCTGGAAGTCGCGCTCCAGGTCGAGCTGGGCCTCGAGGCTGTTGCCGGCCGCCGCCTGCACGGCCTGCTTGATGCGCGCGAAGCCCAGGGTGGGCCCGGCCGCCAGGGTGGCAGCCATGGCGCTCACGCAAGGCATGAGCTGGTCGTCGTCCACGCACTTCCAGATGAGGCCCCAGGCCTCGGCCTGGGCGGCGGGCAGCTTGTCGCCAAAAAGCGCCAGCCCCAGGGCGCGTGGTGCGCCGATCATGCGCGGCAGCCACCAGGTGCCGCCGGAGTCGGGTACCAAGCCGAGCTTGCAGAAGGCCTGCACGAAGCTCGCCGCGCGCGCGGCCACCACCACATCGCAGGCGAGCGCCAGGTTGGCGCCGGCGCCCGCGGCAACGCCGTTGACCGCCGCGATCACCGGCTTAGGTATGGCGCGCAGCGCCAGCACCAGCGGCTTGTAGTAGAGCTCGATGGATTCGCCCAGGTCGGGCCGGGCCGCGCCCGGCGCCACCGCGCGGTCGTTGAGGTCCTGCCCGGCGCAGAAGCCGCGGCCAGCGCCGGTGAGGACCACGGCGCGCACCGCGTGGTCGTCGCGGGCGCGGGAGAGCGCCTGGCGCGCCTCGCCGTGCATGGCCACGTTGAAGGCGTTGAGCCGCTCGGGGCGGTTCAGTGTGAGGGTGGCAACGCCGCCCTGCACCGAAAAGAGGATGTGCTGGTAATCGCTCATGAAGATCCAATGAACCATCGCGCGCCGGCGCCGCGAGGCGCGGCCGCCCGGGCCGGCGATTGATTGACCGACCGGTCAATCAAAGAGTAACCTTCGCCGACCTGATTGACAAGCCTTCCCGCCGCACCAACGCGCCTTTCCTGCCGGAGACTGCCGTGAGCCACCCCCTCTTCGAAAAGCATCGCGCCACCCTCGACCAGGCGCTTTCCGCGCTGCGCACCCGCGGCTTCTGGTCGCCCTACCCCGAGCTTGCGAGCCCGAAGATCTGGGGCGAGGGCGCCGCCGAGGCAGGGCGCGCGGCCTACGAGGCGCTGCTGGGGTGCGACTTCGTCATCGACCAGCCCGGCATCGGCGGCTGGCAGGCCACCGAGCGCTCCCCCTGGGGCGTGGACTTGGCCGTGCGCTATCCGGTGAGCGACCCCCAGGCCCTGGTGGACGCGGCCCGGGCGGCCGCGCCCGCCTGGCAGCGCATCGGCCCCGACGGCCGCGCCGGCGTGTGCCTGGAGATCCTCGCGCGCATCCACCAGCGCAGCTTCGAGATAGCCCACGCCGTGTCCATGACCACCGGCCAGGGGTTCATGATGGCCTTCCAGGCCGGCGGCCCCCACGCCCAGGACCGCGGCCTCGAAGCCGTGGCCACCGCCTGGAGCGCCCAGCAGTTCACCCCCGCCCAGGCGCGCTGGGAAAAGCCCCAGGGCAAGAACCCGCCCATGGTGCTGGACAAGCGCTTCGAGGTGGTGGGCACCGGCGTGTCGCTGGTGATCGGCTGCAGCACCTTCCCCACCTGGAACACCTACCCGGGCCTGTTCGCTGCGCTTGCCACGGGCAACCCGGTGATCGTCAAGCCGCACCAAAACGCCGTGCTGCCCGCGGCGCTGTCGGTGCGCATCGCCCGCGAGGTGCTGGCCGAGGCCGGTCTGCCGAAGGACCTGGTGACCCTGGCGGCCAGCCCCGATCCGGCGGTGACTCAGCAACTGGCCCGCAACCCGGCGGTTAAGTCCATCGACTTCACAGGCGGCAATGCCTTCGGCCGGTGGCTCATGGACAACTGCCGCCAGGCCCGCGTGTACGCGGAGATGGCCGGTGTGAACGTGGCGGTGGTGGAGTCCACCCCCGACTACAAGGGCCTGCTGCGCAACCTGGCCTTCACCCTGTCGCTCTACTCCGGCCAGATGTGCACCACCACCAAGGCCATCCTGGTGCCCGCCGCCGGTGTGGGCACACCCGAGGGACCGGTGCCCTTCGACCTCTTCGCCGCCGACCTGGGCGCGGCCATCGAGCGCTTCCTGTCCGACCCCGCCACGGCGCTGGCGGTGCTGGGCTGCATCAACTCCGAGGCCACCCTGCAACGCATCGAGGAGGCGCCGCGCTGGGGCGAGGTGGTGCTCGCCTCCAAGGCGCTGCAGAACCCCGATCATCCCGGCGCCCAGGTGCGCACGCCCGTGCTGCTCAAAGTCGACGCCGCCAACGAGACCGCCTGGATGGAGGAGCGCTTCGGCCCCATCAGCTTCGTGGTGCGCGCCGCCGATGGGCCCGCCGCCCTGGCTTTGGCGGGGCGGGTGGTTCGCGAGAAGGGCGCTATCACCATGGGCCTGTGGAGCAACGACAACGCCCTTCAGGACGCCGCCGTGGAAGAGAGCCTGCGCTCGGGCGTGTCGCTGTCGCTGAACCTTACCCAGAACGTGTACGTGAACCAGTCCGCAAGCTTCTCCGACTTTCACGCCACGGGCCTGAATCCCGCCGCCAACGCCGCCTACACCGACCTGGCCTTCGTGGCCGACCGCTTCCGGGTGGTGCAGCGCCGCTGGCACGCCTGAGGGCACACCCATTCCCTGATGACTCCCCATGCCCTGCTACGAAATTGACGGCCTGCGCCCCGTGGTTCACCCGGAGGCGTGGATTCACCCCACCGCGGTGCTGATCGGCGACGTGCTGGTGGGGCCCGGCTGCTACGTGGGCCCCGTGTGCAGCCTTCGGGGCGACTTCGGGCGCCTGGTGCTGGAGGCCGGCGCCAACTTCCAGGACACCTGCGTGATGCACGGTTTCCCGGACACCGACACGGTGGTGGAACAGGACGGGCACATCGGCCACGGCGCCGTGCTGCACGGCTGCATCGTGCGCCGCAATGGCATGGTGGGCATGAACGCCGTGGTCATGGACAAGGCGGTAGTGGGCGACTCGGCCATCGTAGCCGCCTGCGCCTTCGTTAAGGCGGGCATGGAAATCCCGCCCGGCGTGCTGGTGGCGGGCGTACCCGGCAAGGTGGTGCGCGAACTCACCGAGGCCGAGCGCGCCTGGAAGGTGGCCGGCACGCGCCAGTACCACGAACTGGCGCTTCGCAGCCGCACCACCCTGCGGGAGTGCCAACCACTGGCCGCGCCCGAACCCGGGCGCGCACGGCTCGACTTCGGCGGTGCAGTGAAGCCGCTCATGGATACAAAGCGCGGCTGAACAAGCCCCGGGGATCGCTACATCCGGCCCCCGGCCACGCCCTTCGGGTCAGTCGCCCGGCCGGGCACGACCGGGCAGGGTGCGGTTGTCACTGGTGGCGGTTGTTGCTGGTGGCGGTGGTCAAGCCGCACGCGGGCTACCTTCTCTCAGGCGACCGGACCACGTGCTGCTGCTGACGGCCAGTGGCTTGGCTCCGTATGCGCCGGCTTGCTCGAAAGTCCGTCGCGTGTGGACCTTGATGAGAAGTAAGCCAGACGAATCCCGGACCCCAACCTCTCCACCAACATCCCCGCCCTGGAACGTGCCTTGCGTGTGCTGGGAAAGCGAGTTGAACTCGCTGTGGTTTGAGACCCCCGCCGCCCGGTTACTTCACCAGCCTGAACGTACCGCCGCGCACCTCCACCATCCTGAAACTCCCCATCTCCAGCCCCATATGATCCTCCGGCGAGAGGCTGAAGACGCCGGCGGTACCCACATGCCCGCGTGTGGCCTCGATGGCCGCCCTCACCTTCTCCCGCTCCGTGCCGCCCGCGCGCTTGATGGCGTCCGTGGCAATCGTCAGTGCGTCGTAGGCGTAGCCGCCAAAGGTGGCCGGCTCTTCCTGCCACTGGTCCTTGAACGCCTTGCGGTAGGCCGACAGCACCGCCTTCTGCGGATCGTTCGCAGGCAGGTCGTCCACCACGATCAGCGCCGGAGCGGCCATGCGCACGCCCTCGGAGGCCTTGCCGGTGAGTTCGATGAAGTCCAGCGCTGCCACGCCGTGGGTGTGGTAGAGCGGCAGCTTGATTGCCAGCTGGTCGACGTTGCGCGTGGCCATGGCCGGGCCCTGTCCCACGCCCACCACCAGCAGCGCCTGCACGCCCGGGGCATTGCGCAGGCGGGTGAGCTGCGGGGTCATGTCGGTGTCCTTCTGGGCGTAGGTCTCGTCGCCCACCAGGGTGAGGCCGTATTTGGGAGCCAGCTTCAACGCCTCCTGGCGGCTGGACTGGCCCAGGCCCGAGGTCTCGGAGAGCAGGCCCACCTTGGCGAACCCGCGCGCCCTCATGTCGCCGAAGATCCGCTCCACGCTCTGGCGATCGGTGCCCGGGGTCTTGAACACCCACTTACGCACTGGCTCGATCACCACGATGCCGCCGGCCAGCGAGATGAAGGGGATACCCGCAGCCTCCACCACGGGCACGACAGACATGGTGGTGCCCGTTGTGGTGCCGCCGATGATGAGATCCACCTTGTCCGATTCGATCAGTCGCTTGGCGAAGGCGTTTGCCTTGGCGGCGTCGCCGCCGTCGTCGTACACCACCAGCTCGAGCTTGCGGCCCAGCACGCCGCCCTGGGCGTTGAGCTTGTCCACGTACAGCTTGAGAGTCTTGATCTCCGGGTCGCCCAGGAAGGCGGCCGGCCCGGTGGTGGAGAGAAACGAGCCGATGCGGATGGGCTGCTGGGCCGCGGCGGGGCCGCAGACCAGTGTGAGAGCGAGCAGCACGGCGGCGGACAGGAAACGCATGGGGGATGCCTCCGGGGTTGGGTGAGGCAATGCTCAACCGGGGCGGGAATCTGGCGCAAGGGGCAACCGCCGCGGCAGCCATCCCCTGACGCTTCTTGAGCGCGCCATGACTGGCTCGCTGTGCCTGGATGAACTTCAGAAAGGCTTGAGGGCGTGAATCGATGGTCAACACCACGGCGATTCCTGCCAACCGCCGCGCCGCCTACCCCTCCAGCCGCACCGGCAGGTGCAGGAAGCCCCTGAACCGCGCCCTGCCCCCGCGCACCGGGGCGCCCGCCAGCGCGTAGCGCGGAAACCGCGCCAGGAAGCGGGACACGGCCACCACACCCTCCAGCCGCCCCAGCTGCATGCCCACGCACTGGTGGGGCCCCGAGCCGAAAGCCAGGTGACGATTGGGCTGGCGGGTGATGTCCAGCTGGTCGGGCTGCGCGAACACCGCCGGGTCGCGGTTGGCCGCGCCGATGCACAAGGTGATGCGCGTGCCCTTTTCCAGCTCCACATCCCCCACCCGGGCAGGCTCCGTGGTGATGCGGTTGCCCAGCTGGTTCGAACTCTCGAAGCGCAGGAACTCCTCCACCGCGGTGCGGATCAGCCCGGGGTTGTCCAGCAGCCGCGCCTTTTCCTGCGGCCACTCCAGCAGCGCGTTCAGGCTGTTGCCGATGAGGTTGGTGGTGGTTTCGTGCCCGGCGTTGAGCAGGAAGATGCAGTTGTGCAGCAGTTCGGCCTCCGACAGCCGCTCGCCGTCCTGCTCGCCCTGAATCAGGCGCGTAAGCACATCGCTGTCCGGGTCGCCCGGTTGCCTTCGCCGCTCGGCCACCAGCCCTTCCAGGTAGCCCAGCATCTCGCGCACGGCGGCATTGCCGCTGCTGGCCTGCTCGGGTGTGAGCACCGGTTCCAGCGCCCCCAGGATGGCCAGCGACCACGCCCGCAGCGGCCCGCGTTCCTCGCGTGGCACGCCCAGCAGGTTGCCGATGATCTCCACCGGAATGGCACCGGCGTAGTGGTCGATGAGGTCGGCCTCGCCGCGCTCCGCCAGTTCGTCCAGCAGCCGGTCCACGAGCGCCACCAGCAGCGGCTCCATGGCGGAGATGTGGCGCGGAGTAAGCGCCCCGGCGATCAGCCGGCGCACCCGTGTGTGATAGGGCGGATCGTTGAAAACCAGGCTGGTGGTGTGGTGCTCGTAGAGCGGTGAGTCGCCGTACTTGGGCGAGAACTCCTGCTTCTTGTCCGAGCTGAAGGTGCGGGTGTCCTTGTACACAGCCACCAAATCGGCGTGGCGGGTGAGAAACACCGCGCCGTCGGGCATGCGCCGCACCGGCGCATGCTCGCGCAGGGCGTGGTACCAGGGGAAGGGGTTGTCCGTGAACCCCTCCGGCAGCGCCCGCATGTCGAAGGCCGCCGCCGCGGCGCGCGCCTGCGCTTCGGTGGCGAAGCGGGCGGGTGCGCGCGCGCTCACGGCAGCTGCGAACCCCTTACGCCACCTCGGCGGTGCGCGAGGCGCGCTTGCGCTCGTGCTCCTTGAGGAAACGCTTGCGGATGCGGATGGACTTCGGCGTGATCTCGGCCAGCTCGTCGTCATCGATGAACTCCACCGCATACTCCAGCGTGAGCTGCACGGGCGGCGTAAGCAGGATGTTCTCGTCCTTGCCCGCGGCACGCACGTTGGTGAGCTTCTTGGTCTTGATGGGGTTCACCACCAGGTCGTTGTCGCGCGAGTGGATACCGACGATCATGCCCTCGTAGAGTTTCTCGCCCGGCGCCACGAACAGCCGGCCGCGCTCCTGAAGGCTGAACAGCGAGTAGGCCACGGCCTCGCCGTCTTCCTGGGACACCAGCACGCCGTTGCGGCGGCCGGGGATGTCGCCCTTTACCGTGCCGTAGTCGTCGAACACGTGGCTCATCAGGCCCGTTCCGCGGGTGAGGTTCATGAACTCGCCCTGGAAGCCGATCAGGCCGCGAGCCGGCACGCGGTAATCGAGCCGTACGCGCCCGCGCCCGTCGGGCACCATGTCGGCCAGTTCGCCCTTGCGATACCCCAGCGCCTCCATGACGGCGCCCTGGTGGGCCTCTTCCACGTCCATGGTGAGCAGCTCGTAGGGCTCGCACACCTCGCCATCGATGACCTTGCGAATCACCATGGGCCGGCCCACGGCCAGCTCGTAGCCTTCGCGGCGCATGTTCTCGATGAGGATGGTGAGGTGAAGCTCGCCGCGGCCCGACACCAGGAACACGTCTGCGTCCTCGGTGTCTTCCACCCGCAGCGCCATGTTGGTGAGCAGCTCTTTCTGCAGCCGGTCGCGGATCTGGCGGCTGGTGACGTACTTGCCCTCCTGGCCGGCCAGGGGCGAGGTGTTAACCATGAAATGCATGGTAAGGGTGGGCTCGTCCACCTTCAGGGTGGGAAGGCCCTCGGGGGCGTCGCGGTCGGCCACGGTGCAGCCGATGGCGAGTTCGTCGATGCCGGTGACCATGACGATGTCGCCCGCCTGGGCCTCGTCCATGGGCACGCGCTCCAGGCCCTTGAAGCCCATTACCTGGCTGACCTTTGCCTTGGTGACGAATTCGTCGCCCTGCAGCACCGCCACCTCCTGCCCGGGGCGCAGCCGGCCGCGGTGCACCTTGCCGATGCCGATACGGCCCACATAGCTGGAGTAGTCCAGGGCGTGGATGCGCAGTTGCGCGGCGCCCTCCACATCGTCCTCCACCGGGGCGGGCACGTGCTCAAGCACCTTATCGAACAGCGGGCGCATGTCGGTGCCCTTCTGGCTGGCATCCAGCGTGGCCCAGCCCTGCAGCGCCGAGGCATACACCACGGGGAAATCGAGCTGATCCTCGGTGGCGCCGAGCTTGTCGAACAGTTCGAAGGTGTGGTTAATCACCCAGTCGGGGCGGGCGCCGTCGCGGTCGATCTTGTTCACCACCACGATGGGGCGTAGGCCAAGGGCCAGCGCCTTGCGGGTGACGAAGCGCGTCTGGGGCATGGGCCCCTCCACCGCGTCCACCAACAACAACACGCCGTCCACCATGCCCAGCACCCGCTCCACCTCGCCGCCGAAGTCGGCGTGGCCGGGGGTGTCCACCAGGTTGATGTGCACCCCCTGATAGTCGATGGCGCAGTTCTTCGCCAGGATGGTGATGCCGCGCTCACGCTCCAGGTCGTTGGAATCCATCACCCGCTCGGCCACCTGCTGGTGGGCGGCGAAGGTGCCGGACTGGCGCAGCAACTGGTCCACCAGCGTGGTCTTGCCGTGGTCCACGTGGGCGATGATGGCGATGTTGCGAATGAGGCGGGGCACGAAGGCCTCCTGGAAGCGGGAAAAAAGCCTGCGAGTATAACTCTGCAGCGTTGCAATATGCGGTTGAAGTCTGGAATTCGGGTTTCAGCCGCGCCAACCTGACGATTCGCCGCTCGCGTTTTCCTGCCGGACGCGCAGGGAGCCCCTCTGGCAGGCCGCCGTTCAGGCCCGGCGCAGGGTCTCCATGGGCGAGGCGCGTACCACCTGGCGGGTGCCCAGCAGACCCGCGGCCAGCACGCCCGCGCCGCCCGCCACCAGCCCCACGGCCCACACCCAGGGGTCGAGGGTGTACGGCACATTCAGCACCCGCTCGGCCAGCACCCAGCCCAGGGCCGTGGCGCCCACCGCGGCCAGCAGGCCCGACAGCGCGCCCACGGCCACGAACTCCGCCGCCTGGGCCTGCCGCAACTGCCGGCTGTCGCCGCCCAGGGTGCGCAGGATGGCGGCCTCGCGCACGCGCTCGTCGTGGGTGCTCTGGATGGCTGCGAACAGCACCAGCAGCCCCGCCGCCACGCTGAACAGGAACACATACTCCACGGCGCGGATCACCTGGTCCATCATGGTTTGCACCTGGGCCAGCACCGCTGCCACGTCCACCACCAGCAGGTTGGGAAAGCGCTTCACCAAGCGGTCCATGAGGGCGGCCTCGCCGGCCGGCAGGTGGAAGCTGGTGACCCAGCTCACCGGGTAGTCGTCCAGCGTGCCGGGCGGCGCCACCACGAAGAAGTTCACCCGGAAGCTGTCCCATTGCACCTTGCGCAGACTGGTGATGGCGCCCTCCAGGGGCGTGCCCGCCACGTCGTAGCGCAGCCGGTCGCCCAGCTTGAGGCCCAGCGTGTCGGCGATGCCCTGCTCCACGGAAAACTGCAACGGCGCGGGCGGCTGCCGGCTCCACCATTGGCCCGCGACAATCACGTTGTCCAGCTGGGGACGTTGCGCCCAGGAGAGATTGAACTCGCGATCCACCAGCCGGCGCGCACGCTCGTCGCCGAAGCTCGATGCATTTACGGGCTGATCGTTGATGGCCGCGAGACGCCCGCGCACCATGGGAAACAGTTGCGGCGCGGGGCGGCCCTCGGCGGCGAAGAACTCCGCCAGCGCCTGCCTCTGGTCGGGCTGGATGTTCACCAGGAAGCGGTTGGGCGCCTCCGGCGGCAAGGAGCGCTGCCAGCTGTCCAGCAGGTCGGCGCGGGTGATGGACATCAGGATGAGCGCCAGCAGCCCCGCCCCCAGCGCCACCACCTGCACCACGCTGCCCAGCGCGCGGCGCGACAGGTTGGCCAGCCCGAAGCGCCAGGCAAAACCGGCCTCGCGCCCCACGCTCGCCGCGGCGCGCACGAGGCCCAGCGCCACCGCCGCCGACACAACCGCCGCCATCGCCAGCCCTCCCAGCACCCAGGCGGCCAGCTTCAGGTCGCGGGTGTGCCAGAGGATCAGCGCCACCACGGCCGCCAACCCGGCGGCGTGGCCGAGCCACGCCGTTCCCCGGGGCGGACCGAGGTCGCGGCGCAGCACCCGCAACGTGGGCACGCGGCCCAGGGCCGCCAGCGGCGGCAGCGCGAAGCCCAGCAGCAGCACGAAGCCCGCAGCAATTCCCTGCAGGGCCGGCGCCACCGAGGGCGGCGGCAGGCTCACCTGCACCACGGGAGCGAGCAGCGCGGACAACCCCCACTGGGCGGCGAAGCCGGCCCCACAGCCCGCCAACCCGGCGGCCAGCCCCAACACGGCCAGTTGCAGGGCGTGTATCCACACCGTCTGGGCACGGCTCGCGCCCAGGCAGCGCATCACCGCGCAGGCGTCCAGATGGCGCTGCAGGTAGCGCCGCGCCGCCAGTGCCACGGCCACCGCGGCCAGGATCACCGACAGCAGCGAGGCCAGCCCCAGGAAGCGTTCGGCGCGCTCCAGGGCGCTGCGGATCTCGGGGCGCGCATCGCGCACATCCTCCACGCGCTGGCCGGGACCGGCACGCGGCGCGGCGAAGGCGCGAAAGGCGTCCACCGCCTCGCGGCTGCCAGACACCATCAGCCGATAGATGACGCGGCTTCCCGTCTGGATGAGCCCGGTGGCGGGCAGGTCGGCGGCGTTGAGCATCAGCCGCGGCATCACGTTGAGGAACCCGATGCTGGTGTCGGGATCGTCCACCACCCGGGCAGCCACCTTGAGGGCGCGGTCGCCCACGTTCACCGGGCCGCCGAACCGCAAGCCCAGGCGCGTGAAGGCGCGCTCGTCCACCCAGGCCTCACCCGGCGCGGGCGCGCCCACCATGGGGCGCGGCACGCCGTCAGGGCCGGCGATGCGCAGGCGGCCCCGCAGCGGGTAACCCTCGCCCACGGCCTTGATCTCCGTGAGCAGGCTTTCCTGGGCGCCCGAGATCATGCTGGGGAAGCGCGTGGTGGCGGTGCGAGACAGGCCCAGGCGGCTGGCTTCCTCAGCCAGCAGGGCCTCGATAGGACGGTCGGACACCACCACCAGGTCGGCGCCCAGCAGCTGGCTTGCCTCGCGGCTCAGGGCCTGGCGCACCCGGTCGGCGAAGAACGCCACGGTGGTGAAGCTGGCCACGGCCAGCACCAGGGACAGCGCCATGAGCCGAAGCTCGCCGGCGCGGAAATCGCGCCCCAGCAGCCGCAACGCCAGGCGCAGAACGCCGGCGGGCCCCAGGCCCGCACCCATGCTCACGGCGCCACGGCCGCAAGCCGGACCGGGGCGCCGCGCTCGTCGGCTTCCAGGCGGCCGGCCGACAGCCGCAGGCGGCGCGCGCAGCGCCGGGACAACGCCTCATCGTGGGTCACCAGCACCAGCGTGGTGTGGCGGTCGCGGTTGAGCTCGAACATCAGGTCCACGATCTCGCAGCCCGTGGCGGCGTCCAGGTTACCCGTGGGCTCGTCGGCAAACAGCACCTGGGGTGGCCCGGCGAAGGCACGGGCGATGGCCACCCGCTGTTGCTCGCCGCCGGAGAGCTGGCGCGGGTAGTGGCGCAGCCGCGCCGCCAGGCCCACGCGCCCCAGCAGAGCCGCCGCCGTCTCGCGCGCCGCCGCCACGCCGCCCAGTTCCAGAGGCAGCATCACGTTCTCGAGCGCGGTGAGGGCCGGCAGCAACTGAAAGGACTGGAACACGAAGCCCACGGCCTCGCGGCGCAGGCGCGCGCGGCCGTCCTCGTCCATGGCGCCCAGGTCACGCCCCGCCAGCATCACCCGCCCGCGGGTGGGCGTGTCCAGTCCGGCAAGCAACCCCAGCAACGTGGTCTTGCCGGAGCCCGAGGCGCCCACCACAGCCACGCTTTCGCCGGCCGAGATGGCAAAGCTCACGTGATCGAGAATCACCAGCCGGTCCGAACCGGTGGAGACTTCCTTGGTCAATGCGTCGGCGGTAATGATGGAAGACATGATCGTGAACTCGAAGGGTTGGTCAAGGGTGCGCAGCGTGCTGGTGATGCTGACCGTGGTGGCGGGCGCAGGGTTCAACCAGGCCTTCGCCCAGAATGCCACGGCGCCGGTGGTGCTGGTGCACGGCGACAGCCTCTCCGCCGCCTATGGGCTGCCGGCTGGCCGCGGCTGGGTGGACCTGCTGCGGGAGAAGATGATGCGCGAGGCGCCCGGATTCAAGGTGGTGAACGCCAGCATCTCCGGAGAAACCACCCTCGGCGGCCGCAACCGGCTGGCGGCACTGCTGGCGCAGCACCGTCCGGCGGTGGTGATCCTGGAACTGGGCGCCAATGACGGACTGCGCGGCGCGGCGCTGGACGGCGTGCGCGACAACCTGTCTGCCATGGCAGCCGCGTCGCGCACCGCCGGCGCGCAGGTGCTCATCCTGGGCATGCGCCTGCCGCCCAATTACGGCGCCGAGTACGGGCGCCGTTTCCATGCGCTGTTCGGCGAAGTGGCACACACCCAGCGCGCCGCCTGGGTGCCTTTCCTGTTCGAGGGTTTCGGCGATCGGCGCGACTTGTTCCAGGACGACGGCATCCACCCCGTGGCCAGCGCCCAGCCGCGCATGCTCGACACGGTGTGGCCGGCACTTGAACCGCTCCTTCGCAAGGCCAGGGCGCGGGCCGGTTTGCTTCTCCCCGTGCCGGGCGCGTGAGAGAATCCGGGGCCTCGCGACCGGTCACGCCGGACGCCCGCATGCGGGCCCGGGCTGGGCCCTTCGAGTACAGCATGAACGCCCGTCCCGATAGCGCCGCCCCGGCGGAGCTTCCTCAGTTTGGCCACATCCTCGACGTGCGATCGCCGTCGGAGTTTGCCCTCGACCACGTGCCCGGCGCGCTCAACGTGCCGGTGCTCGATGATCTGGAACGGGCCCGCGTGGGCACGGTGTACGTGCACGACTCGCCCTTCGCCGCGCGCAAGCTGGGTGCCGCGCTGGTGGCGGGCAACATCGCGCGCCATGTGGAAACGCGCTTCCGGCACCACGACCGCCACTGGAAGCCGCTGGTGTACTGCTGGCGCGGCGGCCAGCGCAGCGGTGCCCTCACCACGGTGCTGCGCGCCATCGGGTGGGACGCGCGGCAACTGGAAGGCGGCTATCGCGCCTGGCGCCGTCAGGTGGTGGCCGACCTGGAAGCCTGGCCGGCGCGCTTCGAGATTCGGGTGCTGTGCGGCCTCACGGGCACCGGCAAGAGCCGCCTGCTGCGGGCGCTGGCGCAGTACGGCGAACAGGTGCTCGACCTGGAGTCGCTCGCCGCCCATCGCGGCTCCATCCTGGGCGATCTGCCCGGCGAGCCACAGCCCTCGCAGAAGCGGTTCGAGAGCCGGCTGTGGGATTGGTTGCGCCGCCTGGATGCATCGCGCCCGGTGTACGCCGAGTCGGAAAGCCCTCGCGTGGGCGCGGTGCGCGTGCCCGAGGCCGTGGTACAGCGTTTGCGCGCCAGCGCATGCCTGCGGCTGGAAGCCCCCATGGCGCTGCGGGTGGCGCTGTTGCGGCGCGAGTACAACCACTATCTCGATCAGCCCCACCTGCTGGAGCCGCGCCTGCGGGTGCTGGCCGTGCAGCACGGCCACGGGCGAGTGCGCGCATGGCTCGATCTGGCCGCACATGGCCAGTGGGATGCGCTGGTGGCCGACCTGCTGGAGCGCCACTACGACCCTGCCTACCTGCGCTCCATCGGCCGCCACTTCGCGGCCTGGGACCGGGCGCTGCCGGTACCGGTGACGGCCGACACCGACGAATCCTGGAGCGCGCTGGCGCGCGCCCTGGCGGCCGCGGCGCTGCCGGCCGCGGCGTGACACCGCCGCGCTTGCGCCGCCGTTCGCGCCTGACCGTGGCCGCCGCCGTGCTGGCCTTCCTGGTGCTGTGGTTCGGCAACCTCGACGCCCGCCGCCTAATCCGCCCCGACGAAGGGCGCTATGCCGAGATCGCCCGGGAGATGGCCGTCAGCGGCGACTGGATCACCCCGCGCCTGAACGGCCTCAAGTATTTCGAGAAGCCTCCGCTGCAATACTGGGCCACGGCCTGGTCCTTCCGCGCCTTCGGGCAAGATGAGTGGACCGCCCGCCTGTGGCCCGCGCTCATGGGCGCACTTGCGGTGCTGGTGGTGTGGCGCGCTGGGCGGCGCGTGTTCGGCGCCGAGGCGGGCGATCTGTCCGGCGCGCTGGCCGCCGGCATGCTGTGGATCGCCGCCAACGGCCACCTCAACACCCTGGACATGGGGCTCACCGCCTGGCTCACGATGGCGCTGGCGGGCTTCCTTTGGGCGCAGCGCGACGCGGCCCTGGCCAGCGAGCGGCGCGCCGGCATGACAGTGGCGTGGACCGGCTGCGCCCTGGCGGTGCTCTCCAAGGGCCTGGTCGGGCTGGTGCTGCCGGGCGGCGCCGTGGCGCTGTACCTGCTGGCAAGCCGGCAGTGGGCGCTGCTCACCCGCCTGCGGCCGCTCGCCGGCGTGCTGCTGGTGGCGGCGCTGTGCGCACCGTGGTTCGTGGCGGTGTCGCGCGCCAATCCGGAGTTTGCCCGTTTCTTTTTCGTGCACGAGCACTTCGAGCGCTTCCTCACACCAGTGCATCGACGCGAGGCGCCGTGGTGGTACTTCCTGCCGCTGTTGCTGGCGGGCGCGTTGCCCTGGACGCGCCTGGCGATGCGCGCCGCCTGGGACGCCTGGCGGCCCGAGGACACGAACTTTCGGCCGCGGCTGTTCCTGCTGTGCTGGATTGCCTTTCCCGTGCTGTTCTTCAGCGCCTCCAGCTCCAAACTGCCCTCCTACATCCTGCCGGTGTTCCCGGCGCTGGCCTGGCTGGCCGGCGAGCGGCTGCCGCGCCTGCCGGCGGCGAGCCTGCGTTGGGACGCGCTGCTGCTGGCACCGCTGGCGGCGGGCGCGCTGGCCCTGGGCCTGCGCCTGGAGGGCTACGCCAACGCCCGCACCACGGTGGAGATGTACCGGCAATTCGAGCACTGGGTGGTGGCGGCGGCGATCATTGCGCTGCTGGCCAGCGCCGCGGCCTTCGTGCTGGCGCGGCGGGAACGGCGGCTGGCGGCGGCCACCGTGCTCTCCCTGGGTTCCCTGGCGGCGTGGCAGTGCGCCTTTACCGGCCACGACGCGCTCTCACCCTCCTTCTCTGCCGCCGCCATCGCCGCGGAGGTGCGGCCCCGGCTGCGCCCGGACTGCCCCTTCTACAGCGTGCGCGCCTACGACCAGACGCTGCCCTTCTACCTGGGCCGCACCGTCACACTGGTGGAGTTCGAGGACGAAATGGCCTTCGGCCTACGCCAGGAGCCTGCCCTAGCCATCGGCTCGCTGGGCGAGTGGCAGGCCCGCTGGACGGGGGCGTCCTGCGCCTACGGCTTTGCCGAGCCCGAGCTGTTCGAAACGCTGCGCGATGCCGGTGTGCCGCTGCGGGTGCTGGCCCGCGACACCCGGCGCGTGATCTTCGCCCACCCGGCCCTCGACGGCGCACCCGTGCCCTAGAAATGGCCAACCGGATCCTGCCATGACCGCCCTGTCCTTCTCACTGGTGCTCGCGGGGGTGTTGCTCAACGCCGCCGCCCAACTGCTGCTCAAGGCCGGCACCAACGCCATCGGCCGCTTCGACTTCACCTTCGCCAACGCCCTGCCCGTGGGGCTGGCGGTGGCCCGCGAGCCCCACATCCTGGGCGGGCTGGCGTGCTACGCAGTGAGCGTGGTGGTGTGGATCCTGGCGCTGTCGCGGGTACAGGTGAGCGTGGCCTACCCCATGCTGTCCCTGGGCTACGTGATTAATGCGGCCGCCGCGTGGCTGCTGTTCGGCGAGGACGTGAACCTGCTGCGCGTCACGGGCATTTTCGTGATCATCGCCGGCGTGGTGCTGGTGGCACGGGGCTGACCATGACGCAGCCCTTCCTGCCCTTCACGCGGCCCCATATCGACGAGGCCACCATCGCCGGCGTGGTGGAGGTGCTGCGTTCGGGCTGGATCACCAGCGGCCCGCAGGTCAAGACCCTGGAAGCGAAGCTCTCGGCGCGCATGGCGGGCCGTCCCGTGCGCGCGCTGGCCACGGGCACCGGCGCGCTGGAGCTCGCCCTGCACATCGCCGGGGTACAGCCTGGCGACGAGGTCATCACCACGCCCCTGTCGTGGGTGGCCACCGCCAACGTGATCGTACGCCACGGCGCGCGGCCGGTGTTCGTGGACATCGACCCGCGCACCCGGCTCATGGACGTGGAGCGCGCCGAGGCGGCCATCACGCCGCGCTCCCGGGCCATCATTCCGGTGGATCTGGCGGGAGTGCCCGTGGACCGCGACTGCCTCTATGCCCTCGCCCGCCGCCACGGCCTGCGCGTGATCGAGGACGCCGCCCAGAGCCTGGGGGCGCGCTGGCGCGGCCGCCCGGTGGGCAGCTTTGGCGATCTGGTGTGCTTCTCCTTCCACGCAAACAAGAACATCACCACCGCCGAGGGCGGCGCGCTGGTGATGAACGACGAGGCCGAGGCGGCGCGTTGCGAGCGCCTGCGGCTGCAGGGCGTGGTGCGGCTGCCCGATGGCAACCAGGAAGTGGAGGAGGCCGGCGCCAAGCTCAACCTCACCGACGTGCTGGCGCGCATCGGCGTGGGGCAACTCGACCAGCTGGACGAATTCACCACCCGCCGGGCGCAGCTGGCGCGCCGCTACTTCGAGCGGCTCGACCCGGCGCTGGGGCTGGGCATGCCCGTGGAGGAGTACGAGCAAGGCAACTGGCACATGTTCCAGGTGCTCTTGCCACTGGAGCGGCTGACCATCGGCCGCGGCGAGGTGATGGCGCAACTGCACGCCCGCGGCATCGGCTCCGGGGTTCACTATCCGGCCATGCACCTGTTCGGGTTGTACCGCCGGCTAGGCTACGCCCCGGGCAACTTCCCCCATGCCGAGGCCGTGGGCGCCGCCACGCTCACGCTGCCGCTGTTCCCCGCCATGGAGGACTCGGACGTTGACCGGGTGTGCACTGCCCTGCGTGATATTCTCGCGGCCAGTTTCCGACCCGCCCACCGCTGAGCGTCCACCGATGAGCGCGCCCGACGTCTCGGTCGTCATTCCGGTCTACAACGAGGAGGCCGGCCTCGCTGCCCTGTTCGCGCGCCTCTACCCGGCCCTCGACGCGCTGGGCGTTTCCTTCGAGGTGGTGTTCGTCAACGACGGTAGCCGCGACCGCTCGGCGGCCCTGCTGCGCGAGCAGTTCCTGCGCCGCCCCGAGGTCACTCGCGTGGTGCTGTTCAACGGCAACTTCGGCCAGCACATGGCCATCATGGCGGGCTTCGAGGTCTCGCGCGGGCAGCGCATCGTCACCCTGGATGCCGACCTGCAGAACCCCCCCGAGGAGATTGCCCGGCTGCTGGCCGCCATGGACCTCGGACACGACTACGTGGGCACCATCCGCCAGGCGCGGCGCGATTCCTGGTTCCGCCGCCACGCCTCGCGCGCCATGAACCGGCTGCGCCACCGCATCACCCGCATCCGCATCACCGACCAGGGCTGCATGCTGCGCGCCTACAGCCGCGGCATCGTGGATGCCATCAACGCCTGCCGGGAGGTGAAGACCTTCATCCCGGCGCTTGCCTACACCTTTGCCTCGAACCCGGTGGAGATCGAGGTACGCCACGAGGCGCGCGCCGCGGGCGAGACCAAGTACCCGCTCTACAAGCTGATCCGGCTCAACTTCGACCTGGTGACCGGGTTCTCGGTGGTGCCCCTGGAGGTTTTTTCGCTGGCGGGTTTCGCCATCTCGCTGGCCTCACTCGCCTTCGTGGTGTTCCTCGCCATCCGCCGGCTGGTGGTGGGCCCCGAGGCGGAGGGCCTGTTCACCCTGTTCGGCATCGCCTTCTTCCTGATCGGCATGACCCTGTTCGGCATCGGACTGCTGGGCGAATACGTGGGCCGCATCTACCAGCAGGTACGCCAGCGGCCGCGCTACGTGGTGCAGGCGGTGCTGGAACAGGCGCGCTCTCCCGGGGCGGCCGAGGAAACGGCGGTGCTGCTCAAGTGAGCGCCGCGGTGGTGTTCGCCTACCACAACGTGGGCTGCCGCTGCCTGGCGGTGCTGCTGGCCCGCGGCATCGAGGTGCGCCTGGTGGTGACCCACCGCGACGCCCCCGGCGAGAACATCTGGTTCGACAGCGTGGCCGCCCTGGCCGCGGAGCACGGCCTGCCGGTGATGGCGCCCGAGTCGCCAGCCGATCCGGCACTGCTCGCCGGCGTGCGCGACGCCGCGCCCGACCTGCTGTTCTCCTTATACTACCGACACATGCTGGGCGAGGCGCTGCTCGGCGTGCCGCGCCTGGGCGCCTTCAACATGCACGGCTCGCTGCTGCCGCACTATCGCGGGCGGGTGCCGGTGAACTGGGCGGTGATCCGCGGCGAGCGCGAAACCGGCGCCTCGCTGCACCACATGGTGGCCAGGCCCGACGCGGGCGACCTGGTGGACCAGCAGGCCGTACCCATCCTGCCCGACGACACCGCCCGGCAGGTGTTCGACAAGGTCACCGTGGCCGCCGAGATGGTGCTCGACCGCCAGGCCGACGCGCTCGCCGCGGGCACGGCGCCGCGCCGTCCCCTCGACCTGACCAGCGGCTCGTACTTCGGCGGCCGCAAGCCCGAGGACGGGCGCATTCACTGGACCCGCCCGGCCCGCGAGGTGCACGATCTGGTTCGCGGCGTCGCCCCGCCCTACCCCGGAGCCTTCACCACGCTCGAGGGCCGTCCAGCCCGCGTGCTGCGAACCCTGCACAGGAGCCTGCCCACCACTGAGCCACCGGGCACCGTCTATCGCGACGGCGACCGCCTGCTGGCCGCCTGTGGCGACGGCCGCGCGTTGCCCGTGCTGCATCTCGAAATCGCGGGACAGCGCGTGATGCCCACCGACCTCCCCGGCGGCCGTCTGCGCGCCGCCGCCTGACCCATTCCTCCCAAAGGCCATCCCTTGAAGAAGATCCTGATCCTCGGCGTCAACGGCTTCATCGGCCACCACCTCTCGCGCCGCATCATCGAGACCACCGGCTGGGAGGTCTACGGCATGGACATGCAGGCCGACCGGCTGGGCAGCCTGGTGGACGAGAAGCGCTTCCACTTCTTCGAGGGCGACATCACCATCAACAAGGAGTGGATCGAATATCACGTGCGCAAGTGCGACACGGTGCTGCCGCTGGTGGCCATTGCCACGCCTGCGCTGTACGTGAAGGAGCCGCTGCGGGTGTTCGAGCTGGACTTCGAGGCCAACCTGCCCATCGTGCGCCAGTGCGTGAAGCACGGCCGGCGCATCGTCTTCCCGTCCACCTCCGAGGTGTACGGCATGTGCCGCGACGCCCGCTTCGACCCCGACACCTCCGAGCTGGTGCTCGGGCCCATCGCCCGCCAGCGCTGGATCTACTCGGCCAGCAAGCAACTCATGGACCGCGTGATCTGGGCCTACGGCGCGCAGGAGGGGCTGGACTTCACCCTGTTCCGGCCCTTCAACTGGATCGGCGCGGGGCTGGACAGCATCCACACCGCCAAGGAGGGCAGCTCGCGCGTGATCACCCAGTTCCTCGGCCACATCGTGCGCGGCGAGGACATCAAGCTGGTGGACGGCGGGCACCAGAAACGCGCCTTCACCTACATCGACGACGGCATCGATGCTCTCATGCGCATCATTGCCAACGAGAACAACTGCGCCACCGGACGCATCTACAACATCGGCAATCCGGACAACAACTACTCGGTGCGCGAACTGGCCACCATGATGCTGGAGCTGGCCGGGGCCTACTCCGAGTACCGCGACCAGGCCGCCCGGGTGCGCCTGGTGGAAACCACCGCCGACGCCTACTACGGCAAGGGCTACCAGGACGTGCAGAACCGCGTGCCGGCCATCGCCAACACCACGGCCGACCTGGGCTGGACGCCGCGGGTGGACATGGCCACGGCGCTGCGCCACATCTTCGACGCCTACCGCGCCCACGTGGGCGAGGCCCGCGGGCTGGTGGAATGAGCAACTCGCCCTCGCCGCCGCCCGGGTCGCAGGACGACGACACCCTCGCCGCCGCGCTGGCCACGCAGCCCGTCTCGGGGCCGGAGGGCCCCAGGCTCGCCCTGAAGGTGGACGTGGACACCTATCGCGGCACCCGCGATGGCGTGCCACGGCTGATGGAAGCGCTGCAGCGCCACGGCGCCGGTGCCACGTTCCTCTTCAGTCTCGGACCCGACCATACCGGCCGCGCCATCCGGCGCGCCTTTCGCCCGGGGTTTGCGCGCAAGGTGCAGCGCTCCTCGGTACTGTCCCACTACGGCCTCACCACGCTGCTCTACGGCACGCTGCTGCCGGGCCCCGACATCGGCCGGCGCTGCGAGGCGCAGTTGCGGGCGGTGCGCGACGCCGGTTTCGAGGTGGGTGTGCACACCTGGGACCATGTGCGCTGGCAGGACGGCGTGGCCGGAGCCAGCGAGGCGTGGACACGGCACGAGATGGAGGCCGCCTGCAACCGCTTCGCCGACATCTTCAAGGAAGCGCCGCGTGTGCATGGCGCGGCCGGCTGGCAAATGAACCGCCACGCCTGGCGGCTCACCCAGCGGTTGGGCTTTGACTACTGCTCGGACACCCGCGGCACACACCCCTTCGTGCCGCTGTACGAAGCCGAGATCATGGGCTGCCCGCAACTGCCCACCACCCTTCCCACGCTGGATGAGTTGATCGGACTAGACGGGCTAGGACCGGAGAACGTAGCCGATCATCTGCTGCGTCTCACGGCGCGCGCGCCGCCCACGGGCCATGTGTACACGCTTCACGCCGAACTGGAGGGCGGCCGCCTGGCCCCGGTGTTCGACGCGCTGCTGGCGGGCTGGAAGGCGCAGGGCTGGACACTGGTGAGCCTGCGCGACTACTTCGATACCCTGTCCGCCCGCGACCTGCCGCGCCACGAAGTAGCCATGGCTGCCGTTCCGGGCCGCAGCGGCACCCTGGCGTTGCAGGGCGGCGAATTCCTGGCGCAGTTCGCCTGACCGCGCGGGCGATGGGCGTGCTTGATTCGTCACAGGCGATTGGGCACGATTGCGCGACGTTTCGTTACCTAGCCACCTGGAACCACCCATGCTCGAAAACCTGCCTGTCCCCGATTTCTCGGCTGCTGCCACCGGCGGCAGCACCTTCAAGCTCTCCGGCCACGCTGGCAAGCTGCTGGTGATCTACTTCTATCCCAAGGACGACACGCCCGGCTGCACCACCGAGGGCGCGGCGTTCCGAGACCTGCACGGCGAGTTCCAGGCCCTGGGCTGCAGCATCTTCGGCGTGTCCCGCGATTCCATTGCCTCCCACGAGAAATTCAAAGCCAAGATGAGCTTTCCCTTCGCGCTGTTGTCCGACCCCGACGAGTCGGTGTGCAACATGTTCGGGGTGATGAAGAACAAGAACATGTACGGCAAACAGGTGCGCGGCGTGGAGCGCAGCACCTTCCTCATCGATGGCAAGGGCGTGGTGCGCCGCGAGTGGCGCGGCGTGAAGGTCCCTGGCCACGCCGAGGAAGTGCTTGCCGCCGTGAAAGCACTGGGCGCGCCAGCCGCTTGAGCCGGCACCCGCCGCATCCATCGCCACCCTGGCCGGGCGCCGCGCCCGGCCGCTCGCGGCGCCACCCGCGCCGCCGCTTGCGGTCGCTGCCTCCAGGCCTCGCAGTCATCGCCGCTTTTTCAACCACAGACGCCGCCGGGGTTCCGAACCCCGGCGGCGTCTGTGTTTTCAGCCCCCGTTGTTCTTCACAGGACCACCACCACCATGATCCAGAAGAAGGCTCAACCGGCTAACGTCACCCCCCTCAAGGCTGCCGCCACCAAGCTGTTCGTGCTGGACACCAACGTGCTCATGCACGACCCCACCAGCCTGTTCCGGTTCGAGGAGCACGATATCTACCTCCCCATGGCCACGCTGGAGGAACTGGACGCCCACAAGAAGGGAATGTCGGAGGTGGCGCGCAATGCCCGCCAGGTGAGCCGCACCCTGGACGAAATCGTCAACCAGGCACCGGACGACATCGAGTCGGGCATTCCCATCCACAGCGCCAGCCGCGAGGCCACGGGCCGGCTGTTCCTGCAGACCGAGGCCATTCCCGCCGAACTTCCGGCGCGGCTGGCCGCCGGCAAGACGGACAACCAGATCATCGGGGTGGTGATGTTCCTGCAGGAGCGCCACGCGCCCCGCCAGGTGATCCTGGTGTCCAAGGACATCAATATGCGCATCAAGGCCCGTGCGCTGGGCCTGGCGGCGGAGGACTACTTCAACGACAAAGTGCTCGAGGACACCGACCTGCTCTACACCGGGGTCACCGCGCTGCCAGAGGATTTCTGGGATCAGCACGGCAAGGACATGGAAACCTGGCAGCAGGCGGGCCTTACGTACTACCGCGTGCATGGCCCGCTGGTACCAGGCCTGCTGGTGAACGAGTTCATCTACCAGGAGGGCGAGCGGCCCTTCTACGCCCAGGTGAAATCGGTGAGCGGCAAGACCGCAGTGCTAACCCTGGTGCGGGACTACAGCCACGCCAAGTACTCGGTGTGGGGCATCACGGCCCGCAACCGCGAGCAGAACTTCGCCCTAAACCTGCTCATGAACCCCGAGGTGGATTTCGTCACCCTGCTGGGCCAGGCCGGCACGGGCAAGACGCTGCTCACGCTCGCCGCCGGTCTCACCCAGGTGCTGGACGAGTCGCGCTACAGCGAAATCATCATGACGCGCGTCACCGTGCCCGTGGGCGAGGACATCGGTTTCCTGCCCGGCACCGAGGAGGAGAAGATGACCCCCTGGATGGGCGCGCTGGAGGACAACCTCGAAGTGCTCATGCACACCGACGAGGACGCCGGCGAGTGGGGCCGCGCCGCCACCCGCGACCTGATCCGCACCCGCATCAAGGTGAAGTCCCTCAACTTCATGCGCGGGCGCACCTTCATCAACAAGTTCCTCATCATCGACGAGGCCCAGAACCTCACGCCCAAACAGATGAAGACGCTCATCACCCGCGCCGGCCCCGGCACCAAGGTGGTGTGCCTGGGCAACATCGCGCAGATCGACACCCCCTACCTCACCGAGGGCAGCTCGGGGCTCACCTACGTGGTGGACCGCTTCAAGGGCTGGAGCCACGGCGGCCACGTGACCCTGCAGCGCGGCGAGCGTTCGCGGCTCGCCGATCACGCCGCGGAGGTGCTGTAGCCGCCCTGGCGCGCGCACGTATCCAACGCCCGCGGGTTCTCCCGCCAGGCTCGCGCGTACCCGGGTCACGAGGGGCGTCATCCGCCGCACAGCGGTCGATCGGGCACATGGCGCAGGCGCAGGCTTCTTTCGACAAACGTCAATCCGTCGGGCTGGCTCAAGGCCACCTCCCGTAACTGCGCCGAGCCGTTGGTGAAGGTGACTTTGAATCCACCGTTCAACGGTGCGCAGTCGTTCTACGTGGTACTGCAAAGACAAGCACACCCTGCACGATCACCTGGGCCCTCCCGGCAACCTCCTGCACGGACAACTCGCTGAAACCCGGCCGACCGGCGAACACCGGATTGCCGGCGAGGTACAGAAGCAACAACCCCAGGACATGGATGTCACGCACGGCAACGCCTCCAAGACAGCATCAAGAACCGCCCGACACCAACATCATGATTGGCCCTGTTACGGGCAGCCCGTCCTTGCATGCCCGCCAGCCGGGTGTGGCGGCAAAAAGTACTGTTCGATGACGAGGCGGCGGGTACGTATCAGGTCTACTTACTGGCGGCAGCTTCCGCCTGAAGCCACGCCGCGAATGCCGCCACATCCGGCCGCGCGGCGGCGGACGGGTCCACCAGCAAGTAGTAGCCGCGGTCTGATTCCACGGCCGTGGGAAATGGCACCGCGAGGCGCCCAGAATCGATCAACTCCCGCACCACGGGACGAATCGCAAGCGCCACACCCTGCCCGTCCAGCGCTGCGCGGATGCTGTGGTCCAGATGGCTGAAGTGCAGGGCTCCGGCACTCTGCAAGTCCGCGAGCCCGGCAGATTCTAGCCAGCTTGACCACGCAAGCTGCGGCAGCATCCGGTCCTTGTCGTCGTAGTGCAACAAGACGTGGCGGGCGAGATCCGCAACCCGGCGCAGAGGACGAGTCCGTTCGCGCAGCAGGCGCGGCGCACACACGGGCACTACTTCAGCCCGCATCAGCAACGGCGTGCCCGGCGGAACCGCCCGCGGCGCGCAGAACCGGATGGCCACTTGAACGCGATCTCGTTCGAGATCGAGAAGGCGGCTCGTCGCCGACAGCCGTACGTCCACATCCGGATGGTCGGCGACAAATCGCGGCAGGCGCGGAACCAGCCACAGGGCACAAAAAGAGACCGACGCGGTGACATTCAGACTCTCGCGCCCCGGGGCGGAGATGTGGGCCAGTGCGCGCGCAATGTCGCCAAGCGCTGCCCCCGCGGCGCGGAACAGCGTCTGGCCCGCCTCGGTGAGCACGAGCCCGCGGTTGCCCCGCACGAACAGCCGTGTCCCTACGCTCTCCTCCAGGGCCGCCACCTGCCGGCTCACCGCCGACTGTGTGACGTGCAACTCATCGGCGGCGCGGGTAATGCTGAGATGTCGCGCCGCGGCCTCGAAGCCGCGCAGAAGATCGAGCGAAGGAAGATGGCGCACAGCACTCATTCAAGCAGCTTCCAGATATGCGTTTAGAGAATGTATGGCATGCGAAAAACTCGTTTGCACAGCAAAAGGAGGTCCGTGATCATGCGGCACCGGCATGATTCTGAGGAATGTCGGTCCAGTCAAGTCAAGGGGGTGTGAATCATGGACGTTTCGATGCAGGGGGGGCGCATCACGCTGCCCAAGGAAGGACTGCTGGCGCTGCGCGATGCCTGCGGCGTTCAGGTCAAGTGCGTGCGGGGTTCGCTCTGGGTCACGCAGGAAAGCGACGGTATCGATCACGTGCTGTTTCCCGGGCAGTGGGTAACCATCGACCACAAGGGACTCAGCATCGTCACGGCGCTGGATGGAGCCACCGTGGCGGTTTCAGCTAGGCATCGGGTGGAGGCGTCCATCGCCACCCCGGCCCGCCCCGCCCTGGCAAGGCTTGCGGACGCGATCATGCGACCCTTCCTGCCTTCCGGCCCCAGCCACGGTAACAGATGCGCCCCAGCGCCGCAGCAGGGGCCATGGCAGCCGGCACCCTCCGGGCGCTGATCAGCCCGCCAGGAATCCCCCGTCCACCACCAGTTCGGCGCCGGTGATGTAGGAGGCCTCATCGGAGGCCAGGAACAGCACCGCACTCGCCACCTCCTCGGGGCGCCCGGAGCGGCCCAGGGGAATGGTGGCCATGAGCCGCTCGCGCAACGCCGGGTCGGCGGAGGTGACCGAAGTGCGCATGGGCGGCATGTAGCCCGGGTGCACGGAGTTCACGCGGATGCCGTCCCGGCCGAATTGCACCGCGGCCGCCTTGGTCATCACGTGGATGGCCGCTTTCGCGCCGTTGTAGCCCATGTGCACGAAGGCCTGCCCCACCAGTCCGGAAATGGAAGAGATGTTCACGATGGACCCGCCGCCGCCCTGGCGCATGGCCTCAATGCCGTACTTGAGCCCGAGGAAGGTGCCGCGCGCGTTCACGGCCATGAGGCGGTCGAAGTCCTCCACGCCGAGACGGTCGGGCAGCGCGCCGCTCACCCCGGCGTTGTTCACGAGAATGTCGAGCCGGCCGTGACGGGCCATGAGGGCGGTCATGGCCTCGCGCCAATCCGCCTCGCGGCTCACATCCAGGGGCAGGAACTCCGACCGGGCGCCGGACTGGGCGATAGCCGCGGCCAGTTCCCGGCCCGCCTTTTCCAGGATGTCGGCCACCACCACCGTGGCGCCCTCACGCGCGAACAGCAGCGCCATGGCCGCCCCCATGCCATGGGCGCCTCCCGTGATGAGGGTGATCTTGCTCGTAACTCTCAAGGCTGTCTCCCGTTGAAAACCGCGCCGTCGCCAGCGGGGATGTTTTGTCCTGCGGATAGCAGGCGGTGCCAACAACGGGACAAACCGACCGGAGAAAACAAGCTCGTTCCCGATCAAGGGTGACGATGCCGGTCTATCCCGCCGCAAAACCGCGGCGCTGCCTTGTTGCTACTCCCGGGCGATACCCGTCATTTGCACGAGTTTCGCCCAGCGGCCCTGCTCCGAACGCATCAAGCCACCGAAATCGCCCGGGCTGCCGCCGCCCACTTCCCACCCCGCGCGGTTCATGGCCTCGCGCAGGTCGGGAGCACGCAGCGCCTTGCCGATCTCCAGGTTTAGGCGCTCCACGATGTCGCGCGGCGTACCCGCCGGCACCACGATGCCCACCCAGCCCAGCAAATCAAGCTGCGGAATGCCCGCTTCGAGGGCGTGGGGCACGCCGGGCAACAGGTCCACGCGCCGGGAGCCGGTGACCACCAGGGCCTTGAGCTTGCCGGCGCGCACGAACTCCGCCGAAGTGTCGGGGTAGTCCACACCCAGGGGCACTTCGTTGCTCACCACCGCCATTAGCGCCTGGGTGATGCTCTTGTAGGGCACATGGGTCATGTCCACACCAGCCACGCGGCGAAACACCTCGCCCACGAAGTGATTGGTGCTGGTGCTGCCGCCGGTACCGTAGTTCAGGGTACCGGGCCGACGCCGGGACAGCGTCACGAGATCACCCACGGTGGAGACGCCGAGCGCAGGATGGGCAATCACAAGCATGGGCGTGGATCCGAACAGGATCACGGGGTCGAAGCTCTTGAGGGGGTCATAGTCCGTGGGCACACCAAGCGCGGGCGACAGCGCCAGGCTGCTGGTGGAGCCGAAAAACACCGTGTAGCCATCCGGCTTTGCCTTGGCGGCGGCAGAGGCGCCGATGGTGCCGCTGGCGCCAGGCTTGTTCTCCACCACCACCTGCTGGCCCAACGCCGCGGAGAGCTTTTCGGCGAGCCGGCGCGCGTTGACATCGGTGATGCCGCCAGCGGAATTGGGCACGATGATGCGCACAGGCCGGGCCGGCCAGGCCTGGGCGGCCGCCGCCGTCGAAAGGCCGGCGATGAGCAGGGCGAGCAGCCCCCCCGCCAGGCGGCGCAGCGCCTCAGACACGGTCCACTTCCTCGGTGGTGAAATCCGCGGGCATGACGATCTCGATCATCTCCACGTCGTCGCTGTGGCCGAGCTCGCGATGGCGGATACCCGGCGGCTGGTGCACGCAGGAGCCGGCCGACAGCCGCACCACGCCCTGCCCCTCGTACTCGAACTCTATCCAGCCCTTCAGCACGTAAACCATCTGAAAATTCACCTGGTGCACGTGCGGCCTGCCCACGAATTCGGCGCCGGGCACGGCGCGGATCACGTGGGCCACCACCGCACCACGGGTGGCCTCGCGGATGCCCAGGTCCCGATACTCGAAGAATGCGCGCAGGCCGCGCTCGAAGACGGCATCGCCGCCATGGCTGACACGAAAACCCTTGTCCATGGTGCAGTGTGCTCCTTGCTCGATGGCGGCCGCGGGGCTAGTAGCGGCGGGGATCGGCGTAGTTTTCGAAGCGCGTGTTCTCGCCACGGAAGGTGAGCCTCACCGTACCGATGGGCCCGTTGCGCTGCTTGCCGATGATGATCTCGGCGATGCCCTTTTCCTGGCTGTCGGGGTTGTAGACCTCGTCGCGGTAGATGAACAGGATAAGGTCGGCATCCTGCTCGATGGCGCCCGACTCGCGAAGGTCCGACATCACTGGCCGTTTGTTAGGCCGCTGTTCCAGGCTGCGGTTGAGCTGCGACAGGGCGATGACGGGCACGTTGAGTTCCTTGGCCAGCGCTTTGAGGGAGCGAGAGATCTCGGAGATCTCGGTGGCGCGGTTCTCGCCTTCGGAGGAAGCGGACATGAGCTGCAAGTAGTCCACCACGATCAGGCCGAGCTTGCCGTACTGGCGGTGCAGGCGGCGCGACCGCGCGCGCACTTCCAGGGCGTTGAGGGCCGGGGTCTCGTCGATGTGAATGGGGGCCTCGTTGAGGCGCCCCACGGCGGCAGTGAGCCGCTGCCAGTCGTCGTCCTGCAGCCGGCCCGTGCGCAGGCGGTGCTGGTCAAGCCGTCCAAGAGAGCCGAGCAGGCGCATCACCAACTGGGTGGCGGCCATTTCCATGGAAAACACCGCCACGGGCAAGCCCGCCTCCAGCGCCACGTTCTCGGCCATGTTGATGGCCAACGCCGTCTTGCCCATGGACGGGCGGCCAGCCACGATCACCAGATCGCCCGGCTGCAGGCCGGAGGTCTTCTCGTCCAGGTCGGCGTAGCCGGTGGGCACGCCAGTCACATCGCTCGGGTTGTCGCGGTTGTAGAGCATGTCGATGCGCTCCACAACCTGGGTGAGCAACGGCGGCATGGCCTGGAATCCCTGGCGGCCCCGCGCGCCCTGCTCCGCGATCTCGAAGACCTTCGACTCGGCCTCGTCGAGCAACTGGGGCGCCTCGCGCCCACGCGGGCTGTAGGCCGAATCGGCGATGGCGGTGCCCACCTCGGCCAGCTTGCGCATGATGCTGCGCTCGCGCACGATTTCCGCGTAGCGGCGGATGTTGGCGGCCGAAGGCGTGTTCTGGGAAAGCGAGGCCAGATAGGCCATGCCACCAGCCTCCACCAATTCGCCGCTGCGCTCGAGGCTTTCGGCCACGGTCAGCACGTCGGCCGGACGGCCATGCTCGATGAGCCGCGAAACGTGCCGCCAGATCAGCCGGTGGTCGCTTCGATAGAAATCCTCCTCGAACACCACGTCCGCGATACGGTCCCAGGCACCGTTATCCAGCAGCAGGCCGCCCAGCACCGACTGCTCGCCCTCCAGCGAATGGGGCGGCGTGCGGATCCCCTCGAGCTGGAGGTCGGCGAGAGAGGGCGAGACGGCCTGGGACATGACGGGCGGAGGCGCGGGTTGGAGTGACGATCCATCGGATCATAGCCCCAGGCGATACGCCGGGCGCCCTGGCAACGCAGCGGCGCCGGTGAAGCCCCTTCGCCCGCGGCGTTGACCGCCAGCGCACCGCCCGGACTTGCGACAGGCTGGCGAGCGTCACCGCGGCGAACGAGCATAGGCGTTTTTCGATTTCGCAAGCGCCGGTGATGCGCGCATTTCCCGCCTTGTTTGTTTTTCACGCCGCGTTGCCTTGGCCTGCTCTGTTTGCACCGAGGGCAAAGCCCGTATCCGGGCGCGCCTTGGGGTATTCGAAACCGACAAATTCCCTCTTGCACGACACGGACTTTTCACTGCGGACTGTTTCAAGAGAGCACCATATATCCACTTCGACCGTAGGCTTTTTGGTTTGCAGGCTTTTTGGTTTGCAGGCTTTTTGGTTTGAAGGTTTTTTCGTAAGACGGGTGGCATACAGTGCAAATCCGCACGACTTCCCGAGACCCTGTTCTCATTCTTCCCGTTGATGAAACAAACGACACTTTTTCGTCTTGTTGCACACAAAGGCGCGTGGTAGCTTGACGACACCTTTGATAAATTCTTCGAAGGTCAATAACCATTCGATTAGGCAGGAGAAAAGACCATGACCGCAGTTCAGGTATTTGTGATTCCAAAAGGTGAAGCACCCCGGGCGCGCAAGCCGGCGCGACTGGTGCCTGTGGCGCTTCTGGCAGCTGCTGGGCTGCTCGCTTCAGGCAGCGCCGTGGCGGCATCGCCCACCGTGTCGGCCGAGCCCCTCGTAAAGGGCCTCGAGCTGCCCTGGGACATGGCCTTCCTTCCCGATGGCACCATGTTCTACACCGAGAAGTGCAAGGGCCTGTCCGTGAGGCTTCCCTCTGGCCAAGTCAACAAGCTGGTGGGCATCAAGGGCTCCAGCGGTTACTCCCTCGTGGGCGATGACCTGTTCTGCGACGGCCAGGCCGGCGTCATGGGCGTGGCCGTGGATCCGGACTTTGCCTCGAACCGCTATGTCTACCTGTATTCGAGCTCCCAGGGTCCCAACCGGATCTACGGCGGCTTCAGCAACGTGGTGATGCGTCTCAAGGTGGACGGCTCGCTGTCCAGCGCTTCCAATCGCACGGACATCATCTCCGACATCGGCTACAAGCCCAAGGCCTCCAAGCACCCCTTCGGTGGCCCCGGCGCGCACAACGGCGGCCGCATCCGCTTCAATCCGGTCGACGGCTTCCTGTACGTGACCACCGGCGACAACCACAGCGGCGCTCGCCCGACCCACCCGACCGAACTGGGTGGCAAGGTGCTGCGCGTGGACCGCGACGGCAAGGCCGCCCCGGGCAACAAGCCGCCTGCCGGCTTCGATGCCCGCGTGTACACCTACGGGCACCGCAATCCGCAGGGCATCTCCTTCCGCCCCGGCACCGGCGAGGCGTTTACCTCGGAGAATGGCCCGTGGCACAGCGACGAAGTCACCAAGCTGGAAAACGGTGGTAACGCCGGCTGGGACCCGCGTCCCAACGTGGGTGTGCGCAAGGATTGCCCGGACGACTACTGCGGCTACTCCCCCAACCAGATGGGCGCCATGGATCCGAAGGAGCGCGCAGCCTTCATGCCCATGACGGACACCAAGACCTACCCGAACGCCCTGAAGCCGGCCTGGAACAACAACGGCCTGTCGCAAGGCATGTTCGGATCCACCTGGCTGGTCGGATCGCAGTGGGGCGACTGGAATGGCCGTCTTGCGGTGGGCTACGCCGGTATCGGCATTCACGGCACCCCCGTGGGCAACCGGATCGACATCCTCGACGTCTCCAAGGATGGCAAGTCCGCCAAGCAGGAAGTGCTGCAGTGGCCCACCTTCGCGGGCCGCTTCCGCTCTCTCGTTCAAGGTCCGGACGGCAACCTGTACGTGGCTGACGAGGGCAACAACGTCATCTGGCGTGTGACCCCCAACTAAGTTGCACCCTGAAACGCGCTGCCTTCGGGCAGCGCGTTTTTTGTTTCTGCTTCAAGCGCGCACGGTTCGCCCGATCACGAGGCGCAAAAAGGCTGCCCACCCGGTTGCGGGAGCGCAGGCGGCGGGTTATTCACTGTCCCATGCGGGGATGCGTGCGAGGGGCGCGGCCGGACGCCGCATGGCGCGGCAACGGTTCCGCTCAACCCCGCGGTCGCGAGATGGCGGTCAAGCCATGCACCAGAATGCTGTTCATTGCAGGAGGCAATCGATGCGAATTCTTACCGGGGTATTTCTCGTCGCTTGTGCGGCGGTATCCAGCCAGGCCGTGGGTGCCGACACCGAAGCGCTGCAAGGCCTTATGCAGAAGAACAACTGCACGGCCTGTCACCTGATCGAGAAACGGAAGTACGGCCCCAAGTTCAAGGAAGTGGCGCAGAAGTACGCCGGCGAACCCGGGGCCGTGGAGACGCTGGTGGCCAAGATCAAGGCGGGCGGCGCCGGCGTGTGGGGCGAGGACATGATGCCGCCCCAGCCGCAGGTCTCCGATGCCGATGCGCGAGCCATGGCGGACCTGATCCTGTCCTTGAAGTAACTATGCAAGGGGCTGGGGCTGCGCCCTCCGCAGCCCTCGCAGCAACGCGCGTCTCACCGGCAGGGCGAGTCCGCGCGTAGCACCTGCACGCTGGATTGGGGGCCCGCGAGAACCGGCCGCTCAGCGCCCCGCGCGCAACTGCTCCACGAACCGTCGCACGCTGGCGTCACCGGGGCGCGCTTGCTGCAGCCGTTGCGCCCACACCAGCGCCTCGCGGCGCTCGCCGCCCTGGGCGTGGAAGATGACCAGGGCTTCCACCGCCGCCTGATCCTCGGGGTCGAGACGCCAGGCCTCCAGCAGCGCCTCGCGCGCGGCCGGGCGGCGCCCCAGATGCTGCAGGGCAAGGCCCAGGTTGTAGCGCACCCGGGCGCGACCGGGTAGCAGTTTTGCGGCGCGTGACAGTGCTTCGGCCGCCTCGGGCAGGCGCTGGTCCTCGGCCAGCAGCAAACCCAGGGAGTACTGTAGTTCACCGATGCGTGGCTGGCGGGCGAGGCCCTCTCGCAGCACGCGCTCCGCGTCGGCATTGCGGCCCTGGGCGTTGAGCAGCGTGGCGAGGTTGGCGCGCGCCGGCGTGAAGTCGGGATCCATGCGCAGCGCAACGCCGTAGCTGGCCTCGGCCTCGGCGGCGCGTCCGGTGGCGGCCTGCACCACCGCCAGGTTCAGATGCGCGCCGGGCATGTCCAGAGAGACCGCCTGCGCCGCCTCGTACTGGGCCAGCGCGGCACTGAAGGCGGGTTCGTGGGCGGCCCGCTGGGCAGGTGCAAGGGAGGCGAGCGCGCGTGCGGCAGCCACGCGCACCGCGAGCACCGGGTCGGTCAGCAGCGGCGCCAGCGCGTAGCTGCGGCGCCGCGCCTCGGCGGATTCGAGACTGTCAGCGGCGGCCGCGCGCACCTCGGGGTCAGGATCGCGGGTCGCGGCCAGGCGCGCCTCCAGGCCCGCGGACGGATCGCCGCGCAGCAGGGCGAGCGCCGTGGCCCGCACCACGGCCGGCTGCGCAGCATCGCCAGCCACGCGCGCCAGCGCCTCGGGCGCCTCGCGCCGTCCGGCCCGCGCGGCGGCGAAGGCCTCGCCGTAGTGCGGCTCCTGCCGGCGCCCCAGACCGTACCAGTGGGCCACCTGCTGCGCCGCCCAGGCGGCATTGCGGTCGCGGTGGCAGCCGTTACAGGCGTTGGGCGTGCCCAGCTTCACCGACAGGTCGGGGCGCGGCACGCGCAGGCTGTGGTCGGGCCGGGACTGGATGCGCATGTAGGTCTTGGGCGGCATGTGGCAGGCCACGCACTGAGCTCCCTCGGAACCGGGCGGGTGGTGATGGTGCTCGGGCGAGTCGTAGTGCCCAGCCGCCGCGGAGAACGCGGGATCGGCGTTGGGCTGGGCGCCGTGGCACTGCAGGCAGGTGCCGTTGCCCGGCGCGCGCAGCTCGCCGCCGTGGGGCTCGTGGCAGTGGTTGCAGCTCACCCCCCTCGCATACATCCGGCTCTGCCGGTACGAGCCGTACACGAACACTTCGTCATCCTGCTGCCCGTCGGCGTGGTAGAGGCCCTCCGTGAGCAGGCTGGGCAGGTAGTGGTCGAGCAACGGCTCGCCGGGAACGGGCGTGCTGGTGAGTTCCGCGCGCCGCGAGTGGCAGGGCGCGCACAGTTCCACCTGCCGCGCGCCGGAGCTGGCGCGGGTGCCGGCGAGCAGGCCCTTGCGCAGCCCGGCCGGGTCTGCCGGCGGACGCCCGGCCGCGTGCCCCGCGGCCCACTGCACGTGTGCCTCCCCAGGGCCGTGACAGGCCTGGCAGGAAACGCCCGCCTCGCGCCAGCGCGAGTCGAAGCTGTCGGTGCGCAGGTCGTAGCGCTTCTCGTAGCCCGTCACGTGGCAGGACAGGCACATGGTGTTCGCCGTCTGGTAGCGCCCGGTCCAGTGCAGCACGTCGCCCGGCGGCGCTTTCTCGTGCGGCAACAGGTGAAACCAGCGTCCGCCCAGCACGTCCCACGCCACCTGCAGCGCCTGCAGGCGGCCGCCCGGCAGGCCAAGCAGGTATTGCTGCACCGGCGCCACGCCGAAGGCGTAGCGCACGTCGAAGTCGGTGGCGCGGCCGTCCGGGCCATCGGTGTTGACCCGCCAGCGCCCGTCCTCGCGGAACAACCGCGTGGTGACGCCCGCGTGGGAGAAGCGCCTGTTGCCGAAGTCCCCCGCCACCGCGGGGTCGGCGGGCGCCGCCATGGCACGGGCGTGGTGGGACGCACGCCACGCCGCGGCCTCGGGGGCGTGGCACTCAAGGCAGCGGGCATTGTCCGCGTAGCCGGGCAGCGAAGCCGCCGCCACCTGGCGGGTGGCCGGGGCCCCCTTGCCATGCTGTGTCACCAGCCAACCGGCTCCCAGTAACACCACGGCCGCCGCACCCACCGCCCAGGGCCAGAGCGAAGACGTGCGCGCGGCAGCGAGGCCTTGGCCGGACGCTTGCGGTGCTGCGGTTCGCGACGCCGGGGCAGGCGCGGCCGCGCGCTGCCGCTTGCGCTGGCTCACGGGAACAGGATCGGGCTGGTCACCCGCCCAATCCTACGACGCACCGGGTTGGCTAGGGAGCCGTTCGGACGGCTTGCCCGGGGAACACCGTGGCCCCGTCGCGCGCCATGCTCACCACGGTCCAGCCGCGGGTGGCAGCCTCTTCGAGGGCCTCGCGCAGCCTGCACACCCTGGAGTCGCGGTCGTAGGCCCACTCACGCGCAGCGTCGTCGTGGCGCACCAGCACGCACAGCCGCCGCCCCTCTCCCGCCGCCGTCCACTGCAGCATCTGCAGATCGCCGTCGGAGTTGCCGAAGGCCGCCACCGGCCGGCGACCGATGTGGCGGTGGATTCCCACGGGCTTGCCGCCCTTGTCGTTGACGAAATCGATCTCGGGCAGACGCACCAGCAACGGCACGCCATCGCGCAGCTCGAAGCGCGCGCGCACGCTGCTGCCCACCACCTGCTCGGGCGGAATACCGTACACGGCCTCCGACCAAGCGCGCACGAACTCGATGCCGCCGCCTGACACGATGTAGGTCTTGAAGCCATTTGCGCGCAGGTGTGCCAGCAGTTCCAGCATGGGCTGGAACACCATGTCCACATAGCGGCGCCCGGTGGAAGGGTGGCGCGCGCTGGCGATCCAGGCACGCACCCGTTGCTCGAACTGGGCGGTGGTGATACCGGCGTGGGTGGCCATCAGAGTCTCGCCCACGGCTTTCTCGCCGCCGGCGAGCGCCTTGCGCAGGTCGCCGCGCAGCAGGGAGGCGAAGGGCTCGCGCTGCTTCCACTGCGGGCGGCCGGGCGCCATCCGCCGCACCTCGTCGATGGCGAACATGAGCTGGAAGTACACCGGCTGCTCGGACCACAGGGTGCCGTCGTTGTCGAACACGGCCACACGCTGTTCCGGCGGGACGAATCCTGGCCCGCCCTCGGTGGTGGCGGCTTGAACGAAGGAGAGGATCGACGCCTTGGCCTGGTGGTCGTTCCTGGAAGGCAGCGGATCGGCCGCGCCCGCGGGCGCGCACGCCGCGAGGGCCGCCAGAAGGACCAGGGCCACGCGCGTCGCCTCGCGGCTGACCAGTGCACAAAGGCGTTTCGTCATTGGCCTCCTCCTGTCTGCGCGCGTGCCGCGTTCAGCGCCAGAGGCCCGCCGGCAGACGCCCGGGTCGGATGCGCTGCAGGTGAGCATAGCGGCTGCGCGCGGCTGCTTCAAAACAAGCAAATGGGGCGCGCCCGTCAAGGATCAGCCCGGCTGCCAACCCCGTAAACAAAAGAGCCGCCCTAAGGCGGCTCCCTGGCCGGAAGAGAACCACAGAGCTTAGGCCGCGTCCCCCAGAACCGACACCGTGATGGTGGCGTGCACATCGCTGTTCAGGGCCACCACCAGCGGGTGCTCGCCCACCTGCTTGAGCGGCCCCTCGGGCATGCGCACGGCGCCCTTTTCCAGCTGGTGACCCTGGGCCGCCAGCGCTTCGACGATGTCATGGTTGGTGACCGAACCGAACAGCCGCCCGTCCACGCCCGCCTTGGCGGTGATCTGCAGCGTCAGGCCCTCCAGCCGCGCGGCGAGCGCCTGGGCCGCGGCCATGGCGTCCGCCTGGGCCTTTTCAAGATCGGCGCGGCGCTTTTCGAACTCGGCGAGATTGGAATCGGTGGCGCGCTTGGCCTTGCCTTGGGGGATGAGATAGTTCCGGGCGTAGCCGTCCTTGACCTTGACCACATCGCCGAGGTTGCCGAGATTCACGACCCGTTCGAGAAGAATGATCTGCATGACGGTGCTCCTCAGTGCAGGTCGGTGTAGGGCAGCAGGGCAAGGAAGCGCGCACGCTTGATGGCCGTGGACAGCTGCCGCTGGTAGTGGGCTTTTGTGCCGGTAATGCGCGCCGGGATGATCTTGCCGTTCTCGTTGATGAAGTCCTTGAGGATCTCCACGTCCTTGTAATCCACTTCCTTGATCTTTTCGACGGTGAAGCGGCAGAACTTGCGACGCTTGAACAGCGGGCGCGATCCATCGCCGCGCTTGGTGCCCTTGCCCTTGCCTTTGCCTTTACCTCGGGAAAATGCCATTTCGTATTCCTTTTTTCGCTCCGAGTGCCGCGGCGATTCAGCCGGAGGCAGCCTCGAGTTCAGTTGCATGCAGCACGGGCCATTCGCTGCGATGACTGGCCCGCGCCAGAAACCCCTTGACCGACACCGCGTCGCCCTCTCTCAGGAGGCTCGCGGCGGCGGCGGTTTCGCCCAGCGCGACCACGCGCAGGCAGACCTGCACGTCGCGCGGATGACCCGATTCCACCTGGCGCGAGCCGTGGCGGACCGTCAACCGCACAGAGGGAACGCCTGCCGGGGAAAACCGAACCGGGTCCACGGTGACCACGTGGCCGTCCAGCACGACACTGTTGGCCGCCACGCCCGGTCCGGCCGCTCCGTCAACCAGCCGCCTGCGGGGCAGGCGCCGGCTCTTCGGACCTAGCCTCGCCGGAGTCCGCCTGGGGCGGTGCGGTGAGAGCCTTGGATTTCTCCTCGCGCATCATGGGCGAGGCCGAGGTCTCCGCAGCGCTCTTCTGGATGGTGAGGTGACGAAGCACGGCGTCATTGAACCGGAAGGCGGTTTCGATCTCGCCGAGCGTGGCCTGATCGCACTCCACGTTCATGAGAACGTAGTGCGCCTTGTGCATTTTCTGAATGGGGAAGGCAAGTTGCCTGCGCCCCCAGTCTTCGAGCCGGTGAACCACGCCGCCGCGGGAACTTACCATTCCCCGGTAACGCTCCACCATGGCCGGCACCTGCTCGCTCTGGTCCGGATGGACGATGAATACAATTTCGTAATGCCGCATGGATTCTCCTCGTGGATTGAGCCCCTCGGCATGCGAAACCAATGGGGCAAGGACGCGGGGCTTCACAGGCGAACCTGACGGCACAGGCTCACCCGGCAAATCCCCCTGGGCACCCGGAACGAGCGAAAGGCCCGCCAGGAAAAGCCAGCGATACTACTCGAAACTCGTCGCGAATCACAGCATCAGGCCGGGCCGCGGCGCTGACGTGCCACCTCGTAGAGGCACACTCCCGCGGCCACCGCTACGTTGAGGCTTTCCACCGCCCCCCCCATGGGGATGCAGGCGAGCCTGTCGCAGCGCTCCCGCGTGAGTCGGCGCAGGCCAGGCCCCTCGGCACCCAGCACCAGCGCAAGGGGTCCGGCGAGATCCAGGTCCCACAGCGCGGGGTCGGCCTCCTCAGCGAGACCCACCACCATCAGCCCGCGCTCCTGCAAGGCCTCGATGGTGCGCGCCAGGTTGGTCACCATGACGTAGGGCAAGGTCTCGGTGGCGCCGCTGGCAACTTTCTCCACCACGGAAGTGAGGCCCACGGCGCGGTCCTTGGGCGCCACCACGACGTGGGCTCCAAGGGCGTCGGCAGACCGCAGGCAGGCGCCCAGATTGTGTGGATCGGTCACGCCATCCAGCAACAACACCAGCGGCACCACGCCCCGTTGCGTCAGGGCATCCAGCACCTCGTCGAGATCTGGGGAACGCTCCTGGGCTGGCACGGTGCACACCACGCCCTGGTGGCGCGCACCCGGAACGAGCCCGTCAAGCCGCTGGGCGGGCACCTGCTGGGCTCGAACCCCCTTGTCCTTTGCCAGCAGCAACAGCGCGCGCATACGCGGATCTTCACGACCGCGATCGACCCAAAACTCGCGAATCGATTCGGGACGCTGCTTGAGGCGCGCCGCCACGGCGTGGAACCCGTACACCAGCCGCCCGCCCTCGACACGCGCGGATGGGCGCTCATCGGGAGAAGCGCCATCGGACGGCAGCTCGCGATGCCGCCCCGGCAAGCGCCGCGCGCTCACGCTCTGCCGCCTTCGGCCAGCACGAACTCGAGTCGCGACGAG
Source organism: Rhodocyclaceae bacterium (assembly GCA_020248405.1). Classification (GTDB taxonomy): domain Bacteria; phylum Pseudomonadota; class Gammaproteobacteria; order Burkholderiales. The sequence continues at coordinate 55,649 of JADCHQ010000008.1, read as the reverse complement.
TCCATGTCCACGCGAACCAGCTTCACCTGAAGCCGGTCCCCGAGGCGGTAGCGCCGTCCGCTGCGCTCGCCAAGCAGCTGGTGGCGCGCCGGATCGAAGTGGAAGTAGTCATTGCCCAACTCGGAGATGTGCACCATTCCCTCTACGTACACCGAATCCAGCGCCACGAACAGGCCGAAGCCGGCCACACCGCTCACCGTGCTGTCGAACACCTCGCCCACGCGGTCTTGCATATAGAAGCACTTCAGCCATGCCTCCACCTCGCGGCTCGCCTCGTCGGCACGACGCTCGGTCATGGAACAGTGCCGGCCCAGCTCGGCGAGATCGCGCGCCGCCATCGACTGACCGGCCAGGGCGGCGCGGATGGCGCGATGAATCAGCAGATCGGGATAGCGCCGGATAGGCGAGGTGAAGTGGGTGTAGGACTCATAGGCCAGCCCGAAGTGGCCAAGGGGCTCGGGGGCGTACTGGGCCTGTTGCAGGGAGCGCAGCATGACCGTTTGCAGCAGCTCCGCGTCCGGCCGGCCCTTCACCCGCGAAAGCAGCTTGGCGTAATCCGAAGCGTGGGGCTCGTCGCCGCCGCCCAGCACCAGGCCGAACTCCGCCAGGAAGCCGCGCAGCCGTTCGAGCTTTTCGTCGGTTGGGCCCTCGTGCACGCGGTACAGGGCGGGCTGCTCGCGGGATTGCAGAAAGTCCGAGGCGCACACATTGGCCGCCAGCATGCACTCCTCGATGATGCGATGGGCATCGTTGCGCTCGGTGCGCTCGATGGCGGCAATCTTGCCGTATTCGCCGAAAATCATGCGCGTCTCCACCGTCTCGAAATCGATGGCGCCGCGCCGCGCACGGGCCGCGGCCAGAACACGGTAGAGCTTGTCCAGGGCCTGCAACTGCGGCAGCAGGCCGGCGAGCCTCCGGGCCGGCTCACCCGCCGGATCGGACAGGGCCGACCACACCTCGTCGTAGGTGAGACGGGCGTGGGAGAACATCACTGCGGGATAGAAGCGGTAGCGCGCCACATCGCCGCGCGCACCCACGTCCATTTCGCAGACCATGCACAACCGCTCCACCCGCGGGTTCAGGGAGCAGACATCGTTGGAAAGAGCCTCGGGCAGCATGGGGATGACGCGGCGCGGAAAGTAGGCGGAGTTACCGCGATCGCGCGCCTCCCGGTCAAGAACACCACCTGGCACCACATAGTGGCTCACGTCGGCGATGGCCACGTACAGCTTGAATCCCCGGCCCTTGGGAACGCACAGGACGGCATCGTCGAAATCCCGCGCGCTTTCACCGTCGATGGTGACCAGCGGCAGCGCGCGCAGGTCTTCGCGCCCTTTGAAGTCTTCATCGCGCACCGGCCGGGCCACCCGCGTTGCCTCGGCCAGCGCCTCTGGCGAAAACAGGTGCGGCAAGCGGTGCTTGCGCACGGCGATTTCGATCTCCATGCCGGGATCGGCGGCGTTGCCCAATACCTCGATGACGCGGCCCAGGGGCGGGCTGTGGGGCGCAGGCGCCCGCAGGATTTCCACCACCACCACCTGGTCGGCCTCGGCCCCGCCGCGGCCATCAGCCGGTACCAGCACGTCCAGCGCGATGCGCCTGTCCGAGGGCACGACCCGGGCAATGCCGTGCTCCAGGGCGAAGCGGCCCACCAGCGTGGCATTGGCACGCTCAAGCACTTCCACGATGGCGCCCTCCAGACGGCCGCGCCGGTCCGTGCCGCCCGGACGCACCATGACACGGTCGCCGTGCATCACCTTCGCCATCTCTCCCGGCGGCAGGAACATGTCCGTGCCGCCGTCATCGCGCGCCAGGAATCCGAAGCCATCGGCATGTCCGATGACGCGGCCCGGAACGAGATCAAGTTTTTCGGCCACACACAGCGCGCCGCGCCGGTTCACCATGATTTGGCCATCGCGGGCCATGGCCTGCAGGCGGCGCTGGAATGCCTCGGTTTCGTGGGGCTCGATGGAAAGTTGCTCCACCAGGTGCGCCGCGTGCAACGGAGCGCCTGCCTCGGCCATCAGTTCGAGAATGAACTCGCGCGAGGGCAACGGCTGCTCGTAGCGGCCGCGCTCGCGCGCCAGTTGCGGATCGGACAGGCGCAGCGCCCGGGCTGCCCGCCGAGACGCTGCAGAGGATTTCTTGCTCATGGCTTCCTTCTATGACGGTCGCGCGCCCATGCTCCGAGGGGCGCGCCGGCTGGTTTGACAAGGCAGGTGCGGGCGGCTACATTGCTTGCCCTCGATGCCGAGATGGCGGAATTGGTAGACGCACCAGGTTCAGGTCCTGGCGGGGGCAACCCTGTGGAGGTTCGAGTCCTCTTCTCGGCACCACCGAACGCATCGAAACTGACGGGCGTATTCCCTGGGGATGCGCCCGTTGCGTTTTGCGTGGGGCCGAAGTTCAAGCCTCGAAGGGGTTGCGAAGCACGATGGTCTCCTCTCGATCGGGGCCGGTGGAGATCATGTCGATGGGCACGCCGGTTACGCGTTCGATGACTTCCAGGTAGCTGCGGGCAGCGGCGGGCAGGTCTTCGAGGCGCTTCACGCCCACGGTGCTCTCGCTCCAACCCGGCACTTCCTCGTACACGGGCTCGCAGGCAGCCAGTTCTTCGGCACCCACGGGCAGGATGTGGTGGTCTAAGCCGTCCATGCGGTACCCCACGCCCACGCGCAGACTCTCCATGCCGTCGAGCACGTCGAGCTTGGTGACGCATAATCCGGACACCCCGTTGATCTGCACCGAACGACGCAAGGCGGCGGCATCGAACCAGCCGCAACGGCGCGGCCGGCCGGTGGTGGCACCGAATTCATTGCCGCGGCTGGCGATACGTTTGCCCAGCTCGTCGTACAGTTCGGTGGGGAAAGGCCCCGAGCCCACACGGGTCGTGTAGGCCTTGGTAATGCCCAGCACGTAGCCCAGCATGCGCGGTCCCACTCCGGCACCGGCCGCGGCAGCGCCAGCGACGCAGTTGCTGGAGGTGACGTAGGGGTAGGTGCCGTGGTCCACATCCAGCAGCGTGCCCTGGGCACCTTCGAAGAGCAGGCGGTCACCGCTGCCATGGGCCTCGTAGAGCAGCCGCGGCACGTCGCCCACCATGGGCCGGATGCGGGCAGCCAGGGGCAGGGTGTCATCCAGCACCTGCTGGAAATCCACCGGGTCAGCGTGAAAGTAGTGCTTGAGCACGAAGTTGTAGAAATCCAGCACCTCGCCCAGCTTGGCTGCGAAGCGCTCGCGGTGAAACAGGTCCTGCAGGCGGATGGCGCGCCTCCCCACCTTGTCCTCGTAGGCCGGGCCGATGCCCCGGCCGGTGGTGCCGATCTTGCCCTCGCCCTTGGCGCGCTCACGGGCCTGATCCAGCGCGGCGTGGTGGGGCAGAATGAGCGGACAGGCCTCGCTGATGGTGAGCCTTGAGGTCACATCCACACCCGCCGCCTCGAGCATGTCGATTTCCTCGAGCAGCGCCTTGGGGGATACCACCACGCCGTTGCCGATGTAGCACCGCACGCCAGCGCGCAGGATCCCCGAGGGAATGAGGTGCAACACGGTCTTGCGCCCACCGATCACCAGCGTATGACCGGCATTGTGGCCGCCCTGGAAGCGCACCACGCCCTGGGCCTGGTCGGTGAGCAGATCCACTACCTTGCCCTTGCCCTCGTCGCCCCATTGGGTGCCGATCACCACCACGTTGCCTGCCATGATTCGCCTCGATCCTTTGTTCGCGCCGCTGCTCAGGCGCCGCCAAGCGCTACCACCCGCCAGCCGTCGCCGTGGCGTACCAGCTCGCGGTCACAGTCCAGTTCGTGCCGGGAATCGTGATGACCAGGAAGGTCGGCCACCACCACCTCACCCGCCGCGCGCAACCTCGCCACTTCCTTCGCCAACGCCGCCTCGTCACCCCACGGCGCCAGAATGCCGCGCCGGCGATGCTGCGCCGGTGACAGCGCCGCCAGCTCTCGCAGGTCGATGCTGAAGCCGGTGGCGGGACGGGCACGGCCGAACGCTCGGCCCACCTCGTCGTAGCGGCCGCCCAGCGCCACGGCGTTGGCGCCGCCCGGCGCATAGGCGGCGAAAACGGCACCGGAATGGTAGTGGTAGCCACGCAGTTCGGCCAGGTCCACCAGCAATTCGCTCACCTGCCCCTCCAGAGCTTTGACCAGGACGCGCAATTCGGCAAGGCTGCGCAGCACCTCGGGCAGCGGCGGCAAACGCTCGGCGGCTGCTTCAAGGACCTCCGGCCCGCCATAGAGCGACGGCAGAAGGCGCACCGCGTCACGCAGCGCCGCGGGCAAACCCGTGGTGAGTTCGCGCAACTCGGGAACATCCTTGCGCTGCAGGGACTGAAACAGCGCTGCTTCGAGCCCCTCGTCGAGCTTCGCGGCCAGGGCCAGCGCCCGGAACAGGCCCACGTGACCCAGGTCAAGATGCACGCCCGACAGGCCCGCGGCCTCCAGGGCCTCCAGCATCAAGCGCTGGATTTCCACGTCGCTCTCAGGGCCGGCGTGGCCGTAGAGCTCAGCGCCAAGCTGCAACGGCTCACGGGTGCGGGCCGTGCCAGCGGGCACGGCGTGTAACACGCTGCCGCAATAACACAGCCTCGTCACCCCCTCACGGTTGAGCAAGTGGGCGTCGATGCGCGCCACCTGAGGCGTGATATCGGCCCGCACGCCCAGGGTGCGCCCGGAGAGCTGGTCCACCAGCTTGAAGGTGCGCAAGTCGAGATCGTGCCCGGTGCCAGTGAGTAGCGATTCCAGATATTCGAGCAGCGGCGGGGCCACGAGTTGGTAGCCATGGCTGGCAAACAGATCCAGCAGGCGCGCACGCAAGCCCTCCAGGCGCTGGGCCTCGGGCGGAAGGATGTCCTCTACGTATTCCGGCAACAGCCAGCGGCGTGCGTTCATGGGTGGTTGTGCAATGGCGCGGGGATGTGTGGTGACCGAATCAGTTGCCGCCCACCAGCAGCAGCAGCAGCAATCCCGCCAACATGGAACTCAATCCGATGAAGCGCAACTGCCCGTCAGACATCTCGGTCAATTTCCGAAATGTCTCTCGCCAAAGGCCCGGAATCAAGAAAGGGAGCACCCCTTCCAGCACCAGCACGAGCGCAAGGGCAGACAGCAGCGTCGCCTTCACTGCCCCCTCCGCGCGCGGCGCCGTACCGGCGGCTTCAGCGCCGGCCGGGGCCTTTCATGTATTTGAAGAAATCAGAGCCTGGTTCGAGCACCAGCACGTCGCTCTTGTTGCGAAAGCTCTGCCGGTATGCCTCGAGGCTGCGATAGAAGGCATAGAACTCGGGGTTGCCCTGGAAGGCGCGGGCATAAATGGCGGCGGCCTTTGCATCGCCCTCGCCCTTGATGCGCTGCGCCTCGGCGAAGGCCTTGGCGATGGTCACCTCGCGCTGCTTGTCTGCATCGGCGCGAATCTTCTCGGACTCGGCGAAACCCCGCGAGCGCAAGTCCTTCGCCACGCGTTGCCGCTCTGCCTCCATGCGGCGGTACACCGATTCACTCACCTCGGCGGGCAGGTCTACGCGCTTGAGCCGCACGTCCAGCACCCGCACGCCAATCTCGCGGGCATCGGCATCGGCACGCTCGCGCATCACCTCCATGATGCGATCTCGCTCACCCGATACCACTTCGCTGATGGTGCGCTTGCCGAATTCGTCGCGAAGGCTGTCGTTGACCTTTTGCGTGAGGCGTACCCGGGCACGCTCCTCGTTGCCCTGTACCGAAACGTAATACTTGCGCACATCCTCGATACGCCACTTCACGAACGAATCCACCAGCACGTTCTTCTTCTCGCGCGTGATGAACAGATCGGGCGAATCGGAGTCGATGGTCATGATGCGCGTCTCGTAGTAGGAGACGTTGTCCACCAACGGGAGCTTGAAGTACAGCCCAGGCTCCTCGCGGGCCGCGACGATTTCTCCGAGGCGGAAGACGATCGCCTTCTGGCGCTGGTCCACGGTGTACATGGACAGGCTTGTCAGCACCAGCAGCACGATGGCGCCAATCAGCACCGCTCCAAGATTCTTCATCATGGCCGCCCCTCCCTCTCACGGGTCCGGAAAGCCTCACGCGAGCGCGCTTGAGACTCGGGCGCCGCCGCCGCCGCCGCTGGCGCCTGCGGCACAGGCTCCGCAGCCGCAGGCGCACGGGCAGCCCCCTGTTCAACAGCACCCGCCGCGGCGGCACCGCTCATCTGCATGATCTTTTCGAGAGGAAGGAACAGCATGTTGCCGCCAGACTTGCTGTCCACCACGATCTTGGTGGTGTTGCTCAGCACCGTCTGCATCATGTCCAGGTAGAGACGGTCGCGGGTGACGCCAGGAGCGCGGCTGTACTCGGCGAGAATGCGCTTGAAGCGATCGGCCTCGCCCTCGGCCGTGACAATCACGCGCTGCCGGTAGGCCTCGGCTTCCTGAACGAGACGCGAGGCCGTGCCCTCGGCCTTGGGCACCACGTCGTTGCGGTAGGCCTCGCCCTCATTCTTCTGCCGCTCCAAGTCCTGGTTGGCCTTCACGGCATCGGCAAAAGCGGCCTGCACCTGCTCGGGCGGTTGGGCGTTCTGCATAGTGACCTGGTTGATCTGGATGCCCGTCTCGTAGCGATCGAGCACCTGTTGCATGAGGCGGCGGGCGTCGGCGGTGATCTTGGCGCGGTCTTCGTACAGAACCGAGTCCATTCGGCTGCGGCCCACGATCTCGCGGATGGCTGACTCCGCCACCTGCCTTACGGCCGGCTCGGGGTCGCGGTTCCGGAACAGGAAATCCTCGGGCGACTTGAGGAGGTACTGCACGGCGAACTGCACGTCGACGATGTTCTCGTCCTCGGTGAGCATGAGCGATTCGGTGGGACTCTTGGAACGCACGTCGCCCCGGTAGCCCACCTCGATGGTCCGCACACCAGCCACGTTCACAACCTCTGCCGATTCGATGGGATACGGGAGGTGCCAGCGAGGTCCAGGCCGGGTGGTCTCCACGTGCTTGCCGAAACGCAACACCACGCCGGCTTGCCCTTCGGGAACGATGTAGAAGCCACTCGCCAACCAAACCACCACCACCAAGGCTGCAAGAATGCCGGCCCCACCAAGGCCCGCCCCGCCACCGGTGCCCTGTCCCGGGCTGCCCGGCGAGCCGCCGCGACGCCCGCCGAACACGCCGGCGAGCCTGCGGTTGAGGCGCGCCCAGAGTTCGTCGAGATCGGGGGGGCCATCGCCACGCCCACGCCCCCACTGGGGATCGTTCAGTGCCATATGAAGTCGGTTTCCTGTTTGGGTCGCTGGATCAAGACTCGCTTGGATCGCGGAGGAGCCGATGCGTTCAGGCGGCTTCTTGACGCCCGCCGGTAGCTGCAACGACGTCCTCGGGCGCCGCGAGGTGCTCGAGCGCGCCCCTGAGGGCATCCACGCCGGCGCCGGTAACGGCGCTCAGGCGAATTCGGTGGATACTACCACGCTCGTCGCGCTCTTCCCCCGGAGAGATGCCGCATAAATCGATCTTGTTTAGCACCAGGATTCGAGGCACGGCACCAGCGCCGATCTCTTCAAGAACCTTGTCCACCTCGCGCACTTGCGCGTCGCGGTCGGGACTTGAGGCATCCACCACGTGCAACAGCAGGTCCGCCGCGGCCGTCTCATCGAGGGTGGCGCGAAATGCAGCCACCAGCGTATGCGGCAAATGGCGAATGAACCCCACGGTATCCGACAGGATGACGGGCCCGGAGGGCGTGAAGAGCCGGCGCGAGGTGGTGTCAAGGGTCGCGAACAACTGGTCCGCGGCATAGGTGCCGGCCTTTGTCAGCGCGTTGAACAACGTCGACTTCCCGGCGTTGGTGTAGCCCACCAACGACACACCGGACACGCGGTTTCGCCCTCGCGCGCGGCGCTGTGTCTGCCGCTGTCCCTGCAGCCGCGAGAGCTTGTCCTTGAGAACCTTGACGCGCTTGCCCAAGAGACGGCGGTCCGTTTCAAGCTGTGTTTCGCCCGGCCCCCGCAGGCCGATGCCGCCCTTCTGACGCTCCAGGTGGGTCCAGCCGCGGACCAAGCGAGTGGCCAGATGCTCGAGTTGGGCAAGTTCCACCTGCAGCTTGCCTTCATGGCTGCGGGCACGTTGCGCAAAGATGTCCAGGATCAGGATGGTGCGATCGACCACCCGGCATTGCAGGGCCTGCTCGAGGTTGCGCTGCTGGGCGGGTGACAGCTCATGGTTGAAGATAGCAACCTCAGCTTCAGTGGCGGCGACTGCATCGGCCACCTCACGCACCTTGCCGCTGCCAGCGAACGTGGCTGGGTCAGGCCGCTGGGAGCGGCCAAAGATCTCGGCGACCGTCCGCACACCTGCACTGCGGGCGAGTTCGCGGAGTTCGGCGGCACACTCGGCGGCCTCGGGCTCGCCGTTCATGAGGCTCACCAACACCGCACGATCACCGCCGCGGTGACGCTCTAACGCTACGCCAGCCATCTGGAGCATGGACCCGGTGCGCACATACGCACCAGGACGCGATCAGTTTTCAGGGCTGTTGTCGGCGGAAAAATTGACTGGGCGCCCAGGCACCACGGTGGAGATGGCGTGCTTGTAGACCATTTGAGTAACTGTGTTTTTCAGCAGCACCACGTACTGATCGAAGGACTCGATCTGGCCCTGCAGCTTGATGCCGTTCACCAGATATATGGAAACTGGCACATGCTCCTTGCGAAGCGTGTTCAGGAACGGGTCCTGCAACAGCTGTCCCTTACCGCTCATGGATGACTCCTGGTCGCTGTCGGTTTGACCGGTACCTGAGAAACGCACCGGCTCGCCGTTGTTGTGATTCCGGAAAAGACAATACCGTAAATCGCATTCGTCGACCACAACGGAACCACGGCGCGTGGAACCGCAGTGCGGAGAACGACGCTCAGGAACCCTTTTCGGCGAAAGGGTTTCGCGTGGTGCGAAAACGGATACGCAGCGGCGTGCCCTGCAACGCAAAGGCGTCGATAAAACGCCGCTCCAGAAACCGTCGATAGCTGTCGGGCAACTGTTCCAGGGCATTGCCATGAATCACGATCACGGGCGGGTTGGACCCTCCCTGGTGCGCATAGCGAAGCTTGGGCCGCGACAGCCCCGCTCGCGGCGGCGGTTGGCTGGCCACGGCATCCAGCAGCACCCGCGTAAGCTTCGGCGTCGACAGCTTGACCATGGCCGCGGCGTACGCGGCGTCGGCCGACCGCAGCAATGCGCCCAGGCCGCTGCCACGCAGCGCGGAGATGTGGTGCACGCGAGCGAAATCCAGGAAACCCAGTTTGCGGGCGTAGTCGCGCTTGATTCGCTCGCGCGCATCGGCGTCCAACCCGTCCCACTTGTTCACTGCCACCACAAGGGCGCGTCCAGCCTCGAGGACGAATCCCGCCAAGTGGGCATCCTGCTCGGAAATGTCCTGTCTCGCGTCGAGAACCAGAATGACTACATTGGAGTCTTCGATGGATTGAAGGGTCTTGAGCACCGAGAACTTTTCCACCGCCTCCTGCACCCTGCCCCGGCGCCGCACTCCCGCCGTGTCCACCAACGTGTACGTGCGCCCATCGCGCTGGAACTCCACATCGATGCTGTCGCGAGTGGTTCCCGGTTCGTCAAAGGCGATCACACGCTCCTCGCCCACCAGCGCGTTGACCAGGGTCGACTTGCCCACATTGGGCCGCCCCACCACCGCGATGCGCGGGTGCGCAGAAGTGTCCTCCAGAGGTTCCTCGGCGGCATCCGGCAACGCGGCCAGCACCAGTTCCATGAGTTCGCGTACCCCCTCGCCGTGGGCAGCGGAGACAGGCAGCGGGTCGCCAAGGCCAAGCGAGTGGAATTCAGCCGCGGCGTTTGCCGCGGGGATGCCTTCGGATTTGTTGACCGCGAGCCACAGTCGCCGCCCGGTTCGCCTGAGCTGCCGGGCAACGGCCTCATCCTGGGCAGTGAGGCCCTGGCGGGCATCCACCAGCATGACCACTGCGTCGGCCTCGTCCACGGCCTGCAGCGTCTGACGGGCCATTTCGCGCAATATTCCGTCCTTCGCCACCGCCTCGAGCCCACCGGTGTCCACCACGATGTAGGGCTTGCCACCCACCGCCCCCTGGCCGTAGTGGCGGTCGCGCGTGAGCCCGGGCAGGTCGTGGACAAGGGCGTCTCGGCTGCGGGTCAGACGGTTGAACAGGGTGGACTTGCCCACGTTGGGCCGTCCCACCAGCGCCACGGTGGGCTTCATAGAAGTGCGCCAGCGCCAGACAACGGCGGGCGACGGTTCAACGCACTGTCACGGCGTGGAGCGTGCCTTCTCGCGTCTGCACCAGCAGGTTACCCTCGCCAACCACCAGCGGCTGCGCGGAGATGCGCCCGCCATCAAGGGCTATGCGCGCCACCAGAGCACCATCCTCGCGGTCGAAGAAGTGCAGGTATCCATCGAAATCGCCTACAACCACGAACCGCCCCGTGGCCGCGGGCGCGCCGAGGTCGCGATAGGCAAGCACCGTCTGCTTCCACAATGTGGCACCACTATCGCGACCCACAGCGTGGAGGTGCCCTCTCTCGTCCGCGAAATAGAAGTTGCGGTCGTCCGCACCCATGTCGCTTGCGGTAGATGCGTTGCGCGCCCACAGCAGCGCACCCCGCTGAAGCTCGAAGCACCCTACCCGGCCCTGGAAGGCGCCAGCGCACACCCCGTTCTCCTCCACCAGCGGCGTGGTGGTCACGTCGGTGGTGCGTTCCAGCTCGGTCTCGCCGCGCGGGGTCGACAAGGCCGACTCCCACAACACCGCACCCGACGCAAGGCTGAGGGCGACCAGCTTGCCACCGGGCAATCCAGCGAAGACGCTGCCCCCGGAAAGGGCGACACCGGCGCTGGATCGAATCAGCAACGGCGGCAGCGTGGCCACGTACTCCCAGCGGCGCGTGCCATCCTTTGCGTCCAGGCCGTGAATACGGCCGTCGCCACTACGCACCACCACCACGCCGTCGCTGACGGCGGGCGCGCTCAGAACCTCGCTGGAAACCTGCGACTGCCACAGGGGCGCGCCGTCGAGGCTCCACGCATGCACCACACCCTTGGCGGTGCCTGCCAGTACCAAACCGCTGCCAACCGTCATGCCGCCCGAGAGGATGGTATTGGCAGGCAGTTCCGCTCGCCATCTGCGCTTGCCGCTGGCCACGTCGAAGCGGGATACACCGCCCCCACCGGCGGCAAAGACATCACCATCGAAGATCGCCGGGGTGAAGACGTAGTTGCCCGAAGCGCCGGCCGACACCGACCAAGCCACGCGCGCGGCCGCGACTGGCTTGAACGCCTTCAATTCCGCGGGCTTGGGCCCCGGATCGGAACACCCGGCCAAAACCAGTGTGACCAATAACCACGCCCACGGCGCCGCGCAGCGCGCGCCCACCTCAGCCGCCTCCCAGGGCATCGCGCTTGATCTCCACAACATTTCTGTAGGCGCTTGACTTCGGAAGCTTGTCCAGCGCCACCTGATAGGCCTTGCGGGCTTCCTCCGGATTGCCCTGGGCAACCATTACATCACCGCGCGCGTCGGCGAACAGCGCCGCGAACGGCTCCGGATGGGCACGCTCCAAAGCCTGCAGTGCCTCGGGATACTTCTTCTGATCGAGACGGACACCCGCCAAGCGCAGCGCCGCCAGCGCCGCGGTTTGCGGATCACGCGCGTTGTCCGCAGCCCAGGCCAGCCAGTCGGCCGCTTCGTCGGGTTTGCCGGCATCGAAGCTCGCCTTGGCCGCCAGCAGGGCAGCACGGGCGCCGTATGCAGTGCGGGCGAAATCCTTGCGAACGCGACCGGCCATGTCGGCGGTCTTCGCCGAATCGCCCACCCTGGCAGCATCCTCCACCTCCCCGAAGACAGCGGCTGCCTGCATGGATTGCTTCGATTTCCAATGCCGCCAGCCCTGGATGCCACCCACGCCCAGCACGAAGGCCACCGCCGCGGCAATCACCAACCGCCCGTACTGCGCCCACCACGCATTGAGGGCTGCGATGCTTTCCTGTTCTTCGAGATCATAGACTGCCATGGCTCACACCTTCCGCAATTGCATTATCAGCGGCACGAGGTCGTCAACGCCGACTCGCACCTGTTCGGACAACTCGCGCAGCGGCTTCAGGCTCGCCTGACCGGCCGCTGCCTCGTCTTCGCCAACGATCACGGCGAAACGCGCGCCGCTGCCATCGGCTTTCTTCATTTGCGACTTGAATCCGCCGCCGCCGCAGTGAAGCACCACCGCCGCCCCGGCTGCGCGCAGCCGCTCGGCCACGCGCCAGGCATGCGCCTCCGCCGAGGCGCCACTCCATGCGACATAGACATCCGGCCCGCCCGCGGGTGGCCGCGCCCCTGCTTCCGCCAACAGCGAAAGCAGCCGCTCCACGCCCATGGCAAACCCTGCCCCCGGAGCGGGCTTGCCGCCAATCTGGGCAATCAGACCGTCGTAGCGCCCACCAGCGCACACCGTGCCCTGGGCGCCAAGCCGGTTGGTGACCCACTCGAAAACGGAGCGATTGTAGTAGTCGAGACCGCGTACGAGGCGAGTATTGATGCGAAACTCCACCCCGCAGTGGCGCAGCAGACGCTGCAAGTCTTCGAAGTGCCCGAGCGACTCTTCATCGAGGTCATCCAGCAGCCTCGGCGCAGCCTCGACCACCTCCTGCATGCGCGGATTCTTGCTGTCGAGCACGCGCAGCGGATTGGCATGCAGACGCCGGACCGAATCCTCGTCGAGTTCGTCCATCCGCGACTCGAGATAACTCACCAGCCGGGCTCGATACCGGGCTCGCGACTGCTGGTCGCCGAGGGTATTGATCTCCAGCGCGATATCTTCCAGCCCAAGGTCGCGCCACAGACGCGCCCCCATGACGATGAGCTCAGCATCGATGTCGGGCCCCTCGAAGCCCAGCGCCTCGGCGCCCACCTGGTGGAACTGACGATAGCGGCCCTTCTGCGGACGCTCGTGCCGGAACATGGGCCCCGTGTACCACAACCGCTGCGGCCCGCCGTAGAGGAGGTTGTGCTGCACCACCGAGCGCAGCACCGAAGCGGTGTTCTCCGGGCGCAGCGTGAGGCTCTCGCCGTTCAGGCTGTCGTTGAAGGTGTACATCTCCTTTTCGACGATGTCCGTCACTTCGCCGATGGAGCGCACGAACAGTTCCGTGCGCTCGAGGATGGGCGTGCGAATCTGGCGATAGCCGTAGCGCGCCAACCAGGCACGGACCGTGTCCTCGAAGAACTCCCACAGCGGCGCGTCTTCGGGAAGCATGTCGTTCATGCCCCGCACGGCCTGGATCAATTCGCTCATGGATCTCTTGAATGGCTGCCGCGCGAACGCGCGGGCGGATGCTCAGGAAATGGAAACCTCGCCAGCCGGCGCACCGTGACCAGCCTGCCCGAATCGGCTTCGCACGTAGTCCTCGACGATGGCCTGAAACTCCTCGGCGATGCGATCACCTTTCAGCGTCACGGTTTTGCGTCCGTCCACGAACACCGGCGCCACCGGAACCTCGCCCGTGCCCGGCAGGCTTATGCCCACGTCCGCGTGCTTGCTTTCGCCAGGACCGTTCACCACGCAGCCCATGACGGCCACGTGCATTTTCTCCACGCCCGGGTAGCGGCCGCGCCAGGAAGGCATCTGCTCTCGTAGGAAGCTCTGGATGCGCGCGGCGAGCTCCTGGAAGACGGTGCTGGTGGTGCGTCCGCAGCCAGGACAGGCGATGACAAGCGGAGCGAAGGAGCGGATACCCATGGTTTGCAGAATCTCCTGGGCCACCAGTACTTCCCTGGTGCGGTCGCCGCCGGGCTCCGGCGTGAGCGAGACCCGGATGGTGTCGCCGATCCCCTCTTGCAACAGCACCGCCAACGCGGCGGTGGAGGCCACGATGCCCTTGGAACCCATGCCCGCCTCGGTGAGTCCCAAATGCAGCGGGTAGTCGCAGCGCGCGGCGAGGGTCCTGTAGACCCGGATGAGGTCCTGTACGCCACTCACCTTGGCCGAGAGCACGATGCGATCACCGGGCATGCCCAAGGCCTCGGCCTGAGCCGCGCTCTCCAGCGCCGAAACCACCAGCGCCTCACGCATCACGGCGCCCGCGTCAAGGGGCTGAGAGCGCACGGCGTTCTCGTCCATGAGCCGCGCCAGAACGGCCTGGTCGAGGCTGCCCCAATTGACTCCGATGCGGATCGGCTTTGCGTTGCGGTTGGCGATGTCGATCATGGTGGCGAACTGTTCGTCGCGCTTGGAGCCCTTGCCCACATTGCCGGGATTGATCCGGTACTTGTCCAGCACTTCCCCGCACGAGGGGTGCTGAGTGAGCAGCCGGTGGCCGTTGAAGTGGAAGTCTCCCACCAGGGGAACGCTGCAGCCCATCCTGTCGAGCCGCTCTCGAATGTGCGGCACAGCCGCGGCCGCCTCCACCGTGTTCACGGTGATTCGCACCACCTCCGAGCCGGCACGCGCCAGCTCCGAGACCTGCTGTACGGTGGCAGAAACATCCGCGGTGTCGGTGTTGGTCATGGACTGAACCATCACGGGGGCATCTCCGCCCACGCGCACATGACCCACACGCACCTGCCGGCTGGAACGTCGCACGGGGGCAAATTCGCTCATCGGATCATTCCAGGGTGAGGCGGGCGACATCGGAACGGGTATGAGGGGCAAGGTCCACCGGCTTCCCGCGATAGCTGAGTTCCACGCCCGAGGCATTTCCCACCACGAGTTGAAAAGGCGGCCGGCCCGTTAGCTCCTGGGTGCTACCCGTGCGGCTGAGCTGGCTGAAGATCACGTTTCCGCCTTCATCGCGAACCTCGACCCACGCATCGCGCGCGAAGCGCAGCTGTAAGCGGGCATCAAAACCCGGGGCAGTTGCCGGGAGCGTTGCTGCAGCAGGCTCACCAGACCTTGCCGCCGCAAGCGCCCCCGGGGAATCTTCCGGGGCGGCGGGGGCGAGCCCCGCACCCGCTCCCCCAGGCATGGCACCAGAGGGCTGCAACGGAGACACCTGCGATGGCCTTGGATCGAGCAGCGCGACCGCTGCCAGTGCCACTGCAAGGACCACAACCAGCGCTGCAACCACCCGCGTGAGTGCGGCGCGCGGCTCGCGCCGCATGCGCCGACGCACCGCGATGGCAAGAGAAGGCGACGGCCCTGCGGCCGCGCTGCAGGCATCCGGGGGCTGTCCGGGAGCCTGCGTCAGTGCACCCACGGGCATCGAGACTCCGAAGGCGCCGGGATCGAAATCGAACAGGCGAGCATAATTTCGCAGGAAGCCGCGCACGAACAAATCGCCAGGCAGGGCGGCGTGGTCGTCACTCTCCAGCGCCTCAACCTGTCTTGGTGCCAGTTTCAGTTGCCTTGCCACCTCCGCAACGCTCAAGCCGCGCTGCTCGCGTTCGGCGCGGAGCCGCTGCCCGACAGTGGGAGCGGCCTGCCGCACGTCGGCGCTCGAGTCGCCAGCAGGCCCTTCATGCCCGGTCAGGTCCTGCGCCGGAACTGACTCCGGCACTTCGGATTCAAAAGATGCACTCGCGCTCACGCCGCGGCCTACTCGAAACGACCCTCGCGCAGCATCCGGGTCTCCTGCGCGTTGGGGAAGCGCTGCTCGAGTAAAGCAGCATAGGACCTCATGGCAGCACGGTCACCGAGCTGTCGCTCGATGCGCACCCCAAGCCATAGGCTCGCGGCATCCGGGGTCTTGGAAATCTGAACGAAGCGCGACAGATTCGCCTTGGCACGGTCGGGCTGTCCGGCTTCGAATTGCAGTTGCGCCAGATTAACAAGCGCCCGGGGATAGTTGGGCTCAAGCTGTACCGACCGCTGGAAGTGCTCCATAGCCTCAGCAGTATTGCCGCCGCGGCGGGCGCACACCCCCGCGTTTGCATAGGCTTCGTGCGGCTTGCTGTAGAGAGTGTTGCGCGCAGCCACTAAAAAGTACCGTATGGAATCCTTCTCCCGCTGGCGATTGCACAGGAAAAGCCCGTAGTTGTTGTTGGCGTCGGGATCATTCGGATCGATCTTGAGCGCCCGCTCGAAACTCTTGCGAGCCTTGTCGTCCTCCTTCAATCCCATGTAAACCAAGCCCATCATGCTGTGAGCTGGTACGTAGCGCGGGTCGATGGCGAGCGACTCTTGAAACTCCTCCAGGGCGACCTTGTACTGCCCCACCTGAAAGTAACCGGAGCCCAACTCGGTGTGAGCGCGGGCACGTTCCTGCGCACTGGCGGGCGTGGGACGTTGCACCGGTGGAGGCTGCAACTGCGCCGGTTCCTCCCGGCGCGGTTCGCGCAAGCCGCAGGCGGCAAGAAACACAGCAAGCAAGGCGGTGACGATGCTCGGTTTCACTGGCGTACCGCCTCCCCGACCTCTCGGCGCACGGCGCGCTGCGTTCGATCCATCACCCGGCCAGCAAGCTGGCCGCAGGCACCGTCGATGTCGTCGCCGCGGGTGCGGCGCACGGTGGTGACGAATCCCGCTTCCATGAGTACCGACTGGAAGGCCGCCACTGCCTCCGGGCGCGAACGCTCGAAACCCGAATCCGGGAAGGGATTGAAGGGAATGAGGTTGAACTTGCAGGACAGGTCGCCCACGAGATCCACCAGTTGGCGGGCGTGGGCCGGAGAGTCGTTCACACCCTGCAGCATGACGTACTCGAAGGTGATGAAATCCCGCGGCGCGCCCCGGCGCTGCCACTTGAGCGCTGGTGCGCCGGCCGCAGGAGCATCGCCGTCCTCGTCACCACCAGCCGCTGCGGCGGACTCCACGTAGCGGCGGCAAGCCGCCAGCAACTGCGCAAGCGGCCACTTGCGGTTGATGGGCACCAGCCTGTCTCTGAGCGCGTCGTTCGGAGCATGAAGCGACACTGCCAGCGAAACCGGGCAAGCTTCGCGAAGGCGATCCATCCAGGGCACCATGCCCGACGTGGAAAGCGTCACGCGTCGGCGCGACAGACCGTAGCCATGGTCGTCAAGCATCACCCGCAGGGCGGTTACGACAGCGTCGAAATTGGCGAGCGGTTCACCCATGCCCATCAAAACCACGTTGGTGATGGGGCGCCGACCAGCGGCAGCGTCGGCACCGAGTGCACGACTGGCGTGCCAGAGTTGCCCGACGATCTCGCCAGCGGACAGGTTGCGGTTGAAACCCTGCCGCCCCGTGGAGCAGAACGCACACTCCAGCGCACAGCCCACCTGACTCGATACGCACAACGTGCCCCGGCTGGCTTCCGGTATGAACACCGTTTCGATGCCATTGCCCACTCCCACATCGAGCAGCCACTTGCGCGTGCCATCCAGGGCGATGGAATCCCTGAGCACCCCGGGCGCGCGAATCTCGCTCCCTTCGGCGAGCTTGGCCCGCAAATCGCGGGACAGATCCGTCATGGACTCAAAATCCGCAGCGAGGCCGCGGTGCATCCAGCGCATCAGCTGTTGGGCGCGAAACGGCTTTTCGCCCCGCGCCGCCAACCAGGCGCGCAGGCTCTCGAGGTCGAAATCGAGCAGGTTGACGGGCATCAACGGCCGTGGACGTCCACGGAAGGGAAGAAGTAGGCGATCTCGGTAGCAGCATTTTCGGCGCTATCGGACCCGTGCACGGCATTGGCGTCGATGGACTGGGCGAAGTCGGCGCGGATGGTGCCTTTTTCGGCCTTGCTGGGGTCGGTGGCGCCCATGAGATCGCGATTACGCTGGACAGCATTGTCGCCTTCCAGCACCTGGATCATCACCGGTCCGGACACCATGAAGTCCACCAAATCCTTGAAGAACGGGCGCGCGCGGTGTACGGCGTAAAAGCCTTCGGCCTGGGGGCGGGAGAGCTGCGTCATGCGCGCAGCCACGATCTTGAGGCCCGCTCCCTCGAAACGCGCGTAGATCTGTCCGATCACGTTCTTGGCAACCGCGTCAGGCTTGATGATGGACAGGGTTCTTTCGACAGCCATTCGAGTCTCCGTCTTGTTCATGGTGAAGCCTTGAAAAATCTAAGGCAATTCATGAGGATAGCACGGCACACCAGCCCAGACCAAGGGTTTCCACTGTCGGCGGTAACGACGCTGCTGCGCGCACGTGCCAATGGCGGCCCGGCAGGCGGCAGGCGTAGCATGGCGATCCCCGCGACATAGCGCTGACATCATGGCTACTCCTCCCCTCGCCGACGACCAGCAAGCCATCAAGGCCCGCGCCACCCGCAGGCTGGTGGGGGCCCTCGGCCTGATCGCCGCCGCCGTGGTTGCGCTTGCGCTGCTCGATCGTGCCAAGGAGGACCCAAAGCTGGAGTCCGCGGCCACTCCCGCCGCGCCCGCGCCCGCCGCGTCCGCAGCGTCCGTCGCGCCGCGCCCCGAACTGCCGCCACCGGCAGACAAACCGCCCGTTCCCGATGTGCCTCCGCCTCCGCCAACCATCGATGCGGACGAACCCTCGAAACCTCTCTCTTCGGCGCCCAAGCCTGCCGTCACCAGCCAGGTCACGGAAGTCCCCGAGGACACCGCCCCGAAACCCGTGGCAGGGCGGACACCCACCTCTGGCGCCGCTTCTTCCACACAGGCAAAACCAGCCGAAAGCTCAATCAGCGTAAGAGCCGCGCCACCCGCAACGCCCGCTCCCGCACCCGCCGCGGTGGGCACCGGGTCGGCGAAACCTGCCGAGGCCACGGCCGCCGCCACCCCTGCAGCGGACGGCAAACCGTTTGTCGTGCAGGTTGGCGTTTTTTCCTCTTCGGTCAATGCGGAGGCGCTGCGCGAGAAGCTGCACCAAGCCGGCATTCCCGCCTATACCGAGACACGCCTGCAAGTGGGTCCCTTCAAGGACCGGACAGAGGCCGAGCGCACTTTGCAACGCCTCAAGGAGCTGGGTGTCAAGGGCGTGGTGGTGCCGCCGCGCTGATCGCGGCTCACATCCCCAGCGCACGCGGCAGTGCCAGCGAGACCGCCGGCACGTAGGTCACCAGCACCAGGTAGAGCAGCATTAGCCCCACCCAGGGCAGGCAGGCGATGGACACCTCGGTGAGCCCCATCCTGGCCAGATGGCTTGCCACGAACAGGTTCAGTCCCACCGGCGGGTGGAGCATGCCGATCTCCATGTTCACGGTCATGATGATCCCCAGATGGATGGGATCGATGCCCAGCTGGGTGGCGATGGGCAGTACCAGGGGCGCGAGGATCAGCACGATGGAGCTGGGCTCCATGAACTGCCCAGCCAGGAGCAGCGCGAGGTTCACTGCCATGAGGAAGGCCCACGGCGAGAGCTCCTTCGCCGTCACCCAGTCGGCCATGGCCTGGGGGATCTGTTCCGAGGCGAGCAGGTACGAGAACAACACCGCATTGGTGACGATGTAGAGCAGCATGGCCGAGGTGTTGGCGGCCGACAGCAGCACCCGGAAGACGTCGCGCAGCCTCAGGTCGCGGTAGATGAACACCGCCGCCACGAACGCGTACACGGCGCTCACGGCGGCCGCCTCGGTGGGGGTGAAGGCGCCCCCGTAGATGCCGCCCATGACGATGGCCACCAGAAGCAGGCCCCAGAAGGCCTCGCGAAACGCCGTCCAGATCTCGCGCGCGGAAGCCCGCGGCAGGGTCGGGTAGCCGCGTCGCTTCGCCGTCACGAAGGTCACCGCCATGAGCAGCGCGGCCAGCAGGAAGCCGGGCACCACCCCGGCGACGAACAGCTTGCCCGCGCTGGTGCTGGTGCTCACCGCGTAGACGATCATCACGATGGAGGGCGGAATCAGGATGCCAAGCGAGCCCGAGGTGGTGATCACGCCCACCGCGAAGCGCTTCGGGTAACCCTGCTTCACCATGGCGGGCAGCATGATCCCGCCGATGGCCGCTACGGTGGCGGGGCTCGACCCGGAGATGGTGGCGAAGAAGGCGCAGGCGAGGATCGCCGCCATGGCCATGCCTCCGGGCATCCAGCCCACCAGGGCGGTGGCGAAGCGGATGATGCGCGCCGACACGCCGCCCTCGCTCAGGAAGGTGCCCGCCAGGATGAAGAACGGGATGGCCATCAACGCGAAGCTCTCCAGCCCCGTGAACAGCCGCTGCGACACGATATCCACCATCTCCATGGAGAAGCCGGAGAAGCCCGCCAGGTACACCAGCACCGTGAGGCCCAGCGCGATGGAGATGGGCGTGCCCGTGGCCAGCAGCAGCGCGAGGATCAGCAGGATCAGCAGCGCCGTCATGCCGCGCTTTCCCCCACGCCCAGAGGTGCGTGGCTGGGCAGCACGCCCTCGCGGCGGAAGCGCCGCAGCACCTGAAGGAAGCGCAGGCACATGAGGGCCGAGCCCAGCGGGATGCACAGGTAGACCGCCCAGCGCGGCCACTCCAGGTCGGGCGTCACCTGGCCGGTGTCGTGCATGAACAGCACCCAGCGCGCGCCCAGCACGGCGATGATCCCCGTGAACAGCGCGCCCAGCAGCAGCGCGAGGCTCACCAGGCGCCGCCGCCAGGGCTCGGGCGCGAGGTTCACCAGCACGTCCACGCCGATGTGGATGCCCGTGCGCACGCCGTAGGCGGCGCCGAACTTGGCCATCCAGATGAACAGGAAGATGCACAGCTCCTGGGCCCACGTCAGGTCCCAGCGGCCAGTGATGTCCCACAGCCAGTCCACCTTCGCGCTGGCGCGGTGCAGGACGGCGGCGAAGATCACCAGCGTCGCCACCGCCATGAAGACGGCGACGATCCACTCCTCCAGCCGGTCGAGAAGGCGTCCAGCGAGGCTCAGCATGGCGCGTGTCCCCGTCCGGCCTAGCGCTTGCGGCGATCCTGTTCCACCTGCGCAGCCACGGCGGCCACCGAGCCGATGAGTTCCCGGCCGATGGAAGGCTCGAACTCCCGCTGCAGCGGCTGCAGCGCGGCGCGCAGCGCACCGCGCTCGGCGTCGGTGAGTTCCACCACCTGGGTGGTGCCAGCCTTGCGCACCAGTGCGAGCGAGTCGGCGTTTTCCTTGGCGGCGATGGCCCGTTCGAATCGCGTGGCCTCGGCCATGGCGCCGCCCAGGGCATCGCGGATGTCCGCGGGCAGCCCGTCCCAGAAGCGCTTGTTCACGATCACCGCGTACACCAGCGGCCCGTGGTTGGACAGGGTGAGGAACTTCTGCACCTCGTGGTGTTTCTGGGTGTAGAGGTTGGACACCGGGTTCTCGGTGCCGTCCACCACGCCCTGCTGCAGCGCCGTGTACACCTCGCTGAAGGCCATCACCTGCGGCACGCCGCCGAGCTGCCGCACCATGGCCGAGAGCACCTTTGAAGACTGCACGCGCATCTTGAGGCCGCGAAAATCCGCAGGTGTACGCAGCGCGCGGTTGGCCGAGAACTGCTTGAAGCCGTTGTCCCAGTAGGCGAGCCCGGTGATGCCGCGAGGCTCGAGCCGGGAGAACAGCCGCCGGCCGATCTCACCGTCGGTGACGCGGTTGACGGTCTCCGTGTCGGGCAGCAGATACGGCAGGTCGAAGACCTCGAAATCGCGCACCCCGAGCGGCCCGAACTTCGACACCGAGGGCGCCAGCATCTGCACCGCGCCGCGCTGCAACGCCTCGAGCTCGTCACCATCCTTGTAGAGCTGGCTGTTGGGGAACACCTCCACCTTCACCCGCCCCTTCGTGGCGGCTTCGGCGAGCTGGCGGAACTTGTCCGCCGCCTTGCCCTTGGGGGTGTCGGGCGCCACCACGTGGCTGAACTTGAGGGTGATGACCTGGGCAGAGGCCGGGAAGCCAAGGGCTGCAAGCAGCGCCACGAGCACGATTCTGGGCATGGACGATCCTCTGGAAGCGGGCAGATTCTAACGCCCGGTGCCAGCCGGGCCGGGCAACACCATGGGCTCCACGCCGGCCTCGCCGGGCGCCGCGGCGAAACCCGCGTCCCCGCCCGCACCCTCGGCCCAGGCGGTGCGCCCTCCCGCCTCGAGCACCACCGCGTGGCTGCGCTCCCAGGGCGGCACGCCGGCCTCCCGCAGCAGGTTCTTGAGGGTGCGGTGCGGCCTGCCGGGCCCGGGGCGCAGGCGCTCGCCGCCGCGGCGCAGGCGCACCCGCACACCCGCCGCCAGCAGCCGCGCCCGCGACAACCCCGTACCCTCACGGGGATCGAGGTGCAGCGTGCGTCCGTCGGGCAGCGCCAGGCGGAGCTCGCCGTTCCAGGGCAGCCACCAGTTGCCCGCCGCCGCGGGCCTGGCCACCATCAGGCAGCCCTGGTGCCTCAGCACCGCCTGCTCGCCCAGCATGAGCCGCGGCGCCCCATCGGAGCGCGCCTCGAGCAACTGCGCCAGCCCGGCCAGGAGGCGCTCGCGCGGGGGGGCCTGGAGGCCGGCGTCCGCCAGCCACTGGCGAAGGGCGTTGGCTGCGCGCACCGCGGGCAGCGCGCGCAGCGCGTCCACCCGCAGCCCGGGTCCATCGGCGGCCCGGGCCACGTCCTCCCGGCCCACGGCGGCCGCCAGCGCGGCCGCGTCGGCCATGTTGCGCGCGCTGCGCGCAAGCACCTCGCGCACGGCGGGCTGCAGCTGCTCGAGCACCGGCATCACTGCGTGGCGCAGGTGGTTGCGGGCACGGCGGGTGTCGGCGTTGGACTCATCCTCCACCCACGACAGGCCGCGATCGCGCAGCCCAGCCTCGATGCGCGCGCGTGGCACCTCCAGCAGCGGCCGTGCAAGCCACGGCCCGTCCGGCCCCAGCCGGCGCAGCGCCGGCATGGCAGCCAGCCCCTCGGGCCCCGCACCGCGCAGAAGCTGCAACAGCACCGTCTCGGCCTGATCGTCGGCGTGGTGGGCCAGCACCACCACCTCCGCACCACAGTCGCGGTAGCAGCGGTAGCGCTCGGCGCGTGCCGCCGCTTCGAGGCCATCGGCGCCGCGGCGCGGCACCTGCACGCGGCGCACTTGGAGGGCCACACCCAGGCGCTCGCACAAACCCTGGCAGTGCCGCGCCCAGTCATCGGCGCGGGGGCTGAGCCCGTGGTGCACGTGCAGCGCCGAGAGGCGAAAGCCCAGGGGGACAGCGAGCTCGTGCAGCAGCACAAGAAGCAGCGTGGAATCGCGCCCGCCGCTCAGCGCGCAGCACAGGGTACGCCCCGCTGGCTGCAGCGGGGCGAGCGCTGCGGCCACGATCACGCGCAACGGGCCAGCGCCGGACATGGGGCTCGACCCTCCAACGAAGCCGGTCAGCGCAGCGCCAGTTCCTTGTATTTGCCGTAACCGAGCAACCGTTCGAAGCGCGCCTCCACCAGATCGTCCAGCGGACGGTCACGCAACTCCCGCAGGGCCTCCGCGATGGCCTTTCGCACCGATTGCATCACCGCCGCCTGGTCGCGGTGGGCGCCTCCCAGCGGCTCGGGGATCACCTTGTCAACCAGGCCCAGCGTCTTGAGCCGGTTGGCGGTAATGCCTAGGGTCTCGGCCGCCTCGGGCGCCTTCTCGGCGCTCTTCCACAGGATGGAGGCGCAGCCCTCGGGGGAGATCACCGAGTAGATGGCGTACTGCAGCATCATCACCACGTCGCCCACGGCGATGGCCAGCGCGCCGCCCGAGCCGCCCTCGCCGATGACGATGCACACCACCGGCACACGCAACTGCGCCAGCTCGAAGAGGTTGCGCCCGATGGCCTCGGACTGGCCACGCTCCTCGGCGTCCACGCCTGGATACGCGCCCGGCGTGTCCACGAAGGTGATCACGGGAAGCCCGAACTTTTCAGCCATCTTCATGAGCCGCAGCGCCTTGCGATAACCCTCGGGCTTGGGCATGCCGAAGTTGCGCGCGCTCCTCTCCCTGGTGTCGCGACCCTTCTGGTGGCCGATCACCACGCAGGACTGGCCCTGGAAGCGGGCCAGGCCGCCCACGATGGCCGGGTCATCAGCGAACAACCGGTCGCCGTGCAGTTCCTCGAAATCGGTGAACAGCGTCTGGAGGTAATCCAGGCTGTAGGGCCGCTGCGGGTGCCGCGCCACCTGGGCGATCTGCCAGGCGGAGAGCTTGCCGTAGATCTCCCGCGACAGCGCATTGCTCTTCTTCTGCAGGCGCATGATTTCGTCGGAGATGTCCACCGCCGAATCGTCCTGCACGTAGCGCAATTCTTCGATCTTCTGCTCGAGCTCGGCAATGGGCTGCTCGAACTCCAGGAATGTGGTCTTCATCGTGGCAATTCTTCCAGTGGGTCAGGGTCGCCCGTAGCGGCTGGCGAGGTAGTCGACGATCTCCCGCACGTCTGCCTCGGGGACCTCCGCGCCCATCACACGGATCATCTTGGCCACCGAAGCCTCCCAGCCCTTGCGGTCCAGGAACGGCGAGTTCATCTGGATGTAGTCGAGGCTGTGGCAGGCCACGCAGCGGGCCTCCACCAGGGCACGCCCGGGGCCCTCGGCCAGTTCCACCGAGTCCTCGCCGGCAAACACGGCGGGGGCGGCGCAGGCAAGCAGCACGGCGAACGTCGGGATGCGGGTCATGGCGGGCCTCACGCGCAGGCGATGCGGATGCGCTGGATCACGTTGTTGTGATAGCCGGCGGGATTGAACACCAGGGTTGTGGTTTGCGTGGCGCCCAGGCGGTTGAAGGCGCGCGCCGACACCACATGCTCGCCGGGCGCGGGCACGAAGCCGTGGGTGAACTGGCGCCACGAAAAGCGCCCGAGGTCGGGCCCGAGCTCGGCCTGCCGCCAGATGGCCCCGCCATCGGTGCTGACCTCCACGCGCTCGATCCCGTAGCCACCGTCCCAGGCCACGCCGCGCACGAACAGAGGCGAATTGGCGCGATAGGGCAGTCCCTCGCGCAGATTGGTGATGAGCGAGTTCACCACCATCTCGGTGATGGGTGTGTTGGTTTCGTTTTCCTGGGACACGAAGCGGTCCACCACCGGGAAGCGGCCCTTGGGGATCCGGTAGGCCGGGGCCATCCAGAACCCCCTCAATGGCTGCGCCAGCATCTGAATGGAGGTGAGGTGCTTGATCCAGTACGTGGCCGTCCACCCCGGCACCACCAGCCGGGCGGGAAACCCGTTCCAATGGGGCAGCGGCTCGCCGTTCATCTCCCAAGCCACGAGAACGTTCTCGTCCAGGGCCTTCCACGCGGGCAGGCTCTTCACGAAATCGGGCGTGGCCTCGGCCACGCCGCCATCCGCTCCTTCGAAGGCAACCTCCGTGGCGCCAGCCTTGATGCCCGCCTTCTCCAGCAACGCCTTCAACCGCACACCCTTCCAGCGGGCATTACCCATGGCGCCGTGCCCCCACTGGATGCCCGGCACGTGCGGATCGGACAAGCCGCGGCGGTTGCCCGAGCACAGGCACAGGGCATTGATCTCCACTGCCTCGAAATCGCGCTGCAGTTCCTCCAGCGTGAAGGACACGGGACGCCCGGCGGCCTCGCCACCCACCTGCAGCCGCCACTGCGCCAGGTCCACGCGCGGGATGTTGGACAGGTGGTAGCGTACGAAGAACGCATCGTTGGGTGTAAAAGCCTCGGCAAAGTAGCGCGTGGGCGTTTCGTAGTTGGGCGGCCGCCAGGTACGCTTGATCAGCGGCAGCTTGCCGGGCAGGGTGTCGTACTCCGCCGCCGCGATCGCGCCCTCGGGCAACCCCTCGGGTCCGATGCGCGGGGCAGAAAGCAGCGGCGATGCACCCGCGGCGAGTGCCGCCGCCGCGGCACGCAGGAAGGCTCTTCTGTCGGCCATTGGTTTTCTCCCCGGATCCGCGCAGGGCGCAGACCGCAGTCAGGATTGTGTCACGATCAGCGCCCCAACGGCACCCTGAGCGCCCCGCCATGCATCCCCAAGCCCTGCCCGCCGACCCCCTGCCAGCCCACCGTCTGAGCCTGGCACGCATCGCCGCCGCCCCGGCGCGCATCGCCCCTGAATTCCTGCAATCACCGCAGTACGACTGCGAGCCGCTCTCCGCTGCGCTCGGCTGCACGGTGACGCTCAAGGTGGAGACGGTCAATCCGATCCGCAGCTTCAAGGGCCGCGGCGCCGAACGGCTGGTGGCGGCCGCGCTTGAGTCCGAACCGCGGCGCCCGCTGGCCTGCGCCAGCGCGGGCAACTGGGGCCAGGCGGTGGCGTGGTCGTGCCGGCGCCGCGGCGCTCAGGTACGCGTGTGGGCGGCCACCACGGCCAATCGGCTCAAGGTGGAGCGCATGCGGGCGCTCGGCGCCCTGGTGCGCCTGGAGGGTGGGGATTTCGATGCCGCCAAGGCCGCAGCCCGGGCGTGGGCGGCAGGCACCGGCGCGCGCTTCCTGGAGGACGGCCTGGACGTGGAGGCCGCCGAGGGCGCGGGCACCATGGCGCTGGAACTCACCGCCGCCGGCGGCCAGTGGGATGCCGCCTGCCTGCCCCTGGGCAACGGCGCGCTGCTCACCGGCAACGCCCGCTGGCTCAAAGCGGCACTGCCAGGCATCCGCGTGGCCGGGGTGGTGGCCAGTGGTGCGCCGGCCATGCGCGATTCCTGGCTGCGCGGCCCGGGCGCCGCGGTGGTGGAAACCACGGCGGCGCGCACCATCGCCGACGGCATCGCCGTGCGCGTACCCATCCCCGAGGCGGTGGCCGACATGCACGGCCTAGTGGACGTGGTTCACGCGGTGGAGGACGAAGCCCTGCGGGATGCCATGCGCCTGCTTCATCGCCATGCGGGGCTCGTGGTGGAGCCCGCCGGCGCCGCCGGGCTGGCTGGCGTGCTGGCGGCGCGCGCAGACTACGCTGGCGCCCGGGTGGTCGTGCCGGTCTGCGGCGGCAACGTGGACCCGTCGCGGCTGGGAGAGTGGCTGCTGGGCGCGCCCTAGAACGGCACCCCCGCCCGCGCCCGCGGATCGCCAGCGGCGCTCGCCTCGCCGGTGCGGCGGTCCGCGAACACCGCCTGCATGTTGCCCCAGCGCCGGCGGCCCTCCTGCACGGTGTGGCCCAGGGCCTCCAGCGCGGAGCGCCACTCGGGCGCGAACTGTCCCGGCTCGATCTCCACGCGGTCGGGCAGGAACTGATGGTGAAAGCGCGGCCTGCCCACCACCCGCTCCAGGTCCACCACGGGCGAGCCCAGGTGCTCCAGGATGGCCAGCAACACCATGCTGATGATCCGCGAGCCGCCCGGTGTGCCCAGGACGAGCACGCCGCGCTCGTCCTCCACGAAGGTGGGCGACATGGACGACAAGGGCCGCTTGCCGGGCGCGATCAGGTTGGCCTCTCCACCGGTGAGCCCGTACAGGTTGGCGGTGCCAGGGGCAAGGACGAAGTCGTCCATCTCGTTGTTCAACAGCACGCCCGTATCGCCCGCCAGCAGCGCGGCGCCGAAGGGCCCATTGATGCTGAGCGTGGCGGCCACGCGGTTGCCGTGGGTGTCCACGATAGAAAAATGGGTGGTGTCCTCGCCCTCCACCCCCGCGACCTCGGCACCCAGCGCGGCGCTGGGCGTGGCGCGCAGCCGGTCCACCCCGGCGGCGCGGCGCGCGGCATAGCCCGGACTCGCAAGCCGCGCCTCTGGTACCGCCACGAAGCCCGGGTCGCCCATCCAGCGCGCCCTGTCCTGGTAGCCGCGACGCAGCGCCTCCACCACCAGGTGGTCGCGCTCCCCCTGCGGCTGCGCAGCAGCCTCCAGGCGCTCCAGGATCTGCAGGGCCTGCGCGAGCACCAATCCGCCGCTGGACGGCAATGGCGCCGTGGTCACCGTGGCACCGCCATGGCGGATACGCACCGGGCGCCGCTCGATCACGCGGTAGCCCGCCAGGTCGTGCGCGCTCCATACCCCGCCGGCGGCACGCACCGAGCGCACCAGTTCCTCGGCCACGGCGCCAAAATAGAAGCCGTCGGCGCCGTGGTCGGCCAGCGCCCGCAGCGTGCGCGCCAAGTGCGGCTGCCGCACCCGATGCCCCGGCGCCGGCGCCGCCCCATCGGCCAGGAACACGGCCGCGGTGCGACCATCCGCCCGGAGCGCGGCCTCGCGCCCAGCGGCCGCCGTGCCATAGCGCGCGTCAGTGGAGAAACCCTCCTCGGCCAAACGGATGGCCGGGGCGAGCGTCTCGGAGAGCGCACGCGTCCCGTAGAACTTCGCCACATGGGCGAGTCCCGCGGGCAGGCCGGGAATGGCCGCTGCTCGCGCGCCATCGAGCGAGGCGCGGCCCTCTGCCTTGCCGGTGGCATCGAGGTAGAAGTCCGGCCCGGCGGCCCGCGGTGCGGTTTCGCGCGCATCCACCACCGCCTGCCAGCCATCCGACGCGCGGTGCACCAGAAAAAAACCGCCACCGCCCAGCCCCGAGGCATAGGGCTCCACCACCGCCAGCACCGCCGCCACGGCCACGGCCGCGTCGAAGGCATTACCGCCAGCGGCCAGCACCTGTTCGCCGGCGCGCGTGGCCAGCGGGTGGGCCGAGGCCACCGCCGAGCCCCCCCCATGGGCGGTGGCCGCCAGCAACGCCAGCCAGCCAAGGGCCGCCAGCCGCAGCAGCACGCGCCGCCCGGCGACGAAACCGACATTCATGTTTGATCCTTTCTCAAGCCGGGGCGGGCTTGCGTACCCGGAACCAGGCCGCGTAGAGAGCTGGCAGGAACAACAGCGTGAGCACCGTGGCCACCAGCAGCCCCCCCATGATTGCCACTGCCATGGGCCCCCAAAAATTGGAGCGCGACAGCGGAATCATGGCCAGGATGGCGGCCGCCGCCGTGAGCATGATGGGGCGGAAGCGCCGCACGGTGGCCTCGATCACCGCATTCCATGGCGGCTGGCCCGCCTCGATGTCCTGCTCGATCTGGTCCACCAGGATGATGGAGTTGCGCATGATCATGCCGTTCAACGCGATGAAGCCCAGCATGGCCACGAAACCGAAGGGCACGTTGCCCACCAGCAGGAACAGGCACACGCCAATGATCCCCAAGGGGGCCGTGAGCAGCACCAACAGCGTTTTCTGCAGGCTCTGCAGATGGATCATGAGCAGCGTGACGACGGTGATCAACATCACCGGAATGACTGCATTCACCGAGCCCTGGCTGCGGGCGCTTTCCTCGATGGCGCCGCCCATTTCGATGGAATAGCCGGGCGGCAGCGCCTGCCGGATGGGTTCGATCAACGGCTGCAGCCGCTTGGACACCACCGGCGCCTGCACGCTGCCGACGATGTCGCCCTGCACGGTGATGGTGGGCACGCGGTTGCGCCGCCAGATGACACCATCCTCCAGGGCATAGCTGATGCGGGCCACCTGCGACAGCGGAATCCAGCGCCCGCTCTGGGTGGGAATGTTCACGTCGCCCAGTTCCGCCAGGGAGCGGCGTTCCGTGCCCTCGGCCCGCGCCAGCACCTCGATGAGCTTGTCGCGTTCGCGAAACTCGGTGATGCGATAGCCGGTGATCAAGGAATTGAGCACATTGGCCAGATCGGCGCTGCTGACGCCCACCAGGCGGGCCTTGTTCTGGTCGATCTCGAGCTTCACCACCTTGCTCTTCTCGTTCCAGTCCAGGTGCACCAGACGCATGTCGGGGCTGGCGCGCAGCACATCGGCCACCTGCAGGGCGATGACGCGAATCTGCTCGTAGTCGGGGCCGCGCACCCGGAAGGCCACCGGATAGGGAACGGGCGGGCCGTTTTGCAGCGGCGACACCCGGCCGCGCACCAGCGAGAAGTCGGTTTCGATCAGTTCCTCCAGGCGTTGCTGCAGTCTGGCGCGCGCCTTGTTGTCGCGGGCCGTGACCACGAACTCCGCCAGGTTCTGATTGAACAACTGCTGGTCCAGGGGCAGATAGAACCGCGGGCTGCCGCCGCCAACGTAGGCGACGAAACTCTCCACATCCGGGTCCTTGGCGAGCACCTGCTCGAAACGGCGCGCCTGCGCATCGGTCGCGCCGATGGAAGCACCGTTGGGCAGCCACAGGTCCACCACCAGCTCGGGCCGGTTGGCCGAGGGGAAGAACTGCTGCTGCACGAAGCCGAATCCGACGATAGAGAGCACGAACACCGCTACCGTGACCACGATCACCGTCTTGCGGAACGTGACGCACCACGTCACAACGGCGCGGAAGGCGCGGTAGAAGGGCCGGTCGTACACGTCGCCGCCGTGATGGCCTCCCGGCGGGGTCGCGGGCTTGGAGCGCCGGGTCGCCAAGCGCGCGAGCCGTGATAGCAGCCCCTCCTGGTGGCCCTGCCTGGCGAAGTCGGGTAGCAGGTGAAAACCCAGGTAAGGCGTGAACACCACCGCCACCACCCACGACACCAGCAGCGAGATGCACACCACCGCGAAGATGGAAAAGGTGTACTCGCCAGCCGCCGATTTCGCCAGCCCCACGGGCAGGAAACCCGCCGCCGTCACCAGCGTGCCGGTGAGCATGGAGGGCGCGGTGGAGGTGTACGCGTAGCTGCCCGCCTTGAGACGATCCCAGCCCTGCTCCATCTTGATGGCCATCATCTCCACGGCGATGATGGCGTCATCCACCAGCAAGCCCAGCCCGATGATGAGCGCCCCCAGCGAGATGCGCTGCAGATCGATGTCGAACACGCGCATGAACAGGAAGGTCACGGCCAGCACCAGCGGAATGGACAGCGCCACCACGATGCCGGTGCGCAAACCCAGGCTGATGAAGCTCACCGCCAGCACGATGATCACCGCCTCGGCCAGGGTCTTCATGAACTCACTGACGGACCGCGACACCACCGTGGGCTGGTCCGCGACCCTGTGCACGTCGATACCGGCGGGCAACGCGGCGGCCAGCTCGTCCATGCGCTGGTGCAGCGCGTGCCCCATGGCGATGATGTCGCCACCCTTGCGCATGGACACGGCCAAACCCAGCGCCGGTTCGCCCTTGTAGCGGAACACCAGCTCCGGGGGATCCTCGTAGCCGCGGCTCACCCGCGCAATGTCTCCCAGGCGAAACAGCCGCCCGTTGGCCTGGATGCCGATCTCGCGAATGCTCTCCAGCGAAGTGAAGGGGCCCGACACGCGCACGAACACCTTGTCGTCCCGGGTCTCGAAGCTTCCAGCCGGTGCAAGCTCATTCTGGCTGCGCAGCACCGCGAAGATCGCCAGCGGATCGATGCCCAAGGTGGCAAGCTTGCGGTGGGAAATCTCCACCCAGACGCGCTCTTTCTGCTCGCCCAGCAAGTCCACCTTGCCCACGTTGGGCACACGCAGCAGTTCGCGGCGCACGTCTTCCACCCGGTCGCGCAGCTCGGCATAGCCGAACCCATCGCCCGTGAAGGCATAGATAGTGCCGAAGGTGTCGCCGAACTCGTCGTTGAAGAACGGCCCCTGCACACCGGCAGGTAGGGTGTAACGGATGTCGCCCACCTTCTTGCGTGCCTGGTAGAAGGCGTCGGGCACCGCCTTGGGCGGGGTGAAATCCTTGAGGGTGACGAAGATCAGCGACTCGCCCGGTTTGGAGTAGCTGCGCGTGAAGTCGAACCACGGGACCTCCTGGAGCTTCTTCTCCAGCCGTTCGGTGACCTGTTGCTCCACCTCGCGGGCCGTGGCGCCGGGCCACAGCGTGCGCACCACCATCACTTTGAAGGTGAAATCGGGATCCTCCGCCTGACCCAGTTTCAGGAAGGAAACCACGCCCGCAACGCTGAGGGCGAGCATGAAGTACAGCACCAGCGGCTGATGGCGCAGTGCCCATTCGGACAGGTTGACACGGGTGGAGATCATTGCGGCGCGTCGGCGGCGATGCGCACCTTCTCGCCTTCGAACAGCTTGTGCACGCCGGCGCGCACTACCGTCTCGCCGGCCTGCAGCCCGCTGGTGACGTTGACGTGATCCTCGAAGTACGCACCCACGCCCACCGGGCGCAGATGCACCTGCGAGGTGGCGGCGTCCACCACCCAGACGGCGGCCTGCTCGCCCTTCTTGAACAAGGCCGTGCCCGGCAGACGCAAACCGCCCCGGGCGCCGGCCCCGGCGAAGCGCACATTGGCCGTCATGCCCAGTTGCACCCCCGGCGCAGGGTCGAGCAGCGTCACCTTGGCGGTATAGGTGCGCGTTACCGGATCGGCGCTGGGCGCGAGCTCGCGCACCCGTCCGCGAAAGCGCGTGGCCGCATCAGCCCAGAGATCCACGCTCACCTCCTTGGCCTTGGCAAGCTCGCCCAGCCGGTTTTCCGGCACCGGGATCCACACCTCCTTCTCGCCGGGCCGCGCCACGCGGAACACCATCTGGCCCGCCGCCAGCACCTGGCCCACCTCGGCAGCCACCTGGGTCACCACGCCCGCGTGGTCGGCAGCCAGGGTGGTGTAGACCGCTTGATTGCGCGCCAGGCCCAGTTGAGAGCGGGCCTGCTCCAGTTGCGCCGCGGCCACCCGCAGGCCGGTCATGCGGCGCTCGAAGTCCGCCGGACTAATGAAGCCCTGTTCGTGAAGCTCCTTGAAGCGCTTGACGTCCGATTCGGTCTGGGCGAGGTTGACCTCGGCGGCCAGCACCTGCTGACGCGCCGTCTCCGCCGCCAGACGCTGGTCGGCAGGGTCGAGCCGCGCCAGGGCCTGACCCGCCTTCACCATGTCGCCCACCTCCACCAGCCGCTCGGCAAGCTTGCCAGGAACACGGAAGCCCAGCGCCGACTCGTACCGAGCCCGCACCTCACCGGTGTAACTGGTGCGATTGCCGATATCGTCAGCACCCGCCTTCACCACCGTCACGAGCCGTGGCGGCGCCGACGGCGCCTCGGACTTGGAACAGGCCGTCAAGGCCAGCAGCGCCCCCAGCGCCGTTGCCACGGCGAGAGCAATTGGAGGCACCGAAAACTGATGCGCAGGTTTCATGCGGAGTCCTTGTTCGCGTCGCCCGGCACGGCCGGGGCGCCAAACAGCCGTCGCAGGCGCGATCCCAGGTCGTCAAGGTACGTAAATACCACAGGCACTATCAGCAAGGTAAGCAGCGTGGATGCGATCACCCCGCCAATCACCGCGTGCGCCATGGGCGCCCGTGCCTCCGAGCCCTCG
This sequence comes from Rhodocyclaceae bacterium, assembly GCA_020248405.1. Lineage (GTDB taxonomy): Bacteria > Pseudomonadota > Gammaproteobacteria > Burkholderiales. The sequence goes on along the minus strand of JADCHQ010000008.1, from coordinate 22,780 downwards.
CCCAGGCCCAGGGCCAGGGGCAGCATGCCAAACACCATGGCGGCGGTGGTCATGAGGATCGGGCGCAGGCGCACACGGGCCGCCTCCACGATAGCCTCGGCGCGCGCCATGCCGCGGCTGCGGGCCTGGTTGACGAAATCCACCAGGAGGATGGCGTTCTTGGTCACCAGACCCATGAGCATGATGAAGCCGATGATAGAGAAGATGTTGAGGGTGGAGCGCCACGCCAGCAGCGCCAGCAGCACCCCCACCAGCGACAGCGGCAGCGACACCATGATGGCCAGCGGCTGCAGGTAGCTGCGGAACTGGGAGGCAAGGATCAGGTAGATGAACACCACCGCCAGGCCCAGGGCCGAGATGGCGTAACCCATGGTCTCCTGGATGTCCTTGGTGGAGCCGCCGATCACCATGCGGTAACCCGGCGGCAGCTCGATAGCCGCCAGCCTGGCCTTGAGTTCACGACCCACGTCGCCGGCGGGGCGGCCGGTCACGTTGGCGGTCACCAGCACCTCGCGGCGCAGATCGCGGCGGTTGATCTGGGTGGCGCCCAGGGTGGGCACGAACGCGGCCACCTGGCGCAGCGCCACCATGCGCGGCCCGCCATCGGCGCCGGCGTGCTGGCTCACCAGCGACAGGCGCTCCAGGTCGGCGGTGTTGCGCCGCTCGTCCACCGGCAGGCGCACGCGCACGTCGTAGTTCTCGCCGTCGGGGGCCTTCCAGGCGCTCACCGCCTCGCCCGCCAGCAACGGGCGCAGCGCGGCCCCCACCTGGGCGATGCCCACGCCCAGATCGCTCGCCACCTCGCGGTTCAGGCGCACTTCCACCGTGGGCTTGGCGGCCTTGAGCGACGAATCCAGATCCACCGGGCCGGACATGCCGCGCATCGACTCCAGCACCTGCGCGGACAGGCGCTCCAGCACGGCGATGTCGGCGCCTTGCACGCTCACCTGCAGCGGCTTGCCGCTGGACACGGAGGAATAGGCGCCCACGTAGGTGACCTCCAGCCCCGCCAGCCGCGACAGCCGCTCGCGGATCGGCGCGGCAAGCTGCTTTTGCGACCGGCTGCGTTCGCGCCGGTCCTTCAGGCGCACGAATACAGTGGCGTAGTTCTTCCCCTGCACCACGCCGGTGTTGATGGTGGCGTAGGTGTAGGCCACCTCCCCGAACTCGCGCAGCGCCGCGTCCATCTGCCGCACCTTGGACTGGGTGAACTCCAGCGACGAGCCCGCCGGCGTGTTGGCGTACACCAGCAGCTCGTTGAGGTCGGACTCGGGCACGAACTCCGAGCCGATCAGGGGCACCAGCAGGAAACTGCCGAAAAAGCTCACCGCCGCCAGCGCCAGCACCGTCTTGCGCCGCCGCAGCGACCAGGCCACCAGCCGCTGGTAGAAACCGCTCACCGCCTCGAACAGCGCCTCGGAGAGCTGCAGCAGCCGCGCCACCGGACCGCGTCCCTTCACGCCGCCGGCCTCCGGGTCGTGCCACACGCTGGAGAGCATGGGATCGAGCGTGAAGCTCACCAGCATGGACAGCAGAACCGCCGACACCACCGTCAGCCCGAAGGAGTAGAAGAAGCGCCCGATGATGCCGCCCATGAAGGCCACCGGCACGAACACCGCGCAGATGGTGAGGGTGGTGGCCATCACCGCCAGGCCGATCTCCTGGGTGCCCTCCAGCGCCGCGGTGCGGTGATCCTTTCCCATGTTGGCGTGGCGCACGATGTTCTCGCGCACCACGATGGCGTCATCGATGAGAAGCCCCACCGACAACGACATGGCCATGAGCGTCATCACGTTCAGGGTGAAGCCCATGGCGTAGAGCACGGTGAAGGTGCCGATCAGGGCGATGGGCAGCGTGAGCCCGGTGATCACGGTGCTGCGCCAGGAGCGCAGGAACAGCCACACGATCAGGATGGTGAGCAGCGCGCCCTCCACGATGGTGCGCTGTACGTTGGACACGGAATTGCGGATGCCCAGGGAGGTGTCGCGCACCACGTCGAGCTCCACATCGGGCGGCAGCGCCGCCTTGAGCTCGGCCACCGCCTTGCGCACCCCGTCCACCACGGCGATGGTGTTGGCGTCCTGGGCCTTCACTACGTCGATGGCGATGCCGCGCACGCCGTTCACCAGCGCCACGTTCTCCTCTTCCTGCTGGCCGTCCACCACGTTGGCCACCTGCCACAGGTGCACCGGCGACGCGCCGCGTCGCGCCACGATGATGTCGCGGAACTGCTGCACCGAGGCGATGCGCCCCTGCACCTTCACCAGCCGTTCCGACTCGCGGCTGGTCAGGGCGCCGGCGGGCAGCTCCTGGTTCTCGCGGCTGATGGCCTGGATCACCTGGTCCACGCCCACGCCCAGGGCTTCCAGTTCGGCGGGCTTCAACTGCACCTGCACCTCGCGGCGCACCCCGCCCACCAGCGTCACCCGCCCCACCCCGCGAGCCGACTCCAGCCGCTTCACCACCACCTGGTCGGCCAGAGTGGTGAGCTCGCGCAGGCCGCGCTTGGACGAGCGCACCGCCACCGCCACCACCGGCTGCTCGTCGGGGTTGAAGCGCGAGATCACCGGCTCATCCACTTCGCGCCGGAAGCGCGCCTTCACCCCCGCCACCTTCTCGCGCACGTTCTGGGCCGCCACCGTGGGGTCGGTCAACAGGTCGAACTCGGCGATGACGATGGACTGGCCCTCGTAGGAGCGCGAGGTGAGGGTCTTCAGGCCGCTGATGGTGTTGACCGCCTCCTCGATGGGCCGGGTGAGATCCGTTTCCACCACTTCCGGCGAGGCTCCGGGGTAGCTGGTGGTGACCACCACCACCGGGAAATCCACATTGGGAAACTGCTCCACCGACAGCCGCTTGTAGGAAAACAGCCCCAGCACCAGCAGAGCCGCCATGAGCATGGTGGCGAACACCGGGTTGGAAATGCTGACGCGGGTGAACCACACGGCGGCCTGCCCCTCAGGGGGCGCCCACCAGGCGCACACGCGCGCCCGGTGCGACGTTGGTGATGGAGGCACGCAACATGCGCTCGCCCGGCTTCAGGCCGTCGAGCACCTCCACCACCCCGCGGCCGGGGTCGCGGGCGCCCAGCTTCACCGCCCGCCGCGCCACCGTGTCGCCCTCCAGCACCCAGGCCACGGCCTCGCCGTTCTCCTCGCGCAGCGCCGCCTGCGGCACCACCACGGCCTCGCGTCCCACCGACAGGCGCAGGGTGCCCTTGGCGAACATGCCGCCCTTCAGGGCCTCGTCGGGATTGGGCAGCAACACGTACACCTTGAGGGTGCGCGAGCGCTCATCGGCGGCCGGATTGATGCGCGCCACGGTGCCCTGGAAGGCGCGGCCCTCGAAGCCCTCCACCGTGAACTCCACCGCCTGGCCCGGCAGCAAGGCGGCAATGTCGGCCGCCGGCACCTCGGCCTCCAGCTCGAGGCGCGACAGATCCACCAGCCACATGAGGCGCGCATCCACCGGCAGCTTCTCGCCGGGGCGGGCATAGCGCTCGGCCACGATGCCCGCCATGGGCGACAGCACCACGGCGTCGGCCAGCGCCTTGCGCGTCACCTCGAGCTGCGCCTCGGCGGCCCGCAGGTTGGCCTCGGCCACGGCCAGGTTGCTCGCCACCGTGTCGTAGGCGTTGCGCGAGATGAAGCCCGTGGCCAGCAATTCGGCGCTGGAAGCCTGGTTCTTGCGCGCCAGCGCGAGCTGGGCGCGGGCCGCCTCCAGCACCGCGCCGCGCTCGGCCACCCGCGCCTGCAGGTCGCGGTCGTCGAAGCGCGCCAGCACCGCGCCCCGGGCCACGCGCTCGCCCTCGCGCACGGTGAGCACGCTCAGCTCGCCCGCCACCTTGGACTTCACCACCGTCCATTCGGCCGGCCGCAGACTGCCCGACAGGGGCACCAGGCGGCCGAAGGCCTCGCGGCGCACGGTCTCCAGGTCGGCCTGGGCCACTTCCATGACTCTCGCCGCCGCGGCGGGCGCGCTGGCCGGCGCGGGCGCCTGACGCTTTTTCCAGGCCACCCCCGCGGCCCCCAGGGCCAGCACAAGCAGCACTGCCCCCGCCCACCACCAGCGGCGGCGCCGCGGCGCGCCGCCAAATCCCGGCGACACCGGGTTCATGGCCGCCGCCCGGGCTGGGCGAGCGGGATGGTTCGCGGCGCATGCCCGCACGCGCCGCGGCGGCGCAAAGCCATGCGCCCGGGCGTTGCGGGCAGGAATTTCTTGGTGGACATGACAGCGAAGGGGGGAGAAACCAGAACGGAAGGGGCGTCAAGGTAGTCGTCCGCGCTGCGCCGCGTCAACACCGCTGAGGCCCGCGGGGCTTGCCGCCTTGCAGCGGTGCCCTGTTGCCCATACTTTCGAATCATGCCCACGAACCCTGGTTGCATCCGCCCTCCCGCCGTGGCCGGCAGCTTCTACCCGGCCGAGGCCAGGCGGCTGCGCGGCCAGGTGCGCGCGCTGCTTGCCCAGGCGCCCGCGGGCGGCCCGGCGCCCAAGGCGCTGGTGGCGCCCCACGCGGGCTACCCGTATTCCGGCGCCGTGGCCGCCCGCGCCTACGCCCGGCTCGCGCCGCTGCGCGGTCAGGTATCGCGCGTGGTGCTGCTGGCCCCGGCGCACCACGTGGCGCTGCGCGGGATGGCCCTGCCAGGCTGCACGGCGTTTGCCACGCCCCTGGGCCTGGTGCCCGTGGACCTGGCCGCCGTCGACGGTCTGCGGGAGTTCGCCTGGATAACCGAAAACCCCGATGCCCACGGCCCGGAACACGCTGTCGAGGTGCACCTGCCCTTCCTCCAGGAGGCGCTGGGGGAGTTTTCCCTCGTGCCGCTGGTGGTGGGCGATGCCGCCCCCGAGCAGGTGGCGCTGGTCCTCGATCAGCTGTGGGGAGGCCCCGAGACGCGCATCGTCATCAGCTCCGACCTGTCGCACTACCTGCCCTACGAGACCGCCCAGCACACCGACCACGGCGCAGTGCAGGACATCCTCGCGCTCGAACCAAACCTCGACCATCACCAAGCCTGCGGGGTCACGGCCATCAACGGCCTGCTGCTGGCGGCGCGCCGCCGCGGTCTCGAGCCCGAACTGCTGGACCTGCGCAACTCGGGCGACACGGCGGGCGACCGAACACGCGTGGTGGGCTACGCGGCGGTGGCGTTCCGAGAGCCTGCCGCCCGGCGCACCCAGGGTCCGGCCAGCGCTGCCACCGACCGCCAGCACCCTTCGCGGGGCCGCATTCTGCTCGCCCTGGCCCGCGCCACCATCGGCCGCCAACTGGGCCTCGACCTCACCGCCCGCACGGGTGCCCCCTTCCTGGCCGAACCCGGCGCCACCTTCGTCACCCTGCGCAAGCAAGGCGCCCTGCGCGGCTGCATCGGCTCGCTCCAGGTCCAACGCCCGCTGGGCGAGGACGTGCGCCACAACGCCCGCGCGGCCGCCTTTCTCGACCCGCGCTTCCCGCCCCTAGGCCTTCGCGAGTTCGACGCCGTGGAGGTGGAGGTGTCGCTGCTGGGCGCCTCCGAGACGCTGGTGTTCGATGACGAGGCCGGCGCGCTGGCGCAACTGCGTCCGGGCGTGGACGGCGTCATCCTGCAATGGCGCGGCCAGCGCGCCACCTTCCTGCCCCAGGTCTGGGACGACCTGCCCGAGCCGCGCCAGTTCATGGCCCAGCTCAAGCGCAAAGCCTCCCTGGCAGCGGATTTCTGGGACCCCGAGGTGCGCTTGCAGCGCTATCAGGTGCGCAAGTGGACCGAGAGCGGGCTGTGAGCGAAGGCGAAACCGCACACGTGAGCGACCTGCCCGTGCAGGCCCACGAGGGCGCCCACCCGGCGCGCTGGTGGCACGCCCTGCCCGATGGCCGCTTGCAGTGCGACCTGTGCCCGCGCGACTGCCGCCTGCACGAAGGCCAGCGCGGCGCCTGCTTCGTGCGCGCGCGCCAGGGCGATGCCATGGTGCTCACCACCTACGGCCGCTCCTCGGGCTTCTGCATCGACCCCATCGAGAAGAAGCCGCTCCACCACTTCTACCCCGGCTCCTCGGTGTTTTCCTTCGGCACCGCCGGCTGCAACCTCGCCTGCAAGTTCTGCCAGAACTGGGACATCTCCAAGAGCCGCAGCATGGACCGCCTCATGGACCAGGCCAGCCCAGCGCAGATCGCCCACGCCGCCTGGACCCACGGCAGCCGCAGCGTGGCCTACACCTACAACGACCCGGTGATCTTCGCCGAGTACGCCATGGACGTGGCGGATGCCTGCCGCGAGCGCGGCCTGAAGAACGTGGCCGTGACCGCCGGCTACATGCACGACGAACCGCGCCGCGCCTTTTACGCGAAGATGGACGCCGCCAACGTGGACCTCAAGGCCTTCAGCGACGAGTGCTACGTGAAGCTCACCGGCGCGCGGCTGGCCCCCGTGCTCGACACCCTGCGCTTCCTGGTGCACGAAACGCCCGTGTGGACCGAGATCACCACCCTGCTCATCCCCACCAAGAACGATTCCGACGACGAGCTCAAGCGCCTGTCGGCCTGGGTGGCGCGGAACCTCGGCCCGGACGTGCCGCTGCACTTCACCGCCTTCCACCCCGACTGGAAGATGCGCGACCTGCCCGCCACGCCCGCCCAGACCCTGGCGCGCGCCCGGCGCATCGCCCGGGCGGAAGGCTTGCGCCACGTCTACACCGGCAACGTGCACGACACCGCCGGCGGCACCACCCACTGCCCGGGCTGCGGCCACGGCGTGATCGTGCGCGACTGGCACAGCATCCTGCACTACGACCTGAGCCATGACGGGCACTGCCTGGAGTGCCGCACGCCCGTGGCCGGGCGCTTCGAGGCCTTCACCGCCCCGTGGGGGCCGAAGCGCCAGCCGGTGCGGCTGGCGCGCGCCGCTCAGTAGTCCCGGCGCCGCTTCACCACCGAGCCGGCGCCCTCGTCCTCCAGGCGCTCCACGATCTCCGCCACCGAGGCCACCGGACGCCCGCCGGACCCGCAGAAGAAATCCATCGCCAGCCGGTAGCGCACGCCGGCCGGACCGGCGTCGTTGACGCGCTGCCAGGCAGAGGTGAAATCGCGCGTCCACGGGCCGTTGCCCCGCGCCCGCTGGTACACCTTCCACTCCGCGGGGCCGCAGCGGATCCCCTCCCAGCTCACCTCGCGGGAGCCGTCGGGCAGGCGCATCACCAGGACGTAACGCACCACCTCGTCCGCACCCACCTGGAACTGCTCGCGGGCGAGTTGCGGGGTGGGACCGTCGTAGCTGGAGGCGGGCACGGGAATCAGCGCACCCAGGGCCGCCAGGGGCGGCGGCGGCACATCGCGCTCCGGCGCCCGGTCGGCGTCAGGCTTGTCGCGTCTGAAGCGCTGCCCGCCAAGGAGATTGCCCTGGCTGTCGTACTGCTGGGCGCTGGCGCCCGCCGCGAGCAGCATGCACAGCATCAGCAGCGCCGGGTGCCGCAGACGGGTTGCACGCCTTGCCAGGACGCCCCTCATGGCTTGCGCCCCGCCTTGTGCGCCCGCTCCGCCGACAGCACCGTGTTGGCCAGCAGCATGGTGATGGTCATGGGCCCCACGCCGCCGGGCACGGGGGTGATCATCCCCGCCACCTGGCGGGCGGAGTCGAAGTCCACGTCGCCGCACAGCTTGCCGTCGGGCAGCCGGTTGATGCCCACGTCCATGACCACGGCGCCGGGTTTGATCATGGACCCGTCCACCATGCGGGGCCGGCCCGTGGCCACCACCAGCACATCGGCGCGGCGGGTGTGGGCGGCCAGATCGCGGGTTTTCGAGGTGCAAATGGTCACGGTGGCGTCGCGGGCCAGCAGCATGAGCGCCTGGGGCTTGCCCACGATGTTGCTGCGTCCCACCACCACCGCCTCGGCCCCCTGCAGCGGCACGCGGTAGTGGTCGAGCATCACCATCACGCCCGCCGGGGTGCAGGGCCAGAAGCCGGGCAGCCCCGTGGCCAGGGCCCCCATGTTCACGGCGTGGAAGCCGTCCACGTCCTTGGCGGGGTCGATGGCCTCCAGCACCGCGGCGCCGTCCAGGTGCGCGGGCAGCGGCAGTTGCACCAGGATGCCGTGGATGCCGGGATCCGCGTTCAGGGCCTGCACCCGGGCGAGCAGTTCGGCCGCCGGCACCGATTCGGGATACTCGATGAGCGCCGAGTGCATGCCCAGCTCGCCGCAGGCCTTCACCTTGTTGCGCACGTACACCCGCGAGGCGGGGTTGTCGCCCACGATGATCACGGCCAGGCCGGGCGTCACGCCCGCCGCCTTGAGCGCCGCCACGCGGGCGGCAAGGCCCTCGCGGGTGGCCCTGGAGACGGCCACGCCGTCGATGAGGGTTGCGGTCACGGAAGTCCTTGCATGAAATCGAGCCGGGGCGGGGCGCGCCGGCGGGGGAACGAGCAGGATTCTAGCCGCGAAGCCCGTGGCGGCGCGCCCCTTGGCAAGGCCGCGCCGCGCGGCAGCCCCGTCCAGGGCGGGCCTCTCCAGGCCGGCACCACCGGCGCTGGTCCGGTTGCCCGGCGCGATCAACCAGACGACGACGCCAGCACCCCCGCCAGCTCCCGCGGCCCGATGGCTTCCACCCCCTGCGCCACCGGATAGCGCTCCGTTCCCGCATAAACCACGAAGCTGCGGCCAGGCTTCAGATCCTCGCGGGCACTGTGGAACCCCCGGCTCAGCGTGGGCGCCGAACTGCGCTTGATCTCCACGACCCAGCGCTCGCCACCGGGACGCTCCAGCACCAGATCGATCTCCGCGCCAGCGGAAGTGCGATAGAAGCCCGGTACCGTGTCGGGCCCCGCCGCGGCGATGAGGTTCTCGATGACGAATCCCTCCCAGCTCGCGGCGGCCACCGGGTGCCCGAGCAACGCCTCGTGGTCGCCGATGCCGAGCAGCGCGTGCGCGAGGCCGCTGTCGCGCACGTACACCTTGGGCGCCTTCACCAGGCGCTTGCCGACGTTCACGTGGTAGGGGGCGAGCCGCCTCACCAGCAGCAGGTCTACCAGCAGGTCCAGATACCGGGCGACGGTCTTGCCGTCCACGGCCAGGCTGCGGGCGATCTCGGCCACGTTCAGCAGCGTGCCCTGCCCGTGGGCCAGCATCGTCCAGAAGCGGCGCAGCGTCTCGGCGGGCACACGCGGACCGAACTGGGGAATGTCGCGTTCCAGGTAGGTGCGGATGAAGTTGCGCCGCCATTGCAGGCTACGCGGCCCGTCCCGGGCAAGCAGGCTGTCGGGGAAACCGCCGCGCACCCAGAGATCCCGCTCCACGGAAGGCTCCACTTCGCTTACCTGGAAGGGGGCCAGTTCCAGATAGGCCACGCGCCCCGCGAGGCTCTCGCCGGACTGGCGCAGCACGTGCAGTGCCGCGGACCCGAGCAGCAGGAAGCGACCGGCCGCGTGCCCCTGCCGGCGCGACTGGTCGATGAGGCCACGCAACGCGGGAAACAGGCCGGGGGCGCGGTGCACCTCGTCGAGCACCACCAGCTTGTCCGCGTGCTGGGCGAGGTACAGCTCCGGGTCGGCCAGCTTGCCGCGGTCGGCGGGAGATTCGAGATCGAGGTACAGCCCGCCGCGCTCGCCGGCGATCTCCCGGGCGAGGGTGGTCTTGCCCACCTGGCGCGGCCCCAGCAGCACGACGGCGGGAGCGCTGGCCAGGCAATCGAGCACAAACGGCTTGAGGCGGCGCGCAATCATCCTTGCAATTATGGATCTGCATTCCAGAATTGCAAGGATAAAATCATTCTATCTCTTTGACGATAATATCTTCTTGTGTGTTTTACACCCGATTTATTGACTGACTGAATATCGGTTCCGCCCCCCTCTCAGCCTTCTCGCGCCGCCTCCGGCCGCCGCAGCGCCGCCCCCGGCCAGGCGCCGGGCGCCAGGCGGTCGTACTGGGGCGGAAACACCTGCGGGCGCCCGAGGGCTTCGGCGGCGTGCCAGCCCCAGCGGGGGTCGTCCAGGAAAGCGCGCGCCAGGGCCACCTGGTCGGCGCGGCCCCCGGCCACGATGGCCTGGGCCTGCCCGGGCGCGACGATCAGCCCCACGGCCCGGGTGAGCATGCCGCTGCGGCTGCGCACCTGTTCGGCGAAGGGCACCTGGTAATCCGGCGCCACGGGGATGCGGATGCCCGGGGCGATGCCCCCGGTGGTGACGCACACGTAGTGCAGGCCCTCTTCGCGCAGCGCGCCGGCGAAGTCCACGGCCTCGTCCACGCTGATGCCCTCGGGCGTCCAGTCGGTGCCGGTGATGCGCGCGCCCACGGCCACGTGGGCCGGCACCGCGGCCCTCACCGCCCGCGCCACCGCCAGGGGAAAGCGCTGCCGGTTCTCCAGGCTGCCGCCGTAGTGGTCGGTGCGCCGGTTGGCCAGCGGCGAGAGGAACTGGTGCAGCAGGTAGCCGTGGGCGGTGTGCACCTCCAGCACCTCGAAGCCCACCGCCACCGCCCGCCGGGCGGCCTGCACGAAGGCATCGAGCACGCGCGCCATGCCCGCCTCGTCCAGCGCGTGGGGCGTATGCCAGCCCTCCGCGAAGGGCAGCGCCGAGGCCGACGGCGTGGGCCAGGGGTCTTCCGACGCGGACAGCGACCGGCCATCCTCCCACGGGCGGCGGGCCGAGCCCTTGCGCCCGGCGTGGGCCAGCTGGATGCCGAACTTCGTGCCCGGCAGGGCCACGCGCCGCGCGGCGGCCATCACCCGCGCCAGCGCCGCCTGGGTGGCCTCGTCCCACAGGCCCAGGCAGCCGTGGCTGATGCGCCCGGCGCGCTCCACGGCGGTGGCCTCCACCATCACCAGCCCCGCGCCGCTCATGGCGAGCGTCATGAGGTGCTGGGTGTGCCAGTCGGGATCGGCGCAGCCGTCGTGGGCGCTGTACTGGCACATGGGCGCCACCGCGATGCGGTTGGGCACGCTGACCGGGCCGATGGCCAGGGGATCGAACAGATGGGCGCTCAGGGTGAACTCCTCGGGTGGGGGAACGCAAAACTTCCGCATCGGGAAGCGGGCCGCGAATTCTAGCGGCGCAGCCCGCCGCGCCGCGCCCGTTGACACACCCCCGGCGCTCCACCACGATCGCGGCCCACAACGAGGCGCGCCAGTCAGCGCGCCCACATACCAACGAACGTTGTTCGGGGAGGAGCATGTTCCATTTATTGCGGCTTCCGCGGAAGCTGGCCGCCAGCCTTGCGCTGGCCTGCATCGCCACCCTGGCCCAGGCCAACGACGTCATCCGCATCGGCTGGCTCTCCTCCCTCACCGGGCCGCTGTCCTCGGCGGCCCAGGCCGAGAACCAGGGCGTGCAACTGGCCGTGGCCGAGATCAACGCCGCGGGCGGCATCAACGGCCGCAAGCTCGAGCTGCTCACCCGCGACACCGCCGGCGACCCCACCAAGGCGGTGAACCTGGCCCAGCAACTGGCCTTCAGCGAGAAGGTGCATTTCATCATCGGCCCGGTGAACTCGGGCGAGGGCCTGGGCGCCACGCCCGTGATCGCCCGCGCCGGCGTGCCCAACCTGGTGATCGGCGCGCTCGAAGAGCTCACCGACCCGGTGAAATACCCGCGCGCCTTCCGGCTCATCAACACCAACCGCCAGTGGATCTCCACGGCCAACAACTACGCCCTGAAAACCCTCAAGCGCTCCCGCATCGCCCTCATCGGCGACACCACCGGCTACGGCACCGCCAGCGCCAAAACGGCCACCGAGATGCTCGAAGCCGCCGGCGTGAAGCCCGTCTACACCGTGCTGGTGGACCCCAACAAGACCGACCTCACCGACGAGCTCGCCAAGGCCCGCGCCGCCGGGGCCGACGTGATCATGCCCTGGTCGGCCGCCACCGGGCTGGTGGGCCGGCTGCTCAACGCCCGCGGCGACATGGGCTGGAACGTGCCCGTGGTGGGCCACACGGCGCTCATGGCGCCCCAGATCCGCAAGCTGCTCAACAAGCCCGAGTACTGGGAGAACGTGGTGGCCGCGGGCTACGCCAGTACCACCTTCGGCGCCGACGGCAAGCTGCCGCCGGCCACCGCGGCCCTCATGGAAAAGGTGCGCTCGCGCATCGCCCCCGGCGGCGGCGAGATCGAGCTGCTGTTCTGGTGGGTGGCCATGGGCTACGACTGCGTCAAGGTGATCGAGCACGCGGTGAAGGCCGCCGGCGGCACCGACCCCGCCGCCATCCAGAAGGCCCTGGAGAACACCCGCGAGCTGCGCGGCGTGTTCGCCAACTACTCGTGGAGCCCCACCGACCGCAACGGCTTCCCCGACGGCGACATGGTGCCCAACATCGCCAACACCCTGCGCGACGGCGCCTTCAAGCTCGCCAGGTAGGACCGGGGCTTCACCATGCTGTCCGCGCTCGTCGCCGGGCTGGCCACCGGGGCCGTGTTCGCCGCCACGGCGCTGGCCTACAACGTGATGTTCTCCACCTCCAAGGTGCTGTCGGTCACCACCGGCCACCTGCCCATGCTGGGCGGCGTGGCCGGGGCCTACGTCATCGCCGGGCTGGGGCTGCCGTGGTGGCTGGGGCTGCTGGCCGCCATGGGCACGGGCGCGCTGTTCGGCCTCCTGACCGAACTGGTGGCCATCCGCCGGGTGCTGGCGCGCAGCGACGAACACCTCTGGCTGCTCTCCACCCTGGCGCTGGCCACCATGGTGCAGCAGGCGGTGGGCCTGTGGTGGGGCACCGAGCCGCGCCCCTTCCCGCGGCTGATTCCGCAAGACTTCTCCGCCGGCCTGGCCGACCAGAAGTTCTGGCTGCCCATCGCGCTGGCGGTGGCCATGGCCGGCGGGCTGGAGCTGTTCTACTCGCGCACCATGGCGGGCAAGCTGTTCGTGGCCATGTCCGAAGACGCCTTCGCGGCGCGCGCCCGGGGCATTCCCACCGACCGCATCCGCGTGGCCTCCTATGCGCTGGCCGGGGCGCTGGGCGGGCTGGCGGGCTTTGCGGCGGGCCAGCTCACCTTCGCCTACTTCGCCCTGGGCCTCACCCTCACGCTCAACGGCTTCATCGCCCTGGCGGTGGGCGGCCTGGGCAGCAACGTGGGCGCGCTCATCGGCGGCTTCGCCCTGGGCCTGCTCAACGCCCTGGCGAGCTACTGGTTCGGCGGCGAATACCAGCAGACCATCGCCGTGGGCCTGCTCATGGTGGTGCTGCTGGTCAAGCCCGAGGGCCTGCTGGGCTCAAAGCAGGTGCGGCCGGTATGAGCGCGGAGCACCGCCGCCTGGGCCTGGCCGCGCTGCTGGCCCTGGGCGCCGCCACCCTGCCCTTCTGGGCGGCCGACCAGTACCAGCTGCACCTGGCCACCCTGATCGCCGCCTACTGGGTGCTCATCGGCGGCCTCAACCTGGTGGTGGGCTACGCGGGGCAGCTCTCCATCGGGCACGTGGGGCTGCTGTCCATCGGCGCCTATGCCTTTGCCATCCTGGCGGGCAAGGCCGGCCTGCACCCCGCCCTGGCGGTGGCCGCCTCGGGCGCGCTGTGCGGCATCGCCGGGCTGCTGCTCGGCCTGCCCTCGCTGCGCCTGCCCGGCTTCTACTTCGCCATGGCCACCATGGCCGTGGCCCTGATCGTGGGCGAGGTGGTGCTGGCCCAGGGCGAGCTCACCGGCGGCGGCGTGGGCCTGCCGGTGCCGGGCTTTCCGGCGCCCTTCGACTCGCCGGCCGGCTTCTACTGGCTCACCGCGGCGGCCGCCGCGGTGGTGACGTGGCTCACCTGGAACGTGGCGCGGCGCATGCAGGGCCGCGGCCTCATCGCCATTCGCGACAGCGTGGTCACCGCCCAGGCGGTGGGCGTGCCGGTGCTGGGCGCCAAGCTGCGCGCCTTCGTGTTCAGCGGCGTGTGCGCCGGCGTGGGCGGCAGCCTGTTCGCCGCGCTGCAGAGCTACATCACGCCCGACACCTTTCACTTCGAGCTGAGCCTGTTCTTCTTCGTGTGCATCATCATCGGCGGGCGCGGCGGCATCCTGGGGCCCTTCCTGGGCGTGGTGGTGCTCACGGCGCTGCCCGAACTGGTGTCGCCGCTGGCCAAACTGGGCAACTTCTTCTACGGGCTGCTGCTGCTGGCGGTGGTGCTGGTGGTGCCCGAGGGCATTGGCCGGGTGTTCGAGCTGGTGGCCGCGCGCCTGAAGCCGCGCCCCGTGGAAAGCGTGCCCGTGCAGCCCGACCTGCCGCGGCTGGCGCGCGCCCTGCGGAGCAACCGGTGAGCCCCGCCGCCGCCGCGGCCGTGCAGCCCGGCGCCTCGCTGCGGGCGGTGGCGGTGACACGGCGCTTTGGCGGCATCACCGCCCTGGATGGCGTGTCGCTGGAGCTGCGCCCGGGCGAAGTACACGGCCTGATCGGCCCCAACGGCAGCGGCAAGACCACCCTGCTCAACCTGCTGAGCGGCTACTACGAGCCCAGCGAGGGCGCCATCGCCCTGGGCAACGAGCCCCTGGAGCGCGCGCCCGTGCAGCGCCGCGCGCGCCTGGGCATTGGCCGCACCTTCCAGAAGCCGCGCCTGCTGCCCACGCTGACCGTGCTGGAAAACACCATGCTGGGCGCCTGGCCGCACGCCCGGGCCGGCTTCGTGGAAACCGCCTTCGGCCTGCCGCGCGCCGCGCGCGAAGACCAGGCCGCCCGCAGCCGCGCCACCGAGCTGCTGCACGGCGTGGGCCTGGGCCACGCCGTGGCGCGGCGGGCCAACCTGCTGGAGCACGCCGAACAGCGCTTCCTGGAAATTGCCCGCGCGCTGGCCGCGCGCCCGCGCTTCGTGCTGCTGGACGAGCCCGCGGGCGGCCTTTCCACCGACGAGATCGACCACCTGGGCGGCATCCTGGGCACCCTGCGCGAGGCCGGCATCGGCGTGCTGCTGGTGGAGCACCACACCGACTTCGTGTTCCGCGTGTGCGACCGCGTTACCGCCCTGGACCTGGGCCGGATGATCCGCGAAGGCACCCCCGCCGAGGTGCGCCACGACCCGGAGGTGATCCGGGTGTACCTGGGCGCCTGAACCATGGACACCCCCGCCCGCCCGGAACGCGTGCTGCTGGAGGTGAGCGGCCTCACCGTGGCCTATGGCAAGGCCGTGGTGGTGCACGACGTGTCGTTCCAGGTGCGCGCCGGAGAGTTCGTGGTGATGCTGGGGCGCAACGGCGCCGGCAAGAGCACCATCCTCAACGCCGTGTCGGGCCTGATCCCCAAGCGCGCCGGACGCGTGAGCTTCGAGGGCCGCGACCTGAGCCACGCCTCGGCGCGCGAGGTGGTGCGCGCGGGCGTAGTGCAGGTGCTGGAGGGCCACCGCGTGTTCCAGACGCTGTCGGTGGAAGACAACCTGCTCATCGGCACCTACGCCCGCCACCCGCGCGGCGACCGCGCCGCGCTGGAGCGCATGTACGCGCTGTTTCCCGAGCTGGCCGAGCGGCGCCGCCAGATGGCCTCGAGGCTGTCGGGCGGGCAGCAGCAGATCCTGGCCGTGGCCCAGGGCGTGATCGGCGAGCCGCGCCTGCTCATGCTGGACGAACCCTCCGGCGGCCTGGCGCCCATCGTGATCGACCGCATCCTGGAGGTGGCCGCGCGGCTGTGCGCCGGCGGCCTGGCCATCTTGCTGGTGGAGCAACTGGTGGAGAAGGCCCTGCGCCACGCCCACCACGGCTACCTGGTGGAGACCGGCCGCATCGCCGCCCAGGCGCCCGCCGCCGCCCTGCGCGACGGCGAGCTGGTGCGCCAGGTGTACCTGGGCGGCCACGCGGGCACTGCCGCCTGACGCCGCCAACCACGCCATCAACCGGGAGAACACACCCATGAGCAGGACCCTTCGCATCGGCTCGGGCGCCGCCTGGTGGGGCGACCGCATCGAGCCGGCCCGCCTGAACGCCGAGCGCGGCGAGCTGGACTACCTGTGCTTCGAGACCATGGCCGAGGCCACCGTGTCCGCCGCCCAGGTGCGCGCCCGCCGCGACCCGGCCTTTCCCGGCTATGACACCTACCTGGACGATCGCATGCGCGCCGTGCTGCCCGCCTGCATGGCCCGGGGCACGCGCATCGTGAGCAACCAGGGCTGGATCAACCCCGACGGCGCCGCGGCGCGCATCGTGGCGCTGCTGCGCGAGCTGGGCTTCAGCGGCGTGAAGGTGGCCTCGGTGAACGGCAGCCTCATCACCGACCGGGTCCTTTCCCTCACCGACCGCATCCTGGAAAACGGCCAGCCCACCGCCACCCTGGCGCCCACGCTCATCTCCGCCGAGGCCTACCTGGGCGCCGCGCCCATCGCCGAGGCGCTGGCCGCCGGCGCGCGCATCGTGGTGACCGGGCGCGTGGCCGACCCCTCCATCTTCATGGCGCCCATGCTGCACGAGTTTGGCTGGGACCCGCTGGACCACGCCCGCCTGGGCGCGGGCAACGGCATCGGCCACCTGCTGGAGTGCGGCGCCCAGGTGACCGGCGGCTACTTTCCCGACCCGGGCTTCAAGGACGTGCCCGAGCCCTGGAACCTGGCCTTTCCTATTGCCGAGGTGCAGCCCGACGGCAGCGCCGTGATCACCAAGGTGGCCGGCAGCGGCGGCGCCGTGACCCTGCAAACCGTGAAGGAGCAACTGCTCTACGAAGTGCATGACCCCGCCAACTACCTGACCCCCGACGTGGTGGTGGACTTCACCACCGTGCGCCTGGAGCAGGCCGGCCCCGACCGCGTGCGCGTGAGCGGCATCGGCGGCAAGCCGCGCACCCCCACGCTGAAGGTTTCCATCGGCTGCACCGAAGGCTTCATCGGCGAGGACATGTTCTTCTACGCCGGCCCCGGCGCCCTGCGCCGCGCGCAACTGGCCAAACGCATCCTCGAAGAGCGCTTCCGCATCGTGGGCCTGCAGGCCGAGGACGTGCGCATCGACTTCCTGGGGCTCAACGCCATCCACGGCGCCGCCACCCCGCCCGACGCCCCCGAGCCCTATGAAGTGGCCGTGCGCGTGGCCGCGCGCACCCGCACCCGCGAAGAAGCCATCAAGGTGGGCCGCGAAGTGGACGGCATGGCCGTGTCCGGCATTGCCCACACGGGCAAGCGCGTGCCCCACCAGGACCGCACCCGCGAAGTGATCGGCGTATGGTCATCGCTGGTGCCGCGCGAGCAGGTGCCCGCCACCATCCGCTACTGGGAGAGCTGAGCATGAAGGTAAAGCTGCAGCACGTGGCCCACGCCCGCTCCGGCGACAAGGGCGACACCTCGAACATCGCCGTGTTCGCCTACACCCCCGCCCTGTACCCCCTGCTGGTGGAACAACTCACCGCCGAGCGCTTCAAGGCCCACTACCGCGGCGCCATCAAGGGCGAGGTGATCCGCTACCCCGTGGAGGCCATCCACGCCATCAACTTCGTGTGCCACGGCGCCCTGGGCGGCGGCGTATCGCGCAGCCTGTGCTTGGACAACTACGGCAAGGCGCTGTCGGCGGCGATACTGGGGTTCGAGGTGGAGGTGCCGGGGGGGTTGGTCAAGGAGTTGAAGAACTTCACGGAGGCGTGAGGCGCGGCTTCGTGAATCCAGACGCGCCCCGGAGCCTCCCGCATTCGATGCTCACGGGCTGGCTCTGGTCGTTGAAGTCAGATGGCTCTACCCCGCCAGCCCCGGACGACAAAAAGCATTCGACGGCTCGCAGCAGGTTCGACGTTCCGCAGTTGTTTTCGCCGACGAAGGCTTGGAGTGCCTCTAGGCGAATCTTCTCGGCTGCCTCGATGGATCAGAAGTTCCGAACGCTGATTGAAGTCAATCGAAAAGCTGTGCTCCCCATTTTCTTCGCCGGCACACAGTGCTTTCACATCGCTCCAGAGGGTCCGAATGCCGACCCGATCCCGTGGCGAATCACTCCAGGAGTTGCCGCGTCGATGTAAACCCCGTCACAGGCGCTGCACTGAGATTGCCGCTGCAAGCTTCGATGCCTCCGCGAGCTCGACCAGATGCTTGTGGTGCGTGAAGAACAGCACCTGCGTCTTGGCGCTCAGCTCGCTGAGCACCTCAAGCGTCGCCACGGCACGATCGTCGTCGAACTGCACCAGGAGATCATCAACAATGACTGGGAACGGACCCCGCCCCTCAATGTGCTGTTCGATCGCGGCAAGCCTCAGCGAGAGAAATAGTTGGTCTCGCGTCCCTTGGCTCATTCCGGTGACGGGAACGCGTGCCGCATCTGGACGTATACCAAGTAGCACCTGGCGATCGTCCTCGTAATCGACCGTGAGGCCCGAGAAGCTGCCCAAGGTAATACGGGCGAATATCTCAGCGGCACGCTCCAACAGCGGGCCTTGGTGCTGTTCCCGGTAGAGCTGCACGACCCGGTTAAGCATGGCACTGGCCAGGCGTGCACGGGCATAGGTACGTGCCTCCTTGGTGATGCGCGCCGCAATCGACTGCGTCGCCTGCTGCGCTTCCGCGGCAGCTGTTCCTCCATCGATTGCGTCAAGGCGTTGCTTCGCGCTGAACAAAGTCTCTTGCGCGGCTTCGACTTGGCGCTCCAAGTCTTCGATCTCGGTTCCAGTGTCCGCGATCTGTCGGGCGACGCTATCAAGCGTCAATTGACCTGCCTCCTGTAGCACGGCGTCGACTGGCCGGGCGTTCTGCTGCACCAGCTGCTCGTCGATCTCGTGTAGTCGTTGTTGCAGGCTTTGCTTTCTGGCTGCCTTCCCTTCAATCTCGGGCAGCTCTTCCGTCGTCTGGCAACCGGCTTGCTGAACAAGCTCGTTCAGCGCGTTCCGCGCTTGCGCAGCGGCGACGTCCGCCTCCGAGGCTGTCCGGGTTTCGCGTTCAATTTCGTTGGCAACCTGTTGCCGCTTCGAATGTGCACCGCGCGTATCGGCCAGCGCCCCGTACAGTCGCTCGGCGATGTTGTCCGGACTCTGCCCTTCCGCCAGTTCGGCGACGGCGCGGGCGATGTCGGAAACCTTCGCCTCAAAGCCTGTCACAACGGACTCATGCTCACTGGAGTCCGCAAGGAGATCGCTCAATTCCGTCAACGCAGCGGACAACCGGGAGAACTGATCCAGCCGCGTCTTGGCTTCGGCGGGGACCGCTTCCTTCGCCAGGCGAAGGCCCTCTGCGACCACGCCCCACTTCAGCGTCCATTCGGCGAGCCTTCCTGCCGTCTGTTGTCGTTGCTTCTGGAGATCCCGAAGCTCGGCCGTCCCCGCTTGAGTCTGCTCGGTAACCGAATCGCGATCTGCTCGTGCTTTTCGGGCTGCATTGACTGCTTGTTGAGCGCGCGCAAACGCACCGGCGGCGGATTCGTCGGGAGTCGAGACAGCCAGTCCACCTGCCAGCAGCGCCGTATCCAGAAGGTTGCGGGCTCGGGTGATATCGGTATCGACCGCTCCGCGCTCAGCTCGCAGACTCTCGAGATCCCCGTGTCGTTCGACCAGTCGCTGGTGACGAGACAACCATTCCCGAAGGGCGGCCGGCGGGAGATCGGACCGACGAAGAGGCGCAACGAGGGCCTCCCATCGATGCTGCAGATCACGCCGCTTGCCAGCAAGGCGCTCCCGCTGATCCTCGTTTCGCTGCATCTCGGCCTGCATGTCGGCAATACGCTGTCGCGTCGCCTCCAGGGTCGTCGCTCGCTCGGTATCCGCTCTGAGCAGGTCAGCCAGACGGTCGGCTTCCCGAATCGCCGCCTCGAACGCAGACGCAAGAGCCTGCGGTGGCAGACTGCCGGCTTCCGTCGAGTCTGACTGGGAATCGCCATCGAGATGGGTGCGGCGCAAGTCAGTCCACTTGCGATCGCGCTCGACTCGCGATGCGACAACCTCCGCCTGCGTGACCACCTCACCCGTGGCGGCCAGTACCTTGAGTTCACGGCGGCGATCGTCGAGATCGCGGGTTAGCGTCACCTCCTTCTCCGCAACCAGGCGTTCCTCCTGCGCAAGGGCGGCGAACTCGTTCTCAAATGCGCCTGCCACTTCAGCCAACGGAACCGTGAGCACCACGAGTTCCGCCAGCGGACCTGTCCACAACGACGCAGCCTCGCGTTGTAGCCGCCCCTCCTGGTCGGCGATCTCCTGGTCGAGCTTCCGCCGGCGCGCTTCGAGATCAGCCACGTTCGCAACGCTCGCCAGAGACGTCTCCAGCTCGTCTACCCGTGCGGACTCCGGCAGGGAGGCGAGACGATCCTTCAAGCGCTCGATCGCCGCTTCCTTGCTGCGAATCTGTACGTCAAGCTGCTCATCACGATCCGTTAGGCGCCCATGCTCATCGATGAGGAACTGCACGCGAGCGACCAGCGTTTCCGGCGGCAACAGCCCAGAAGCCTGAGCTACGTCGCATTGCAATCCGACTTCCGCGAGCAGCTTCCGGATCGCTTCCGACAAGTCAGTACGTTGGCGAACCAGACGCGGTAGTGAGTCGCGCGCCGCCCGATAGCCGTCGATCGCATGGAATACCTGTTCGATGACGCTCGCATGCTCCAGGACACCCTCACGGACGATCAGGTCCGCCGCGGCGGCCTTGAGTTGTGCCAATCGGGCCTCGGCCGCCTGCTTGGCGTCTTCGGCACTGCGAAGACGCTCCTGCGCGGCAGCGCGCAGCTGGGGCGCCTCGAATGGGAGCAGCGGGATGGGCGCAAGACCCTCCGCCTCCTCTTGCTTGGCCGCCCGTTCAGCAAGCAATGGCAGGTTCGCGCGGATGCGCTGTAGACGTTGTTGCTCCGACCGCTTGTCCTTGAGCGCCTCACGCAGCTGTTGGTGCCTCAGTTCGGCCTGCCGGTGCTCGCGCTCCGCCGTCTCCCAGACGTAGGTACGAACCGTCGCGTCCTTGAGAACTCTCCTTTGCTCGTCGAACTCGCTCAGCGCGCGGTTCAGGCGTCCGGTGGAACCACGAGCCTTGAATATGGCTGCCGCTTCCTCGTCCAGGTCTGCGATGACGGTACGCAGGCTTGCGAGGCCGGCCGCCGCCTGAAACAAGCTGCGTCCTACCTCCCCTTCGCCACGGAGCAGCTCATCGCTTCCGTCAACGAGGCGCTTCAAGTCCAATCCAAAGAGATTCTGATAGAGCGTCAGATCGAGGCCGCCAACCAGATCGACAGCCGTGCTGTCCGGCAACGGCCGATCCGTGATCTCGGCACCGGTGGTCTCCTCAATTGAAAACAGGGTCGCCTTGCGGGCCTTGCGACGCATCGCAGACATTCGCGTTCCATCCGCGAGCAGCAAGGTCGCGCCCACCCGTAGCGCGTTGTAGTCATGCAGGAACACGTCGCCGGTTCGCTCCGGAATGCCGAAGAGGAAGCCGGTGACCGCACGAAGGATCGTCGACTTGCCTGCCTCGTTGGGTCCGAAGATCACATGGAAGTCTTTACCTGCACCAATTGGCAGCTCGATGACCCGGTCCCGAAACGTCCCGAATGCCTTCAGATATAGGCGCGCGAACTTCACAGCGGGCCTCTGTCTCCGGCTAGGCGCGCTAGTAGCTCGCCCTCCGCCTCTCGCAGAAGTTCACCGAGAATGTCGGGGCTGTCGAGCCGCAACACATCGTCCTCGCTCAAGTCGGGTGGAAGCCGCTGCCTGAGTTCCTTCAAGGCATCGTTGGCAAACGACGTCAGCTTTTCCCCATCCTGCGCCAGCGCTCTGAGCTCCCTGACGAGAAGGGCAACGGGATCATCTCCGGCGGAAAGGCGATCGACCTCGATCAATGGACGGACGCGCAGATCGACTTTCTCCAGCCAGGCGTTACCCGCCGACGCGTCCAGCGCGACGGCGCGAAGCTGTTCGGCGATCACCTCCGGTCGTGCGGATACGTCCCGATGCAGAACGCCACCGCCATGCACACGAATGCGCAAGCCGAGGATTCGGCCTTCGGCGCGTGAAAGCTCCGTCCTTACGCCGGCGGCGGCGCGATCGAACAGCGCGTCGAGGTCCGGCATCCCCGCCACATCGACGGCCAGTTCGGTCCAGCGCAAGACATCAAGGGCAACAGGCTCTGTGGTGATGCTGCCGTCCTCGACGGTGACAAGTTCGCAGCCCTTTGCCCCCTGCTCCCTGATATGCCGGCCCTGGATGTTGCCGGGATAGACCACCCATGGATCGCGTAAGACGATTTCCCGGGTGTGGACATGCCCGAGCGCCCAGTAGTCGTACCCTTTGGAGCGAAGGATCCCCTCAGTCGTCGGAGCATAGTTGTCGTGGCCTGGCCTCCCGGTGAGTGAGGTATGCAGGACACCGAGGTTGAAGTAGCCGCGCACCAACTGCGGATACCCGGCAGCCAGATCTTCGAGAACCGCCACCGTCGCAAAGCTTTGTCCGTGGATGGCAAGGCCCAGGTTGTCGTCAGCGAAAGTCCTCGGAGCCTTGTCGGGGAACAACCGAACGTTCGTCGGTAATGGGAGCGATCGCGTCAGCTTGCTCGCAGCGTCGTGGTTACCTCGAAGCACATAGACGGCGATACCCGATTCGCCGAGTTGCGCCATGCCCTTCGCGAAGTAGAGGCCGGTGTTGAAGTCGGGCCAGTCACCGTCGTAGAGATCGCCCGCGATGACGACGAAGTCCACCCGCTCGCGGACCGCGTACTGGACCATATTCTCGAACGCACGCCGGGTAGAACCCCGAACCTCCTCCACCGGCGCACCTTCATAGCGCTCCAAGCCGCGTAGTGGGCTGTCAAGATGAATGTCTGCGCAATGAAGAAATCGCATGTCCTAGAGGCCCCTAAGGAAACTCTGAATAAATTCGCGCCATCGCTGTCATAGGCGTCGACCTGTTCTGAAGGAGCGTTACCCGATGAAGCCCAAGCAAAGCACATTGTCGTTGATGGGGTTTGATCGATTCGCCAAGACCACGCGCCGGGCGG
>JADCHQ010000007.1 GCA_020248405.1 Rhodocyclaceae bacterium | reverse complement strand
GTGATCAAGCGCATCTTCGGATTCGTGAAGGTGAGCTACCGGGGGCTGGAGAAGAACGCCAACCGGCTGTTCGTGACGTGCGCCCTGGCGAACTTGTACGTCGTACGCGGCCACTTGCTGGCGCGCGCACAGGCGTAGTCCCCCCGAAATGGGCCTTCGGGGTGCCGCGAGGGGGCCCGAGGGGAAAAAAAGACAGCAGGGGACAGCGCAATCGCGCAGAAATCTGCACCGGGTCGACTATGTCGAACTTTGCGCACGGTTGATCAGACGTTCCTTAGCGCAGTCCCAGCACATCCTGCATGTCGAAAATGCCGGTGTCGTGGCTCGCCAGGAAACGCGCTGCGCGCAGCGCTCCCTGGGCAAACGTGGCGCGGCTCGAGGCCCGATGAGTGATTTCCACGCGCTCGCCGACGCCGGCGAACAACACCGTGTGGTCACCCACGATGTCTCCGCCACGCACCGTGGCGAAACCAATGGTGGAACGGTCGCGCTCGCCGGTGACACCTTGACGCCCATAAACCGACTCGGCTGCGAGGTCGCGCCCCAGGGCTGCGGCCACCACCTCGCCCATGCGCAGGGCCGTCCCCGAGGGCGCATCCACCTTGTGCCGGTGGTGCGCCTCGATGATTTCCACGTCGTAGTCGTCACCAAGAGCGCGGGCTGCCAGTTCCAGCAGCCTCAGCGACACGGTTACACCCACGCTCATATTGGGCGCCACCACCAGGGCGGTGCGCCTGCCCGCCTCCGCGATCGCGGCTTTCTGGCCGGCATCGAACCCGGTGGTGCCTACCACGGCCTTGACACCGTGGCGCAAGCACGCCTGCAGGTGCTCCATGGTGCCTTCGGGGCGGGTGAAATCGATCAGGACATGGGCGCCTCGCAGCGCCGCGTCCACGTCCGATCCGATGGTCACGCCGGCGGCTCCGCCCGCGATCTCCGCCAGGGAACGGCCAACGAAAGGGCTATCGGGACGCTCGATCGCGGCGTGCAGATGCAAGCCGTCGGCATGGGCGATGGCCTCCGCCAGGGCACGCCCCATGCGTCCCGAACTGCCCGCCACCACGATACCCAGACTCACGGCTTGGCCTCCTTCGTCGCGGGCGCGGCCGCGTCCAGACCCGGCGCCACGTTGACATCGCCCATCACCCTGGCCAACTTGTCACCCTCGAACACCAGGGTGAGACGGCGCTCCTCGCGGGGCTTGCCGCCCTTATCGAACTTGTAGAAATAGTCCCAGCGATCCGGGTGAAAGGCATCGGTCACCAGCGCGGTGCCCATGACGAACTTCACCTGCGAGCGCGTCATGCCCTGGCGCAGCTTTGAAATCATCTCCTGCGTCACCACGTTGCCTTGCTGAATGTCGATCTTGTAGGGCTTGAGCGAGCACCCCCCCGCCGCGAGGGCGACACACAGCGACAATGCGGACAAGGAGAGCCGGACGGGAACCGGTGTTTGCAAGATACGGAACATGGGATCACCACAGACAGGGGCGTTATGATAAACGAGACGTTGTCCACGACCGAGGCGTATCCGCCAACAGGCCCCATGCCCAACCGCACACCCAGCGACCTCAAGAACATCGGCCTCAAGGCAACACTGCCCCGGCTCAAGATCCTCAACCTGTTCGAGAACAGCGACCAGCGACACCTCACGGCCGAGGAGGTCTACAAGCTGCTCATGGCCGAAGGCATGGACGTGGGCCTGGCCACCGTTTATCGGGTGCTCACCCAGTTCGAGCAGGCGGGACTGCTGGCTCGCCACCATTTCGAAAGCGGCAAGGCGGTGTTCGAACTCAACGAGGGCGGCCACCACGACCACCTGGTGTGCCTGCAGTGCGGCCACGTGGAGGAGTTCTACGATCCGCAGATCGAGAAGCGTCAGGAGGAAATCGCTCGCGAGCGCGGCTTTGCCATTCACGAGCACTCGCTGCAGCTGTACGGCAGTTGCAACCGTGCCAACTGCCCGAACCGCAGGGCGCCCGATCGTTCCCAGGAATTGCGCTCGCCCGAAGGTTGATCGCTGCGCACGCGCGCCCAAAACGCTAGGATTGCTGGCGCTCGGCGCGGCTGGCGCTTGCCTGGCCGAGAAGCTCGCGTGCATGCCGGCGCGTGGTGTCGGTGATGGTCACTCCGCCCAGCATGCGGGCGATTTCCTCCACCCGCTCGGCGCCCTCCAGTGGCCGTACCGCCGAGAGCGTTTCGCCCTGTTCCGCACGCTTTGACACACGCCATTGCCGTGCGGCGCAGGCCGCCACTTGCGGCAGGTGGGTGATGCACAGCACCTGCCGCCCCTGCCCGAGTTGCGCAAGCATCCTGCCCACGATCTCGGCAACGCCGCCGCCGATGCCCGCATCCACTTCGTCGAACAGCAGCGTCGGCACGCCGCTCAGGCTGCTCACCACCGTTTGCAGCGCCAGCGACAGGCGCGACAACTCACCCCCGGAGGCAACCTTGGCCACTGGCCGCGCCGGACCGCCCGGATGGGGCGCCACCTGGAACTCCACCTGCTCTAGTCCTGCGGCGGACGGTGTCTCCAGCGGCGCCAGCCGCGCTTCAAAGCGACCACCCTCCATGGCGAGACCCTGCATGGCGGCGCTCACTGCTTCGCCCAGGGCTGCCGCGCCGGCGGCGCGCGCCTCGCCAAGGCGCCGCGCCGCAGCCAGGTAAGACTCGCTAGCCTGGGCCTCGGCACGGGCGAGCGCATCCACGTCCAACCGCTCGCCGATCTCCCCCAGCCGCGCCCGCAACTGGCCCGCGTGCTCCATGAGGGCCGAGGGGGCCACGCGGTGCTTGCGCGCCAGCGCCAGCACCGCGTCCAGGCGAGCGTCCACCTCCCGCAGCCGCTCCGGGTCGAGGTCGATACGGCCGCGGTACTGGCGCAACGCGTGGGCCGACTCCTTGAGATGGATATCGGCAGCCACGAGGGCCTCCACGGCCGGCAACAGCTCCGCATCGTGCTCCGAAACCGAGCGCAGCCGCGCCACCACGGCGGCCAGCGCCGGCAGCAGCGCCGAGTCGCCCTCCGACAGGGCTTCCAGACCCGCCTCGGCGGCGTGAATGAGCGCCTGGGCATTGGCGAGCCGGCCTTGTTCGGCCTGCAGATCTTCCCACTCGCCTCCAGAGAGGCCGAGACGATCGATTTCCTCCAGTTGCCAGACCAGACGGTCTTGCTCCTCGGCCAGCGCTTCGGCCCGGCCCGCCGCCATCTGGCGGGCTGCAGCCGCCTCGCGCCATACGCCGTGCAGAACAGCCACCTCGGCAGCCAGCTCGGCAGCACCGGACCATTCGTCCAGCAGCCGGCGCTGAGTGGCCGGGCGCATCAGAAGCTGATGCTCGTGCTGGCCATGAATGTCCACCAGCCACTCGCCGGCCTCGCGCAGTTGCGCCACCGTGGCGGGGCGGCCATTGATGAAGGCCCGCGACCGGCCGCCGGATTCGATCACGCGGCGCAGAATGCACTCGCCGGCCTCCCCTTCGAGGCCCTGATCCCCCAGCCAGGCTGCCAAGCCGGGCACACCGGAGGTATCGAACTCGGCACTGACCTCCGCGCGCGTGCGCCTATGCCGAACGGCGCTACTGTCGGCGCGACCGCCCAGAACGGTCATGAGGGCATCCACGAGAATCGACTTGCCCGCACCGGTCTCTCCCGAGAGCACGCCGAAGCCGGGCGCAAACTCCATCCTCACCCGATCGACGATGACGAAATCGATGATGTCGAGGGCGCACAGCATGGCCTCACCCGCCTTCAGCCGCCGGGCGTCTCGCTCCAGTGGAGCTTCTCGCGCAGCATGTGGTAATAGTCGTGTCCCAGCGGATGCAACAAGCGCACGGCGTGGGTGCTGCTCGCCACGCAGATGCAATCACCAGCCTCCAGCTCCGCGTGGGAATGGCTGTCGAACTGCACCCGCGCGCCGTAAGCGCGCAACATGAAGATCTCCACCCGGGCGCCGCCGGGCACCACGATGGGGCGGTTGGACAGGGTGTGGGGGCACACCGGCACCAGCGACAGCACCGACAGAGCGGGGTGCACGATGGGCCCGCCGGCCGACAGTGCGTAAGCAGTGGAACCCGTGGGCGAGGACACGATCAGTCCGTCGGCGCGCAGGTTGTAGACGAACTGCCCGTCGATGCGCACTTCCAACTCGATCAGCCCGCCGTGAGCGCCCTTGTTCACCGATACTTCGTTGAAGGCTGCCATGTCCATGAGCGGCAGATCGCCGCGGCGCACGCTGGCGGCGAGCAGCATGCGCGGCTCCACCACATGGGCACCGTCGAGCATGGCGCCAAGGGTGTCGAACAGGGTTTCAGCAGAGACGTCGGTGAGAAATCCCAGGCGGCCCATATTCACGCCCACCAACGGCACGTCGAAGGGCGCCAGCGTCCGGGCGATGTTGAGCATGGTGCCGTCGCCGCCGATGACGATGGCGAGGTCGGCGCGACGGCCGATTTCGGCCAGCTCCAGCACGGCGCGGCGATTGCCCTGCACATGCTCGGCCGTGATGGGGTCGATGCTCACCTCCACGCCGCGCGCCTCGAGCCAGGCAGCGAGTTCGCTCAACGGCACCGCCGCCTCCGGGCTGCGGTGCTTGCCGATCAACGCGACGTGTCGGAATGGGGAGGACATTCGGGTGATTAAAGCACACTTGCCCGCGCGCCCCGGACCTGAAACCACCCCCAGCGGCGCTTGTCCATGGCGCACCAGCCCCGTTTAGAATCCCCGTCATGCTCAATGAACGCGCCCGCATCCTCCTCAAGACCCTGGTGGAGCGTCACATCGCCGAAGGCCAGCCGGTGGGGTCGCGCTCGCTTGCGCGCTTCTCGGGGCTGGACCTGTCGCCGGCCAGCATCCGCAACATCATGGCCGACCTCGAGGAGATGGGCTACATCGCCAGCCCGCACACCTCCGCTGGACGGGTGCCCACGCCGCGCGGCTACCGCCTGTTCGTGGACACACTGCTCACAGTGCGGCCGCTCCAGCACGCCGAAATCAGCCAACTGGAGGGGCAGCTGCAGGCGGACAGCACCCAGCGCCTAGTCAACTCGGCATCGCAGCTGCTCGCCGAGCTGACCCGCTTCGCCGGCGTGGTCATGACACCACGCCGGCGCACCTTCGCCTTCCGCCACATCGAGTTCCTGCGGCTGTCGGGCACACGCCTGCTGCTGATCGTGGTGACGCCCGAGGGCGACGTGCAGAACCGCATCCTGATCACCGATAGCCCTTACACGCCCGCCGAACTGGTGACGGCGGCAAATTTCCTCAACCAGCATTTCGCGGGCATGGATATCGAGGATATCCGCGCCCGGCTGCAGGCCGATTTGCAGCAATTGCGCCAGGACATGAGCGCGCTGATGACCCAGGCCATCGAGGCCGGCTCGGCGGCACTGCAGGAGCACGTCGATCCGGTGGTGATCACCGGCGAGAAAAATCTTCTCGACGTGCAGGAGCTGTCCTCGGACATGGCCCGCCTGCGCCGGCTGTTTGCGCTGTTCGAGCAGAAAACCGGCTTCCTGCGTCTGCTCGAATCCACCGTGCGCGGCCACGGCGTGCAGATCTTCATCGGCGGTGACTCGGGCCTGGTGCCGCTGGACGAATGCAGCGTGGTGACCGCGCCCTACGAGGTGGACGGACAGGTGGTGGGCACGGTGGGGGTCATTGGCCCAACCCGAATGGCCTACGAGCGTGTCATTCCCATCGTGGATGTCACTGCCAAGCTGCTTTCGGCTGCGCTGTCCCACGACGCCGTGCGGGGCTGACCGGGCCGCCCGGCCCCACGCCCCATGCCCCTCGCCCCGGAACCGCCCTACCGTCACGGCACGCCGGCCACCACCGGCGTCCTGCTGGTGAACCTTGGCACGCCCGACGAACCCACGGCGGCGGCGCTGCGCCGCTATTTGAAGCAGTTCCTGTGGGACGCGCGCGTGGTGGAGATCCCGCGTCCGGTGTGGTGGCTGATTCTCAACGGCATCATCCTGAATGTCCGGCCCAAGGCCTCGGCGGCCAAGTACGCCACCATCTGGACGCCCGAGGGCTCTCCGCTCAAGGTGCACACCGAGCGCCAAGCGAAGCTGCTGGAGGGCGCGCTGCGCGGGCGGGCGAAGGGCCGCTTCGCGGTGCAGTGGGCCATGCGCTATGGGCAACCGTCGGTGGCGGCAGCGCTGGATCGGCTCAAGGCGGCCGGGGCCGACCGGCTGGTGGTGCTGCCGCTCTACCCCCAGGCGGCCTCCAGCACCACCGGCAGCGCCTTCGACGCCATTGCCGGGGCGCTGGCCGTGACGCGCAACATTCCGGCGCTGCGCCTGGTGAAGAACTTCCATGACCATCCCGGCTACATCAACGCGCTGGCAGGCAGCGTGCGGGCGCACTGGGCCGCCCACGGCCGCGGCGACAAGCTGGTGATGAGCTTTCACGGCGTGCCTCACTTTCACCTCGACAAGGGCGACCCCTACCACTGCGAGTGCCTGAAGAGCGGCCGGCTTCTGGCCGAGGCTCTGGGGTTGCCGCAGGGCAGTTGGCTGGTGACCTTCCAGTCGCGCTTCGGCAAGGCGGAGTGGCTCAAACCCTACACCCAGGACACGCTGGAATCCCTCGCCCGCGAAGGCCTGGCGCGGGTAGATGTGATCTGTCCCGGGTTCGTGTCCGACTGCCTAGAAACCCTGGAAGAGATCGCCGTGGAAAACCGCGACGCCTTCCTGGCGGCCGGCGGCAAGGCGTTTTCCTACATTCCTTGCCTCAATGAGCGTGACGACTTCATGGCGGCCCTGGCCGACCTGGTGATGGAACACGGCGCGGGCTGGCTCGATCAGCCCGGCGATACGGCCGCCGCCCAAGCCTCGCGGGTCAGAGCTTTGGCCCTCGGCGCCACCGATTAGTCGCCGCTCGAGCACCCTTGAATTTGGCGCGTCCATCCCCATGTGGGCGGTTCAGTTCGTCTTCCCTCCGGACAGCCCATCGAACAAACGCCATGAATCAAGAACTTGAAACTAACGCAGCCGCCCCGGACCTACAACCGGAAACACCCGCCCCCGCCGCGGCAACGCCAGAGGAGGGGGTGGAGTCCATGCCCAGCCCGGCGGAGCTGCTGCGTCAGGCCGAGTTACTGGCTGCCGAGCACCACGACGCCTGGCTGCGCGCCAAGGCCGAGGCGGAAAACATCCGCCGCCGCGCCCAGGATGACGTGGCCAAGGCCCACAAGTTCGCGGTGGAGGGCTTCTCCTCGGAGCTGCTCGCCGTGCGCGACAGCCTGGAAGCCGCCCTTGCGAACGCCAACCAATCGGCGGAGACGCTGCGCGAAGGCGTGGAGATCACCCTGCGCCAACTTGCCGGGGTGTTCGAGCGCTTCTCCATCCGGGAAATCGACCCGGACGGCAGCAAGTTTGACCCGCACTTCCACCAGGCCATGAGCATGGTGCCCTCCGACCAGCCCGCCAACACCGTGGTGCAGGTTTTCCAGAAGGGCTACCAGTTGCACGAGCGGGTTCTGCGCCCGGCGCTGGTGGCAGTGGCCAAGCCCGCGGACGCTTGATTCCCGGCCCCCGGGCCCCATCTTTCCGCCAATCCGACACTTTCCAATAAGGATTCACCCATGGCCAAGATCATCGGCATCGACCTGGGCACCACCAACTCCTGCGTGGCAATCATGGAGAACGGCCAGCCCAAGGTCATTGAAAACTCCGAGGGCGCCCGTACCACGCCCTCCATCGTCGCCTACGCCGAGGACAGTGAGGTGCTGGTGGGCGCGCCGGCCAAGCGGCAGGCGGTCACCAACCCGCGCAATACCCTCTACGCAGTTAAGCGCTTGATCGGCCGTCGCTTCAAGGAAGGCGAGGTACAGAAGGCCCTCAAGCTCATGCCGTACACCATCGCCGAAAACGCCAACGGCGACGCCTGGGTGGAGGTTCGCGGCAAGCGTATCGCCCCGCCCGAAGTCTCGGCCCAGGTGCTCATGAAGATGAAGAAAACCGCTGAGGACTACCTCGGCGAGCCGGTCACCGAGGCGGTGATCACGGTGCCAGCCTACTTTAACGACTCTCAGCGTCAGGCCACCAAGGACGCCGGCCGCATCGCCGGCCTGGAGGTCAAGCGCATCATCAATGAACCCACCGCGGCTGCGCTCGCCTTCGGCATGGACAAGGCCGGGGGGAAGGATCGCAAGATCGCCGTCTATGACCTGGGCGGCGGCACCTTCGACGTCTCCATCATCGAAATTGCTGACGTGGACGGAGAAAAGCAGTTCGAGGTGCTGGCCACCAACGGCGACACCTTCCTGGGCGGCGAAGACTTCGACCACCGCGTGATCGAGTACGTGATCGCGGAATTCCGCAAGGACCAGGGCGTGGATCTGTCCAAGGACGTGCTGGCCCTGCAGCGCCTCAAGGAAGCCGCCGAGAAGGCCAAGATCGAGCTGTCCTCGAGCCAGCAGACCGAAATCAACCTGCCCTACATCACCGCAGACGCCACGGGGCCCAAGCACCTCGCCATGAAGATCACCCGGGCGAAGTTCGAAAGCCTGGTGGAGGACTTGGTGGAGAAGTCCATCGAACCCTGCCGCACGGCCATCAAGGACGCCGGTGTAAAGGTGGGTGACATCGATGACGTAATCCTGGTGGGCGGCATGACGCGCATGCCCAAGGTGCAGGAGAAGGTGCGCGAGTTCTTCGGTCGCGAGCCGCGTAAGGACGTGAACCCGGACGAGGCCGTGGCCATCGGCGCGGCTGTTCAGGGCGGGGTGCTCAAGGGCGACGTGAAGGATGTGTTGCTGCTCGACGTCACGCCCCTGTCCCTGGGTATCGAGACCCTGGGCGGTGTGATGACAAAGATCATCCAGAAGAACACCACTATCCCCACCAAGGCAAACCAGGTGTTTTCCACGGCCGACGATAACCAGCCCGCGGTGACCATCAAGGTGTTGCAGGGCGAACGCGAGATGGCCGCCGGCAACAAGTTGCTGGGTGAATTCAACCTCGAAGGCATCCCCTCGGCACCGCGCGGCATGCCGCAGATCGAGGTGACCTTCGATATCGACGCAAACGGCATCCTCCACGTGTCGGCCCGCGACAAGGCCACCGGCAAGGAAAACAAGATCACCATCAAGGCGAGCTCCGGCCTCACCGAGGAGGAGATCAAGCGCATGGTGACCGACGCCGAAGTGCATGCCGAAGAAGACCGCAAGGCGCGCGAGGCGGTAGATGCGCGCAACCAGCTCGAAGCTCTCGTTCACCAGGTGCGCAAGTCCCTGGGCGAGCACGGTGCCAGCCTGGAAGCCGGAGAGAAGGAGAAGATCGAAGCTGCGCTCAAGGAAGCCGAGGACGCGGTGAAGTCCGGTGACAAGGACACCATGGAGGCGCGCACCCAGGCCCTTTCCCAGGCAGCCCACAAGCTCGCGGAAAAGATGTACGCGCAGCAACAGCCGGGAGCGGCAGCCGGCGGTGACGGGGCTGCAGGCGGCAGCCCCAAGCAGGACAAGGCGGACGACGGCGATGTGGTGGATGCCGAGTTCGAGGAAGTGAAGGACCGCAAGTAAACGGGCGCGCCCGCGCCGCCCACGGACGGCCGCCTCGTGCGGCCGCTTCCGTTTATCCGCGCGGCGGCACGGTGACGCCCTTGGCAATCGCTCCCGCGACCAGGACCCTGGACCATGGCAAAACGCGACTACTACGATGTGCTGGGCGTGAATCGTGATGCCTCTGACGAGGACATCAAGAAGTCCTATCGCAAGCTGGCCATGAAGTGGCATCCGGACCGCAACCCCGACAACCGGGAGGCGGAGGAGAAGTTTAAGGAAGCCAAAGAGGCCTACGAAATCCTGTCCGATGCCCAGAAGCGCGCGGCCTACGATGCCTACGGCCACGCCGGCGTCGACCCCTCTGCAGCCGCGGGCGCGGGCGGCGCCGGTGCGGGCTTTGGCGGCTTCGCGGATGCCTTCGGCGACATCTTCGGCGAGATCTTCGGCCAGGCTCAGGGCGGGCGTGGTGGTGGGCGCTCCAACGTCTACCGCGGTGCCGATCTGCGCTACAACCTGGAAATTTCCCTTGAAGAGGCTGCACGCGGCACCGAAACCCGGGTGCGCATCCCCGCCATGGAGGAGTGCGAAACGTGCCATGGCAGCGGCGCCCGGCCAGGCACTCAACCCAAGACCTGCACCACTTGCAACGGTCACGGCCAGGTGCGCATGCAGCAGGGCTTCTTCTCCATCCAGCAAACCTGCCCCAAGTGCCACGGCAGCGGCAAAGTGGTGGACACGCCCTGCGGCAGTTGCTCAGGGGCCGGCCGCGTGAAGAAGCAAAAGACGCTGTCGGTGAAGATTCCCGCGGGCGTGGATGAAGGGGACCGCATTCGCCTCTCGGGCGAGGGCGAGCCGGGCGTCAACGGCGGGCCCGCGGGCGACTTGTACGTGGTAATCCACCTGCGCCAGCACGAGGTGTTCACCCGCGACCAGAACGACCTGCACTGCGAAATGCCCATCAGCTTCACCACCGCTGCGTTGGGGGGAGAGGTGGAAATTCCCACGCTGGATGGCGCGGCCAAGATTCGCATTCCGGCCGAGACGCAAACGGGCAAGGTATTCCGGTTGCGGGGCAAGGGCATCAAGGGGGTCCGATCCAGCAGCCACGGCGATCTGCTGTGCCACGTGGTGGTGGAAACGCCGGTGAATCTCACGGCGCGCCAGCGGGAATTGCTGGAGGAACTGGAGCAGATCGACCGACGCGAAGGCTCGCGACACAACCCGCGCGCCAAGAGCTTTTTGGACCGGGTGAAGGAGTTCTTCTCCGACTGAGTGCCGGGGCGATGCGCGTATGGCGTGCCGGCCCCGCGCGAGGCACTTTCACCCTCCTCGACGCTCAGGGAGGCAGAGGCATTCTGCGCAGGCCCTCGGGCGTCGCTTCGAGGTACTCTCCGTAGGTGTCGTTCCAGTCGGCGAGCACCCAGCGCTCGCTTGCGTTGCCGTCCACCACGTGATGATGGGTCGCTGGCCGGTGGGTGTGCCCATGGATAAGCCGTGGCGGATGGCCATGCTGGCGTAGCACCGACTCAACTGCTGCGAGCGCCACGTCCATGATGGCAGCGGGCTTGTCCCGCTTGGCCTGTTCGCTATGGGCGCGGGTTTGGCCCACTCGGGTGCGGCGCTGCTCCACGGGTAGGGAGAGAAAGGCACGCTGGGTGGCCGGGTCACGCACCTGGCGGCGGAAGGCCTGATAGTCGCGGTCGTCGGTGCACAGCGTGTCGCCATGCATGAGCAAGGTGGGAACTCCGAATAACTGCGCGAGCGTTGGGTCGTGGATCAGGGTGGAGCCGGTGGCGCGCTCGAAACCGCCGGCCAGCAGGAAGTCGCGGTTGCCATGCATCACGCGCACCTGAGTGCCTGAGGCCGACAGACGGGCCAGTGCAGCCATCACTTCGCGGTCTAGCTCCACGTCTGCCGCATCATCTCCCACCCAGAAGTCGAACAGGTCCCCCAGGATGTAGAGCGCGTGTGCATCTGTTGCGCCCTCGCGCAGGAACCGCAGGAAGCGGCCGGTGATGCCCGGGCGCTCGTCAGCGAGATGCAGGTCGCTGACGAACAGGGCGCGGGGCTGAAGTGCGGTCAATCCGCCTCGGCGCTGGTAATGAGCACGTCCTCCATGGGCACGTCGCGGTGAAAGCCGCGCGTACCCGTGGTGACCTTGCGAATCTTGTCAACTACGTCCTGTCCCTGCACCACACGACCGAAAACGCAGTAACCGTACTCATTGGGGGTGGCGGCGCGGAAATCGAGAAAGTCGTTGTCTGCCACATTGATGAAGAACTGGGCGCTGGCCGAATGTGGATCGGACGTGCGCGCCATGGCCACGGTGTAGGCCGAGTTCTTCAGACCGTTGTCGGCTTCGTTGCGAATCGGGGCGCGGGTGGGTTTTTGCTTCATGCCCGGTTCGAAGCCGCCCCCCTGAATCATGAAGCCATCGATCACTCGGTGGAACACGGTGTTGTGGTAATGCTCGGCGGCCACGTACTCAAGGAAATTTGCCACCGTCAGCGGCGCCTTGGCGGAGTCGAGCTCGAGCGTGATGGTGCCCAAAGAAGTGTTTAGCCTGACCATGAAATGTCCTCAGGGTGGGAGGACGCGAGCGTCCTCGATGACAACGGCCCTGGAGGGCACGTCGGAATAGGGGCCCACATTACCGGTGGGCACTGCGGCAATGGCATCCACCACCTCAGTGCCGCGTACCACCTTGCCGAACACTGCATAGCCCCACCCCGCAGCGCTGCGGGCGCTGTGGTCGAGGGCGGCGTTATCGCGCAGGTTCACGAAGAACTGCGAAGTGGCCGAATGGGGATCGCGGGTACGCGCCATGGACAAGGTGTATGCGCGGTTGGTCAGTCCGTTGTCGGCTTCGTTCGGGATCGGTGGCTTCGTGGGTCGCGCACGCATGTCGGGCGTGAGTCCGCCGCCCTGGATCACGAATCCCGGAATGACACGGTGGAAGATCAGGCCGCGAAAGTGGCCGTCGGAGACGTAGGCAAGGAAGTTTTCGACAGTTTTCGGTGCCTTGTCCGGCCACAACTCAATGGTGAAAGTGCCCAGGGAAGTGCGCATTTCCACCTGCGGACCAGCCGCGAATGCGGCACCGAACGACCAAAGCACTGCCGCAAGGGCGGCCAGGGCGAGGCGGGCTGTTGTCATGACGGCTCCGGAAGAGAGAGTTGCGCGCTGTCAGAGGCGGTGAGTTGTTCAGGCTCGGCGTGCAAGGCTGTGCACCACAGACCGTTCGGGGCATACGGTGGAATTGATGCACCTGATGCAGGGCGCGCCTGTAGCGATAAGCGCGTGGTTCCTTTGATCATGGCGCGAATGGCCGGCAAACCATCGCCTCAGACTGCACCTTCATAGGCAATTTTCCAGGCGTCCCCGTCACGCATCCAGTACTGGCGTTTGCGCATTACATTGCCCAGGTTGTTGCTCTGGTAATCCTGGAGGAAGGTGACCACCGCCAATGGTTCGGCCCCCGGGTACAGGAACATGCTCACCTCGCCCACCTTGACCTTGACCCAGGTCTTGCCGGCGTTCACGGCACGCTTTTGCTCCGCCCATTGCGCGAGATTCATGGTGCCGGAGGAGAAACCCGCCGCATAGTGGCGAAGGTACCTGCCGGTATCGCGGCTTTCCCAGTCGCGCCGCCAGGCTTCCACCGTCTCCTCGAGCGAACTGCGGACCCGGGAGAGGTCCGATTCGGCTACCCAATCCACACCGCCGGAGATGATCACGGGCGTGGCGCCCAGTTGCAGCCTGCGAGACAAAGCCTCCAGGTCTTCGTTGGTGAGGACCACGCACCCGTCCGAGGCACGCGGCGGCCGGCTGTAGGTATCCCGGGGGGTACCGTGCAACCAGATGCCGTGACCGTTACGGCCCGCGCGGCGATCCCACTCATTCGGATAACTGATGGGAAAGGCGCCAGAACCATAGAAGTCGCCGAGCTTGGCCACGGGCAAACTACCCGTGACGTTGTAGACGCCCAGTGGCGTTTTCTTGTCGCCTTCGCGCGCCTTGTCGGTACCGTTTTTTCCGATGGTGACGTAGTAATCGGTCACATAGTGCGGGACGCCGTCACGATT
This sequence comes from Rhodocyclaceae bacterium, assembly GCA_020248405.1. Taxonomy (GTDB): domain Bacteria; phylum Pseudomonadota; class Gammaproteobacteria; order Burkholderiales. The sequence continues at coordinate 53,089 of JADCHQ010000007.1, read as the reverse complement.
CTCGAACACGTATAGCGACGACCGGCTGGTGTCCACCACAATGGCGTGACGCTGCTGGGGCGCCATCTTGAGCAAGTAGCGGGGCAGGCGATCCTTCGGCGTTTCGCCGCGCTGGCGAAGCAGGCGGGCACGGGCCTCCTCGCGCAGATCGTTGAGGCGCTCCTCCGGAACCCCGGCAGCGTTGCCAAGGGCGTGAATGGGCTGGGCCCTTGCCAGCAGCAGGTCGCCCTTCACAAGTTGGGCGAGGCGAAAATTCGGATTGACCGCCAGAAGACGGTCAAGCTCGGCGTGTGCAGCGGCCACGCGATCTTCCGCAATCAAGCGGAAAACGCCCACGATGGCTCCCTCCGCTCCCTCAGGACGCCGCTCGCCGGCTTTTCCAGCGAGTGAGCCTGGGGAGAGCTTGGGACCCATGGCCAGCGTGTCGAGATTGAGCGCCCCCACAACTGCGAACACGGCCAACAACGACACACCGCGCACTCGCCAAACTCCTCCGCAAGCCTTCATCGTCCGAGTTCTTCCCGCTGAATCAGCCACCGCCCCGCGGAGCGCACCATCACCAAACGCTTGGAGCCGATGGTTTTGAGGGTATCGGATTGGTAGCTCTGGCGAAAGGTCACCACCGCCTCCTCGGGACCCGCGAAGGTGACCTTGGGACTCAGCGCCTGGACCGCGATGCGCTTGCCTTTCACCACTCTTTCGCGGCGCGAACGTTCCCATTCGGTTCGATTTTGTCCACCGGGCGGCTTGAAGCCAGGTGCGTAAGCGCCCAGGTATGCGTTGGCGTCGCCGCTGGACCACGCCTTGACCCATTGATCCAGAGCGCGCAGCACCTCTGCCTGAGGGTCCGCTGGCTCCTTTGAACGGCTGGCTTCGCCCGCCTTGGGAGGTGGCGAGGCGGCCGCTGCTGCGGGAGCCTCGGGCTTGGCAGGCGGGGGAGTCGCACCGGCAGGTGCCGACACCACCGGCGAGACGGGACCCGCCGCCACGACGGCAGGCGAAGGAACCGGGGGTTCGGGTATCGTGCCCTTTACGGGCGCAACAACCGAAGCGCGTGTGGAAAACAACTCCTTCACCAACGCCAGCTTGGCCTTGGCGCTGGCATTGGAGGCATCCAGTTGCAATGCCTTGTCGTAAGCCTGCCGCGCCATCTTGGCATAGATGTCGCCGAGGTTCTCGTGGGCGGTGGCATAGGTGGGATGGGTGCGGATTGCCATCTCAAGGGCCTGCCGGGCTTTTTCGTCCTGCCCCTGCGAGGCGTAAATCACGGCGAGGTTGTTATAGGGCTCGGGTAACTCGGGATAATCCTCTGTGAGCGCCGTGAACACCCGGATGGCTTCGGGAAAACGACTCTGTTCGGTGAAGATCAGACCACGTAGGAATCGCGCGCGGGCATCCTTGGGTTGCTTCACCAACACCGCATCAACGCGCTCCAGCGCCTGTGGGTAACTACCCTGCTGGAAAAGACGGCGAGCCTCTTGGAAATCGTCTGCCCGGGCTGAGGTGGGCAAGAGCAACGTGAAGCAGATCAGAATGAGCCCGGGGACTGCACGGCTCGGATAGGTCATCGTGCTATACTTTTTGTTGAGATTTCGCGGATATGTTGCTGTATTGCGAAGCGATTTTAACAACAAGACCTGATCCCCCACAATCGCTCGGCAACATCTTTCGAACTCGCGCGTCCCCGGCCTTCGCGCGGTGCCCTCAACAGTATCCATCCCGAAACATGCTGCAGATCCACAACAGCCTGACTCGCGCCAAGCAGCCCTTCGTGCCCATCGAACCAGGCAAGGTTCGCCTGTACGTGTGCGGCATGACCGTCTACGACTATTGCCATGTGGGACACGCCCGGGTGATGGTGGTGTTCGACTTGGTGGTGCGCTGGCTGCGCGCCTCGGACTATACGGTAACCTACGTTCGCAACATCACCGACATCGACGACAAGATCATCCGCCGGGCGGCCGAGAACGGCGAGCGTATCCGGGCCCTCACGGACCGCTTCATCGCCCGCATGCACGAAGATGCCGACGCGCTGGGAGTGCTGCGCCCTGACCACGAGCCGCGTGCCACCGACTACGTGCCGCAGATGCTCGAAATGATCGGCGCCCTGGAGCGCAACGGCCTTGCCTACCGGGCGGCCAACCAGGACGTATGCTTTTCCGTGAGGCGCTTCGCGAGGTATGGCCGGCTGTCTGGCAAGTCCCTGGATGAATTGCGGGCCGGAGAGCGCGTGGACGTGGCGGAAGGCAAGCAGGACCCCCTCGATTTCGTTTTGTGGAAACATGCGAAATCGGGTGAACCCGCGGAGGCGCGCTGGAACTCGCCCTGGGGTGAAGGCCGGCCCGGCTGGCACATCGAGTGCTCGGCCATGAGCAACAGCCTGCTGGGCACGCACTTCGACATCCACGGCGGCGGGCAAGACTTGCAGTTCCCGCATCACGAAAACGAGATCGCCCAAAGCGAGGGCGCCCATGGTTGCTTCGTCAACGTGTGGATGCACAATGGCTTCGTGCGCGTGGACGAGCAGAAGATGTCAAAGTCGCTTGGCAACTTCTTCACCATCCGCGAGGTGCTGACCCGCTACGACCCGGAAGTGCTGCGTTTCTTCATCGCCCGCACGCACTATCGCAGCCCGCTCAACTACTCCGATCTTCACCTCGACGACGCGCGCAACGCCCTGACGCGTCTGTACACTGCCCTGGACAACACGGCCGCCGAGGCGGCCGCCATCGACTGGTCCAACCCTGCCGCTGCGCGGTTCCGCACGGCAATGGACGACGATTTCAACACCCCCGAGGCCATCGCCGTGCTCTTCGAGTTGGCGAACGAGGCCAACCGCACCGGCTCGGCGCAGTGCAGCGGCCTGCTCAAGGCGCTGGGGGGGCTGCTGGGATTGCTGCAACGGGAGCCGGCTGACTTTCTGAAGGCCGGCGCGCCCCCTGGCGGCCTGGATGAAAGCACCATCGAAGCGCGCATCGCCGAGCGCACCACCGCCAAGCGCACGCGAGACTTCCCCCGGGCTGACGCCATCCGCGCCGAACTGGAGGCCGCCGGCATTGTTCTCGAAGATGGCCCCGCCGGCACCAAGTGGCGGCGCCGCCAGGGCTAAGTAACGTCAGCCGTCGAGCCCGCGCCCGAGATCGGCGCGCAGGTCTTCCACCGACTCCAACCCCACGGCCAGACGAAGAAGGCCCTCGCTCACACCCGCTGCCTCGCGCACAGCGGGCGCCACACGACCATGGGTAGTGCTAGCGGGATGGGTGATGGTGCTCTTCACATCGCCGAGATTGGCGGTGATGGAAATCACGCGGCATGCATCCACCACCCGCCAGGCGGCTTCGCGGCCACCGTCCACTTCGAAGGACAGGATCGCGCCCCCGGAAGATTGCTGGCGCATGGCGAGGGCATGCTGGGAATGGGAGACAAGCCCAGGGTAGTGCACGCGGCGCACCCGGGGATGGGATTCGAGCCAGCCCGCCAGCGCCAGGGTTGCGAGCGACTGGGCCTGCATGCGCACCCGCAGCGTCTCGAGCCCTTTGAGGATCACCCAGGCGTTGAACGGGCTGAGTGCGCAGCCGGCATTACGCAGAAACACCGTGAGCGGTTCGTGCAATTGCTCGCGCCGGCCAAGCACCGCGCCGCCGAGCACCCGCCCCTGGCCATCGAGGTATTTGGTGGCGGAGTGAATGACGATGTCGGCGCCCAGTTTCAAGGGGCGCTGCAGGGCCGGAGTGCAGAAACAATTGTCCACCGCCAGCAGCGCGCCTGCAGCGCGCGCCACCTCTGAGAGCGCGGCAATGTCCGCCACCTCAGTCAGCGGATTCGAGGGCGTCTCGAGGAACAGCAGCCGCGTATTCGGGCGCACCGCCGCGGCCCAGGCCGAAGGGTCGGTGAGGGGAACCCAGGTGGTGGTGACGCCGAAGCGCGCCAGCAGGTTGTTGAACAGCTGGATGGTGGCGCCAAACAGGCTGCGCGATGCGACGATGTGGTCGCCAGACTTCAGCAGGCCCATGGTAACGGCGAGGATGGCGGCCATGCCGGAGGCGGTGGCCACACAGCACTCGGCGCCTTCAAGGGCGGCGAGCCGGGTTTCGAAGGCCGCCACGGTGGGATTGGTGTAGCGCGAATACACGAAACCCGCCTGCTCGCCTGCGAAGCGCGCCGCCGCCTGAGCGGCACTGTCGAACACGTAACTCGAGGTGAGATACATGGCCTCGGAGTGTTCCTGAAACTGGCTTCGCGCCGTGCCTGCGCGCACGGCCAGAGTATCGAAACCGGGATGATCTGCAGGAAGAAGAGGGTCCATGGCGTGTGGAAAATGAAAAAACCCGCCCGGCTTCACGCTCGGACGGGTTTCCCGTCGCAACGCTTTAGCCGGATTTATAACGCGCCCGCAAGCTGTGCTTCAAATCGGCGCAACGCGAAGAATGTGCATCCGGTACCAAGCCTCTGTCAACCGGCGGCGGTCTCCATCAGGTTGAGGTCGAGTTGCGTGGTGGCAGAGGTGGAGGCGCGCCGGGCGAGGGCGTCGTCGTTGCGTTGCGCCTCGATACCGGCGAGATAATCGGCGGTCACATCGCCGGTCACATACAAACCGCTGAAGCAGGACGTCTCGAAGTTGGTGACGCGTGGATTGACCGACCGAACTGCACTCACCAAACCATCCAGGTCCTGATAGATGAGGCAATCAGCGCCGATCTCGCGGGCGATGGCCCCGTCACCGCGACCGTTCGCGATGAGCTCGCGCGCGGACGGCATGTCGATCCCGTAGACGTTCGGGAATCGCACCGGGGGCGAGGCAGAGGCGAAAAACACACGCTTGGCGCCGGATTCGCGGGCCATCTGTACGATCTCCCGGCTGGTGGTGCCTCGAACTATCGAGTCGTCCACCAGAAGGACGTTCTTGTCCTTGAACTCCATGGCGATGGCGTTGAGTTTCTGTCGCACGGATTTCTTGCGCACCGCATGGCCCGGCATGATGAATGTGCGGCCGATGTAGCGGTTCTTGATGAATCCCTCGCGATAGTCCACGCCCAGGTCGCGCGCCAGTTCCATTGCGGAGGGTCGGCTCGAATCCGGGATCGGGATCACCACGTCTATGTGCAAGTCGGCATGCTGACGCGCAATCTTGCGCGCCAGGCTCTGCCCCATCCGAAGCCGGGTCTCGTACACCGAAATGCCATCGATCACCGAGTCGGGGCGCGCCAGATAAACGAACTCGAAGATGCAGGGATTCAGAGACGGCTGGTCGGCGCACTGGCGGCTGTGGAAGGAACCTTGGGTATCGATGAATATGGCCTCTCCCGGCTGCACATCGCGCTCTAGCCGGAATCCCAGGGTGTCCAGCGCCACACTTTCAGACGCCACAAGGTACTCGGTACCGCGCTCGCCACGAGCCGTGCCGTACACGAGCGGTCGGATGCCGAAGGGATCGCGGAAAGCGAGCAGTCCGTAGCCCGCGATGCTGCAAACCACGGCGTAGGCACCGCGGCAACGGCGGTGGACACCCGCCACGGCGGCGAAGATGGTCTCTGGATCTAGTCGCACGCCGCGACCTGCCGCTTGCAGTTCGTGGGCGAGTACGTTGAGCAGCACCTCCGAATCGGAGTTGGTGTTCACGTGCCGGAGGTCGTCACGGAACAGTTCGCGCTTCAGCTGCTCGGAGTTAGTGAGGTTGCCATTGTGGCCAAGCACGATGCCGAAGGGCGAGTTGACGTAGAAGGGTTGGGCCTCGGCTGCATTCATGGCCGATCCGGCGGTCGGGTAGCGGCAATGCGCAATGCCGGTGGCGCCCGCCAGGTTGCGCATGTCCCGGGTGCGGAAGACATCGCGCACGAAACCTCCGCCCTTGTGCATGTGAAAAGTGCTGCCCTCGGCAGTAACGATGCCTGCGGCATCCTGCCCTCTGTGCTGCAACACTAGAAGACCGTCGTAGAGCAACTGGTTCACGGGGCCGCCCGCCACTACGCCGAGAATTCCGCACATGTTCGTTCTCCCGCCGGACTCAGCGCCCGGCCGCTCCAGTCCTGTTGCCCATGCCGCCACGCACCGCGGCTGGAACGTACAAACGCAACGACTCGGCCAGCGACTCGAAGGGTGCCGAGAGCCACGCGTTACGCCAACCCGGTTGCTTCGGAAGCTCAGTGAGCCCTGCCAGCAGCACCGCCACCACCACGATCAGTACACCTCGAGCAAATCCGAACAGGGCGCCCAAGCCACGGTCGGCTCCACCAAAGCCCGCCGCGCTCACCAGCTGAGAGGCGAAAAACGTCGCAATCCACAGCAACAGCAAGGCGCCGAGGAGTACGGCAGCGAATCCTGCGGCGTAGCGAAGGGACTCTGGCTGCAGCGTTGCAGGCAACCAGCTTGAGACGGTTCGGGCGAACTGCCTGGCGATCAAAAACGCCACCACCCAGGAAATGATTGCCATGGTTTCCTTGACAATGCCGCGCATCACCCCGAGCAGCACCGACACGCCGAGGACCGCGAGTACGGCAATGTCGAACCAGGCCATTCGCGGTTCAGTCGCCCTTTCGCCCGACCCTGAGGTCGCCTGAAGCGAGCTTGAGGTCGAGGATGCGATCTCGGTCCTTCAGTGCCGCAGCCTCACTGGCATAAGGGCCGGCGCGGACCCGCGTCTTGGTTCCGCCGGGCGTGCGCAGCGTCTCGACGTATCCGGGAATGCGCACCTGCTTGAGACGGCCGAGCAGCGCGCGGGCATTGTCCGGGTTGGAAAACGCGCCCAGTTGCACCACGAAACCATCCCCGCCATTAGGCGCGTTTCGATGAACCAACGCATCGGCCGCCACATCGGCCTTCGCCTCGGTCCTGGGTGGTGGCGAGGGCTCCGGCGCCGGCGTCTGTTTCGTCCCAGAGGCCTGCTGCGTCAGGGGCTCGGGATTTGCGCCAACCGGTGCTTCCGTTGGCGGCGCCGGAACCGGCGCCTTTTCTGTTGGCTGCGAGGCAACCACAGCGCCCCGGGAAGGGAATGACGCCGGCTTCGATGCCGACTGGTCCGGAGTCGTCACCGGCGTTGCGGGAAGAGACTCAGCCGGCGTCCCAGGAGGCGGGGACGAAGCCTCAGGCGGTGGTGGAAACGCCTTGTCCGCTGGCAACGTGGGGGGAATCTGGATGACCACGGTGCCGGGCAACGGCTTGCGCTCCTCGTCGAGCACCATGGGCAGGAACACCACCATGAGCAACACAAGAATGACCGCGCCCACCAAGCGACGGCGGGCACGCTTCCTGAGTTGCAATTCATCGTCGCTGACAGGTTTCGCCATGGCCTGGGCATCTGCCCTGTTTCACGCCGCGGGCGCAACCCACGCCGCGTCGACGGTAACGAAAGAACCAACTACGAGGATTCTATCATCGGGGCGAGCGGCCGCTCTGGCTCGCGCGAGTGCGTCTGCGACGTCGGCACAGACGTGCACCGCATCGAGCACATGCTGTGCGTCCAGCGCAGCCACAATCCGATCCGCGCTGGCCCCGCGCGGGCCTGGAAGGGGCGCCACGAACCAGCGGTCCACGTGCGGCTGCAGAGCACCTACCACCCCCTCGATGTCCTTGTCGGCCAACATGCCGAAGACGGCAAAGGTCTCGTGAAAAGGCCCCATTGAAGCGAGCGAATGCGCCAGACACTGGGCAGCATTCGGGTTGTGTGCAACGTCGAGGATGATCACTGGCCGGCCGGGGAGCACTTGGAAGCGTCCGGGCAGAGTTGCGCTCACCAAACCCCGCCGTATGGATGTCATGTCCACTGGTATCTGCTCGCGCAGCGTATCCAGGGCCGTAATCGCTGCCGCCGCATTGTCGAGTTGATGCGCGCCGCGAAGGGCGGGATGTGGCAAGCCGCCACGTACCCCGCCCGGACCGCGATAGCGCCACTGCGCCGCATCGGCCTCGACTTCGAATTCGACGCCAAGTCGAAGAATCCGGGTACCAACGCGGCCGGCATGGTCGAGCATGGAATCGGGAACGCGCCGATCGGCGATCACGGCCGGACGCCCGGCGCGGAAAATGCCCGCCTTCTCCCGGCCGATCGTCTCGCGCGTGGGGCCCAGCCACTGAACATGGTCTATGCCCACCGAGGTAATCACCGCGCAGTCGGCATCGAAAATGTTCACTGCATCCAGACGGCCGCCCAGCCCTACTTCCAGCACCGCGGCCTCCACCTGAGCCTCGCGAAGCAACCAGGCCGCAGCCAAAGTACCAAACTCGAAATACGTCAGGGGTATGCCGCCACGCACGGCCTCGACGGCAGCAAAACCAGCCACAAGCGACTGCTCCGTTGCCATCCGGCCCGCGATTCGAACGCGTTCCGGATAAGCATGCAGATGGGGGCTGGTGTAACACCCCGTGCGATAGCCTGCTTCCATGAGCATCGCTTCCAGAAGCGCGCAGGTGGAGCCTTTTCCGTTCGTGCCGCCCACGGTGATTACGGGGCAAGACAGCTCCAGCCCCATTCGCGCCCGCACCTGTTCCACCCGCTCCAAGCCCATCTCAATGGCGGCTGGATGTTGGCTTTGCACGAAGCATAGCCAGCGCTCAAGGGAGTCAGCTGCGGAAAGCGACAAACACTCCCTCATCGGGTCGCTCCCGGGACCTGACACTGTGGAACAGGCGTCTTCATGCGGAGGGGGGCCGAAAATGACGTGCCCCGAAGAACCTGCTACCGTGCCGTGGGGCGCGCCCAGTCACGCAGACGGCGATCGCGTCAGGGCTGTGAGCAGGTTAGCGACTCTGTCTCGCATCTGACGGCGGTCCAGGATGAGGTCGATGGCACCATGATCGAGCAGGAATTCCGCCCGCTGGAAGCCTTCCGGCAATGTCTGGCGGACGGTCTGCTCGATCACTCGAGGTCCCGCAAAACCCACCAGCGCGCCGGGTTCCGCGATCACCACGTCCCCAAGGAAAGCAAAGCTTGCGGAAACCCCCCCCATCGTCGGGTCGGTGAGCACGGAGACGAACGGCAAGCGCGCGGCGGCAAGGCGGGTGAGCGCCGCATTTGTCTTGGCCATCTGCATGAGGGACATGAGTCCCTCCTGCATTCGGGCGCCTCCGCTGGCGCAGAAACAAACGAATGGCATGCCCTGCTCCACGGCAGTCTGCACGGCGCGCACGAAACGCTCGCCCACCACGGAACCCATCGACCCGCCAAGAAAACGGAACTCAAAGGCGGTCGCCACTAGCGGCAGGTTCTTGAGCGCCCCCTGCATGGCAACAAGCGCGTCGTCCTCGTCCGTGTCCCGCCGAGCACTGTCCAATCGCTCCGCGTAGCGTTTGCTGTCCACGAACTTCAGAAAATCCAACGGCACCACCTCGGCACCAATCTCGAATCTCCCTTCCGGATCGAGAAAAACATCGAGGCGCTCGCGGGCCGAAAGGCGGGTGTGGAAACTGCACTTGGGACAGACGCCCAGGTTCTTCTCGAGATCAGCCCTGTACAGGACTTCCTCGCAAGACTCGCACTTGCTCCACAGGCCCTCTGGAACCGCCTTGCGGCCTGCGCCCGGGGCGCGGTTGATCTTGGGTGGCAGCAGCTTCTGGAGCCAGCTCATCGCGTCACCTCCACCACCAAGTGCTCGATCAAGCCGGCGAGTCCATGGCTCGGCGTATCTCGGACACAAGCCGCTCAAGATTACCCGCTGCCTGGCCGGGCTGCGACGACTCGATCTCCTGCACCAGGCGACTACCAATCACCACCGCATCGGAGACTCCTGCGATCACGTGAGCCGTCTGCGCATCCCGGATCCCAAAACCCACGCCGATGGGCAAATTCACGTGCGCGCGGATGCGGGGAATGCGGCTTTTCACGTCGTCGAGGTCAAGGCTGGCGGACCCTGTCACGCCCTTGAGTGACACGTAATAGACATAACCGCTCGCCAGCCGCGCCACATCGTCCATTCGCTCGTCCACCGACGTGGGGGAGAGCAGGAAGATCGAATCCATGCCTCGAGACTTCAGTTTGTCGTGAAGCTCGGCGCTCTCCTCGGGCGGATAGTCCACCACCAGGACACCATCGACGCCAGAAGCCGCGGCACTGTCCGCGAAGGCGTCGTAGCCCATCGCCTCGATGGGGTTGGCATAGCCCATCAACACCACGGGAGTGATCGTGTCAGTCGCACGGAACTCTGCCACGAAACCGAGGCAATCACGAAGAGTGGTGCCATTGCGAAGCGCGCGCTCGCTCGATCGTTGGATCACCGGCCCGTCGGCCATGGGATCGGAGAAGGGAACGCCGAGCTCGATGATGTCGGCACCGGCCCGTACCAAGGCGTGCAGGATGGGAACGGTGCTCCCCTTGTCAGGATCGCCTGCGGTGAAGAAGGGGATGAGCGCCTTGCGGCCAGCGCCATGCAGGCGCTTGAAGACAGCAGGAATTCGGGACATGAAGGACAGTACAGGTAGGGCTTGATGTGCGCTGGCAGCGGGGGCTCAGAGCGAAAGTCCTGAGTGCCGTGCCACCGTGTTCATGTCTTTGTCTCCACGCCCCGAGAGGTTCACCAGCAAGACCTGATCCGTGGACATGGAAGCTGCCATCTTCATGGCGTGGGCGACAGCATGGCTGGATTCCAGAGCAGGGATGATCCCCTCAAGCCGGCAAAGCGCGTGAAAGGCATCGAGGGCTTCATCGTCGGTCACCGCCACATACTCGGCGCGGCCTGTGTCCTTGAGCCAAGCGTGCTCGGGCCCTACTCCAGGGTAGTCAAGCCCCGCGGAGATGGAGTGGGTCTCGATGATCTGGCCGTTATCGTCCTGCATGAGGTAGGTACGGTTGCCGTGTAGCACGCCAGGCTTCCCAGCGCAGAGCGTAGCCGCATGCTTCCCGGTGTGCAGACCCAACCCGCCGGCCTCGACTCCAATCAGCCGCACCTGCTTGTGAGGGATGTAGGGATAGAAGGCGCCCATCGCGTTGGAACCACCGCCGACGCATGCAAGTACGGCGTCCGGCTGCTTTCCGATCGCTTCCGGCATTTGTACCAGCAACTCCCGTCCAACCACAGAGTTAAAGTCCCGCACCATCATCGGGTACGGATGGGGGCCTGCCACAGTCCCGATGATGTAGAAGGTGTCTTCGACGTTGGTGACCCAGTCCCGCATGGCTTCATTGAGCGCGTCCTTGAGGGTCTTGGAACCGCTTTCCACGGGAACCACCGTGGCGCCAAGCAGTTTCATGCGATAGACATTGGGCGCCTGACGCTGCACGTCCTCGGACCCCATGTACACGACACACTGCATCCCGTAGCGCGCAGCCACGGTGGCAGAGGCTACCCCGTGCTGGCCGGCGCCGGTTTCAGCGATGATGCGCTTCTTGCCCATGTGGCGAGCGACGAGAGCCTGCCCAACGGTGTTGTTGATCTTGTGGGCCCCGGTGTGATTGAGATCCTCGCGTTTCAGCCAGATCTGCGCGCCAGCGCACTTCTCGGTGAGCCGTTTGGCGAAATACACGGGGCTCGGGCGGCCCACGTAGTGTTTGAGTTCGTATTCGTATTCGGCGACGAAGGCGCGATCGTGGCGCAGGGAATCGTATGCATCCCGCAACTCGTCGAGGGCATGAATGAGCGTCTCCGCTACGAAAACGCCGCCGTACGGACCGAAGTGCCCCTTGCGGTCGGGCAGGTCATACATCTGCATCTCGGACTCCTTCCATGAATGCCGCCAGCTCTTGGTGATCTTTAACGCCCTTGTCTCGCTCGACGCCGCTGGAGACATCCACGCCCCACGGTCGCACGGTACGGATGGCTGCACCCACGTTGCCGGGATGAAGGCCACCAGCGAGAATAACCGGCACAGGCATCCTGCCGGGGATGGAACTCCAGTCGGCAGTGCGGCCGGTGCCGCCATGGCTGCCGGGGACAAAAGCATCCAGCAGCAGGCCACGACCACCACGAAAATCGGTTGCAGATTGTAGCAAATCGACCCCGGGAGCCACGGCAAGCGCCTTGATCCAGGGTTTGCCAAATCGGGCGCACTCAGCAGGCGTTTCGGCGCCATGGAACTGCAGCAGGTCGAGCGGGATTTCATCAAGCACGGATTCCACCAGCGCCGCGTCGGCGTTCACGAACAAGCCGACGGAGGTAACAAAGGGCGGTAATGCCGCCACGATTTCGGCGGCACGATCGGTACTCACAAAACGCGGACTTGCAGGGTGAAACACAAACCCCAACGCATCCGCTCCAAGGCGCGCTGCTTCCAGCGCATCCTCTAGGCGGGTGACGCCGCAGATCTTCACCCTTACGCGCATGAGGGGGGCAACGGAGCGCACACTGGCGTAGGGGGCAAGGAAAGCTCGGCCGGATAGGCCACCGCTGTGAGATACAAACCATCCGGCGCGAACGTCGGCGCCGCCCAACGCCGGTCGCGCCCAGCCAGGAGTTCACTGAGCCAATGGGTGGGTTTGCGCGCGGCCCCGACATACACCAGCGATCCGACGAGATTACGAACCATGTGGTGCAGAAATGCATTGGCCGCAAACTCGAACACTACGAAGGGACCCTCCTCATTGATATCAAGGCGGCGCAAAACACGCACGGGTGAGCGCGATTGACATTGCGCGGCACGAAAGGCACTGAAGTCATGAGTGCCCAGGATCGCCTGTGCCGCGGCTCGCATCGCGTCCACGTCGAGGCTTCCGTGCCACCAGCCCACCCGCCCATGCAACAACCCGGGACGTTCATGCCTGGGCAGCAGAATGTAGCGATAGGTTCGCTCCAATGCATCGAAGCGCGCATGAAACCCGTCACTGACGGCGCGGGCCCAGGTCACGCCCACGGTGGAAGGTAACAGGGCGTTCAGGCCTCGGGTCCAGGCCGATAGTGGACGGGGGTAGGGAGCGTCGAAGTGCACGACCTGCGCGGTGGCATGGACACCCGCATCGGTGCGCCCAGCGCAGATGCACCGCACAGGGGTGCCCGCCACGATGGCAAGGGCGTGCTCAAGGGCATCCTGCACTCCGCTCCGATCGGGCTGTGTCTGCCAACCCCGAAACCGGCTGCCATCATATTCAAGACCCAGAACGATGCGCATGGGAGACCGTTGAGCAAAACGCAGAACCGCCTCGCGGCGCCCCCCCCGCGAGCGACACGCGGTTAGTCAGGGGATGATTTTGCAATCAGCCCAAGGAGGCAAGTACCTGCTCGGCAGCCTGCTTCTGCTGCGCGTCACCCTCTGCGATGACTTCCTGAAGGACTTCGCGGGCACCTTCCTTGTCGCCCATCTCCTGGTACGCCTTCGCCAGGTCAAACTTGGTCTGGACATCGTACCAACGCTCGTCGCGGGTACCCTCGGCGGTTGAGGTTGCGGTAGCGCCGCCGAGGTCGAGATCGATGCCCGAGAGGTCGATATCAGGTGCAGATTGCTCGGGAGCACGCCCACCTGCCAAATCGATACTGCCCATTTCAAAGTGGAGGCCTTGGCCGGATCCGGCGTTTTTCTCGGCTGACCCGCTGGCAGCAGTTGTGCTCGCCGACAGTTCGGGAATGTCGATATTGAAATCGAGGGCGGAGGCAGCGCCTATAGCAGCTTGGTCAGGCTGCTGGGTTTCGATCTTTACGGTATCTTGAAAAGCCATCGCGCCTGGAAGCGTTGCGCTCGGATCCAAGCGCGCAGCCCCAGGGACCGCAATCCCAAGCTCCGAAAGATCAATATCGGTGGGTGTGATCGACTCTTCACCGTCGGCATCCATGCCACTGAGATCTATATCGGTGCCAGCGGCCTGGGCGCTGTTGCCGAGTTCCAAGTCGAAATCTAGATCAGACCCCCCGAGCGCCCCTGCGGCGGCCGCCAGGGAACCGCCGCCCAAGGCGACAGTGGACAGCGGAGACAGATCAGCGGTGCGGCCCACTGCGTAGCGAGGATTATCCGGATCGATCTGGTAACCCAGTCGGACGACCTTGTCCCAAACATCCCCTTGCCCGCCGGTGGCCTTTTGAAGCTCGCGGGCCAACTGCTCGAAGGCGGCGGTGTTTCTACGGTGAGCAAAGATTTCAAGCAGTTTGGTGTGTAGCTCGTACCGAACGGGATTCGCAGCAATAGCATCTTGAAGCCTCTGCTCGGCAAGGTCGTAACGGCCGAAATTCAACAAAGTGTTCACTTCATCAAGGAGGTCGCCGTCCGTTGATGCTCCGCCCCCCGGCCCCTGTTCAACTCTTCCGCCGGGTTTTTCGCCGTCTAGGTCGGGATCAGGCTCTACTGAAGAATTTTTTTTTCCGCCTTTGCCTTTCGTGTTGGCCTGCTTTTGACCTCCGACGCCAGCCTTGCGGCGCCGATATACCACGAGCCCGCCTATCCCGAGGATGGCTGCGGCAGCCCCCGCCAACATCAATGGGTCCCCCATTAACTGATCGAGAAAGCTCGGTGGCGGCGGGGGGGGGGGCGGAGGCGGAAGCTTGGGTTTGGGTTTAGGTGTTTCCTGAGGCGTAGCAGTGGATCCAGAAGGAACATCGACCGCCGGCGTCGCAGTTACCTTGGGCGGCTCTACACCAGGAACAGCTGCGGCCTCACCCTTCGGAACCGTTGTCGGAGCGTCCTGAGGGGCTGGGGCGGGTTTGTCGGCGCTTTTTGCAGGATTGGCGTCTGGGGGCGGAGTTTTGGAAGCTTCCGCGGCTTTTTGCACATCGGACATTCCCTTGCTCTTGATCTCCATGAGCAATTCCATGTCCTTGACGGTCTTCTCGAGTGCAGCCACGCGCTGGCTAGCTTCGCCGAGCGCCTTGTTTTTGGCGGCCAGCTCTTCTTCCAGCGAACGTACGCGATCAGGTGGAGCCTGGCCGGCAGCTGACGTGCCAGCCTTCTCTCCCTCCCCCTTGGACAGCTTGAGAACTTCCTTGGGCGCGTCGGGCGCAGGGAGCCGCATGTCTTCAGTAGTGCTGCCTACCTTCCCCGCCGCGCGTTGTGAAGACGCAGTCGGCATGGCCGGGCTGGCCCCAGCGGTGGCGGCAAGCTTTTCGCGGTATGCGCTCCAGTTAGCCGCCTGGGCCCGGACTTCGCGGCGCGCCTCGGCAGCCGATACGTCATCGATCGAACCTCGCTCCGGGACGCGCAACACTGTCCCGACCTTGAGGCGATTCATGTTCTTGCCGGCGAACGACCCGGGGTTCGCCCGGAACATGCTGACCAACATTTGGTCTAGCGAGACCTCGGCCGGTTTGTTGGCGGCCGCGACCTTTGCGAGGGTGTCTCCTCGCTTTACGGTGTGCTCGATCGCTGTACCAACAGAGGCACCCGACCCCGCTCCGGGTTGCTGCGCGGCAGGTTCCGGTACCACCACCGTGGCTGCCCTGGGCACTCCTTGCGCCAGACCCGGTTCCACGTCCACACCCTGCGACTGACCGCCACCCTGCTGCGTGATGCTAGACCCTGCAGGTTGGGGTTCGATGAACGCAGGAGGTGCTGCAGGAGCGGGGGCCCCGTCCAGGACCTGCGCAGGCGGTAACATCTTGACCTCCGCCTGCCCGCCGAACGACTCGGCCGTGTTCAAAGGCGGGTCGAGCAGTGCCGTGTATGCGCGAACCAGCCGCCCAGACGTCCAATAAAGCTCTATCAGGAAATCAACAAAGGGCTCATTCAAGGGCTGGGCTGAACTGACCCTTACGAACTGTTCTCCACCGGGCCGGGTGTCGATGGAAACCTTCAGGTTGGAAACAAAGGTGGTGAAGGGTACATCCGCCTGCCTGAAAGCCTCCGGTGAGGCCAACCGGACATTGAGAAGTCCCTGTTCTTCCTTGGTGACCGAAACCAGGTCAATTTCGCCGCGAAAAGGCTGCCCGAGCGCGGAGATGACCGTGAGCTTGCCCAAGCCCGCCGCCGAAGCGATGGATGCGCTCAACAATAAACACAGTGCCGCAGCGCACCGGGAAAAAAAGGTTTTACCCACCAAGCCACCCACCCATAGATTTCGGGATTTATAACGAAAGTAACATCATGGGGTTACCGGCGCAAGCTAATCTTTCCTCTTACTAACACCCCAGGCGAAAGAGGTATTCCGCCCGGGGTGAACTCACGCGTGATCAGGCCGGGGAGTGCAACCTCACAAGCGCTCCACCAGGATTTGAAGCATACGACGCAGGGGCTCAGCAGCGCCCCAAAGCAATTGGTCGCCCACCGTGAAGGCGGAAAGATACTGGGGCCCCATGGGCAGTTTGCGCAGCCTGCCCACGGGGACCTCAAGCCTTCCTGAAACCGTTGCAGGGGTGAGTTCCCGCAGGCTGTCCTCGCGCCGATTGGGAACCACCTTGGCCCACGGGTGGGCCGAACCGAGCATGTCCTCAATATCGGCAAGCGGCACGTCGCTCTTGAGCTTGATCGTGAGCGCCTGGCTATGGCATCGCATGGCGCCAATGCGCACGCAAACGCCGTCCACGGGAATGGTTGCGTCGGGGAGCCCTAGGATCCGGTTCGTCTCGGCCATGCCCTTCCATTCCTCGCGGCTTTGGCCATTACCGAGATCCTTGTCGATCCAGGGCAGCAGGCTGCCTGCCAGGGGGTGGCCAAATTGCTCTACGGGGAAATCGTTACTGTTGAGCGCCTGGGCCACTGCACGGTCGATGTCCATGATGGTGGCGCCGGGCAACGCGAGAAGGCTTGCGGCTGCACCATGGGCGCTGCCCATCTGCTGCACCAGTTCCCGCATGTGCTGAGCCCCCGCACCCGAGGCCGCCTGGTACGTCATGGAGGTGATCCACTCCACCAGACCGGCGCGAAAAAGCCCCGCGAGCGCCATGAGCATCAGGCTGACGGTACAATTGCCGCCGATGAAGTTCTTGACGCCGCCAGTGAGCGCGCGGTCGATGACGTCCCGGTTCACGGGATCGAGGACGATCACGGCATCGCCCTGCATGCGCAAGGTGGAGGCCGCGTCGATCCAGTAACCGCTCCAGCCCGCGTTGCGCAGTTTGGGATAAACCTCCGAGGTGTAGTTCCCCCCTTGGCAGGAAACGATCACGGGCAGCGCGCCCAACGCCTTGAGATCGTTCGCATCCCTCAGGGGCCCCACTTCCCGGCCGATGACCGGTCCGTCTCCACCAGCGTTGGACGTGCTGAAGAACACCGGTTCCACGTCCAGGAAGTCTCGCTCCCACACCATGCGCTGCAGAAGCACGGAACCCACCATGCCCCTCCAGCCCACAAACCCCACTTGCATGTTGGCCATGTTGATTCCTCCTCTTTAACCGTTCGGCGTCAGGGCTTCTGGCGCGCCAGCGCCGAAACGACGGCGTCGCCCATCCGCACTGTGCCGATCACCGGTTCTCCCGGCTGTGCGATGTCGGGGGTGCGAAGCCCTGCGGCAAGCACGTCCCTGACCGCCGCTTCGATACGGGCAGCGAAGGTTTCGTTCCGGCCGGTGTGCCGCAGCAGCATGGCCACGGAGAGAATGGTGGCCAGCGGATTGGCCACGCCCTTGCCGGCAATGTCCGGCGCCGAGCCGTGGATGGGCTCGTACAACCCTTTGCCGTGCTCATCGAGCGACGCCGAGGGCAGCATGCCGATGGAGCCCGTCAGCATGGACGCCTCGTCCGAGAGGATGTCGCCAAACATGTTGCCCGTCACCATCACGTCGAACTGCCGGGGCGCGCGCACCAGTTGCATGGCGGCATTGTCCACGTACATATGAGTAAGCACCACATCCGGGAAGTCGCGGGCCAACTCCTCCATCACCTGCCGCCAGAGGATGCTGGTATCCAGCACGTTGGCCTTGTCCACCGAGCACAGCTTTTTGGCGCGCCCTCGGGCGATGTCGAACCCCGCACGGCCGATGCGGCGAATCTCCGACTCCGAGTACTTCATGGTGTCGAAACCCTCGCGTTGCCCGTCATCGAGGCGGCGCTGGCCGCGCGGCTGCCCGAAATAGATGTCGCCGGTGAGTTCCCGCAGGATCATCAGGTCGAGCCCGGCCACCAGTTCGGGCTTGAGCGATGAGGCGGCCGCGAGCTCCGGGTACACGATGGCTGGGCGAAGATTCGCGAACACCCCCAGCGCCTGACGGATGCGCAGCAGTCCTTGCTCCGGGCGCTTGTCGCGCGGCAATGCGTCGTACTTAGGCCCGCCTACGGCACCGAGCAGCACAGCATCGGCCTGCCGGGCGAGCGCGAGCGTCGCCTCGGGCAACGGATCGCCAGCAGCATCGAACCCCGCGCCGCCAATGGGGGCAGTCTCCATCTCAACCCTCAAGCCGTCTCGCCGAAGGGTATCGAGGACCTTGATGGCCTCGCCAACGATCTCTGGCCCGATGCCATCGCCGGGCAGGACTGCAATCTTCATGGTGTGTCGTCTCAGTCGAACAGCCAGGGTTGGGAAGCCCGGTGGCGCGCCTCGAAGGCGCGGATCTCCTCGGCGTGGCGCAGCGACAGGCCGATTTCGTCCAGCCCCTCCAGCAGGCAGTGCTTGCGGAACCCATCCACCTCGAAGCCGAAGGCGCGGCCCTCGGGCGTGACCACCTTTTGCGCCGCGAGGTCGATGGTGAGCCGGTAACCAGGCGTTGCCACCGTGTGCCGGAACAGCTCGTCCACCACCGCCGCCGGAAGCACCACCGGCAGCAGTCCGTTCTTGTAGCTGTTGTTGTGAAAAATATCGGCGTAACTGGGTGCAATCACCGCGCGGAAGCCGAAGTCCATCAGCGCCCAGAGGGCATGCTCCCGGGACGAGCCACAGCCGAAGTTGTCGCGCGCCAGCAGAATCTGCGCGCCGCGGTAACGGGGCTGATTGAGCACGAATTCGGGGTTCAGTGGCCGCTGGGCGTTGTCCATCCCCGGTTCGCCGTGATCAAGGTAGCGCCACTCGTCGAACAGGTTCGGTCCGAAGCCGGTGCGCTTGATGGACTTGAGGAACTGCTTCGGGATGATGGCGTCGGTGTCCACGTTGGGACGATCGAGGGGCGCCACCACGCCATCGAGAATCGTGAATTTCTCCATGGCGGCCTCCTAGAGCGTGCGGATGTCGACGAAACGGCCCGCCACGGCAGCGGCCGCAGCCATGGCAGGGCTCACCAGGTGGGTGCGTCCGCCCGTTCCCTGCCGCCCCTCGAAATTGCGGTTCGAGGTGGAGGCGCAACGCTCGCCCGGTTCGAGACGATCATCGTTCATGGCCAGGCACATGGAGCAACCCGGCTCGCGCCACTGGAACCCCGCGGCACGAAACACCTGATCCAGCCCCTCCGCCTCGGCCTGCCGCTTCACCAGCCCCGAGCCGGGCACCACCAGGGCAAGCTTGACGCTCCCGGCCACCGAGCGCCCTTTCACCACCTCGGCCGCGGCACGCAAATCCTCGATACGCGAGTTGGTGCACGAACCGATGAACACCTTGTCGATGGCGATGTTCGTAATGGGCGTGTCCGGTTGCAGCCCCATGTAATGCAATGCCCGCTCGAGCGAGGTACGGCGCACCGGTTCATCCAGCGCGGCAGGATTGGGCACACGCCCGCTCACGGGGGCCACCATTTCCGGCGACGTGCCCCAGGTGACCTGGGGCTCGATGGCGGCAGCCTCCATGTCCACCACCACGTCGAAGCGCGCGCCCGCATCGCTTGCAAGCAAACGCCAGGCGGCACTGGCGCGCTCGAACAGCGGTCCCTGGGGCGCGAAGGCCCGCCCGCGCAGATAGTCGATGGTGGTGTCGTCCACGGCCACCATGCCGGCCCGGGCACCTGCTTCGATGGCCATGTTGCACAGGGTCATGCGGCCCTCCATGGACAGGGCGCGGATGGCCGACCCGGCAAACTCGATGGCGCAGCCCGTGCCGCCCGCCGTGCCGATGCGGCCAATGAGCGCCAGCACGATGTCCTTGGCGGTGACGCCGCGGCCCAGGCGACCCTCCACCCTCACCAGCATGCTCCTGGCCTTTTTCAGGTTGAGGGTCTGCGTGGCCAGCACATGCTCCACTTCCGAGGTGCCGATGCCGAAGGCCAGCGCGGCAAAGGCGCCGTGGGTGCTGGTGTGGGAGTCGCCGCACACTACCGTCATGCCCGGCAGGGTGGCACCCTGCTCCGGACCGATCACATGCACGATGCCCTGCCGGCTGTCGAGGAAGGGGAAATACGCCTTGGCGCCGAACTCGCGGATGTTGGCGTCGAGGGTTTCCACCTGCAATCGCGATATGGGATCGCGAATGCCCTGGTCCCAGTCGCGCGTGGGCGTGTTGTGGTCTGCGGTGGCCACGATGGAGCCCGGCCGCCAGGGCTTGCGGCCCGCCAGCTTAAGGCCCTCGAAAGCCTGTGGGCTGGTGACCTCGTGCACCAGATGGCGGTCGATGTAAACCAGCGCCGTGCCATCGGGCTCCTGGCGCACCACATGAGAGTCCCAGAGCTTGTCGTAGAGGGTCCGGGCGGTGGTGGACTGCGACTGCATAAGCATCCCTCCAGAGATCAGCGGATTATGTCACAAGGCCTTCAGCCGGCCGCCCCCTGGGAGGGCAGGCGCAGCCAGCGGGCGGTCACTGCGAAGGCCGCCGCTGCCATGACCGCACCGGCGGTGAAGGTCCAGGCGCCGCCGGCCGGTTCCCACAGGATGCCGGCCAGCAACCCGCCGGCGGCGCCGCCCGCACCGAAGCCCACTCCCGAGTAGAGCGCCTGGCCCTTGGACTGGTGCCGGCCGCGGAAGAAACGGTGCGTGAGAGCCACCGCCGCGCCGTGGAAAAATCCAAAGGTGGCCGCATGCGCCACCTGCGCCAGGATGACCGCCGTCAGCGAAAACGGCAGCCAGCCGATGGCCAGGAAGCGCAGCGTCGTCACGCCGTAGGCGCCCAGCAGCAGCGCCCGCAGGGACCAGCGGCTCGCCAGCGGGGTCCAGGCCATGAACACCACGATCTCCGCCACCACCCCGAGCGCCCAAAGCAAGCCCACGTCTGCCTTGCGATAGCCGTGCTCCACCAGCCAGATGGAATAGAAGGTGTGGTACGGCCCATTGGAAACCGTCAGCAGGAAGCAGCCCCCGAACAGCGCCAGCACTTCAGGCCGCCGCAGGATATCCCAGACTGGGGCATGCTCCGCGCCGTGGAGGTGACCGGGCGCCTCGGGCACCTTGAAGGCGCTCGCCAGGTGCAGCGCCAGCAGTCCGGCAATCAACCATGGCAGAGCGCCGATGCCCTGCACATCCAGCAATTGGCCTGCGCCCACCACCACCGCCACGAAGCCCACAGACCCCCAGGCGCGGATACGCCCATAGCGCGACACGCCATCGCCCAGGTGTCCCATGGTGGTGGCCTCCACCAGCGGCAGCGAGCCCGACCAGAACAGGTTCATCACCAGCATCACCACGAACAGCCATGCAAACCCACTGTCCGCAAACACACCACAGAAGCTCACCAGCGTAGCCGCGGTGGTAAGGCGGATCACACCGGCGCGCCGGCCGCGCCGGTCCGCCATCCAGCCCCAGAACGTAGGCCCGAAAACCCGCGTCACGGGCACCAGCGCCAGCAACACCGCGATCTGCGCCGCCGTCAGCCCCTTGGACTGCAGGTACAGTGCCCAGAAGGGCGCGAACGCGCCGAGGAAAGCGAAATAGCAGAAGTAAAAGGCCGACAGCCGCAGCGCCGGCACGCCGCCGCCGTGGGGCACCGGCGCTGCATCGGATATCGGTGTGTTCGAGCCGCGCCGCGGCCGGAGAATCCTGAAGCGGCCAGACCCGCTCATGACCACTGCTGGTCGGAGCGCCAGCGCCAAGTGAGCCAGCCCACCACCGCCAGCATGCCCGCCCAACCCGCCAGCCGCAACCACCCGGCCAAGGCGGTGTCCAGATGCAGCACGCCCCAGCGGGTGAGGATTTCGGTCCAGTCATGCTCGCCACCGCCCACCAGCGGCAGTTCGCGGGCGCGCGCGTCGGCCATGTAGCGCGCGATGTTCCACAGGTTCTCGTTCAGCCACACCACCGCGGTGGCAAAGGAGCACGCCTCGCGCCGCCCCCAGAAGGCCGCCGCCGCCACCAACGGGAACACCAGTTGCCCGAGTGTGCCGCCATACACGGTGATGCTCTCGCCGAGCAGCAGGCCGAAGATGGGATGGCCGGCCTCGTGGAAGGCCAGGTTGGCACCGTCCAGCACGTGTACCCAGCGCTCACCGGTGTGGCCGAAGTACATGCAGAAGACGGCGAAAGCCGCCACCGCCACCACACCGGCACCGGAGATGTCCTGCCACTCCGCCGCGGCGATCTCGCGCAGCCGCTCAATCCACGCCATGGGTCAGCGAGGCATGCGGGAGCAGCGTCGCCGCGGGAAAGACACCACGGACCGGTCAGCTCTCGTGGGGATCGGTGGAAGCCCGGCTCGGCTGCAGCGGAAAGCGTGCGCGGGCGCCATCGGGCGCCTGGGCGGCAATGCGCGGCGTGGACACCGTCACGTCGGCGTTCTGGGCCCGGTGGCGAAGCGCGTGGTCCATGAGCACGCAGGCCAGCATGGCCTCGGCAATGGGCGTGGCGCGAATGCCCACGCAGGGATCGTGGCGCCCGAAGGTCTCCACGGTCACGGGATTGCCGGCCTTGTCGATGGAACGGCGCGCCAACCGGATGCTCGAGGTGGGCTTGATGGCCACGTGCACCACGATTTCCTGACCGGTGGAGATGCCACCGAGGATGCCGCCGGCATTGTTGGACAGGAAACCCTCGGGCGTCATTTCGTCGCCGTGCTCCGTGCCCTTCTGCGCAACGGCCGCAAAGCCCGCGCCAATCTCCACGCCTTTGACGGCGTTGATGCCCATCATGGCGTAGGCGATGTCGGCATCGAGCTTGTCGTCCACCGGCTCGCCCCAGCCCGGCGGCACACCCGTGGCCACCACGGTCACGCGCGCCCCCGCCGAGTCGCCGGACTTGCGCAGCGCATCCATGAACTCCTCGATCGCAGGAACCGCCGCGGGATCGGCGCTGAAAAACGGATTGGCATGCACCGCCGACCAATCGCGCACTGCAAGGGGAATCGGCCCGAGTTGCGACAGGCAACCCTTCACCTCCACGCCATGACGGCTACGCAGCCACTTCTTCGCTACCGCGCCCGCCGCCACGCGCACGGCGGTTTCCCGGGCCGACTGGCGGCCCCCGCCGCGATGGTCGCGGATGCCGTACTTCTGCCAGTAGGTGTAGTCGGCGTGCCCGGGCCGGAAAGACTCCACGATGTTGCCGTAATCCTGGCTGCGCTGGTCGGTGTTGCGGATCAGCATGGCAATCGGAGTTCCGGTGGTGCGGCCTTCGAACACCCCGGACAGAATCTCCACGGTGTCGCTTTCCTTGCGCTGGGTGACAAAGCGCGACGTGCCGGGCTTGCGCCGGTCCAGCTCGGGCTGAATGTCGTCTTCCGACAGTTCCATGCCGGGCGGGCAGCCATCCACCACGCAGCCGATCGCGAGGCCGTGGCTTTCACCGAAGGAGGTGACGCAGAACAAACGCCCGAAGGTGTTGCCGGACATCGGTTGGAATCCTTGAACGACGGTCATTGATGCTAGCACGCTCGCCGCGGCCGGGAGGGCGCCCGGCGGGGCCCGTCACAGCGCATAGAATCCGGGTAATCCCCGTCCCGAGCACGCCCGCCATGGAGCAATACCACGACCTGATGCGCCGCATCCTCGACAGCGGCGCGCGCAAGACCGACCGCACCGGCACGGGCACCCTCAGCATCTTCGGCGCCCAGTTGCGCTTCGATCTGGCCCAGGGGTTTCCCCTGGTCACCACCAAGAAACTGCACCTGAAGTCCATCGTCCACGAGCTGTTGTGGTTTCTGAGGGGCGACACCAACGTGGCCTACCTACGCGAGCACGGCGTCAGCATCTGGGACGAGTGGGCCGACGCCAACGGCGATCTGGGCCCCGTGTATGGCCACCAGTGGCGCTCATGGCCCACCCCGCAGGGCGGTCATGTGGATCAGATGGCCCAACTGGTGCAGGAGCTACGCCGCAACCCCGACTCGCGCCGGCTGCTGGTCAGCGCGTGGAACCCCGTCGACATTCCTCGCATGGCCCTGGCGCCCTGCCACGCACTGTTCCAGTTCTACGTGGCCGATGGCCGGTTGTCGTGCCAGCTATACCAGCGCAGCGCCGACGTGTTCCTGGGCGTGCCTTTCAACATCGCCTCCTATGCGCTGCTCACGTTGATGGTGGCGCAGGTGTGCGATCTGCGTCCCGGCGAGTTCGTGCACACTTTCGGCGATGCGCACCTGTACCTGAATCACCTCGACCAGGCCCGCGAGCAGCTCGCCCGCACCCCGCGGCCGCTGCCACGGATGCACATCAATCCCGCGGTGACGGACCTGTTCGGCTTTCGCTACGAAGACTTCACGCTGGTGGGCTACGACCCCCATCCGCACATCAAGGCACCGGTGGCGGTGTGAGCAGCGGCCCCGCGCGCATCAGCCTGATCGCCGCCCTGGCCAGCAACCGGGTCATCGGGCGCCAGGGCACGCTGCCCTGGCACCTGCCAGATGACCTACGTCGCTTCAAGGCTATCACCATGGGCCACCCCGTGATCATGGGACGGCGAACCTGGGAATCCATCGGCCGGCCGCTGCCAGGACGGCGCAACGTGGTCATCACGCGGCAGGCCGGCTACCAGGCCGCTGGCGCCGAAGTGTTCGCCGACCTGAACGGCGCCCTTGCGGCGGTGGCTGGCGCGCCGGAGGTGTTTGTGATCGGCGGCGGCGAGCTGTACGCGGCCGCCCTACCGCTCGCCCACCGCCTGCACCTCACGGAGCTGCACCAGTCGGTGGAGGGCGACGCCCACTTTCCGCCCTTCGATCCTGCGCACTGGACCCAGACCCAACGCGAATCGCATACCGCACCCGGCGGACTGCGCTACGACTTCGTGGTGTACGAGCGCTGCGGCTGAATCCGCGCGGCCGGGGCATCGCGCAGGCGGGCTATCGCACGCAGTCCACGAAGTAGCGCAACTCCCCATCCACCACTTCATCCACGAGGCCATGGATTTCGGTCTCGAAGCCAGGGAAGGTGCTGTTGAACTCGCGGGCAAACTGCAGGTAGCGCACGATGGTGGTGTTGAAACGCTCGCCGGGGATGAGCAGCGGGATGCCGGGCGGATAGGGCGTGAGCAACACCGCCGTCGCCCGTCCCTCCAGCTGGTCCACGGCCACACGCTCGATCTCGCGGTGGGCCATCCGGGCAAAAGCATCGGCCGGCTTCATGGCCGGCTCCATGCTGGAGAGGTACATCTCGGTGGTGAGGCGGGCCACGTCGTTGCGGCGGTACACGTCGTGGATGCTGGTGCACAGGTCTCGAAGGCCAACGCGCTCGTAGCGCGGATGGCGCTGGACGAATTCCGGCAGCACGCGCCACAGGGGCTGGTTGCGATCGAAGTCGTCCTTGAACTGCTGCAACTCGGTCAGCAGGGAGTTCCAGCGACCCTTGGTGATGCCGATGGTGAACATGATGAAGAACGAGTACAGGCCCGTCTTCTCCACGATGATGCCGTGCTCTGAGAGGTACTTGGTGACGATGGCGGCGGGAATGCCGGGCTCGGTGAAGGCGCCATCCACGGCCAGGCCCGGCGTGATGACCGTTGCCTTGATGGGATCGAGCATGTTGAAGCCCTCGGCGAGATCGCCGAAGCCATGCCAGCGATCGCCCGAGCGCAGCACCCAGTCCTCTCGCTCGCCGATGCCCTCGCTGGCAAGGTAGTCCGGGCCCCACACCTTGAACCACCACGCCTCGCCGTATTCCTCGTCCACCTTGCGCATGGCACGGCGGAAATCGAGCGCCTCCAGGATCGACTCCTCCACCAGCGCCGTGCCCCCGGGCGGCTCCATCATGGCCGCCGCCACATCGCAGGAAGCGATGATGGCGTACTGAGGCGAGGTGGAGGTGTGCATGAGATAGGCTTCGTTGAACATGTCGCGGTCCAGCGCCCGCATGTCTGAATCCTGCACCAGGATCTGCGAGGCCTGCGACAGGCCGGCCAGCAACTTGTGGGTGGACTGGGTGGAGAAGATCATCGACTCGCGGCAGCGCGGCCGGTCGGCGCCAATGGCATGGTAGTCGCCGTAGAAATCGTGGAAAGCCGCGTGCGGCAGCCAGGCCTCGTCGAACAGCAACGTGTCCACCCGGCCATC
Source organism: Rhodocyclaceae bacterium (assembly GCA_020248405.1). Classification (GTDB taxonomy): domain Bacteria; phylum Pseudomonadota; class Gammaproteobacteria; order Burkholderiales. Next base: position 27,055 of record JADCHQ010000007.1, on the reverse strand, counting down.
GAGCCGCTGCTTGAGGGTTTCCACGTTGTAGACCACCCCGTCGTAGGTGCTCTGGGTAAGGGTGAGGATGCGCGGCTTCTTGTTCTCGCCGCGCACAAAGGGGTTGGCTTCGATCTTGCGGCGAACGGATTCCTCGGAAAATTCCTCCAGCGGGATGGGCCCGATGATGCCGTAGTGATTGCGCGTGGGCATCAGAAATACCGGGATGGCGCCGGTCATGGTGATGGCGTGCAGGATAGACTTGTGGCAGTTGCGGTCCACCAGCACCACGTCGCCCGGCGCCACGCAGGAGTGCCACACGATCTTGTTGGACGTGGAGGTGCCGTTGGTGACGAAGAACAGGTGGTCGGCGTGGCAGATGCGCGCGGCGTTGCGCTCTGAAGCCGCCACCGGCCCGGTGTGGTCCAGCAGCGCGCCCAGCTCGTCCACCGAGTTGCACACGTCGGCCCGCAACAGGTTTTCGCCGAAGAACTGGTGGAACATCTGCCCCACCGGGCTTTTCAGGAAGGCCACCCCGCCAGAGTGCCCGGGGCAGTGCCAGGAGTAGGAACCGTCCGCCGCATAGTGGGTCAGGGCGCGGAAAAACGGCGGCGGCAGCGACTCGAGGTAGGCGCGCGCTTCCCGCGCCACGTAGCGCGCGATGAATTCCGGCGTGTCCTCGAACATGTGGATGAAGCCGTGCAGCTCGCGCAACACGTCGTTGGGGATATGCCGCGAGGTGCGCGTCTCGCCGTACAGGAATATCGGGATGTCCACGTTGCGGAAGCGAATCTCCGCCACGAAGGCGCGCAACTCGGAGATGGCCTTGTCGGTGTCTTCCGGCGAGGAGAACTGCTCGTCGTCGATGGACAGGATGAAGGCCGAGGCACGCGACTGCTGCTGCGCGAAGGAGGACAGGTCGCCGTAGCTGGTGACGCCCAGCACCTCGATACCCTCTTCCTCGATGGCCTTGGCCAGCGCGCGCACACCCAGCCCGGAGGCGTTCTCGGAACGGAAGTCCTCGTCGATGATGACGACGGGAAAGCGGAATCTCATGGCGTCGTTCTCCCAGTCGCGTCGGCTGTGCCGGCGGCGGCAGCTAGATTTTCGGAAGGGTGACGCCGCTCTGGCCCTGGTACTTCCCGCCCCGGTCGCGGTAGGAGGTCTCGCAGACGTCGTCGGGGTCGGATTCCAGGAACAGCACCTGGGCCACGCCCTCGTTGGCGTAGATGCGGGCGGGCAGCGGCGTGGTGTTGGAGAACTCCAGCGTCACGTGGCCTTCCCATTCGGGCTCCAGCGGCGTGACGTTGACGATGATTCCGCAACGCGCATAGGTGCTCTTGCCCAGGCACACCACCAGCACGTTGCGCGGGATGCGGAAGTATTCCACGGTGCGCGCCAGGGCGAACGAGTTGGGCGGAATGATGCAGTAAGGGCCCTTGAAGTCCACGAAGGACTTCGGGTCGAAGGCCTTGGGGTCCACGATGGTGGTGTTGATGTCGGTGAACAGCTTGAATTCGTCGGAGCAGCGCACATCGTAGCCATAGCTTGAGGTGCCGTAGGACACGATGCGGCTGCCGCCGGCCTCCTTCACCTGGCGCGGCTCGAAGGGCTCGATCATGCGGTGCTGCTCGGCCATGCGCCGGATCCAGCGGTCGCTCTTGATGCTCATGGCGCCTCGGCCCTCAGGTGTTCTGGATGGCGATGCGCGGCATGGCGCCGGTACCGGCGGCTGCGAGCCGCGCCATGCCCGCCGCGGCACGCCGGGCAATGACGCGGTAGATGTGCGCCACGGAACCGTCGGGCTCTGCCGCCACCGTGGGCTTTCCCGAATCGGCCTGCAGCCGGATCTTCAAATCCAGCGGCAGCGTGCCCAGCAGCGGTACGCCGTAATCCTGCGCCATGGCCTCGCCCCCGCCGGATCCGAAGATGTGCTCCTCATGACCGCAGTTCGAGCACACGTGAAGGCCCATGTTTTCCACGACGCCCAGGATGGGCACGGAGACCTTCTCGAACATCCTGAGCCCCTTGCGCGCGTCGATGAGGGCGATGTCCTGGGGCGTGGTGACGATCACCGCACCGGTCACCGGCACCTTCTGGGCGAGCGTCAGCTGGATGTCGCCAGTGCCCGGGGGCATGTCCACCACCAGGTAGTCCAGGTCGCGCCAGCGGGTGTCGCGCAGCAGTTGCTCCAACGCCCCGGTGGCCATGGGCCCTCGCCAGACCATGGGCTGCTCCACATCCACGAGGAAACCGATGGACATGGCCTGTACGCCATGGGCCTCCATGGGCTCGATGGACTTGCCGTCGGGGCTGACGGGCTTGCTGCCCTGCAGACCCAGCATAGTGGGCTGGGAAGGGCCGTAGATGTCGGCGTCAAGAATCCCCACCCGGGCGCCCTCGGCGGCCAGCGCCAGGGCCAGGTTCACGGCCACCGTGGACTTGCCCACGCCGCCTTTCCCCGACGCCACGGCAACAATGTTCTTCACGCCGGGGATGCGGTTGCCCTTTGCCGAGGCCGGGGCCGCGATGTTCACGGACACGTTCACCGAGACGGCCAGGCCACCGGCTACGGCGCGGACGGCCTCGCCGATCTGCCGGCGCACGGTTTCCAGGATGCTCGCCGCCGGATACCCGAGCACCACGTCCACCGCCACGCCTTCGCAATCGACGCGGAGCTCGCGCAACCCGCCGCCCGACAGGTAGTCCTGTCCGGTCCAGGGATCGATGATTTCGCGCAGCCGATCTTCAACCTGCGCGCGCAAGACCGCCATGCCAGTGACTCCGCGATGGGTCGGGAAAAGGGCGCGCATTGTACACGCCCCGCCGCTACAATTCGCGACTCTCGAGCACCCCACCGCCACTGCTTCGTCCGCCCATGACCGACCCCGTTCGCCGCCGTATCCTGGTCACCTCGGCGCTGCCCTACGCCAACGGCTCGATCCACTTCGGCCATCTGGTGGAGTACATCCAGACCGACATCTGGGTGCGCTTTCAGAAGCTGCGCAGCCACGAGGTGCACTACGTGTGCGCCGATGACACCCACGGCACCGCCATCATGCTGCGCGCCGAGAAGGAGGGCATCGCGCCCCAGGCGCTGATCGAGCGTGTGTGGCGAGAGCACAAGCGCGACTTCGACGGCTTCCTGGTGGACTTCGATCACTACGGCTCCACCGACGACGACGCCACTCGCACCATCGCCTACCACATCTACGAGACGCTCCGCGATGCCGCGAAGCTGATCACCACGCGCTCTGTGGAGCAGTTTTACGACCCGGTGAAGCAGCTGTTCCTTCCCGACCGCTTCATCAAGGGTGAATGCCCCAAGTGCGGCGCCAAGGACCAGTACGGCGATTCCTGCGAGGTGTGCGGCGCCACGTATGCGCCCACCGACCTGAAGAACCCCTACTCCACCGTTTCCGGGGCCGCGCCTGTTCGCAAGGCCTCGGAGCACTACTTCTTCGCCTTGTCAGACCCGCGCTGCCGCGCCTTTCTCCAGCAGTGGACCCAGCACGGCGATCGCCTGCAACCCGAGGCACGCAACAAGATCCGCGAGTGGTTCGACCAGGGCCTGAACGACTGGGATATCTCCCGTGACGCGCCCTACTTCGGTTTCGAGATCCCCGGGGCGCCGGGCAAGTACTTCTACGTCTGGCTGGACGCCCCCGTCGGCTATTTGGGCAGCTTCCGCAACCTCGCCCAAGCCCGGGGCTTGGATTTCGCCGCCTTTGCCGATGCCGGCAAGGCGCAGGCGGAAGGCACGGAGATGGTCCACTTCATCGGCAAGGACATCCTCTACTTCCATGCGCTGTTCTGGCCCGCCATGCTGCAGTTCGCCGGCTACCGCACGCCCAGCAAGGTGTACGCCCACGGATTCCTGACCGTGAACGGCGAGAAGATGTCCAAGAGCCGCGGAACATTCATCACGGCGGAGAGCTACCTGAAGCTCGGGCTCAACCCCGAATGGCTGCGCTACTACTACGCCGCCAAGCTCGGCGCCGGCATGGAGGACATCGACCTCAACCTGGATGACTTCACCAGCCGTGTGAACAGCGATCTGGTGGGAAAGTACGTGAACATCGCCAGCCGAGCTGCGGGCTTCATCGCCAAGCGCTTTGGGGGCCGGCTTGCAGCCACGCCTGAAAGCGACACGCTGCGCGCCCTGCGCGAGGCAGCTCCTGCCATCGCCATGCTGTTTGAGGGCCGCGAGTACTCCAAGGCGCTGCGCGAGGTGATGTTGCTGGCGGACCGCGCCAACCAGTTCGTCGACTTGGAAAAGCCCTGGGAACTGGCGAAGCAGCCCGGCGCCGAGGCACGCCTGCACGCCGTGTGCACCGAGGCCATCGCGCTGTTCCGCCTGCTCACGGTGTACCTCAAGCCGGTGCTGCCGGCGGTGGCCGCCCGTGTGGAAGCCTTCCTCGGCGTCCCGCCCCTCGCCTGGGCTGACGCCGCCACCGACCTTCCCGAGGGACACCGCATCCAGGCCTATCAGCACCTCATGGCCCGCATCGACCCAAAGCAGGTGGAGGCGCTGGTGGAGGCCAACCGCGAGAGCCTCAAGCCCGCGCCTGAATCTCATTCCCCGCAGCGCCACGCGCAGCACCAGGAGAACGCCGTGAACCAAAGCACCAACCCGCCCGCTGCCGCGCCAGCCGCCGAGGCCGCCCCCACGACCCCCACCATCTCCATCGACGATTTCATGAAGGTGGACCTGCGCGTGGCGCGGGTAGCCGACGCGCAGCACGTGGAAGGGGCGGAAAAGCTGGTGAAGCTGACCCTCGACCTGGGCGGCGAGCAACGCCAGGTGTTCGCCGGCATCAAGGCCCACTACGACCCGGAAGCGCTCAAGGGACGGCTGGTGGTCATGGTGGCCAACCTGGCGCCGCGCAAGATGCGCTTCGGCGAGTCTCAGGGCATGGTGCTGGCCGCCAGCGCCGAGGGCAGCGGCGTGTTCCTGCTGGACGCGGACAGCGGCGCCCAACCGGGCATGCGCGTGAAGTGAGCCCGGTGCCCGCGCGCCGCCTGTCCATCCGCGGCCGCGTGCAGGGGGTGGGGTTCCGCGACGCCATGGTGGCGCAGGCCCGCCACCTGGGCATCACCGGCTGGGTGCGCAACCGCCGCGACGGCTCAGTGGAAGCTGCGGTCAGCGGCACCGAGGCACAGCTCGCGGCCATCATCGCGTGGTCGCAACAGGGTCCGCCAGCGGCGCGCGTGCTGCGCGTGGAGGTGGCCGAGGAAGAAGGCGAGTTTCCGAGCTTCTCGCGCTTCCCCACCGCCTGATCCCCAGGGGCAAGGAATTCTTGCCCTGCACCTCAGAATAAGTTGCTTGCCTGCGCCCGGCCCGGCCCCTAGCCTGCTGCACCGTCAACGTCCTCGAGAGGATGCAAGCCATGGATCTGGGCATCGCGGGAAAAAGCGCGCTGGTGTGCGCGGGCAGCAAGGGCCTGGGGCGGGCATGCGCCCTGTCGCTGGCCCGGGAAGGCGTGAACGTGGTCATCGTGGCGCGCGGCCAGGAGGCGCTCGCCGCCGCCGCGCGGGACATCAGCGCCCTGGACCGCGGTACCGTCCGCGCCGTGGCGGCCGACATCACCACTCCCGAGGGCCGCGCCGCGGCGCTCGCGGCCTGTCCCTCGCCCGACATCCTGGTCAACAACGCCGGCGGCCCGCCGTCGGGTGATTTTCGCCAGTTCGACGAGGCCGTCTGGCTGGCCGCCCTGCGGGCCAACATGCTCACGCCCATCGAGCTCATCAAGGCCACCGTGGACGGCATGCTCGATCGCGGCTTCGGGCGCATCGTCAACATCACCTCGGCGGCCGTGAAGTCTCCCATCGACATCCTGGCGCTCTCCAATGGCGCCCGCACCGGCCTCACGGGCTTCGTAGCCGGCCTGTCTCGCAAGACCGTGGGCCGCAACGTCACCATCAACAACCTGCTGCCCGGCCTGTTCGACACCGAAACGCTGTATTCGCGCTCGGTCTCCATGGCCCAGGCTTCGGGCAAGCCCGTGGAGGAAGTGCACCGCCACCGCATGCAGCCGATCCCCGCCGGTCGCTTCGGCGACCCGGCCGAGTTCGGCGACGCCTGCGCCTATCTGTGCAGCGCCCAGGCGGGCTTCGTGACGGGGATGAATTTCCTCATCGACGGCGGCGCCTACCCGGGCACCTTCTGACCGCCGCTTCGCGCCAGGCAGCGCCGTGACCGAATCGCCGCAGCCGTCGCCCGCGGTCGACCCGCTGGGTGCCGTGGAGGAGCGCTTCGACCAGGCCCGGCGGCGGCTTGGCCTGTGGCTCGGGCCGCTGCTCATGGCCCTCGTGCTCGCCCTGCCCCTGCCGCTGCCATCCGCAGAGGCGGCGCGGCTGGCGGGCGTGCTCGCGCTGGTGCTGGTGTGGTGGATCACGGAGGCGGTGCCCCTGCCCGTGACCGCCCTGCTGGGACCGGCACTCGCGGTGCTGCTGGGCGTGGGCAGCGCCTCCGAGATGTTCGCGCCCTTCGGCGACCCCATCGTCATGCTGTTCCTCGGCGGGTTCCTGCTGGCCGAAGCCATGGCCGAGACCGGGCTCGACCGGCGAGTGGCGGGGTGGGTGCTGGCGCGGCCGGCGCTGGCCCGCTCGCCGGGGCGCGTGCTGCTGGCGTTCTGCGCGCTCACCACGGGCGTGTCCGCGTGGATGAACAACACGTCCACGGCAGCCATGCTCTACCCCATCGCTGTCTCGGTGCTGGCGGCCATCGCCGCCGACGCCGGACGGGACGCCCGCCGCCTGCGCTTCGGCACGGCGCTGATGCTGGTGCTGGCATGGTCAGCGTCCATCGGCGGCGTGATCACGCCCGTGGGAAGCGCGCCGAACCTGATCAGCATCGGCCAGCTCCACAAGCTCACGGCCGAACGGATCCCCTTCCTGCACTGGATGGCCATTGCCACACCCATCGCGCTCGCCCTGAGCGTATTTATGCTGATCTACTTCCGCTTCGTGCTGCCTCCGGAGCCGGGCCTGCAGGCGCGGCCCGCGGGAGGCGTGGGCGCGCCGCGCGGGCCGCTGTCGGCGCGGGAGCGCAACGTGGTCATCGCCTTCGGGCTCACCGTGTCGTTCTGGGTGCTGCCCGGGCTGCTCGCCATTGCCCTCGGCCCCGCGGATGCGCGCGTGGCGCAGGTGCAGCGCCTGCTGCCAGAGCCCGTGGTGGCGCTGCTGGGTGCATCGCTGCTGTTCCTGCTGCCCGCCGACCCCGTCACCGGGCGCCGCGCGCTCGCCTGGGAGTCTGCCGCGCGCATCGACTGGGGCACGCTGCTGCTGTTCGGCGGAGGGCTAGCCCTCGGCGGCGCCATGTTCCGCACCGGACTCGCCGCATCGCTGGGCAATGGCCTGGTCACGCTCACCGGCAGCACCTCGGTGGCGGCGCTGACCTGCCTGTTCTGCTGGATCGCCATCGTTCTCACCGAGACCACCTCCAACACCGCCACGGCCACCATGCTCGCGCCGCTTGGCATCGCGGCCGCCACGGCTGCGGGCGTGAGCGCGACGCCCGTGGCCATGGCCATCGCCCTGGGAGCCAGCATGGCTTTCATGCTGCCCGTGTCCACGCCCCCGAACGCCATCGTGTACGGTTCCGGCAGCGTGCGCATCACCCAGATGGCGCGCCACGGGGCGGTGCTCGACCTCGCGGCCGCGGCCATCATCCCGCCCGGGGTGCTGCTGGGCTGCCGGCTGGCGGGCCTGGCGTGAGGCTGCCTTGAACGCCAGTGCCGGCCCGCACCCGGTCATCCCCGGCTTCACCCTCAGGCGCGTGGCGGCAGGGGAGGTGGAAATCGCGGCCGCGGTGAGGGGCGAGGGCCCGCCGCTGCTGCTGCTGCACGGCTTTCCCCAGAGCCACCTCATCTGGCGCAAGGTGGCGCCCGCCCTGGCACAGCGGTTCACGGTGGTGGCCACCGACCTGCGCGGCTACGGCGCCTCGTCGAAGCCGCCGGGCGATCCCGGGCACGTGAACTACAGCAAGCGCCGGATGGCTGCCGACCAGCTGGCGGTGATGACGGCGCTGGGCTTCGAGCGCTTCGCGGTGTGCGGCCACGACCGCGGCGCGCGCGTTGCGCACCGCATGGCGCTCGACGCGCCCCTGGCCGTGGATCGGCTGGCGGTGCTCGACGTGGCGCCCACGCTCGCCATGTACGAGGGCACCACCATGGCCTTCGCCCGCGCCTACTACCACTGGTTCTTCCTCATCCAGCCCGCGCCGTTTCCCGAAGCGCTCATCGCCGCCGCGCCCGAGGCCTTCCTGCGCCACCACATGGGCGGCCGCCACGCGGGACTCGCGCCCTTTCTGCCCGACGCCTGGCCGCACTACGTGCGCGACTTCAGCGATCCCGCCGCCATCCACGCGAGCTGCGAAGACTACCGCGCCAGCGCCGACATCGACCTGCGGCATGACGAAGCCGACCAAGCCGCCGGAAAGCGGGTGCGCTGCCCGCTGCTGGCCCTGTGGGGCCGCCATGGCGTGATCGAGCGCCAGTTCGACGCGCTGGGTGCCTGGCGCGCGGTCGCCACCGACGTGCGCGGCGGGTCGCTCGACTGCGGGCACTATCTGCCCGAGGAGGCGCCCGATGCGCTGCTCGAGACGCTGGTACCCTTCCTGCACGAGCGGCGCCCCTGAGGCCGTGAGCGCCGCCGCCGTCTCGACCACCGGGAGAAGCCATGGGACAACGCCTGCCGCCGCTCAACGCCCTGCGCGCCTTCGAGGCGGCTGCGCGCCGCACGAGCTTCGTGCGTGCCGCCGAGGAGCTCTCCGTCACGCCTGCGGCCGTGAGCCAGCAGGTGCGCGGGCTCGAGCAGTTCCTGGGGATCCAGCTGTTCCTGCGCCAGCGCAACACGCTCACGCTCACCGAGGCGGGCCGGGCATTCCTGCCCGGCGTGCATGAGGCGTTCCGCAGCCTCACCCGCGCCACCGAGCAGCTCCAGGCGCGCGCCTTCGAGACGCTGCTGCACCTGAGCGCGCCGCCCACCTTTGCCACCCAGTGGCTGCGGCCGCGCCTGGCGCGCTTCAGCCAGCGCCACCCCGACATCGAGGTGCGGCTGGCCGCCTCCAAGGGCCTGACCGACTTCGCCCGCGAGGACTTCGACGCCGCCATCCGTTACGGCCGCGGACCCTATCCCGGGCTGGAGGCGGAGCGCTTCCTGGATGACGAACTCTTCCCGGTGTGCGCGCCATCGCTGGTGGAACGCGGCGCGCGGTTGCGCCGTCCCGAGGACCTGCGCCTGCACGTGCTGCTCCAGGACGGCGCCAGCGCCGAAGACGAAACGGCGCCCGACTGGCAACGCTGGCTCGACCGCCTGGGCGTGGAGGGCATCGATGCGCGCAAGGGCCCCGCCTTCACGCCGGGGCACCTGGTGATCCACGCCGCCATCGACGCGCAAGGCGTGGCGCTGGTGAAACGCTCGTGGGTGGAGGCCGAACTCGCCGACGGGCGGCTGGTGCGACCCTTCGGAGAATCGCTACCGACGTGCTTCAGCTACCAACTGGTGCGTCCGACGGACCGCCCGGTCAGCCGGAAGATCGCGCTGTTTCGCGCCTGGCTGTTCGAGGAAGCCGGTGCGGGCCGCCTCGCCATGACCCAAGCCGGCCCGGCCTGCGCTGCGTGAGCCGCCGCACCGGCTCGCGCGCGCCGCAAGATGCCGGTCAGGCGCCGGCCCCCGCGTAAGAGATGGACGCCGCCTTCGCCGCACCCGGGCGCCCGAGCGCCCGGGCGATGGCACGGGACTCGAGACGAATCTCCCGCAGTTGCCCGGTGAGCGGATTCGACTGTCCGATGAAGAAAAGGCCGGGCGCCTGGGGATGTTCCGCGCCGCCGGTCACGCCGGGACGATCCCTGTCATCCACGAGACCAGGCACGTCGATCAGCTCCCGCAGGCCGCTGCGGTAACCGGTTGCAGCCACCACCACGTCGGGACGCAGGTGCACGGTTCCCGCGCCAGCCCCGGCGCCGCGGACAGACGCCTCCACCTCCACCTCCTCGCCCTCGAAGCGAACCACCTCGCCCACGATGCGAATGCCGCCCGCGCGCACATGCCGGGCGAAATCCTCGTAGAGCGTGGGCACCACGTTGGTCTCGCCGAACTTCACCGACAGGCGGGTGCGCGGCAAGGGCAGTCCCCGGTGAGCCAGGTTGCCGAAAACGGTGCGCTGCAGGCCGAGCATAAGCGAATCCGCCCACACTGCCGGCAGGTGCCGCAGCACGAGCCCCCATCCCGCCATGGGCACGCCCAGGACACTGCGGGGCAACAGGTGCGGCGGCGTTCGCACCGAGCAGGTCACCTCGGCGGCATGGGGTACCAGCCGGCTGGCAATCTCCGCGCCGGAGTTGCCGCATCCCACCACCAGCACGCGCAGCCCGCGGAATGGCTCTGGGCTGCGGAACGCGCTGGCATGGAGCAGCCGGCCCGCGAAGCTGGAGGCGCCCTGCCACTGGGGGACCACGGGCACGCGGGAGCCGCCGGTGGCTACCACCACGGCGGGCGCGGCAAATCGCCGCCCGTCGGCCGCATCCACCCGCCAGCCGTGCTGCGCGCCATCGCGGCCCACGCGTTCCACCTGCACGCCGGTGATCACCGGGAATCCGCCCTTCTCCGGGAAGGACTCCAGGTAGCGTACGAATGACTCCCGGGTCGGCCAGCCGCCGGCGCTGCGCGGAATGGCTTCACCCGCAAGGCTCGACAGCACGCGGCCCGTGTTGAGCCGCAGACCTTCGTAGTGGTTGCGCCACGCGGCGCACACGGCATCGGCCCGCTCCAGCACAAGGGGCTTGCGGCCCGCCTGCACCAGCGCGCGGGCGGCGGAGAGGCCCGCCGGTCCGCCGCCCACCACCAGCACGTCCTCACCGCCGGCGTTCATGATGCGGTGGCCTCGTGGGCGATGGATACGTTCAGCGGCACGGGCCGCAGGATGGTGTCGGGAATCGGCGCGGTGGGCAGCAGCTTGCGCAACAGGGCGTCCACCCGTTCCCGGGGCGCGTCGGTCTCGATGAACAGCTTCACGTCGACGCTCTCGAATCCGGGTGCGCCGGGCGCCACTCCGTAGGCGGCCTTGAAATTGACGCGGCCCGACACATGGATGTTGAGGGAGCGCACCTCGATCCGCTGCGCCGACAGCCCGCCGATGCAGGTGGCCGCCACGCAGTTGCCTACGGCCGTGAGCAGCAGATCCTGCGGTGAGGCGCCCTGTGCCGCGCCGCCGTAGGCCACCGGCTCATCGCCTTCGAGCGTGCGGCCGCCCGCGAGGCGGGCCACCGTGCGGTACCCCGTGGTCCAGGCAACCTCGGCGCGATACAGCGGCCGGGCAAAGTCGCCGTCGCCGTCGTCGCGGATGCGCTGCTGGACGTCGTGCGAGCGCTCCGGAGACAGTCCGTTGAGGGTGAATTCGGTGATGGTGTCCTGGGTCATGGCATGGGTCTCGGGGAGGGCGGGGGAAACTGTCAGGCGGCGTGCTCGGCCACCAGGGCCTCGTTCTCGAGGAAGGCATCCAGCGTGGCGGCCACCGAGCGCACGGCGGGGTCATCGCGCAGGCGCGGGCGGTGGAAGGGCAGGTCCAGCACCCTGGCCACGCGGCCGTGCGGCACGCTGGCCATGAGCACAATCCGGTCGGCCAGGAGCACCGCCTCGTCCAGGTCGTGGGTGACCATGAGCACCGTTGCACCGGTGTGCCGCCACACGTCCAGGAGGGTGCGCTGCATGAGCCGCCGGGTCTGCGCGTCGAGCGCGGAGAAGGGCTCGTCCAGCAGCAGCAGGCGCGGTTCGAGGGCCAGGGTCCGGGCAAGCGCCACCCGCTGACGCATGCCTCCCGACAACCGCGACGGGCGCTCGTGGGCGAATTCCGCAAGGCCCACGTTGGCCAACAGCGCCACGGCTCGCTCCAGCGCCGCTTTCGCGCCCACGCCTGCGTTGCGCAGCGCGAAGGCCACATTGCCCGCCGCGCTCATCCAGGGGAACAGGTTGTGGTGCTGGAACACCAGCGCGCTGTCCGGCACCGGCCCGTCCACGGGCCTGCCGTCGACGGTGACCATGCCCTCGTCCGGCGCGGCCAAGCCGGCGGCGATCTCGAGCAGCGAGGTCTTGCCGCAGCCGCTGCGCCCAAGCAGGACATTGAAGCTGCCGGGCGCCAGATCCAGCGCGTCCACCCGCAGGCGCTGCACGCCGTCGTAGCGGCGTGCTACGCGGCGAAACTCAAGCCTCGCGCCGGGCATCGCGTGCGTTTCCGACGAGGGCGCCCGAGAGGCCTTTCTGCAGGCCGAGCAGCAGACGGTCTATGGTGAAGCCGATGAGGCCTATGGCCAGGATGCCGATCATGACCACTTTCATGTTGTACATCTGCTGCGCCATCACGATCATGTAGCCGAGGCCGGAGTTGATGCCCGCCATCTCCCCCGCCAGGGCCGCCATCCAGGCCCCGAAGAAGGCCATCCGCAGCGCCGTCAGCGCCGAGGGCAGGATGGCCGGCAGCCGCACGTTCCACCACAGCCTTGCCCGGGGCGTGCGCAGGTTGCGCGCGATGGCGAGGTACTCGGGCGGGATGTTCTCCAGCGCCGCGACCAAGGACAGCGTGAGCGTTCCGAACACGGCCATGAAAACGATGAACACGGCCGCCTGCCCGCCGATGCCCACCAGGACGATGGTGAAGGGAATCCACGCCACCGGCGCGATGGGCGCGATCGACTGCACAATGGGCAGCGCCAGGCGGCGCATCAGCCGGATCTCGGTGATCAGAACCGCCGCTAGCAGGGCCGCCGCGAGCCCAAGCGTCATGCCGGCAGCCACCCGCGAGAGCGTCACCACCACGGCGTCGGAGAGCCCCATGCGCTGCTGGCCAAACCCGATGCGCACCTGGCCGGACAGCGCGTAGGGCAGCGTCTCGCTGGGTGGTGGCAGGATCTGCGCATTAAGCAGACCCGCGTGGGTGGCGCCTTCCCAGGCGCCCAGCAGCACGCCCCACGCCAGCACGAACCAAGCGGCTGCCGCCACGGCCCGGCGCACCCGGCCCCGCCACTGCGCCAGCAGCCCGGGCTCGACATGCCCCGGAACGGCGTTGAGCGGGCCCGCTGCGGCGGCGCCAGGCTCGAGGCTCGGCGTCGCCGGGCTCCGCACGGCAGCCGCACCTGGCAGGGCGAGTTCCACGGACCGCGCTTCCTCAGGCCGGCTGGAGCTTCAGGTCGAGAACGCTGTCGATGGACACGTCCTTGAAGTAGCCCAGCTCGATCAGGAACTTGACCCCCGTGCGCAGGCCCTGCACCCCCACCGGGCTGATGACGGGGTTGGGTACCTGCCGGCGCAGCGCCGCCGCCAGGATGGGGCGCGGCGCGCCGTAGATGGGCTGCAGGTCATCCCAGGCGGCCTCGTAATTCGCCGCAAGGGCCTGCGCCGATTCCGACAGCACGCGCAGGTAGGTGCGGATGGCATCGGCCTTCGCCTTGGCGGTGGCCTCCCTGGTGGTGACCACGCAATCCGCCGCCTCCGGGCCCCAGACGCTGTTGGAGTCGGCAATATAGGTGCCGCCGGAGGCGCGCACCACGGTCTCGGCGTAGGGCTGGGCGAGCGTGCACACGTCCACGGCGCCGCTGGACAGCGCCTCGCCCATCCCTACCATGCTCGGGAAGAAGGTCATTTTGTAGTCGGCGTAGGACTTGCCGCCCTTGGACATGGTGCCGTAGCCCACCAGCTCCAGCGTGTCCAGGCGCAGGGTGCCCACCCGCAGGCCCTTGCCAGCCGCCGCGAGGAACTCCTGCACGTTCTTCACCGAACCCTTGCGGGCCACCAGTTCGATGCCGGCCTTACCCGAGCCGCCGACGATGCGCAGGTTGCGCGTGCCCTCGGCGTACGCGGCGACGGTTGTGGTCCAGGGCCCGTGGATCAGGTCGAGCTTGTCCGCCACCAGCGCCTGCAGAGACTCGGAGGGGCCGTTGAACTGGTTGAGAACCACGTTCAGGCCAGCTTTCTGGAACAGGCCGCGCGCCTTGGCAAGGAGCAAGTGCTGTACGCATCCCGCCGGGAGGTGCCCCACCGTGAGCACGGTGCCGCCGGCAGCGGCCTCGGCACGGGTGGCCGCCGCCAGCTGTGCAAGCCCCGCGGCGGAGATGGCCAGCCCGCACGCGCCGCACCCGCATAGGAAACGACGACGGGAGGAGGTGTGTTGCGACGGCGCGGCGGCGGGGGAGAACTCGAACAGCTCGGGCAGCTTCATGATCGTCTTTCGGCGATACGCCATGGGTTGGAGTGAAACGGCCACGCACTCTAGCCGCTGCCTCTCCAACCCCTAACGACTTTTTTCCGAAAACGAAATGCCGAATTGGAATACCCGCGGGCTGTGGCCACTGGCCACGGGCGAGGCGGAGCTGGCGCGTTGCTGCCTCAGCGAAACAGCGCGCGCAGCCCCTCTAGAAAGGCACCGGCACCGGCCTCGCCCTCCGCGGGCGCCCAACGGGCCCGCTCGTCGGGGGTCAAGGGAACGAAGGGGCCCGCCTTCGCTTCCAGCACCACCGTGCCAGCCTCCAGCGCCACGAGCGTATGCCAGGTGCCCGCCGGCAGCGTGACGCCGACGGCGGCGGCGGGCTCCAGCACTCGCGCCGCGCTCACGCGGCCAGTGTGGTCGAAGCACACCACGCCGATGCGGCCCCGCAGCACCACGAAGGTTTCGTCCTTTTCCGCATCCAGATGCCGGTGCGGCGGCACGTAGCTGTCCGGTTCCAGGGCATTGAGCAGCCGGTGGCAGACGGCGTTGTCACGGGGATGGAAGTTGTGGTTCTTCCGGCGCCGCGGGCTGGCGCCTGCCGCGGCGCTCACGGCATCCAGCAGCGCGGCGTCCATGAACACCGGCGCGCCCGGGCCGCTGCTCATGCGGGATACACCAGGCGCACGTTGCCGGGCTGCAGCCATTGGTGCAGCGACTGCAGCAGGCGCTCCTCGGGCACCACACGCCAGGCCTCGCCCAGCAGCACCACGGCGGTGGCGTCACCGTTGCGGTACTCGATGGTCACGGGGCAGGCGCCCGACGCCTTGCGGTAGGGCTCCAGCAGCTGGCGCAGCTTGCGCGCGCTGGCCTCACCGTTCATGGACAGCTTGAGCGCCCGCGCGAAGCGGGCCCGCGCCTGGGCCACGCCGTAGACCTTTTCGCCCGACACGCGCAGCACGGCGCCTTGCTCGCCCTCATCCCCGCCGCGGCGCGCCATGCGCAGCCGGGCCTCCATCAGCACCACCGCGTCCTCCTTCACCAAATCGCGGTATTGGTCGAACACCTCGGCGTAGAGCGTCACCTCCTGGCTGCCGGTGCCGTCGGAGAGCACCGCCACCGCCATGCGTCCGCCCTGGGTCTTCTGCATGCGAACGCTCTCCACCACGCCACCAATCACCACTGAGCGCGCCTGCTCGTCGGGCCCGGGGGGCAGCAGCCGCGAGAGCGGTGCGCGCACCACCGAGGCGAACTCGCGCGCGTACTCGCTGAAGGGGTGGCCGCTCAGGTAGAAGCCCAGGGCGGCGCGCTCGTGCTGAAGGCGCTCGCCTTCGCTCCAGGGCGCGGCCTGCACCAGCGACACCAGCGGCCGGGCACCCTCCTGCAAGGCGCCGAACAGGCTCGACTGCTGGGCGCTGCGCTCGGCCTGCTCGGCGGCGGCCAGCGCCACCCCGGCGCTGGCAAACAGCCGCGCACGGGCTGGGTCGATGCAATCGAAGGCCCCGGCTCTCACCAGCGACTCCACCACGCGCCGGTTCACCAGACGCGTGTCCACGCGCCCGCAAAAATCGAACAGGTCTCGAAACGGGCCGCCGGCCTCGCGCGCGGCCACGATGCTGTCGATGGCCGCCTGGCCGGTGCCCTTCACGGCCCCCAGGCCGTAGCGGATGCGCCCGCGGTCCATGGGAGCGAAGCGGTAGCCGCCGGCATTGATGTCTGGCGGCAGCACTTCGAGGCCATTGGCGCGGGCGTCGTCGAAGAACAGTTGCACCTTGTCGGTGTCGTCCATCACCGCGGAGAGGTTGGCGGCCATAAAGGCGGCGGCGTGATGGGCCTTGAACCAGGCCGTCTGGTAGGCCACCAGAGCGTAGGCGGCGGCATGCGACTTGTTGAAACCGTAGCCGGCGAACTTCTCCATGTAGTCGAAGATCTCGTTGGCCTTGGCCTCGCCGATGCCGCGGCCGCCCGCGCCC
Source organism: Rhodocyclaceae bacterium (assembly GCA_020248405.1). Lineage (GTDB taxonomy): Bacteria > Pseudomonadota > Gammaproteobacteria > Burkholderiales. The sequence continues at coordinate 10,903 of JADCHQ010000007.1, read as the reverse complement.
TCCACGAAGATGGCGCGCTGCTTGGCCATTTCCTCGGGCTTCTTCTTGCCCATGGCCCGGCGCAGCAGGTCGGCACCCCCCAGCGAATAACCGGCGCACAGCTGGGCCGCCTGCATCACCTGCTCCTGGTACACCATGATGCCGTAGGTGGGTGCCAGGACCGTTTCCAGCAGCGGGTGCAGGTACTCGAAGCGGCGGCCGTGCTTGCGCTCGATGAAGTCGGGAATCAGGTCCATGGGCCCGGGGCGGTAGAGCGCCACCAGGGCGATGATGTCCTCGAAGCGGTCGGGCCGTGCCCGCGCCAGCAGCTCGCGCATGCCGCGCGATTCGAACTGGAACACGGCAGTGGTGTTGGCGGTGGCGAACACCCGGTAGGCCTCCGGGTCGTCCAGCGCCAGCGCCTCCAGGCGAATGTGGCTGTCCGGGTCGAGCTGCCGGACGTAGCGCAGCGTCCAGTCCAGCACGGTGAGGGTGGTGAGGCCGAGGAAGTCGAACTTCACCAGCCCCACGGCTTCCACGTCGTCCTTGTCGAACTGCGACACCATGGCTTCGCCCCCCGAGGGGCTGTAGAGCGGGCAGAAGTCGGTGAGCCGTCCTGGCGCGATCAGCACGCCGCCAGCGTGCATGCCCACATTTCGGGTGAGGCCCTCCAGCTGTCCGGCCAGCGCCAGCAGCTCGCGGGTTTCCTCCTCGGCCTGCTCGCGCTCTCGCAGCCGCGGCTCCATCTCGCGCGCCATGGCCAGGGTGATGAGCTTGCCGGGCTGGAAGGGAATGAGCTTGGCGAGCTCGTCGGTGCGGTTGTAGTTCCACTCCATCACCCGCCCCACGTCGCGCACCACCGCCTTGGCGGCCATGGTGCCGAAGGTGGCGATCTGGGCCACCGACTCCTCGCCGTACTTGCGCCGCACGTAATCGATGACCCGGTCGCGGCCCTCCTGGCAGAAGTCCACGTCGAAGTCGGGCATGGACACGCGCTCGGGATTGAGGAATCGCTCGAACAGCAGGTCGTAGCGCAGCGGGTCGAGGTCGGTGATGCCCAGGGCGTAGGCCACCAGCGACCCGGCGCCCGAGCCGCGGCCCGGCCCCACGGGCACGCCGTTGCTCTTGGCCCAGTTGATGAAGTCGGCCACGATCAGGAAGTACCCCGGGAAGCCCATCTGCACGATGGTGCGGATCTCGAACTCCAGCCGCTCCAGGTAACGCGGCCGCTGCGCCTCGCGGGCAGCCCTGTCGGGGTACAGCGCCTCGAGGCGCGCCTCGAGGCCCGCCACGGACTGGCTGTGCAGGAAGTCCTCGAGGCTGGTGCCGGCGGGCGTGGGGAACAGGGGCAGGCGGCTGCGGCCCAGTTCCAGCGTCAGGTTGCAGCGCCGCGCGATCTCCACCGCGTTGTCCAGGGCCACGGGCAGGTCGGCGAAGCGCTGGGCCATTTCCTCCTGGGTGGCAAAGTACTGCTGCGGTGTGAAGCGGCGCGGGCGGCGCTGGTCGGACAGCACATGGCCCTCGGCAATGCACACGCGCGCCTCGTGCGCTGTGAACTGCTCGGGGCGTGCAAACTGCACCGGATGGGTGGCCACGGGCGGCAGGCCCAGGTCCGAGGCGATGCGCAGCAACGCCGGCTCCACGGCGGCGGCATCGGCGTGGCCGGCGCGTTGCAGCTCGATGTAGAAACGGTCTGGAAACAGCTCTGACCAGCGGCTGGCGAGCCGCCGGGCGCGCGCCTCCTGGCCGGCGAGCAGCGCCTGACCGATGTCGCCCGCGGCGCCGCCCGACAGGGCAATTAGGCCGCCGGTGCCCTCCTCGGCGAACCAGCCCGCCCGCAGCTCGGCGCGGCCATGGCGATGGGGATCGCGCCATGCCCTCGACAGCAAGCGGCACAGCCGAAGGTATCCGGCTGCATCCTGCGCCAGCAGCAGAAGGCGCGCGGGCTTTTCTCCGTCATCCTCGCTGGCAAGCCAGACATCGCAACCGGCGATGGGCTTCAACCCGGCCGCGCGCGTGGCAGCGTAGAACTTCACCAGCCCAAAGAGGTTGCCCAGATCGGTGAGCGCCAGAGCCGGCATGCCGTCGGCGCGCGCCATGGCCACGGCCTCGTCGATGCGCACCATGCCGTCCACCACGGAGTACTCGCTGTGCAATCGAAGGTGGACGAAACGCGGTTCGGACATGGCACGCGAATTCTACCCGCCGGCGCCAACGCGACCGCCGGGAACGCCCCATGACCGCCCTCGGTCTATGGTGATAAGCTGCGGCGCAGGTTCGCGCTGGCGGCCAACACATCAACATTTCGATTCCAGCCATGCCTCTTGCCCGCCACTTTGCCTGCCTCGCTGCCGCGCTCCTTGGCACGTCCATGGGGGCGGCCGCCCAGCAGATCTACAAGCACGTGCTGCCGGACGGCCGGATCATCTATTCGGACCAGCCGCAGGAGCCCGGCGCCGCCAAATCCAAGGCCGTCGAATTGCCCGCGTCGCCCTCGCAAAACGACAAGGAAAAGGCGCAGCAGCGCGCCGATGACAACAAGCAGAAGCGCCAGGAACTGGAGCAACGCCTGAAGGCAAAGCGCGACCAGCTCGAGGCAGCCGATCGCAGCCTGGAGGCGGCTCGCAAGGCGCTGGCCGATGCCGAGGCAAATCTCGAGCGCGGGCGCGAATCCCAGCCGGGCGATCGCACCGGCACGGCAGGTGGCGGCGCCCGCCTGAATGATCGCTACTTCGAACGGCAGGCCGAGAACGAGCGTGCCGTGGCGGAAGCCCGCAAGGCGCTGGAAGAAGCCCAGCGGGCCCGCGCCGAGGCACGCTAGACCGCCCACCACCATCCCTCACCAGGCCGCGCGCGCTCTTCCGGCACGGCGCGGCACAGTGCGTCCTTGACTCCCAGCCGATCCCTCTTTCATCAGGTGCGTGGATTGCGCCTGCACGTGCGCTGCTGGGGCGATCCCGCCGATCCGCCCCTGGTGCTGCTGCATGGCTGGATGGATGTCTCGGCTTCCTTCCAGTTCATGGTGGACGCACTCGACGGGCGCTGGCACGTGCTCGCCCCGGACTGGCGCGGGTTCGGGCTGTCCCAATGGGCGCCCGGCGGGTACTGGTTTGCCGACTACCTGGCCGACCTGGACGCCATTCTCGACCTCGTTTGCCCCGGCGCTGCCGTGCCGGTGGTGGGCCACAGCATGGGCGGCAACGTGGCAAACCTCTATGCGGGCGTGCGGCCGGAGCGCGTAAGTGCCCTGGTGCTGGCCGAGGGCTTCGGACTGCGCGCCACCACGGCTGGCCAGGCCCCCGAGCGCTATGGCCGCTGGCTCGACGAGCTGCGCGAGGGCAGCCGCCTCAAGCCCTATGCCGACTTCTGCGCGGTGGCCGACCGCCTCATGTCCAACAACCCCCGGCTCACCCGCGAACGGGCGCAATTCCTGTCCCGCCACTGGGCGCGCGAGGCCGACGGCGGCGGCGTGGAAGTGGCTGCCGACCCTGCCCACAAGCGCATCAACCCCGTGCTGTACCGTTTCGAGGAAGCGCAGGCATGCTGGCAGCGCATCCGGGCGCCGGTGCTGTGGGTTTGGGGCGGCGAGGGTGAATGGGTCAGGCGGTGGATGGGCGAAGACCCGGCCGATCTGGCGCGCCGGCGCGCCGCCTATGCCCGCCTGTCGGAAGTTACAATCCGCGAAGCTGGCCACATGATGCACCAGGACCAGCCGGAGGCCTTCGCGGCTGCGGTGGAGTCCTTCATCGCCGCCGCCGGGTCGCCGCCCTGAACAGCCTTTCCCCCCACCCTTTCCCCGCCTCGATCATGCCCACCCGCCGACTGCTGTTGCTCGCCGCCGCCGCCCTCACCCTGCCTGTCTTCGCACAGCAGGCGCCACGCCCTCAGGGCAAGGTCACCATGGACATGGCACGCGGCCTCGTGCTGGAGATTCCCGAAGTCAAGCAATGGCAGGCCGCACGCCAGAAAATCGCCGATGAGACCAAGGGCCCCTCGCCCACGGGCGGCGTGCTCACCGGCCGGCGCAAGCTCAAGGGCCGCGAGCACTGGGCCGTGACCTTCTACGAGGATCCCCAGACCCAGCCCAAGAAGTGGAACACCTTCCTGGTACGGGAGAACGACGGCCGCGTGTTCGTGGAAGGCGAGGACGGCAAGCTGCTCACCCTGGAGCAGTGGCGCAAGGCACCCAAGGCGGGCTGATCTTCAAGCGTCTCGCGCCCCGCTTGCGAGGAATTCCAGCAGCAGTTCGTTCACCCATCCGGCCTGCTCCTGCTGCACCCAGTGGCCGGCGCCCTCCACCAGGTGGCAGCTGCGCAGGTTGCACAGGGCGTATGCCTGCATGCGCTCGAAGTCGCCGGGCCGCTGGTATACGCCCCAGTCCTGCCGGCCGGCCACGAACAGCGCCGGCACCTCGATGCGCCGCCCCGCCAACAGCCGCAGCTCGGTGGCGATGGCGGGCGCCGTCATGCAGCGGTACCACTGCAAGCCACCCTGGAAGCCGGTGCGCGCGAACTCGCCCGCGTACACGGCCAGTTCCGCCTCGGTGAGCCAGCCGCAGGCCGCCACCTGCGCGGGCCCCGGCATGTGCGGCGCCACGGTGGCAGCCATGTCCTGGTGCAGGTCCATGATGTAGTAGGTGGGCAGCCGCGCAAGCTCGGCGGCCATCCAGCCGCCCAGGGGCTCGGGCCGGTTGCCGGGCCAGTCGGCGCTCTTGTGGTGGTAATAGGCGCGCAGGAAGGCGTGCAGGCCCTGCGGGCAGTGGCGCATGTGCGCGTCGGCCTCGGGCGTGGAGTAGTACCACTGGTAGTGCTTGCGCGGCCTGTCCAGCGCGGCCAGGGCGAGGTGGATGTCCATGGCCCCCTTCATGGAATCAAAGGCATCCAGCGCCGGCGCGCCGGCAAAGGGCGCGCTCATGAGCGCCACGGCCGCAAACACATCCGGGCGGGACAGGGCGCACCACGCCGCTAGCGGCGAGCCGAAGTCGTGACCCACCACCGCATGAACACGCTCGCGGCCCAGGGCGCGCACCAGGCAGAGCACGTCGATCACCAAGTTGAACATGCGGAACTGGCGCACGTCGCCGTGGAACGACGTGTCGCAGCCGGTGGTGCGCCCATAGCCGCGCAAATCGGGCGCCACCACGTGGTAGCCCGCCGCGGCGAGCGCCGGGATCACCTTGCGCCAGCTCCATGCCAGCTCCGGGAACCCGTGCAGCAGCAGCACCAGCGGCGCCGCCGGCCGCTCGTGTCCGCCCTCCAGCAGGTGCATGGCCAGCCCGTTCACCCCCGGGAGGATGCGGGCGCGCACGCCCGCGGGCAGCAGCGCGGCGTCGAGGGGCTGGGACAAGGCGGCGGGGTCGGTCATGGCGGGGGTGTCCCGGGCGAGGATGGTGCCCGCACGTTAGCAGAAGCCGCCGGCTCACCGCCCCGGGTCGCGCACCAAAATCAGGCCGCGCCACAGCGTCAGCAGGCCCACCAGCGCAAACCCTGCGCCGTAGCCCAGGCCGGCGTTCACCGCACCCCAGACCAGCAGCGGCGAGAACACCACGCCACTGAAGGTGAGCGCCAGCGAACCTCCCGTGGCGCTGGCGGCCTCGCCCGGCGGGGCGAGCCGGGCGATCTCGGAGAGGTGCACGCCGTTCCAGCCCACCGCGGTGGCGCCGAAGGCGAAGGCCATGCAAAGCACCGCGCCCCACGGCCAGTGAGGGCCCACGAAGGGCACCGTGAAGGCCATGAGCGACATGGCCACGCCCAGGGCGCCCAGCAGGCGCCGGGGCGGCACGGCGTGGTCGGCCACCACCCCCCAGCCGATGCGCCCGAGGATGCCGCCCGCCATGGCCACCGCCAGCGCGCCCCCCGCCGCGGGCACCGAGAAGCCGGCCACGTCGTGCAGCAGCACCACCAGGTAGGAGCCCAGGCACATCTGCATGCCCGAATAGGCGAAGGAGGCGAGTCCCATGCGCCGCAATTGCGCGTGGCCCCACACCATTCGCAGCGGCCCGAGCAGGCCGTGCCGGCCCATGGGCGCCGATCGATCCCGCGCCGCATCCGCCGCCGTGCGCAGCGGCTGCACCAGCGCCGCCAGCAGGCAGGCGCAGGCGGCCACCGCCAGCGCCGCCGCACGCCAGCCCGCCGCCGCCAGCGGCAGCGGCACCAGCACGCCGGCCAGCGCACCGCCCACCGGCACGCCGGTCTGCTTGATGGAGAACACCAGCGCGCGCCAGTTGGGCGGCGTGCGCTCGTTGAGGATGGCCGACGAGGACGGCGTGATGGGGCCGTAGCCCAGCCCGATGAGCGCGGCGCCTGCGGCCGCGGCGAGCGGATGCCCCAGGGCCATGGCGCACAGGCCCGCTGCCACCAGCAACAGGCACGCCTGGCTGGTGCGCATGGGCCCCAGCCGCGCGATCACCCCGCCGCTCGCGGGGGCGGCGAAGGCCGCGCTCAGGTAGATCAGCACCGTGGACAGGCCGACGCTGCTGGCAGCCACGCCCAGTTGCGCCGCCGCCACCGGCGCGAGCACCGGCGGGGTGAACACCGCGCCCGACACCATTGCCTGGATGGCCAGCGTCACCGCCACCGGCACGGCGATGCCGTTCATGGCCGCGCGCTCCCGCGGCGCACGGGCCGCGCCACCGTGCTCAACCGTCCGACTTGTCGAGCGCCTGCCCGATGTCCCAGAGGATGTCGTCGATGTCCTCGATGCCCACCGACAGGCGGATCATGTCCGGCGAGACGCCGGCGCGGAGCTGTTCTTCCTCGGAGAGCTGGCGGTGAGTGGTGGAGGCCGGGTGGATCACCAGCGTCTTGGCATCGCCCACGTTGGCCAGGTGGGAGAGCATCTGCGCGGCCTCGATGAAGCGCTCGCCGGCAGCCGCCCCGCCCTGGATGCCGAAGGTCATGATGGCGCCCGAGCCCTTGGGCAGGTATTTCTTCGCCAGCGCGTGGTAGGGGCTCGAGGGCAGGCTGGGGAAGTTGACCCACTTCACCCGCGGGTGCGCTTCGAGGAACCGCGCCACCTCCATGGCGTTGGCCACGTGACGGTCCATGCGCACGTGCAGCGTCTCGAGGCCCTGCAGCAGCAGGAAGGCGTTGAGCGGCGAGAGGCAGGGCCCCAGCGTGCGCAGCGTCTCCATGCGGCACTTCATGGTGTAGGCGAAATCGCCGAAGGTCTCGAAGAAGCGCACGCCGTGGTAGCCGCGCGAGGGCTCCACCATGCCGGGAAACTTGCCGTTGTCCCAGGGAAAGCGGCCCGATTCCACGATCACCCCGCCCATGGTGGTGCCGTGGCCGCCCATGAACTTGGTGGCCGAGTGAACCACGATGTCGGCGCCGAAGTCCAGCGGCCGGCAAAGGTAGGGCGAGGCGAAGGTGTTGTCGATCACCAGCGGGATGCCGGCTTCGCGGGCGACGGCGGCCACGGCCTCGATGTCGAGCACGTTGATGCCAGGGTTGCCCAGGGTCTCGGCGTACAGCGCCTTGGTGCGCGGCGTGATGGCCTTGCGGAAATTGTCCGGGTCGTCCGGGTGCACGAACTTCGTGTCGATGCCCATGCGCCGGAAATTCACCTCGAACTGCGAGTACGTGCCGCCGTATAGCGTGGAAGCCGACACCAGCTCGTCGCCCGCCTCCAGCAGCGTGAGCAGCGCGGTCATCTGGGCGGCCTGTCCCGAGGACAGCGCCAGCGCGGCGCGGCCGTTCTCCAGCGCCGCCACCCGCTCCTCGAACACCGCCACGGTGGGGTTGGACAGGCGCGAGTAGACGTTGCCGAAGGTCTGCAGGTTGAACAGGCTGGCGGCGTGTTCGGCCGAGTCGAACACGTAGGAGGTGGTCTGGTAGATGGGCACGGCGCGCGCGCCGGTGGCCGCATCGGGAATCTGGCCGGCGTGCAGGCACAGGGTGCCGAAACCGAAGGAGCGGTCGGACATGGAGACGTTCCAAAGGCGGAGATGCGAGGAAGGGCGCGATTCTACGTCGCCGCTGGTCCGCAGCCGCCGCGCCGCGACCAGGGCAGCGTCAGTAGGCCAGCCAGCGCGGCCGCTTGCTCGAGATCACCCGGGTATTGACGCCGATCCAGTTCAGGCCGCCAAACAACCGCGCATGCTCGATCTTCACGCAACGGTCCATCACCACATCGAGGCCCGCCGCGCGCGCCCGCGTGCGGGCCGCCTCGTTGACCACGCCGAGTTGCATCCACAGCACCCGGGCGCCGATGGCAATGGCTTCTTCCGCGATGGTGGGGATTTCCTCGCTCTTGCGGAAGCAGTCCACCATGTCCACCTTCACCGGAATGTCACCCAGCGAGGGGTAGCACTTCTGCCCCAGCACCTCCGGGTAGGCGGGGTTCACCGGGATCACCTTGTAGCCGTGGTCCAGCATGTACTTGGCGGCGAAAAAACTCGGGCGGTACCAGTTGGCCGACAGGCCCACCACGGCAAGCGTGCGGCAGGTGCCAAGGATGCGGCGCAGGGTGGGGATGTCGGTGTCGTCGGCCATTGGTGGCGAGGCTCCCGGGGCGTGGGTGGTGTTGAGGATTGGTGTTGGGGATGCAGCGGCGCCAGTGTAGCCGCGCGGCGCAACGGCCGCGACCTCCGCACGCGCCCGCCGTGCGCAGCACTGAGCGCCGCAAGCCGCACATCCCCATTCGCAGTGGCGATTCAAGCGCGACTTCGGCCCAGATCAGCGTTCACCCGCCTCGTGCAGGCTGAAGCCGTGCGCATCGGCGCACAACGCTTTCCCGACTGCCTGCGAAGAAACCCTTTGATGCCCCGGTGCACGATCCCCAGCACCGGTGTGAGCAACTCGGGATGGGCAGCGAGCAGGATCCGTAGCGGGATCGGAAACGACAGCACCCATTGTCTGACGGGCGCGGGCGGGAGGAGACGATCCACCAGCACCGCCGCCGTCTCGGCCATGCGCCGTGCCCCTCATGAGGGGCAAAACCCCCGGCGAACGCCGCCGCGGTGGTCGAGTCGATGACGGACGCGATCCGGAAGCAGAGGTCCGCCATGGAGTCCATCGCACGCAATGTGGCGTCCATCGCCCGGGCCGTCGAAGAGAACCACGCATCCATTGCCACTGCGGCCAGCGCCGCAGCCGACCTCGAATTGCTCTCGGCGGAGATGTCCAGCGCGGTGGGCCGCTTCGAGCTGGCTTGACACTCCCCCCATCGGAGCGGGAGAGGACGTCCACGCGCGCCAGGTGCGGTGTGGGGCGAGCGTCCGGGTTGTAGCCTCGTGCTGGCAGACTCCTTCGACATCGGTGTTGAGCAATCCGGTAAGCTCCCTCTCGAAATGAAAGGAGCCGCGCCATGCCCACCCAACCCACGATTGTCGGAAACGCTGTCCTCCTCGTCATCGACATCCAGAAGTCCGCCTTCATGGACGTCAAGGCCGGTATTCCGGTCATGCCCGGGTACCGAGCCAACATGCTGAACGCGCTCAAGTTGGTGCAGGCCGCACGCGCCTCCGGGATGCCGATGGTGTTCATCCAGGAAGAGCATCGCCGCAACATGGTGGACTTCGGACGCGAACTCGACGGGACGGAAACGGTGCACTGCCTGTGCGGCGAGCCGGGCACACCGCTGGCCGCCGAGGAAATGGGCGTGCGCGAGGACGACTACTTCATCCGCAAGCGCCGCTACTCGGCCTTCTACGGAACGGAGCTGGAGATTCTGCTCAAGGGCCTCAAGGCCCAGACGCTGATCATGATCGGCGGGTTGACCGATGTCTGCGTGCACTACACGTTTGTAGACGGGCACCAGGGCGACTACTACTGCCGCGTGATCGAGGATGCCGTGGGCGGCTCATCCGAGGCGGCACACGTGGCGGCACTGAACGCGATGGAGTATCTGCAGACCGGCGCCCGACAGACCACGGCACGCATCATCGAACTGATGCACCAGCGCAACGCCATCGCCGCATGATGGACGGCTCGACGAGCGGCCGCGAGGGTGCGGGCGCACCGGCACACCGGCGCGGCGGGGCTCGCTTCCAGCCGCCTCGGCCAGCCGAGCTACCGGCGTATGGCAGATGCCGAGCGCGAGGCGGTGCTCGCCTGCATGCGGGAGCGCTACCGAGACTTCGGCCCAACCCTGGCGGCGGAGTACCTGAAGTTCTTCCACGGCTTCACCCGGTGGGCGGAAACCCTGTGCCAGTGGATGATTGGCGAGCAACTGTGGGTGGATCGGCGGGCATGGCACCCGCGCGGCCAGGCGTCGCGTGAACGCCTGCGGCTGCAGGACGATGTGGGTGGTGCCGTCGCGATACGGGCTTTCGCCCTTCAGCACCACCTGCCTCTTGGCGTTGCGGCTCAGGCGTTCGTTGGCCAGCGCGGGGCGGGTGATGTAACGGCATAGCCGTTCGAGTTCCTTGCGCTGGTGGCTCGCCAACCTCACCGCGGCGTGCAGGCTTAAGCCGTACGCATCGGCGTACCGCGCTTTCCCGACTGCCTGAGAACAAACCCCTTGATGACCCGGTGCACGATCCCCAGCACCGGTGTGAGCAAATCGGGATGGGCGGCGAGCCGAATCCGTAGCGGGATCGGAAACGACAGCACCCATTGTCTGACCGGCACCCGCGGCATGACCCGATCCACCAGCACCGCCGCCGTCTCGGCCATGCGACGTGCCCCGCACGAGGGGCAGAACCCCCGTCGCTTGCACGAGAACGCCACCAGCTTCTCCTGTGCGCACTCGGCACAACGCACACGCAGGAAGCCGTGGGCCAGGATGCCGCATTCCAGGTATGCCTCGAACTCGTCCTTGACGATCTGCGGCCGGCCCGCGCCTGTTTGCGCCTCGACCTGGGCGAGGAAGGTCTCGAGCTCTTCCTGCACGACCCGATGGAGCGTCGGTTCCTCGGGCCGGTGCCGCTCGTAGGCGAAGCGTGCGCCCGCCGAGGCGGGCTGCGGTGCCGGCGGCTGGAGGG
>JADCHQ010000006.1 GCA_020248405.1 Rhodocyclaceae bacterium | reverse complement strand
CGTGGAGCGCTGCGCGTGCGGTGGGCAGTTGAAGATCCTCGCCGCGATCGAAGAGCCGGTGGTGATCGTGAGGATCCTCACGCACCTGGGCTTGGCCGCGCGGGCGCCGCCGCGCGCAGCGTGCCGGGAGTTTTCGCTCGACTATGCAGCCTGAGCGGAGAGCAAGACGACGGTTCCGCGACAGAACCGACGGACGTGCTCGGCCCGTGATCGCGTGAGGGCGTCAAATAGCGGCGGGTGAACGCTGATCCGGGCCGAAGTCGCACTTGAATCGTCATTGAGAGGGGGGGTATGCGCCCGGCGGCGCACGCTTGACCGCTCAAAGTGTGGCGAATGCGGTCGTGACTAGAGGCAAATGCCGTTTGAACTTCCTGTCCGCACACTCTATTTCGATGCAGAACCGCGTGAATCGCGGCGGAGCCTCGTGAATCAAGCTCCTCCGGATTCGTCGCCGTGGATGTGTACTCATGCGTGTACTCGAGGTCCGCTTGTCATGCGGCATGCGCCTCGGCTTCACGCCGAGGTGCCCTCGAGCCCATAACAAGCCGAGCACCTTGCACGCATAGTGAAGGCAACCTGTCGCATGAGGTCTGCTTCCGCTCGAGCCGCAACAGGGAGCTCGAGCCCGGGGCCACCTTGCGTCGGCCCGGGCAGTCAAGGGTATCCGCCAAGAAGCCGCACGCCAGCCAGCCGGGCTTGCCAATCCGCGGCGTGAATGAATATCATCCGTGTCGTGAAGACCCTGCCCCGCATGGTGGATGACGCGCTCGCCGCGCGGCTGCGCGTGATGCCCGCCGTGGTGCTCACCGGTGCACGGCAGACCGGCAAGAGCACCCTGGTCGAGAAGCTCGTTCCGGGCGACCGGCGCTACCGCTCTCTCGACGACTTCGACGTGCGCGATGTGGCGCGCCGCGACCCCGAGGCCCTGCTGGGAGGCAACGATCCGCTCACGCTCGACGAGGTCCAGCGCGAGCCAGACCTGCTGACTGCGGTGAAGCGGGCCATCGACCGCGACCGACGGCCCGGGCGCTTCCTGCTCACCGGCTCGACCAACCTGCTCCTGATGCGGCAGGTGTCTGAGTCGCTGGCCGGCCGCGCAAGCTACCTCACGCTCTGGCCCATGACCCGCCGCGAGCAGCTCGGGCTCGGACGCGCGGGGCGGTGGGACGACCTGCTGGCCGCGCCCGACGCTCAGTGGCGCGACGTGCTGGCGGCCGGGGATGACGCCGAGGAAGACTGGCAGGCGCTCGCGCTGCGCGGGGGCTTCCCTACGCCGGCGCTGGAACTCAAGGCGCCGGCCGACCGCGCTATCTGGTTCGACGGCTACGTGCGCACTTATCTCGAGCGCGACCTGCAGGACCTCGCCTCGATCAGCGCGCTGCCGGACTTCCGGCGCCTGATGCAGGCCGCCTGCCTGCGGTTGGGGCAGCTGCTCAACCAGACTGAGCTGGGCCGCGACGTCGGCCTGCCGCAGCCGACGGTACACCGCTGGCTCAATCTGCTGGAGACCTCGTATCTGCTCGTGCGCCTGCCGGCCTACGCTGTAAACCGCACCAAGCGGCTCGTCAAGTCGCCCAGGATCTTCTGGGGCGACACCGGCGTCGCTCTGCAACTCGGCGCCACGGCGCCCGCAGGCGCGCACCTCGAGAACCTGGTGCTGCACGACCTGCTCGCCTGGCGCGATGCGCGGGTGGACCGCGTGGAACTCGCCTACTGGCGTACAACGATCGGCGAGGAAGTGGACTTCGTTATCGAGGCGGGCGGCAAGCTGCTGCCCATCGAGGTGAAGGCCACCTCGAAGCCGCGCCTCGCCGACTGCGCGCACCTGCGCACCTTCCGGCAGGAGTACGGGCGGAAGGCGCGCGCCGGGCTGCTGCTGCACACCGGGCGCACCATCGAGTGGCTCACCCCTGACGTGCTGGCCGTGCCGTGGTGGAGGGTGGTGTGATGACAAGAATGCAGCCGAGGTGCAGAACGGCAGCACACTCTTCACCGGCCAGCCAGCCGACTTGAGGATGGCACATGACTGATACGTCGAGAGGCCGCGCCCCCTTCATCGTCGACAACAGCATCTCGGGCTGGACCGGCCTCCGCTACCTTGAAGAGTGGTCCGGCATCGCGAAGGCGTTCGATATCGCCACGGGCTAATTCGAAATCGGCGCGCTTCTGGTGCTCGACGGCAAGTGGCAGCCGCTCGACAAGATCCGGATCCTGATGGGCGCCGAGACGACCCATCGCACTCGCAAGGCGCTGCTCGACGCGGTGCGTGCTCGGGCACTCCAGATCCTCGACGGCAGCATCGAAGCGGACAAGAGCGCGAACCCCTTCCTTCACGGAGTCCCGGCGATCCTCGGAGCGCTGCGCTCCGGCCAGATCGAGTGCCGGGTGTACGACAAAGACAAGTTCCACGCCAAGGCGAGGCCCATTGGGGTCCGGTCTTGCATTCAAGCATTTCGCTCATCTGGCACCAGGCGTGGCAGGCCAAGTTGAAGCGCTTGCACACCGCACCCAGGATATCGAGCCAGGCGATGCGATCCTCGTCGTTCAGATAGATGTCCTCGCGGCGATCGCCCCGCGAGGTGACGTGGTAGAGGCCGCCGGAGAGTTCGAGGCGCAGACGGCGGGACATGGCGCGGAGTGCACGAGAGAACTGCTGGAATGCAATACCGGACCCCGGGCTCACTACGCAGCGTGAGCGGAGCGCACGACGACGGTTCCGCGGCAGAACCGGTGGACGTGCTCGGCCCGTGATCGCGTGAGGGCGTCAAGGCGAGGCGGGTGAACGGTGATCCGGGCCGAAGGTGCGCTTGAATGGCTGCCCCAAGGGGGGATTCCGCGCCGTCCACGCCGGCCCTGGCCGTTCCGCGCGAGGGATCGTTACCGGAAGGCCAGGACCTTTGGGCCTGCCGTTTAGCCGATTAATGTATGGACAAGTGATATACAACTATGACATCACGAACGCAGGACGCGAAAGGCACCCCATGGCTCAAGCCAAAGCCCAGGAACCCGTCACGATCAGCATCCGCGCGAAGGCCGGGCAGCGCGACCTGATTGACCAGGCCGCGGACCGCCTGGGCCGCAGCCGCTCGGACTTCATGCTCGAAGCCGCCTGCCGGCAGGCCGAGGACGTACTGCTCGACCAGACCTACATCGCCCTCGACGCGAAGGGCATGGCCGCCATCCAGGCCATGCTCGACCAGCCGCCCGCGCCCACCGACCGCCTGCGCCGCACCCTCAAGGCCCGCGCGCCCTGGGACACGGCCGCCGCCACCGGCAAAGCCGCAGGCCCACGCGGGAAGTGACCGCGCCGATGCTCTCGGCGCCACAACCGCTGACGGACCGGCACCAGCTCGCCGACTTCGACAGCGGCGAGCCGGCGCTGGACGACTGGCTGAAGCGCCGCGCCGCAAAGAACCAGGCCAACGGCTCGTCACGCACCTACGTCGTGTGCGACAGAGACACCGTCATCGGCTACTACTGCCTGGCTGCCGGCGCCATCGGCCACGCCGAGGCGCCGTCAAGCATAAAGCGCAATCGGCCCGACCCGTTTCCTGTGCTTGTCCTCGGTCGCCTGGCCATCCACAAGGACCACCACCAGAAGTGCATCGGCACCGCGCTGCTCAACGACGCCATCCGGCGTGCGCTCCAGGCCGCCGAGATCGCCGGCGTCACTGCGCCGCTGGTGCACGCCATCTCGGAACAGGCCCGGCGCTTCTACCTCTCGCGCGGCTTCATCGAGTCGCCCATCAAGCCCATGACGCTGTGCCTGATGCTGGCCACGGTCCACCAGGCCCTGCGGGAGTCATAGCCGCTAGGGGGGGCGTGCGTGCGCGTTCGATCTGGGCTTGAACGGCGGCGATCACTTGCTTGCCGACGGTGCTGGTCGCCGCGACCGCCGGCGGGATGCCGGCTGCGTTCAGCAGGTCGGCGAACTGGCCGATCCAGTACTGCTCGAACATGGCGTGGTCCTTGGGCATGATGCCTTCTTGCAGCGTGTAGCCTGCCACGTCGTGGCCGGCGCGCCGAAGTTCCCTGATCCAGTCGTACACGGTCCGCACGACCCTGGGCGCCAACGCGCAAGAAGACCGGGGTCAGAAGGCGGGGTCACCCATTAGCCGCCCGGTTGCAAGAGCGCGCAGTTGACCTTGGGCGCGCACCGCGCGCCCTTCTTTTCTTCTGATCACGCCTGCCTCGACACACCCGGGATGCGTCGTCAATGTGGTTGTCATCCCTCACACCGGTGCTGGGGATCGTGCACCGGGTCATCACGGGGTTTCTGGTCGAGCAGGCGGGCCTGAGACGAGGTGCTGCCGACGCAGGCAGCGTCACGCTGATCCAGCGATTCGGCTCGGCGGCGAACCTCAATATCCACCTGCACTGCCTGGTGCTGGAGGTAGTGTATCGGCGCACCGAGGGCGAACCCGTCTTCAGCGTGCGCACGGTGGCGGGCCGGTAGGAGAAGCCCCGGAAAGCGCTGTGCGCCGATGCCCACGGCTTCAGTCTTCACGCCGCGGTGCGGTTGGCGAGCCACCGGCGCAAGGAACTGGAACGACTGTGCCGCACCATCACCCGCTCCGCACTCGCCAACGAACGCCTGAGCCGTAACGCCAAGGGGCAGGTGGTACTGAAGCTCAAGAGCCCGACTCGCGACGGCACCACCCCCATCGTCCTGCAGCCGCAGGAGCCCATGAAACGCCTGGCCGCGCGGGTGCCGCGCCCGGGGCTGCACCTGATCCGCTATCACGGGGTGCTCGCCCCGAACGCGAAGCTGCGTGGGGCGGTGATCCCGCAGCCGGCGCAGAGGGACAATGCACCGGCGCTCGAGCACGCGCACGGCCAGGCGGCGCGGATGAGCCGGGCACGGCTGCTCAAGCGCGTGTTCCACATCGATGTGGAGCGCTGCGCGTGCGGTGGGCAGTTGAAGATCCTCGCCGCGATCGAAGAGCCGGTGGTGATGGTGACGATCCTCACGCACCTGGGCTTGGCCGCGCGGGCGCCGCCGTGCGCAGCGGCGCGGGAGTTTTCGCTCGACTGCGCAGCCTGAGCGGAGAGCAAGACGACGGTTCCCCGGCAGAACCGACGGACGTGCTTGGCCCGTGATCGGGTGAGGGCGCCAAATCGCGGCGGGTGAATGGTGATCCGGGCCGAAGCCGCGCTTGAATCGTCACTGCGAAGGGGGGGGCGTGCGCCTGGCGGCGCACGGTTGCCTGTTCGAGGCACGGGGAATTCAGTGTCGGCTTGCGGGAAAAGTCGTTTGAAATTCCTATTCGCAGGCCGGCTAACATCGTCGCCGTGGTCGAAGGTTCAGGTATTGGCACAAGGTCATCCGCCAGGACACGGAACCCAAGCGTGTCTCCCGGGCCATATGTGGCGTCGGAGAAGCAGACAGGGCTTGTCACGCCAATGATTCGGCAGAGGCCACCCTTGCCTGATCTGAAGACGGCGCCGACGTAGTCCCGGCTCAGCGTGTAAACCATGAACTGCAGCAATTCATTGCGGTTAACCGAGAGGTCGAAGCGGTCCAGGGAAAAGGTCGTGAACGGAAACGGGTCGCCGTCTGAAGGAGCGAAAGGCACTTCGCTGTCGTCGAGGGTTACGTCCCCGATCAGGAAGAAGCCAAACACGGACCTCGGATTCGGGTCTTGGCGGAAAAGTCTAAGGGTCAGTGGTTCAAGATCCAGTCCTTGAGGCTTGGCCACCTGCATTTGAATCGATTCCAGTCGACTCCTCACTGTCTGCGGGCTAAACAGTTGTGCATATCCATATCGTGCCGGTGGTTCGACCAAAACAGGCGGCATGATGGTGTAACTGCCCGGCGGAGCAACGTACTCTTGATCGACGATCACGGCACACAGGCTGGGAGTTGGCGCCGCGGCCACAGCAAACATGCTGACGACAGAGGAAAGAAGACGCACAAACAAACTGGTTCGCTTCATCGCAGTCCCTCACGGCAATGCAGTTAGAAACCTACTGCGTCGGCCGGGTGCTGTCTAGCCGCTGTCGAGCAAAGCAGGCAAGCGAGGCTTCAACGCCAGCCTTGCTCCACGAACGGCCTACCAGATCCTCGTGCGGTTCCAAGAGCGGATGCTCTTGACCTTCACCGTTCCCAGAGCCGCATTGCAGCAGAAGGGCTCGCTCGCGTAGGCTTTGACTCTTTCACCTTAAGTTCCACAGATTGTGCGCTGCGCAAAGTATTGCTTCCTGATACTCATGCTCGACGGGCAAGCGTGGGCGCTTTCGCCCGAGCAGGTGTTCGCCCGAGCAAGCCAATCGGTTGTCGTTGTAGAAGTGGAGAAAGACGGTGAAGAGATCGGCAGCGGGAGCGGGGTGATTATCGGGCCGAGCGAGGCAGTCACGAACTGTCACGTAGTTGAGAAAGGAGACGCGTTCTTCGTTGCTCGTGAGGGCAAGCGCATCCGAGCCGTCTTGGTCGACGAGAATCCCTCGACAGATCTGTGCGCCTTACGGTTTCGGCCGGGAAAGCCCTTCCATGTCCCAATCTCGGGAGCTGTACATCACCACTCACTCGCGGTCGGGCAAAGAGTCTACGCAATCGGGGCTCCTCGGGGGCTTGAGTTGACCATGAGCAGCGGGATTGTTTCCGCAATCCGCACCATCAGTGATGAACTCACACTTGTCCAGACCGATGCAGCTATCTCGCCCGGTTCAAGCGGCGGCGGGTTGTTTGACGAACAAGCAAGACTTGTCGGCATCACCACCTTCCTCATCCGCGAGAGCCAAAACCTGAACTTCGCCTTAACCGCTACGTTGGTAATGGAGCTCCAGGCAAGACGCGGCCTTCCTGTCGCGCCCCAG
This sequence comes from Rhodocyclaceae bacterium, assembly GCA_020248405.1. Taxonomy (GTDB): domain Bacteria; phylum Pseudomonadota; class Gammaproteobacteria; order Burkholderiales. The sequence goes on along the minus strand of JADCHQ010000006.1, from coordinate 327,098 downwards.
CAAGTTGCGCCACAGGCGACTGACAAGGCAGCAATCGAGGAGGAGAAACGACGCATAGAGGCCATTCGTCGCGAGCAAACGGAGAGAGAGCGGGCGCTCGCAGAGCGCGAGGCGCAAATGCGCGAGGAACGACGTCGGCAGGAGGAAGAGTACGCGAGGCGCCAGAAGGAGTTGGCCGAGCGCGAAGCGGCGCTTCGTGCAGGTGAACAACAGAGATCCCCAAAGTCCAGGAGCGACATATCGCGCGACGGAGAGAGTTCTCGCCAGGCGCCTTCCAGAACTTCCCCTGGCGAAAGCCCATTGACATCACCCTCGAGTTCTATTGAAACGTTCTCGGAAGGCATCGCACGCCGATTCCGCGCGCCACCGGCAAGGTATGCCTCTCAAAGGGACCGACGTACGGTTCTTCGCATTGAGTTCAGTAGCACCGGCGTTCCAGATCCCTTGACATGGCGTCTTGTCGAGTCCAGCGGAGACTTCTCGTATGACGATGCAGTGCTAAAAGCAGTGCTCGGCTCTCAAGCGTCCGTCGACGAGCTACGCGCCTACCCTGCGGTCGTTTTCGTAGTCATTCGCACATCCCAAGGCTCGACGACGGTTGAGGTGGGCTTGCCCCCTGTCGCGGGCGATGCAAGCCTCAATGCACCTCCCGAGCCTCCCCAAAGCCCTGAAGTTGTCACCTTCGCGATCCCCTTCAAGGAGTACCCCAAGGAACCGGATCCCGGCTATGCAGAGGACGCGCGACGAGCAGAGGAAGCGCGACGGCGTGAAGAACAACGCCAGGCGGTGATCGCGCAGCAACGCGCCGCTGACGAGTTACGCGAAGCCCGCGAGCGCGCGGAGACAGCTCGGCGCGCATCGGCTGAAGCCGCTTCAGTCAGACGGAAGGCGATTAACGAATACACGGCCCTGATCCGGAATGCCATTCGGGATAAGTTGGTGATCCCGCCAGGTATCGAGGGAAATCCGCAGGCTGAGTTTGAAGTGACGCTACTTCGGAATGGGGCTGTTGCGAGCGTCCGGATGGTCCGTTCCAGCGGCGTACGCGCCTATGACCGGGCCGTGGAACGCGCCATCGACTTCGCGCAGCCGCTGCCTGTACCGGACGACGTGACGGTATTCGACCAGATACGGGAACTGAAGCTCATCTTCCGCCCTAGGGACTAGCGGATCTGCCATGCGCCATGCCCCGAACGACGATCGGCGTTGCTCGATTCTGCCCACCCAATCCATTTGGGACATCGGCCCCTCCAATGATCGAGGGTCCGCAATCGCGTTTGCTTGCCGGCGGAAGTGCTCAAGGTGTTCCAGAACAACGCGCGCGATGCGCGCGGGTTCTTGGTCGGGCGGAGGTGGGAAAGGGGATGCCAAACTCGGATCGGGAAGCTTCAGCGTGGAAGAGAGCGACAGCGCGCTGAAGCTGGGCTTGGGGTAAGTCACTCCGTCACGGATTCCCCGCGCAGCAGTGGGAAGCTCCGTTACGTCGCGAGCCAGCAGAACGACGGCCTTATGCCGATCGTCACCCGGCTCCACCGGGGGTCAAGTACGCGTTCTGAATCGACCAGGAACAGGGCAGTTAGCGAAAGTGTTCCCTCACAGCTTCTGGAGCAGCTTATGGCGCCACGACTGCCCCACCGAACCATATTCGGCAATGAACCTGCCTTCGACGGCATCAATAACGTCGTCTCCCGCTGCATAGATATCGTCAAGCAGCGGGCTGGTAGGTTCCTGCGGAACGAACGTCGTTGGATCAGCGTTGTTGAGTGTGATCGCCTGCCGAAGAGCAGCAATCGGCTTGACGGTCGTTTGGGGCTCGCATAGCTGGAGGCGTTGGCAGGCATCGGACAATCGATGAATTTGGTACTGAAGTCGACGCCGCGTTGCGTGGTCGAACTCCTTCGACGTGTGAAACGAGACGGCGCCTTCTTCCAAGTCGGCCAGCTGCTTCTTGATTGAGTCTATTGATGCGCGCTGCTCTTTCCGCCTCTCGCGCTGATTGTTCTGGTAGTTGACTATCACCCAGCCGGCTAGAACGAGGCACCACGTCACCACCTGTCCCCAACTGCTCCAGTCCATTGCGGTATCTTGAGCGCGAGCAGCGTCAGGCAGTCGCTTGCGACTTTTTGGGCGAAGCGTCCTTGATGTACTCGGTGATCTCCAGGAGCACGGATGGATCGCTGGACTCGAAACGCACTCTGGCAAGAACGTCTTCTACCGTCATCTGTTCCTCCCGCACTAGCCCCCCAAACGCCTCCTCAAGAAACGAACTCCCGTACCCGCGCGCGCCGTCCAGCCGAATAACAACCGTACGAGCCTTCTTGAGAGCGGGAACGAGAAACTCCTCGCGGAATCGTTGGCCACTAAACGGGCCATCGGTCAGAAACCTGCCAGCGGGGTGGCGCGAGAAATCAAGGGCCAAGTTGATCACCAACTTGTCCTGCGCCGAAAAACTGCCTGCGCTCAACGATTTGCCCATGTGTTTCCCTCCTCGGGAGGGGTTGTCATTGGAATTCGCCAACTTATTAGGGTGCCGAAAATCGACTCTCGGGTGGTCATGCCAGACCCCCGTCCCGTGCTTAGGACGATGCTACCCCGGTTGCTGCGAATAGACACTACGGCCCCCGGAATGATGCGTACAAGTGAAACGATCTCTGGGAGTCCCTTCCCCCTGTGGCGTTCATCGGTCGATGTGGTGGCGACATTAGTGGCTTCCCAGATGGCTTCCTGATCAGCGCATTGTCCGAAAAAGCTTTCCAGCCTAGTTCGCCAGGCCGGGCGGTTGGCGGGAAGAGTTTCTGGTATTCCCACACCTAGGTCGCAGAAGACCACCTCAAGTGCGCCATCGCGTGCCTGCGAAAACATCCACCATCTTCGCTCGGCGACACTGAGCGCCAGCCCGTCATTGCGAGTTCCCGTGTAGGCATGATGATGACAATTGGTCATGGCTTCTGAGAGACCCTTAAACAGGCCTTCCATCGACTTGGTCGTCAGTTTCGCTTCATGCTCTCCGAGGATGTCCTCGAACTTTCGGCCGTCAACATCACTTCCAGTGGCGTATCGCCAGAACACGACGTCTTCGGCGTAGAACTTTCGCCGCCGGACACATCGATAGCGGCGAAGCACGCCGAGTTGGTCAAGCACTGCGAGCGCCTTCTGGTTTCGCGGGGGATCAATCCGAACGCGGGAATGGGCCTTGGTCGCACGAACGAGGCGATCCAGTTCGGCCACGAACAACAGCAGCGCTGGGGCGCGAAATCGCTGGGTGCAAGACATGTCGATCCGGACAGGTCCTGTCTGACGAGCCAGTGCGATGCGTAGCAACTGAAGGAACACAGCGAGCGCGCGCCGACTCTTTGCCTTGTCAAGCGAGAAGGCGCCGGGAGCAAGCAGAACACTTTCGTTTGCGCGAAGTCGCTGGGAATGGCTTCGGCGCCGCGATTGCTTCGCCTTGATCCGCTGCACGCTGGCCGCGCGTCGCATCTGTCGCGTGCGAAGCTCAAGAGTAGGCCGTCTCAAGGGGTAGCGCGTTACGGGGTGAACTTAACCATTTGATCGATCAAGCGTGCCGGGTTAAGGCTTTGGCTCGCCGCTGGGTATGGTCGAGCTCTTGAACCGCGGCGAACCCGACGCGCGCGAGTTCTTCATCTGGCGGAAGTGGGCAGGGTCCCTCTTCCATCGTCGGTTGAGTCTCCCGAATCAACCACCGCACATCCAACAGATTTAGGCGCCCCACTTCCCGTCGCGAATAGGAATCTCAAACGACCTTTGCCGCAAGCCGGCACTGTATTCCCCGTGCCTCGAACAGGCAACCGTGCTCCGCAAGACGCAGAATCCCCCCTTGAGGCAGCAAGAATAGGGCGGCTTCGGCACGGATTCTGCTCGCTGCCCATCCCGAGTTGCTCACACCGGTGCTGGGGATCGTGCACCGGGTCATCACAGGGTTTCTTCTCAGCCAGTCGGGACTGAAGCACACCGCCGCCTACGCGGGCAGCGTCACGCTCATTTAGCGATTAGGCTCGGCGGCGAACCTCAATATCCACCTGCACTGCCTGGTGCTCGACGGGGTGGTTCGGCGCACCGAGGGCGAACCCGTCTTCGATGCGGCGCGAGCCCCCAGCGGCGCTGAGCTCGCGGGCCTGCTCGAGCAGATCGTCGCGCGGCTGATGAAGATGCTCACGCGCTCAGGCCATCTGGTCGGGGGATTCCGCGCCTTGCAGCGCACGACCGAGACTCACAGCCCGGGCCGCCGTTGCCCAGCCGCCCGAATTTCTGCACGATGCCACGCTCGGCAGGCGCCACCGGCGCCCGGCGTTTTCCACGGGGGCTTGGCATGGCATCGGCGGCGGCCGGCAGCGGCGAGGAGTTTCGCGAACACGCGCGCCGGCGGCTGCCGCCCGCGGTGCTCGCGCCCCTCACCCGCGTGAACGCCCGGGCCTCCACCTGGGCGTTGCTGCGCACCTTCGGTTTGCTGGCGGCCGTGGCGGCCCTGGCCATCGCTTTCTGGTCGTGGTGGGCGGCGCTGCTGGCCATCGTGCTGATGGCCCCCCTGGCGCACGCGCTGTTCGTGCTGGCCCACGAGGCCGCTCACTATCGCCTGTACGAGTCGCACCGCCTCAATGACCTGGCGGGCCGCGTGTGCGCCACGCTGCCCGGGTTGTCCCTGTGCACCTACCGGGTCACGCACCGGCTGCACCACAACCATCTCTACGGTCCCGAAGACCCCGACATGGCCCTGCACGCCGGCTACCCCCGCGGGTACGGCTATCTGCTGCGCAAACTGGCGCGCGACCTGGCCGGGCTCACGGCGTGGAAGACCTACGCCTACTTCTTCGGCGCGCCCGCCGCCAACGCCCACACGGGCAGGGCGGGCCGGCCGCTGGGCGACACCAGCCCGGCGCTGCGGCGCGCCGCGCGGCGCGACCGCTGGAGCGTGCTCGCCTTCCACGTGGCCGCGCCGGTGGCCGCCTTTGCCACGGGCTGGGGCTGGCACTACGTGGTGCTCTGGGTGGTGCCCCAGGTCACCGTGCTGCAGGCCATCCTGCGGCTGCGCGCCATCTGCGAGCACGGTGCGGTGACGGACCTGTCCTCGCCGCTCACGGCGGCACGCACCACCCTGGTCGGCCCGCTGGCGCGCTTTTTCCTGTTTCCGCACCACGTGAACTACCACGTGGAGCACCACCTGTATCCCGCCGTGCCGCAGTGCAACCTGCCGCGGCTGCACGCCGCGCTGCGCCAGCACGGCCTGCTGGAGGGCGCCGAGGTGCGCTCGCTGCGCGACACCCTGCGGCGCATCTTCGCCCCGAAGCCCCGGCCCGCCGCGGCCTGATCGCGTCATTCACCCGAGGATCCGCCATGCTCGTGCAAGAGTTCTTTCCCCGGCGCCTGTTCGAAGGCACCACCGTGTTCGTCACCGGCGGCGGCTCGGGCATCAACCTGGGCATCGCCTGCAACTTCGCCGCGCTGGGTGCGTCGGTGGCCATCTGCGGCCGCCGCCAGGAGCGGCTGGATGCAGCCGCGGAACAACTGCGCACCCTGGGCGCCCGGGTGCACGCCGAAGCCGCCGACGTGCGCGACCACGCGCGCCTCGAAGCGGTGATGGGCAACGCTGCCGCGGCCCTGGGCCCCATCGGCGTGCTGGTGTGCGGCGCCGCTGGCAACTTTCCCGTGCCGGCGGAGGAGCTCTCCGCCAACGGCTTCAAGACCGTGGTGGACATCGACCTGCTGGGTGCCTTCAACGCCACCCGGGCGGCCTTCCCGCAACTGAAGCAGACGCGCGGCTGCGTGCTGTTCATCTCCGCGGGCATGGCCTACGTGCCCTATCCCTACCAGGTGCACGTGGGCGCGGCCAAGGCGGGCATCGACATGATGATGCGCAACCTGGCGCTGGAATGGGGCAAGTACGGCATCCGTGCCAACAGCATCGTGCCCGGACCCATTGCCGGCACCGAGGGCATGCGCCGCCTGGGCGGCAGCGAGTTCGAGGCGCGCCAGGCGGCGGCCATCCCTCTGGGGCGCTACGGCACCGCCGACGAGATCGGCCAGGCCGCCGTATTCCTGGCCTCGCCGCTGGCGGCCTACATCACCGGAACGGTGCTGGGCGTGGATGGCGGCTCGAACCTGCCCGGCTCGAGCGCCTTTGGCGAGGCCATCGAGGCCATGCGGCGGGCGGAGGGGAAGGGTTGAGGGCGGGCGCACCCACTTTCGGGGGCGCATCGCCAGTTCTTTCTACTGAAGCCTCACGTACTCGTACTCCACCGGCAGGTTGTTGATCCCCCGGTCGGGCGGGGCGATCCAGGCGGCCATCTTGCCCGGCTCGGTGACCCGTCGCATGAGGCTGTGCACGAAGGCGCGGTCGGCTTCCGAGGGCAGCCACCGGGGAAGGCTGCGGGCATGCTCGGCGGGCTCCATGGCGTTGCCCGACGGGTCCACGCTCAGCCCGGCCCACACCCCGATGGAGCGGTGAAAACGCGGGCTGGGAAGGGTCAAGCGCAGGGCCTCGTGGCCGGCGCGCTGAATGGCCAGGTTCCAGCGCTTTATGCCGATCTCGCAATCCTTGATGTAGGACTCGCGCATCACCTGGTTCATGGCGTTGCGCAGCGGCACGTCCTCGCGGCCCTGGGGCGTGTCCAGCGAGAAGCTGGCGGTGCGGCAGTCGTGGTCTTCGTACTGGGATTCGTCGGGGCGGCCCTTGATGCCGTTGGCGAAGCTGGAGGCGGCGTTGGACGACACCTCCGAGCCGAACAGGTCCAGGGAGGAGGTGAACCAGAAGTTGAGGTAGCGCTGGATGGTGGGCAGGTCGATGGCGCCTGCGGCGCGGATGGCGGCCGGATCGTCGCTGCCCAGTTCCTTCATCACTTCGAGGGTGCGCTTCACCACCCGGCCCACGCCGGTCTCGCCCACGAACATGTGGTGCGCCTCCTCGGTGAGCATGAAGCGGCAGGTGCGCGCCAGCGGGTCGAAGGCGGACTCGGCCAGGCTCTTGAGCTGGAACTTGCCGTCGCGGTCGGTGAAGTAGGTGAACATGAAAAACGACAGCCAGTCGCTGATGGGCTCGTTGAAGGTGCCCAGGATGCGCGGCTTGTCGGTGTCGCCCGAATGGCGGGCGAGCAGCTCCTCGGCCTCCTCGCGGCCGTCGCGCCCGAAGTAGGCGTGCAGCAGATACACCATGGCCCACAGGTGCCGGCCCTCCTCCACGTTGACCTGGAAGAGATTGCGCAGGTCGTAGAGCGACGGGCAGGTGTGGCCCAGGAGGTGCTGCTGCTCCACCGAGGCGGGCTCGGTGTCGCCCTGGGTGACGATGAGGCGCCGGAATTGCGAGCGGAATTCCCCGGGCACCTGCTGCCACACCGGCTGTCCGGCGTGGTCGCCGAAGCCGATGGTGCGCCCGGCGACGGGGTCGGCCAGGAAGATGCCCCAGCGGTAGTCGGGCATCTTCACCGCCCCGTAGCTGGCCCAGCCCTGGGCATCCACCCCCACGGCAGTGCGCAGATAGACATCGGCCTGCGCGAAGTGGTGCGGGCCCATCTCTCGCCACCAGTCGAGGAAGTGCGGCTGCCAGTGCTCCAGCGCGCGCTGCAGCGCCCGGTCGTTGGCCAGGTTGACGTTGTTGGGGATCTTCTCGGAGTAGTTGATGCTCATGGGCTGCCTTTCCTAGACACGCTGCCAGTCGAATTTCGCCCGGCTGCCGGTTCCGAATACTTTGAGGGCGCCCTGCTCGCCGGTGGCGTTGGGGCGGTGGAAGACCCAGTTCTGCCAGGCCGACAGGCGCCCGAAGATGCGCGTGTCCTGGGTCTCAGGGGCGCCGAAGCGCAGGCTCGCTTCCATGCCGGTGAGGGCGTCGGGCGACAGACTGGCGCGCTCCTCGATGGCGAGGCGAACCTCGTCGGCCCAGTCGATGTCGTCGGGCGCGAAGGTGACCAGGCCAAGCTCCTCGGCCACGGTGGCGGGCAGGGCATCGCCGGCCACCGCCTCGGCGGCGGCCACGGCGGCGGCATCGCCCATGAAGCGGTTGGCGATGCGCGACAGGCCGTTGGCCATGGGGTAGCGGCCGAAGTTGGCGCGCGACAGGGTCAGGCGCGGCGCGGCCGCATCGTCCGCGGGCAGCGCCAGCATGAAGCTGCGATCCGCGCCCAGCGCCAGTTCCGCCAGCGTGCCCGCGAAGCAGGAGCCCTCCCCCAGGATGGCGTAGAGCGAGCGCGAGGACACATCCAGGCGCGCCAGGGCGCGGCGCAGCCAGCCCACGGTTTCGCGCACCAGCCAGTGATGGGCGTGAGCCTCCAGGAAGTCGTCCATGGCGAGCACCGCCCGGGCATCGCCGCGGGTTTCCAGCAGCCACAGGCCCACGTCGGGTTCGTTGCTGCGCAGCCGCAGGATGGCGTCGTCCAGCTCGCGGGCGAGCGCCAGCGGATACCACCGGCAGCCAGCCTCCAGGATGGCCGGCAGCGAGCCAGGCTGCGGCCCGGTTGGCGCATGCACGGTGAGCGTGGCGGTGCGCGCGGCCCGGTCCACGGCCACTTCCACGTGCCGGTAGCGGAACCCCGACGCGTGCTCGGCGCGCTCCAGGGGCTCGAGGGTGATGCCGCGGGCGCCCAGGCCGGGGCGGGTGCTGGTGGCGTGCAGCGCCGCCACCCGCGCGGCCACCGCGTCGGCGAACTGCTGCGGGCGCGCCACATGGTCCACCAGTTTCCACTGCCGGGCGCGGCCGGCGCGCACGCCCTCGGCCGTGGTGCAGAAGAAGTCGGCCAGGTCGCGCCGCACGCCGCGCTTGTCGGTGAGCCGGGTGAGGCCGCCCGTGCCCGGCAGCACGCCCAGCAGCGGCACCTCGGGCAGGCTCACGGTGCTGGAGCGGTCGTCGATCATGAGGATCTCGTCGCAGGCCAGCGCCAGCTCGTAGCCGCCGCCGGCCACGGTGCCGTTCACCGCCGCGAGGAAACGCAGGCCATCGTGGCGGCTTGAGTCCTCCATGCCGTTGCGCGTTTCGTTGGTGAACTTGCAGAAGTTCACCTTCCAGGCGTGGCTCGACTGCCCGAGCATGTAGATGTTGGCGCCGGAACAGAACATGCGCTCGCGGGCGCTGGTGAGCACCACCACCTTCACGGCGGGGTGCTCGAAGCGGATGCGGTCTAGCGCATCGCGCAGTTCGATGTCCACGCCCAGGTCGTAGGAGTTGAGCTTGAGGCGGTAGCCGGGCCGCAGGCCGCGCTCCTCGTTCACGTCCATGGACAGGGTGGCCACCTCGCCGTCCACCGCGAGCTTCCAGTGGGCGTAGCGCGAGGGTTCGGTGTCGAAGTCCACGGTCTGGGCGGCCGCGGGTTGGAGCGCGTGGTTCATGAACTTCTCCGGGAGTCAGGCGCCCACGGCGCCGGCCAGATCGCGCAGGCTCTGGCGGGGCGTGCGGCCGGCCGTGTCCACGGTGGCGTCGGCCTGGCCATAGAGGGCGGCGCGGTTGTCGAGGATGCGTTTCAGGTCTTCCATGGCTTCGGTGTTGCCGGCCATGGGGCGTGTGTCGCCCTGGGCCACCACCCGGGCCATGTGCTCTTCGGGCGCGGCGCGCAACCACACGGTGAAGCAGGCCGAGAGCAGGCGCTCGTAGGTGGCGGGCTCGGAGACGATGCTGCCGCCGGTGGCGATGACGCAGGCGCCGTGGGTGTCGAGCACGGTCTCGAGCGCGCGACGCTCCAGGCGCCGGTAGCCCGTCTGGCCATAGAGCAGGAACACTTCCGAAAGGCCCGTGCCTGCTTCGCGCTCCACCTCGCGGTCAAGCTCGATGAAGGGCACCCGCCGGGCCCGCGCCAGCCGGGCGCCGAGGGTGGACTTGCCCGCGCCGCGCAGGCCCACCAGCGCGACGCGGAGGCGGCGCTGCGCCCCGTCCGCGCCGTGCTCGCGCTGCAACTGGGCGCGCACCTCCGCCAGGCGATGGGCCGGCAGGCGCGAGAGAAATTGCGTGATCAGCGCCAGCTCGGCGGCGCGTGGTGACGGCTCGCGCAGCAGTTCCGCCACTGGCAGCCCGAGGGCCTGGGCCACCTGCTCGAGCACCAGCACCGAAGCATTGCCCTGACCGGACTCGAGCTGCGCGAGATAGCGCTCGGACACGCCGGAGTCACGCGCCAGGATGCGCCGCGTCATGCCGCGCCGGGCACGGGCCTCGCGCACCCGTTCCGCGAGGGTGCGCAGCAGCGGCGCATCGGCTGCCTTGGCGGCGGGCGATGGCGCGGCGGGCGCGCGCGGCGCGGCCGTGGGGGCGGGTTGGGCGGACGGCATGCTCTATCGTGCTTGTGGCAAAAGGAGCGTGCAATATAATTCATGACTTTCCTCCGCAGCAAGGCTGGCCGTGCGCCGGTTTCATCCGCCATGAATCTCATCCTGCTCGTCGGCACCATGACAGGCACCGCCCAATCCGTGGCCCAGGAACTGGAACTGCGCCTCGACGATGGCCAGGTGCGCCCCGTGATGAAGCTCATGGACGGGCTCGATGCCGCGGTGTTCGCCCCCGGCGGGGTGTTCCTGCTGTGCACCTCCACCTACGGCCAGGGCGATGTGCCCGACAACGCCAGGGCGCTGTTCGATTCGCTCGCCGCCACGCGGCCGGATCTCTCCCGTGTGCGCTACGGGCTGATCGCCCTGGGCGACCGTACCTACGCCGACACCTTCTGCTTCGGCGGCAAGCGTTTCGACGCGCTGCTCACCGAACTGGGCGCCTGCCGCATCGGCGAGCCGCTGCTGCACGACGCCAGCCAGGGCACCATGCCCGAGGAAGTGGCCGCGCAGTGGATCGATGGGTGGATGGCGCAGGTGCGCGAGGGCGCGCCCGCCTGAGGCGCCGGCCCGGGCTTGCCGCCGTCGCCTTGGCGAAAGGGCTGCGCGTCCCGGTACACTTCGCCGCGGTCTTTCCGCCGGGAACCGGCGCCGGCGCCGTGCGCCCCGCGGGTCTTCCGCGCCAAGGAGATTGCTGATGACTGCACCCGTGCGTGCCCTTGCCCTCGCTGCGTTGCTGCTGCTCGCGGCGGGCGCCCCGTTCCACGCCCGCGCCAACACCCTGCGCGTGGCCGATCAGGGCGATGTGATGTCCATGGACCCCTACATGATCAACGAGGCGCTGCTGCTGAGCTTCATGGGCAACGTCTACGAGGGTCTGACGGGCAGGGGCAGGAAGCTCGAAACCACGGCCGAGCTGGCCACCGACTGGAAGCAGACAGCGCCCACGGTGTGGCGCTTCAACCTGCGCCGCGGCGTGAAGTTCCACGATGGCACGCCCTTCACGGCCGACGACGTGATCTTTTCCCTGGAGCGCGCCCGCGGCGAGGGCTCGGATGTGAAGACCTACGTGGCGCCCATCAAGGAAATCCGCAAGGTGGACAGCCACGCCATCGACATCGTCACGCACGAGCCCTATCCCATCCTGCCCCAGGCCATCAGCGTCTGGTACATCCTTTCGAAGCAGTGGTGCGAGAAGAACAATGCCGTGCGGCCGGTGGACGTGCGCAAGGGCACGGAAAACTTCGCCAGCACCCGCGCCAACGGCACCGGGCCGTTCCGACTTAAGTCGCGCGAGCCGGGCGTGCGCACCGTGCTCCAGCCCAACCCCGAGTGGTGGGGCAAGCCCGAGCACAACCTCACCGAGGTGGTGTTCACGCCCATCTCCAATGACGCCACGCGCGTGGCCGCGCTGCTGTCGGGCGAGATCGACATGATGCAGCCCGTGCCGCTGCAGGACGTGCCGCGGCTGCAGGGCAACGCCGCGCTGAAGGTGGCGCAGGGCGGCGAGATCCGCACCATCTTCCTGGGCATGGACCAGAAGCGCGACGAGCTGCTGGGCTCGAACGTGAAGGGCAAGAACCCCTTCAAGGACCGCCGCGTGCGCCAGGCCTTCTACCAGGCCATCGACGTGGAGGCGATCCGTGCGCGCATCATGCGCGGCGCCTCGCGGCCCACGGGGTTGCTGATCGCCCCCGAGGTGCAGGGGTTCAGCGCCGAGCTGAACCGGCGCCTGCCCTTCGACCCTGAGGCGGCCAGGGCGCTGTTGGCCGAGGCCGGTTATCCGGGCGGGTTCGAAGTGGCCATGAACTGCCCCAACGACCGTTACGTGAACGATGCCGAGATCTGCCAGGCCATCGCTTCCATGCTGGCCAAGGTGGGTGTGCGCATCAACCTCGCGGCGGAGACCAAGACGCTGTGGTTCCCCCGGGTCCTGCGGCGCGACACGGCCTTCTACCTGTTTGGCTGGGTGCCCGCCAGCCAGGACGCCCACAACGCGCTGTTCGCGCTGGTGGCCACGCCCGGCGAGGCGGGACAGGGACAGTTCAACCTGGGCGCTTACTCGAATACCCGTATCGACCAGCTCACCCGCCAGATCGCCGCCGAGGCCGACATGGGCAAGCGCAGCGGCCTCATCGCCGAGGCCTTCCGCCTGACGCAGGAAGACGTGGCCTACATCCCGCTGCACCAGCAACCGCTCACCTGGGGCATGAAAAAGAATGTGGACATGGTGCAGCTGGCCAACAACTTCAACTATTTTCGTTGGGCTACGGTGAAGTGATGGGCACAGGCTGCGCCGCGCCGTGAGCCGGGTTGCCGCCTGGCTGGATTCCGACCTCGCCTGGTCGTTCCGGCGCTCGCCCGTCACCGTGGCCGCGGCGGCCGTGGCGCTGCTGTGCGTGGGGGGCGCGTTGCTGGCGCCGTGGATCGCGCCCCACGATCCCTTCGACCTTGCCGCCCTCGACCTGATGGACGCGCTGGCGCCGCCCGCGTGGCTGGCCGAGGGCCGCTGGCGCTTTCTCCTGGGCACCGATGACCAGGGGCGCGACGTGCTGTCGGGCATCCTGTATGGCGCGCGCATCTCTGTGGCGGTGGGCGTGGCCTCGGTGCTGCTGTCGGCCCTGGCGGGCGTGGCGCTGGGGCTGCTGGCGGGCTATGCGGGCGGCGCCGTGGACGCCTTCGTCATGCGCGTGGCCGATGTGCAGCTTTCCTTTCCCGCCATCCTGGTGGCGCTGCTGGTGGATGGGGTGGCGCGCATCGCCCTGCCCGAGCTTGCCCATGGCGCGGCCGCCTTCTGGGTGATCGTGCTGTCCATCGCCCTGTCTGGCTGGGTGCAGTACGCGCGCACCGTGCGCGGCTCCACGCTGGTGGAGGCGCGCAAGGAATACGTGCAGGCCGCGCGCCTGATCGGCCGCCATCCGGCCGCCATCGTGCTGCGCCACATCCTGCCCAACGTCACCGGCCCGGTGCTGGTGATTGCCACCATCCACCTGGCCACCGCCATCACCACCGAGGCCACCCTGTCCTTCCTGGGCGTGGGCATGCCGGCCACCACGCCTTCCCTGGGTACGCTGATCCGCATCGGGAACGACTTCCTGTTCTCGGGCGAGTGGTGGATCACCCTGTTTCCCGGCCTGGCCCTGGTGGCGCTGGTGCTGTCGGTGAATCTGCTGGGCGACTGGCTGCGCGATGCGCTCAACCCGAGGCTGGCATGAGCGCCCCGGGCCGCCCCCGGGCGTCGCGTCGCGAGCGATCACCGCGCAGGGCAGGCCGGTGACCGCGGCCGTGCTTGAGGTACGCTGCCTGACGGTGGAGTTCGCCACCCGGCGCGGCGTGGTGCGGGCGGTGGAGGATCTCTCGCTCACCATCGGCGAGGGCGAGGTGCTGGGCGTGGTGGGTGAGTCCGGGGCGGGCAAGTCGCTCACCGGCACCGCGGTGCTGGGCCTGCTGGAGCCGCCGGCGCGCATCGGCGCGGGTGAAATCTGGCTGGGCGGGGAGCGCATCGACCACCTGCCGCCGGCGCGGTTGCGGCGCCTGCGCGGGCGCCACATGGGGGCCATCTTCCAGGATCCGCTCACGGCGCTCGACCCGCTGTTCACCGTGGGTGACCAGCTCGAGGAGACCATCCGTGCCCACCTGCCGGCGTCGCGCGCCGAAGCGCGCGCCCGCGCGGTGGCGCTGTTGGCCGAGACCGGCGTGCCGGCGCCCGAGCGGCGCATGGATCAGTACCCGCACCAACTCTCCGGGGGCTTGCGCCAGCGGGTGGTGATCGCCCTGGCCTTGTGCGCCGAACCGCGGCTGGTGATCGCCGATGAGCCCACCACCGCCCTGGACGTGTCCACCCAGGCCCAGATCATCGCGCTGCTCAAGCGCATCACCCGCGCCCACGGCACCGCCGTGATGCTGGTGACCCACGACATGGGCGTGATCGCCGAGACCGCCGACCGGGTAGCCGTGCTCTATGCCGGGCGGGTGGTGGAAAGCGGCGCGGTGCGCCAGGTGCTGCACGCACCGCGCCACCCCTACACCGCCGGGCTGATGGCCTCCATTCCGCGCCTGGGCGCCGTGGGTGCGCGGCTGGCGCAGATCGACGGCGCCATGCCGCGTCCCGGTGCGCTGCCGCCGGGATGTGCCTTCCATCCCCGTTGCCCGAAGGCGATGCAACGCTGCCGGGAGGAACGGCCACCCGCCGTGGCCGACGCCGCCTCGCAGGTGGCCTGCTGGCTGGCGATCGCGCCGGCTGAGATGACGGCGCGGGCCGGCGAGGGGCACGCCCGTGATGGCGCCATCCAGGCGCTCGGGAGCGTGCCGCCGTGAGCCCTGCCGATTCAGCCGCGCCCCCGCTGGTGGTGGCCGAGGACCTCGCCCGCTACTTCGACGTGTCCTCCCCCTGGCTCGAGCGCCTGATCGGTCGCGAGCCCCGCCGCCGCCTGCGGGCCGTGGACCAGGCCAGCTTCGCCATCCCCCGTGGCCGTACCCTGGCCCTGGTGGGCGAATCGGGTTGCGGCAAGTCCACCGTGGCGCGGCTGGTGACGGGTCTGTACCGGCCCTCTCGCGGGCGCGTGCTCTTTGACGGCGTGGACGTGACCGCCGCCCGCGGCGCGGCCGGCGCCGCGGTTCGCCGGCGCATGCAGATGATTTTTCAGGACCCCTACGCGAGCCTCAATCCGCGCTGGCGGGTGGGAGACATCGTGGCCGAGCCGGCGCGTGTGCAGGCGGTGGTGCGGGGCCGCGCACAGTGCCAGGCACTGGTGGCGGAATTGCTCCAACAGGTGGGCCTGCACCCGGACGATGCGCGCAAGTATCCACACCAGTTCTCCGGCGGACAGCGCCAGCGCATCTCCATCGCCCGGGCGCTGTCGTCCGCGCCGCAGTTCCTGGTGTGCGACGAACCCACCTCGGCGCTGGATGTCTCCGTGCAGGCCCAGGTGCTCAACCTGCTGGCGGATCTGCAAACGCGCCTCGGGCTCACCTGCCTTTTCATATCCCACAACCTGGCGGTGGTGGAATATGTGGCCGACGACATCGGCGTCATGTACCTGGGCCGCATCGTGGAGTTCGGCCCGCGCGACGCCGTGCTGTCGCGGCCCGCGCACCCGTACACGCGCCTGCTGCTCGACGCCGTGCCCGACCTGGCCATGACCGGCCGCGCCCGCACGCCCGTGGGCGGCGAAGTGCCCAACCCTATCGACCCGCCCGCCGGCTGTGCCTTCCACCCGCGCTGCCCGTGGGCCGATGCCCGCTGCCGCGCGGAGCCGCCGGCCCTGTGGGTCGATGGGCGGGGCCGGGTGGTTGCCTGCCACGCCGTGCAGGAAGGGCGGTTGGGTTGAGCGCTCCCCTGCCATCCCGATGCGCGGTGCGTCCCGGGGATCACCGGCGATGATGGCTCCCGCGCCGCCGGCAACCCGGTTCGAGGTGGTCTTCCGGGGCGAAACGCACGGTCCGTTCTCGCCCGTGGAGGCGGTTGCCTTCGTGCATCGAAACGTCATTCCGCTGAACGCGGCGGTGCGTGTGGCGGGCCAGAAGCGGTTGTGGCCGCTGCGCCGCTTCCCCCGGCTCGCCGAGGCGGCGACGCTGGCCGCCAGGGGGCGTGCGCTGCCGCCGGTGCAGGCCACGGGCACCGGGTTGCGCGACGGCGCCGACTACACCCCCAACCACCTGTCCGCACTGGAGCGGTTCGCGGCGCTGTTTTGGGCTGCGGGCTTGGTCGGCTTTAGTGCGCTGGGCCTGGCCAAGGGCGAGATTCCCATCGTCGGCGGCAAAGGCGCTGGCGTGCTGGTGGGCGGTGCTGGTCTCTGGGTGATGCTGTGCGCCAACCTGCTGCTGGCCGCTGCCGCCCTGGTGGCCTTGGCGGATCACTACGACCGGCGCAACAACGAGCGGCAGTACCGCCGTGCCTTCGGCATCCTTGGGCTGGGTGGCGTGGGGGTCCTGGTCCTGGCGGTGGTCATGGGTCTCGACCACAGCCGGCTGTCGTCCGCCCGGAGGGCGGACGCGGACGGGATATGGGCAACGCGGCCCGTGGCGGCGGACTCGACGCCATTTCGCACCTTGCCCATGGCCACCGGGCACGATGCTGCTACCGTGTACGTGGTGGCCACTCGCAACTGCTCCCGGGAAGCGTCCCTGCGGGCCGACCGGCTGGCCACGGATCTTGCGGCGCGCGGAATCCCCGTGGAACGGGTCCAGGACGTGTCCTTCGGCAATGTCCAGGCGGCGCAGGTGCCGGAGATAAATCAGGTGATGAGCGGGACCCTGCCCATCGTATTCGTGGCGGGCGCCGCGGCCAACAACCCCAGTCTCGACGCCGTGCTCGCGCAGCGGCAGGGGCTTGGCCGCTGAGGGGCAGGATCACTTGTCCCCGTCCGCCGCGAAGGCGGCGCGCGCCTCGACAGCGCAACTTGGCGGCGGCGCCACGAAGCCGCTGACGCGAAGCGCATTGCGCCGCGCGCTTGCCGTGTGTCACCATCCCTCGGCGCCGTGCCCAGCGCGCCAGCCGGTGCGTGCCGGCCCTTGGTAACCTCTCCAGCCACCCACCCTTCGCAACGCCGCCGCCAGACCATGCCCTTGTTGAGCGTGAGTGATCTCACCGTGAGGTTCGGCGGCATCGTGGCGCTGGACGGGGTGAGCTTTCATATCGAGGCGGGGCGCATCTGCGGCCTGATCGGGCCCAACGGCGCCGGCAAGACCACGCTGTTCAATTGCCTGTCGCGGCTGTACCGCTTCGAGCGCGGCCGCATCGAGTTCGACGGCCGCAGCCTCGCCGAGGTGCCGCGCCACCGAGTGGCCGGCCTGGGCGTGGGGCGCACCTTCCAGAACCTGGCGCTGTTTCGCTCCATGAGCGTGCTGGACAACGTGCTGGTGGGCAGCCACGCCACCACCCGCGGCGGCTTCCTGGCCGCGGCCCTGCGGCTGCCGCTGGTGCGGCGCGAAGAGGCACGGGCGCGGCGCGGCGCCGAGGAGCTCGTGGAGTTGCTGGACCTGGGGCCGGTGGCCCACCGGCGCGTGTCGGACCTGCCCTTCGGCACCTGCAAGCGCGTGGAGCTGGCCCGGGCGCTGGTGGCGCGGCCGCGGCTGCTGCTGCTGGACGAGCCGGCCGCCGGGCTCAACCACGAGGAGGTGGACGGGCTGATGGGCCTGATCGTGCGGCTGCGGGAGCGCCTGGCGCTCACCGTGCTGCTGGTGGAGCACCACATGAACCTGGTGATGCGGGTGTCCGACCAGGTGGTGGCGCTGGACTTCGGCCGCAAGATTGCCGATGGCCTGCCCGCCGAGGTGCAGCGCGATCCGGAAGTGATCCGCGCCTACCTGGGAAGCTGAGCCCATGGCGGCCATCCTCGAAGTGTCGGGACTGCACGCCGGCTACGGCGCCGCCGATGTGCTCGATGACGTGTCGGTGCGCGTGGAGGAGGGCGGCATCACCGCGGTGCTGGGCGCCAACGGCGCGGGCAAGACCACGCTGCTGCGGGCGGTGTGCGGGCTGATCCGGCGCCGCGGCGCGGTGCGCTTCGCCGGGCAGGACATCTCGCGCGCCCAGACCGAGGACATCGTGCGCCTGGGGCTGGCCCACGTGCCCGACGGCCGCGGCACCTTCCTGCAGCTCACCGCCGAGGAAAACCTGCGGGTGGGCGCCATCACGCGGCGCGACCGTGCCGCCGTGGCGGGCGACATGGAGCGCGTGTTCGGCTACTTCCCGCGGTTGCGCGAGCGCCGCGCCCAGCAGGCCGGCACGCTGTCGGGCGGCGAGCAGCAGATGCTGGCCATCGCCCGGGCGCTCATGCTGCGCCCGCGGCTGCTGGTGCTGGACGAGCCCTCCTTCGGGCTGGCGCCGCTGGTGGTGCAGGACATCTTCCGCATCATGCGCGCCGTGAACGAGCAGGAGCGCGTGAGCATTCTGGTGGTGGAGCAGAACGCGCGGCTGGCCCTCGATCTGGCCGGTGAGGCCTGCCTGCTGGAGACCGGGCGCGTGGTGCTCTCGGGGCCGGCGGCGCGCATCCGCGACGACGACACGGTGCGCGGCGCCTACCTGGGATACTGAGCGATGGAAGCCTTCCTGCATCAGCTGGTGTCGGGCCTCGCCGCCGGCGGCATCTACGCCAGCCTCGCCCTGGCGCTGGTGATGATCTACCAGTCCACCCACCACATCAATTTCGCCCAGGGCGAGATGGCCATGTTCTCCACCTATCTCGCCTGGACGCTGCTGCAGGCGGGCCTGCCCTACTGGGTGGCGTTCGCCGCCACGCTGGGCATCAGTTGCGCCGCCGGCATGCTGATCGAGCGCGTCCTCATCCGGCCCGTGGAAAAGGCGCCGGTGCTCACGGTGGTGATCACCTTCATCGCGCTGCTGGTGATCTTCAACAGCGTGGCGGGCTGGGTGTTCACCCACACGGTGAAGGTGTTCCCCAGCCCCTTCGGCGCGGGGCTGCTGCCGCGCAACCCCTTCATGTCGCCCCACGAATTCGGCTCCATCGTGGTGACCCTGGCGGTGCTGGTGCTGCTGTATGCCTTCTTCCGCTTCACGCCCCTGGGGCTGGCCATGCGCGCGGCGGCGCTCAATCCCGTGTCGGCACGCCTGTCGGGCATCCGCGTGGGCCGCATGCTGGCGCTGGGCTGGGGGCTGGCGGCGGCCATCGGCGCCGTGGCCGGCATGATGGTGGCGCCGGTGGTGTACCTGGACCCCAACATGATGGCGGGCATCCTGCTGTACGCCTTCGCGGCCGCGCTGCTGGGCGGCATCGACAACCCCCTGGGCGCGGTGGTGGGCGGTTTCGTGGTGGGTGTGGTGGAAAACCTCATGGGCGCCTACGTGATCGGCACCGAGCTCAAGCTCACGGTGGCGCTGGTGCTGATCCTGGGTGTGCTGCTGTTCAAGCCGGCGGGCCTGTTCGGCCGCGCGGTGGTGACGCGGGTCTAGGAGGCCCTATGCCGCTGCTGCCGAAAATCGCGCCCGCGCCCCTGGAGCCCACCCTCGGGCGGGCGGCAATGGTGGTGCTGCTGCTGGCGGTGCTGTGCGTGCTGCCCTTCGTGTTGAGCGACTACCGCACCTTCCAGCTCACCCAGGCGGTGATCTACGCGGTGGTGCTGCTGGGCCTGAACATCCTCACCGGCTACAACGGCCAGATTTCCCTGGGCCATGGCGCCTTCTTCGCCATCGGCGCATACACCGCCGCCATCCTTATGGATCGTTGGGGCGTGCCCTACTGGGCCACGCTGCCGGCGGCGGGTGCGGTGTGTTTTTGTTTCGGCTTCGCCTTCGGGCTGCCGGCGCTGCGCCTGCAGGGGCACTACCTGGCGCTCGCCACCTTCGCGCTGGCGGTGGCCACACCGCAGATCCTCAAGTACCGCAAGCTGGAAGATTTCACCGGCGGGGTGCAGGGCATCGTCATCATGAAGCCCGATGCGCCGGCGGGCCTGCCCCTCAGCCAGGACCAGTGGCTGTACCTGTTCACCCTCGCTGTGGCGGCGCTGCTGTTCCTGGCGGCCTGGAACCTGCTGCGCGGGCGTGTGGGGCGGGCGCTGGTGGCGCTGCGCGATCATCCGCTGGCGGCGGAATCCATGGGCATCAACGGCTCGCTCTACAAGACCACCGCCTTCGGCGTGAGCGCGCTCTACACCGGCGTGGGCGGCGCCTTGGGCGCCATCGCCGTGCAGTTCGTGGCACCCGACAGCTTCCTGCCATTTCTCTCCATCAGCTTTCTGGTGGGCATCACGGTGGGCGGGCTGGCCACGGTCTCCGGCGCCCTCTGGGGCGCGCTGTTCATCGTGTACCTGCCCAACTGGGCCGACGAGATTTCCAAGTCGGCGCCCTGGGCCATCTACGGCGCCATCCTGCTGGTGCTGGTGTACCTCATGCCCGGCGGCGTGGCGTGGATGCTGCCGCGGGCCTGGGCGCTGGTGCTGCGGCGCATCCGTTCGCGCGGCGGCGCCGGGCCGGGGGCCTGAGGGCGCGCACCCAGGGCGCGGCGCGGGCCTACGGTATAGTCCCCGAGCACAGCGGCGCTGCCCGCCGCCGCGACCTCAAGGAGGACTCCCATGATCCGCATCCTCGCACTGGCGGTGGCGGCCTTGGCCACCGCGCTGCCTGCCCATGCCCAGAAGAAGTACGGCCCCGGCGTGTCCGACGCCGAGATCCGCATCGGCCAGACCATGCCCTACAGCGGCCCTGCTTCGGCCTACGGCGTGATCGGCAAGTCGCAGAAGGCCTTCTTCGACATGGTCAACGAGCAAGGCGGCATCAACGGGCGGAAGATCAACTTCATCTCCCTGGACGACGGCTACAACCCGGCGCGCACGGTGGAGCAGACGCGCCGCTTGGTGGAGCAGGAGAACGTGCTGTTGCTGTTCCAGAGCCTGGGCACGCCCACCAACTCGGCGATCCACAAGTACGTGAATGCCAGGAAGGTGCCGCACGTGCTCATCGCCACCGGCGCCAGCAAGTGGGCCGATCCGAAGAACTACCCCTGGACCATGGGCTTCAACCCGAGCTACCAGGTGGAGGCGCGCATCTACGCCCAGCACATCCTCAAGACCGCGCCCAACGCGAAGATCGCCGTGCTCTACCAGAACGACGATTTCGGCAAGGACTACGTCGTCGGACTGAAAAGCGGCCTGGGGGCCAAGGCGTCCATGATCGTGCGCGAGGTGTCCTACGAGGTGAGCGATCCCACCGTGGATTCGCAGGTGGTGGACCTGCGCGGCAGCGGCGCGGACGTACTGCTCACCTTCGCCACCCCGAAGTTCGCCGCCCAGGCGATCCGCAAGGTGGGCGACCTGGGCTGGAAGCCCACTCATTACCTCACGGTGGTGTCGGCGTCGGTGGGCGCCGTGCTGCAACCCGCCGGGCTGGACAAGGCCACGGGCCTGATCACCGCCCTGTACCTGGTGGATCCCACTGACCCCGAGGCCTCGAAGCTGGCCGGCATGAAGGCCTGGGGCGAGTGGATGCAGAAGTACAACAAGGGCGCCGACCCGAACGACCAGTTCCACGTCAATGCCTACGCGGCGGCGTGGCTGCTCACCGAGATCCTCAAGGCCTGCGGTGACGACCTCACCCGCGAGAACGTCATGAAGCAGGCGGCGAGCCTCAAGGATGTGCAGATTCCCGTGGTCATCCCGGGCATCCGCGTGAACACCACGGCCAGCGATTTCGCCACCTTCGGCGAGATGCAGCTCGGCCGCTTCGACGGCAAGCGCTGGGTGCCCTTCGGCGAATTGCTGTCCGGACGCTGAGGGATAACCCATGACCATCTCCCCCAAGCTCGACGGCCGCGTGGCCGTCATCACCGGCGGTGCCCGCGGCATCGGCCTCGCCACCGCCGAGGCCCTGGGCGCCCACGGCGCGGCGCTGCTGCTGGCCGACCGCGACGCCGCGCTGCTGCCCGCGGCCGCCGAGCGCGTGCGCCGCACGGGCGCGCGCTGCGAAACGGCCGTTTGCGACGTGCGCGAGGAGGCTTCGGTGATCGCCCTGGCCGACTTCGCGCGGCGTGAATTCGCGAGCGTGCACGTCCTCGTCAACAGCGCCGGAACCGCGATCCGCAAGAACGTGGTGGACTTCACCCTCGAGGAGTGGCGCGCCGTGGTGGAGACCAACCTCACCGGCACCTTCCTGCCGGTGAAGTACCTGGTGCCGCTCATGCGCGGCCATGGCTGGGGCAGGATCATCAACCTCTCCTCCATCATGGGGCACGTATCCACCGCCGGGCGGGGCGTTTACTCGGCCACCAAGCACGGCGTGCTGGGGCTCACCAAGGCCCTTGCCCAGGAGCTGGTGGAGGAGGGCATCACCTGCAACGCCATCAGCCCGGGCTTCATCGCCACCGAGCTCACCGCGGCGCTGCGCGCCAACCCCGAGCGCAACGCCGAGCTCATGGCCGCAACACCCATGAAACGCTGGGGTACGCCCGAGGAGATCGCCTCGCTGGCGCTGTACCTGTGCTCCGACGGCGCGGCCTTCATGACGGGCACCGACGTGCTGAGCGACGGCGGCTGGGTGGCGCAGTAGCCGGTCGGGGCGCCTTCGCCCAGGCATCGTGGGCCGGTATTGGGAGGGTTCAAGTCCTCGCACAGCCGGGAAGGGGCGCCGTTTCCTTGCACCCAGGACCGCCGCCTCAGCCACGGCCCAGTCCGCAGTGGTTCCAGCCGGCGAAGGAGGGGGTCAGGCCTCCTCCACCTCCAGCGGTGGCGAGGCCGGGCGGGAAAGGGGTTGCGACCGCACATACTCCTGGATGTCCGTTGAATGGGATGCAATGGCTGAAGGCGGCTGGAGGGGACTCGACCGCGTACCGGGGCCGGTTTCCTCCCTTGGCTGGACCGGTTGCGCCGCGGCGTCCTGGCGGAGGGGGTTGACCATATGCGTGGCATTGCCACTGGTGTTGTGGGGGGCGTTGTCCCCGATCCCGACGTACCTGTCGTCCCTGGCGCCCCTGTCGTCCCGGTTCGCCTTGAGGGCCGCCTCGACGCGCTCTGTAATGTCGACGGACTCGCCAGGCATACCGGAGCCGCCGTCGGGATACAGCTCGGTGTCACGGGGCATGGCGTCCACCAGGCGCGCCAGCACTTCGTCCCACACCGCTTCGTCCTCGAGCCCCTTGTTGGGGTCTTCAGGATCGGTGATGGGTACATTCATCTCTTGCAGCATGCGGATGACGCCGGGATCCTCCGACTGGGCCGCGAACAGCAGTTGCTGGGCATGGACAGAGGCGTTGTCCTCGGTCCATCGCTTCCGCACGAAGCGATAGGCCGACAGCAGCGCCTTGGGCACCGCGAGTGCCGTCGCTGAGGCCAGTGCGGCCACGCCCCAGGGCGTTGCGGGCCCCATCCCCAAGCCTGCTGTGGTGAGAGCAACCTGTGCGCCGCTGAGCCCGGCGGCGGTGTCTCTGGCCTTACGCTCGTCATCCTGCTCACGCGCGCCGCGCCTGATGATGTGTGTGGGGAGAGAACTGGACGTACTCGGCAGGTTCCGCCTCATGGCGTCTGCCCGGTCGCTCGCGGCTTGGGCCCGGATGCTGTTCCCCACCAGACCCACCACGCTCAGTGCCTCGCTTACCCCCGGAAGGAAGGAGTTTCCGATGGCATCGTTGATGGCCTCGCTCGGAACAGGCCCGGTGTGCTTGCCCAAAACCTCGGCCACCCGGACGCCAGCGTTGGCGACGCCGAAACCACCTGACACCATGCCGGCGGCATCGGTGGCCGTGGTGCCATTTCAAAAGCCCGGATGGGTCACCGTACGGACCGCCCACGTCGGCTCAACTTCCGTGTTTACGGCTGCCAGGGCGGATGTGGCTGCGGCGGCTGGCGTTGCTCCCTGCTGAGATTGTTCTTCTTCCCGCTCGCCGTTGCGCTGCATGGGGTCCGCGCGGCGCTGGGCGGGATGCCGGGGTGCGCCGGGCGCGAGCGACGGCCGCTCCGCCATGGCCGCGAAGAGTATGGCGGGGGCCCGAGACAGCGGGCTTGGCTGGGTGGCGCCATTGTGGCGGGCCTCGAGCGGGCTGTGGCGGCCGGCGGCCCGGTCGGCGGCCGCCTGCAGCCGCTGCAACTGGGCCGCTCCCGGGCTGGCATCCGCCATGTGCTGCAGCCGCGTCAGGGCTCCCATGACGCCCGTGCCTTCGCCCGAAGCGGGGCAGGCCGTTCGCGGGCCCGCTGCGCTGACGCGCCGTGGCTCCAGGTCTGCGTTGGGCGATGCCCTGCCGTGCCTTGTGCTCAAGGTGACCCTCCCCCGCTTCGACCATCCAGGGCTTGCGCCCGGACATCGATGTCCTCGCATTGGGTCGATGGGAAGATGGCAAGGCCGTGGTCAAGCTGATGCGGCGACGTTGGTGGCGAATATCCCGTGTGTCAACCGATCCCCTTGCCTGCCACGAACGGTAGCGCCCGTCAGGGATCGAGTGTCAGTGCCCGGCTGGCAGCACCCACCGGGTTCCCGAGGCGGCTGGCGTGGGTTCAGGTGCGGCGGTTAACCCCCCTCCAGAGGCGACTAAGCCAGGAGTAAGGCAATGGCGGAGGCGCCAGTGACGCTGCCGACGCGGTAGCCGAGGGTGCCTGTGCCGCTGCCGCGCGCGGAGCGGGGGCTGCAACAACGGCGGGATCATCGTCTTGCTGGACCCCGGCGAGCTGGCGCATGCCCGCCAGCATGGGCGTCTCGGCAACCAGGAGCCCCGCCCCGGCAGCGTAGCCGCGGGCCAGTTCCACGGAGCGGGCCAGCAGTTCGCGTATGGCCTGGGGGCGCACCGGCACTGACCGCGCGAACCGTGCCACGTGGGCGTTGAAGGCGGCCTCGCGCTGGTCAGTGCTGGCGGCACGGGCAAGCCCGCACAGTTCCCGGGCGTAGGCGGTGCAGTGCTGCATCCGTCCAGGGATGTCGGTGGCTGCCGCCAGGGCGCTCTCCGGCGGCGGTGACAGGGCGTTGACGATTTCCGTTGGGAACTGCCAGTGCCGCGCGACCGCATCGCCGAGTTCGCCCAAGCCGATGCCCAGCACGCTGCGGGCGGCGGCGACCGCGTTGGTGTTTTCGTGCGCGATTCGGCGCAGGATTTCGGCGTGCTCCTCGGGCAGGTAATGGAGCGCCAGCAGGTCGCCGAGGGCGGTAAACATGCCGCAGATGAACAACTCCTCGGCGCTGGCCACGCGCAGCGCGCGGCCGAGGTTGCGCGCGATCACGCCGGCCACGAAGGCCTCGGTGAGCGCCGCGGCCACCGCAGGCGACTTGCCGGCGCCGCCGGCCAGGGCCATGCCGACGGTCAGCGCGCGCACCTGCGCCAGCCCCAGCACTGCGATCGCGTCCGAAACCCGGGTGATTTTGCCGGCGCCGACGGATGCCCCGTTGACCACGCGCAGCAGCTTCTGGGTCAGGGCGAAATCGCGCATCACGATTTCGGCGAACTGCATGATCGAGGCGTCGTCCCCGGCGCTACCAATGCGATTGATTCCGGCCAGGCTCACCGAGAGCGCGCCGAAGTCGCTCTGGTGGGCCATGCGCCGCAGCAGGAATTCCACGGTGCTGTGGTTGGCCGATTCGCGCAATTCGACGCTGCCCTCGCTATTCACGGGCACGCGGATGCGGTCGAGTTCGCGCTTCATCTCGGCGGCATCGGCGTAGCGCTCCGACGGTGCCTTCTGCAGCGCTTTCAGCGCGATGGCATCGATCATCGCCGGTACCCTCGGGTTGAGTTCCGAGGGCCGCGCCGGGGCCTGATTGCGGATGACTTCTATCACCTCGGCGCGCGGCGCGTCGGGCACCACCGCCTTGCCGGTGAGTGTTTCCACGAGCACCAGACCCAGGGCGTAGATGTCGCGCCGGCAATCCACGGGGCTGCCGTCCAGGCACTCCGGCGACATGTAGCGCAGCGTGCCCGACGTGGGCCGCACGTGCTGGGCGTTGGCGTCACGAAGCAGCCCGAAATCGGCCAGCCTTGCCCTGCCGTCGGTGCCCACCAGAACGTTGCCGGGCTTGATGTCGCCGTGCAGCAGGCCGCGTGAATGGATCAAGGCGACCCCCGCCAGGAGCTGGCTCATCATGATCACCGCCCTTGCCAAGGGCAGCGGCCCTCTCGACGCCAGGAGCCGCGCCAGCGTGGGGCCCGGCACGTATTCGTACACCACGTACGGCGTGCCCTGGTGCATGCCCGCCTCGAACACCGGCACGATGTTGGGATGGCTCAGCGTGCTGGCGGTACGGGCGGTGTTGACCAGCAGTTCGGCGATCTGGCGGTTGGGCGCCTGGTCCGGGCTGCGTGTCTTGATGGCCACGTCGCGGCCCAGCTCAGGGTCGCGGGCGAGATAGACTACGCCCTCCGAGCCGCGCCCTAGCTGGCGCAGGATCGTGAATCGGCCGATCTGTGTGCCAACGCCCTCCCTGGAAGTGCCCGTGGGTACAGGTTGGGGGGAAGGATCCGCCATTTCTGCCCTATCGGCTGTTAGCGCGTCCACTTGAGGGCGGTTTTTGTTTTCCGGCGCGCGCCGCTGGCCCCGCGCGCGCCGTTGCCCCGCCACGGGGAGGGGGCTTAGCATTGCGGGCATGAACCGGTTCAAGCGATTCTCCCTGGCGGTGCTGCTGGCCATGGCCTTGCCCATCCAGGCCTGCGCGGCCGCCGCGGCGCCGTGCGCGTGGGCGAAAGGCAAGGCGGCCGCCGCCACATCCGGGTTGCCGGATGCGGCTCCCGCGCCGTTGCGGGCCGGCGGTGCATCGGCCCACTGTGGCCACGGCCCGGTTGCAGCGACGCCGGCAGGGTCTGCGCGGACCGGGGCTGGCACCGACTGCGACGCATGCCATCTGGCCTGTGGTCATTGCCACTCCACCTGCGGCGCGATGGCCGCGCCGCTCCTGGCGGGCATTCACGACGCGCTGCGCCCGGTCCTGAACGCCAGTGCGGCGCGGGCCGATCTGTCCATTTCCCCGGCCCACGCGCCCCCGCCTCCCCGAAGCTGACGCTCCGTGACGCCGCCTCCGCCCCGGGCCGCGGCGATGAATGCGTTCGAACCTTTGCCGCCCGTGCCCTTGCGCGCGCGGGCTTTCGAGGAGCGGTATCCGTGAACCATCTCAGCAAACGAATCGTGCGGTTGCCTGCGCTGGCCGCCGCTGCCCTGCTGCTGGCGCTCGCCGGCTGTGCGGGGCTTGGCCGCGAGGCGGGCTTCGATGCCATGGCCAGCGCCGCCGCGCAGCGCGTCGGTGCCACGCCCGCCTGGCCGCGCGACGACGCGGGCCGCCAGCGGGTGGACGACGAGGTGGCGCAGCTGCTTGCCCAGACCCTGACTGCCGATGACGCGGTGCAGGTGGCCGTGCTCCAGAACCCCGCGCTGCAGGCGGTGTACGGGCAGCTTGGCGTGGCCGAGGCCGAGTTGCTGCAGGCCGGGCGCCTGCCCAACCCGCGCTTTCGCACCACCCGCACCGCCTCGGAGGAGTCGTTCAAGTACGAGACTGCCCTCACCCTGCCCTTGGGTGCGCTGCTCACCCTGCCGGCGGTGCTGGGCATGGAGCAGCGCCGCTTCGAGGCGGTGCGCCTGCAAGTGACCGACCGGGTGCTGGCGGTGGCGGCTGATACCCGCGAGGCCTGGGTGGCGGCGGTGGCTGCGCAGCAGGAACTGCACTACCTGGAGCAGGTGCGCGAGGCCGCCGAGGCCAGTGCAGTGCTGGCGCAGCGCATGGCCCGGGTCGGCCACTTCTCCCAGCTCGATCAGTTGCGCGAACAGGCCTACCTGGCCGACGCCCGGGTGCAACTGGGCCGTGCCCGCGGCGCCGCCCTGGCGGCGCACGAGCGGCTCATGCGGCTGCTGGGGGTGGACAACCCGGTGCGCGTGCGTCTGCCCGAGCGCCTGCCCGAACTGCCGCCGCAGCCGGGCGAGGACGGCGAACTGGAGCGTTTCGCCCTGGGCCAGCGGCTCGACGTGCAGGCGGCCAAAGCCGATGCGGCGGCCACCGCGCGCGCCCTGGGGCTCAGCCGCGCAATCGGCATGGTGAACACCCTGGAACTCGGTCCGGCGCGCCTGGCCGAGCAGGGCGAGCCCCTCAAGCGCGGCTACGAGGTGAGCGTGGAAATCCCGATCTTCGACTGGGGTGGAGCGCGAGTGGCGCGTGCCCAGGCGGTGTACCTCCAGGCCGCGGCACGGGTGGGCGAGACGGCGGTGAATGCCCGCTCCGAGGTGCGCGAATCAGCTGCCGCCTGGCGCGAGGCTTGGGCGCTGGCGCGCCAGTACCGCGATGAGATCGTGCCGTTGCGGCGCCGCATCTCCGAGCAGAACTGGCTGCGCTACAACGGCATGCTCATCTCCGTGTTCGAGCTGCTGGCCGACGCGCGCGAACAGGTGAACGCCGCCCAGGGTTCGATCGGGGCGCTGCGCGACTACTGGTTGGCCGAGGCGCGGCTGCGGCGTGCCCTGGGCGGCCGGCTGCCCGCCGGTGCCGTGGCCGAGGCCGTGCCCGCTGCCGCTGCGGCATCAACAGGGCGCCTCGTGCGCCGGGAGGATTGAATCATGGATCGCCGAATCTTCATGGGCGCCGCTGCTGCCCTGGGCGCGGCCACGGTGAGCCGCGCGGCGCTGGCGGGGCTGCCCGAGGCCGTACAGCAGCGTTCCGCCGCCACCCAGCCGCCCCTTGCGCCCACCGGGGGCGTGCCCTACAACCCGGTGGTCACCCTCAACGGGTGGACCCTTCCCTGGCGGATGAACGACGGCTGGAAGGAGTTTCACCTGGTGGCCGAGCCGGTGGAGCGCGAGATCGCGCCCGGCATGGTGGCGCGGCTATGGGGCTACAACGGCCAGAGCCCCGGCCCCACCATCGAGTGCGTGGAGGGCGACCGGGTGCGCATCTTCGTCACCAACCGCCTGCCCGAGCACACCACCATCCACTGGCACGGCCTGCTGTTGCCCAACGGCATGGACGGCGTGGGCGGCCTCACCCAGCCGCAGATCCAGCCCGGCAAGACGTTCGTGTACGAGTTCGTCATGCGCAAGTCGGGCACCTTCATGTACCACCCCCACGCCGACGAGATGGTGCAGATGGCCATGGGCATGATGGGCGCCATCGTGGTGCATCCGAAGGATCCGTCGCTACACCGCGCCGACCGCGACTATGTCTTCCTGCTGGCGGCCTACGACATCGACCCGGGCAGCTTCGTGCCGCGCGTCAACACCATGCTCGAGTTCAACCTGTGGACCTGGAACAGCCGCGCCTTCCCGGGCATCGATCCTCTGGTGTGCGCCGTGGGCGAGACCCTGCGGGTGCGGGTGGGCAACCTCACCATGACCAACCACCCCATGCACCTGCACGGCTGCGAGATGTTCGTCACCGGCACCGACGGCGGATGGGTGCCGCCCGCGGTGCGCTGGCCCGAGGTGAGCGTGGACATGCCCGTGGGCGCCATGCGCGCCATCGATGTGCGCTTCGACGATCCGGGCGACTGGGCCTTCCACTGCCACAAGTCACATCACACCATGGGTCCCATGGGCCATCGCGTGCCCGCCATGATGGGCGTGGACCAGTCGGACCTGGTGGAACGCATCCGCAGGCTGGTGCCCGGCTACATGGCCATGGGCGAAGCGGGCATGGCCGAGATGGGAGAGATGCAGATGCCGCTGCCGGAGAACACGCTGCCCATGATGACTGGCGAAGGGCCCTTCGGGCCGCTGGAGATGGGCGGCATGTTCACCGTGGTGAAGGTGCGCGACGGCCTGGCGCGGGGCGACTACCGCGACCCGGGCTGGTACCAGCACCCGGCGGGAACGGTGGCCTACGAATGGACCGGGCCGGTGGCCGAACCGCAGCGCCCGCCTGGCGCGCCACCGGACGCTGGCGCCGCGCACGTGCAGGTGCGCAAGCCGGGCGGGCACGGCTCCCATCACTGATCCCGCGGACCTCCTCTACCGCCGGGTCAGGTACGGCCGTATCGGGCTAGTGGTGCCCGGCGTGCGGGTCCTTCGGCGCGCCGCCCGGCGCTTTTGGGTCGTCGTCCTCGTCCTCGTCATCCTGGTCCTGGCCGTCCCGGGAGGCGGCAGCGGCACGCCCGCCGCCCGCCTCGCCGTGAGGGTGCGGCGCGGACAGCAACTGGCTGCGCTGTTGCGGGGTGAGCACGGCCATGGCGTCGCGGCGGGCGGCGAGGCGGGCCTCCAGGAGCTTCGCCTCCACCGCCTGCACGGCGCGCAGGCGCGCGGTGGCGGTGGCGGGATCGGGCTCGGCTGCCCCGAGTTGCTCAGCGAGCGCCAGCCGCTCTTCGCGCAGTTCGCCCAGCAGCGCCCACTGGCGGACGCGACCCTGCTTCTCGATGGCGGCCAGCCGCTGACGCTGGTCGGCATCGAGCCCCAGCGCAGCCGCCTGCCGCGGCGGAAGAGCCGGCTCCAGCACGGGACCGTGCATGGGCGGATGGCCGCCCATGGGAGGGCGCTTGCCCCGCGTACCGGTGCGGCCCTCCTTCATCATCGCGCAGCCGGGTTCTTCGCCGGCGGCCGCTGTGGTGGTGCGAGTGGCAGACCCCGGGCCGTCGGGATCGCGGGCGGCGGCGGGCGCCACGCCTGCGGCCGCCAGCACGGCCGCGAGCAGGATGGGGAAAGCGTTCATGGAAGAGTCCTCCGGAGTTGCGGGCGGCCGTCGCCGGCCTGTGCGGACATGATGGCGCAGATGGCGCGCCGGGCGCCTTGACGGGCATCAACGCGGCGCGCCGCCATTGACTGCCGGTCCGCGGCCGTAACACACTCCTCGCCCTCGCCGGGGCCTGCGCCCGGGCGATTCATGACCGCCGTGGTGCCGGGATCCATGCGCGCGTCACCGCGAGGCGCGCCACGGGGTCGAGTTTGACCACCCGTGTGCCGGTCCGCGGGTTGGCCAGGATCGAGTCCAAGTCGGTGTGAGAGGTGCTCAAGCCCTGGACCGCCGCCTTCAAACAAACGGGGAGAGCAACATGCCGAGATTTCTCAAGACGGGCATTAGCGCGGCCGACGATGCCGCCGAGCAGTCCAGGGTACGCGCCACGGTGGAGGGCATCATCGCCGACGTGGAGCGGCGCGGCGACGCGGCGGTGCGCGAGTACTCGGAGAAGTTCGACCAGTGGTCGCCCGCGGATTTCCGCCTGAGCCCCGCGGACATCGCGGCCTGCGTGGCCGCCATGCCGCCGCGCGACGTGGAGGACATCCGCTTCGCCCAGACGCAGATCCGCAACTTCGCGCAGATTCAGCGCGAGGCGCTGCGCGATGTGGAGGTGGAAACGCTGCCTGGGGTGATCCTCGGCCACCGCAACATTCCGGTGAACTCCGTGGGCTGCTACGTGCCCGGCGGTAAGTACCCGCTGGTGGCCTCGGCGCACATGACCATCCTCACCGCCAAGGTGGCGGGGGTGCCACGGGTCATCGCCTGCGCGCCGCCCTTCCAGGGCCGGCCCGCGCCAGCCATCGTCACGGCCATGCACCTGGCGGGCGCGGACGAGATCTACTGCCTGGGCGGCGTGCAGGCCATCGCCGCCATGGCCGTGGGCACGCAGACCGTGGCCGCCACCGACATGGTGGCCGGGCCGGGCAATGCCTACGTGGCCGAGGCCAAGCGCCAGCTCGCCGGGCGCGTGGGCATCGACCTGTTCGCCGGGCCCACCGAGACGCTGGTGATCGCCGACGACAGCGTGGATGGCGAGATGTGCGCCACCGACCTGCTGGGCCAGGCTGAACACGGGCCCAACTCGCCCGCCATCCTGCTCACCAACTCCGAAAAGCTCGCCCGCGACACCGTGGCGCAGATCGAGGTGCAATTGCGCACCTTGCCCACGGCCGCCGTGGCCGGCCAGGCGTGGCGCGACTACGGCCAGGTGATCCTGTGCGACAGCTACGAGGAGATGGTGGCCGAGGCCGATCGTATTGCCTCGGAGCACGTGCAGGTAATGACCCGCGATCCCGACTTCTTCCTGCAGCGCATGACCAACTACGGTGCGCTGTTCCTGGGGCCGGAGACCAACGTGAGCTACGGCGACAAGGTGATCGGTACCAACCACACGCTGCCCACCCGCAAGGCGGCGCGATATACCGGCGGGCTGTGGGTGGGCAAGTTCCTCAAGACCTGCACCTACCAGAAGGTGAAGCCCGAGGCCTCGGCCATGGTGGGCGAGTACTGCTCGCGCCTGTGTGCCATCGAAGGCTTCGCCGGTCACAAGGCCCAGGCCGACATTCGCGTGGCGCGGTACGGGCCGGTGCGCGCCGGCGCGCATCGCTGAAGGCCGCCGCCGGCGAAAAAAAACCCGCCCCCGGAGGGGCGGGTTTCAAGAGCGCTTCTCGCCGGATCAGGCAGTGAGCTGATTGCCCAGCGGCAGGTTGCGGATGCGCTTGCCGGTGGCGGCGTGGAGCGCATTGAAGAACGCCGGGGCGAAGGGCGGCACGCCCGGTTCACCCACACCCGAGGAGGGCTTGTCGATGCCGGCAGGCATGATGTGCGTACGCACGTCCATGCCGCCTTCACCGATGCGCAGCACCGGGTAGTCGTGGAAGTTGTTCTGCTCCACGCGACCGTTCTTGAAGGTGATGTTGGTGTACTTGGCGATGGACAGGCCCATCACCGCGGCACCCTCCATCTGCGAGGCCACGCGCTCGGGGTTGACGCAGAAACCGCAGTCGATGGCGGTATCCACGCGAGGCACCGAGACGTTGCCGTCCTTGTCCACCTTCACGTGCACCACGGAGGCCACGTAGGTGAGGAAGCTGCGCTGGCATGCGATGCCCAGCCCCTCGCCCGGGGGCAGCTTCTTGCCCCAGCCGGCTTCCTTGGCAGCCCGTTCCACCACGGCACGCAGGCGCCCGGTGTCGATAGGATAGGTTTCCCAGGGGTCGCCGTAGTTCCACAGCTCGCTGGAGACGGTGCCGCGGGGATCGACGATGCGCGCCGGCCCGATCATTTCGAGCAGGAAGTCCTTCTGGTCGCGCCCCAGCTCGGCAGCCAGCTCCGCCACCATGGACTGCATGGCGAAGGCGTGGGGGATGTTGTTCACCGAGCGGAACCAGCCGATGCGCGTCTTGGCCACCGCCTCGCCCGTCTCCAGCCGCAGGTTGGGCACGTTGAAGGGCGTGTCGATCAGGCCCAGGCCGAGCTCGAGGGAGCTCTCGCGCTTCGGATCGGGCATGAAGTTGGCCATCAGCGAGGGCGAGACGCTGCGATGCCGCCAGGCCACCACCTTGTTGGAGGCGTCCAGGCCGGCCGTGACGTGCTGGTAGGACACCGAGTGGTAGAAGCCGTGGCGGATGTCGTCCTCGCGGGTCCAGACCACCTTCACGGGCGTGCCACCCATGGCCTTGGACAGCATGGCCGCCTCGAGGGCGAAGTCGCACTTGGACTTGCGGCCAAAGCCGCCGCCCAGCAGAGTGACGTTCACCGTGACGTCTTCCTCCTTCATGCCGAGAACGCCTGCCACGTCGCCGCGGGTGCCGCCAGGGCTCTGCACGCAGGCCCAGACCTCGGCCTTGCCGCCTGCCACCCGGGCGACCGCCGCGGGGGGCTCCATGGTGGCGTGGTGGCCGTGCGGGATGTAGTACTCGCGCTCGATCACCTTGGCTGCGCCGGCCAGCGCCGCATCCACATTGCCTTCGTTGCGCTCCACCTTGCCGGGCTTGCGCGCCGAAGCGGCCATGGCCTGGCGGTAGGTGCCCGAGTCGTAGTCCGCGTTGGGGCCGTCGTCCCACTGCACCTTGAGGGCATCGCGTCCCTTCAGCGCTGCCCATGTGCTGTCGGCCACCACCGCCACGCCGCCCAGCGGCATGAACTTGGCCGGCATGGGCGTGCCCGAAATGGCCACCACCTTCACCACGCCCGGCACCTTCATGGCCGCCGCCTCGTCCCACTTGACGGCCTTGCCACCGAGGACGGTGGGGCGTGCCACCACGGCGTACTTCATGCCGTCCACGCGCACGTCCTGCGCGTAGTTTGCGTGGCCGGTGGTTATGTCGCGCAGGTCGGTGATCTGCACCTTGCCCTTGCCGATGTAGCGGAACTTGGACGGATCCTTCAACTCCAGGGTGTTGGCGCGCGGGGTCTTGAGCGCGGCTGCGTCGGCGGCCAGTTCGCCGTAGCCCAGCGAGCGCCCGGTGGGAACGTGCACCACCTTGTGCATGTCGGCGCGCACTTCCATGTCGGAGCACCCCCAGCGCGCGGCGGCAGCGGTTTCGAGCATCTTGCGGGCGGCGGCGCCGCAGGCGCGCATGGGCTGGATGAAGTGACGGATGGAGCGCGAGCCGTCGGTGTCCTGGTTGCCGTACTTCTGCTCGTCACCGGGCGCCTGAACGATCTTCACCTTCGACCAGTCGGCTTCCATCTCGTCGGCCACGATCATGGGCAGGCTGGTGCGCGAGCCCGTGCCCATCTCGGAGCGATGGGTGACGATGGTGACGGTGCCGTCCGGGGCGATGGACACGTACACGTGCGGATCCCAGACCGTGCCGCCGGGCATGCCGTCGGCGCCAGTCTTGTAGGCGTTGACCGAGCCTCCGTCGGCAAGCGCGCCGCGCGGGAACACCTGGGCGGCGAGCACCAGTCCGCCGGCGGCGAACACGCCCTTGAGCATGTCGCGGCGGCTTACGTTTTCGAGAAGCAGGCGCTTGTGGATGTTGCGCATGTTGGCGTTCATGTCAGGCCTCCTTCGCGGCGGCCTTCACGGCCGAGAAGATGCGCTGGTAGCAGCCGCACCGGCAGATGTTCCCGGACATGGCGCTGAGGATCTGCTCGTCGTTGGGACGCTTGTTCTCGTTGAGCAGCGCGGCGGCCTGCATGATCTGGCCAGGCTGGCAGTAGCCGCATTGCGGCACGTTGGCGTCGCGCCAGGCCTTCTGCACCGGGTGGTTGCCCTGCGGGTGCAGTCCCTCGATGGTGGTGATGGCCTTGCCGTCGAGGGATTGCATGGGCGTTGCACAGGCGCGGGCAGCTCTGCCGTCCACGTGCACGGTGCAAGCGCCGCACAGGCCCACGCCACAGCCGAACTTGGTGCCCGTGAGGCCCAGTTCGTCGCGCAGGTACCACATGAGCGGCATCTGGGGGTCGCCCGAGAAGTTGCGCTCCTGATTGTTTACCTTGAGCTTCATTGCTTGTCTTCCTCCCTTTGGAGTCCGGTGCTGCGTTGGCTGGGACTTCCCGTTCGCCGCTGCCGTGCGTTGCCGCCAGTGGCCGATGGCAAACGAGTCGCGACGCTAGCACGGCACTGGGCGTTTTTGGTGGTACTGATGCATCGCCACCGCACGCCGGTGCGCGGCGCCCCTAGTCCGTGGCCCGCGCCGCGAGAAAAATGCCGCACAGCAGCACGCCGAATCCGGCCAGTTGCAGCGCGCCGAAACCCTCGCCGAACAGCAGCCACGCCAGCGCTGCCGCGCTCAGCGGCTCGCCGAGGATGGCCAGCGCCACTACAGTGGCGGGCACGTGGCGCACGGCCCAGTTGACGCCGGTGTGACCGAGCAGCTGGGGCCCCGCGGCCAGTGCCACCAGCAGCGCTACCGCGATGGGTGACAGGGGGGCCGCGAACGCACCCGAAACCGCTGCGGCGCACAACAGCAGCAGCGCGGCCATGCCGTAGGCGATCCACACGTAGGAAAGCAACGACAGCCGGGCCCGCAGCCCCCGTCCGATGAGCAGGTAGGCCGAGGCCGCCAGCGCACCGCACAGCGCCAGCGCGTTGCCCAGCAGCGGGCGCGGGGCCGCGGCGCCCTCGGCGGGCGCGCTTGCCAGGATCAGGCCGCTACCCGCCAGGCCGAGCACGATGCCGGCGGCCACCACCGGCCGGATCCGCTCGCGCAGCACCAGCCACGAGGCGATGCCCACCCACACGGGATTGGTGGTCACCAGGGCCGCGCTGCTGGCCACGCTGGTGTGCTCAAGGGAGGTGATCCACGCGGCGAAGTGCAGCGCCAGCACGGCGCCCGAGGCTGCGGCCAGGGCGAGGTCGCGGCGCGACAGGCCGGGTAGTTCGCGGCGCAGGCCCGGCAGGGCGAGCGGCGTGAGCAGCGCCACGGCGATGGCCAGCCGCAGCGCCGCGATGGTGAGCGACGGCACGCCCTCGGCCTGCGCGTAGCGGATCAGGATCGAGGCGGTGGACACCACCACCACCGCCGCCGCGAGCACGGCGTAGACCAGGCCGCGCGGCGGCGTGGCTGGGCCCCTCACGGCGTCTGCGCGCGCCGCGCGCGCGCCGGGCATGGGCGCTCGCGGCGGCCCGGCGTGGTCATAGCCAGGGGCGGAGCCAGCCCAGTCCGGCCTCCGTGCCCTCCGCCGGACGGTACTCGCAGCCGATCCAGCCGGCGTAGCCGATGCGGTCGAGGTGGGCGAAGAGGAAGGGATAGTGGATCTCGCCGGTGCCGGGTTCGTGGCGCCCGGGCGTGTCGGCCAGCTGCATGTGACCGATGCGCGGCAGGTTGGCCTCTATGGTGGGCGCCAGGTCGCCCTCCATGATCTGCATGTGATAAATGTCGTACTGGAAGGCGAGGTTGGGCACCGCGGCGTAGTGCATCAGGTCGAAGGCCTGGGCGGAGGTGTTGAGGTAGAAGCCCGGAATGTCGCGGTCGTTGATGGCCTCGATGAGGATGGTGATGCCCTGGGTCGCGGCCCTGGCGCCTGCGTGGCGCAGGTTGCGGATGAACGCGGCGCGCATGGCGGCGTCGTTCACGCCGCGCGGCCGCAGGCCCGCCATCACGTGCAAGCGCTTCGCGCCCAGCACCGCGGCATATTCCAGGGCGCGCTCGAAGGTCTCCTCGAACTCGGCGTGCCGTGACGGGTTGCAGGCCAGGCCGCGATCTCCTTCGGTCCAGTGGCCCGGCGGGGTGTTGAACAGCACCATCTCCAGCCGGTGGCGGTCGAGCTGCTCGCGGATCTGCTCCGCGGGATGGTCGTAGGGGAACAGGAACTCCACCCCCCTGAACCCCGCCCGCGACGCCGCGCCGAAGCGCTCCAGGAAGGGCAGCTCGGTGAACAGCATCGAGAGGTTGGCGTTGAAGCGCGGCATGGTTGCGAGGATCTCCCTGTAGCGGCGGGATCTGCGAGGGTTCCGGCCGCACCGCGCGATTATAGGCAGCCCTGTTTGACGCTCCCGGGATTCGCGCTGCACCATGGGTGGCTTCGCGTGCCTGCCGGCAGCCCCTTCCCCCGAGACCATCCATGAGATTCACCGGAACCGATGCCTACGTGGCCACCGACGACCTGCGCGTGGCTGTCAACGCCGCCGTCACCCTCGAACGCCCGCTGCTGGTGAAGGGCGAGCCGGGTACCGGCAAGACCATGCTCGCGCTGGAGGTGGCCAAGGCCCTGGGCCGTCCGCTGCTGCAGTGGCACGTGAAGTCCACCTCCAAGGCCCAGCAGGGCCTGTACGAGTATGACGCCGTGTCGCGGCTGCGCGATTCCCAGCTTGGCGATCCGCGCGTGCACGACATCGCCAACTACATAAAACGTGGCCCCGTGTGGGACGCCTTCAACAGCGAGCAGCCAGCGGTGCTGCTCATCGACGAGGTGGACAAGGCCGACATCGAGTTTCCCAACGATCTGCTGCGCGAGCTCGACCGCATGGAGTTCCACGTCTACGAAACGCAGACGCTGGTGAAGGCGCGGCACCGCCCGGCCATCATCATCACCAGCAACAACGAAAAGGAGCTGCCCGACGCCTTCCTGCGGCGCTGCTTCTTTCACTACATCCGCTTCCCGGACCGCGACACCATGGAGCGGATCGTGGAGGTGCACTACCCTGGCATCAAGAAAACCCTGCTGGCTTCTGCGCTGAATGCCTTCTTCGAGATCCGCGAGGTGCCGGGCCTGAAGAAGAAACCCTCCACCTCGGAGCTGCTCGACTGGCTCAAGCTGCTGGTGGCCGAGGACATCCCCCCCGAGGCCCTGGCGAGCCAGGACAGCGGCAAGATCATCCCGCCGCTGCACGGTGCGCTGCTCAAGAACGAACAGGATGTGCACCTGTTCGAGCGACTGGTGTTTCTGTCGCGGCGCGGCCGCGGCTAGCGGCGCCATGCTCACCGATTTCTTCTTCCAGCTGCGCGACGGCGGCGTTCCCGTCTCCGTGAAGGAGTGGCTCGCCCTGCTGCACGGGCTGGAGGCCAACGTGGCGCAGTACCGGGTGGAGGACTTCTACTACCTGGCGCGTACCGTGCTGGTGAAGAACGAAGCCCACTACGACCGCTTCGATCGCGTGTTCGCCGCCTACTTCAAGGCCGTGGCGTCGGTCCCCGACGCGCTGGTGGCGCAGATCCCCGCCGAGTGGCTCAGGCGCCAGGCCGAGCTCAACCTCACCGATGAAGAGAAGGCCGCCATCCAGGCCCTGGGGGGCTGGGAGAAGCTCATGGAGACGCTGCGCCAGCGCCTGGAAGAGCAGAAGGGCCGCCACCAGGGCGGCAGCAAGTGGATCGGCACCGCCGGCACCTCGCCCTTCGGCGCCCACGGCTTCAACCCCGAGGGGGTGCGCATCGGCCAGGAAGGTTCGCGCAACCGCCGCGCCGTGAAGGTGTGGGACGAGCGCCAGTACCGCAACCTCGACGACCGGCTGGAGCTGGGCACGCGCAACATCAAGGTGGCGCTGCGCCGCCTGCGCAAGTTCGCCCGCGAGGGCGCGGCCGAGGAGCTGGACCTGGACGACACGGTGCGCTCCACGGCCCGCAACGCCGGCTGGCTGGACATCCGCATGGTCCCCGAGCGGCACAACGCGGTGAAGGTGCTGCTGTTCGTGGACATCGGCGGCTCCATGGACGACCACGTGAAGGTGTGCGAGGAGCTGTTCTCCGCCGCCCGCAGCGAGTTCAAGCACCTGGAGCACTTCTACTTCCACAACTGCGTCTACGAGACCGTCTGGAAGGACAACCGTCGCCGCAACAGCGAGCGCCACCCCGTGCTGGACGTGATCCACAAGTACCCGGCCGACTACAAGCTGGTGTTCGTGGGCGATGCCACCATGAGCCCGTACGAAATTTCCTACCCGGGCGGCTCGGTGGAGCACCACAACGAGGAGCCGGGCGCCGCGTGGATGCAGCGCCTGCTGGACGTCTACCAGAAGGCGGCCTGGATCAATCCCCAGCCCGAGGACCGCTGGGGCTATTACGACTCCGTGGGCCTGCTGCGCTCGATCATGGGCGGGCGCATGTTCCCGCTCACGCTCGAAGGGCTCGACCGGGCCATGCGCGAACTCGTGCGCTGACGCGTCGACACCAACTCAGCCGCCGAAGTTGAGGTGGCCCGGCGCGAGGTAGCGCAGCGCGAATTCCTGCGTCGTGAGCGGCTTGGAGAGCAGATAGCCCTGGTAGTCATCGCAGCCCAGGCGCTTGAGCGCCGCCAGCTGTGCCATCTGCTCCACGCCCTGGGCGACCACGCGCAGCCCCAGGCCGTGAGCCATGGTGATCATGGTTGCCACGATCGCTTCGCTGTCCTTGTCGGTGGCCATGTTGCGCACGAAGGAGCGGTCGATCTTGAGGGTGCGCAGGGGCAACTGCTTGAGCAGCGACAGCGATGAGTAGCCCGTGCCGAAGTCGTCCACCGCGAGGCTCAGGCCTGCCCGGGAGAGCTGGCGCAGCGCGGCCACGCTCTCGCCGGCGTCTTGCAGCAGCGCCTGTTCGGTCAGTTCGAGTTCTAGCTGCTGCGGGTCCAGGTCCGAGCTGTCCAGCGCGCTGTTGACGGCACGGAACAACTGCCGTGTGTTGGCGAACTGCCGTGGCGCCACGTTAACCGCCACCGGCGGCACCGGGTAGCCGCTGTCGGCCCAGCGCCGGATTTGGCCGCAGGCCTCGGTGAGCACCCATTGTCCCAGGCCGACGATCAGACCGGTCTCCTCGGCCACGGCGAGAAACCGCGCGGGCGGCAGCAGCCCCTTCTCGGGGTGGTGCCAGCGCAGCAGGGCCTCCACCGCCGCGAGACGCCCGGTGGCGATGTCTGCACGAGGCTGCCACAGCAGCGCGAATTCGCCTCGCTCCAGCGCCACCCGCAGCGATTTCTCGAGCTCGTGGCGCTCCATGGCGCGCTGGGTCATTTCCGGGGAGAAGAACTGGAAGTTGCGCCGGCCTTTTTCCTTGGCGTGGTACATGGCGGTGTCGGCGTTGCGCACCAGGGTGGCCGGATCGTCGGCATCGCCTGGGAAGATGGCAATGCCGATGGAGCAGGAACTCGTCATGGTATGTCCACCCAGTTCCATGGGGCGTGCCAGCGCGGCGATGATTTTCTGGGCCACCTGTGCGGCAGCCTCGGCGTGTTGCAGGCCTTCGAGCGTGACCACGAATTCGTCGCCGCCCAGCCGCGAAAGGGTGTCGCCCTTGCGGATGCAGGCCTGCATGCGCTGGGCTGCTTCCTTGAGCAGCAGGTCGCCCACGTGGTGGCCAAGGGAGTCGTTGACGTGCTTGAAGCGATCGAGATCCAGGAACATGAGCGCCACCGATTCGTCCTTGCGCCGCGCGTTGACGAAAGCCTGTTCTAGACGATCGTTGAAGAGTACGCGGTTGGGCAGGCCGGTGAGGCCGTCGCGGGTGGCGAGCAGGCTGATGCGCTCCTCGGTGCTCTTGCGCTCGGTGATATCGCGCGTAGTGCCGCGCCAGCCAGCGAACCGGCCGTGCTCGTCGCGAACACGCACGGCGCTCACGCTCACCCACAGCATCTCGCCATCGGCGCGCACGATGCGGTGCTCGAAATCACGAAAGGAGCCGTCGGACGCCTTGTTGGCGCTCAGCCACTCCAGGATACGGTCGTATTCGCCCGGCGGCACCAGTTTGCTCACATGCTGGCCCACGATGGACTCCGCCCCGCGCTGCAGCAAGTGGCTCACCCGCGGGGACAGGAAGGTGTAGTGGCCCTGGGCGTCGCATTCCCAGGCGAACTCGCCAGCCGACTCGGTGAAGTCGCGGAAGCGCTGCTCGCTGTAGCGCAGTTGGCGTTCGGCGAGCTTCAGGCTGGTGATGTCGTTGAACGTGGAGATCACAAGCCGGCGGCCGTCGGGGCTGTCGAGGGGGCGTACGCGCACGTGCACCCAGCATTCGTGGCCGGGGCGGCGCGAAAACCGCCGTTCGTTCTCCACCTGCTCGCCCGCCAGTGCGCGGCGGTCGTTGTCCGCCAGGTCGCCGGCCAACGCCGGCGGGAACACATCGGTGTCGCGGCAACCCAGCAGCTCCGCGGACGAGCGGCCGGCAAAGGCCTGGAACTCGGCATTCATGGCCACGTAGCGCAACTGGTCGTCCTTGACCAGCACCGGGGAGGGAATGGCATCGATCACCGCATCCAGGTGCCGCCGCGCCGCTTGCACGGCCCGCTCCCCCGCGCGGGCACGGCGCTCGCCGTTGCGCGCCTGCTGCACCAAGGCGTGCATCAGTAAGGCCGTGACGAGGCAGGCAATGGCGAACAGTTGTGTGAGCAGTTCCCCGGTCAGCGGTTCCACCCCGCCGAACGGCCCCGAGCGGCGTATCCAGCCCCACAGCGACAAGCCCAAGCAAACCAGCAACGTCGCCGTGAGCAGGCGAGGACCCGCCGAGATGGCCGCCCACACCATGCAGGAGATCACCACGAAGGCCACGGAGGGGCTGCCGATCGCCGTGCCCAGCCATCCCGAGAATACCAGCCACGCCACGACCACGGCGAGGGCTGCGGGTACGGTGGCCAGCAAGGCCTCGCACGCGGTCGCGCCGCGCGGCGGGGCGCCCCGCCACGCAAGCACCAGCGGCGTGAAGGCCATGACGCCCAAGCTGCAACTCAGGGCGCCGAGTACCGGCATGGATTGCCCTTGGACTCCAAGGAAGAAGCTTGCCGAGCACGCCAGGGCGCAGGTGCCACTGGCGCCCACGTTCAGCACCAGCACGTCGCGCAGGCGGTTGAGGCGGCAGTCGGGGGCGAAGCGCAGCAGCAAGGCATAGGCGGCGGCCAACCCGCC
This sequence comes from Rhodocyclaceae bacterium, assembly GCA_020248405.1. Classification (GTDB taxonomy): domain Bacteria; phylum Pseudomonadota; class Gammaproteobacteria; order Burkholderiales. The sequence continues at coordinate 285,519 of JADCHQ010000006.1, read as the reverse complement.
GGCTTCGGTGGCTGCAGCGGCGAACAGCGCACCCGTCGTGGCGCCCACCCACCAGTGGGCGAACGCCAGCCCTGCCAGGCAACCCGGCAGCACCCGCCAGCCGAACATTACGAGGGCCGCCAGTGAAAGGCCGGCCGGCGGCCAGATGATGGGGTGGCCCTGGCTGGCGGCATCGAGGCGCAGGGCGAGTTCTCCACTGCTGGCGCAGAGCAGCGCCGCCACCAGGCCCGCCGCCACCAGGGTGATGCGATCTGGCGGCTGGCGGCCCACCGGCGCCGTGCCGTGATTCAAGGCGCCTGAAGTCCCTTCAGCGAACGTCGCTCACCCATGGCGGGCGGCGCAGCCTTGAGAACTTCGTCGATACTCGTGATGCCCTGGGCCACCTTGAGGGCGCCCGCGACGCGCAGCGGCTTCATCCCGGTACGGAAGGCCTGGTCACGGATGGCCATGGGATCGGCGTCGGGGGTGACGAGTCTCTTGATCGCGGCGGTCATGAGCATGATCTCGTAGATGCCCACGCGACCGGAATAGCCGGTCATGCGGCATTCGAGGCAGCCCTGCGGGTAGTACGCCTGGGCCGGCTTCTCCGCGTTCCAGGGGCTGATGAGCATCTTCCAGGTTTCATCGTCCACCACACCAGGCTCGCGGCAGTGGGGGCACAGGGTGCGCAGCAGCCGCTGGGCCATCACGCCCAGGATGGTGGAGTGCAGCAGGTAGGCGGGCACGCCGATGTCGAGCAGCCGCGTGATGGCCGAGGGCGCATCGTTGGTGTGCAGCGTGGATAACACCAGGTGGCCGGTGAGCGCCGCCTGGATGGCCATCTCGGCGGTTTCCATGTCGCGGATCTCGCCCACCATGATGATGTCGGGGTCCTGGCGCATGAGCGTGCGCACCCCGGCCGCGAAGTCCAGCCCGATGGCCTGATGCACCTGCATCTGGTTGAAGGATGGTTCCACCATCTCGATGGGGTCTTCCACCGTGCAGACGTTCACGTCACCCGTGGCGAGCTGCTTGAGGGTGGAGTAGAGGGTCGTGGTCTTCCCCGAGCCGGTGGGCCCGGTCACCAGGATGATGCCGTGGGGTTGGGCGATCATGCGTCGCCATTTGGCCGAATCGTCCTCGGAGAAGCCCAGGGCCGAGAAGTCCTTGACGATCACATCCGGGTTGAAGATGCGCATCACCAGCTTCTCGCCGAAGGCGGTGGGCATGGTGGACAGGCGCAGTTCCACCTCGGCGCCGTCGGGTGTGATGGTCTTGATGCGGCCGTCCTGGGGGCGGCGCTTCTCCACCACGTCCATGCGGCCCAGAATCTTGATGCGGCTGGTCATGGCGGCCATCACCGGCGTGGGGATCTGGTAGACCTGATGCAGCACGCCATCGATGCGGAAGCGCACGTTGCTGGCTTCGCGACGCGGCTCCATGTGGATATCGCTGGCGCGTTGTTCGAAGGCGTACTGGAAGATCCAGTCCACGATGTGGACGATGTGGCGGTCGTTGGCGTCGAGGTTGCCGCGCTGGCCAAGCTGCACCAGCTGCTCGAAGTTGGCGATCTCGCTGACGTCGGCGTTCTTCTGCTTCTGCGCGCCCGCGACCGAGCGCGCCAGGTTGTAGAACTCCACGAGGTAGGTGGCGATGTCCAGGGGACTGGCCACCACCCGGCGGATATCCAGCTTGAGGATGCGCGCGAGTTCCTTTTCCCACTCGCGCACCCAGGGCTCGCAGGTGGCCACCACGCACTCCTTGGCGGTCACCTGGACCGGAAGGATCGCGAAGCGCTTGGCATAGGCGTTGGACATCACCTTTGTGACAGCGGCGAAATCGATCTTGAAGGGATCGATATGCAGGTAGGGCAGCCCCACCTTGCCGGCCAGCCATTCGGTGAGCGATTCAAGACTGAGCAGTTTCTTCGCGTTGCGCGGATCGGGCCATTTCTGGTCCGCGAGCAGCACCAGCGGGTGCACCTCGGAGCGGCGCCCGGCGTGGCGGGTGGCCAGCTCATCGGCGATGACGGCGGGCACTAGCCCGTCGGCCACGAGGTCATCGAGCAGTTCACGCAGCGTGAGGCGCCGCTCGGGATGGCGGGCAGTGGCGAGGGCGGAGGAAGGCTGCATGGCCATGGCGCCTTAAGGTAATCCAAAAGCCGGCTGTCGGCTGGGAAACGGGACCGGTCGCGCGGCGGTTTGTCAGGGTTGCGGCAGTGCCTCGATGGTTCCCACGTGTACCCCGAAGCGACCGGCGCGCCGGTCGGCGTAGTAGCGCCGCAGGCTGTTGCGCACCGTGGGAAAGGCGAGGCGGTCCCAGGGGATGTCTGCCTCGCCCGCAAGAATCGTTTCGAGGGTTTCCGATCCCGGGTGGAAGTCCAAGTCCAGCAGTCGTGCCCGGAACAGGATGTAGACCTGATCGATATGCGGGATGTTGAACAGCGCGTAGAGCGTGAGGTCGTCCACTCGCGCATTGGCTTCCTCGAGCGTCTCGCGGGCAGCGCCCTGGGCCGTGGTTTCGCCGTTCTCCATGAAGCCCGCGGGCACGGTCCACAGGCCATATCGCGGTTCGATGGCGCGGCGGCACAGCAGGATGCGGTCCTGCCACTCGGCGATGCAGCCCACCACCAGCTTCGGGTTTTGATAATGGACCGTGCCGCAGGCATCACACACATGACGCGGACGGTTGTCCTGGTGCGGCATCTTCAGGCTGACGGGCTGGCCACAGTGGCTGCAGAAGTTCATGGGGAGGATGCGGCGCCGGCGGCGCAGGAGACGAACAAACGAGATTCTATTCCCGCGCCCCGGCAACACGCGGCCGGCCTTCGAGCAGCCGCCGCTTTCGGCCAGTCCGTCACCCGTCCGACGGCCGCGGCGAAGCCAGGGGCACGAGGCGGATGGTGGCGGCCGTGAGTGCGGCGAAAGCCACGTACAGCAGCGTGAACACCCATTCGGGGAAGTCGTGGAACAGCAACGCGTGTACCGCCCGCGCCACGAAGGAGCGCTGCGGCGCGGCGCCGCGCAGCGCCGCCTCCCATTGCGTGAGCGGGCACACCATGCCCAGCAGGGACTCCAGCGCCACGAAGGTGATGGCCGCCAGGTGCAGCGAGCGGAAGCTGCGGTTGCCGATCCAGCGCCAGCCCCGCCAGTGCCCCATCCACACCAGGGCGAAGCCCAGCAACACGAATGCCACGAAGGCGGCATGCAGCAGCAGGACCAGATCGGCCAGCAGGGCGGAGTTCAGCGCTCGACGGGCCGCGCCGGGTCGGCGCACCACTCGCTCCACGAGCCCGCGTACAGGCGCGAACCCGACAGCCCGGCGATGTCCATGGCGAGCAGGTTGTGGCAGGCGGAGATACCCGAGCCGCACTGGTGCACCAGCACGTGGGCCGGACGCCCCGCCGCCACAGCCTCGAAGGCCGTGTGCAGTTCCTGGCGGGGCCGGAAGAAGCCCAGCGCATCGAGGTTATCGCGAAAGAAGCGGTTGGCCGCGCCCGGAATGTGGCCGCCCACGGGGTCGATGGTCTCGTTCTCGCCGCGGAACCGGTCGGCGGCGCGGGCGTCCACGATATGCATGCTGCCGTCGCCCAGGTGTGCCAGCACCTCGTCCACCGTGACGCTGGCATCGCCAGGGGTGCCTTGGAACGAGGTAGCGATGGGGGCGGGCACCGCATCGGTAACCAGATGGCCGGTGCGTACCCAAAGCTCCCAGCCGCCGTCCAGCACCGCCGCCCGGTGGTGGCCGAACCAGTGCTTGAGCATCCACCACAGCCGCGCGGCGTACAGGCCGCCAGCCTGGTCGTAGGCCACCACCTGGGTGTCGTTGGACACGCCCATGCGGCCCAGCCAATCCACGAACACCCGTGGGTCGGGCAGCGGGTGACGGCCGTTGCGGCCGGTGACCGGCCCCGCCAGGTCGCGGTCCACCGAGGCGAAGCGCGCCCCTGGCAGGTGCGCCGCGCGGTAGGCATCAGCGCCGTAGCCAGGTTTCATGAGGTCGTGGCGGCAGTCGAACACCACCACGCCGGGATCGTGCAGATGGGCCGCCAGATCGGCGATGGACACCAGGGTGGACCAGTTGGTGAAACGCGGCGCCGGCTCGGTCTCGGCGGCCAGCCAATGGCGCGCCCCATCCTCCCGCTCGAACAACTGCACCTGGGCGTCCACCAGCAGGCGGTTGACCCAGGCGAGCCAGCCGTGCCAGCGCTGACTCGACACCACCGCTACGCGGCGGAAGTCGTGGGCGTGGGCACGCACGAAGCGCAGGTCTTCCCAGGCCACGTCGAGCGTGTAGCCCTGCATGTCGCGCAGGTCGAGCAGCAGGTCCACGCGGCCCGCCACGCGCAGGGTTTCGAGAACTTCGCGCTCGAAGCGCTGGAAATCGGCGAGGGCGAATTCGCCGAACACGCCCACGGTGATGAACCGCCCGGTGGTTTCGATGGTGATCATAGCAGGGTGAGTTTAGCGCGGCGGCGCCACGTCCCGCAGCACCAGCACGCCGCCGGCGATGATCAATGCCATGCCCGCCAGGGCCACGGGCGCCAGCCGCTCGCCCCACAGCGTGAGGCCGAACAGGGTGGAAAACACCACCGTGGAGTAGGCGAAGGCGCCCACCACCAGGGTATTGCCGGTGAGGTAGGCGCGGGTCATGGCCAACTGGCCCACCGTGGCCGTGGCGCCCACACCCAGCAGGGTCCAGAGATTGGCGACCGTGGGGATGGTGAACCCCGCCAAGGCCATCCAGGCGCCCGAGGCGGCGGTGGACACCACCGTGAACCAGAACACCACCCGCCAGCCCGGTTCGCCCGTGGCGCCGAGACGCTTGACGTTCAGGTAGGCTGTGGCCGCCAGCACGCCCGAGGCGAGCCCCAGCAATGCATCGCGCCACTGATCTTCGCGCAGCGTGGGTTCCAGCAGCAGCACCACCCCGCCGAAGGCCAGGCACAGCGCCCGCATCCGGTCGGCGCGCAGGCGCTCGTGCAGCAGCAGCGCGCTGAACAGCGCCAAGAACAGCGGCGAGGTGTAGTTGAGCGTCACAGCGGTGGCCAGCGGCAGGCGCGCGATGCACCAGAAGTACAGTCCCAGCGAGACCACGCCCGACAGGCCGCGCAGCAGGTGCAGGCGCCAGTGGGGCGTGGCTAGCGGCCACCGCTTCAGGCGCGCCAGCAGCCCGAGGGCCGTCAGGCCGATGACGGAGCGCCAGAACACCAGTTCCGCCGCCCCGAACCACTGGGCGCCGAATTTGGCGAACACCCCCATAGCAGCGAACAGCGCGCCGGCCAGCAGCATCCACAGGACGCCCAGCGGCGCGGCGGTTGGCCGTTGTGCGCTCACCGGCCGCGCCAGGACCAACGCCGCCCGCGGCGGGCAGTGTCCGGCGCGCCGATGGCCAGGGTCAGGCCAGGCCCGGGGGCAGGTGCGGCCCCAGGGTGCGCCGCAGGTATTCGTGGAAGTGCACCATGCCGTCTTCCATGGGCGACTGGTAGGGGCCGTACTCGTTGTCGCCGCGCAGCCACAGGGCCTTGCGGCCCTCCTGCATCCGCACGCAGATTTCCTCGTCCTCCTCCGCCGTCTCCATGTAAGCGCGCTGCTGGGCCTCTACGAATTCGGGCTCGAACAGGGCGATCTCCTCGGGGTAGTAGAACTCCACCACGTTGGTGCAGGCTTGCGGGCCCCGCGGCAGGATGTGGGAGATCACCAGCACGTGCGGGTACCACTCCACCATCAGGTTGGGGTAGTAGGTGAGCCAGATGGCGCCGTGGGGCGGTATGGCTCCGCCGTAGGAGGTGCGCACTGCCTCATGCCAGCGCTCGTAGGCCTTGCTGCCCGGCCGGGCGAGGTCGCGGAACACACCCACGGTCTGCACGCTCCACCAGTCGCCGAACTCCCACTTCAGGCCGTCGCAGTCCACGAACTGCCCCAGGCCGGGGTGGAAGGGCGCCACGTGGTAGTCCTCCAGGTACACCTCGATGAAAGCTTTCCAGTTCACCGGGTACTCGTCCATGCGGGCACTGTGGAAGTAATAGCCGGAGAAGTCGTAGGCCACCCCGGTTTGCATGGCGCCCAGGTCGGCCGTTACATCGCGCGGGCCGGCAAAGCGCAGGCCATGCCACGACTGCAGCGGCGTGCGCGCCAGATCCAGGCAGGGCTTGCCGGGGAAATGCGGCGCACCCAGCAGCCGGCCCTGGGTGTCGTAGGTCCAGCGGTGCAGCGGGCAGACGATGTGCTCGGCATTGCCGCGCCCCTTCAGCATCACCGCCTGGCGGTGGCGACAGACGTTGCTGATCAGGTCCACCCCGCCGGCGTTGCGCACCAGCGCCTTGCCGTGGCCCATCCACTCCAGAGTGTGGTAGTCGCCTGCCTCCGGGACCATCAGCTCATGGCCCACGTAGCCGGCGCCGGCATCGAAGAGCAGTTTTTGCTCCAGTGCGTGGATGGCCGGATCGAAGTACCAGCTGATGGGAAGCTGGGTGGGGGTCTTGGTGAGCGAGGCGACAACGGCCAGATCGGACATGATCCCTGTGGGTCCTCCGGTTTCACGAGTGGTCGACACAGAAAGAGCGGGCGCTCGACGGGCTAATAGCAGGCACCTGCGGGGGTGGACAACGGCCCCGGTCTGGATCTGCCTCAAGCACCTTCTCGCCCCGCCTCGGGGGGGCGGAATGTACCCTTGCCTCTACCCCCCGGCAAGGGGTATTGACCGGGTAGTGACCGTGAGCAGGCCGGGGCTGGCAATCCCCTGGCCCACCGGCGTGTCTGGCCTGCGTTGACCCTGCGCGCCCCTGTCCGGTAGCCTTCGGGGCTCGGGCCGCACCCGGCATCCTCACACCTTCCTCAATTCCGACAGCACCCATGGCCGAGGCCGCTGAGCCGTTTTCCCCGTTAAGCTTCGAAGCCGCCCTGGCGGAACTCGAAAACCTTGTCGCCTCTCTTGAAACGGGTCAGCTTCCTCTGGAAGCCTCTATCACCGCCTACCGCCGCGGCGCAGACCTGTTGCGTCACTGCCAGGGCGTTCTTTCGGACGCCGAGCAGCAGGTCAAGGTGCTGGAGGACGGGGTGCTGCGCGACCTCGACCCAGACGGCGGTTCCTGAATCGATGGTGCCGGCTGAACTTGCCGCCTGGATGCAGCAGTGCCAGGCGCGCATCGAGGTGGTGCTGGACGGCCTGCTGACGCCCACGGCGGCGCAGCCAGCCCTTCTGCACGAAGCCATGCGCTACGCGGTGCTGGGGGGGGGTAAGCGCATGCGTCCGTTGCTGGCCTACGCCGCGGGCGAGGCCGCTGGCGCCGCGGCCGGGCAGGTGGACGCACCGGCCGCGGCAGTGGAGTTGATTCATGTCTACTCGCTGGTGCACGATGACTTGCCCTGCATGGACGACGACACCTTGCGGCGGGGAAAACCCACCGTGCACGTGCGCTATGACGAGCCCACGGCGCTATTGGTGGGTGATGCGCTGCAAAGCCTGGCCTTCCAGGTATTGGTGCAGGCCCGCCTGGATGCCGGCGTGCGGGTCGATCTGGTGGAGCATCTGGCGGTGGCGGCAGGTTCGCGGGGCATGGCAGGCGGGCAAGCCGTGGATCTGGCTGCCCAGGGGCGCATTCTCGATCTGACCGAGCTGGAGTTCATGCATTCGCACAAGACCGGGGCGCTGATCCGCGCGGCGGTCCTCATGGGGGCGCGCTGCGGCGCACCGTTGGCGCCCGAGGCCCTGCGCGGGCTCGATCGTTTCGCCGCATTCGCGGGTCTGGCATTCCAGGTGGTGGATGATGTGCTCGATGCCACCGCAAGCACCGCCACCCTCGGCAAGACTGCCGGCAAGGATGCCGATGACAGCAAGCCCACCTACGTGAGCGTTCTCGGGGTGGAGGGTGCGCGCCGCCTGGCCGCCGGCATGCTCGACGAAGCCCTGGGAGCGCTTGCTCCGCTGGGGGATACCGGGGGTCGGCTGGCGACCCTGGGACGCTACATCGTGAACCGCGAATTCTGATGCCCTACGAACTGCTCGATACCATCGAAGACCCGGCGCAACTGCGAGCCCTTGATCGCAAGCGGCTGCACCAGCTCGCCCGCGAGCTGCGTGAATTCCTCATCGAGTCGGTGTCCGCCACGGGCGGTCATCTGTCCTCGAACCTGGGCACCGTGGAACTCACCGTGGCGCTTCACGCGGTGTTCAACACCCCCGAGGACCGCATCGTATGGGACGTGGGCCACCAGACCTACCCCCACAAGATTCTCACCGGGCGGCGAGACCGCATGGGCACGCTGCGCCAGTACGGCGGGTTGGCGGGCTTCCCGCGGCGCGACGAGAGCCCCTATGACGCCTTCGGCACAGCCCATTCCAGCACCTCCATCAGTGGGGCGCTGGGCATGGCCGTGGCGGCCAAGCTAAGGGGCGATGCGCGCCGTGCCATTGCTGTGATCGGCGATGGCGCCATGACCGGCGGCATGGCCTTCGAGGCGCTCAATAACGCCGGGGCCATGGACGCGGACCTGATCGTGATCCTCAACGACAACGACATGTCCATTTCGGAGAATGTGGGCGCGCTCAACAGCTACCTGGCCCGGCTGCTGTCGGGGCGGCTGTACACCTCGGCGCGGCGCGCCAGCGGCAAGGTGCTCGGGGTGGTGCCGCCGCTGGAGGAGTTGGCGCGGCGCGCCGAGAAGCACATGCGCGGCATGGTCACCGGCGGCACCCTGTTCGAGGAATTCGGTTTCAACTACATCGGGCCCATCGACGGCCACGACCTGGATACGCTGGTCACCACGCTCACCAATATCCGTAGCCTGAAGGGACCGCAATTCCTGCACGTGGTCACGCGCAAGGGCAAGGGCATGGACGTGGCCGAGGAAGACCCGATCCTATACCACGGCGTTGGCAAGTTCGATCCGCAGGTGGGCATCCAGCCCAAGAGCGGCGGGAAGCCCACTTACACGCAGATCTTCGGCGACTGGCTGTGCGACATGGCGGCTCTGGACGAGCGGCTCGTGGCCATCACGCCGGCCATGCGCGAGGGCTCGGGCTTGGTGCGGTTTTCAAAGGAATACCCGGCGCGCTATTTCGACGTGGGCATCGCGGAGCAGCACGCGGTGACCTTCGCGGCTGGCGTGGCCTGCGAAGGGCTCAAGCCGGTGGTGGCCATTTACTCCACCTTCCTGCAGCGCGGCTACGACCAGCTCATTCACGACGTGTGCATCCAGTGCCTGCCGGTGGTGTTCGCGCTCGACCGCGGCGGCATCGTCGGCGCCGACGGGCCCACGCACCACGGCGCCTTCGACCTGTCATACCTGCGCTGCCTCCCCCACATGGTGGTGATGGCGCCCTCGGACGAAGACGAGTGCCGCCAGATGCTCTTCACGGCCTTCAGCCTGGACGTTCCGGCGGCAGTGCGCTACCCGCGCGGCGGCGGCCCGGGCACGCCCCTGCAAAAGGACATGCGCGCGCTGCTGCTGGGCAAGGCGGTGGTGCGGCGCCAGGGCGGCGGGCGGGTTGCGATCCTTGCCTTCGGATCCATGGTGGCGCCGTCGCTGGAAGTTGCCCAGGCGCTGGATGCCACGGTGGCCGACATGCGCTTCGTGAAGCCGCTGGACGAGGCGCTGGTGGCCGAGCTGGCCGCTGGCCACGATCTGCTGGTCACCGTGGAAGAAAACGCGCTTGAAGGCGGCGCCGGCAGCGCGGTGCTCGAAGCGCTGGCGCGCGAAAAGCTCGCAACACCGGTGCTGCGCCTCGGGTTGCCAGACGCCTTCGTGGAGCACGGCGATCCTGCCTTGCTGCTATCACTGTGCGGGCTGGACGCCGCCGGCATCCGCAAGTCCATCGAGGCGCGGCTGCACCGCTGAGGCGTGCGCGGGAGGGGCGCGGCTATAATCTGGGCTCGTTCATCCGAGGAAAGACCTCATGAATTCGCCGGACACCTTCGTGATCCCCGATGTGCAGAGCACGGCGGATACGCGGCAGCTAGCCATTGACCGGGTGGGAATCAAGTCCATCCGTCATCCGGTGCAAGTGCGAGACCGCAGCGGCGGGGTGCAGCACACCGTGGCAAGTTTCAACATGTACGTGCACCTGCCCCACAATTTCAAGGGCACGCACATGTCGCGCTTCGTAGAAATCCTCAACAGCCACGAAGGCGAGATTTCGGTGGAGTCCTTCGAGGACATGTTGCGTCACATGGTGGCGCGCCTCGAGGCCGAGGCCGGGCACATCGAGATGATTTTTCCGTACTTCATCGACAAGGCGGCGCCGGTGTCGGGCGTGCGCAGCCTCATGGATTACGAAGTGACCATCACGGGCGAACTCACCGCCAGGGAGTACGTGCAGAGCATGACCGTGGTGGTGCCCGTCACCAGCCTGTGCCCCTGCTCCAAGAAGATCTCCGAGTACGGGGCCCACAACCAGCGCTCCCACGTGACCCTCACGGTGCGCACCCGCGGATTCATCTGGATCGAGGAACTGGTCCGCGTGGCCGAGGAAGAGGCGTCCTGCGAACTCTATGGCTTGCTCAAGCGACCCGACGAGAAATTCGTCACGGAGCGTGCGTACGACAACCCAAAGTTCGTGGAGGACATGGTGCGCGACGTGGCAGGCCGCTTGCAGGCCGACCCGCGCGTGGTGAGTTTCGTAGTGGAGAGCGAGAACTTCGAGTCCATCCACAACCACAGCGCCTACGCGCTGATCCGTGGCAGCGGTGGGGCCGCCTGAGCAAGGGGCACGGCCCGGAAGGCGTCCGGCGCGGTCAGTAGCGCTGGGTCATGGTGAGGGTGGTGCCCTCGTGGCGCAAGTCGAGGCGGCCTAGGAAGCTCATGCCCAACAGCACGAAGGGCATGTCGGTGGAGTCGTGCACCACGCCGTCCACGTTGCTCATGGCGATGCTTCCCACTTTCACCGACTCGAGCTTGACCTTCCACACGGAGATCACGCCGTTGGCGGTTTCGCTGTAACCCTGGCGGCCCTTCTGGTAGTCGATGCCCAGGCGGCGGGCGTCGGAGGCTCCGATGGAAATCATGGTGGCGCCCGTGTCCACGAGGAACCTCACCGGGGCGCCATTGATGCTGCCGGTGGTCATGTAGTGGCCGCTGCCGTCGGCGGACAGCGTGATCCGCGGCCGCTCTCCCGAGGCGAACTGGGTTGCAATGGCCTTCTGGCCCAGACCCAGGCTGCGGCGTTTGCCGTCCACCTCGATCACCGCCTGATCATTGGTGGCGCTGATTAGCCTGACCCCGGCCGGACCGGTTTCGCCCACCGCAAGGGTCTTGGGCTTCCCGCCGTCCACCACCACGATGGCCTTGCCCGGGAACAATCCCACCACGCTGACGTCCGTGGCACCGGCCCCGGCCGCGCATAGCCACAGGCCAGCGGCCGCCATACCATTGAGGGACCTCAGAAACGACAAAGATCGAGTCATGAAACCGGTTGCCATTTTTCGTCACTCCCCCACGGAAGGCCCAGGACATTTCGCCGAGTATCTTGCCGCACGAAACGTTGCGTGGAAACTGGTGGCGCTGGATGCTGGTGAGGCTGTTCCGCAAACGCTGCAGGATTTTGCCGGGCTCGTGTTGATGGGCGGACCCATGAGCGTCAACGACGACCTGCCCTGGATTGCGCCGCTGCTGTCGCTCATCCGCGAGGCTGCTCATCAGCAGTTGCCGCTGCTTGGGCATTGCCTCGGCGGCCAGCTCATCTCCAAGGCCCTGGGCGGGGTGGTGACGCGCAACCCCACCAAGGAGATCGGCTGGGGCCGGGTGTCGGTGGAGGACAACGCGGTGGCGCGGCACTGGTTCGGTTCGCTTGCGCATTTCGACTCGTTCCACTGGCATGGCGAGACCTTTTCGTTGCCGCGCGGGGCCACGCGCATCATGTCCAGCGCCCATTGCGCCAACCAGGGCTTCGCACTGGGGCCGCACCTGGGGATGCAGTGCCACGTGGAGATGACCCGCGCGCTGATCGAGACCTGGTGCAACGACGGCGAGGCCGAGATTGCCGCCAGCCCTGGTCCAGGGGTGCAGCAGACCGCGCGGATTCGCGCCGAGATGCCCGCCAAGCTCGAAGCGCTGCAGCGTGTGGCCGAGGGGCTCTACGACCGCTGGTTGGAGGGCCTGAAACGGTGATCGGCGGGTTCACCCGGTTGCTGTTGTTCCAGGGGCTGGGGGAGGTGTTGTCGAAGTTCCTGCTTCCCTTCGTTCCTGGTCCGGTGCTGGGATTGCTGCTGCTGCTCGGCTGGTTGTCCCTGCGCCGCGAGGTGCAGCAGGACCTGGAGATGGTGTCGGCGGCCTTCAGTCGCCACCTGGGCCTGCTGTTCGTGCCGGCGGCCGTGGGTGTGGTGATGTTCATGCCGCAATTGCGCGAACACGCCTTCGCCATGGGTGTGGCGCTGGTGGCCAGCGTGCTGGCCACGGTGGGCGCGAGCGCCCTGTTGCTGCGCCTGCTGGCGCCCGCTGCCGACCGCCATGAGCCGTGAACTGCCTCGCATCGCGGAGATCTGGGTTTACCTGTCGGGCAGCCCGCTGGCGGCGCTGATTCTCACGCTGTTGGCCTGGCAGGCCGGCAGCTGGCTGTACGAACGTTCCGGGCGGCATCCGCTGGCCAACCCAGTGGCCATCGCCACGCTGCTCGCGGCCGCTGCGATCACGGTGCTGGACATGCCCTATGCCAGGTACTTCGAGGGCGCGCAGTTCGTGCACTTCCTGCTGGGCACGGCCACCGTGTCCCTGGCGGTTCCGATCCACAAGGGCCTGGTAGGCCTGCGCGGCCGCGTGCTGCCCATGCTGGCCGCGCTGCTGGGCGGCGGTGTGGTGTCCATGCTCACGGCCGTGGGCATCGCCACCGCGCTGGGGGCCGAGCCGCTGCTGGTGGGCGGCCTGTACGGCAAGTCCGTGACCGCGCCCATCGCCATGGGCGTGGCCGAGCGCATCGGCGCCTCGCCCACGCTTACCGCGGTTTATGCGGTAACCACCGGCATCCTGGGCGCGGCGCTGGGCCGTTTCGTGCTCGACGCAGTGGGCGCGCGCGCCTGGTGGCAGCGCGGCTTCGCCCTGGGGGTGGCGGCCCACGGCATCGGCACCTCGCGCGCCTTCAGCGTCAACGCTGAGGCAGGCACCTACGCGAGCCTCGCCATGGGGCTGCATGGGGTGCTGGGCGCGCTGGTGATCCCCTGGGCGGCCAGGCTGCTCATTTGACCGGGCCCGGGCTGACAAGGGCCGCGGCGAGCCGCGCCGCCGCCGGCCTCAGTCGCGGAAGTTCTGGAACTGCAACGGGAAATCCGTGACCGACTTGCGCACCAGGGCGATGGCGTCCTGGAGCGTGTCTTTCTTGGCGCCGGACACCCGCACTGTGTCCCCCTGGATGGAGGCCTGCACCTTGAGCTTCGAATCCTTGAGCAACTGCTGAATCTTCTTCGCGAGAGCCGCTTCCACGCCGGTCTTGACCGTCACGGCCTGCTTGAGCTTGTTGCCGCTCACCTTCTCGGGCTTGCCCAGGTCGAGGCAGCGCACGTCCACGCCGCGCTTGGCGAGCTTGGCAGTGAGCACGTCCCTGACCTGACCGAGCTTGAACTCGTCGTCGGCGAACACCGTGAGCACCTTGTCGGCGAGTTCCAAGCGGGCATCCGAGCCCTTGAAGTCGAAGCGTGTGCCCACTTCCTTGTTGGTCTGGTCCAGTGCGTTTCGCACCTCGACCTGGTCAATTTCCGAGACGATATCGAAGGATGGCAAGGTTCAATCCTCCTGCGAGCCATGCGGATTCAGGGGTCCAGCAGGGGAACGCTGAACGAGTGGATGGGTCCGCCGGTGCCGTCGTCGAATTCCGCCGCGGCGGCGATTGCATGGCGCGCCACGGCTTGCGCGTCCATGTCCGGGCGGTCGTAGACGGAATACATGGCCCCGAGGGCATAGTCCGAGCCGCTGCCGTACGCGTAGAAGCGGGTGAACTCCTGCACCGTGCGGTGCCCCGAGACCCCGAAGATGCCGTGCGGGTTGGCGATCAGCACATCGAGGCGCGTGCTCTCCACCGCATCTTCCTTGTCCTCCTCCACCTGGATGAAGTAGCGCTCCTTGAACTCCGCGTGGAGCTTGTTCCAGACCCGGAAAATGGTGGCGGGCGTATCCAGCCGCGGGGCGGGCTGCAGGGTGCCGAAGTAATCCTCGACGATGTGCTTGAAGGTGGCGTCGCCGGTCACCGCGATGAAGCCGCCGGCCAGCGGGAAGATCTTGCCGTGGTTTCGCACGTAGGCGGCCGATTCCTTTGCCGAGCCCCACTTGGTGAGGGTGTCGGCGGCGATGGCGGCGATGCCGTCCTTGCGCACCACGGCGATGGTGGTCACGGGCGCGCCTTCAACCGAAGTGGCACACGTAATCGAGCGTGCCGTCGGTCTCGATGTCGAAGGCGGAATTGCCGGCCACGCTGAAGCGCTCGCCGGGGCCGTAGTCGCGCCACTGGGTATCGCCCTTGAGTCGCACCCGGCAGCGGCCGGAGACGATTTCCATGATCTCCGGCGCGCCGGTGCTGAAGGTTAGGCTGGAGGGCAGAATCACGCCCACGCTCTTGCGTGTGCCGTCCGCTAGCAGCACCGTGTGCGAAACACACTTGCCGTCGAAATAGACGTTGGCCTTCTTCACCACGGCGACATTGTCGAACTGGCTCACGGGCGGCTCCTGGGTTTGCGGCGGCGGTTGGCGGCGATGCGCATGCGCAGGGCGTTGAGCTTGATGAAGCCGGCGGCGTCAGCCTGATTGTAGGCGCCCCTGTCGTCGTCGAAAGTGGCGATGCGCGGGTCGAACAGCGAATCCCTGGAGGCGCGGCCCACGCACATCATGGTGCCCTTGTAGAGCTTGAGGCGCACGGTGCCGTTCACCGTGGCCTGGGAGGCGTCCATCAGGCCTTGCAGCAGTTCGCGCTCGGGGCTGAACCAGTAGCCGTTGTAGACCATGCGGGCGTAGCGGGGCATGAGGTCGTCCTTGAGCGCCAGCACCTCGCGGTCCAGGGTGATGGATTCCATGGCGCGGTGCGCCTTGAGGATGATGCTGCCGCCGGGCGTTTCGTAACAGCCGCGCGACTTCATGCCCACGTAGCGGTTCTCGACCATGTCCAGGCGCCCGATGCCGTGCCGCCCGCCCAGGGCGTTGAGAGCCGCGAGCACCTTGGCGGGCGTCATGCGCTTGCCGTCGATGGCCACGATGTCGCCCTTCTCGAAGGCAAGCTCGATCACCTGGGGGCGGTTGGGTGCCTTCTCGGGCGACACCGTCAGGCGCCACATGGATTCCTCCGGAGCGAAGTCCGGGTCTTCGAGAATGCCGCCCTCGTAGCTGATGTGCAGCAGGTTGGCGTCCATGGAGTAGGGCGCGCCGCCCTTGCGCTTCTTAAAGTCCACCGGGATGCCGTGCTTGTCGGCGTAGGCGAGCAGCTTGTCGCGCGACAGCAGGTCCCATTCGCGCCAGGGCGCGATGATGCGCACGTTGGGCATGAGCGCGTAGGCGCCCAGTTCGAAGCGCACCTGGTCGTTCCCCTTGCCCGTGGCGCCGTGGGAGATGGCGTCGGCCCCCGTCTTGCGGGCGATCTCCACCAGGTGCTTGGCAATCAGCGGGCGGGCGATGGAGGTGCCCAGCAGGTATTCGCCCTCGTACACCGCGTTGGCGCGGAACATGGGGAAGACGAAATCGCGGACGAATTCTTCCTTCAGGTCCTCGATGAAGATATTGCCGCGCTTGATGCCCATGGCGAGCGCCTTGCTGCGCGCAGGGGCCAGCTCCTCGCCCTGGCCGATGTCGGCGGTGAAGGTGACCACCTCGCAACCGTAGGTGTCTTGGAGCCACTTGAGGATAACGGAGGTATCCAGCCCGCCAGAGTAGGCGAGCACGACTTTCTTGATGGCGCTCATCAGGGGATCGTGGTGGTGGTTGATGTGAAGGAAGGATGCGGGCCCGCACCGCGGCGGCGCGGGCGGCTGCGTTACGTGCGGTTGGGGTCTTCGCCGGGTTCGCCCTTGAAGCGGCCGTTTTCCCACTCGCCCTGGGTCACCCGGCCCTCGGGGGTGCGATAGGTGCCCTGGCCGTGGGGCTGGCCGTTCTTCCAGCCGCCGCGGTAGACGCTGCCGTCGGGGGCGAAGTAGGCGCCCTCGCCGTCCTGGCGGCTGTTGTTCCATTGACCCTCGTAGCGGCCCCCGTCCACCATGGTCTGGGTGCCCTGGCCATGGGCGTAGCCGCGCGCCATCTCGCCCTCGTATTTCTCGTCGGCGATACCGGACTGGAACCATTGCAGCACGCCCTTGCCGGTGGTGTAGCCGTCGGCGCCGCAGGCGCCGCTCCAGGTGACGGTTTCCTCGGGCCGCGGCGAGGGGTTGATTACCTTGCAGCCTTTCTGGTCGAGGATGAACTTTTCTTGCGCGAAGGCAGTGTTGACGCCCAGCAGCAGTGCCAGCAGCAGCAGCGGTTTGAAGCACTTCATGGTGTGGGACTCCATTCTGTTTGAGGGTGAGCGTCCGGGGTGCGGCGAATGCGCGCAGCTTCGGGGCTCAGTCGTTGACCTTGCCGAGAAGCAGGAATTCCAGCAGCGCCTTCTGGGTGTGCATGCGATTCTCGGCCTCGTCCCAGACCACCGAGCGCGGACCGTCGATTACCTCGGCGGTGACTTCCTCGCCGCGGTGCGCGGGCAGGCAGTGCATGAACAGGGCGTCGGGCTGGGCGGCGCGCATCATCTCGACGTCCACCTGCCAGTCGGCAAAGGCGCGGCGCCGGGTTTCGTTTTCGGACTCGAAACCCATGCTGGTCCACACGTCGGTGGTCACCAGGTGCGCGCCGCGGGCGGCATCCATGGGGTCGGCGAACTGCTCGTAGTGATCGGTGCGGTAGAGCCCGGCGCGCTCCGGCTCCACCTCGTAGCCCGGCGGCGTGGAGACGTGCACGTTGAAACCGAACACCTCGGCGGCCTGCAGCCAGGTGTTGCAGACATTGTTGGAGTCGCCAATCCAGGCTACGGTGCGGCCGCGGATGGAGCCGCGATGCTCCACGTAGGTGAAGATGTCGGCCAGGATCTGGCAGGGGTGGTACTCGTTGGTGAGGCCGTTGATCACCGGCACCCGCGAGCTGCGCGCGAAGCGCTCGATGATGGACTGCTCGAAGGTGCGGATCATCACCGCGTCGCACATGCGCGAGATCACCTGGGCGGCGTCTTCCACCGGCTCGCCGCGGCCCAGCTGCGAGTCTTTGGTGGACAGGAAGATGGCCGAGCCGCCCAGCTGCTGCATGCCGGCCTCGAAGGACAGCCGGGTGCGGGTGGATGCCTTCTCGAAGATCATCACCAGGGTGCGATCAGCCAGCGGCCAGTAGCGCTCGTAGCGCTTGAAGCGCTCTTTAATGACGCGGGTGCGCGCGAACAGGTGCTCCAGTTCTTCCAGGGCCAGGTCGCGAAATTGCAGGAAATGACGCGGGGCGTTCATGGATGGCGCATGGCCGGTGTGGCACGGGCTCAGCCGGCCACGGGAGCGGCGGCTTCCGCCTGAAGGAAGGCGCGGATTAGGCCCGCCAGGGTATCCACCAGCAGACCGGCCTCAGCGGCTTGCAGGATGAGCGGCGGTAGAAGCCTCACCACCGTTTCGGAGGTGACATTGATCAGCAGCCCCGCCCGTAGCCCGTGGGATACCAGTTCGCCGCAGGGCCGGTCGAGCTCGATGCCGATCATCAGGCCCTTGCCGCGGATCTGGCGCACGCCCGCGACACCATCGAGTTTTTGCGCCAGGCCGGCGCGAATCAGACCGCCCATGCGGGTGGCGTTTTCCATCAGTTGTTCCTGCTCGATGGCATCGAGGGTGGCCTGGGCAGCTGCGCAGACCAGCGGGTTGCCACCAAAGGTGGAGCCGTGCTTGCCGGGGGTGAACACCTCGGCCGCGTGGCCCCTGGCGAGGCAGG
Source organism: Rhodocyclaceae bacterium (assembly GCA_020248405.1). Lineage (GTDB taxonomy): Bacteria > Pseudomonadota > Gammaproteobacteria > Burkholderiales. Next base: position 267,643 of record JADCHQ010000006.1, on the reverse strand, counting down.
CGCCGATGGGCACCCCGTTGCCCAGCCCCTTCGCGAGGGTCATGACATCGGGAACGATGCCGGCGTGCTGATGGGCGAACCAGCGCCCCGTGCGGCCCATGCCGCTTTGCACCTCGTCGAGCATCAACAGCCAGCCCTGCCGGTCGCACAAATCGCGCAGGAACCGCAGCCAGCCCTCGTCGGGAATGTGGATGCCGCCCTCGCCCTGGATGGGTTCGGCCAGCACTGCTACCACCTGGCCGTTGCGCGATGCCAGACTCTCCAGCGGCGCGCGTTCGCCGTAGGGGACGCGCGCGAAGCCTGCCAGCAACGGCTCGAAGCCCGCTTGCACCTTGCGCGATCCGGTGGCCGAAAGGGTGGCCATGGTGCGGCCATGGAAGGCTTTTTCCATCACCACGATCACGGGTTGCTCGATGCCGCGGTGGTGGCCATGCAAGCGCGCGAGCTTGATCGCTGCCTCGTTGGCCTCGCACCCCGAGTTACAGAAAAAGGCGCGATCCATCCCGGAGACGCGCGCCAGAGTGTCGGCAAGACGCTCCTGCTCCGGGATGCGGTACAAATTGGAGGCGTGGATCACCCGCGCGGCCTGCTCGGCGATGGCCGCCACCACGCGAGGGTGGGCATGGCCCAGGCCCGTGACCGCGATGCCCGTCAACGCGTCGAGGTAGCGACGGCCCTCGGTGTCCCATACCCAGGGGCCTTCGCCGCGGGCGATGGACACCGGCAGGCGTCCGTAGGTGTTCATGAGGTGCTGCATGGGGTCCGAGGACCTCCCTGAAAGCAAAAACGGCGGCATCTGTGCCGCCGTAATCGTGTTCACCCCTTGCGTCCGAAGGTGACGCCGGCGCGGCCGGCGGCAAGCGCTTCGGGGCCAGCTTCAGCCCATCGCCTTCACCGCCGCGGACAGGCGGCTCTTGCTGCGGGAAATGGTGTTGGCATGAACGACACCCTTGCCCACCATGGCATCCATCACACCCTGGCTCTCCTGGAACTGCGCCTGTGCGGCAGTCTTGTCACCGGCCTGGATGGCTGCACGAACCTTCTTCATGGCGGTTCGCATCTCGGACTTGAGGGCGCTGTTGCGTTGACGACGTGTTTCGGACTGCTTGGCTCGTTTACGGGCCTGGGCGGTATTGGCCATGTGTGATGTGCGATAAGTTGACTGCGTAGATCGGCGTTTCGGTGAGCAGAAGCATTGCCCCTGTTCTGGCAGAAACTTCCTTTGTGCGCCTTCGGCTCGCCCATGGGGCAGGCCCGAAAGCCCTAGCCTGCAAAGCGATAAACCACTGGGGCTAGTCAGAAAAGGGCGCGATAATACGCGGCGCAAGCGCCCCCCGCAAGCCTCCTTGCTCCACCCCCAGGAAGTCTGAGCGAGCCCCGTTCGTGCCCCTCATCGCCTGCCCGTGAACCTCCTGAAGGCCCTGGCCACCGTCAGCAGCATGACCCTGGTGTCGCGGGTGCTGGGCTTCGTGCGCGATGCCGTCATCGCCCGAACCTTTGGCGCCGGGCTCGCCACGGATGCCTTTTTCGTGGCCTTCAAGCTGCCGAACCTGCTGCGACGCATTTTTGCCGAGGGGGCGTTTTCCCAGGCCTTCGTGCCCATTCTGGCCGAGTACCGCCGCCAGCGCGGCGAGCAGGGCGCGCGGGTGCTGGTGGACCACGTGGCCACCGCGCTGGCGCTGGTGCTGTTGGGCGTCACGATCCTGGGGATCGTCGCCGCGCCGCTCATCGTCCTGTTCAGCGCCCCGGGCTTCGCCGCCTCGCCGGATAAGTTCCACACCACCGTGGAGCTGTTGCGGATCACCTTTCCCTATGTTTTCTTCATCTCGCTCACATCGCTGTGCGGAGCGGTGCTCAACAGCTGGAGCCGCTTTTCGGTGCCCGCTCTCGCGCCGGCCCTGCTGAACGTGTCTTTCATCGTCTTTGCCCTGTTCCTGGCGCCCCATTTCAATCCGCCCGTCATGGCGCTGGCCTGGGCGGTGTTCGCCGGCGGCGTGCTGCAGCTCGGGTTCCAGCTGCCGTTCCTGAAACGCATCGGTATGCTGCCGCGTCTGAATCTCGATCTCCGCGACGAGGGCGTATGGCGCATCCTGCGGCTCATGGGGCCGGCGGTGTTCGGTGTCTCCGTCGGGCAGGTGTCGCTTCTCATCAACGGGGTGTTCGCGTCCTTCCTGCAAACGGGCAGCGTTTCCTGGCTGTACTACGCCGACCGGCTCATGGAGTTTCCCACCGGGGTGCTGGGTGTGGCCCTGGGCACCATTTTGCTGCCCAGCCTGTCCCGCGCCCACGCCGCTGGCGGGGCAGAGGAGTTCTCCCGCCTGCTGGACTGGGGCCTGCGGCTCACGCTGCTGCTGGCCGCACCGGCCGCCCTGGCGCTGGCGCTGCTAGCCACGCCGCTGGTGGCCACGCTGTTTCTCCATGGCGCCTTCAGCGCGCACGATGTGGCCATGACGCGCAATGCCCTCATGGCCTACAGCCTCGGACTGGTGGGGCTGATCGTTGTGAAGGTGCTGGCGCCCGGATTTTTTTCCCGCCAGGACATCCGCACCCCGGTGAAGATCGCACTCGTGACGCTGGCGGCCACCCAGGTGATGAACCTGGCGTTCATCTATCCCCTGCGTCACGCCGGTCTGGCCTTGGCCATCGGGCTGGGGGCTTGCCTGAACGCGACGCTGCTGTACCGGGCGCTGCGCCGCAGCGCTGCCTACCAGCCGGCGCCGGGTTGGGGCCGGTTCCTGGCCCGGCTGGCCCTGGCCCTGGGAGTGATGGGGACGGTGCTGTGGTTCGCGGCCGGCGCCGAGGCCGGCTGGCTGACCGGCTCGCTACTGGCGCGCGCAGGGCGCCTCACGGCGTTGGTGGTCATGGGGGCGGCGAGCTACTTCGCGGCGCTTTGGGCATTGGGGTTCCGGCTGCGGGATTTCCATCTGCGTGCCTCCTAGGCGCCGCGCGGGCCGTGCCTCGGGCACGTCGAGCCGATAGAATCCCATCTTTTCGCGCGCGGCGTGGCCGCGCACTCCAGCATCCATGCGCATTCACCGGCGTCCGCCGGCCCGGGCCTCCGGGCCCGTGGCACTCACCATCGGCAACTTCGACGGCGTGCACCGCGGCCATGAGGCCATGGTGGCGCGGCTCATGGCTGCCGCGCGCGAGCGCGGCCTGCCCGCGGGCGTCATGACCTTCGAGCCGCACCCGCGGGAGTTCTTCGCCCCCGCCGAGGCCCCGCCACGGCTCGCGCCGCTGCGCGAGAAACTCGAGCGCTTCGCGGCCCTGGGCGTGGACGAGGTGTTCGTGTGCCGTTTCGACGCCGCCTTCGCCCGCCAGAGCCCGCAGGATTTCGTGCGCGACATGCTGGCGCGGCGCCTTGGCGTGCGCTGGCTGTTGGCGGGTGATGACTTCCGCTTCGGCGCCCGGCGGGCCGGCGACGCCGGCCTGTTGCGCGCCCTCGGGCCCGAGTGCGGCATGGCCGTGGAGACCATGGGCACCGTGGCGGTGGACGGCCAGCGCGTGTCCAGCACCTCCGTGCGCGAGGCGCTGGCCGTAGGTGCCCTGAGGCGGGCAGCCGAGCTGCTCGGGCGCCCCTATGCCATCAGCGGCCGGGTGGAGGGTGGCGAGCGTCTCGGGCGCGAGTTGGGCTTTCCCACCGCCAACGTGCGCATGGCGCTCAACCGTCCGGCGCTGCAGGGCATCTTCTGCGTGCGGGTGCATGGCGCCGCCGCGCGGCCCGTGGCCGGCGCCGCCAGCCTCGGGGTGCGGCCCACGGTGAGCGATGCCGGGCGCATGGGTCTCGAGGTTTTCCTGCTGGACTTCCGCGGCGAGTTGTACGGCCGGCGGGTGCGGGTGGAGTTCCTGCACAAGTTGCGCGACGAAGCGCGCTACGACTCTCTCGATGCGCTGCGCGCGGCGATCGCGCGCGACGTGGACCACACCCGCGCCTTTTTCCGGGGCGAGCGCGGCGCCCTGGCTGGGATCCTCCATGGTTGACTACAAGAGCACCCTCAATCTTCCCGACACGCCCTTTCCCATGCGCGGCGATCTTGCCCGGCGCGAGCCCGGCTGGGTCAAGCAATGGCAGGACTCGCGCCTGTACCAACGCATTCGCCGCCAGGCCGCCGGGCGGCCGCGCTTCGTGCTCCACGACGGGCCACCCTATGCCAATGGCGACATCCACATCGGCCACGCGGTCAACAAGGTGCTCAAGGACATCATCGTGCGCAGCAAGACCCTGGCAGGCTTCGACGCGCCCTACGTGCCCGGCTGGGACTGCCACGGGCTGCCCATCGAGCACCAGGTGGAAAAGGCCCATGGCCGCGGCCTGGAACCCAACGCCTTCCGCCGGTTGTGCCGCGACTACGCCGCCTCGCAGATCGCCCGCCAGAAGGCCGATTTCATCCGCCTGGGGGTGTTGGGCGACTGGGACCGGCCCTACCTCACCATGGACACCCGGGCCGAGGCGGACATCATCCGCTCCCTCGGCCGCATCCACGGGCGCGGCTTCCTGTTCCAGGGCGCCAAGCCGGTGCACTGGTGCCTGGACTGCCGCTCGGCGCTGGCCGAGGCGGAGGTGGAGTACGAAGACCGCACCTCGCCGGCCATCGACGTGGCCTTTCCAGCGCAGGACGCCTCGGTGCTGGCCCGGCCCTTCGGCTTCACGCACCTGTCCCGGCCCTCCTATGCGGTGATCTGGACCACCACGCCCTGGACCCTGCCGGCCAACCAGGCCATCAGCCTGCACCCGGAGTTCGACTACGCACTGGTGGAGGGGCCCCACTGGTACGTGGTGCTGGCCGCGGAGCTGGTGGAGTCGTGTATGCAGCGCTGGGGCGTTACCCAGTGGAAGGTGATCGGCACGGTGAAGGGCGCCGCGCTGGAGCGCATCGAGGTGTGGCATCCCTTCCAGCCGCGGCGCGTGCCCCTCATCCTCGGCGAACACGTCACCCTGGAGGCCGGTACCGGCCTGGTGCACACGGCGCCGGCCCACGGCGTGGAAGACTTTGACGCGGGACGCCGCTACGGCCTGCCGGTGGACAACCCCGTCAACGGCGAGGGCCGCTTCCGCGAGCAGGACCGCCTGGTGGGCGGGCTCACCGTGTGGGAAGCCAACCGGGTGATCATCGACCTGCTGGCCGAGAAGACGCTGCTGATGCACGAGCAGGCTTGGCGGCACAGCTATCCCCATTGCTGGCGCCACAAGTCGCCGGTGATCTTTCGCGCAACGCAGCAGTGGTTCATCGGCATGGAAGCCGCCGGCCCCGACGGGCGCAGCCTGCGCGAGGTGGCGCGCGCCGCCGTGGCCGGGACCGAGTTCTTCCCCCAGTGGGGCCGGGCGCGCCTGGAGGCCATGATCGGCAACCGTCCCGACTGGTGCGTGTCGCGCCAGCGCAGCTGGGGCGTGCCCATGGCGCTGTTCGTGCACAAGGATAGTGGCGAGCTTCACCCGCGCACCAGCGAGCTGTTCGAAGCCGTGGCGCAGCGCGTGGAGCAAGGCGGCATTGAGGCGTGGTTCGCCCTGGATGCCGCCGAAATCCTCGGCGCCGAGGAGGCCAAGACCTGGGTGAAGGTGCCCGACACCCTGGATGTGTGGTTCGATTCCGGCACGACCCACGTGAGCGTGCTGGAGCGCCGCGAGGAGCTGGCCAAGCCCGCCGACCTGTACCTGGAGGGCTCCGACCAGCACCGCGGCTGGTTCCAGTCCTCGCTGCTCACCGGCTGCGCCATGGACGGGCGCGCCCCCTACCGGCAACTGCTCACCCACGGCTTCGTGGTGGACGGCCAGGGCCGCAAGATGAGCAAGTCGGTAGGCAACGTGATCGCGCCCCAGGAGGTGTCCGATTCCCTCGGTGCGGACATCCTTCGGCTGTGGGTGGCCAGCACCGACTACTCGGGCGAGCTGAGCATCTCCCAGGAGATCCTCAAGCGCGTGGTAGAGAGCTACCGCCGCATCCGCAACACGCTGCGCTTCCTGCTGGCCAACGTGTCGGACTTCGACCCGGCCACGCAACTGGTGGCGCCGGGCCACATGCTGGAGATCGACCGCTACGCGCTGGTGCTGGCCCATGAGCTGCAAGACAGCCTGAGCGCGGCCTACGAGCGGTACGAATTCCACACCGTGGCGCAGCGGCTGCAGACCTTCTGCTCCGAAGAACTGGGCGGCTTCTATCTCGACATCCTCAAGGACCGCCTCTACACCACCGGCGCCGGCAGCCATGCCCGCCGCTCCGCCCAGTCGGCCCTGTGGCACCTCACCCAGGCGCTGCTGCGGCTCATGGCCCCGATCCTGGTGTTCACCGCCGAGGAGGCCTGGGGCTTTTTCACCGGCAAGGCCGACGACTCGGTGTTCCTGCACACCTGGTACCCGTTGCCCGAGGTGCCCGAGCGCGACGCCCTGGCCGCCAAGTGGGTCATCCTGCGGGACGTGCGCGCCGCGGTGCTCAAGCGCCTGGAGGAGGCGCGCGCCTCGGCCGAGATCGGCTCGTCCCTGCAGGCCGAGGTGGACATCGCCCTGCACGGCCACCGCCATGCCGCCGCCGCCAGCCTGGGCGAGGACCTGCGCCTGGTGCTGATCGTGTCCAAGGCAGCGGTGGCGGAGGTGGACGCGGTGGATGCCGAATACGTGCAGGTGACCGCCAGCCCCCACCAAAAGTGCGCGCGCTGCTGGCACTGGCGCGCCGACATCGGTCACGATGCCGCCCATCCGCAGTTGTGCGCGCGCTGCACGGCCAATTTGTCCGGTGAGGGCGAAGCCCGTGAGTTTGCGTAGCGGCGCGCTGCCCTGGTTCGCCCTGGCCGCCGCCGTGGTGGCCCTGGACCAATTCACCAAGCACGTGGTGCAGCAGCAGTTGCGCTACGGCGAATCGGTGCCCGTGACGGCGTTCCTCGACCTGGTGCTGGTGTTCAATCCCGGCGCCGCCTTCAGCTTCCTGTCCCAGGCGCCGGGCTGGCAGCGCTGGTTTTTCGTGGCGGTGGCGCTGGCGGCCTCGGTGGTGGTGACGGTGCTGCTGCTGCGCCATCGCGGCCCGGTGCTGCTGTCGGCCGCCCTGGGGCTGATTCTCGGCGGGGCGATCGGCAATGTGATCGACCGGCTGGTGCTGGGCGCGGTGGTGGACTTTCTGCACTTCCACGCCGGCCCGTACTATTGGCCCGCGTTCAACGTGGCCGACTCCGCGATCACCGTGGGCGCGACGCTGCTGGTGTACGACAGCTTCGCCAGCGGCCGCCGCCCCCCCGCTGTGGCCCGGGATCCTCTCGAAGGAGGTGGAAAATGAAGGTGCTGCTCGCCAACCCGCGCGGTTTCTGTGCCGGCGTGGATCGCGCCATCGAGATCGTGGAGCGCGCCCTGCGGCAGCACGGCGCGCCCATCTATGTGCGGCACGAAGTGGTGCACAACCGCTACGTGGTGGACGACCTGCGCGCCAAGGGCGCGGTGTTCGTGGAGTCCCTCGACCATGTCCCCACCGGCGCCACGGTGGTGTTCAGCGCCCATGGCGTGTCCAGGGCGGTGCGGGAGGAGGCCCAGGCGCGGGGCTTCCGGGTGTTCGATGCCACTTGTCCGCTGGTGACGAAGGTGCACGTGGAGGTGGGCAAACTGCGCGGCGGCGACCGTGAGGTGGTCATGGTGGGGCATCGCGGCCACCCCGAGGTGGAGGGCACCATGGGCCAGTCGGGCGCCGGCATGCATCTGGTGGAGACGCCGCAGGACGTGGAGCGATTGCAGGTGGCCGATCCGGGCAATCTCGCCTACGTCACCCAGACCACGCTGTCGGTGGATGACGCCCAGGCGGTCATCGATGCGCTCCGGGCGCGCTTTCCGGCCATTGTGGGCCCCAAGAAAGACGACATCTGCTACGCCACCCAGAACCGTCAGGATGCGGTCAAGACCCTGGCGCGCCAGTGCGACGTGGTGATCGTGGTGGGCTCCCCAAATTCCTCCAATTCCACCCGCCTGCGCGAGGTGGCCGAAAACGTGGGGGTGCCGGCGCACATGCTGGATGACGCCGCCGACCTGGATCCGGCGTGGGTGGCGGGCCGGCAGCGGGTGGGGGTGACGGCCGGTGCTTCGGCGCCCGAGATCCTGGTGCGTCAGGTGGTTGCCAGGCTCCAGGTACTGGGGGCGACCGGCGTCGAGGAAGTGTCGGGCATCACCGAGGATGTGACTTTCCCGCTGCCGCGGGCGCTCGCCTCCGGCTGAAGGCGGACGGTTCAGAAGGCGTCAGTGCCCCAAGTACGACCGATGGGATTAGACAGAGTCCAATTCGTATCTTAAACTTAAGTTCATGATTACCGACCATTCCCGGGAAAATCTGGTCAGCGTCCTACGCCAGCGGGGCATCGGCCCCACCCACCAGCGCATGGAGATCGCCCACGTGTTGTTTTCGCGCATGGAGCATCTTTCCGCCGACCAGGTGCTGTGCCTGGTGAACGGGCGCCATGCCGAAACCTCCAAGGCCACGGTCTACAACACCCTGAAGCTGTTCGTGGAAACGGGGCTGGTGCGGGAGGTGATCGTGGATGCCGCCAAGGTGTTCTACGACCCCAACACCGCCCCCCATCACCACTTCTACGACGTGGAAAGCGGCGAGATCACCGACATCGACGCCGAGGCCGTGACCATTGTCGGCATGCCGGCGCTGCCGCCGGGCAAGGTTGCGGCGGGCATGGACGTGATCATCCGCGTCCGCCCCGCAGCGCCCGCCCCGGGTGCCTGAGAGAACGCCCCCGGGGGGGGCGGGGCGGCGGGCCTGTCAGCGCCCCTGGAAACCGGCGGGGCGCTTTTCCAGAAACGCCCTTACCCCCTCGCGGAAGTCTGCCGTGGCGCCCGCTTCGCGCTGCAGGCGCACTTCCAGCGCCAACTGTGATTCGAAGTCGTTGTCCGCTGCGGCGTACAGCGATTGCTTGATGAGGGCGTAGGCGTGTGTCGGGCCGCTGGCGAGCTTGCGGGCCGTGGCGCGCACCGTCTCGGCGAAGCGATCGTCATCCACGCACTTCCAGATCAACCCCCACGCCTCGGCCTGTTCGGCGGACAGGGGATCGGCCAGCAGCGACAGGCCCAGGGCGCGGGACAGGCCCACCCGCCGAGGCAGTACGTAGGTGCCGCCGGCGTCCGGAATGAGGGCGATGCGCGCGAAGGCTTGCAGGAATGTGGCCGAGCGCGCCGCGATCACCAGATCGCAGCCCAGCGCGATGTTGGCCGAAGCCCCGGCGGCAACGCCGTTCACCGCCGCGATCACCGGCATGGGCAGGGCGCGCAGGCGCGCCAGCAGCGGGTTGTAGTTGTTTTCCAGGGTGGCACCCACGTCCCAGGGCTCGTCATCGGCGGGCATGGCCGCCTCCGCCAGGTCCTGGCCGGCGGAGAAGCCGCGGCCGGCGCCTGTGATCACCAGCACCCGGGCCGCCCCGGGGCGCTCCACTTGGTCGAGGGCGGCGCGCAACTCGGCGTGCATGGCCTCGGTGAAGCTGTTGAGCCGGTCTGGGCGGTTGAGGGTGATCGTGGCGACGCCCTCGGCGAAGTCCAATAGAATCGATGGCGCATTCATCTCGCATCACTCTCCGTGCATGGGGCCGGGTGACCGGCCGGTTCTTTCCTGGGTGCGGCGCGCGCCGCGATGCCGGGCAGTGTTTATCCCGCTTTCTTCTTTCGAGCAAGAGGCATTCATGAGCTACGAAAACATTCTGGTGGAAACCCGCGGCAAGGTGGGTCTGGTCACCCTGAACCGTCCCAAGGCGCTGAATGCCCTGTCGCCAGCGCTGATGCGCGAGCTGTCGGCCGCGCTCACCGCGTTCGAGGCGGACGAGAACATCGGCTGCATGGTGATCACCGGCAGCGAGAAGGCTTTCGCCGCGGGCGCTGACATCAAGGACATGAAGGATAAGTCCTACATGGATGTCTACAAAAGCGACTTCATCACCGCCGAATGGGAGACAGTGACGCGCTGTCGCAAGCCAGTGATCGCGGCTGTGGCCGGTTACGCCCTGGGCGGCGGCTGCGAGCTGGCCATGATGTGTGACTTCATCATCGCCGCCGATAACGCCCGCTTCGGCCAGCCCGAGATCAACCTGGCCATCATTCCCGGTGCCGGTGGCACCCAGCGCCTGCCGCGCTTCGTGGGCAAGTCCAAGGCCATGGAGATGTGCCTGCTGGGGCAGGCGCGCATGATGGATGCGGCCGAGGCCGACCGCGTGGGCCTGGTGAGCCGCGTGGTGCCCACCGACAAGCTGCTGGAAGACGCCCTCGCCACGGCGGCGAAGATCGCCGAACTGTCCCTGCCCATCGTCATGATGGCCAAGGAGTCGGTGAACCGCGCCTTCGAAACCACGCTTGCGGAAGGGGTGCGCTTCGAACGGCGGCTGTTCCACTCCGCCTTCGCCACCGATGACCAGAAAGAGGGCATGGCGGCCTTCGTGGAAAAGCGCAAGCCGTCCTTCAGGCACCGGTGACGCTGCGGGGCGGATCGGCTATGATCCGCGCCCTTCCAGCGCTGGCGTAGCTCAGTTGGTAGAGCAACTGATTCGTAATCAGTAGGTCGGAGGTTCGACTCCTCTCGCCAGCACCAGATCGATGTTCGCGTCCCGTCGCCGTCGCCCGCGGGAAGCCTTGGCGGCACGCAGGAACGGCCGATCGCCCGTTGGGCTGCGCACGGGGATCGGCAGCCAACCCAGGAGTGCTCCATGCGTATCGCCATGCTCGCCGTGCTTTGCCTGTGCGCCGCCACCACCGCTCGTGCCGAGGATGACGGCGAAGACTTCCAGCGCCTGTTGCGCAACCCTGCCGCCCGCGAGCTTGCCCAGCGCTATATCGACAACGCCGCCAACAAGTGGGAGGGCCGGGTGATCTGCACCCCCGAGGCCGACCGCGCCGAGGCGCGCTACGTGGCAGTGCGCGACTGGTTCGAGGCCCATCCGCAGGAGATGTGGCGGCCGCAGCGCTACCTGATCATGCAGGGCCTGCAGCAGGCCTTCCCCTGCGCGCCCAAGTCCTGACGCCCGCCGCCCCGAGGCCGCCGGCCATGAAGATTGCCGACGTGAGGGTGCACACGCTGCGCTCGGAGTTGTCCACGCCCTTCGCCTTTTCCCAGGGGTGGGTGAAGCAGCGCTCCGCCACCCTGGTGGAGGTGGTTACCGACGCGGGGCTCACGGGCTGGGGCGAAGCCTTCGCCCAGGGTCTGGAGCCGCCGCAGATTGCCGCCGCGGCGATCCAGTCGGCGCTCGCGCCGCTAGTGTTGGGTGCCGATCCCCTGGACGTGGAAGTGCTGTGGCACCGCATGTACCACGCTACCCGCGACTACGGCCGCAAGGGCTCGGTGGTGGCAGGCATCAGCGCCATCGACATCGCCCTGTGGGATCTGGCGGGCCAGATCCACGGCCTGCCGGTGCACAAGTTGCTCGGCGGGGCCTTTCGCACCCAGGTTCAGGCCTACGCCACCGGCTTCTACCGCATCCACGGCCAGGGTGAGTCGGCCCGCCTGGCCGACGAAGCGCGCGCTCACCACGCCGCGGGTTTTCGCTGCATGAAGGTGAAACTCGGCTACGGCGTGGCCGACGACATCGCCGTGATGAACGCCGTGGCCTCGGCGGTGCAGGGGCTGGGCGTGACGCTGATGGTGGACACCAACCATGCCTACGGCGTGGGTGAGGCGGTGCGCCTGGGCCAGGCCATCGAAGCTCACGGCCTGCGCTGGTACGAAGAGCCCGTGGCGCCCGAGCATCTGGCGGGCTATCGCGAAGTGCGCTCCCGCGTGCGCATCCCCGTGGCCGGGGGTGAGAACGAGCACACCCTCTACGGCTTTCGCGATCTGCTGGCGGCCGGCGCCGTGGACATCGCCCAGCCGGATATCGGCTCAGCCGGCGGCTTCACCGCATGCCGTCACGTCATTGCCCTGGCACAGGCGCACGGCGTGCAAGTGAATCCTCACGTGTGGGGCTCGGCCATCGCCCAGGCAGCCTCCCTGCAGCTCATGGCCAGCGTGCCCGTGGCCCATCACAGCGTGTTCGCCGAAGAACCCATCTTCGAATTCGATCGCTCCTCCCACCCCTTCCGGCAGCACCTGGTGGCCGAACCGGTGGAACTGCACGACGGCTGGATCCACATCCCCACGCGCCCGGGGCTGGGCGTCACCGTGGACCGCGCCGTGCTGGAGCGTTATCGCTGCTGATGAAGGCCCCATTGTGGTGCGGGGCTGGGGGCGCCGGCACGAAAATCAACTTGGTGTGGCGCGGGCGTTGCCCGTAACTCCCTGAAAGTAAAGCCCGTCAAGGCTGGCTTGCCAATTGCTAACAGGACATGCGGTGGAGTGTCCTGCAGCGTGCTGCGAGACGCGCCCACTGAGGTCCTCCGTGACTTGCGACCCGCCTTCCGGCGGGTCTTTTTTGGGGCCGCGAGCGCGGAGGCTGTCCACGCTCATGGCCCCGCACGGCGCGTTACTGCAGCGATTCCACGAAGCGCACCAACTGCGCGCGCTTGTCCGCATCGTCCTGGCGGTAGAGCATCACCGTCCCCGGCGCCACTGCCTGGGGATCGGCAAGCCAGAGGTCGAGCAGCGCGGCGTCCCACTTGCGCCCGGCGAGCGCCTTGCGGAATCCCTCGGAGTAGGCAAACCCCTCGGCGGAACCGGCTGGCCGCTGAGTGATGCCGTGCAGGTTCGGCCCCTGGCGCGCCGCCTCGCCCTCGCCGAAGGAGTGGCAGGCGCCGCAGTGATTGAGGGCAAGCCGGCGGGCCGCAGCATCCTCCTGGGCCAGCGCGGGAAGGGTGAGTGCCAGCAGCAGGCCGGCGATCAGGTGCGAGGGTTTCATGGGGTGCGCTCCGCGGACAGGGATACGGCCTGAAATCCTAGGCTGGTCGGCCCGCCGGGGGTGGTAAAGGGGTACCACGGCGGATGTGCCGCGCCCGCCGTTGCCGGGCGGGCGCTGCCTATAATCCGGCTGCCCGAGCAACCCGGACCCCCATGCCATGACCCGACTCGCCGAAAAAATCTTCGAAGGCGCCTTGTGGCGCAGCCGCTTCGTCATTGTCATCGCCGTGGTGGCAAGCATGGCGGCGGCGGTCGCGGTGTTGTTCATGACCACGGTGGATGTCTGGCTGGCCGTTTCGCATATCGCGGAGTACGCCGACACCTCGCTGCCCGAAGAGGCGCGCCGCAACATCCGCGACAACACCATCACCCATGTGGTGGAGATGGTGGACGGCTACCTGCTGGCCGCCGTGATGTTCATTTTCGCCCTCGGCCTGTACGAACTGTTCGTAAGCGACATCGACGAGGCCCGCCATTCGGTGGCCTCAAGCCGCATCCTCGTGATCGAAAGCCTCGACGACCTGAAGAACCGCCTTGCCAAGGTGATTCTCATGATCCTCATCGTCAAGCTGTTCGAGCACGCCGTGCGCATGAAGATGCAGAACGTGCTCGACCTGCTCTACCTGGGCGGGGCCATCGCCCTGGTGGGTGTGGCCCTGTACCTGACCCACGGCAAGGATTCCCATGCCGAAGAGTCAGCGCCCGCGGCGCCGCCTGCCGTTCCGCCCGCCATGCCGCCCTCCAACCGGGCTCACTAGGCGCTCCTGCTGGCGCCTGCCCTAGCGGCCTGGTGCGGGTGTGGCCGGGGGCGTTGGCGCCGGCTGCCCCGGTGGCGCGGCCGCGGCGCCGTCCTGCGGGCCCCGGGGTGCTGGCGGCAACCCCCGGCTGCGCTGGTAGTACTCGATCCAGTTCTTCACGTTGCCCTCCTGCACCTTCTCGGCGGCGTCGCGGGGCGCGGGGGGCTGCGGACCTTCGGCGGCCGCGGCCGGTCCGGCCAGGGCCAGCGCCGCGGCCAGCGCGCCAGCCGCGCGCCGCGTGGGATGGAGAGCATGCATGGCCGCGATTCTAGCCGCCGATGCGTGACGTAACATCGCGCCTGCGCCGCTGCCGCCACCCCGGTGCGGACAGCCTGGCCGCGGACACCCCGCCGGCCAGGATCGCGGCGCCCAGAGCCGCCACCGCGGCCCATCGAATCCAAGCCGGAGATCCGCCATGCAAGACCTGACCATCCACGACGCCACCCTCTACGACGGCAGCGGCGCCCCGCCCGTGCACGCCGACATCGCCGTGCACCAGGGCGTCATCACCGCCGTGGGCCCGGGTCTGGCGCCGGGCCGCGAGGCGGTGAACGCGGCGGGCCTGGCGCTCATGCCCGGCATCATCGACACCCACACCCACTACGACGCCCAGATCACGTGGGATCCGGCGCTCTCGCCCTCTCCCTCGCTGGGGGTCACCACCGTGGTGATGGGCAACTGCGGCTTCACCATCGCGCCCTGCCGTCCGGAGCACCGCGGCCTCACCATGCGCAATCTCACGCACGTGGAAGGCATGCCCCTGCCAGCGCTGGAAAACGGCATCGCCTGGGACTTCGAAACCTTCCCCGAGTATCTCGATGCCCTGGAGCGCCGCGGCACCGTGCCCAACGTGGCGGCCTTCGTGGGTCACTCCTCGGTGCGTACCTGGGTGATGGGCGAGCAGGCCACCCGCCGCGCTGCCACCGAAGGCGAGGTGGCGCAGATGCGCTCGCTGGTGGCCGGCGCCATGGAAGCCGGCGCGGTGGGGTTTTCCACCACCGCCTCGCCGCAGCACAACGGCGAGCACGGCGTGCCCATGCCTTCGCGGCTGGCGGATGCGAGTGAACTGGAGGCGCTGGCCAACACCCTGCGGGGCAGCCATGGGCGGCTGATGATCACCAAGGGTTTCGAAACGCCCATGAGCTTCCTCGAGTCGCTCTCGGCGCGAAGCGGCCGGCCCTTCATCGTTGCCGCGTTGCTGCACAGCGCCGCCACACCCGAGAGCGTGTTCGAGGACATGGCCGCCATCCGCGCCGCCAGCGCCCGGGGCAACCGCATGTACGGCGCCGTGTCGGCCTGCCCGCTCACCTTCGAGTTCACCCTGGCGGCCCCCTACGTGTTCGAGGGCTTGCAGGCCTGGCAGCCCGCCATGCAGGCGCACGACCGGGCCGACTACCTCGCCCTGCTGCGCAGCGCCGAGCTGCGCGATGCCCTCGACCGCGAACTGTCGGTGCGGGCCCGGCGGCTGTTCAACGGCGAGTGGCAGCGGATGTTCGTGCTCAAGGCCCGCGATGCCGCCAACACCCGCTTCGAGGGCCGCAGCGTGGCCGACTGTGCCCGCGAGGCTGGCGTACGCCCCTTCGACTGGCTGCTCGACCTGGCGTTGTCGGAGGACCTGGCCACGGAATTCTTCGCCACCCTGCTCAACGCCGACGAGGAAGCCGTGGGCCGGCTGCTGTGCGACCCCGATGCGCTGGTGTCCCTGTCGGACGCGGGCGCGCACCTGGAATTTCTGTGCGATGCGGGCTTCGGCCTGCACCTGCTGGGCCACTGGTCGCGCGACCTGGGCGTCATGCCGCTGGAGCGTGCCGTGCGCCGCCTTACTGCCGATGCGGCGGATGCCTTCGGCATGGGTGCGCGGGGCCGCATCGCACCGGGCATGGCGGCCGATCTGCTGCTGTTCGATCCTGCCACCGTGGGCCGAGGGCCAGCGCGCCGGTGTGCCGACCTGCCGGGCGGCGCGTCGCGGCTGGTCACCCCCGGCAAGGGTGTGCACGGCGTGTGGGTCAATGGCGCGCGGGTGGCCAACGCCCAGGGCCTGTGCGAAGCCGGCGCCCGGCCCGGGCGGCTGCTGCGCCGCTTCGACGCGTGAGCGCCCCGGCCGCCGGCCCGCTGGCCGGCGTGCGCGTGCTCGAGATGGGCACGCTTATCGCAGGGCCGTTCTGCGCCCGGCTGCTGGCGGAGTTCGGCGCCGAGGTGATCAAGGTGGAGGCGCCCGACGGCGGCGACCCGCTGCGCAGCTGGCGGCGCATGCACCAGGGCACTTCGCTCTGGTGGTTTGCCCAGGGGCGCAACAAGCGCTCCGTGGCCCTGGACCTGCGCGACCCGGGGGCCCAGGACGCCGCGCGGCGCATCGCCGCGGATGTGGACGTGGTGGTGGAGAACTTCCGCCCGGGCACGCTGGAGCGCTGGGGGCTGGGCTGGGAGCGGCTGTCGGCCCTGAACCCCGGCCTGGTGATGGTGCGCCTGTCGGGGTACGGCCAGACCGGGCCCTACCGCGACCGCCCGGGGTTCGGCGCCATCGGCGAAGCCATGGGCGGCCTGCGTCACCTCACCGGCGAGCCCGACCGGCCGCCGGTGCGCGTGGGTGTTTCCATCGGCGATTCCATTGCCGCGCTGTACGGCGCCTTTGGCGCGTTGGCGGCGCTGCGCAACCGCGAGGTCAACGGCGGCCGCGGCCAAGTGGTGGATGTGGCCCTCTACGAGGCGGTGTTCGGGCTCATGGAAAGCCTGCTGCCGGAGTACGACGCCCAGGGTTTCGTGCGCGGCCGCACCGGCGCCGCGCTGCCGGGTATCGTGCCCTCCAACACCTACCCCACGGGCGATGGCCGCTTCGTGGTGATCGGCGCCAACGCCGACGCCATCTTCCGCCGCCTGATGGACGCCATCGGCCGGCCGGACCTGGCGCAGGACCCGGCCCTGGCCCGCAACGAGGGGCGGGTGGCGCGCACCGCCGAGATCGACGGCCTGATCGCCGCCTGGACCGGCGCCCGCCCCATCGACGAGGTGCTGCGCGTGCTCGAAGCGGCCGAAGTGCCGGCCAGCCGCATCTACGACATCGCCGACATCGTCCGCGACCCGCAATACGCCGCCCGCGGCATGTTCGAGCGCGTGGCGCTGCCGGGCGGGGGCAGCGTGGCGCTGCCGGGCATCGTGCCCAAGCTCTCCGGCACCCCGGGGAGCACCCGCTGGCCGGGGCCGCCCCTGGGGGCCCACACCCGCGAGGTGCTGCGCGCCGCGGGCCTCGCGGATGCCGACATCGACGCGCTGGTGGCACGCGGCGCGGCCGCGTGCGCGGCGCCCTGAAGGAGCCTGACCCGTGGCGCTATCCGACAATTTCAACGAGGGCGTTCGCACCCGCGAGGTAGTGTCCTGGGCGGCCTACGACTTCGCCAATTCCGGCTACACCACGGTGGTGATCACGGCCATCTTCAACGCCTATTTCGTGGCGGTGGTGGCGGGCAACGCGCCCTGGGCCACGCTGGCCTGGACGCTGGCGCTGTCGGTGTCCTACGCGGCCATCGTGTTCACCGCGCCGCTGGTGGGCGCGTGGGCCGATGCCCACGCCGCCAAGAAGCCGCTGCTCGCCCTCACCACGGCCGGGTGCGTGGCCGGCACGGCTGCCCTGTACGGCGCGGGTCCGGGCGAGGTGGCCTACGCGGTGATCGCGCTGGTGGTGTCGAACTACTTCTTCGGCACGGGCGAGAACCTGATCGCGGCCTTCCTGCCGGAACTGGCTCGGGGCTCGGCGCTGGGCCGCGTGTCGGGCTGGGGCTGGGCCTTCGGTTACCTGGGCGGGCTGGTGAGCCTGGGCGCCTGCCTGGGCTACGTCACCTGGGCCCAGGGCCAGGGCCAGCCGGCGGCCAGTTTCGTGCCGGTGACCATGCTGATCACCGCCGGGCTGTTCGCGGTGGCGAGCCTGCCCACCTTTCTGTTCATGCGCGAGCGCGCCGTGCCCGCGCCGGCGGGCTCCGTTGCCTATGGGCAGGCCTTCGCGCGCCTGCGCGATACCCTCGTCCACGCGCGCCGCTACCGCGACCTGATGCGCTTTCTGGCCTGCATCCTGTGCTACCAGGCAGGCGTGCAGACGGTGATTGCCCTGGCGGCCATCTACGCCCAGCAGGCCATGGGGTTTTCCACCGCCGACACCATCCTGCTGATCCTGGTGGTGAACGTCACCGCCAGCGTGGGTGCCTTCGCCTTCGGCCAGTGGCAGGACCGGCTGGGCCACGTGCGCACCGTGGCCTGGACCCTGGCGGCCTGGCTGCTCACGGTGTTGCTGGCCTGGCAGTCCGAAACGCGCGCCTCCTTCTGGATCACCGCCAACCTGGCGGGCCTGTGCCTGGGCGCCAGCCAGTCCGCCGGCCGCGCCCTGGTGGGCTACCTGAGCCCGGACTCGCGCCGCGCCGAGTTCTTCGGCTTGTGGGGCCTGGCGGTGAAACTGTCATCCATCCTGGGGCCCGTCACCTACGGGCTGGTGAACTGGCTGTCGGGCGGCAACCACCGGCTGGCCATGCTGGTGACCGGCGGGTTCTTCGTGGCCGGCCTGGCCATCCTGCGCGGCATCGACCCCGAACGCGGCCGGGCTGCCGCACGGATGGCGGATGCGGAGTCGAGGGGGGGGGTGGTCTCCGGTGTGTCGGAGGCGTGAGGCGGCGGGGGCAGCCCGGCCGGTTGTTGTCACCGTAAGATGGGCGAGAAAGGCTTCTACCGGCTTCGGCCCGAGCGCTGACGGAGGTTTGTCGGAGTCCGGAACGTTGCGGTTGCCTGAGAAATGCGTAGCCTTGCAGTTCCGACATCGGGTGAAGTAAGCAAGTTTGACGGAAAGACCTTCGTGCACTCGTTGTCTGGAGAAATGCCAACGAAAGCCCATGAGACAGGGTGCATTTATAAGTAGGAAGGTAACAAAACACCTTAGTCCCACAATCGCCAACCAGCGCTTACGCACAATAAACTGGCTACTGCTGTCGCAACAGCGCATCCCCAAACCTACCCTCCATTTCTTGAGAGGCCGCCTTGCCACAGTTCTCGCTCGGAAAGCAGTCGCTTCAGGAGCTCAAGGGTGTCCATGCGGACCTCGTTGCCGTGGTCAAGCGCGCCATCGAGTTGACGGCGCAGGATTTATCCGTGCACGACGGTTTGCGCACGCCGGAGGAACAGCAGCGGCTCATTGCCGCGAAGGCGTTGCAGACCATGGATTCGCGCCACCTCAATGGCCATGCCGTAGATCTTGTTCCGGTCCTCAACGGCAAGCTGCGCTGGGAGTGGCCGCCGATCTATGTGATTGCCGATGCCGTGCGCGTCGCGGCTCGGGAGTTGGGCACTCCCCTGCGCTGGGGTGGCGCGCGGGACACGGATTGCACGGCCAGCACGGCGTCGCCGGAAGACCTCGTGGTCCAGTACGTGGCCCGTCGCAAGAAGCAGGGCCTGCAGGCCTTCATCCGCGGTCCGCACTTCGAGCCTCCCAAGGCGAAGTACCCGTAGCGGTCGCGGTCCCCGCGTCCGCCAGCGGACGGGCGCGGGGGGTTCAGCCCTCGGGCTTGCGGCGCAGCGCAGACTTGGGGCGGAAGGCCTTCACCACCTCTTCGCGGGTTTCCAGGTAGGGGCCGCCGATCAGGTCGATGCAGTAGGGCACGGCCGCGAAGATGCCCGACACCAGGGTATCACCCGCGGCGCCCTTGAGGCCTTCGAGGGTTTCGCGGATGGACTTGGGCTGGCCGGGCAGGTTGATCACCAGCGCGCCGCCGCGGATGACCGCCACCTGGCGCGACAGGATGGCCGTGGGGACGAACTTCAGGCTGATCTGGCGCATCTGCTCGCCGAAGCCGGGCATGAGGCGGTCGCCCACGGCCAGCGTGGCCTCGGGCGTGACATCGCGCGGCGCGGGGCCCGTGCCGCCGGTGGTGAGCACCAGGTGGCAGCCGCGATGGTCCACCAGCTCGCGCAGGGTTTCTTCGATGACCGGGCGCTCGTCGGGGATGAGCCGCTCCTCGAAGCGCATGGGGTTTAGCAGCGCTGCCTCCAGCCACGCGCGCAGGGCGGGCAGGCCCTCGTCCTTGTAGACGCCGCTGGAGGCGCGGTCGCTCACGGATACCAGGCCGATGATGGCGGGATCGTGTTCACTCATGCTCGTGTACCGGGGCGGTGGAATCGGGTTGGGGCTCGGGGATCAGCTCGCGCAGCGCCTGGAACAGTTCGCGAAAGGCCCGGAGCGGCCGGGCGGCGGCTCGCTCCGCGCGGGCGTTGCGGGCCAGCTGGCGCAGGCGTTGCAGGTCGGCGCCCGGGTGGGTTGCAGCCAGGGCGTCCCAGCCCTCGTCGGCGTCCACCAGTTGCTCGCGCAGCCGTTCCAGGCGATGAAGCCAGGCGGTGTGGGAGCGCGAGTGGCCCTCCAGGGCATCCAGAGCGGCCCGGATGGGTGCCGGGTCAACGTCGCGCATCAGCTTGCCCACGTACTGCAACTGGCGGCGCAGCGCGCCGAACTTGGAGATGCGCCGCGCCTCGTGAATGGCGTCGCGCAGCGCCTCGGGCAGCTCGATGGCCGCCAGGCGCTCCGCCGGCAGGGCTACCAGGGCCTCGCCGAGGTCTTGCAAGGCGGTGGAGTCGCGCTTGCGCTGACTCTTGCTCGGGGCGTCGAAATCGCGCTGGCCTGAGTCGGGGTCCGTGGCGCGGCTGGGCAGGGAAGACATGGTTGTTATGATACGGCGCAGATTTCGTGATCGCGATCGCGATCGCCCCACGCCCCACCCGTGACAAGCCGACCATGCCCGATTCCTCCAGCGACGGTTTTGCCCTCGATGCCGACACCCTGCGGGCGCTTGCCGCCGACGCTCTGGCCCACGCGCGCGAGCTTGGCGCGAGCAGCGCCGAGGTGGATCTGAGCGAGGGCTATGGTCAGTCGGTTACCGTGCGACGCGGTGATGTGGAGACCATCGAATACAACCGCGACAAGGGCATGGGAGTCACGGTGTACCTCGGGCAGCGCCGCGGCCACGCGTCCACCTCCGACTTCTCGCCACGCGCCCTGCGCGACACCGTGGCGGCCGCCGTGTCCATCGCCCGCCACACGGCGGAGGATCCCTTCGCCGGCCTCGCCGATGCCGACCTGCTGGCCACCGAGTTTCCCGACCTCGATCTTTATCACCCCTGGGAGCTGAGCGTGGCATCGGCCATCGAGCAGGCGCGCGCCTGCGAAGCCGCCGCGCTTGCCGTGGACCGGCGCATCGACAACACCGAGGGCGCCACGGTGTCCACCCAGGCGTCGCGCTTCGTCTACGCCAATTCGCTGGGCTTCCGGGGCGGCTATCCCGGTTCGCGGCACAGCATCTCCTGCTCCGTGATTGGCCGCGAGGGCGAGGAGATGCAGCGCGACGACTGGTACACCATGGCGCGCGCCCCCGGCGATCTCGAAGCCGCCGAGCAGGTTGGGCGCCGCGCCGGCGAGCGGGCCGTGGCGCGGTTGGGCAGCCGCAAGCTGCCCACCGCCCACGTGCCGGTGCTCTACGAGGCGCCGGTGGCCGCTTCGCTGCTGGGCCACTTCGCCGCCGCCGCCAGCGGCGGCAACCTGTACCGCAAGTCCTCTTTCCTGCTGGGGCGACTGGGCGAGCAGCTGTTTCCCGCCCACGTCACCATCCGCGACCTGGCGCACCTGCCGCGCGCCCTGGGCAGCAGCGCCTTCGACGACGAGGGCGTGGCCACCCGCGACCGCGCCGTGGTGCAGGCGGGGCGGCTCGAGGGCTGGTTCCTGGGCAGCTACTCGGCGCGCAAGCTGGGGTTACGCTCCACCGGCAACGCCGGCGGCAGCCATAATCTGGTGCTCGAACCCACGGGCGAGGATTTCCCCGCCCTGTTGCGCAAGCTTGGCCGCGGCTTGCTGGTGACCGAACTGCTCGGGCAGGGCGTGAACATGGTGACTGGCGATTACTCGCGTGGCGCCGCCGGGTTCTGGGTGGAAGATGGCGAGATCGCCTATCCGGTGCACGAAATCACGGTGGCCGGCAACCTGCTGCAGATGTACGCCGGCCTGGTGGCCGCCGGCAGCGACGTGCTGGCGCGGGGCGCGCGCCAATGTGGCTCGGTGCTGGTGGAGCGCATGACTGTGGCGGGCGCGTGAGCCTGCCGCCGCCCGCCGTGCGCTGAACGGGGCGGGGAACATCGCGCGAACCCATGGCCGGACGCGGCGAGATCCTGCTGGGCATCGGCGGCGTGCCGCCGGGCGATACCGAGGCGGCTTACCGATGGCAGGGCGTGCTGCATTGGCCCATGATCGGCATAGCGCTGCTGTCGCTGCCCGCCGTGTACCTGGCCGAGTTTCCGGAGGGTCATACGTCCGGGCACGTGGCGCGGGCGCTCGAGTGGACCATCCTCGTGGCCTTTGCGGGCGAGCTGGCCGTGATGTTGTGGTTCGTGCGGCAGAAGGGCCGTTTCCTGCTGCGCAACTGGCTCGACGTTGTGATCGTGGTCTTCAGCCTCGCCAGCGTGCTCGGTGCCGAGTCCGAATGGGTGGCGCTTGCGCGGTTGTCGCGCCTGGCGCTGGCGGGTGTGGTGGTGGCCCGGGTCGCGGGCGGCAGCCGTGGCCTTTTCCGGCGAGGCGGGCTGCCTTACGTGTTCGCCCTCGGTTTCGTGGCGCTGCTGACGGCGGGGGCGGGCTTCTGGTGGCTTGAGCCCACGGTACGAACTTTCGCTGACGGCCTGTGGCTCGCCTTCGTCACCGGGGCGACAGTGGGCTACGGCGACTTCGTCCCCACCACCACCGCATCGCGGCTGTTCGCCGTCTTCATCGTCATGGTGGGCTTCGGCATTCTGTCGGTGATGACCGCCAGCATCGCGGCCATGCTGATCGGTGAGGACGAGACCCGCCTGCGCCACGAACTGCATCGCGACATCCGTGCGCTGCGCGCTGAAATGGCCACGCTCATCGGGGAGGATGAAACGCGCCTGCGCCGCGAGATGCACCGCGACATCCGTCAGCTGCGAACAGAACTCGCGCGCCTGATCACCGAGGAAGAGCGCGCCGTGTTGCGAGAGCTGCGCACCGATGTGCGCGCGCTGCGCGAGGACCTCGACAGGCTGCGCACGGGGCTGCGGCAGGACCACGACGGCTGAACTTCGCCACGCGGTGGCGCCTCCAAGCTTGGTGAGGACGCGACCCAGACGATGAAGCCCTTCGCCCCCAAGACCCTGCTGCCCGTGTTGTCGCTCGTCTCGGCTCTGGCGGCGAGTGCCGCGGGGGCCACCCAGGTTCCTGCTGGGGAGGGCGGCGCCGCGCCGGCTTCCCATGATCCCGCCCTGGCGCGGCGTACTGCGTGGGTCATCGGCGGAGGGGTCGGGGCGGTCTACCTCTATGGCCTCACCAGTTGGTGGGGTGAGGGCTTCGAACCCGACTTCAAGGTAAAGCGCGAAGGCTGGTTCGGGCCCGACTCGGACCATGGTGGACAGGACAAGCTCGGGCACTTCATGTTCACTTACGCGGGTGCGCGCCTGGGCAAGTGGGGCTTCGAGGCTCTGGGTCACACGCCCGACACCGCGCTTAAGCTGGGAGTGCTCACCTCCTGGGGGGCGCTCACGGGCGTGGAACTGATCGACGGCTTCGCGCGGAAATGGAGCTTCAGCCCCGAGGATTTCCTCATGAACACGTTGGGCGCGGGGGCCGCCATCTTCCAGGAGCGCAGTCCCGGCTTCGACCGTCTGGTGGACTTCCGCTTCAACTACTGGCCGTCCACGCTGCCCGACGGCGCGCGCAGGGGCTGGGAGCCCATCAGCGACTACTCCGGCCAGACCTACTATCTCGCGCTGAAGGCCGAGGGCGTACCCCTCCTGGAGCGCGCCGCGCTGCTGCGCTACCTGGAGCTCTCGTTGGGGTATGGGGCGCGCGGCTTCGAGGCTGGCGGCGAGCCGGTGCGTTCCACCTACGTGGGCGTGTCCCTCAACGTGGGCAAGCTCATGCGCGAGAACGTTTTCACCGCGCCCGACTCGCGCGCCCGCCGGGTGAGCGACAACCTTTTCGAATACGTGCAGTTCCAGCCGGCCGCGGCGTGGAACGAGCGCAGGTTCTAGAGAGGCCTCAGCAGCAACGGCTAACGCCGCTCCACTTGCGCTCCTGCTCGTCGGCGAAGAATTCGGCCGGCGTCAGGGGCGGCAGTTCGGGGTGGGTGCGGGCGTGGCGCTCCAGATAGCGCTCGTAGGCATCGTCACCGGCCACGCTGCGCATGAACTCCCACAGCTTGCGCAGGTCGGCGGGCAGCGCGGCGCTCATGGCGGCAAGGCGGGGCAAGGCAGGGCGCCGCGCGCGGGCGGCGCCCCCGCGGGGTCAACCCCGCGCCCACTCCAGCTGGGTGCGGCTGTAGGCCGACTCGGACAGCGCGGGCACCGGGCGTCCGGCCAGATAGCGCCGGCTCATGCGGATCATGTCGAAGATCACGGTCCACAGCACGGCCACGAACAGCACCGCCAGGGCGGCGTCGATACGCTGACCGAAGATGAGGGCCGGCGCTGCGGCCGCCTTGTCGGGCGGCAGCACCCCGGCGGCCAAGTCAGCGGCCATCTTGTTGGCGCCGGCCAGGAAGCCGATGGCCGGGTTGCTGCTGAAGGTCTTTTCGATGGCCGCCCAGGTGCACATGGTGGCCAGCCAGGCGAGCGGCAGCGCGGTGACCCAGGCGTAGCGCAGCTTGCCCATCTTGATGATGATGCCCGTGGCAACCGTCAGCGCGATGCCGGCCAGTAACTGGTTGGAGATGCCGAACAGCGGCCAGAGGATGTTCACCCCGCCCAGCGGATCCTTCACCCCCTGCACCAGGAAGTAGCCCCAGGCCGCCACGAAGATCAGGCTCGACACCACCGTGGCCGGGTAGGAGGACACGTCGCCCAGGGGCCTGGAGACGTGGCGCAGCAGGTCTTGCAGCATGAAGCGGCCCACGCGGGTGCCAGCATCCAGGGTGGTGAGGATGAACAGCACCTCGAACATGATGGCGAAGTGGTACCACATGTCGAGCATCTTGCCGCCGAAAGTTTCGTGGAAGATGGTGGCCATGCCCACCGCCAGGGAGGGCGCGCCGCCGGTGCGGGCGAACAGCGTCTTCTCGCCCATCTCCGCGGCCAGGGCGTTCATCTGCTCCACGGTGACCGGGTAGCCCCAGCTGGTGATGGTAGCCACTGCGGCGGCGGCTTCCTTGCCCACCACGCCGGCCGGGCTGTTGATGGCGAAGTACACCCCGGGCTCCATCACGCAGGCGGCGATCACCGCCATGATGGCCACGAAGGACTCCAGCGCCATGGAGCCGTAGCCGATCATGCGGATTTCCTTTTCGTTGGCCAGCAGCTTGGGCGTGGTGCCCGAGGAGACCAGCGAGTGGAAGCCCGAGATGGCGCCGCAGGCGATAGTGACGAACACGAAGGGGAACAGGCTGCCCTTGAAGATGGGCCCCATGCCGTTTTCAGCGAACTGGGTGAGCGCCGGCATCTTCACTTCCGGGGCCGTGATCATGATGGCGCCCGCCAGCATGAACACCACGCCCAGCTTGAGGAAGGTGGACAGGTAGTCGCGCGGCGCCAGCAGCAGCCACACTGGCAGCACCGCGGCGCTGAAGCCGTAGATCATCACAAACCACGCGCACTGCATGTCGTTCCAGTCGAAGGCATCGCGCCACGACTCCGAGCCGCTCACCACGCCGCCGAACCACACGCACCCCAGCAGCAGCAAGATGCCGAGGATGGAGCCCTCCAGCACCTTGCCCGGCCGGATGCCGCGCATGTAGAGCCCCACGATCATGGCCACGGGAATGGTGCCCAGCACCGTGGCCGTGGCCCAGGGGCTGTGCTTCATGGCCTTGACGATCACCAGGCCCAGCACGGCGATCAGGATGATCATGATCATCATCGAGCCGATCAGCGCCGCCCAGCCGCCCACAGGGCCCAGTTCGTCGCGGGCCATCTGGCCCAGCGAGCGGCCGTCGCGGCGCGTGGAGCAGAACATGATCACCATGTCCTGCACGCAGCCGCCGAGCACCGCGCCCACCAGGATCCAGATGGTGCCGGGCAGGAAGCCGAACTGCATGGCGAGCGTGGGGCCGATGAGCGGCCCGGGGCCCGCGATGGCGGCGAAGTGGTGTCCGAAGGCCACCCACTTGTTGGTGGGAACGAAGTCGCGGCCGTTGTTGAAGCGCTCCGCGGGCGTGGCCCGCGTCTCGTCCAGGACCAGCACCTTGGCGCAGATCCACGCGCTGTAGAAGCGGTAGGCGATCAGGTAGTTGAGCACCGCGGCGGCGATGAACCACAGGGCGTTGATCGTCTCGCCCTTCTCGAGCGCCACGGCGCCGAAGGCCGAGGCGGCGAGCAGGGAAAAACCCACCAGGCCAACGCCGGCGGTGATGCTCTTGGGCATCTTGAGCATGTTCAGGGACTCCTTCCCGTGCTGGTAGGAATGTTTATGGTCGCGGCGGGGGCGCAACGCGATGGGTCGCGATGATAGCAGCAAGCCCCCGCGCCATTGGGGCCAAGTGCCCGGCGGGGAAGGGATTTCGCCCCCCTGCCGGCGCCGGCCCGGGCGGGACGGGATGCTAAGATTTGCGCCCTTTTTCGCCTTTCCGGACCCCTGCCATGTTCAGTGCCAATGACACCATCCGCGGCTTCGACCCCGAACTCTGGGCGGCCATGGAAGCCGAGCGCGCGCGCCAGGAAGACCATGTGGAGCTGATCGCCTCGGAAAACTACGCCAGCCCGCGCGTGCTCGAAGCCCAGGGCTCGGTGCTCACCAACAAGTACGCCGAAGGCTACCCGGGCAAGCGCTACTACGGGGGCTGCGAGCACGTGGACGCGGCTGAGCAACTCGCCATCGATCGCGCCAAGCAGTTGTTCGGGGCGCAATACGCCAACGTCCAGCCCCACTCCGGCTCCCAGGCCAATCAGGCGGTGTTCACCGCCTTCCTCAAGCCCGGCGACACCATCCTCGGCATGTCCCTGGCGGCCGGCGGCCACCTCACCCACGGCTCGCCGGTGAACCTTTCGGGCAAGCTCTACAACGCCGTGGGCTACGGCCTGGACGCCGACGAGGTGATCGACTACGCCGAAGTGGAGCGGCTGGCCCACGAGCATCGGCCGAAGATGATCATCGCCGGTGCTTCGGCCTATGCGCTGCGCATCGACTTCGAGCGCTTCCGGCGCATCGCCGATGCGGTGGGCGCGCTGCTGCTGGTGGACATGGCGCACTACGCCGGCCTGGTGGCCGCCGGGTTGTACCCCAGCCCCGTGGGCGTGGCCCATGTGGTGACCAGCACCACCCACAAGACGCTGCGCGGCCCGCGCGGCGGCATCATCCTGTCCCAGGCCGAGCACGAGAGGGCCTTCAATTCCGCCATCTTCCCCGGCATCCAGGGCGGGCCCCTGATGCACGTGATCGCCGCCAAGGCGGTGGCCTTCCAGGAAGCCATGGGCGAGGGGTTCCGCCGCTACCAGCAGCAGGTGCTCGACAACGCCCTGGTGATGGCCAAGGTGCTGACCCAGCGCGGCCTGCGCATCGTGTCGGGCCGCACCGAGAGCCACGTGTTCCTGGTGGACCTTCGCGCCAAGCGCATCACCGGCAAGCAGGCCGAGGCGGTGCTGGGCCAGGCGCACATGACGGTGAACAAGAACGCCATCCCCAACGACCCGGAGAAGCCCTTCGTCACCAGCGGCATCCGCATCGGCTCGCCGGCCATGACCACGCGCGGTTTCACCGAGATGGAGGCCGAGCAACTGGCCCACCTCATGGCGGACGTGCTGGACGCTCCCGGGGACGAGCGGGTGATCGCCCGCAGCGCCCAGCAGGTACAGGCGCTGTGCGCGCGCTTCCCCGTGTACGCCGCGGCGGCGCTGGCGCGCCCCGCCCAGGCTGCGTGAACGCGGTGGCGGGGACGATCCACCGGTCATGAAGTGCCCGTTCTGCGGTCATGCGGACACCCAGGTGGTGGATTCGCGGGCAAGCGACGAGGGCGACAGCGTCAAGCGCCGCCGCCGGTGTCTGGATTGCGACAAGCGCTTCACCACCTGGGAGAAGGTGGAGCTGCGCATGCCGCAGGTGGTGAAGGCGAGCGGCACGCGCAGCGAGTTCGATGAGCGGCGGCTGCGCACCAGCTTCTCGCGTGCGTTGCACAAGCGCGCCGTGGCTACAGAGCAGGTGGACGCGGCCATTCAGCGCATCGTTCAGAGGGTGCTGGCCTCAGGTGAGCGCGAGATCGCCTCGCGCACTATCGGCGAGATGGTGATGAAGGAGCTCTACAAGCTCGACAAGGTGGGCTACATCCGCTTCGCTTCGGTGTATCGCAGCTTCCAGGACGTGGACGATTTCCGCGACGCCATCGAGGAGGTGGCCAAGCCCGTCCCGAAGCGCCGCCGCGCCGCCGTACGATGAGCGGCTTCAGCGCCGAGGATCACCGCTGTATGGCGCGGGCGCTGGCCCTGGCGGCGCGCGGCCTGGAAACCGCCACGCCCAACCCGCGGGTGGGCTGTGTGGTGGCAAGGAACGGCGCGGTGCTGGGCGAGGGCTGGCACGTTCGAGCCGGCGAGCCCCACGCCGAGGTGCACGCGCTGCGCGCTGCCGGCGCGGCGGCCCGCGGTGCCACCGCCTACGTGAGCCTGGAGCCCTGCAATCACCACGGCCGCACCCCGCCCTGCGTGGATGCGCTGCTGGGCGCCGGTGTGACGCGGGTGGTGGCGGCCATGACCGATCCCGATGCGCGGACC
This sequence comes from Rhodocyclaceae bacterium, assembly GCA_020248405.1. Lineage (GTDB taxonomy): Bacteria > Pseudomonadota > Gammaproteobacteria > Burkholderiales. The sequence goes on along the minus strand of JADCHQ010000006.1, from coordinate 239,352 downwards.
GCGGGCGCCGGTCTGGAGCGGTTGCGTGCCGCGGGCGTGCAGGTGGAATGCGGGCTGCTGGCCCCGCAGGCGCGGGAACTCAACATCGGCTTCGTGTCGCGCCACGAGCGTGGCCGCCCGTGGCTGCGGGTCAAGATCGCCGCCAGCCTGGACGGCAAGACCGCGCTGGCCAACGGCGCGAGCCAGTGGATCACCGGGCCGGCGGCGCGCCGCGATGGCCATCGCTGGCGGGCGCGCTCCTGTGTGGTGATAACCGGCATCGGCACCCTGGAGGGCGACGATCCGCAGCTCACCGTCCGCGAGGTGCCCTGCCAGCGCCAGCCGGTGCGGGTGGTGGTGGACAGCCGGCTGCGCATCACGCCCCGCGCCCGCATTCTGGGGGGCGGCGGCGTGATCGTGGCCACGGCGGTACGTGAAGCCCCCCAAGCTGCCGCCCTGGAGGCGGCGGGCGCTGAACTGCTCTGTCTGCCCGACGCCCACGGCAAGGTGGACCTGGCGGCGTTGATGGGCGCCCTGGCGGCCCGCGGCCACAACGAAGTTCTGGCCGAAGCGGGCATCCACCTGCATGGCGCGCTGGCCCGCGCCGCGCTAGTGGACGAGTATCTGCTGTACCTAGCGCCGCTGCTGCTGGGCGACGAGGCGCGCGGCATGGTGGGCCTGGGGGCCATCGAGTCCCTCGCCCAGGGCACGCGTCTCGAGCTGCGAGAGCTGCGGCGCGTCGGCCCCGACCTGCGTTTGCTTGCCCGGGTGGCGGCGGGCGCAGCCTGAATCTCTTGCTACGAGGCGCAGTCATGTTCACGGGCATTGTCCAGGCGGTAGGGCGCATCGAGCGCTTCCAGCCCGAGGCGGCGGGGGCGCGCCTGCGGGTGCACGCCGGCGGCCTCGACCTCTCCGACGTGGCGCTGGGAGACAGCATCGCAGTCAACGGCTGCTGTCTCACGGTGGTGGCGCGGGACGGCACCGGCTTCGAGATGGACGTGTCGCTCGAGACCCTTGACTGCACCGCCGGGCTCGAGGCCGGCGCGCGGGTCAACCTCGAGAAGGCGCTGCGCGCCAGCGACCGGCTCGGCGGCCACCTGGTGACCGGGCACGTGGACGGGGCCGGTGTGGTGCGCTCGGTGGAGCCGGTGGGTAACAACCGCGTGCTGCACTTCACCATGCCGGCTGCGCTGTGCCGCTACGTGGCGCGCAAGGGCTCGGTGGCCGTGAACGGCGTCAGCCTGACGGTGAACGCCATCCACGGCGACGGCTTTGCCGTCAATCTCATTCCGCACACCCTGGCGGCCACCAACCTGGGCGAGTTGCGCGGCGGCGAGCGCGTGAATCTGGAGATCGACCTGATTGCCCGATATGTGGAGCGGATGCTGGCCGGCGATCAGGGCGCCGCGGCGTGGGGCGGGTAGAATGCGCGCCTTCGCGCCGCCTGGCGGCGCATCGTCTTCGGGCAGCCCCGGGCTGCCCCCCGCCATGAGCATCAGCCCCACCGCAGAAATCGTTTCCGAGATCCAGGCCGGCCGCATGGTCGTGCTCGTGGACGAGGAAGACCGCGAGAACGAGGGCGACCTGGTGATGGCCGCCCAGTTCGTCACGCCTGAGGCCGTCAACTTCATGGCGCGCTACGGGCGCGGGCTCATCTGCCTGACGCTCACGGAAGCGCGCTGCCGGCTGCTCGACCTGCCCCTCATGGTGTCGGCCAACCGCTCCCACCTGGGCACCAATTTCACCGTCTCCATCGAGGCGGCCGAGGGTGTCACCACCGGCATCAGCGCCGCCGACCGCGCCCAGACGGTGCTGGCGGCGGTCAGGTCCGATGCCCGCCCCGAACATCTGGTGCAGCCCGGCCACATCTTCCCGCTCATGGCGCAGAACGGCGGTGTGCTGGTGCGCGCCGGCCACACCGAGGCGGGCTGCGATCTGGCGAGGCTCGCCGGGCTGGAGCCCGCCGCCGTGATCTGCGAGATCCTCAAGGACGACGGCGAGATGGCGCGGCTGCCCGACCTGCTGGGCTTCGCGGCGCAGCACGGGCTCAAGGTGGGTACCATCGCCGATCTCATCCAGCACCGCAGCCGCACCGAGTCGCTGGTGCGGCGCGTCCACGAGGGCGTGGTGCGCACGGCGCACGGCGAGTTCCGGCTGCTGGCCTACGTGGACCAGACCAGCCGCGAAACCCATCTCGCGCTGGTGCGCGGCGATGTGGGCGGCGAGCAGGAGGTGCTGGTGCGGGTGCACGAACCGCTGTCGGTACTTGATCTGCTGGATCTGGGTGGTGGCCCCCATTCCTGGCCGCTGGCCGAGGCGCTGGCGCGCATGGCGGCGGCCCCCAGCGCCGTGGCGGTGCTGCTGCACCGGACCGAAACGGGCGAGGGCGTGCTCGCGCGCCTGGAGGCCGGTCCGGCCCGGCCGCCGGCGCGGCGCATGGACTTGCGCACCTACGGCATCGGCGCCCAGATCCTGCGCGACCTGGGGGTGAAGCGCATGCGCCTCATGGCCCATCCGCGCAAGATGCCCAGCATGACCGGTTTCGATCTGGAAGTGACCGGCTACCTGCTTCCCGATGGCGGCGATGGAGGACAGTGACATGACGCGCTTTGGCGAGATCTACGAAATCGCCCCCAATCTTGATGGCGAGGATTTGTCGGTGGGGGTGGTGGTGAGCCGCTTCAACGGTCCCATCATCGAGGGGTTGCTGCGCAACTGCGTGGAGGAGCTGGCGCGCCTGAAGGTGCGGCCCGAGGACATTCAGGTGCTCACCGTGCCCGGCGCGCTGGAGATCCCGTTGGCGCTGCGCAAACTCGCCAGCATCGGGCAGGTGGATGCGCTGGTGGCGCTGGGCGCGGTGATTCGCGGGGATACGCGGCATTTCGAGGTGGTGGCCGACCAGAGCGCCGCCGGCATCCAGCGGGTGCAGCTCGACACCGGCGTGCCGGTGGCCAATGGCGTGCTCACCACCGACACCGAGGCGCAGGCCCTGGCGCGCCTGGATAAGGGCGCCGAGGCGGCGCGCGTGGCCGTGGAAATGGCCAACCTGCTCCAGGCGCTCGACGATGAGCGAGACTAAACCGGCCCGCGTGCCGGGGCGCAGCCGTACCGCGGCGCGCCACCGGGCGCGGGAGCTGGCGTTGCAGTTCCTGTACCGCTGGCTCATCAACCCCGAGCCCGTCAGCGCGCTGTGCGCCGAAGCCCGCCAGGCGGAGGGATTCGCCGCTGCGGATGCAGCATTGTTCGATCGCCTGCTCGCCGATGCGGTGGACCACGCGGCGGCGCTGCGGGAAGCCTTTGCTCCGCTGCTCGACCGTCCAGCGACGGCGCTCTCGCCGGTGGAGCATGCGGTGCTGCTGCTGGGCGCCGCCGAGTTGGCCCATCACCCGGAAACCCCTTACCGGGTGGTGATCAACGAGGCCGTGGAGCTTGCCAAGACCTTCGGCGGCACCGACGGCCACCGCTATGTCAATGGCGTGCTCGACCGGCTGGTGCCGCGCCTGCGCCCCCACGAGGCGCCGGGCGGCTGAAGGGGCGCGAGGCCACCATGGGCAAGAGGGCGGCCGGTTCCACGGCCGCGGGCCCGCAAGCCGCGCCGCCGGGTGGCGAGTTCGGTATCATCGCGCGGCATTTCTCGCCGCCCGTCTCCCACACCATGCTCGCCGGCGGCGACGATGCGGCGCTGCTGGAGGTGAGCCCCGGCATGGCGCTGGCCGTGTCCACGGACATGCTGGTGTGCGGCCGTCATTTCCTGCCCGACGCCGCGCCTGCGGGCCTGGGGCACAAGTGCCTGGCGGTGAATCTCTCCGACATGGCGGCCATGGGGGCGCGGCCGCGCTGGGCAACGCTGGCGCTGGCCCTGCCGGCGGCGGACGAGGGTTGGATTGCTGCCTTCATGGCGGGCTTGCTGGCCCTGGCCCGGCGCCACGAGGTAGATCTGGTGGGTGGCGACACCACCCGCGGGCCGCTGACCGTGTGCATCCAGATCATGGGCGAGGTGGCGGCGCAGGCGGCCTTGCGGCGCAGCGGCGCGCGTCCGGGCGATGATCTGTGGGTGAGCGGCACGGTGGGCGAAGCGGCCGCCGCCCTGGCGGCGCTGCAAGGCCGCGCGGCGCTGCCGCCCGAGGCGCTAGCGCGGGCTCGCACTCGCCTGGAGCAGCCCGAGCCGCGGGTGTCCCTGGGGTTGGCGCTTGCCGGCGTGGCCAGCGCCTGCATCGACCTTTCCGATGGCCTGGTGGCCGATGTGGGGCACGTGGCCGAGCGCTCCGGGGTGCGGGCGCTCATCCAGTGGCCGCGGGTGCCGCTGGCGCCCTTCATGGCGCACGGCCGCGATGATCCGGCCATCCGGGCCCTGGCACTGGCGGGGGGCGACGACTACGAATTGGCGTTCTGCGCACCGCCGCAGCGCCGCGAGGCCGTGTTGGCAGCGGCCGCCGCGGCCGGTGTGGCGGTCACCCCCATCGGAGTGATGCAGGCGGGCGACGGCGTGTGCGTGCTCGATGGGCACGGCGCCCCCATGGTTGTGGAAGCGGGCGGCTTTGACCACTTCGCCTGACGAGACCAGACCGCAGCCGGGGCTGCGCTTCCTGCTGGCGCACCCGGCCCACGCCATTGCCTTCGGCTTTGGCGCCGGGCTGGTGAGACCCGCCCCCGGCACGGCGGGCACGCTGCTGGCGCTGCCCATTTTCTGGTTTGTCTACCCGCGCCTGCCGGACGGGATTTTCCTGCTGCTGCTGGGCGTGCTGCTTGCGCTGGGCACCTGGGCCTGCGGGCGCACCGGGCGTGCCCTGGGCGTGCACGATCACGGCGGCATGGTGATCGACGAAATCGTCGCCTTCCTGCTGGTGCTGTTCATGCTTCCCCGCGAGCCGCTGTGGGAGGCCTTCGGGTTCCTGCTGTTCCGGCTGTTCGATATCCTGAAGCCTCTGCCCATCCGCTATTACGACCGCACCATGAAGACCGGCTTCGGCGTGATGTTCGACGATCTCATCGCCGCCCTCTACACCCTGCTGGTGCTGGCGCTCTGGAAGGTGGCGGCGCTTTGAATCCCCAGGCGCACGACGACGCGGCGCTGTTTTCCCTGGCGAGGCGCCTGGGTGAGTTGCTGGCGGCGCGCGGCGCGAAGCTCACCACTGCCGAATCCTGCACCGGCGGCTGGATTGCGGCTGCCGTCACCCACGTGCCGGGCAGCTCAGCGTGGTTCGACCGCGGTTTCGTCACCTACAGCAACGACGCCAAGCGCGCCGCCCTGGGTGTGTCCGCCCGGACGCTGCTAGACCACGGGGCCGTGTCGGAGCAGACCGTGCGCGAGATGGCGGACGGGGCGTTGCTCGAAAGCGGCGCGCAATACGCGGTGGCCGTGAGCGGAGTGGCTGGCCCGGGCGGGGGCAGTCTCGAAAAGCCCGTGGGCACCGTGTGGATCGCCTGGGGCGCACCCGGGGGCGTGCGGCTGGCGCGCCGCTTCCGGTTCGGTGGCGACCGGGAGGGGGTGCGCCGCGCCGCCGTGGCAGCGGCGCTGGCCGGCCTGTTGGATCTGGCCGGGGCACCCGGGGTGGCCTGAAGCGGATGCGCGCGGGCGCACAGGCTCATCTCCTGAGCCTATGGACCTGGATGATGGCAACCGCCGCCACGAATGCGCGGCCCGAGGGACCCGAACTGTCCCGCCCACCTCTGCCTATGGGAGAATGACCATGCCTTCTGACACCGGCACCAACCCCACCCCCATTCCCAACATCATCTCGCTGGCACGCCCCACCCCCATGGACGACAACAAATCCAAAGCCCTCGCCGCCGCCCTGTCGCAGATCGAAAAGCAGTTCGGCAAGGGCTCCATCATGAAAATGGGCGAGCACGATGTCTCGCGCGACATCCAGGTCGTTTCCACCGGCTCCCTGGGGCTGGACATGGCGTTGGGCATCGGTGGCCTGCCGCGCGGGCGCATCGTGGAGATCTTCGGGCCCGAGTCCTCGGGCAAGACCACCCTGACCCTGCAGGTGGTGGCCGAGGCGCAGAAGCTGGGCGGCACGGCCGCCTTCATCGACGCCGAGCACGCCCTCGATCCCGGCTACGCCCGCAAGCTGGGGGTGAACGTGGACGAGCTGCTCATCTCCCAGCCCGACAACGGCGAGCAGGCCCTGGAAATCGCCGACATGCTGGTGCGCTCAGGGTCCGTGGACGTGGTGGTGGTGGATTCGGTGGCGGCGCTGGTGCCCAGGGCCGAGATCGAGGGCGAGATGGGTGATCAGCTGCCCGGATTGCAGGCGCGGCTCATGAGCCAGGCGTTGCGCAAGCTCACCGCCAACATCAAGCGGTCCAACACCCTGGTGATCTTCATCAACCAGATTCGTATGAAGATCGGCGTGATGTTCGGCAACCCCGAAACCACCACCGGCGGCAACGCGCTCAAGTTCTACGCCTCGGTGCGCATGGACATCCGGCGCACCGGCTCCATCAAGAAGGGCGAGGAAGTGGTCGGCAGCGAGACCCGCGTCAAGGTGGTCAAGAACAAGATGGCACCGCCCTTTCGCGTGGCCGACTTCGACATCCTCTACGGCGAGGGCATCTCCCGGGAGGGCGAGATCATCGAGCTGGGCGTGGTCCACCGGCTGGTGGAAAAATCCGGCGCCTGGTACGCCTACAAGGGCGAGAAGATCGGCCAGGGCAAGGACAACGCGCGCGAATTCCTCAGGGAAAACCCCGTGGCCGCCCGGGAGATCGAAAACCGCATTCGCGAGGCCGTGGGCGTGACCGCCGCGCCGGCGGTGGCGTCCGCCGGCGGACAGTGAACGCAGCGCCGCCTGGCGCCGCGCTGAGGGCTCGCGCGTTGCGCCTGCTGGCGCGGCGCGAATTTGCCCGGGCCGAGTTGCGCGGGCGCCTGCAAGCCTGGGCCGAGCCCAGCGATGACGTGGACGGGCTGCTGGACAGCCTACAATCGGCCGGCTGGCTGTCGGACGAACGGGCTGCGCAATCGGCCGCCCGGCGCCGCGCCGGCCGCTCGGGCGCCCTTGCCCTGGCCCACGATCTGCGCCGCCGCGGCATTGCCGGCGAGGCCGCCGAGGCGGTGCTGGGCCCGGCACGCGACAGCGAGCCTCTGGATGCGCGCGCGCTGCTCAGGCGCCGCTTTCCGGAGCCGCCCGCCGATGCCGCCGAGCGGGCGCGCCGGTGGCGTTTTCTCCAGGCCCGAGGGTTCGCCCCCGAGTCCATTCGTGCGGCCCTGGCGGGTCTGGCGGCGGAAGACGACCACTGATGCCGCCAGCGGCGCGGCCCTGCGCCGGCCAGTGATGCCGATGTACTGAACGCGAAGCGGAGCAGGGCGGGATTTCCGCTATCCTTCGGCCTTCCCAATGCCCTCTCGCGCCCGTTGCCGGGTGCACCTTCCCGACCCATGCAACTCAGCGAAATCCGCCGCCGCTTTCTCGATTACTTCCACCGCCAGGGTCACATGGTGGTGGCTTCCTCCCCCCTGGTGCCCGGCAACGACCCGACCTTGCTGTTCACCAACGCCGGCATGGTGCAGTTTAAGGACGTGTTCCTCGGCCAGGACCGTCGCGCCTACAGCCGCGCCACCACCTCGCAGCGCTGCGTGCGCGCCGGCGGCAAGCACAACGATCTCGAGAACGTGGGCTACACCGCCCGCCATCACACCTTCTTCGAGATGCTGGGCAACTTCAGCTTCGGCGACTACTTCAAGCGCGAGGCCATCGAGTTCGCCTGGGAGTTCCTCACCCGCGAACTGCAACTGCCCGAGCAGCGTCTTTGGGTGACGGTGCACACCGAGGACGACGGTGCGGCAAAGATCTGGCTCACGGACATCGGCATCCCGCCCGAGCGCCTGGTGCGCATTCCCACCCACGACAATTTCTGGCAGATGGGCGACACCGGTCCCTGCGGCTATTGCACGGAGATCTTCTTCGACCATGGCCCGGGCGTGGCGGGCGGGCCACCCGGTTCGCCGGATGCCGATGGCGATCGCTTCATCGAGATCTGGAACCTGGTGTTCATGCAGTTCAACCGCGACGACAAGGGCGAGCTGCACCCGTTGCCGCGGCCCTCGGTGGACACCGGCATGGGCCTGGAGCGCATCGCCGCTGTCATGCAGGGCGTGCACTCCAACTACGACATCGACCTGTTCCAGGATCTTATCGGCGCTGCTGCCCGCGCCACCGCCGCGCAGGACCTGCAAAGCAACTCGCTCAAGGTGATTGCTGACCACATCCGAGCCTGCGCGTTCCTCATCACCGACGGCGTGATCCCGGGCAACGAGGGCCGCGGCTACGTGCTGCGCCGGATCATCCGCAGGGCCATCCGCCATGGCTACAAGCTGGGCCAGAAGCAGCCCTTCTTTCACACCCTGGTGGCGGATCTGGCCCGCCTGATGGGCGAGGCCTATCCCGAACTGGTGGCGGCGCGCACCCGCGTGGAGCAGGTGCTCAGGCAGGAGGAGGAGCGCTTCGCCGAAACGCTCGAGCACGGCATGGAGGTGCTGGAGGCGGCCTTGCGCAAGGAAGACCGCATGCTCGAAGGCGAGACCGTGTTCCGGCTCTACGACACCTACGGATTCCCGCTGGACCTCACCGCCGACATTGCCCGCGAGCGAGGCTTCACCGTGGATATCGCCGGATTCCAGGCCGCCATGGAGCAGCAGCGCGAGCGCGCCCGGGCCGCCTCGCGGTTCACCATGCAGGCGGGCGTGGAATATCGCGGCCAGGCCACCGAGTTCGAGGGCTACGAGCGGCTGCGAACCGGTGACGCCGAGATCCTGGCCCTGTATCGCGAGGGCGCCTCGGTGGCGTCACTGGAGGCCGGCGAGCAGGGCGTGGTGGTGCTCGACCGCACGCCCTTCTACGCCGAGTCGGGCGGCCAGGTGGGCGACGCGGGCGAACTGGTGTCGGGCAACGGCAGCTTCGTGGTGGAGGACACCCAGAAAATACAGGCCGGCGTGTTCGGCCACAAGGGGCGGCTCGCGGCCGGCCGCCTGGCCGTGGGCGAGCGCCTCAGCGCCCAGGTGGATGGCGCCTTGCGCCAGCGCACCGCCTACAACCACTCGGCCACCCACCTCATGCACGCGGCGCTGCGTGTGGTGCTGGGTAGCCACGTGCAGCAGAAGGGCTCTCTGGTGACGGCGGAGCGAACGCGCTTCGACTTCAGTCACGGCGAGCCCCTGAGCGCCGCGCAGATCGCCCGTGTGGAGGATCTGGTGAATCGCGAGATCCGTCACAACTTGCCGGTGGAGGCGCGGCGCATGAAGTACGACGAGGCCATCAAGGCGGGCGCCATGGCGCTGTTCGGCGAGAAGTACGGCGACGAAGTGCGCGTCATCGGCATGGGCGAGTTCTCCACCGAGCTGTGCGGCGGCACGCACGTCAGGCGCAGCGGCGACATCGGCTTCTTCAAGATCGTGGCGGAGGGCGGTGTTGCGGCCGGCATCCGGCGCGTGGAGGCGGTCACCGGCGAGGGTGCGCTGGCTTGGGCGCGCCAACAGGAGGCGCTGCTCGGCAACGTGTCCGGCGTGCTCAAGGCTCCTCCCCAGGAGATCGCCGCGCGCTTGGCTCAAGTGGTGGACAACGTGCGCGCCCTCGAAAAGGAGCTGGCGCGGCTCAAGTCCAAGCTCGCTGGCGCCCAGGGCGACGACCTGGCCGGGCGGGCGCTGGAGGTCAAGGGGGTGAAGGTGCTGGCCGCGCGCCTGGAAGGCGCCGACGGCAAGGCCCTGCGCGAAACCATCGACAAGCTGCGCGACAAACTTGGCTCGGCGGTGTTGCTGCTGAGCGCGGTGGAAGGTGAAAAGGTGGCGCTGGTGGCAGGTGTGACGGCCGATCTTACCGCCAAGGTGAAGGCCGGCGAACTGGTGGCCTTCGCTGCCGCCCAGGTGGGCGGGAAAGGTGGCGGTCGTGCGGACATGGCCCAGGGCGGCGGCACCCAGCCGGACAAGCTCGATGCCACGCTGGCGGCCGCGACCGATTGGATCGCCGCGCGGCTGTGAGCGCAGCCTGGGCGCAGCGCAGCCATGGCGGCGCCCGAGGCATTCAAGTAACCTGCGGACCTTGCTTGTCCGCCTGTGGGAGGAGGGGACACATGAACAGGCTGTACAGCATGGTTGTGCTGGCGAGTGTGCTGGCTGCTGCGCCCGCGGTGGCTCAGGAAGCGCCGCTGCTTTCCACCCGGCAATCGATCCGCATTGCGGCACCGCCGGAGGTGGTGTGGTCTTACGTGGGCGATTTCGGCGGTATCGCGCGCTGGTTCAAGGTCATCGACTCGAGCCGGCTGGTGTTCAAAAGCCGTAACGAGCCCGGCGCGATCCGCGAACTGGTGCGCCGAAACGGCACGCGTGTGCGCGAGCAACTGGTGGATCTGGATCCCTGGCGCCGGTCACTGTCCTACACCTATGCGGACGGTGCCGTCATGGCCGCCGACTACCTGGCCACCATCACGGTGAACGAGGCTGGCGAGGGCGCCAGTGAAGTGGTGTGGGAGGGCCGCTTCCGGCGCCTGGACTATGGCTCCGACCCGGCGCCGCCTGGGCAGGAGGATGCCACCGTGACGGGGTTCTTCGAGACGGCCTACAAGCGCGGTCTGGATGCCCTGAAGGAGACGGCAGAGCAGCGCTGAGGGCGGTTTTCACCGCCCGCTCTGGCTGGCAAGGCTAGGGGGTGTCGCCGATCTTGTTGGCCCAGGCAATGGCAGCGAGATTGGCTTCGCTGACGCTGTCGGCGTTCAGGAAGGCGATGCGTTGCACCTGCGCGGCCACTTCTGCGGCGCGGGTCTGCTCCAGCGCCTCCACCAGCAGCAGCAAATCGCCCAACAGGCCGGTGCGGTCCAGCAGGGCGATACGCACCTCGTCAGGCAGTGGCAGGCCCTTGAGGATGTCGGTCAGCGGCATGGCGAGCAGCGCGCTCACCAGCGACATGATGCCGGTGAGGAATGCCTGGTCGCACAGCGCCGCAGGCGCCCTCGGCGACTGGGCGGCCAGCAGCTCCATGAGCTTGCCGCGCGTGGAGGCGAGCACCAGAAGAGGGCTGGGAAAGCGCGCATCCGGTGAGCTTGAAAGGCCGAACAGCAGCAGCTGCAGCCAGCGCTGGAACTGGCTGCGCCCCAGCATCATCAGCGCCTGGGACAGGGAGGTGATACGCGTGCGGCCGCCCAGCGCCACCGAGTTCACCAGCCGCAGCAGGTTGATGGACAGGTCGGGATTGTGCTTGAGCACCTGTTCGAGTTGCGCGCCAGGCGCTTCGCCCATCACCATGCCCATCAGCTGCATGATGGCGGTTTCGGCGTGGGACAGGCGCTTGCCCCTGAGCACCGAGGGGCGGGCGAAGTAGTAGCCCTGGAACAATTCGAAGCCCAGGTCCCGGCAGCGGTCGCCCTGCTCGCGGCTGTCCACCTTTTCGGCCAGCAGCTTCACGGGGAAGCGGCGCAGCCGCCGCGTGACCTCGGCCAGGCGCTCGGGCGCCATGTCCTTCACCTCCACCTTCACCACGTCGATCACCGGCAGCACCTCGGTGTACTGTTCTTCGTGGCCGAGGTAGTCGTCCAGCGCAAGCTGGAAGCCCATGGTCTTGAGCCGCTTGAGCCGCGCCACCAGAGGCGCGTCGACGCGCACCGTTTCCAGCAGTTCCAGCACCACGCGATCGCGCGGCAGCAACTCGATCACCTCGCTCATGATCAAGGGGGCGGAGAGGTTGATGAAGCCCGTGTAGCGGCCCAGCACCGCCTCCACGCCCAAATCGGAGAAGGCGTGGTTGATCACCGTGGCCGATGCGAGCAGATCGTCCTCGATGTGCGCGCCGTTGACCTGACTCGAGCGGAACAGCAACTCGAAGGCGACCAGGTTCTGGTCCCGGTCGAGGATGGGTTGTCTGCCGAGAAAGAGCTCCTGGAAGGCCATGAGGGAGCGAAATCGCCTGCTTCAGTAGGGGAGCTTCGCTCCGGGGGCCACGCCGAGGATCGCGCGGCGGAAGTCGGCCTGGATGCGTTCCAGGGCGGTTGCGTCGTCGGCCTCGAAGCGCAGGACGATCACCGGTGTGGTGTTGGAAGCGCGGGCGAGTCCGAAGCCGTCGGCGTACTCCACCCGCACACCGTCGATGGCAATCACTTCGCGGGCGCCGTCGAAGCGTGCCTCGTCTTGCAGCTTGGCAATCAGGGCGTGGTTCTCGCCCTCGGCCAGGGGTAGTTGCAACTCGGGGGTGTTGAGGGAATCGGGCAGCGACTCCAGCATTGTGCCCGGATCGGCCCTGCGGGACAGGATCTCCAGCATGCGGGCGCCGGCGTAGAGGCCATCGTCGAAGCCGTACCAGCGCTCCTTGAAGAACACGTGGCCGCTCATCTCGCCAGCCAAGGGCGCGCCGGTTTCCTTGAGCCGCGCCTTGATGAGCGAGTGTCCGGTGCGCCACATCATGGGCTCGCCGCCGTGCTGGCGGATCCAGGGCGCCAGGTTGCGGGTGCACTTCACGTCGAAGATGATGCACGCGCCGGGGTTGCGCCCCAGCACGTCGGCGGCGAACAGCATCAGCTGCCGGTCGGGGTAGATGATGCGGCCGGATTTCGTGACCACCCCCAGCCGGTCGCCGTCACCGTCGAAGGCAAAGCCCAGTTCACCGTTGTCTTCGAGCGCCGCCACCAGATCGCGCAGATTGTCGGGCTGGGACGGGTCGGGATGGTGGTTGGGGAAGTTGCCGTCCACCTCGCAGAACAACTCGGTGACGCGGCACCCCAGGCGGCGGAACAGCTCGGGCGCAAACGCGCCCGCCACGCCGTTGCCGCAGTCCACCACCAGGTTCATGGGCCGGGCGAGCTTCACATCGCCACAGACCCGCTGCAAGTAGGCCTCTCCCACCTCGGCCTCAGACAGGGAGCCGCTGCCCGATGCGAACTCGGCCGCCTCGATGCGGCGGCGCAAGTCCTGGATCGCCTCGCCGGCGATGGCGTCGCCGGCCATCACCATCTTCAAGCCGTTGTAGTCGGGCGGATTGTGGCTGCCGGTGACCATGATGCCGGAGCCGGTGCCCAGATGATGGGTGGCGAAGTACAGGATCGGGGTGGTGACCCGGCCCACGTCCACCACATCAGCACCGGCGGCACGCAGTCCACGCGCCAGGGCGGCTGACAACTCCGGCCCCGACAGGCGCCCGTCTCGTCCGATGGCCACCCGGGGCGTGCCCTTCGTAAGGGCTTCGGTGCCAAAGGCGCGGCCCACCAGTTCGACGGTGGCCGGTGTCAGGCTGCGGCCAACAACGCCGCGAATGTCGTAGGCCTTGAAGATTTCACCGGGAACGGCAGGCATGGCTTGGACTCGGCAAGCAAAATCCGATTATCCCACGGCATATCCCGGTGACCTGCGTGTATCACGCTGCGGCGCCGCTTGAAAGAAGGCGAGCAGCCGCTCGGGCAGCCAGCGCAGGTGACCCGGGAAGGGGCCCGATACGAATCCCACGTGGCCCCCTTGCGCGGGTTGCTCCAGCAGCACGCAAGTTGACACCTGGGCTGGTGGCGGCAGGTGCCGGGCTGGCAGGAAAGGGTCATTGCGGGAATTGATTACCAGAGTGGGCACCGCCACATGCACGAGGTCGGGCTTGCTGCTCGCGCGCCGCCAGTAGTCGAGCACGTCGGCGTAGCCGTGCACCGGGGCCGTGAACAGGTTGTCGAATTCGTCGAAGGTGCGTGCCCGCGCCATGGAAGCCCGGTCGAACAGTCCCGGATGGCGTTGCAGTTTCGCCAAGGTCTTGGGCTTTAGAGTGCGAAGAAACTCGCGTGTATAAAAACGGCTGAAGCCACGGCGAAGCGCTGCGCCGGCGGCCACCAGATCGATCGGCGCGCAGACCGCCGCTGCCGCGCTAACGAGGGCTGTTGCCGCTCCAGACTCTCGACCAAGCCACTTGAGCAGCGCATTGCCGCCAAGGGAAACGCCGGCCGCGTAGATCGCGTGGGGCGCCTCGCCGCGCAACCGTTCCAGGATCATGCCGATCTCGTCGGCATCTCCGGAGTGGTAGGCGCGTGCCAGTCGGTTGGGTGACCCGCTGCAGCCGCGGAAATGGGGCACCACACCACGCCACCCGCGTTCGCGCACGGCTGCCATGAGCGCGGCCGCGTAGGGGCTTCCCGAATTGCCCTCCAGCCCATGGAACAGCACCACCAGCGGCGCATCGGTTGGTCCATCAATCCAGTCCAGGTCGATGAAATCGCCGTCGTGCAGTTCCCAGCGGGTGCGCCGATAGGGTGGCGGGCGCGGGCGCAGCGCCAGAGCAGGATAGACGGTTTGCAGGTGGGGCCCGGGCAGCCACCAAGGCGCGCGGTAGGGGAGCATGCCAGGCGTCAGTGGAGCGTGCGCTCGGGATCGCCGCGGGGCGGGGTATCGGTGCCGGACGGGTCGGATTCTTCACCGGCGCCGGCAGGCGACGATGCCGGCTGCGGTGAGGCGTGATGCATCCATAGTTGCCAGCCCTCCGGCCCGCGGCGAAACACGTTGGTGGCAACCACCGCAACCGATCCACGCACGCCGCGCAATCCGATGTGCTCAATCACGCAGCGTATTGCCAGGTCTGGCATGTTGGTGCCCACGCATTGGGCCACGCGAAAGCGCAGTTGCCCGCTACCGGCAAAGATGCGCTGCCAAGATTCGCGCACTTGCGCCAATCCCACGTGTCGCTCGCCCCCGGGATGGACGCACACCACGGTCGGGTCGTCGCGCCACAACAGCATCATGGCTTCCAGGTCACCGGCCTCAAAAGCTGCATATAAGGCGATTTCCGCCGCTTCGGCGGACGGCGGCAGGGCGGGGGGGCTCATCACGGGCACAGGGCTTGATCGGCAAGCGCAAGCACGGCGTTGGGTTCGAGGTCTTCGAGGCAACGCTGGTGCATCAGGGGACAGGTGCGCTGAAAGCAAGGGCTGCAGGGCATCGCGTGGCGCGCCACCCGAGCCCGGCTAGACAGCGGGGGCGTGAAGTCGGGGGAACTGGAGCCGAACAAGGCGACCGTTGGCCGGTCCAGTGCCGCCGCCACGTGCATCAGGCCCGAGTCGTTGGTAACCACGAGTTGGGCCAGCGCCATCAGATCCACGGCCTGCGCGAGATCGGTACGCCCGGCAAGATCGGCCACGCCGGGCAGGTCCGCGCAGCCGGCCAAAATGTCCCGAGTCACCTGCGCATCCTTCGCTGAGCCCATCAGCCACACCTGCAGACCGCGGCCGGCGAGGGCGCGGGCGATGGTCACGAAGTGCCTCACGGGCCACCGCTTGGCCGGGCCGAACTCTGCTCCGGGGCAAAGCACCGCGCACGGCTGATCGGCAGCGAGCCCCAGGCGGACCGCCAGCGCCCGGCCAGCGGCGGGGTCGGCCAACAGCCGAGGCTCGGGCAGCGGTCGGGGCAGGGGTTCCAGTGGTTCCAGCGCGAGCGCGGCGAATCGCTCCACCATGAGGGGGAGTGCATTCGGGTCGAGGCGGCGGGCGTCGTTGAGCAGCCCGTGCCGGAATTCTCCGATCCAGCCAGTGCGGCGAGGGATCGCCGCAAACGCTGGAATCAGCGCCGATTTCCAGCTATTGGGCAGGACCACGGCGCGGGAATAGCCGGCCGCGCGCAGCGCGCGGCCCAAGCGGTAGCGATGCCCCAGCGCCAGGACGCCGTGGGCAAAGGGAGATGGGATGCCGTGGCGCACACCGGGAATGCGGGTGGCAAGCGGCAGTACCCAATCGGGTGCGAGCACATCCACCGGCGGCGGTTCCGGGCCTGCGGTGAGGAGGTTCACCATGGGCGCAGTCAACACCATGTCCCCAACCCAGTTGGGGGCAACCACCAGCACCGGCCTCCGCGTTGGACTCACCGGTCGCGACCCGGGGTCAATGCCCAGGCCGCAGGTGCCCCTTCAGCCGGAAGCGGGTGCCGCAGTACGGGCAAAGGGCTTCGCCGCTTTGCTCGATGGGAAGATAGACGCGCGGGTGTGCGTTCCACAATGACGTGCCGGGGGTGGGACAGTGCAATGGCAGGTCGGCCTCTGTCACTTCCACAGGGCTTTCGAGGTTGCGGCTATGGTCTGCTTTCACCGGCTGTCTCAAACGAAGGACAGCCAGTCCAGATGGGACTCCGACCTGGCGTTGACCACGTCGAAGAAACGGGCCTGCAGTTGCGCGGTAATGGGCCCGCGCCCCCCCAGGCCGATGCTGCGATTGTCCAATTCGCGGATCGGTGTCACCTCCGCCGCGGTGCCGGTGAAGAACGCCTCGTCGGCAATGTAGATGTCGTCGCGCGTCATCCGCCGGGAACGAACCTCGTAGCCCGCCTCTGCGGCGAGCCGGATGACGGTGTCTCGGGTGATGCCCACCAGCGCCGAGGTGAGTTCTGGCTCGTAGATGCGCCCGTCCTTGACGACGAAGAGATTTTCCCCGGCGCCTTCGGCCACGAAACCGTCCACATCGAGCAGCAACGCCTCGTCGTAGCCGTCGCCGGTGGCTTCGAGGTTGGCGAGGATGGAGTTGGCGTAGGTCGCCGCGAATTTGGCGCGTGCCATGGTGACGTTGATGTGATGCCGCGCGTAGGAGGATGTCTTGACGCGGATACCCCGCTCCAGACCCTCGGCACCGAGGTAGGCTCCCCACGGCCAAGCGGCGATGGCCACGTGCACGGTCGCACCCCGCGGTGAAACGCCCATCTTCTCCGCGCCGTAAAAGGCGATGGGACGGACATAGCAAGAGGCAAGTCCGTTGGCCCGAACCGTTTCCAGGCACGCCTTCACGAGAGTTTCCCGATCGAAGGGCAGCTTCATCATGTAGATGTGCGCGGAGTCGAACATGCGATCGATGTGCTCGCGCAGCCGGAACACCGCCGTGCCTCTTGAGGTATGGTACGCGCGCAACCCCTCGAATACCGCAAGGCCGTAATGCAGCGAGTGGGTGAGCACGTGCGTGGAGGCGTCCCGCCATGGGACGAGCTTGCCGTCGTACCAGATGACTCCGTCCCGGTCGGCCATTGACATGGCGCGTGACTCCCTCGATAAAAAGCGGCATTCTAGCTGAAGGGTTTGACGGACCGCCGATTGGGTTTGCTGGCCACGGCTTACCGGGGGGGCACTGCCTTGGCGCCGGCCCTGCAGGCGATGGCGAGGGGTGGTCATAGCCACGTTGCCAGCGCACGCAAGTCGTCCCAGTCACGCAGCCGTTTCATTCGGACAACCGCAACACGCAATCGTGGACCCAGGTTTTTCCCCACCAGCGCTCCCGCGGCGCATATCGTGGCTTCAGCGCGTCGGAGGCCTTGCCTTCGAGGCATCCGACTCCGAGGAGCAGCGGCTTCGAAAATCGCTGCTGCTTTTCGCCACGGGGCTGATGAATCTTGCCGCCGCGCTTTGGGCGGTCATCTACACGTTGACGGGCCTGGCGTTACCGAACTCGCTCCCGCTGGGCTTCCAGCTCTGTTCCGCCATCCTGCTGTTTTATTTTCTTCGAACGAAGAATTTCGCGGTGTACCGCTTCCTGCAGCTGGCGCTGTTCCTTTTCGTTCCGTTCGTCCTTCAGTGGTCGATAGGTAGCTTCGTGAGTTCATCGGGTATCGTGCTTCTCGCGCTGCTTGCTCCCATCGGTGCCATGGTGGTGTACGGCCACCGGGAATCGATCCCGTGGTTTGTGGCCTACGCGGTCATGATGGTGCTTTCGGGGGCTTTCGATTACTTTCTTGCCGAAGGCGACGCCGATGGCATCCCCCTGAAGACGGTGGCCATGTTCTTCGTGCTGAACTTCACCATCCTGAGCACGATAGTGTTTCTGCTGTTGCGTTATTTCGTGAAGCAAAAAGACAAGTATCAAGAGGAACTTTTCTCCCAGCACGCGTTGTTGAGCGCCGAACGTGCCAAGTCCGATGCGTTGATTTCCAGCATGTTACCGGCGCCTATCGCTGAAAGGCTCAAGAACCAGACCTCGGCCATCGCAGATAGCTACGCAGATATCACCGTGATGTTTGCGGACCTCGCCAATTTCACCGAGTTCGCCGAAGCCCTTTCCCCCTCGGAAGTGGTTTCATTCCTGAATGAGGTGTTCACCCGCCTGGACCAGCTGGCCATTCGCTACCGGCTGGACAAGATCAAGACCGTTGGTGACGCCTACATGGTGGTGGGTGGACTGGCCACGGATCGGACGGGCCATGTTTTCGCTGTCGCCGACATGGCCATCGCCATCCAGGAAATGACACGCACCGACCCCTTGTTCCTGCGGCATGGAACGGCCTTTCACATTGGCATTGCTACTGGCCCAGCAGTTGCAGCCGTGATCGGATCAACCCGCTTGAGCTACGACGTGTGGGGAGATACCGTCAATCTGGCCGCGCGCATGACGGGAGAGGCGGCCAGTGGAAGCATCGAAGTCGACCGAGCAACCTTCCGGCGCCTCGCCAGCCGCTACGACTTTGGCGAGGCACGCAAGGTCGTGTTCAAGGGCAAGGGCGAGACCATCGTATATGCATTGATGCGCCGCAAGCCTGAAAGCGACGATGCGGTCGAGAGCCTTGGGCTGCCAGCGGGGCAGCCCTAGCGCCGGTTACCCATCACGGCGTTCCAAAGTGCCAAGGCGGCTTCGCGCTGTTTATCCAATTCCTCGGGGGGAACCCGAGCCTGTGCTTTCCCTCGCAACCTCAACGCGTGCTGCGCGCGACGCAGGTCCCGATAGCCGGCTGCGGCGCGAACCGCAGTGGCGGCGTCCACCAGTCGCAGCGAGGCGGCGAGCTCCAGCAGGGCGATGTTTCCGGTGTTTCGCGTCAGCGCCTCGTGGGTATGCGCGTGCGCGAGAACCAGATATTGAACAACGAACTCCACATCGATGATCCCGCCAGGGTCGTGCTTCAGATCGAACAGCTCGGAATCGTTCGGGTTGGCCTGACGCATGCGGTCTCGCATGGCGAGCACCTGCTCCTGCAGTTCCTGGCTGTCGCGGGGCAGGCGAAGAATGTCAGATCGCAGTTTTTCGAACGCCATTCCCAGCTCCGCATCGCCGGCCACGAACCGCGCGCGCGTGAGCGCCTGGTGTTCCCAGACCCAGGCCTGGGTGCGCTCATATGAGGCGAAGGCTTCCAGGGCGCTCACGAGCAATCCACTGGCGCCGTCGGGCCGTAGGCGAAGGTCCGTCACGTACAGGGTTCCCGTCGCGGTGTGGCTGGTCAGCCAGGCATTGATGCGCTGTGCGAGCCGCGCGTAGATCTCGGGCGCATCGGCGGCCGGGTCATCGTGCAGGAAGATGATATCCAGATCGCTCGCGTATCCCAATTCTTTGCCACCCAGCTTGCCATAGCCAATGATCGCGAACCTGGGCAGGTCTCGATGGCGCCCGCGCAGTTGCGACCACGTGCAGCGCAGCACCTGGCGCAGCACCACATCCGCAAGATCGCTGAGGTGGTCCGACAAGCGTTCCAGGGTGAGGCGTCCCGATAGATCCAGCATCAGCAATCTGAAGGTCTGCGCATGCTGGAACTCGCGCAGGAGATCCATCTGCCGTTCCGTCGCGTCGGCAGCAACCGAAAGCTCGTGACGAAGCGCGGCCTCCAGGGCGGGCCAATCGGGTTCGGCGAGTTCGCGCGGGTCGATGAGTTCGTCCAGTAGCACCGGGTGGCGCGTCAGGTACTCGCAGGCCCAGGCCGACAGGGACACCAGCCTCGCCACCGACGACATGGCTGCCGGGTACTCCAGGAGCAGGGCCAGGTAGGACTCTCGGCGCCCGATGCTTTCCACGAGCGCAAGCAGGCGATCAAAGGTATTGTCGCGCGGTGGGTATGTTGCGGCAGCGCGCACCATGCGGGGCAGGAGCCGGTCCACGCGCCCCTGGCCGGAGGCCGCCATGCGCCGGAAGCGTGCGCTGGCGCGAAACTGATTCACGCGGTCGACCAGCGCACGAGGTTGCTCGAAGCCCAGGGAGGCCAGGGCGGATTCCACCCGCTCGGCACCCGCCTGCGCAGAGCACAGGCCCTCCAGGGGGTCATCGTCCCGGGTGGTGGAATCGCCCGCGAACAAGCTGTCGAAGTGCCTTTCTACGCTGCGGCGATGGGCGGACAGCGTGTCCAGCAGCGCAGGCCATTGGGCGAAGCCCATGGCTTCGGCCAGGAGCAACTGATCGGCGTTGGTCAAGGGCAGGCTATGGGTCTGCTGATCCTCCTGATACTGCAGGCAATGCTCCAGGCGCCGCAGAAACCGGTAAGCGGCCCGCAGCGCTTCGTGCGACTTCGGGTCCAGCCAGCCGCGGCCGGTCAACGCACTCAGCGCGGCTAGCGTCGGGCGCACCCGCAGGTTTGCTTCCTTCCCGCCGC
The DNA here is from genome assembly GCA_020248405.1 of Rhodocyclaceae bacterium. Lineage (GTDB taxonomy): Bacteria > Pseudomonadota > Gammaproteobacteria > Burkholderiales. Next base: position 219,107 of record JADCHQ010000006.1, on the reverse strand, counting down.
GTACCAGCTGTACCACCTGGGCGCTGAACTCCACTTCGCGGATACCGCCGCGGCCGAGCTTGATGTTGTCCGCCAGGTCGCGCCGGCTCACCTCGGCGCGAATCTGGGCGTGAAGCTCCCGGAGCGACTGGATGGTGCCGAAATCGAGGTAGCGCCGGAACACGAAGGGCGTTACCACCTTCATGAGCGCCTCGTGGGCATCGCCCGTGAGGGGGCGCGCCTTGAGCCAGGCGTAACGTTCCCACGCCCGCCCCTGGGTGGCGAAGTAAGACTCCAGCATGTCCAGGCTGGCCGCCAGCGGCCCGCTGTCGCCGTAGGGGCGCAGGCGCATGTCCACGCGGAAAACGAAACCGTCCCCTGTGCTCTCGTGCAGCAGCGCGATCAGCCGGCGTCCAAGGCGTTCGAAGTACTCGTGACAAGAAAGGACGAGGGGGCCATCGGTTTCTCCCTCCTCGGGGTACACGAAAACAAGATCCACGTCCGAGGAAACGTTGAGCTCGCCGCCGCCCAGCTTCCCCATCCCCACCACCATGAGTTGCTGGCGCTCTCCGCAAGCAGATCGCGGGATGCCCCAGCGGGGCGCCATCCACGACTCGAGCCGCTGCACCCCCTCCACGATGCAGCACTGCGCGAGCGACGTGAAAGTGGCCGTGACTTCTTCGAGATCCGAGGCTCCAGCGAGGTCCCGGGCCATGACATGCAGCATCACGCGCTGGCGCAACTCACGCAGTACGCGGGCCAAAGTGGCTTCGTCGCCAGGGGCCGCGGCGGCAATCTCTTCCTGCATGCGTACGCTGGAATACGGCGCCGCCAGGGTGGCGGGATCCAGGAGATTCGGGTCTCGCGCCAGAGTGCGCCTGGCCCATCCGGAGAGACGGGCACAACGCTCGAGCATTTCCTCAGCAAACATTGATGGGAGCCGCGGGGCGGGGGCAGCGTAAACTCATCAACGCGCATTTCCAGCGCGGGGGCAAGTGCACCCGCGCAGCCGCATCGAACGACACCATCCGGACTGAAGGATCAAGTGTCGGGTCTGTTGCGATCATTGCAATTGGCTTTCACGGCGTATGCATTGTAGCGCCGCGGGAGCCGCCGCCATCGGCATTGCCCCTTGTTCCGCCGCCACGTCAATTTCGCGTTCCGCCTGACTGCCCGTGTCTATCGCCTCCTGACCGTTATGGTGGCGTTGACCGGACTGGTGTTCGCGATGCTGATCTTGGGGCTGCGTTTCTTCGTGCTGCCGAATATCGACCGTTGGCGCCCCGAGATCGAGGCGGTGGCGAGCGCCGCGGCGGGCCAGACGATCACCATTGCGGCCGTGAACGGTAGCTGGACCGGAGCCCGTCCTTGGTTGGGGCTGAGGGGTGTGGTGGTGCACGACGCCGCGGGGCGTCCAGCTTTCGAGCTTGCCCATGCACAGGCCGCCATCGCACTGCGCTCGCTGCTGCTCGGCTCGTTCCGGTTGCATCAACTGGTGGTGGACGAGCCGCGGCTCACCGTGCGCCGCGATGCCCGCGGCAGCTTGTTCGTGGCCGGGTTTCCGGTGCAACCCTCGTCGGGGGACAGCCACTTGATGGAGTGGCTATTGCGCCAGCCCGTCGTGGAAGTGCGTGACGCCACCGTCACCTGGATAGACGAACGCCGTGCGGCCCCACCGCTCGCAGTGACGCAGCTCAACCTGAGGCTGGAGGGGGGGGGGGCTCGTACCCGTTTCGGGCTGTCGCTGCGCCCGCCCGCCCCGCTTGGATTGCCGCTGCAAGTGCGCGGCGACCTGCGCCGTCCGCGGACCGGGGCTGCGCGGTCGCAGTGGTGGAGCGGTCGTCTTTATCTGCGAGCGCCGTACTTCAACCTGGGCGAGGTGCGTTCCTGGGTGGACTTGCCGGCCCGCATCGATTCCGGCGCCGGAGATCTGGAGGCCTGGATCGATCTGGACGATAACGGTCTCGACCAGGCGACGGTCGATCTGCGCTTGGCGGGCCTGAGCCTCGGGTTGTCGGGAAACCTCCCGTCGCTGGCGCTGCGCGCCATGCAAGGCCGGTTGAACTGGTTAAGGCGCGACGGCGGCTTCGAAGTACAGGCCCGCCGGCTTTCGATCCTCCCGCCGGAGGGCGGTTTATTGCCGGAGGCGAATCTGATGCTGCGGCGCGCGGCCGCGGAGGAGACTGCGGGAGGCACCGTCATCGAAGCGGATCAGTTGGACCTGGCGGTGCTCGCTGGCTTGCTTCCCGCGCTCCCTGTGTCGCAGGAGTTACGCGGGCTTGTGGGCGCGCTCGCCCCTGCCGGGCGGGTGGAGGCTTTGGCAGTGCGAATTCCCGATCATCCGCACCCGGAAGGTCCAGGGGTGGAGATCAATGGGCGTCTGCGGGGTGTATCGATCGCGCCTGGAGAACACTGGCCCGGAATGACCGGCTTATCGGGGCGCGTGCGTACGGACGCGAAGGGCGGTCGGCTGGAGCTTGATTGCGCACCGATGGCGTTCACGTGGTCGCGAGTGTTTGCCGATCCGCTGCGCCTCGACCGCTTGCAAGTGGCTGCCGAGTGGACCAAGGTAAACGGTGCCACGACCGTTACCGTGAGCCGCCTCGTGGCCATGAACGCTGACTTCACCGCCACGGCTGCGGGCACATGGACCTCGTCGCCCGATGGCCCCGGTGCAATCGACCTGTCTGCGGAGATCCCTGTCTTGGCGGCCACGGCCGTGCCCCGTTACCTTCCCGTGCAGATGGGGGCGAACACCCGTGGCTGGCTGTCGGGCGCCCTGAAGGAGGGCGTGGCCCGCGATGTCCGGCTGGTTCTCAAGGGGGATTTGCATCGGTTCCCGTTCGCCGCGCCGGGCAGCGGAAAGTTCGAGGTCACGGCGGGCGTGGAAAAAGGCAAGCTCGCCTTCGCCCCAGGATGGCCGCTGCTGGAGGACGTCAAGGGCACCCTTGCCTTTCGTGGGCAGGGCATGACCATCGACGCCTCCGGCCGCACACTTGGCCTGCGTATCGGGCGCGCGACGGTGGCCATTGCCGATCTCGCGCATCGCGATGCCGTCCTACAGGTGCGAGGGGAAGCGACGGCCGCTGTTCCCGAGGCGCTGCGTTACATGGAATCCTCGCCGGTGGGTGTCTGGATCGGCAACGTGGCCAAGGGTGCGACCGGAGAGGGTGCGGGATGGCTGTCGCTGGAATTGGATTTGCCGCTGGAACGCTTGCGCGATACGCGTGTGCGCGGCTCTTTCGCCATGGCCGATGCCGCTCTCTCAGGCGCGCGCTTGATTCCTGATTTGAGCGGTGTCAACGGCCGGCTGCAGTTCACCGAGGCGGGCGCCACGATCCGGGACGGTGTGGCCAATCTCTATGGAATGCCGGTTCGCCTCAGTCTGACAGCCGCCCCCAGCGGGGTCAGCGTGAGCGGCACCGGTCGCGTGCGCGCGGAAGCGGCGCGAAAGCGATTTGCCGTTCCCTGGTTGCGATACGTCGAGGGGGAAACCGATTGGCGCGGCACCCTGTCCGTGCGCCGCGGACGCACGGAGTTCCAGTTCGACAGCGACCTCGTCGGGATGGCACTGCGCCTGCCTGCCCCCTTTGACAAGCCTGCGGCGGCGCGCCTTCCGCTGCGTGTTCAGCAGCGTGCCCGGGGCGCTGAGGACGTGCTGCTGTTGTCCCTTCGCAATCGCATGGAGGCTGCTCTTTTGCTCGACGGCAACGGCAGTGGCTTTGCGGTGCGCGGTGGTGCCCTCTTGCTGGGCGCCGGCAGTGCACCGCGCCCGCCAGCCAAGGACGGCCTGTATGTGACGGCTGCCCTGGACCGCATCGATCTGGATCCATGGCGCGAGGTGCTGGTTGCCATGGGCGCGCAGGGCGAGGATGGCGCCCCTGGCTCCAGCGCTGCTTCCCCGGGCCCGGCGCTGGCGGGTATCGATGCCCGCGCGGGCGCCGTGACCATCCTTGGCAGGACGCTGGATTCGGTGAGTCTTTCCTTGCAGCGGCAAGACTCGGTCTGGGAGGGGAAGATCGACTCGCGCCAGGTGCGGGGCGACCTGTCCTGGGACACCGCGGGCCGGGGGCGTTTCGCGGCCCGTTTGTCGCTGTTGCATCTCCCGGCTTCCGCCCCTGGCCAGAGCACAGGCGCTGAGGAAATCGTCGAAGGCCGCGCCTTGCCTGCCCTGGACGTGTCGGCGGACAGCTTTCACATGGGTGCCCGCGATTTCGGCCGCCTGACGCTGCAGGCCGTGCCAAACGGCCCCGGCTGGCAGATGGAAAAGCTGGATTTGCTCGCCCCCGAGGGAAGCATCCGTGCGAAGGGTGGCTGGCAGAGTGTGCGTGGAACGCCGTTGAGCCAATTCACCGTTAAGGTGGAGACCTCCGACATTGGCGCTTACTTCCGTCGCTTGGCGCTGCCCGAAGGGGTGGTGGGGGGGCAGGCCACCCTGGAGGGTCCCCTGGAGTGGCGTGGCAATCCCTATGCGCTGCACCTCCCAAGCCTCAACGGGCAACTGCGGCTCGATGCCCAGAAAGGACAGTTCACTCGCATCGAGCCAGGCATTGGCAAGTTGCTGGGCGTCCTGAGTCTGCAGTCGCTGCCGCGGCGCGTGAGTCTCGATTTCCGCGATATTTTCAGCCAGGGGTTTGCCTTCGACCGGATCACGGGCCAGATGACTTTTTCCAAGGGGGTCGTGCGCACCGAAGACCTGAAGATGGTCGGCTCGGCGGCAAAGGTGGCCATGTCTGGAGAGGTGGACCTGGGGCAGGAGACGCAGGCGCTTTCCGTGCGCGTGGTGCCCTCCATCAGCGATAGCCTTGCCCTGGGAACGGCCATCGTGAATCCCGCTGTGGGCCTGGCGACCCTGATCGTCGGTCGTGTGCTCAACAACCCCATCGACGAGGTTGCGGCCTTCGAATACCGGGTGACCGGGAGTCTTGCCGATCCAAAGGTCGAGCGGGTGCAGCGCCCGCAGCCTGAGGGCGGACAAGGTCAGGGTCCAGGCACTAAGATGCGTCGATGATCGAAACCAGCCCTGAGGTAGATGGACCGCTTGTCCCAGGCGGCGCGGGGCCATGGCGCGTGGCGGCGGTGCAAATGGTCTCCGGTCCGCAGGTTGAGCCAAATCTGGCGCGGGCTGGAGAGTTGCTCGCCGAGGCCGCGGCTGGCGGGGCGCGCCTGGCGGTGTTGCCAGAGTACTTCGCGCTCATTGGCCGCCAGGACGGCGACAAGCTGGCGGTGCGGGAGCCCTTTGGAGAGGGCCCGATCCAGACATTTCTGGCCCAGTCGGCGCGCCGCCACGGGCTCTGGTTGGTGGGGGGCAGCATTCCCCTGGAGGCTCCCGACCCCTCCCGGGTGTTCAACGCATGCCTACTTTTCGACCCGCAGGGCCGCTGCGCCGCGCGCTACGACAAGATGCACCTTTTCGGACTTGACCTCCCCGGGGCGAGATTCGACGAGTCTCGGTCGGTGTTGGCGGGCGCGCGTCCTTGCTCCGTCGATACACCCCTGGGCCGTTTGGGATTGTCTGTGTGCTACGACGTACGTTTCCCGGAGCTCTACCGTGGCCTTGGTGAGCCGGATGTGATCTGCGTGCCCTCGGCATTTACGGTCCCCACCGGACGTGCCCACTGGGAAGTGCTGCTCCGTGCCCGTGCCATCGAGAACCAGGCGTGGGTGGTGGCCGCGGCACAAGGCGGGGTGCATCCCACCGGGCGGGAAACCTGGGGACACAGTCTGGTGGTCGATCCCTGGGGCGATGTGGTGGCCAGTCGGCCGCAGGGGCCGGGGGTGGTGTTTGCCACCATCGATCCCCGGCGCTTGCAGGATGTGCGAGCCCGCCTGCCCGCCCTGCGTCATCGACGTGCGAGACCCCCTGAACGCTCGGCCTCCTGACTGGTCAATCCCGCAACACCCTGTCCTTTCCAGCGATCCCCAATTCCATGTCCACTGCTGCCGAATCGCTCAACATTCCTGAACGTAGCCTCGATGCCGCCGAGGCGACCTTGCTGCTTCCCTTCGGCTTGGACACCCGCGCCCTGCAGGGGGTGCTCGGTTCCATCATGGCCCACGACGTTGACCTTGCCGACCTTTATTTTCAGTACACCCGCAGCGAGGGATGGAGCCTGGAAGAGGGGCAAGTGAAGTCTGGCAGCTTTGCCATCGAGCAAGGTGTGGGGGTTCGAGCGGTGAGTGGAGACAAGACGGCTTTCGCCTATTCCGACGAGATCGGGGCTGGCGCGCTCGAATCCGCCGCGAAAGCCACGCGTGCCATCGCGCGCCAGGGCGGCGAGGGGCGCGCGGCGCTGATCCGGCGCGGGCCGGCTCGCGCGCTTTATCCCGCGCTGGATCCGCTGGCAAGCCTCGCGGACACCCAGAAGGTGGCGTTGCTCGAGCGGCTTGAGCGGTTCGCCCGCGATCTCGATCCGCGCATTACCCAGGTGGTGGCGGGACTGGCGGGCGAGTACGAGGTGGTGCTCGTGGTGCGCCACGATGGTCTGATGGCTGCGGATGTGCGCCCGCTGGTGCGCGTATCGCTCCAGGTGATCGCCGAGCAGGATGGCCGGCGGGAGCAGGGAACGGCTGGCGGCGGCGGCCGGGTCGACTATGGCCGCTTCGACGATGCGCTGTTGCGCCACTATGCCGAGCGAGCTGTGCACCAGGCCATCACCAATCTCGACGCGCGGCCAGCCCCCGCTGGAACCATGACCGTGGTGCTCGGCCCAGGCTGGCCAGGTATCTTGCTGCACGAAGCCATCGGCCACGGGCTGGAAGGCGACTTCAACCGCAAAGGTAGTTCGGTATTCAGCGGTCGTCTCGGGCAAGCAGTGGCTGCGCCGGGGGTGACCGTGGTGGACGACGGCACCATCGCGTCCCGGCGAGGTTCCTTGAATGTGGACGATGAGGGCAATCCCACCCGCCGCACGGTGCTGATCGAAAACGGCATTTTGGCCGGCTATCTTCAGGACTCCCTGAATGCGCGCCTCATGGGCGTGCAACCAACGGGCAACGGCCGCCGGGAGTCCTATGCCCATGTTCCCATGCCCCGGATGACCAACACCATCATGCTCAACGGTGATCGGGACCCGGCAGAGATCCTTGCCTCCGTGGATCGTGGCCTGTACGCCGCGAATTTCGGTGGCGGCCAGGTGGATATCGTGAGCGGCAAATTCGTTTTCAGCGCCGCCGAGGCTTGGATGATCGAGGGCGGGCGTCTCACTTATCCGGTCAAGGGCGCTACCTTGATCGGGAGCGGGCCGGAAGTGCTCAAGCGGGTGTCCATGATCGGCAACGACATGTGCCTGGACCCTGGCGTGGGCACGTGCGGGAAAGAGGGGCAGAGCGTCCCGGTGGGCGTCGGGCAGCCCACCCTGCGCATCGACGCACTGACGGTGGGTGGAACCGCCTGAAGTTCTTGCCGGCGTTTCAGTCGGAGGCGGGCGCCAGTTCCCGGCAGCGGGCAGGAAGAAAATCGAAAGCGAAACGCGTGGCGGTGCGCATGGACGAGAGGTAAGCGTTCTGCATGCGGTAGGCTTCTTCCTCGCGCGCGTACCATCGCTCGCAATTGCCCATTGCCGTAAAACGCTGATGCTCGTGTTGCAAATGGTGGATGAGTTCGTGCAAGAGAATGGAGCGCGATTTCAGGTCGTTCACCACGTCCAGATCATCCCTGATGAATACGCCACGGCCGTCCAGGTAGTAGGCAAACACCCCGCAGGGCCCCTGACATAGCTCCTCCTGCAAGCGCACCGACGAAAGCACGTGGATCTCCGGCATGGCGCGTGGCGGGGGATAGCCAGACAGCTGAGACACCACCAGAAACAGGCTCGCGACCACTTCGGAAATTACGGGAGTTGCCATGATGACGAACGTGGGTGTCAGGCGATGATGGTTGGGGACAGGCCTCGTGCGACCTCTCGAACGCGGAGCATCGAGTCATACTGCTCGACGTTTCCAGCGGTTGAGGGATCTGCCACCATGTCAGCAATATGGCTGGCCCCGCCACGCCCTGTCAACGGTTTGCCGCGTTCAGGAATGGTTCGGGGGCTTCGGGATGCGGGCGGGTTACGGCGCGATTAGCGGTCGATTATCATGGATGCGAGTCATTGCTGCGGGGTGTGGCATCGGTGAGCGACGAATGGGCGAAGGGGCGTTTTTCCGGGGATCCGCTTGCGGGAGTCACGCCGTCAAGCGGCGATGATCTCGGCGGTAGGCCGACACTCGAGAGCCTGGAGCTCCTGGGTGATGGCTATTGTGTGGCCGATCAATTGCACCAGCTTATGGGGCGATCGCGCTTCTTCTCCGACTTTACCCGCGAAGACATGGAGTTCCTGTCGCGCTCGCTTGAAGCTTACCGCGCGCAAAAAGGGCAGATCATCATCCGCGAGGGATCGGTGGACGACTTCATGCTGTTCGTGATCTCCGGTCATGTGGAGATCGCCAAGAGGGGTGGTGAAGGCGTGCTGAAGCCCATGACGCGCGTGGGTCCGGGGGCCACCCTGGGGGAGATGTCCATGATCGACGGTGAACCCCGCTCGGCGTTTTGTATCGCAGCCGAGCCTGTCATCGTGGCCGTCTTGCGGCGCGATGCCATGGTGCGGATCGTGCTCGAAAATCCCGGTGTCGGGGCCAAGGTTCTCCTCAAGCTCGTGACCATGCTGTCTGCGCGGCTCAGGCAGGCGGGCGCGACGTTGCTTCTCTACGGTTAGGCCGGTTCCGGCGGCATGAACGGATAGGGGTGGAGTCGAGTCGGTTGCTCGTTCAGTCCCGACGCCGTGATGCCGTTATGGTTGACTCTCGCCGGGATCGATAGGGGAGTCAGGTCAATGCGTGCCACGTTCAAGGGCCCGGGGAGCGGCTTTCGCGAACCGCTGACGCTGCCGGTTTCCCTGGGCTGTTCTTGCGTTTATTCACCGGCTCGGGAAGACAACCGTGGCGCCCTTATCGAACGCCAGCACGAATTTGCCTCAGCTTGACGGGGTTTCCCTGCGCCGGCCCTTTTCCCAGAGCACGTCCGGAACGCCTGCATCGCGGTTGACGGCGCGGCAAAGCACGAAGAGCAGATCCGATAGGCGATTCAAGTAGCGTTGGGGCAACGGCGATAGCTGCTCTCCATGGGCCAGAGCCACCGTGCGGCGCTCGGCGCGACGGCAAACGGTGCGAGCCACGTGGCACAGGGCAGCCGCACGGCTACCGCCAGGCAGGATGAATTCCTTGAGCGGTGGCAGCGCCTGGTTCCACCCGTCCAGCGCCTCCTCCAGGGCGACCACGTGGTCCTCGGTGATGGCCGTGTACCCAGGGATGGAGAGTTCACCGCCGAGATCGAACAAGTCGTGCTGCACGCCCACCAGCAACTCGCGCACCGCATGGGTGAGCGGCTCGGCCAGCAACACACCGATGGCACTGTTCAACTCGTCCACGGCGCCAAGGGCCTCGACGCGCAGGCTGTCCTTTGCCACCCGGCTACCATCGCCCAGGCCAGTGGTGCCCGTGTCGCCGGTACGGGTGTAGATCTTCGTCAGCCTATTGCCCATGGTGTCGCTCCGCGCGCCGAGGTGAGAGGCTGGCGCCTAGGGAAAATTATAGGGGTTCAACGCCGCAGGTCTTCCAGCTCGAGCGCCAGATAGAGTTGCTGCACGTTCTTGCGGTGGACGGTGGCGTATCCGGCCCAATGGGCGAAGGCGGGCAACTCGGCGCGTTCCAGTGTATCCAGTAGCGAGGCGCCACCGTTGTAGAGGCGGCGCACCTCGCGATCCAGTTGCAGCAGGTAGTCGCGGGTGGCGCTCACCGCGCCGGGAGCCGGTACTGGGCCGTGACCCGGCACGATCTGCTGCGCGGCAAGCGCCGCCACGGCATCCAGCGCGGTGATCCAATCGGCCAGACGGCCGTCGCGCAGCAGGGGGATCTGGTCCTGGCTTGCCACACTGCCAGTGAACAGCGTGCCGGTGGTCTCGTCGAGCACCAGCAGGTCGCCGGGCGTGGCCGCCCAACCCAGGTGGATCACGCGCACGCGGCGGCCGCCGGTGTGGAGCGTGGTGGTCGCCGAGACCGTTCGCTCCGGCAGCACCAGGCGTGTGCCCTCCATGACCGCCTCGCCCAACTGCTGCCGCAGGTTGTCCAGGCAGTGGGAGCACCGGCTTTGCATGAGCTCCACGGTGGCCGGGTGGGCAAGCGCGGGCGCGGGTTCGAAGGCGGCGTTGCCGAACAGGAATTCCTGCACCGCGTGGGTGTTGATCACGAGCACCACCGGCAGGCTGGTGACCCGCCGGATCTCGGCGAGCAGTGCTTCGCCGTGGGCGCGCGAGACACCCGTGTCCACCACCACCACGCCGGTGGCGCCCACGATGAAGCCGCAGTTGCCCGTGCGCCCCAGGTTGGCGGGCTGTGGATCGCCGGGCGTGCCGGGAAGCACGTGGACGCCGGGAGCCACCCGCACGGCGTCAGCCAGCGCTGGCAGCGCTGGAAAAACCAGGAGCAACAGCCACAGGACTCGCAGCATGGAGGCCGCAAGGTAAGCGCGCCAAGCCCGGGGCCGCAAGTACCGCGTGTCGGATGGCCGCGGTGCGGCTATCATCGGTAAACCGGGGGAGGCAGAACCACATGGGCTTCAACAACCAACGCATTGCATTGGCTGCGCTGTTGCTGGCGCTGGCGGGCGGTTTAGCGCAGGCCCAGGGCTTCAGCCTGCGGGAAGTGGCGCCAGGCAATTTCGTGCATGTGGGCAGTCTGGAGGAGCGCTCGCCCGCCAATGGCGGCGACCAGGCCAATGTGGGCTTCATCGTCGGCAGCCGCTGTGTGGCCGTCATCGACGTAGGCGGCTCGTTGCCTGTGGGTCAGTCCTTGCGGGCGGCGTTGCGGCGCGTCACCGACAAGCCGGTGTGCTACGTGATCCTCACCCACATGCACCCGGACCACGTGTTCGGCGCCGAAGCCTTCCGCGCCGAGGGTGCGGAGGTGGTGTCCCATGGCAATCTCCCGGCCGCGCTAGCGCAGCGACTGCGCACCTACCTGGGGGCTTTGCGTCGCGACCTCGGCGACCTGGCCGATGGCGCCGGCATCGCCCCCGTCACCATCGCCGTGGACGTGGATCAGGAGCGCGTGCTCGACCTGGGCGAGCGGCGACTGCGGCTCAGGGCTTGGCCCGTGGCCCACACCGACAACGACCTCACCGTGCTCGACGAGGCCACGGGCACGCTCTGGCTGGGTGACCTGCTGTTCGTGGACCACACCCCGGTGGTGGATGGCTCCATCACCGGCTTCCTCAAGGTGATGGACGCGCTGGCCGCGATTCCGGCGCGCGCCTTCGTGCCCGGGCATGGGTGGACGGCCACCGCCTGGCCGGCGGCACTGGCGCCGCAGCGCGATTACCTCGCCATGGTCGTGCGCGACACCCGCGCTGCCCTGCGCGCCCGTCGCACCATGGAAGAGGCGGTAGACACCGTGGGCGCCTCCGCTGCACCCAACTGGACAAATTTCGATGCCTTCCACCGGCGAAATGTCACCGCCGCCTACGCCGAGCTCGAATGGGAGTAGGGCCCGCCACAACCCGCCCGGCGGCTATACTTGCAAATGTGTTCGTTCCAGGAGGCAGTCATGAGTATTGAGCAAATTCGGCAGGCGATGGTGGCAGCGATGTTTGCGCTGCTCGCTCTTCCGGGCCTGTGCAACGAAAAGGCCGAGCCCGATCCGGCTCGCAGTCAGTACTGGCCCCCCATCCGGCAAATGATGTTCGGCGAGCGCCCCATCGAGGACGGCCGGGATGTGCTGCGCATCTACCTCAACACCCGCGCCGACGATGCCTCCACGGTGCCGGTGGCGGTGAAGGCGCAGATCGACCAGAGCGATGGCCGTTACATCAAGACCGTCTTTCTGATCGTGGAGCGCAATCCCTCGCCCGCGGCCGGGGTGTTCCACTTCACGCCTGACAGCGGGCGCGTGCAGGTGGAGACACGGTTGCGTTTCGAGGACTTCAGTTTCGTGCGCGCCGTGGCCGAGTTGAACGATGGCAAGCTCTACGAGGCCACGCGCTGGGTGAAGGCCGCTGGCGGTTGTTCGGCGCCGGGCGGCAAATTCCGTATCCCCGAAAACATGATCGGGCAGATGAAGTTCAAGTTCTGGGACGACACCGTGGAGGCCGCCAAGCCGGCCCTGGTGCAACTTATGATCCGGCACCCGAACGAGTCGGCCCTGGCCGCGGATTTCGATCCCACCCGCACGCCGCGTTTCGTGCGGTCGGTTAAGGTGTCCTATGCCGGCAAGACCGTGTTGACGGCCGATGTGGATTTTTCGTTGTCCGACAATCCGAGCTTCCGCTTCTTCTTCGTGCCTGGTCAGCAGGGCGAACTGGAGGCGGTGGTGGAGGACACCCACGACAAGGTCTACGTGCACCGCGCCACCATTGTCGAAGGCGTGCCCCTCCCGGGTGGGTGATGGGGCCCGACTGGGCGGGATGGCATTTGACCCGCAAGGCAGGCATCGCGCACAATCCGTCGGCTTTTTTGCGATCGAGAAAAGGTTAGAAATGACGAGGTTTGGGGGGATGATGGCAGGGGAAAACTCAAGACTGTCCACGGCTGCTGTCCTGGCGGCGGCGCTGGTGTCAGCGCTCGTTTCGGTACCTTCAGCCGCGGCCGAAGGCGATGCTGCGGCAGGCGCGAAGAAAATCCAGATGTGCCAGGGATGCCATGGCATTCCCGGCTTCCGCACTGCCTATCCGGACGTGTACCACGTACCGCGCCTCGGCGGTCAGAGCCCGGCTTACATCGTCGCAGCCCTGAAGGCCTACAAGGCGGGAGATCGCAACCATCCCACCATGCGCGGCATTGCTGCCAGCCTGAGCGACCAGGACATGGCTGACCTGGCGGCTTACTACTCAGGAGCAGGAAAATGAAGGCGTTCTTCTTTGCGAATCCCTTTTCGTTGAGCAGCCTGCTGGCAGGTGTGCTGGGCGCGGCAGCACTGGCGGCAAGCCTGCCTGCCAACGCAGGGGGCAACGCGGCGGCAGGCGAAAAGAAGGCCGAGACCTGCGCGGCGTGCCACGGTCCCGGCGGCGCCAAGCCCGCCACGCCCGACTACCCAGTACTGGCGGGGCAGCATGCCGACTACCTGCGCCAAGCGCTCACGGCCTACCAGAAAGGCAAGCGCAAGAATGCCATCATGAGCGGTATGGCGGCGCCGCTCTCGAAGCAGGATATCGCCGACTTGGCAGCCTACTTCGCCAGTCAGAAAAGCCTGACCGACAAGTACTGAATCCCCCAGGCGGCCCCGCCGTCTGGGGTGCTGCTGGCACGGGACTCAGCGCAGCCCGGCGCGGCGCCGGGCGCAATCCAGGTAAGCCTGGGCGTCAAGGGCGCCGCCGGCGCGTTGGGCGCGCCAGAGGGTTTCTCCCAGACACTCCAGCAGTGCGTGGCGCGCCGCGTGGGCATCTCTCGAAGAAGTCACGAGCGCCTCGAACACCTCGCGCAGGCCGAAGGGATGGCCCATGGCCAGTTGCTCCTCGATGGCCAGGTGCAGCGACAGGTGCAGGAAGGGGTTGTTCTCGCCACTGTCGGGGCCCCAGTTGCGGTCCAGATTGCGATCGGGTTCCTCCAGCATAGGGTGGTACTCGGGGTGGAGCAACATCACCTCCACTGCCGTGCAGGCGGCGCCTTCCAGGGGCTCCTTTGCGCGGTAGCGCCGCCAGGTTTCGAAGAAAAAGCGTCTCGCCTGCTCGCGGGAGGGATTGAACACGGCTCTGGGATCAGCGGGCGCGTTGGGTAGCGGTTCGTGCTGCCGGCACCGCCGCCGCGTCGGGCGTTTTGTAGCGGTATTCGCACAGGTCGCGGATGTTGCACTGCGGGCAGTCGGGCTTGCGGGCCTTGCACACATAGCGTCCGTGCAGGATTAGCCAGTGATGGGCATCTTGCAGAAATTCGGCCGGCACAACCTTCAGCAGCCTGCGTTCCACGGCCCGCACGTCCTTGCCGGGCGCTAGGTTGAGCCGATTGGCGAGGCGGAAGATGTGCGTATCCACCGCCATGGTGGGCTCGCCGAAGGCCGTGTTGAGCACCACGTTGGCGGTCTTGCGGCCTACACCGGGCAGTGCCTCCAGGGCCTCGCGGTTGCGCGGCACCTCACCGCCGTAGCGTTCCAGCAACTGCTGGCACAGGGCAACGACGTTCCTGGCCTTGGTGCGGTAGAGCCCGATGGACTGAATGAAAGGCAGTAGGCCCGCCTCGCCCAGCGCCAGGATCGCCTCTGGGGTGCCAGCCTGGGGAAACAGCCTGGCGGTGGCCAAGTTCACGCTGCGGTCGGTGGCCTGGGCGGAAAGCACCACCGCCACCAGCAACTGGAAGGGCGATGCGAACAGCAACTCGGTGCGTGGTTCCGGGTTGGCGGCTCGCAGGCGCGAGAAGATTTCATGGCGCTTGGCGGGATTCACCCGGGTTCTCCTGAGCGTTGCTGGCGTCGCGCCCGCGCCCGCGCCAAAGCCGCCTCCACCACGGCGCGCTTGCGGGCGGCCGCGGGATCGTCAGCCGGCAGCGTGGCAAGTTTGCGCGCGGCCTTGTCCGCCAGCCGCTGCTCCTGCTCTGCCTTGTGGCGGGCCAGGCGTTCGCGGCGCGCTTCGAAGCGGTCGCGCCACTGGCGAGCCCGCAGTTGCCATAGTCGCTCCGGGCGTTCGGCCACTGCATGGCCAAGGGCTCGAGCGTCTTCGATCGCCAACATGGCGATGCAGTCTACCGGGCAGGGCGGTACGCACAGTTCGCAGCCGCTGCACTGCGCCGCCAGAACCGTGTGTATACGCTTGGCCGAACCCACGATGGCGTCCACGGGACATGCCTGGATGCAGAGCGTGCAGCCGATGCACAGCGCCTCGTCGATGACTGCCACGCGCGCCACGCCCGGTGCGCCGCGGCCGAGGTCCAGCGGCGGTGGCCGCCGCCCCAGCAGCGCTGCCAGGCGGGCAATGCCGGGCTCCCCGCCAGGGGGGCAACGATCGATATCCGCCTCACCCGCGGCAACGGCTTCGGCATAGGGCCGGCAGCCGGGAAAGCCGCATTTGGTGCATTGCGTTTGCGGCAGCAATGCGTCGATGCGGCTCGCCAGGCTTGCTGCCGAGCAGATCACGCCAGGTTCGCGAATGTGGGGTTGCGCCCGGGTGCGGATTGGCGGGCAACGCTACGGCGCTGCGCATCCGGCGCGCTGTTCATCCGCCGCGCTTCACTGCATCGAGGCTCTCGAGGCAGTGGCCGATCCACTGGGCGGTGAGTTTTTCCTGCACCGCGTTTTGTCCGAGCCTCGCCGCCAGGGCGGGGAAGTCCACGCGGTCCAGGGACTGGTCCTGGTTGAAACAGGAGAACACCACGGAGCGCTCGCCAGTGACGGGATCCACCTGCGGTTGGAGGCACTGGGCACAGATCTCTTTCATCATGCACTGCATGGGGGAGTTGATGGAACCCACGGCGAAGTGGTGCGGTTTGAGGTGGGGCTGCAGCACGCTGTGGCGCGCCGCTGCCACGGCGGCCATCATGCGATCCGAACCGATGGCCACGATGCGGTCGCAGTGGGCGAAGGCGATGGCCTGTTCGCCAAGGGCTCCCTCGGCATAGCTGCGCATGGCCTGCACGATGTTGCCCACGAAGCTGCGATCGTCGGGCCGTCCGGGCGGGAAGCCCGGCCCTTCATCGCAGCACCACACCACCACGTCCGATGCCGCCTCGATTTCCTCCACCTTGTAGCGGTCGATCATTTTCTTGTAGCCGGCGAAGTACAGCACCCGCGAGCCGGCCCGCCGCAGCGCCTGGCCGATGGAAAACAGCACGGCGTTGCCCAGTCCGCCGCCCACCAGCACCACCGTCTCGCCGCCGGGTGTTTCCGTTGGCGCGCCTGTGGGCCCCATCAGCACCACCGGTTCGCCAGGGGCGAGGCGGGCGCACAGGTCCGAGGAACCGCCCATCTCCAGCACGATGGTGGAGACCAGGCCGCGCTGCCGGTCCACCCAAGCGCCGGTGAGCGCCAGCCCCTCCATGGCCAGGCGGGTGCCTTGGGCAACGGCGGCCAGGGACTCGTAGTTCTGCAACCGGTAGAACTGCCCCGGCTGGAAATTGCGCGCCGCCTGGGGGGCATGCACCACGACTTCCACGATGGTGGGGGTGAGGCGGATCACTTCGCGCACCACCGCCCGCAGTGCTTCATCGAGGGCGGAGAAGAAGGCATCACGGCCGAGCCTGCTGGCGGGCTGCGCCTGCGCCAGCACCTGTGACAGCACCGGGTAGCCGCGCTTGGCACTGCCCATGGCCTTCACCACATTGCCGAAGAAGGAGGGGTGCAGGTCGCCGAAGAAGCTCACGAAGCGGCCGTCGGGCTGCCGGGACATGAGCACGCGCACCGCGCCAGGCTTGGCGGAGCGCTCCGGCTTGACCGCTTGTCCCAGTTCGTCCACGGCCTGGAAGTAGCGGCCGTCGAGGAGGAAGTGGGACGGGTCTTCCCGGGCGGCCACGGTGTTGGGCTGGGTGCCGGCGGCCACCAGGATAGTGCGCGCCGGCAACTCCACGGTGAGGCTCTGCTCGCTGCCGTCGGCCGCCGTGGCGCGAGCTGTGACGGTGAGCGCCCGGGCGTGCCCGTGCTCGTCCACCTGCACCGCCGCTGGGGTAAGGTTTTCGGCGAACTCGATGCCCTCCTCCAGCGCCTTGGCCACTTCCTCGTGGTTCAGGGTGTAGGAGGGGCTGTCCACCAGCCGCTTGCGATAGGCGATGGTGATGCCGCCCCAGCTATGCAGCAATTCCGCCAACCGCGCCGGGCGGCCTTCGTGCCGGGCGGCGGCGCGCTCGGCGCGCAAGGCGCGGCCGTGGTGGATGAACTCGTCGGCAATGGCGGCTTCGTCGGCACTCCAGCGGGCGCGCACCGTCGCCTCGCCGGAGGCCTGGCACAGCGCCTCGAAGCGCGACAGGAACTTCTCCACCTGCAGCGGATAGTAGGCCGCGGACTCCGTGGCCGTGTCGATGGCCGTGAGACCGCCGCCCACCACCACCACCGGCAGCCGCAGCTGCATGTTGGCGATGGAATCGGGTTTGGCCGCGCCGGTGAGTTGCAGCGACATGAGGAAATCCGACGCGGTGCGCACGCCCTTGGCCAGCCCGTTGGGGAGGTCGAGGATGGTGGGCTTGCCGGCGCCGGCGCACAGCGCCACGTGGTCGAAACCCAGGGCGAGGGCGTCGTCCAAGGTGAGGGTGCCGCCAAAGCGCACGCCGCCGTACAACGCGAACTCGCGCCGGCGTTCGAGCAGAAGGCGGATCAGCTTGAGGAAATTCTTATCCCAGCGCACCGTGATGCCGTACTCGGCCACGCCGCCGAAGCCGGCCATCACGCGGCTGCCGAGCGGTTCGCGCAGCGAGTCGATGTGGCGCACCGGCTCGAACGGCACACGTTCGCCGCGCACGGTGACACCCGACAGCGAGGGCGGCAGCGGCTCAATCTTGAGCCCGTCAATGCCAGCCACCTGATGGCCGTCGTTCATCAAGTGGTGGGCAAGGGTGAAGCCCGCCGGCCCCATGCCCACCACCAGTACGCGCCGGCCCGACGGCGGCCTGGGGACGGGGCGGCGCAGGTCGAGCGGGTTCCAGCGCGTGAGCAGCGAGTAGATCTCGAAACCCCAGGGCAGCTCGAGTACATCCTTGAGGGTGCGAGTCTCGGCCTGGGGAATGTCCACCGGCTCCTGTTTCTGGTAGATGCACGACTTCATGCAGTCGTTGCAGATGCGGTGACCGGTGGCGGCAGCCATGGGGTTGTCCACGGCTATCATGGCCAGTGCCGCCACGGCGTTGCCCTGGCTTTTGAGCCGGTGAAACTCGGAGATGCGCTCGTCGAGCGGACAGCCTGCCAGGGGCACCCCGAAGGACGATTTGCGGAAACCGGCCGCCGGGTCTTTTTCCTTCAGCCCGTGGGAGCAGGAGTCGCGACCCTGCTCATGACACCAGATGCAGTAGTTGGCCTGGTCGAGGGCGCCCTTGAGGTCGGTGCCGGCGTCGGTCAGGTCGAAGCCCTCGCGGCGCCGCAGGTGCGACAAGCGGTGCCGGACGACGCCCTCGTGGCTGGTGGTTTGCACCGGCACCAGCCGCAGCGGGTCGAGCTTGTGGGGGGCGCGGAACAGCACATCGCCGGCGTGAGCGAATTGCCCGGCGGGCGTGTGGGCCGCCCAGGCGCAATAACGCAGTGCGGTGTCGAGGATGCCCGCGTGGGCGCCCTCATCGGCCTGCCAGACGCCCACGGCGCGTGCGAAAGCCGCTTCCTCGAAGGGTTGTCCCAGGGCGCGCTCCAGTTCGGCGCGCAGCGCGGCGCCGTTGAAGCTGGCGGCGGCTTCGGCCTTGTAGGTGTTCATGGCCTTGCGCTGCACGAACTGGCGCTTCACTGAATACAGCGGCGCGAGCGCGTGGTGTCGAGCCGTCAGCGCTTCCATCTCTGCCTCGATGCCGAACAGCTGGCCGAGGAAATCCTCCAGGTGCGGGCCCACCGCCAGCAGCAGCTCCGACTCGGCCTTGCGATCCAGCGCGTCCGGTTGGGCTCGCGCCGTCGCCAGGCGCGCTGCGAGGGCCGGGTCGGTAGCGCCCAGGCGGGTGAGGAAGGCAGCGTCCAGACGCGCCAGGGCGGCGTTTTCGTAGAGCTCGGCGAATTGAAAGCCGAAGGCAAGGCATAGGGGGTCAGAAGGGGATTTCATTGATCAGGCTTGGACAGCCGCCGCGACGGGGGCGGCCAGAGACGATGAATTATAAGGACCGGGCCCGCTGCCCCGGGGCGCCGTGGCAACGCCAAGGCCCCCGGGGAGACGTCAGCGCAGGCATGGCGCGTGGTCGATCGCCGCAATCATGGCTCATCCAGCGCCCGCACGGCCTCGCGCACCAGGGCCGGTCCGCGATACACCAGCCCGGTGTAGACCTGCACCAGCGCGGCACCCGCGTCGCGCTTCTCACGGGCATCCTCGCCCGAGAGGATGCCGCCCACGCCCACCAGCGTCACCTGGCCGCGCAGCGCGGCGTGCAGCCGCCGCAGCACCGCCGTGGCCCGCGGGCGCAGCGGTGCGCCTGACAGGCCGCCGCCCTCGTCGGCATGGGGCATGCCCTCGACGCCCTGCCGCGACAAGGTGGTGTTGGTGGCGATCACCGCCTCCACGCGGTGGCGCAGGCAGGCATCGGCCGCGGCATCGATGCCCGCCTCGTCCAGGTCGGGCGCGAGTTTCACGGCCAGCGGCACGTGTCGCCCGGCGCGGGCGTCGAGCGCATTGCGCTCGGCCATGAGGGCAGCGAGCAGAGCGTCCAGGGCGTCGCCGGCTTGCAGGGCGCGCAGATTGGCGGTGTTGGGGGAGGAGATGTTCACCGTCACGTAGTCCGCATGGGGGTGCACCTTGCGCAGGCAGGCAAGGTAATCCTCGGCGGCACGCTCCATGGGCGTATCGAAATTCTTGCCGATGTTGATGCCCAACACCCCGCGGTAGCGACGCTCGGCTACGTTGGCCACCAGGGCATCCACGCCGAGGTTGTTGAAGCCGAAGCGGTTGATGACGGCGCGCGCCTTGGGCAGGCGAAACAGCCGCGGACGCGGATTGCCGGGTTGGGGGCGCGGCGTGACCGTACCCACTTCGATGAACCCGAAGCCGAAGCTCGCCAGGGCGTCCACGAAGGCGCCGTTCTTGTCGAGGCCAGCCGCCAGACCCACGGGATTGGCGAACTCCAGACCCATGGCGCGCACCGTGCGGCCCGGCAGCGGTTGCGGCGCGCGCGCCAGGCCAAGGGCACTAGCGCGATCGAGGGCATGCAACGACAGGTCGTGCGAGCGTTCGCCGTCCAGCCGGAACAGCAGCGGCCGCGCCAGTGCGTAGAGCAATCGATCAGCGCCCCGTGAAGCGCCCCGGCCGGCGTTCGAGGAAGGCTCGCAGTCCTTCCCGGGCATCGTCGCTGGCCAGCAGCGGCAGCATGTCGGGCAGCAAGCGTGCCGTAGCGGCGGCTTCGGTGGTGTCGCGCTGCAGGCGTGCCGAGCGCAACGTGGCACGCACTGCCAGCGGTGCCTGGGCGGCGATGGTCTGCGCGATGCGCAGCGCCGTTTCGAACTGCTCGCCGTGGGGGGCCACGGATTGCACCAGACCGATGCGCAGGGCTTCAGCTGCGTCGAAGGTCTCTCCCGTGAGCAGCCAGCGCATGGCATTGCCCCAGCCGGCCTCCTGCACCAGCCGCAGGGTAGCTCCGCCGATGGGATAGATGCCGCGCGCCACCTCGATTTGCGCAAAGCGCGTACTGTCCGCTGCCACGCGCACGTCGGCCGCAAGCAGCAGCTCGATGCCCAGTGTGTAGCAGTAGCCCTGCACCGTCATCACCAGCGGTTTGGTGCGGGTGCGCGCCGGGTCCAGGCCGCAGGGATCGAGACCGCCGGCGGGCAGCGGCGCCGATTCACCCTGGCGGAAGTGGGGCAGCCATTGGGGCAGGTCGATGCCGCCGGTGAAGTGCTCGCCGTGGGCGAACAGCAGCGTGCAGCGGATGGCCTCATCCACCTCGGCCTGACCCAGGGCCGTTGAGAGCGCACCGTACATCTCGAGATTGAAGGAGTTGCGTTTGGCGACCCGGTTCAAGCCCAGGCACAGCACGGCGCCGAGCCGCTCGACGGTCAGTGGAGGCGGGGCGATCTGAATCACGACGCCGGCCCGGCGTTTCGATCCAGAGCTCGCCAGCGGCCGTCGATCAGACCCTCCATGGGCTGAAAGTTCACCTTGTAGGCCATCTTGCGGCTTTCGTGAATCCAATAGCCGAGGTAGAGGTGCGCGAGATGCAATTCGCGGCAAAGCTCCAGCTGCCAGAGCACGTTGTACGTGCCCAGGCTGGCGCCCGGCAGGTCGGGCTCGAAGAACGTGTAGACCGAGGACAGGCCGTCGGTCAGCCGGTCGATGATGCTCACCATCCTGAGCACGCCATCTTCGCGGAATTCCACCAGATTCGAGCGGACATTGCTCTGCAGCAGGAAATGGCGGTACTGCTCGCGGGAATCGTGATCCATGCCGCCGCCAAAGTGGCGCGCGGATTGATAGCGCAGGTAGAGCGCGTAGTGTTCGGGGCTGTACTTGAGGTCGAGCAAGCGCACATCGAGGTTGCGGTGGCGCGCGGCCGAGCGGCGCTGAGAGCGGGTGGGTGCGAAGTCCTTCACAAGCACGCGAACCGGCACGCAGGCGCTGCAGCTGTCGCAGTGTGGGCGATATGTGAAGGCGCCACTGCGACGGAACCCTGCGCGCACCAGTTCGCCATAGACGTGCGAGTCGATGGCATGGCTGGGCGTGGCCACCTGCGATCGCGCCAGGCGATCGGCGAGATAGCTGCACGGGTAGGGCGCAGTCGCATAGAACTGCAACACCGAAAAGGGCAGGTCGTTCAGCTGCGTCATGGACAGGAAGGGCCCAAGGTCCAAGGCTCAGGGGACGACGGGTAGTGTACCAAGTCGGCAATGGCGCGGACGAACTGGGCGCGCGGCATCTCGCTGGCGCCCATGGAGGCCAGGTGGGCGGTGGACATCTGGCAGTCGATCAGTCCGAACCGCGCCGCTTCCAGCCGCTGCGCCAAGTGCACCAGCGCCACCTTTGAGGCGTCGCGGGCGCGGCTGAACATGGATTCGCCGTAGAACACCCGCCCCAGGGCCACGCCATAGAGCCCGCCGGCCAATTCGCCGTCCAGCCAAATCTCCACGCTGTGCGCCAGCCCCAGGGCATGCAGGCGGCAATAGGCTTCGATCATCTCCGGCACGATCCAGGTGCCTTCCTGCCCAGGGCGAGGTGCGGCGCAGGCCAGCATTACCTGACGGAAAGCCGAGTCGATGCGCAGTTCGTAGGGGCGGTTGCGCACCGCCTTGGCGAGCGAGCGAGGGATGCGGATGTGGCGCGGCACCAGCACCATGCGCGGATCGGGGCTCCACCACAGAATCGGTTCGCCGGGCCCGAACCAGGGGAAGATGCCCTGGCGGTAGGCCTGAAGCAGGCGCTCGGCCGAAAGATCGGCGCCCGCGGCAAGCAGCCCTGCCGGGCTCCGCAAGGCCCGTTCCACCGGCGGAAAGGGATCCGCCGGGCCCAGCAGCGCGATCACGCGGCCCGACGGCTAGGGAGCCCGGCTGATTAGGCCGCAGGCGAGCCGCGGGCCGGAATTCCCGGAGGGCTGGGTGGTCAGGTCGTCGGGCTTGGCGTGCACGATGAGGGCGCGCCCCACCACCGAAGCCGGGTCGCTGCCGAGGGTGATGCCCATGACGCGCAAGTCGAAACTGGCGACCCCGGCGGCATCGGCGGTGATGTTGCCCAGGTCGCCGCCATGGCGCTGATTGCCGGAGGGGCCACCATGGGCCTTGCTCCCGGCCGGGTCGAAGTGTGGACCGGCGCTCGAGCCGTCCGGGGCCGAGCAGTCGCCCTTTTCGTGAACGTGAAATCCGTGCGGGCCGGGGGTCAGGCCGCTCACCTTGCCGCTCAGCAGAACCTCGCCGTCACGCTGGACGAGCTTCACATTGCCGCGCACCTCGCTGCCCTTGGTGGGCAGCAGTTCGGCGGTTGCGCTGGGGGCGGGGGTAAACAGGCTGCTGATCTGGGCGCAAGCGGCGAGCGAGCCGGCGGCGGCCAGGGCGATCAGTGCGGTGCGGCGCATGGGCGGTTTTCCTTGGGAATGGCGCGCGGCGTCAAGAAGGAGGTTGCGTGGTTTGACTCTGCGGCTTCTAGCACCCGTCGCGAGACCGTGTCAATGCGGCTCGCCAGCGGCTGCGCGGCCGCGCATAATCCGGATCACTGCACTGCGCCCGCCCCGGTGAACCACTCTCCGCCCTCCATGGATCCCCGCGCGCTCGAAAGCGCCTTCGCGCTGTTCAGCGAGGCCTCGGCGCAGCTCTCTGGTGCCTACCAGGCGCTGCAGGCCCGGGTGGAACGGCTGGCAGGCGAGCTGGCAGTGGCCAATGGCGAACTCAAGCGCCAATACCTCGAAAAGGAAGCGCTGTCGGCGCGACTGGCCGGGCTGCTGGAGGCGCTGCCCGGCGGTGTGGTGGTGGTGGATGGCGACGGACGGGTCTCCCAGGCCAATCCGGCGGCCCGCGCCTTGCTGGGCGATGATCTCCCCGGCAGCGCTTGGAAGGCCGTGGCCGCCGCGCGCATCGCGCCCACCTCGAACGCCCGCGAGTGGGAGGCAGGTCCGCCCGGTCGCCGGCGTCGCGTGACGCTGTCCGAGAGCCCTCTCGAGGCTGGCGCGGGGCAGTTGCTGCTCCTCAATGACGTGACCGAGGCCTCCGCTGTGCAGCGCGAGCTCGAGCGTCACAAGCGTCTTTCGGCCATGGGCGAAATGGCTGCCGGTCTGGCCCATCAGCTTCGGACCCCCCTCGCCACAGCGCTGCTGCATGCGGCCAACCTCTCACGGAGCGGTCTCGCCGAGGCCGACCGGGCCCGCTTCAGCGAACGGCTGCGCGAGCGGCTGCTGCACCTGGAGCGCATGATCCAGGAAATGCTGGTGTTCGTGCGCGGCAGCAGCGCCGGGCGCGAGGTGGTCGAGGCGGGGGCCTTGGTGCACGAAGCGGTGCAGATCATGGAGCCGCAGATGGCCGGACGCAGTGTGCGCCTGGAGGTATCCCCAGTGCCCGCGGCAACCCTGCGTGGCGCCCGCAAGGCCCTGTCGGGCATGCTGGTGAACCTGCTCGAGAACGCGTTGCAGGCGTGCGAGGCGGGTGGCTCGGTGCGGCTTGCCGCGTCGCTTGACGGCGACCGGATTGCAATCGAGGTGCGGGATGATGGCCGCGGCGTCACCCCCGAGGATCAGGAGCGCCTCTTCGAACCGTTTTTCACCACCCGGCAGGAGGGCACTGGCCTGGGCCTTGCCATCGTACGCTCGGTGGCCGAGGCCCACGGTGGTGAGGTGGCGGTGAAGTCACGGCTGGGCAAGGGCGCTGCATTTACGGTGCGTCTGCCGATCGAAGGTGCGGGGTCCGAGGCCGCGACCGCCGTGCTGGCGCGGGTGGGCTGAGCATGGCGGCGCGCCCCCTGCCAGTGCTCATTGCCGAGGACGACCCGGGCCTGCGCGAGGCGCTGGTGGACACCCTGCGCCTGGCCGGCTATGAGGTGGTGGAGGCGGTAGATGGCGAGAGCGCGCTGCGCCACCTGGAAAAGACTTCCGTGGGCATCGTGGTGAGCGATGTGCAGATGAAACCCATGGACGGGCACCGCCTGCTCGCCGAAATCAAGCGGCGCCACCCGCACCTGCCAGTGCTGCTCATGACCGCCTACGGCATGATCGATCGCGCCGTGGACGCCATCCGCGCCGGGGCGGCCGACTACATTACCAAGCCCTTCGAGCCTGAGGCCTTGACCCGCGCCGTGGTGCGCCACATGCTGCCGGCAGTCTGGGGAGATGGTGAACTGATGGTGGCGGAGGACGCTGCCACGCGCCAGGTGATGGCACTGGTGCAGCGCGTGGCCGGCTCCGATGCCACGGTGCTGATCACCGGCGAAAGCGGTACCGGCAAGGAGGTGCTGGCGCGCGCCGTTCATCGCCTGTCGCCGCGTGCTGCGGGGCCGTTCGTGGCCATCAACTGCGCGGCAATCCCCGACAACCTGCTCGAGTCGGTGCTGTTTGGGCACGAAAAAGGCGCCTTTACCGGCGCGCAGGCCACCATGCCGGGCAAGTTTGAGCAGGCCGACGGCGGCACGTTGCTGCTCGATGAGATCTCCGAGATGCCCCTGTCGCTGCAAGCCAAGCTGCTGCGCGCCCTGCAGGAGCGCGAGGTGGAGCGCGTGGGCGGCCGCAGGCCCATTGCCGTGGATATCCGCGTGGTGGCCACCTCGAACCGCGACATGGCTGCGGAAGTAGCGGCGGGCCGGTTCCGCGAGGATCTGTTCTACCGGTTGAATGTTTTCCCGCTGCACAACCCCCCGCTTCGCCAGCGGCCAGGCGATGTGCTTGCCATCGCCCGGCGCGCCCTGGCCCGCGGCTTGAAGCCGGGTGCGCGACCGGCCAAAACCTTGTCGCCCGAGGCCGAGGCCGCGTTGACCGGGTATGGGTGGCCCGGTAACATCCGGGAGCTTGAAAACGTGCTGCAGAGGGCCATGATCCTGGCCCCCGGCGCCGTCATCGAGCCTGAACATTTGGGTTTACCCGCCACCGGCGGTGCAGTGCGAAACGGCCTGTCTGGTGCTGCGCCCTCAGGGTTGGCCGCGGCCGGACTTCCGGATCTCAAGAGTTTGGAGCGACAGCACATCCTCGATGCACTGCAGGCAGTTCGCGGAGTACGTAAACTCGCTGCCGAGCGTCTTGGCATGAGCGAACGCACCCTGCGGTACAAGCTGCGTCAGTACCGCGAAGAGGGCTTCAAGGTACAGGGTAGCGGCAGTGAGGAATGACGTCCGGCACGGCTCTTGCGGAGTTTTCCTGAGTTTTATGGGTGCCTAGGCTGGCACCGGTGCATCCATCAACTATGAACACTTCGGGCATCGATCAGCTTCTTTCGGAGCTTAGGCAGACCGCCGCCAAGGCGAGTGGCCAGGAGCCGGCAAATTCCGCCGGGTCGGCAGGTTTTGCCGATCTTCTCAAGGCGTCACTCGACCAGGTGG
The DNA here is from genome assembly GCA_020248405.1 of Rhodocyclaceae bacterium. Lineage (GTDB taxonomy): Bacteria > Pseudomonadota > Gammaproteobacteria > Burkholderiales. Next base: position 193,567 of record JADCHQ010000006.1, on the reverse strand, counting down.
CGTCGGCGCAGACCGACTCTGCTTCCCTTGCGCGCGCCTTCAACGCCAACGACCCGAACGTGAACCTTCAGGAAGTGATGGCCTCTCTCGCCAAGGCCAACTTATCCTTCCAGACCATGGTCCAGGTGCGCAACCGGCTCGTCAGTGCGTATCAGGAAATCATGAACCTGCAAGTTTGAGTCGAGAGGGTGAGCGTCAATCGGCCGCGCCCGCTGTGACTGCCAACAACGCCCTTCTCGTCAGCGCAAACTTACGCGGTGGCCCGCGCTGCGCAAGCACGTCGCGCTTCCACCCCGACCTCCTGGGCGGCTCCGGTCCTTGGCCATCGACCCTTCTCTTCCCTGACCGCGGACCTCGTTGATGGCGCAGGCGACTGGTGACACACTTCTTGCGGCGGCGCGCGGTTTCAATCAACTTAGCAACGCTCGCAAGATCGGCCTGATCGTTGGTTTGGCCGCGCTGGTGTCGCTGGTGGTGGTGATGACCACCTACCTTCGGCAACCTTCCTACCGGGTGCTGTTTTCCAACCTTTCGGATCGCGACGGTGGCGCCATTCTCGGCGCGCTTTCGCAAATGAACGTGCCCTACAAAATGGCAGAGGGTGGCGGCGCGATTCTGGTGCCTGCCGAAGTGGTGTACGACACGCGTCTGAAACTCGCCAGCCAGGGCCTGCCGCGCGGGGGAGGCGTGGGTTTCGAGCTGATGGAGAACCAGCGTTTCGGAACCAGCCAGTTCGTGGAGCAGGTCAATTTCCAGCGCGCGCTGGAGGGGGAACTCGCCCGCACTATCGAGGCGCTCGCTCCCGTGCAGGCAGCGCGCGTGCATCTGGCCATTCCCCGCCCGAGCGTGTTCGTGCGAGATACCCAGAAACCCAGTGCCTCCGTGATGGTGAGCATGTTCTCCGGAAGGGTGCTCGATCCTGGGCAGGTCAATGGCATCGTTCACCTGATAGCCAGCAGCGTGCCCGATCTCTCGCCGCGCAATGTGACCGTGGTGGACCGCACCGGCACCCTGCTGTCAGGCCCGCAAACGGAAAGTCGCAACGGAGCTCTGGACGCGGCACAGCTGAAGTACCTCCACCAAGTGGAGGCGGCGATCGCGGCACGCATTGAAAATATCATCAAGCCCATCACGGGCGCGGAAAACGTTCGCGCCCAGGTGGCGGCCACTCTGGATTTCTCCGAGGTGGAACAGACCTCGGAGATTTTCAAGCCAAATGCCACTGCGCAGGATCAGGCGATACGCAGCCAGCAGTCCAACGAGTCGAACACCTCTTCACCCCAGCCATCGCAGGGCGTTCCCGGCGCGTTGTCCAACACGCCTCCGGGCGCCGCCTCGGCACCCCTTTCCACGCCCCAGGCTGGGGCTGCGCCCTCTTCTGCGACGGCGTCTTCCACAACGTCCCAGCGCGAGCAGACGGTCAATTACGAGGTCGACAAAACCATCCGTCACACGAAAGGCGAGATCGGCGCCATCAAACGCCTGTCCGTTGCCGTTGTGGTGAACTACCGCCGCGGCGACGGTGCGAACGCCAAGTCCGAGCCCCTCTCCGAGCAGGAAATCACCCAGGTGACCGATCTCGCGCGCGAGGCCATGGGTTTTTCGCGGGAACGAGGTGACACCCTGAATGTGGTGAACGCGCCATTCAGAAGCCCCCCGGAGGCTCCGGTCGAGGCCGTGCCGTTGTGGAAGGACCCTCACTACATCTCCCTGGGAATGGATATAGCCAAGGCGGTGGTCGTGCTGATTGTCGGGTTTGTGGTTTTGCGCATGATCTTGTCCGTGTTGCGTGATCTTGCGCAGCTCGGCCGGCCATCGCTTGCCGCTGCGTCGGCCGGTGGTGGCTCGGTTGGCATGCCGGGTGAACAGGCGGCTGGCTACGGCCCGGGAGGACAGCCCTACGCCGGTGCCGCCGGCGCTCCGCCGGAAAGCGCCTACGAGGCCGACCTGCGAGCCGCCAAAGAGATTGCGCGCCAGGATCCGCGCATCGTTGCGCAGGTCGTCAAGGACTGGGTGGGCCGTGAGTGACGAGGGCATACACCGCAGCGCGATTCTTCTCATGGCCTTGGGGGAACAGGAAGCGGTGGAAGTATTCAAGTACCTTGGCCCCAAGGAGGTGCAGAAGCTCGGGCTGGCCATGTCGAAGCTCTCGGATGTCTCCCGTGACCAGGTGGCTACGGTCCTTCGCGACTTTCGTGGAGAGGCTCAACAAAAGACCACTATCGGCACCGCGGCAGATGACTATGTGAGAAGTGTCCTCACCAAGGCGCTCGGCGAGGACAAGGCTGGTGTGCTGATCGACCGCATCCTTACCGGCAACGACGCTGCGGGTATCGAGAGTCTGAAGTGGATGGACGGTGCGTCCGTGGCCGATCTCATCAAAAACGAGCACCCGCAGATCATCGCCGCCGTGGTGGTGCATCTGGATCCCGATCAAGCCGCCGACGTCCTCAGCCACTTCACCGAGCGGCTTCGAAACGATGTGGTGATGCGGGTGGCCACGCTCGAGGGGGTGCAGCCCGCGGCGTTACGCGACCTCAACGATGCCCTCACGCAATTGCTTGCCGGGTCCGACCGGCACAAGCGAAGCGCCAAGGGCGGCGTGGATGCGGCTGCAGACATTCTGAACTATCTGGGCGGGCAAACCGAGGCATCGGTCACTGCGTTCATCCGTGAAAGCGATCCTGATCTCGCCCAGAAAATCCAGGACAAGATGTTCACCTTCGATAACGTGGCGGAACTCGATGACCGGGCGGTTCAGCTATTGCTGCGTGAAGTTCAGTCCGAGTCGTTGATCGTGGCTCTCAAGGGCACGAGCGAAGGGCTGCGGGAGAAGATCTTCAAGAACATGTCCACTCGCGCTGCTGAAATGCTGCGAGAGGATCTTGAGGCTCGGGGTCCGGTGCGCCTTTCCGAAGTGGAGGCGGAACAGAAGGAGATCCTGAAGGTCGTGCGGCGTCTCGTGGACGAGGGTCAGATTGTGTTGGGCGGCAAGGGGGAAGAGGGGCTTGTCCAGTAGTCGCATCATCCCGCGTGGGCGGGCACGGGGCGTTCGCGAATGGCGACCTGGCGAGGTGTCAGGGGCCCCGGCTGCAACAGCCCCAGCCCCGTCGGCAAGACCAGACGCTGAAGCAGTGCAGCGAGTGGAGTTGGAACGACACCGAGCCGCCGCCCGTCAGGAGGGCTACGCGGAGGGCTTGGCCGAAGGTCGTGCGGCAGGTGGCAAGGAGGTTGCTGAGCTTCGGGTTTTGCTCGGCAATCTGAGCAAAGTCCTCGCCGATGTGGAGCAGGGCATGGCCGCCGACGTCCTGTCCTTGGCACTAGAGGTATCCCGGCACCTGGTTCGCCAGTCGCTGCGTGTCAAGCCTGAAGGGGTGCTTGCCATCATCCGGGAGGCCACGCTTTGTTTCCCGGGGCTTGAGCCCGGCGCTCGCCTGTTGCTCAACCCCGCCGACGCCAGCTTGGTACGCGAGGTTCTCGCAAGCCAATCGGTCAACAACGAGAACTTGTGGGATATCGTCGAAGACGCACAGATCGAGCGCGGCGGTTGTCGCTTCGTCAGCGGACCAACCCATGTGGACGCCACGGTGCAAGAGCGATGGCGGCGAGTGGTTGCTGCACTCGGGCGCGATGACTCGTGGTTGGAGGGAGACGGTTGACCGGTATCCTTGAATGTAGAGCCAGGATATTCGGACACGCTCGTTTCGAAGGTGGTGGCCGTGAGCGCGCTGATCCACTGGCGTAAGTATTTCGAAAACTGCCGTTCTGCGGTGAGCGCGGTGGCGCCCTTCAATGTGAGCGGCCGTTTGGTGCGAGTGGCCGGCCTGGTGATGGAGGCCGAGGGGTTGCAGTTGCCCGTTGGCAATACCTGCATGGTGATGACCGCGGCGGGGCAGCGCGTCGAGGCGGAGGTGGTGGGTTTCACGGGAGGCCGGTTGTTTCTCATGCCCACGACGGATGTGTTCGGCCTCGATCCCGGCGCGCCCGTGGTGTCCGCGGAATTGGGTGCTGCGAGTCCGCCCCGCCTTGGCATGGACTTTTTCCCCCGGCGTCGCGCCCAGGATCGGGCTCGCCAGGTGGGGGTGGGACCCGGACTTTTGGGCAGAGTGCTCGATGCGACTGGGCGGCCGCTAGACGGTCTGGGGCCCGTGCAGGTGCAGCGTCACGTGCCCCTTTACAGCCGTCCCACGAATCCGCTGGCTCGAGCGCCCATCAGCGACGTCCTGGACGTTGGAGTGCGTGCCATCAATGGTTTGCTCACCATAGGCCGCGGTCAGCGAATCGGGTTGTTCGCGGGAAGCGGCGTTGGCAAGAGCGTGCTGCTGGGCATGATGGCGCGGTACGCGGCCGCCGAAGTGGTGGTGGTGGGTTTGATCGGCGAGCGGGGCCGGGAGGTGAAGGAGTTCATCGAGAATATCCTCGGGGCGGAAGGCCTGCGCCGTTCCGTGGTGGTGGCTGCGCCGGCGGATAGTCCGCCGCTGCTTCGACTGCACGGCGCCGCGTATGCCACGGCGGTGGCCGAGCATTTTCGAGATGCGGGCCAGCACGTTTTGCTCATCATGGATTCGCTCACGCGCTATGCCATGGCGCAGCGGGAGATAGCGCTGGCCATCGGTGAGCCGCCAGCAACGAAGGGTTACACCCCGTCGGTGTTTGCCAAGCTACCCCAGTTGGTCGAGCGAGCCGGCAATGGCAACGCGGGGGGGGGCTCCATCACCGCTTTCTATACGGTGCTCTCCGAAGGGGATGACTTGCAAGACCCGGTGGCGGATAGCGCGCGGGCCATTCTCGACGGCCACATCGTCCTGACCCGCAGTCTGGCCGATGCGGGTCACTACCCGGCGATTGACGTGGAGGCCTCCATTTCCCGGGTCATGACGGAAATCGTGTCCGCGGAGGATATGCGTCGCGTGCGGCGTTTCCGGCAATTGCAGTCCGCCTACCGACGTTCGCGCGATCTCATCAACGTCGGCGCCTACGTGTCCGGTGCCGACCCGCTTCTGGATGAGGCGGTTCGCCTCAACGAGGCCTGCGCCGCATACCTGCGTCAGGACCTGGACGAGCGGGCGGATTATCTCTCCAGCCGTCGCATGCTCGATGCGGTGCTTCAGAGCAACCCTTGATGGCAAGGGCGTTTCCTCTTGGAGCGGTGAGATTTGTGGCACATGAGCGTGCCGAGGCGGCGGCGCGGGAGCTCGGCGGCCACGGCCGGCGCGTGTCGGCGGCGCGTGACAAACTCGACCAGCTCGCTGGATTTCGCGCCCAGTACCACGTTCAGCGTGATTCGCTGCTGGTTGCGGGTGTTGACACGGCGCGGGTGCGCGACTTTGATGCTTTCCTGGGGCGGCTCGATGAGGCGATTCGGACTCAGGGGGAGGAACTGGCCCGCCTCGAAGCCAGCCTCGAGGCGGCACGCGGGCGCTGGCTCGAGCTTCGGCGCCGGGAGCAGGCCATGGACGTACTCGCGGCGAGGCATGACGAGATCGAGGCCGCACGCGTGCGCCGCCTCGACCAGAAGGAGCAGGACGAATTTGCTCAGCGCACGTCGCGCGCGCTGGCGAAGGTGCGCTTGGGCTGAGGGTTGCGGCTGGCATAGCCGTTGCGTTCAGGGGTGCGCATCGGCCTGCTTCGGAGTCCACCCCATGATCGAGAGTCCTATATTGCCGCCTGCGCTCGCCGGTGCGGCGGATGTTGCCGCTACGTTGAGCCTTGACTCCCCCTTGGCTGATGGCCAGGAAGCGCAAGGGTTCGATGCCGTTCTACAGGGTCAAATAAGGGAAAGTTCGTCAGCGGAACCAGCGCCGACGGGTGAAGAGGCGGCGGTGCCGGAGGCCTCGCCCTTTCGAGACGGAGAAGTGCTTGCCATGTTTCTGGCAGAAGTCCCGGGCGCTTCGATCCCCCAGGGGCTTGCGCAACGTTCCGTCTCCGTGGATGCCAGGATGGAGGGCAACTCAAGCATCGCCCCGCTGCTGTTGCCACAGGAGCCGCTCGGGTCGCGAGCGCTGGAACAGCTCCAACTGGAGCCGGATCTGGCTTTGGGGAGTCCGCGTCAAAGGGCTTTCAGCCTTGAGTCGAGTTGGGGTAGGACCTCGGGGCCGGCGGAGGGAATCCAGGGCTTGTTCGACGCCACGATCCGCGCGGAGAGGACATCCCACCCCGCGCACGCCGTGGATGTCCGCGATCCCTCCCAGGCTGCGGATCTGCGGGAACCCTCCCGCGCCGCGGTTGGGTCCAGGCTGTCTGTGGAGCCAGCGCCTGCGTCGCGCCTCCCGCTCTCCGCCAGCATTGGTTCAGGTGCATGGAGCGGACAGTTTTCCGATCGGGTGGTATGGATTGCGCAGGCACGCCAGTCCTCGGCTGAGCTGATTCTCAATCCGCCCCAACTCGGTCCGGTGGAGGTGCACATAAGCGTTTCGGCGGAGCAAGTGGCATCGCTATCATTTCACGCCGCCCACCCGGCGGTTCGCGAGGCAATCCAGGGCAGTCTGGCTCGTCTGCAAGAAGCTTTCGCTAGCAGCGGACTGCAGCTGGCCGACGTGTTCGTGGGAAGCGGCGCAGCGGGGTCGGGCGACGATCGGCGCAGGACAGCGGATAGACCTGGCGAAGGGTCGGCGCTGCGCGGTGGTGATGTTCCCATGCCGGTGGGCGCCATTGGTTCGGTTGTGGTTCGATCCCGAAGCGAGTTGGGGCGGGTGGACCTGTTCGCCTGATACCGAACTGAAGCGTGAAGGAATCAGCCCGACGGGGTAACCCGCCGGGCTTTTTTTTGTAGCAAGGCAACCCTCGGTTTATCTTGCATTTTTAAGTTTCGTGAGTTAAAAAGCATTAGGAAGTCTTCAAAAAACATTGTTTTTAAAGCATTATTGCTATCATCTCTGCGCGTAGACGATGCCCTCCCGGTTAGGGAATCGTTTGGCAAAGGGTGTCTCCCTGTGATTCGGAGTGCGGATGGCCGAAAAGGCGGAAGCGGCGGAAGCGGCAGAACAAGCCCCGGCGCGGAGCGGCAAAAAGAAAAAACTCATTCTCCTCGTCGCGGCGCTGGCATTGCTTGCCGTCCTCGGGGGGGGGGGCTACTGGCTGTTTGTCATGAAGCCCTCGCACGAGGCTGGCGAGGGCAGTGCAGAGCAGGAGGCCCTTCAGGCCGCCAAGGGAAAGCCGCCGGTCTTCGTAAGTCTCGATCCGTTTACAGTGAACCTGGTCAGCGAAGCTTCCGACCGATATCTGCAAGTCGGCATCGATTTGAAGGTGTCCGGGCCCGAGGTGGGTGACAAAATAAAAGTACACCTCCCCGAGATTCGAAACGGCGTGCTGCTGCTTCTGACTAGCAAGCGCGTGGAGGACTTGGCAAGTGCCGAGGGCAAGAACCTGCTGCGCGAGGAGATTCGCGACGTGGTGAATCGCCCGATCGGGTTCTTGCGTGAGATGCCCGTGGCGGCGGAGGGCGAAAAACCTGCGCCCAAGCCGCCCCAAGCGGGTGTGTTGGACGTGCTTCTCACGTCGTTTGTGATCCAGTAGGCCCATGGCCGAGGACATCCTCTCCCAGGAGGAAGTGGACGCGCTGCTGCGCGGCATGACTGGCGAGCAGGAGGACACTGCCCCCAAGGAAGACAAAGGCGGGATCCAACCCTACGACGTAGGTCGCCAGGAGCGCATCGTCCGTGGGCGTATGCCAACACTGGAGTTGGTCAACGAACGCTTTGCGCGGTTGTTCAGGATCGGCTTATACAACTTCGCGCGGCGTAGCGCAGAGATCGCTGTCTCGCCTCCCAAGGTGCAGAAATACAGCGACTTCATTCGCAACCTGGTAGTGCCAACCAACCTGAACCTGGTGACAGTGACGCCGTTGCGGGGTACCGCTCTGTTCATCATGGACCCCACTCTTGTGTTTCAGGTGGTGGACACCCTGTTTGGCGGCAGCGGCCAGGTTCATACGCGGGTGGAAGGGCGGGATTTCACACCCACGGAGCAGCGCGTTATCCAGCGCCTGCTGGCTGTGATCTTCGACGACTATCGCAAGGCATGGGAGCCGGTGCAAAGCTTCGAATTCGGATACGTACGCTCCGAGATGAACACCCAGTTCGCCAATGTGGCAACACCCACCGAGATCGTCGTTTCCACCAGTTTCGACATCGACCTGGGCACTGGCGGTGGCGGCCTGCACCTGTGTTTTCCTTATGCCATGCTCGAGCCAGTGCGCGATATCATCTACAGCGCGGTTCAGGCTGACCGAAACAACGGCGACTCCCGGTGGGTCAGCATGCTCGCCGACCAAATTCAGGGCGCCGAGGTGGAACTGGTGGCGATGTTGGCCCACACCGAGGTTACCCTTCGCCAGGTTCGCGATTTGCAGGTTGGCGACGTGATCTCACTGGACATCCCGGAGAGTATCGAAGTGCAAGTGGACGGCGTACCTCTCATGCAGTGCAAGTACGGCGTTTCCCGCGGCCAGTACGCGCTGAAGCTCGAGCGCATGCTTTCCTCCGGGGTGGGCGGGCGCGACCATGGCTGAGGGCGCGAATGACGACTTGAGTGCGGACGATTGGGCGGCCGCCCTGGCCGAGCAGCAGGCCGGCGATTCTTCGCCCGTCAAGCCGGCTGCAGGGGTTTTTCAGGAGCTGCGCCCGGATGCGGGTCCAGCCGCCGGGGGGCGGCTGGAGATGATTCTCGATATCCCCGTTTCGATGTCGGTGGAACTGGGCCGCACGCGCATTGCAATACGCAATCTGCTACAGCTTGCACAGGGCTCGGTCGTCGAACTCGAGGCCCTGGCTGGCGAACCCATGGATATTCTCGTTAACGGTTGCCTCATTGCCCATGGCGAAGTGGTGGTGGTCAACGAAAAGTTCGGCATCCGCGTCACCGACATCGTGACGCTTGAGGAGCGGTTGCGCGGGCTGCAAAACCGATGAACCGCGGCAAATGGGCGTTAGCGTTTGTGTTGCTGGCATCGGCACCCCTCGTTTCCGCTGCCAACCCACCTGGCGAGCCATCAACGTTCGCCGCCTTTTTTCAGGTGGTCGTGGCGCTCGCCGTGGTCGTTACGGCAATTGCCGGTGCAGCATGGCTGATGCGGCGTGCGTTGCCACTCGCGTCGACGGACGGCCACGTGCGTGTGGTGGGAGGCACAATGGTCGGGCCGCGAGAACGGGTGGTGGTGGTGGAGGTGGGAGACACCTGGATCGTGCTGGGCGTCACTGCCACCCACGTCAATGCGCTTCACACACTAGCGCGTCCCCCAGTCAGTGCCACGGCGGATTCTTTGGTCGGGTTCCCCTCCCTCCTGGCGCGGTTGAGGAAACCCTCTCCCTGAAGCCGGGGTGCGCCAGGCAACCGGGTTTGGCCGCCTATAATCCCGCCATGAAGCCGTTGGTCTGCGCCGCTGTTTTGGTCATGTTAGCGCTCGTCGCCGAAGGCGCTGCGGCCCAGGCTGGATTGCCTGCGGTTCGTTCGACACCAGGCCCAGGCGGCAGCCAGACCTACAGCTTGTCGCTTCAGGCGCTGATATTCCTCACGGCGCTCACCTTTCTTCCAGCTGCGCTCCTGATGATGACCAGCTTCACGCGCATCATCATCGTTCTATCCCTGTTGCGCCAGGCATTGGGAACGGTTCAGACGCCGCCAAACCAGGTGCTGGTGGGGTTGTCCCTCTTTCTCACCTTTTTTGTAATGGCGCCTGTGTTCGACCGGGTTTACACCGAGGCCTATAAGCCGCTGTCGGAAGAGCGCATCAAGTTCGAACAGGCCGTCGAACGTGCGGCAGTACCGCTCAAGGGCTTTATGCTCCGCCAGACCCGGGAGTCCGATCTGGCGCTGTTCGTGAAGCTGTCTGCCTCACCCCAGCCGCAGAGCCCTGAAGACATCGGCATGAAGGTTTTGGTGCCGGCGTTCGTTATCTCCGAACTCAAGACAGCTTTCCAGATCGGCTTCGTAGTGTTTCTGCCATTCCTCATCATCGATCTGGTGGTGTCGAGCGTGCTCATGTCCATGGGCATGATGATGCTTTCTCCCGTCATCATCTCTTTGCCGTTCAAGCTGATGTTGTTCGTGATGGTGGATGGCTGGAATCTGCTGGTGGGTTCCCTGGTTCGCAGTTTCGGCGTCTGACCATGACCCCCGAAAATGTCGTGTCACTGGTCCGCCAAGCACTGGAGATACTGGTGCTGATTTCGGCGCCACCGCTTGTGGTCGCGCTAGCCGTGGGTTTGCTAGTGAGCGTGTTCCAGGCAGCCACCCAGATCAACGAGATGACCCTGTCTTTCATCCCCAAGTTGCTGGCGGTGTTTGCTGCGTTGGTTCTCGCTGGTCCCTGGATGCTTTCCACCATGGTGGAATTCACCCGCGCGCTGTTCGAGGCCATCCCGCAATTGGTAGGCTGACTCAGGCTCGGCCGAAGGCTTGCGCGGCGTGATATCCCTTACCGTCGCCCAGATGGAGGGCTTGCTTGCGCAGTTTGGCTGGCCCTTTGTCCGTATTCTTGCTTTCCTGGCGACCGAGGCCGTGCTGGGGAACCGTGCCGTGCCCTTCAGCATCAAAGTGGCGCTCGCCGTGGTGGTCACGGTGGTTGTGGCGCCGGTATTGCCAGCGCCGCCGCCGCTTGCGGTGGTTTCTCCGGAGGGGCTGCTCATCCTCGCCCAGCAGGTCCTCGTGGGGGTGGCCATGGGCTTCACTACGCGAATCGTGATCACGGCTGCAGAGATGGCTGGCCAAATGGCGGGGCTGCAGATGGGCCTGGGCTTTGCGGTGTTCTTTGATCCCCAGGGCGCTGGCCAATCGCCGGTGGTGGCGCAGTTCATGGGTGTGCTTGCCGTCCTGGTGCTGCTCGCTTCCAACAGTCATTACCTGATGCTCACGGCTCTGGTGGAGAGTTTTCGCATCGTTCCGCTATCGCCGGCTCCTTTGGCAGCAAAAGGGTTCCTGACGTTGGTGTCCTGGGCCTCGCAGATATTTCAGTTGGGACTGATGCTGTCCCTTCCGGTGGTTGGCGCATTGTTGGTGACAAACATCGGGATTGGCATACTGACCCGCGCTGCGCCGCAACTCAACGTCTTCGCCGTAGGCTTTCCCATCACCCTGGGAGTCGGTTTCCTGATGCTTTATCTCTCCCTGCCGCTGTTGGTTCCGGTGATCGAGCAGTTTTCCCAAGCCGGCTTTGCCGTGATTCAGCGTATCCTCGAAGGTTTTAGATCGTGATGTTTATCCGGGCACGCCTGTTGTGAACGCCTCAAGCGCTACAGTCCCTGCTGCTAACCCTTGGTTCAGGCGAAGCTGTGAATTCGCCTTGCGGCGTGGTTGGAATTCCATCGATGGACTTGTACACCGTGTGTCCCTAATCGGCATGCGAGGGGGTGTGTCGTGACAGGGCAGGCGAACGCCGTCATGGCGCCGCCGTCGGATTGGGTGGTGCGCTGGTCAGATCTCGTGCGGCCGGGCACCAAGGTTCTGGATGTGGCTTGCGGTGGTGGCCGGCATGCACTTTTTTTTGCCGCGCGCGGGCACCCTGTGGTTGCAGTGGATCGAGACCCTGAGGCTGGTCGCCGATTGGCGGGCGTCGAGGGCATTCTCTTCGAGCACGCTGACCTGGAAACCGGCTGCTGGAGTACTTCTGGAAGGCAGTTCGGGGCCGTGGTGGTAACCAACTACCTGCATCGACCGCTTTTCCCGGCTTTGTTGGATGCCGTGGCACACGATGGTTTGCTCATCTACGAGACCTTCGCGGCAGGCAATGAGCGCTACGGGAGACCCGCCAACCCGGACTTTCTTCTTGTGCCCGGTGAGTTACTGGAACAGTTACGAGGCAGCTTTCGTGTGCTGGGCTATGAGGACCTCGACATAACCTCGCCCAAACCAGCCGCCGTGCAGCGCGTTTGCGCGCGGCGCGCTTGAGCGTTGCCGCTCCATCTGCGGTGTGGCGTTACAATCGACTTTTTAAGGGACGGAGTTCTTCGTCATGCTCACTGGCAGCATCGTAGCCATTGCGACGCCCATGCACACGGATGGCAGTCTCGACATGGACGGCTTTCGGGCGTTGATCGATTTTCATGTGAGCCATGGAACCGACGGTATTGTGGCCGTCGGGACGACGGGCGAATCGCCTACCCTGGACTTTGACGAGCATTGCCAGGTCATCTGCACTGCCGTCGAGCATGCCGGCGGGCGCATCCCCGTGATTGCTGGAACCGGGGCCAATTCCACCCGTGAGGCCATCGAGTTGCAGTCGTTCGCGCGAGCCGCAGGTGCGAGTATGGCGCTCTCGGTGGTGCCGTATTACAACAAGCCCTCCCAGGAAGGTTTGTACCAGCACTTCCGTGCCATCGCCGAAGCGGTTGAACTTCCCACCATCCTGTACAACGTGCCAGGGCGCACGGTTGCCGATCTTTCCAACGACACTGTCTTGCGGCTGGCAGAGGTGCCCAACATCGTCGGTCTGAAGGACGCCACCGGAAACCTGGAGCGCGGAGCGGACCTTTTGCGCCGTCTTCCGCGGGAGTTTGCGGTCTACAGTGGCGATGACGGGACGGCTTTGGCGTTGATGCTCATGGGTGCCCATGGTGTTATCTCGGTCACAGCCAATGTGGCGCCTCGATTGATGCACGATCTTTGCGCTGCCGCGTTGGCCGGGGATCTGGGCCATGCCCGCCGCATCAATGACCAGCTCATGGGGCTACACCGGTACTTGTTCGTCGAGGCAAATCCGATCCCTGTCAAATGGGTTCTGGAGCGATTGGGCCTCCTGGGGCCGGGTATTCGCCTTCCGCTTACGCCGCTGGCAGAAGCACACCATGGGGCCCTGCTCGCGGCCATGGAGCAAGCGCGTGTCTCGCGGGAACCTCGGCCAGCCTGAGCACTCACAGGGCAAAGGAGCGAAGTCAATGGCGGAGCGTTGTTCAGGCGGGCTGGCGGCCATGTTGATGTGCACGCTGATCTTCAGCGCTGGTTGTTCCGGTGTGTTCGAGGGTAAGAAGATCGACTACAAGTCGGCCAAAAAACTGCCGCCACTGGAGGTGCCGCCCGACCTTGCGGCGCCCGGTACGCCTGGGCGTTATGTAGTCCCCGATGCCTCAGGCTCGGCCACCTTTTCCGATTACGAACAGCGCCGGACGAGCAAGGGGCCTGTCGTTCCCGAGGCCTCGCCGGTGCTCCCGGTGTCTGAGCGTGCGCGTGTGTTGCGGGCCGGCAGCCAGCGCTGGTTGCTGGTCATGGCCACACCTGAGCAACTGTGGCCTCAACTCAAGGATTTCTGGCAGGAGAACGGCTTCCTCGTGAATGTGGAGGATCCAGCCGCAGGGCTCATGGAGACAGACTGGGCCGAAAACCGCGCAAAGATTCAAGTGGGTGGCATTACCGGTTTCATCAATCGCAATCTCGATGTGCTGGTTTCGCTTCCCGAGAGAGACAAGTTTCGCACCCGTCTCGAGCGTGGCACCGAGCCCAACTCCACGGAAATCTACATCAGCCATAAAGGCATGGCGGAGGTGTACTTTCGAGAGCGCGACAACAACACCAAGTGGCAGGTGCGTCCCTCCGACCCCGAACTGGAGGCCGTGATGCTTGCCCGGTTGGTGGAAAAGGTTGCCGGCATCGACGCGGCTCGCGCCCAGAGCCTGGTGAAGAGTTCCAACCAGCTGAAACCTGCGGCTGTTGTCTCGCGCGGCGCTGGTGCCAATCCAAGTTCGGGGTTGCTGCGATTGGATGACGGGTTCGACCGCGCGTGGCGTCGCGTGGGTCTGGCTTTGGATCGCGTAGGTTTCATGGTGGAAGACCGCAACCGCGCGGAAGGGTTGTACTTCGTGCGGTACCAGGATCCGGATGCAGCGCTTGCCAAGAAAAGCGCGTTGTCCCGGCTGGCATTCTGGCGCAGCGACGACGCCAATAAACCGGGTCCGGAGCAGTATCGTGTCAAGGTGACAGCGGCCACCGAAGGGGACGGTTCCACGGTCACCGTCCTCAACCGCGAGGGAGTGGCTGACGACGGGCCCACAGCCCGTCGCATTCTCGGCCTGCTCGTCGAGCAACTGCGCTAGAGCGGCGGGAATCTCCCGCCCGTGCGATTCGCCTATCTGGGCAGCGGCAGCCAGGGTAACGGGCTGCTGGTTGAGTCGGACGGCAGCAGGGTGCTCCTCGATTGCGGCTTCACCATTTCCGAGACCGTCGCCCGCTTGGGGCGCTTGGGGGTCGAGCCCGATCAGATCGATGCCGTGGTGGTCACCCACGAGCATGACGATCACCTGGGGGGGGTGGCGCGTTTCGCCCGGCGCTTCGGCATCCACGTGTGGAGCACGCGGGGTACCCTACGCGGCCTCGATGCGCGGTTCGAGGGCGTGACGGTGAACTGGATTGAGGGCTATCGACCCTTTAGCGTGGGGGGGTTGCACTTACAGCCCTACCCAGTGCCCCATGACGCGGCCGAGCCGGCTCAGTTCGTTTTCAGCGACGGCGACCGGCGCCTCGGCGTGCTGACCGATGCCGGCAGCATCACTCCACACATCGAGCAAACGCTCGGTCACTGTCATGCGCTGCTACTGGAGTGCAACCATGACCTCGACCGCTTGCGCGCTAGCGCCTATCCGGCCGTACTCAAACAACGCATCTCTGGACGCTTCGGCCATCTGGACAATGCGTCTGCTGCCGGGTTGCTCTCGGCAGTGGCGGGCCCGCAACTTCAGCACGTGGTAGCCGCGCACCTTTCCCAGCAAAACAACTCGCCTCAGCTTGCCCGCGCTGCCCTTGCGCCTATCTTGGGATGTGCGCCTGACTGGATCGCGGTAGCCGACCAGGCCACGGGTCTGGACTGGCGCGACCTGCGCTAGGTGGGCGCAACAGACGAAAAAAAAGCCGGCCCACAAAAGGCCGGCTTGAACTGTGATGCAGTGACAGGCTTACTTCTTTTCGGCGGGTTTTTGCTCGGCGGCGGGCGGCGCGGCCGGGGCAGCAGGGGCGGCAGGTTCCGCGGGCTTGGCGGCGTCAGCGGCCGGTGCAGCAGGTGCCGGCTCAGCGGGCTTGGCAGCTTCAGGCGCCGGGGCGGGCGGCGGGGGCGGAGGAGCGGCTTCTTCCTTCTTGCCACAGGCGGCGAGGGCGAGGGCCAGCATGACGGCCGTGAGGGTCGTGCGGATCATGGAAAGTCCTTATTGAAGGCAGTTGACGGGTGCGTTGCTCGAAGCGCTGCGTTCGTCTGCAAATTGACCGAAGCGAGTCGACAGAAAATTGTAACAGACTTTTACAAAGCTTCACCAAGTTTATGCGTGCTTTTCTGCACGCGTTTCTTGCGTGGCTGCTCCCTAGGCTTGCTTAAAGACCGAGGGTGGTCGCAGAAACGGCCTGATCCGATTCCAGCCACATTGCCTCGAAGCGGTCGGATAGTGCCTGGGCGCCCGCGGGATCATTGATGCCCAGCACACCCAGGCCCCGACTGACGTGGAAGCGATGGACATAGTGACGGTGGTCGGTGATGACAAAGGCGTCGTACACCGCCTTGGCTTGATATGGGGTTTCGTGGACTTCCATCAGGTGACTGAACTGCCGCAGCAGTGCCAGCAAGCGCGGGCATTCTCCATAGGCAGGCCGCGGGTCATGCAATAGGAAGCGAATTCTTCCGCGACGGGTCTCTAGACAGAAGCGGCGCAGTACGCTGACCCGCGAAATCTGATTCCATGCGGGCCCCAGGGAACCCGCAAACACCAGGATTTGCTGCCCGGCCAGGAGCAAGATCCGGTCGATGCCCGCCTCCAGGCTGGCCCCGCTGTCGATTCGCTCGCGGATGGGGTGAAGTGTGTCGCTCATGATTTGGCTGATGCGGAATCATCACGACTGACCAGGTGCAGGAAGCCACTGTCATGCCAGTCGTGTAGCAGCCCTGCAACCCCGGGCGCGTAGCTGCCAGGCGAGAGCCGCCGCCCATCGGCCAACACTCGCAAAGTCTCAGGCACGCCACGGGGAAATCTGCACGCTTCGCCGTTTACGTACAAGGCTCGGGGCCCATAAAGGAGACGTGTGCGCCTATCCAAAACGGCCCCCCAGCGTCCAATGCGCGCGGCGAAGTCCCGGTAAGAAAGGGCTGGCTGCGGCCTATCGAAGAACACCCCTGCCTTGGGTTCGCTCAGGTAGCGGCCGAGAAAATCCTCAACATCGCCGCGGGTCCAGCGAATACGCGCCAGAATTGCCGCGGTTGTATCGAGCATGTGAGGGCTGATGCGGCCGGGATGTCGCGTGGGCGCCAGACCTGGATCGGCGTACCGGCCCTCGAAGTCGAGACGCTCAGCGAGATCCGACAGGAACTCGGCAGCTAGTTCACGGTGTGCTGGCGCGCGAAACCCCACCGACCAGGTGGTGCAGGTATCCACGGCCACGCCATGGTGTGCCACGCGCGGCGGCAGATAGAGCATGTCGCCCGGATCGAGCACGCAACTGCCCATGGCGCGGAAGCGTCGCAGGATGCGCAGCGGCGCGCGGGGGTCAAGGTCCAGGTCATCCTGCTCGCTCACCTGCCAACGGCGGCGCCCATCCCCCTGGAGCAGGAACACGTCGTAGGAGTCAAAGTGCGGTCCTACACCGCCCCCGGGCACGGCGTAGCTCGCCATGAGATCGTCCATGCGCGCGTGAGGAATGAAGTCGAACCGGTCCAGCAGTTCGGCACCCGCCGGGTGGTGCAGGTTGATTCCCTGGACCAGCAGCGTCCAGTCGCGTTTTGGAAGGGCCCGCAGGTTGCGCAGCCGGAACGGCCCGTGCTCGAGGTGCCAATGACGCGCCTCGCGCCGCACCAGTCGTGATTCCACCTCGTCGCGGCAAGCCAACGCAAACAACTCGTCGCGGTCCAGGCAGCCGCTGAAGCCCGGAACTGCGCCACGGACCAGCAGCGGGTGCTTGTGCCAGTACGCAGTCATGAATCGCCGCGGCGTCAGGCCTCCCAGAAGTGGATCACCCATCACACAATTATAGGTGGTGCCGTATTGGCCCGCGTGTCAACGAAAGCTTTTCCGCTAGAATCGTTTTGACGCTTCTCGGGAGCGGCAGCATGCTCAAAATTGGAGACGCGGCGCCGGATTTCGAGTTGCCGGACGCCGAGATGGAGTCGGTAAGCCTCGCTTCGTTCCGCGGCCGCCATCATGTGGTGCTGTATTTCTATCAGCGCGACGACACGCCCAGTTGTACCCTTGAGGCCATCGACTTCAGCGAACGCGATGACAACTTCCGCCGGCACGGTGCCGTGGTGTTGGGCGTGAGCATGGATGATTGTCTTGCCCACGGCTCTTTCCGGGACAAACACGGCCTCAGCGTAAGTTTGCTCTCGGATGTGGAAGGTGAGGTCTGCGAGAGCTACGGAGTTTTGCAACACAAAACGGTGGATGGGCAATCGCGCAGATGTATCCAGCGTTCCACATTCATCATCGACAAGAATGGCTGCCTTGCCCACGTCCTGTACGGCGTGAATGTGAAGGGCCACGCGGCCGAAGTCCTCAACCTGGTCAAGGAGCTTTGATGACCGTAGCAATCGCCAAGAATTCCGTCGTTTCGCTCAACTACGAGTTGTTCGATGCCGATGGCGCCCTCATCGAGCGGACCGATGAGCCCATCACTTACCTCCACGGTGGCTACGACGGGATTTTTCCTTTGGTGGAAGAGGCTTTGCACGGCAAGCTGGTGGGCGACACCTTGTCGGTGCGCATGGCGCCCGACGATGCCTTCGGCGAATACGATGCCGAACTGATTCGCGTGGAGCCACGCGACCTTTTCCCGGGCAATGTGAAGGTGGGCATGCAGTTCGAGGGTTCGCCCCAGGGATCGAATCATCCCACGCTCTACACGGTGACCGACGTCACTGACGACCAGGTGGTGGTGGACGCCAACCACCCGTTGGCGGGCAAGACGCTGGAGTTCAAGTGCACCGTGACCGCGGTGCGTGGCGCCACGGCCGAGGAAGTGCGTCACGGGCATGTGCACGGTCCCGGTGGACATCATCATTGATTGGTGGCGACAAGGCGCCACCCGGCTGCCTGCTCGGGCCCTGAGCACGTCTCCGCGCGGTGGGGCGAAAACCCTCGCCCCGCGGGGCGCCTAGCGGCGTCTCCCCGTGATCTGGCGGATCACGGGCTGGAAGGCGCTTTCCCCGGAAAAGCGCGCGCAGGCCACAGCCAGCGCAGCCACAGTGAAGCTGACCAGCACCACCGCATCCACGGCGGCAGGAAACTCCGCGGCAAAGCTGCCTCCCATACCGCCCAGCAAGGCATGCTTGAGCAGGTCAACGCCATAGGTGTAGGGATTGGCCATGGCCACGGCCTTGAGCCATGCGGGCAGGCGCGTAATGGGGTACAACGACCCGCTCAGGAAGAACACCGGGAAGATCACGAAGTTCATCACCGCTGCGAAATTGTCGAGCGTGCGCGTGAAGGCCGCCGTCAGCATGCCCATGGCGGCGCAGGCTGCAGATACCGTCAGTAGGGCTGCCACCAGCATTAGCCAGGAGACGTTGTGCCAGTCCAGGAAACCCAGCGCCGCGAGCAGCACCAGCAGCATGAGGGCCTGCACCAGCGCCGCCGCCACGGCTGCCGCGGCCTTCGCCAGCACGATCCAAAAGTGCGGAAATGGGGCGATTACCAGCATGCGCATCACTCCCGATTCCTTGTCGTAGACCATGGTGAGGGCCGACAGCATGGCGGCGAACAGCATGGTCATGCCCACCACTCCAGGGGCCAGGAACTGCTGATAGGGCAAGCCGTCGGCGGTTAGCACGGCGCCGAAGCCACCGCCAATCACCAACAGCCAGATCAAGGGCCGCACCATGGCGGCCAACAGCCGGGTGCGCTGGCGCAGCATCTTCACCAACTCGCGCTGCAACACCGCCAATACGGCACGGCCCGTCATGGGGGTACCTTGGGCGATTGCCCGGCGTGTACCCACAGGAACACGTCTCCCAGAGTGGGCCGCCGCACCCGCAAGCCCGCTGCGAGCGGGCCCACCTCGTCCTGAAGCTGCGCCAACGGGCCGATCTCCTCGTGGGGCCAGCGATACAGCAGCAGAGGTCCATCGCGCAGGGCTTGACCCAGCAGCGGCCGAGCCCGAGCTTCCAGTTCCTCTGGGCGCTCGCTCTCGAATTCCGCCACGTGCCGTCCGAGTCCGTCCACCAGCGCGCGCGGCCTTCCCTCCAGCGCCAGACGGCCCTTGCGCACGAAGGCCACGCGGTCGCAACCGTCGGCCTCTTCCAGGTAGTGGGTGGTGAGCAGCACGGTCATGCGGTTTCGGGCCCGAAGGCCTTCGATGAAGCGCCAGATGCGCCGCCGCACCGGTAGGTCGAGACCGATGGTGGGCTCGTCGAGGAACAGCACGCGCGGTTCATGCAGCACGCCACGGATAATGTCCACGGCGCGGCGCTGGCCTCCCGACAGCGCGGCCACGGGCGAGCGCCACTGTCCGGCCATGTCGAACAGTTCCAGCAAGCCGTGAGCACGGCGCTCCACCTCCTGGCGCCCGAGGCCGTACAGCGCACCGGCAAAGCTTAGGTTCTCGGCCACCGACAGGCTGCGGTCGAGAGCGGACTCCTGGAACACCAGGCCGACGCGACTGCGAACTGCCACGCCCTCGGCGGTCACATCGAAGCCTGCAACCGAAGCCGTGCCGCCGCTGGGACGCACCAGGGTGGCGAGCATGTGAATGGCGGTGGTCTTGCCTGACCCGTTGGGGCCGAGCAGTCCGAAAAACTCACCCTCGGCAATATCCAGAGTCAAGCCGGCCACGGCCTGGGTGTCACCGTAGCGGCGGGCGAGGGCGCGCGCGCGGATGGCCAGGCCGCCGCGGTCGCTCATGTGACGGGCGTGGCGGGTTCGGATGCCGCGGACAGGGCGCGCGAATTTCGGTCATCGCGAAACACGATGGGCTTGACCCCGGCGGGTAGCGCGGGCCGGTCGGCGCGCTCCACGGCCTCGGTGACCAGATGGTGATGGGGCGACAGCTCGCACACCGGATCGGCGTTGGTGGCATCGCCCGTGAGCATGAAGGCCTGGCAGCGGCAGCCGCCGAAGTCCTTCACCTTGTCCGGGCAGGAGCGGCAGGGCTCCTGCATCCACCCGTCGCCGCGATAGGCATTGAAGCCCGGGGAGTCGTACCAGATCCAGCGCAAGGGGTGGTCGCGCACGTTGGGGAAGGTGAGCCCCGGCAGCATCCTCGCCTCGTGGCAGGGCAGCACCACGCCGTCGGCGGTGACCGTGACAAACAGCGACCCCCAGCCGTTCATGCAGGCCTTGGGCCGGGTGGCGTGGTAATCGGGCACCACGAAGTACACCTTCATGGCATTGCCAACCCGCTCGCGAAAGCGGTTGGTGACTTCCTCGGCGCGCATCAACTGGTCGCGGCTGGGCAGCAACTGGTCGCGGTTCTCGAAGGCCCAGGCGTAGTACTGCGTGTTGGCGAGCTCCACATACTCGGCGCCGAGCTGCTGCGCCATTTCCAGGATCTGCTGGGTGTGGTCGATGTTGTGCCGGTGCAAGACCACATTGAGCACCATGGGGTAGTCGTATTTCTGGATCAGCTCGGCGGTGCGCTTCTTGAGATCGAAAGTCTTGGTGCTGGAGAGAAAGTCATTCATCTCCCGGGTGGAGTCCTGGAAGGACAGCTGTATGTGGTCGAGCCCGCCCTCCTTGAAGGCGGCGATGCGCTTTTCCGTGAGTCCGATGCCCGAGGTGATGAGATTGCTGTAATAGCCGAGCCGGCGCGCTTCGGTGACCATTTCTTCCAGATCGTCGCGCATCAGCGGCTCGCCGCCCGAGAAGCCCAACTGCGTGGCGCCCAGCTCGCGGCCCTCCCGCAACACCCTGAGCCATGCCTGCGTGTCCAGCTCCGGGCCATAGCGGGTGTAGTCCACGGGGTTGTAGCAGAACACGCAGTGCAGCGGGCACTTGTAGGTCACCTCGGCCAACAGCCAGAGGGGATTACCGGGCTTGTTCGCGGATCCAGCCGTTTCCATGAGCCACCTCGAGGAAGTCCACCACGTCGGCGCGCAGGTCCGGCGCGCCAGGGAAGGCGGCCTGCAGTTCGGCCACGATGGCATCGAGGCTGCGGCTGCCGTCCACCCGCTTCATGATCTCGCCAGCGCTGCCCGGTAGCTTCACCATGCCCTCGGGGTAGAGCAGCACGTGACAGTCCTGCGCCGGTTCCCACTGGAACCGGTAGTACTTGGCCAGCGCAATCGGGGCGTCGTGGTCAAAGGGCAGGCGTTTGGGCTGTGCCACGCTCAAAGCACCTTGCGCTCGCCGATACCGTAGGCTACCGCCATGGCGTCGCACATGCTCCACAACACGTCGAGCTTGAACTGGACGATGTCCAGGGCGCGTTGTTGCTGCTCGCGGGTCTGGAAATAGCCCAGTGTCACGCGCAGGCCGTGCTCCACGTCGCGGCGCGCTTCCGACAGGCGCTTGCGAAAATAGGCGTAACCACTCTGGTTGATCCAGGGATAGTGCTGCGGCCAGTTGGCCAGCCGTTCCTTGTGGATCTCCGGGGCGAACAACTCGGTGAGCGAGGAGCATACCGCCTCCTGCCAGGGGCGGGAGCGGGCGAAATTGATATACGCATCCACGGCGAAGCGCACCCCAGGCAGCACGCGCCGCAGGGACGTGACCTCTTCGCGGTCCAGACCCACCGCGTCGGCCAATGTCAGCCAGGCCTCGATACCGCCCTCGTCACCGGTGGTGCCATCGTGGTCGATGATGCGTTGAATCCACAGCCGACGGTGGTCGCGATCGGGCATGTTGGCCATGATCGCCGAATCCTTGGTGGGGATCGCAGTCTGGTAGTAGAAGCGGTTGCACACCCAGCCCTGAATTTGCTCGCGAGTAAGCCCGCCGCTGTTCATGGCCACGTGGTAGGGGTGGTAGATGTGATAGCCGCCGCCCTTGGCGCGGATGTGCACCTCGAATTCCTCGCGGCTCCACGGCAGCGTTTCGGCGGCGCCCATGGCAGTTCCCTCAGAGTTGGATGTCCATCCCGTCGAAGGCGACCTCGATGCCGTGGCGTGCCAGCTCGGCACGCTGGGGCGAGTCTTCGTCCAGGATAGGGTTGGTATTGTTGATGTGGATGAGAATCTTGCGGCTCGCGCGCAGCCCGGCGAGGACTTCGATCATGCCGCCGGGCCCCCACTGGGGCAGGTGGCCGATGTCGCGGGCGCGCTTTTGCGAGATGCCCAACCGCAGCATCTCGTCGTCGGTCCAGAAAGTGCCATCCACCATCACGCAGTCGGCTTGTTCCAGGAAGGGTACGAGGTGCGGCTCGATCTCGCCAAGCCCAGGCGCGTAGAACGCCCTGCGGCCGCTGCGCGTGTCGGTAATGTTCATGCCGATGTTGTCGCCCTCGTGGGGGTCGTTGCGATGGGGTGAGTAGGGCGGCGCCTTGCTGCGCAGGGGCACGGCCGTAAAACTGAGCCCTTCGATACCCTCGATTCGGAAGGCATTGTCCGGCGCGGTGGGCACGCGATGCCAGTCCACCGTGCAGTAGTGGCCGAGGATATTGAAGAGAGGGTTGCCTGTGGTCATGTCCTCGCAAACCATGTCGGTACACCACACCGGCAGTGGCTTACCCTCCCGCAGCATGAGCAGGCCGGTGGTGTGATCGATCTGGCCATCCATCAGAACTACTGCCCGAATGCCAGTGTCGCGGATGCCACGCGCCGGTTGCAGCGCCGGGAATGCGCGAATCTGGGCGAGGATATCGGGCGACGCATTGAACAATGCCCAGTCGGTGTCGCTGGTGCCTACGCAGATGGACGACTGGGTGCGCGCCGAGGCGCGCACGCTACCCTTGCGAAAGCCGTCGCACATGGGGCAGTTGCAATTCCACTGCGGAAATCCGCCACCAGCGGCGGCTCCGAGAACCCGGATTCGCATGTTGTTGTTGGAGTGTTAGAGCGCGGCGGCCGGTGGCCGCTGGGCGCGGGCCGGACCCTTGAAGACAACGGGCCGCCCCAGGGGCGGCCCGTCGCCGCGCAAACGCAGTTAGCGGTTGGCGATGTACATCGTCACTTCGAAACCAAAACGCATTTCCGTGTACTCAGGCTTGCTCCACATGACGACCTCCAGGGTGTTAGAGTTTGAGATCTCGCGAGCCAGCGATGCGCTCACCTCGTTTGACGTGAAGGCTATGCCGGCCTCGCAATTGGCTAACCTCAACACACCTTCGAGGCCGCAAGGCAACAGCGTTTTCTTCACGACGGTACGCAGTGTCCAGGAATGATGCGATCGCCAGCCACACAAAAATCAGCAATGTGGTCTCATGATTTTCATGAGATTGCGCACTTTCCGCCGCAGCCCGCAGGGCGCGCCGGAGTGCAATCTTGAGCACGGCGGTCCTGGGCGCGACGAGCACCCAGTCGCTTGGCGACTGGTATCGGGAGAAGCCGTTCCGGTTCGCCTTCATCATCTCGCTGGTGGCCCACGGGTTGTTGGTGCTGCTTCTGCCGCAGCTTCGCCACCTGCCCCCGGCCGAGCGTCCGGTGCTGCAAGTGGAAATCATCGAACCGGAGCGCGAACCGCCGCCACTGCCAAAACGGGAGCCGCTGCCGAAGCCCAAGGTGGAGCGTACGCCGCCGCCGCAGGTGGCGCCGAAACCCGAACCGAAACCCGAACCCAAACCCGTGGAACAACCAGCGCCGCAACGGGATCTGGCGCCGTTGGAAAGCCGTGAAGTGCCCCAGCAGCAACCTGAATTCAAACCTCAGCCTCGTACCGAGCCGCTGCCAGCGCCGCGGCCCGAGCCCAGGCCCGATCTGCGCCCGCTGCCCCGGCCCGAGGCGGCGGTGGCGCCTCGGGTGGAATCAAGTACCGCCCTCACGGCCCCCGCCCCGGCGCCGGAGCTCAAGCCCACGATTCGGCCTGACGCGCCCGTTGAGCTTCGCCGCGAGCCACGTCCCGAGGTGCGCGTCGACCCGCGCCCGGTGGTGCAGGTGGCACCCACGCTCACGGCCAAGGCTGAAGCGCGACCGGAACCCGCGGCGCCCGTGGTGCGCGCCGAAGCGCCAGCGGTGCGCAGTGAGCCGCGCGCAGAGCCTCGCCCCGAATTGCCCGCCGCGCGCCCGGCGCCGCTGGTGCAGGCAGCGCCCTTGGCCGGCTCGTCGGCCGCGCCGCCGCCGGTGCAGGCGCCCTCCCTGCGTGCCGATGGGCCCGTGTCCCAGGGTGCAGCGCAGCCCGCGCCTCTGCGCTCTGGTCCGGAGCGCGCCAAAGCGACCGGCGCGCCCGCCTCAAGCGGTTTCGACCGTGCGGCGCTGGAAGGCTTCGCGCTGGAGCTGTCCCGCGCCATCGGGCGCAACCAGAATTACCCGCGCCGCGCCCTTCAGATGGGCTGGCAGGGCAAGGTGGAACTGGAAGTACGGCTGAGCCCCGAGGGGAAGGTGCGGGAGGTGCATGTGGCCAAGTCCTCCGGCTACCCCATGCTGGACGAGGAGGCGGTGGCCATGGTCAAGCGAACCGGGCAGCTGCCGGCGGTGCCAGCGGATTTCCGCGGGAGGGAGTTCACGGTGCTGGTGCCGGTGGTGTTCAAGATCGATTAGGCCCCGGCGGCGGCGCCCGGCGGGCGCACCGCGAGTCCATGGACGCGCTCTATCCCCCCCTCGAGCCGCACGCCAGCGGTTTCCTGCCCGAGGCCGACGGCCACCGGGTGCGCTATGAGGTAAGCGGCAACCCAGCCGGCGTGCCGGTGCTGTTCCTGCACGGCGGGCCCGGCAGCAGCACCAAGCCTGACCACCGCCGTTACTTCGATCCGGCGCGCTACCACATCGTGCTCTTCGACCAGCGCGGATGCGGCACCAGCCAGCCCGCTGGCAGCGTGAGCGCCAACACCACCGCCCACCTCGTGGGCGACATGGAGCGGCTGCGCGTGCTGCTGGGCGTGCGCGCCTGGGTGCTGTTCGGCGGCTCCTGGGGCAGCACCCTGGCGCTGGCCTACGCCCAGGCCTACCCGGAGGCGGTGACGCGGCTGATATTGCGCGGCATTTTCCTCGCCTCGCGCAGCGAACTGGACTGGTACTTCGACGGGCTGGAGGCCTTCGTGCCCGAGGCTCGGGCCAGACTCTTCGAGCCTGCGCCTGGGGCCCGGTGGCCAGCGCTGCTGTCCACCTACGAAACGCTGCTCAACCACCCGGAACGCGCCTTGGCCCAACAGGCCGCCCTGCGCTGGAGCGCCTTTGAGGCGGCCGTCATGTCCATCGGCGAAGCCTCGGCCCTGCCGCTGCCGGCAGCCGATGCGGCCGGACTGCTGGCGCGTGCCCGGGTGCAGGTGCACTACCTGGCGCGCAACTGCTTTTTGCGGCCAGGAGAACTGCTCGACAACATGGCGCGCATCGCCCATCTGCCGGCCACGCTGGTGCAGGGGCGCATGGATTTCGTGTGCCCGCCCGTGACCGCCGTGGCCCTGCACGCCCGCTGGCCGGCTTCGCGGCTGGTGATGGTGGAGCAGGGCAAGCACGCCTCGTCCCATCCCGGCATCGAGCGGGCGTTGGTGGCCGCCGCCGACGCGGCGCTCGCTTCAAGTGATGGGTAATCGCCCGTGCCCGCCCTCAGCCTGCGTTTTCGCATCAACCTGCTCATCAGCGTGGTGACGCTGTTGTTCGTGGCGATCCTGCTCAACGTGGTGATCGACGATGCGCGCCGCTCCATCCGCGAGGAGATGGAGGGTGCCAACCGCGTGACGCTGCAACTGCTGTCCACCGTGCTGCGCGATGCGGGCGCGCGCACCGATCCGTCGCGGGCGAGCGAGGCGCTGTTGGGTTTTCTGCGTGAACTGGGACGGGTGCGCGCTCACGATATCCGGCTGTTCGACCGGGACGACCGCGAGATCTATGCCTCTCCGCCGTCGGTCTACAAGGCCGGCCGTGCGGCGCCGCGTTGGTTTTCTGCCCTCGTACACCCGCAACTGCCGGTGGTGAACATGCCCGTCGATGGCGGGCATCTGGTGGTGACGGTGGATTCCTCGCGCTCCATCCTGGATGCCTGGGATGAACTGGCGGAACTCATGACCCTGGCGGTGGCCTTCGCGGTGGCCGTGAACGCGCTGGTGTTCTTTCTGGTGGGCCGTTCCGTGCGCCCGGTGGACGCGGTGGCCGAGGGCTTGCAGCGCATGGAGCGCGGCGAGTTCCATACGCGCCTGCCGCGCTTTGCCGTGCCCGAGTTCGAGGCCATCGGCGGCAGCTTCAACCGCATGGCCGATGCCCTGGAGGCGAGCCTGGCCGACAACCGCCGCCTGGCGCTCATCGCCCAGCAGTCGGGCGACGCCATCTTCACCCTCGATCTGGAAGGCAGGGTGGGCTACTGGAATCCCGCCGCGGAACGCCTGCTGGGCTACGGCGCCGCCGAGATGGCCGGGCGTACCGCCGAGTGCATCGTGCCGCAGGACGGGCGCGCGCAGTTCGCGGCGCACGCCGAGCTGATCCGTGCCCGCGGCCTGGTGGACCACGTGGAGACGGTGCGCCTCGCCCGCGACGGACGGCGCGTCGAGGTGGCGGTGTCCGCCGCCCCTCTGGTGGACCCGGTGTCGGACACGGTCATCGGCGGCATCTGGTCGCTGCGCGATGTCACCGAAGCCAAGCGCGCCCGCGAGGCCGAGGCCGAGCTTGCACAGAACCGTCATCTCACGCGCCTGATTCAGACCCGGCTCGAAGAGGAGCGGCGCTTGATTGCCCGAGAGTTGCACGATGAACTTGGCCAGTACGTCACAGCCGTCAAGACCCTGGGCGCCGTGATCGCCAATCAGACCCGCACCAGCGGTGGCGAGACCCACCGCGGCGCCGTCACCATCGTGGAGGTGGCAGAACGTATTTACGATATCGTCCATGACATCGTGCGCCAACTGCGCCCCAGCGCGCTCGATCACCTGGGCCTTGAAGATGCGCTCGCCGAGGCGGTGGGCAATTGGCGGCGGTTGCAGCCCGGCATGGCTGTGGAGCTGCGCATGGAGGGCGAACTCGACGGCCTCGGCGAGGAGACCAACATCACCATCTACCGCATCGTGCAGGAGTGCCTTACCAACGTGGTGAAACACGCCCAGGCGAGCCGCGTGGACATCCTCGTCCGTCGCCCGCTTGGCGAGCCCTGGTTGATGCTCACGGTCAGCGATGACGGTCGCGGCTTGACCGAGCGCAACGCCGTGGAGGCGGCCCGCTTCGGCCTTCTGGGCATGCGCGAACGCACCGAGGCGTTGGGCGGATCCTTTGAACTCGACGCCGTGCCTGGCGCTGGCGTCACCGTGCGGGTGCGCCTGCCCGCGCCCGCCGCGGCTGGCGAGGCGGCGGCATGAGCGGCGGCGGCATCCGCGTAATGCTGGTGGATGACCACGCCGTGGTCCGCATGGGCTTTCGACTGCTGCTGGAAAGCGCCGCCGACATCCGCGTCAGCGGCGAGGCGGAAAGCGGCGAGGAGGCCTTGCGGCGCCTCGCCGAGGTGAAGCCCGACGTGGTGGTCCTGGACCTCTCCATGCCCGGCATTGGCGGGTTGGAGGCCCTGTCGCGCATGTTGGCCCACGCGCCTTCCACCCGGGTGCTGGTGCTCACGGCCCACGAAGATGCGCTGCACGCCAAGCGCGTGCTCAAGGCCGGCGCGCTGGGCTATTTGTCCAAGCGCAGCGCGGCGGAAGAACTCATCCGCGCCATCTACCAGGTGCATGCCGGACGTACCTTTCTGGAGCCGGCCATTGCCCAACAGCTTGCCCTGCAGCAGCTCACGGGCGAACGCAACCCCGTGGACATGCTGTCGGAAAAGGAATTCAAGGTGTTCCTGAGCCTGGCTCGCGGCCAGTCCGTGGCCGACATCGCCCAGGTGATGTCCCTCAGCCCGCGCACCATCGGGACGCATCTTTACAATATTAAACAAAAGCTTGGGGCATCGAACTCAGCCGAGCTGGCAATCATCGCCATGCGCCACGGGTTGCTTGATCCGGGTTCGGTCGGGTCAATCTCATGAAAATCATGAGGTGGTTTTACGGCTTTTGCGATAGTCCACGGCTGGGCCATGCGTACACTTATTATTAATCAGAACAGCGTGCGGATTCATCAGTCTCATGTCTGTGTCTGTGACGAGCATCAAACCCGAGTGTGCGTTATGTTGAGCAAGAAAGGAAATCGCCATGTGGACCAAGCCTGAATACACCGAAATGCGCTTCGGCTTCGAAGTGACGATGTATATCGCCAACCGCTAACCAGCGGCTTTGGCGGTCAAGGGGCTGCGGCAACGCAGCCCTTTTTGCGTTTATAGCAGGGCGCGCTCGCGGTGGCCGCCAACCTGTGATCCAACTAGAAAATCCGCGCCAGGAGAATGCCATGCTTCGCCCAACCCTCGGGGGCTCCGCCGCGCCCGCGCTTATTGTTTCAACCCTCGCCCTCAATCCTGGCGGCGCCTTTGCCCAGCAAACCGAATCGGTCCGCACCGCGCCCGTGGTTGTCACGGGCACCCGCACCGAGCAGCGCAGCTTTGATTTGCCCATGTCCATCGATCTGGTGGACAAGGCGCGCATCTCCGAAGGCCAGATGGGCGTCAATGCCTCGGAATCGTTGCAGGTGGTGCCGGGCGTGGTGGCCAACAACCGCAACAATTACGCTCAGGATTTGCAGATCTCCATCCGCGGTTTCGGTTCCCGCTCCACCTTCGGGGTGCGGGGGCTTCGCCTGTACGCCGATGGTATTCCGCTCACCATGCCAGACGGCCAAGGCCAGGCCGCAAACCTGGATTTGGGTACAGCCCGCAGCATCGAAGTGCTGCGCGGGCCTTTCTCGTCGCTGTACGGTAATTCCTCCGGCGGGGTCATCAGCGTGTTCACCGAAAACGGCCCGGACGGCCTGGTGATCACCCCCAACTTCGGAGCGGGCAGCTTCGACACCACCAAGTCGGGCATCAAGGTGGGCGGTACGAGCGGCAACGTCAACTACCTCATCAACTCCACGCGCTTCGACTCCAACGGTTATCGCGACTACAGCGCCGTGACCCGCGACACGGTGAACGCCAAGCTGCTCATCACGCCTGATGAGCTGACTCGCATCACCCTGGTGGCCAACTATCTCATGCAGCCTGACACCCAGGACCCACTGGGCCTCACGCGCGCTCAGTACGAGACAGATCCGCGCCAGGTGGGTACGGTCGGTACGCTGACAGCGCGCGACTACGGGGTGCGCAAGAGCATCGACAATACTCAGATGGGCGTGGTGTACGAGCGCCAGGTGGGGCAGGACTTGTTCCGCGCCCTGGTGTACGCGGGCGACCGACAGGTGCAGCAGTACCTTGGCCTCACGATCGGCGCCCAGGGGGCCGCGAGCAGCGGTGGTGGCGTGGTAGACCTGGACCGCCAGTTCCGCGGTCTGGATGTGCGCTACACGCACCGCAATCAGCTGGCCAGCGTACCGTTCACCCTGACCTTCGGCTTGAACGCCGACGAGCAATATGAGCGGCGCAAGGGCTGGAACAATTTCGTCGGAACCACGTTGGGGGTCCAGGGTGCCTTGCGCCGCGACGAGGGCAACCGGGTCTACAACGTGGACCAGTACATTCAGGGTGAATTCTCCTTCACCGAAAGACTGCTGGTCTCCGCGGGTTTGCGTAACAGCCAGGTGAACTTCAAGTCCTCCGATTACTTCATCACCAGCAATAACCCGGACGACTCCGGTGCTTTGAAGTTCAGCGCGCTGACCCCCGTGGCGGGACTGTTGTATCGCATCTCGCCGCTGCTGCACGCCTATGCGAGCTACGGCAAGGGCTTCGAGACGCCCACCTTCGCGGAGCTCGCTTATCGGACCATCGGCGCTGCCGGCGCCGGGATCAACACCGATCTCAAGCCCAACCGCACGGAAAACGCGGAGTTGGGCATCAAGGCGCTTGTCCTGGATGACACTCGCTTGAACGCAGCGCTGTTTCAGAGCCGCAGCGACAACGAGATTTCTGTTCTCAGCAACAGTGGCGGGCGTTCGGTGTTCCAGAATGCCGGACCTACCACCCGCCGGGGTGTGGAGTTGATGCTCGATTCGCGCTTTGGCGGTGGCTTCTACGGTCTTGCGGCAGCCACATACCTGGAAGCTACCTTCGACAAGGACTTCACCACTTGCGCGCAAACCCCGTGCTCGTCACCGAGTCAGAGAGTGCCGGTGTCAGCCGGAAACAAGATTCCCGGTGTGCCTGCCTTCACTGCCTATGGGGAATTGGGATGGCGTAACCCCGCCCGCGGTCTGGCGCTCGCCATGGAGGCGCGCGCCGCCTCGAAGGTGTACGTGAACGATCGCAACAGCGAGTTCGCCTCTTCCTATGAACTGCTGGCGCTGCGGGCAAGCTGGTCGCAGGAGTTCGGGCGCGTTCGCTTTACCGAATTCGTGCGCGTGGACAACGTGTTCGACCGGCGCTTCGTGGGCTCGGTGATCGTCAACGAATCCAACAGCCGTTTCTACGAATCCGGCGCGGGGCGTTCGGTATTCGCCGGGGTGAGCGCGGCCATCAGCTTCTGAGGGTAGCGCCTGGGTCTTCGGCCTGGATTTCGGGCGCCGCTGGAAAGACCCTGAGGGGCCTGCCGCTCCTCGGGGTGAGCCCAACCGCCGAGCCCACCGCCAGCGGTCTGTCGGCCAATGCGAACACGCGTTGGCCGCTGTCGAGGCAAAGCCTGTGCAGGGTATGGGCGCCGCGGAAGGCGGCCGCCTCCACCACGGCGCGGTAAGGGCTCCGGCTGTCGATTGTCAGATCGTCGGGCCGCAACAGCACCTCCACGGGTGAATCGTGGGGAAACTTGCCACAAGCGCCCAACAACCCCAGCGCCGTGTGCACCCCATCCGGGGCCGCGCGGCCAGGAAGCAGCGCCCCTTCTCCAACAAATTCCGCCACAAAGCGTGTGGCGGGCTCATGGTAGAGCGCCTCGGCACTCCCCCATTGTTCGATACAGCCGTCGTTCATCACGCCCACCGCATCGGCTAGGGCGAAGGCTTCGTGCTGATCGTGGGTGACCATGAGCGCCGTGCTGCCCTCGCGCACGAGAATGGCGCGCACCTCGCTTGCCAGGTGCTCTCGCAGGCTCTCGTCCAGGCCCGAGAAGGGCTCGTCCAGGAGCACCAGCGCGGGTTGCGGCGCAAGCGCCCGGGCCAGCGCCACGCGCTGTTGTTGCCCTCCCGAGAGCTGGTGCGGAAAGCGCGAACCCGCGCCCGCCATGTCCACGAGGGCCAGAAGTGTTTGCACCCGGTGGGACCGCTCCGTGGCCGGCAGGTGCGCCAGCCCGAAGGCCACGTTGTCGGCCACATCGAGATGGGGAAAAAGGGCGAAATCCTGAAACACCATGCCCATGCGCCGGCGCTCGGGAGGCACCACGCGGCCAGCGTCGGAAAGAAGCTCGCCTTGTACCTCGATGCTGCCGGATGCGGGGCTCTCGAACCCTGCCACCAGCCGCAGCAGCGTGGTCTTGCCGCAACCCGAAGGGCCCAGCAGGCATGCCAGCTCGCCGCGCGCCAGACGCAAAGACACGCCCCGCAGCACGGGCTTGGCCCCATAGCGGTGGCAGAGACCGCGCACCTCGAGCAAGGGAGTATCCACGATGCAGGATTATAGGCGGCGGGTGGCTAGAATCGATGCCATGACCGCTTCCGTCCAGACACTGCCGCCAACCGCCCAGGTGGTCCGGGGCACTCCCTTGGCTGCCGTCGCGCTCGCCAGCATGGTGGCGCTGCTGGTGGCAGTGCCCGCGGCTGGCCTGCTGCTAAACCTTGGCGGGGCCGGTGCCGCCGATGCCTGGGATCACCTGGCGGGCACGGTGCTGGCTGGCTACGCCGTCAACAGCGTGCTGCTCTGTACGGCGGTGGGTGCGGGCACGCTTGCTCTGGGTGCGGGGTGTGCCTGGCTCACCACGGCCTACCGGTTTCCCGGTGCGAGTTGGTTGTCTTGGCTTTTGCTGTTGCCCATGGCCATGCCCGCTTATGTGGTTGCCTATGCCTACTGCGACCTGCTGCAGTTTGCCGGGCCGGTGCAATCGTGGCTGCGGGAAAGCTTCGGTTGGCGCGCTCGCGAGTACTGGTTTCCCGAGATCCGCAGCTTAGGTGGTGCGACGGCGTTGTTGGTGCTGGCGCTCTATCCCTACGTCTACCTGCCGGCCCGGGCGGCTTTTCTCGATCGGCCCGCCAGCCTCGCCGAGGCGGCAAGGCTGGGCGGTGCCGGAGCATGGCGCCGCTTCGCGCGAATCGAGCTGCCGCTGGCGTGGCCGGCCCTGGCCGGGGGCGTGCTGCTTGTGGTTATGGAAACACTGGCCGACTACGGCACCGTCTCGCAACTGGCCGTGGATACCTTCAGCGTTGGGATCTTCAAGGCCTGGCTTGGTCTGGGCGACCGGGCTGCGGCCAGCCAGTTGGCGTTGCTATTGCTCGCGGCGGTGGCGCTGCTGATGCTGGCCGAGCGACGGTTGCGGGGGGAGCGCCGCTTCGCCGGCCGCGCTGCGGCATCACGGCGCGCGCCCCCGAGGCTGGGGGTGCTGGGTAGTGTGTTGGCCGTCGCGATATGCCTGCTGCCACCGCTGTTGGGCTTCGTCCTGCCAGCTCTGCACCTGGTGCGGCTGGCGGCGGATGAGGCGGTGGTGTTCCAAGCCGCCCGGCTCGCGGCCATGGCTGGCGCCAGCTTCGGGGTGGCAGCGGCGGCTGCGCTACTTGTGACTGGGCTGGCGGTACTGCTTGGCTATGTGCGGCGAATTGCTCCGGGCTCAGGCGTGGCGTTGCTGGTGCGCTTCGCCAGCCTTGGATACGCGGTGCCCGGCGCCGTGCTTGCCATTGGCATCCTGGTGCCGCTGGCGCGGCTGGACAATTTCCTCGATGCTCTGGCGGACCGTTGGTTCGGCATGGACCTGGGGCTGTTGCTCACCGGCAGTGTGGCCGCGCTGCTGTATGCCTATGGAGTGCGATTCCTGGCGGTGGGCCTGAACACCGTGGAGGGCGGATTGGCGCGCATCACCGGCTCCATGGACGAGGCCGCGCGCGGCCTGGGCGTGTCGGGATGGCGGCTGCTGGCGCGGGTGCACCTGCCCTTGCTGCGCGGTCCGGTATGGGTGGCTGCCCTGCTGGTGTTCGTGGACGTTCTGAAGGAACTACCCGCCACACTGGCGCTGCGGCCCTTCGGGTTCGAGACCTTCGCCACCCACGCCTACGCGCTGGCAAAGGACGAGCGGCTCGCCGACGCGGCGGTGCCCAGCCTGATGATCGTGGCGGTGGCGCTGCTGCCGGTGCTGTGGGCCAGCCGGGCTCTGCGCGCGCGGCCCTGAGGGCCCGTCAGCGCCAGCCGGCGCGGTCGGCGATGCGCTGGGCGGCGGGTGTGCGCACTGCGATTTCCTGGATGGAGAGCGTGTCGGACTTGAAGCGCCCGAGCGACTCCAGTTCCGGATTCTTCGCGATCGCGGTTCTCACCACCGGCCACTCGTTGTTGCCGTTGGCGAAGTAGGCTTGCGCTTCGTCGCCCGCTAGATACTCCAGAAAGCGCACTGCGGCTTCGCGATTGGGCGCATTGCGCAATACACCACCGCCGGACACGTTCATGTGAGTGCCATGACCGGCCTGGTCGGGCCAGATGACGCGCACCTTTTCCGCCACGGCGCGGTCCTCCGGTTTCCTGGAGCGCATCAGGCGTACCAGGTAATAGCTGTTGGTGAGCGCCACGGCGCACTCCCCGGCGGCCACGGCGCGAATCTGGTCTGTGTCACCGCCCCGCGGCGGCCGTGCCATGTTGGCCACCGTGGCGCGCGCCCAGGCCTCGGCCCTGGCTTCGCCGTGATGGGCGATCACCGAGGCGATCAGCGAGAGCATGTAGGGGTGGCTACCGGGACGGGTGCAGACGCGGCCGCGGTTCTTTCCGTCGGCCAGATCGAGGTAGTCCTGGATATCGGCCACGGGAACCGCCGGATCGGCCACCAGGATGCGGGCGCGGCTGGAAAAGGCGAACCAGGTGCCGCCGGGACTGCGCAGCGCGGCGGGAATGCGTGCGTCCAGCAACGCCGACTTCACGGGCGCGAACAGCCCTGCCAGGTCGGCTGCGTGCAGGCGCGAGGCGTCCACGATCAACAGCACGTCGGCAGGGCTGTTGGCACCCTCGTTGCGCAGTCTTTCCAGCAGGGCCTCGTCACCGGCCTCGATGCGGTTCACGCGGATGCCCGTGGCCTTGGTGAAGTTGGCGTACAGCGCTTCATCGGTGTCGTAATGACGGGCCGAGTAGAGGTTGAGCACCTTGTCCTGCTGGGCAGCGGCTGGAGTCACCAGCGGCAGCATGACAGCGAGGGCGGCGAAGAAACGCTTCATGAGGGCTCCCGGCGAAACGATCAGGCCGCCGCGGGGCGGTTGCTGTCGCGCGTGTTGAGGTAAAACAGCACCGCAATAAACAGCAGCAGCGCACCCTGCAGGCCCAGCCCCTGGAGCGTGGGATGAATCCCCAGCAGGGCAACGGTGGGGCCGGAGACGGGTGTGGCGGGCAGGCGCCCGGCCTCCTGCAGCGCCGCCACCCCTTGCCCCGCGAACACCACCGCCATGAGTGCCAGCAGCGCCGAACTGGCTGCGAAAAACGCCCCCAGCGGCAGGCGGGCACTGAACCGCACGATGAGCAGCGCGGCCGCCACCAGCACCGCGCAGCCCGTGGCAAACCCGGCCAGAACGACACTGCCGCCGCCCTGCTGCAACAGCGCCTGGTAGAACAGCACCGTCTCGAAGACCTCGCGGTACACCGCCATGAAAGACACCAGTGCCAGGCCCCACAGCGTGCCCCTGCCCAGTGCGCCGCTCACCTGGGACTTGATGAAGGCGCTCCAGCGCTGGCCGTAGCTCTTGGAATGCAGCCAGAAGCCCACGTACAGCAGCACCGCCGCTGCGAGCAGCGCCACCACGCCTTCGGTGACCTCGCGCTGGGCGCCGCTCACTGCAATGAGGCGCGAGGCGAGCCACCAGGTGACGCCGCCCAGGGCCAGCGCGCCGATCCATCCGCCGTGCAGCCACTTCACGCCCTCCTTACGGCCGGTACGGCGCAGAAATGCCGCCATGGCCGCCAGCACCAGCACCGCTTCGAGGCCCTCGCGGGCGATGATGATGAAGGCAGAGGCGAACTGCGCCCCCGGCGAGGCTGTGACGCCCTGCAGGCGATCGCGGGCATCCCGCAGCAATGTGGCCAGGGCGCCGTGGCGCGCCTCGACTTCGGCCAAGGGCGCGGCGCGCTGGATGGCGGCCCGGAAGGCCAGCATGTCCGCTTCGATGCGCGGCCGCAGGTCGCGGTCGGCCGCGTCAAGGCGCGCCTCGGCCAATTCCACACCTTCCAGATAGGCCGCTACGGCGCGTTCGTGGGCGCGCCTGGCATCGCCGGTGCGGTAAGCCGTGAGGCTCTCGTCCAGGGCTGCGAGAGCCGTGTCCAAGGGGGTGGAGCCCCCCGGGGAAAGCCCCTCGGGATGGGCGCGCAGCCACGCGAGCATGGCCACCGCTGGTTCGCCGCCACGGGCGCGCACCGATTCGGGGGTGGCGGCGGTGAGCTCGGCCAGGCTCGGGAAAAGATCGCGCCCCTGGCCTGCACGCCAGGCGGACTGGCCGGCTTCGCGGTGTGTGTCGTCGAACAGCAAGCCGGCGGTGAAGAATGCCAGCGCCCAGCGGTCTGCCTCTGGCAGGGCGCCGAAGGCAGCCATGGATGTGCCGGGGATGCCCAGGGTGGTGGTGTTGAAGAGCGCAAGAACACTGCGACGGTCCTGCCGCGCCGGATCATTGAAGTTGACGGGCTTGGGTTCCAGGCCCACGCCGGCCGGACCGTCGCCGCGGCCCTGGGAGCCATGGCAAGCGGAACAGGACTCCAGGTACAGGGCGCGGCCTCGGGCAAGATCAGGCGCGGCGCGCGGCGCCACCGTGAATCCGTAGGCCCGGATCAACGCCTGTCCCAGGGCGCCGGCCGCAGCCGCCACCCGCGCACCCTCAGCCTTGACGCGTACGTCCGATGCCAGGGAAGCCGCCTGCGCCGCCAGGGCTGGCTGGCCCGGGTGGGCTGGCAGCCGCGCGATGAGTTCGGCCACGTTGCCGCTGAACTCCACCTGCTCGGCATACTCGCCTTCGTCCAGCACCTTGCCCTCGCGCACCACTCCGGGATACTCCACCGCCACGTAGTCCAGCAGATGCAGGATGACCTGTCCCTGAGGCGCCTCGGCGCGCGCGGCGAGGCCGGTGGACAGCAAAAGGGCGGCGACGAACAGACGAAGCATGGTGGGTCCCCGGGGGGCTGGAGGCCGCGGATTCTAGCGGCGCGACCCACCACAGGCCACGGCGCGCGCCGGAAGTTCACACCCCGGATCAGAAGTCATAGCGAAACCCCGCCTGGATGAGCCGTGGCATGCCGGGTACGATGCCGCGGGTGCGATCCACGATGTAGGTCTTGTCGGCGATGTTCTTCACCGCCAGGAACAGCGTCACCCGGTATGCCGACAGCTTGTAGTTGAGCGCGGCGTTGAATACGGTGAAGCTGTCGATGCGTCCGAATTGGCCTGACGCGCGGTTGCGACTCTGGTCCGCGCCCGTGCCTGGCATGTTCGGATCGGTGGCGGCGTCGCCCACGTTGGCGAAGTCGGCGAACTGGCTGCCCACGTGCACCGCCTCCACATTCGCGTCCAGCCCCGATGGCGTCATGTAGCCCAGCGCGAGCGTTGCGGTATGCCGAGGTGCGTAGGGCAGGCGATTGCCAGGCTGGGAGTTCTGGATCGCCTGGCCATTGCTCACCTGCCGAAAGGCCGACTGCTGGTCTGCCACCGGTAGCCAAGTGAGCGCCAGGGTGCCGTAGAAGCCACCGGGCGCGGCGTAGCGAGCCGCCAGCTCCATGCCCTGGTAGAGCGCGCGGCCCTCGGACAGCGGCACATTGCCGGCAACGCTGCCCACGGCCACCAGGCGCTCGAAGTCATTGCGAAACACCGTGGCCTGGATATTGGTGTTGCGCACGGCGCTGGAGCGCACGCCCAGCTCGTAGTTCCAGCTCAGCTCGGGATTCACGTTGGTGGAGGTGGGTGTGTTGCCGCCCGTGGTGTTGATCTGGTCTTCCACCCGAGGCGGCGCGAAGCCGCGGTGCACGCCAGCGAAGAAGTTGGTGGCAGCATCGAGCTTGTAGTTGGCGCCGAGGCTGGGGAGCAGCTTTGCGGTGTTCGCCTCGCCGGAGAGGCCGTTGAGACGGTTGTCGCGATGGTTGTCGATGTACTCATAACGCAGTCCAGGCGCCAGGGTGAGGTCGCCGAACAGCAGCTTGTTCTGGGCAAAGGCCGCATAGGCCACGCTGTCGCGGAGGTTGTCCTCCTGGACCAGGCCGTCGCGCGCCAGCGGCGTGGCGCCGGCGATTTGGCGGCGCGACTGGGTTTCGGCATGGATGCGCACGCCGGTCTGCATCTCGTTGGCCACACCGAAGGCCGTATAGACATATTGCAAACGCGGCTCGATACCCGCCTGGCTGTAGTTGCGCAGCCGGCCCTCGTTCTGGCGTGTGGGGCTGATGCCGGCACATTGGGTATTCGGGTCCACGGGCAGCCCCGCGAGGCGATCGTCGCGAAAGGCCGTGCCGCACAGGGTGTCCAGGGTGCTGCTCGACTGGCGCCACCAGTCGCGTTCGAAATGGCTGCCGTAGACGTTGGTGACCAGGCGCGCGGCCTCCGAGAGCTGGATCTGATGGGTGGCTGCGAGGGCGTAGCGGCGGGTGTCGAAAAAATCATTGGGGAAGGGGTTGTAGCGGGCGCCAAAGTTGTTCCACTCCGCGGCCGTGAGCCCCGTGTAGCCCACCTGGGAATTTTCCTGGTAGGCGTTGGCACGCAGGATCAGCGCCTGGCGGGCATCGATTTCGATGAGCTTTTTGAGGTTGATGTCATCCACCTGCAGCCAGGTGTTGTCGCGGTTGCCCTGGCCTTGCTTGTGCGTGTAGTCGAACAACCAGCCGCCGCCGCCCAGCCGCGCATGGGCGTTGAGATAGTCGCGACTACCGCCCGTGAGCGTGAGTGAACCCTGGAAGCCGGATGGCGGATCGGGCGTGATGTAGTTCACCACCCCGCCGATGGTTTGCGGCCCGTAGAGCACCTGACCTGCGCCTTTGAGCACTTCGATGCGCTCGTAGCGCTCAATGGGCGGGTGGAAATAGCTGGCATTGTCGCCATAGGGCGCGTAGGCGAGGGGGATGCCGTCTTCGAGTAGGGTGATCTTGGTGGAGCGGGTCGGGTTCAGTCCACGGATTCCGATGTTGGGCCGCATGGAGAAGCCTTCCTCGTCGCGGGCGTTGACGCCGGGAATCTTGCGCAGTGCTTCGCTGGTGGTGAACACGCGC
The DNA here is from genome assembly GCA_020248405.1 of Rhodocyclaceae bacterium. Classification (GTDB taxonomy): domain Bacteria; phylum Pseudomonadota; class Gammaproteobacteria; order Burkholderiales. Next base: position 155,306 of record JADCHQ010000006.1, on the reverse strand, counting down.
GACGATTCAAGCGTCTCCTTGTCCAGGATGTAGCCCGCGCCCGGGATGCGGTCCAGGTTTTCCTGCCTGCCGATCACTTCCACCCGCGGTGCAGTCAAGGCGTCGCCCTGCTGGGCGAGAGCGGTGCTACTGAGAGCGGCCAGACATACCGCTCCTAGCGGGCAAAGTGCGCGAGTTGATGCAACGTTCATGAGCAATCTCCCCGATCAGGCCTGCAACCCCATGTTGCGAGGGTCTGTGGCTCCCGAAGGCATTAGGATACGCGCATGTTAACGACAATCATTCGCATTTACAAGAGATTTCCTGAAGATCATTTCTAGTTCGTGCATTACAGGCATCGAACGCTTTTAACTATATGAAATTGAATGAAGGTTTGTGTGGAAACCGATTCTCGTCCACTTGGCCATGGAGTTCCTTGGGCTAAGGAGATAGATCGTTATGCTGCGCTGCAAACGATTGACAATCATTCTCATTACGGCGTACCGTTCTTTTCAGGGATTTCTCAACCTTTCAGAGCGTCTCTCGCCATGTATGTCTGCCTCTGCAATGCCGTGACCGAACGCCAGATTCGTGAGGCGGTGGATGAGGGGGTGCGGTCCATGCGGGCATTGCGCCAGCAACTCGGCGTTGCCTCCTGTTGCGGCCGATGCGCGCCCTATGCGCGGCAGGTGCTGGAAGAGACCCGTGCCTGCACCGCGTCCGCCGCGCAGCCTGCGGCAGCCTGAGCGGGGAAACACACCGGCGCTGCGTCCAGCCCATTCTGTTCAGGGCGCGTTCGTGACCCTCGCGATGGGCGTGGCAGCGGGAAGAGTCCACTGCTCTTCGAGTGCGGGCCTGGTGTGAAGGGGGCCGCGCCCCACGCGTGTCGCATCAAGAGCTGTTTTCGTTTGCATTCGCGTTCAGCGACATCTGCATGTCTTGGCCTGCGAAACGGTTCCAGCGCCTACAATCCTGCGCGGTTTATTCCTTGGAGCGCTACACCCATGAAAGGCGATAAAAAAGTCATCGGCCACCTCAACAAGGTGCTGCTGAACGAACTCACGGCCATCAACCAGTATTTCCTGCACTCGCGCATGTTCAAGAACTGGGGCCTCAGGAAGCTCGGCGATTACGAGTACCACGAGTCCATCGACGAGATGAAGCACGCTGACAAGCTCATCGAGCGCATCCTTTTTCTGGAAGGTGTGCCAAACCTTCAGGACCTCGGCAAGCTGCTCATCGGTGAGAACCTGGAGGAGTGTCTGAAGTGCGACCTGCAGCTTGAGATGAAGGCTCACCCTGATCTGAAGGCCGCCATCGCCCACTGCGAGTCGGTGGGCGACTACGTGTCCCGGGAGCTGTTTGAGCACATTCTTGAAAGCGAGGAAGAACACATCGATTTTCTCGAAACCCAGCTCGACTTGATCGGCCGCTTGGGCATCCAGAACTACACCCAGAGCGCCGTGGGCGATCTCACGCCCTGAACTCGCGCCAGCGCGCCTCGCGCCTTCGCCGCCCGGCGCAGCGCGCGGGGCCCTGGGGCGTTACTGTTGGGCCACCATGCGCATCGCCTGCTTCCTGCCCCTTTTTTTACTTGCCGCCTGCACGGTGCCGCCCAAGGCACCCGAGCCGGTGCAGCCGCCACCGGTGCAGGTTCCCGAGGCGCCTCCGCCCGCGCCCATAGTCGTCGCGCCACCGCGTATTGGTCTGGCGCTAGGAGGTGGCGCGGCGCGGGGCTTTGCTCACGTGGGCGTGATCAAGGCCTTGGAATCCCAGGGCTTCAAGCCGGAGTTCGTGGCGGGTACCAGTGCCGGCAGCTTGGTGGCTGCGCTGTATGCGGCGGGAAACTCCGGCTTCGACCTACAACGCATCGCCCTCGATCTCGACGAAAAAGCCGTGAGCGACTGGACCCTGCCCAACCGGGGCTTCATCAAGGGCGAGTCGCTGCAAAACTACGTCAACGCCAAGCTCGCCAACCGCCCCATCGAGAAGCTGCCGCTGCCCCTGGCCATCGTGGCCACCGATCTTGCCAGTGGCGAGTCGGTGGTGTTTCGCCGCGGCAACGCCGGCATGGCCGTACGGGCTTCGAGCGCTGTGCCGGGTGTGTTCCAACCAGTGGCCATTGGCGGGCGGGAATTCGTGGATGGCGGTGTCACCAGTCCTGTGCCTGTGCGGGCGGCGCGGGAGTTGGGGGCCGACTTCGTCATCGCCGTGGATATTGGCAAGCGCGGCACGGATGTGACTTTGAAGGACACCGTGGACGTCCTGTTACAGAGCATCACCGTGATGGGCCGCGTGATCGCCGCGCAAGAGGGACAGGCCGCCGATGTTGTGATATCTCCGGACACCAGCCGCATCGCCACCACCAGCTTCGAGAGCCGCAATCTGGCCATTCTCGAAGGCGAGCAGGCCGCCATGGCGGCGTTGCCACGCCTGCGCCAGAAACTGGCCGAGCGTGAGGCGCGGTTGCGCAAGGCCGCCGAGGCTGCAGCAGGACGCTGACAGGCGTTGACCGTCCGCCGCGCTCAGGCCTTCAAGGCTTGGCGAGGCTCTTGCAGCGTTTGTCGAGCCACCAGCCCGTCTGCACTGGCCACGCGGTGTATTCGGGATCGGCGTCCAGTGCTTCGCGTGCGTGCAGTGCCCAGTTGGGGTCGTTGAGCGCCTCGCGCCCCACGGCGATGAGATCGGCTTCTCCGGCCGCCAACACCGTCTCGGCCTGGCGGCCGTCGAGAATCAGCCCCACGGCCATGGCCGGCATGGCTGCTTCGCGCCGCACCTGTGCCGCGTAGGGCACCTGGAAGCCGGGGAAGCGCTTTACCCGCGCCGCCGTGGCAGAGCCCAGCAGACCGCCCGACGAACAATCCATCACGTCCACACCCAGCGACTTGAGGCGTCGCGCCAGCACCACCGTGTCCTCGATGGTCCAGCCGCCTTCCACGCCGTCCACCGAGGAGACACGGAAGAACAGGGGTTTGTCCGCCGGCCACGCTGCGCGCAGATCGGCCGCCAGTTCCAGCGCCAGACGGACGCGGTTGTCGAAGCTGCCGCCGTAGGCATCGCTGCGGGTGTTGGAGAGCGGCGAGAGAAACTCGTGCAACAGGTAGCCGTGGGCGCCATGCAGTTCGATGACCTCGAAGCCGGCCTCCAGGGCGCGCCTGGCGGCCTCGCGAAAGCTGTGCCGCAGCTCTTCGATGTCTTCGAGGCGCATCTCCTGCGGCACCAGCCAGCCCTCGTCCATGGCGATGGCACTGGGCGCCAGCACTGTCCACGGGCGCTCGCCGCGGTCGTGGTCAGCGCTGTCCAGAGGCCCGTTGCCGTGCCACGGGCGCTGCATCGACGCTTTGCGTCCGGCGTGGCCCAACTGCATGGCGGGGACGCTGCCCTGAGATTTGAGGAAAGCGGCGATGCGCCGCAGGGGCTCCACGTGGGCATCACTCCAGATACCCAGGTCGCCATGGGTGATGCGCCCCTCGCGCTGTACGGCCGTGGCCTCGGTGAACACTATCCCGGCGCCGCCCAGGGCGAAGCGCGCCAAGTGGGCGAAGTGCCAGTCGTTGGCCATGCCATCGGTGGCCGAGTATTGACACATGGGCGAGATCACCACCCGATTGGGCAGTTCGACGCCACGCAGGCGCAGGGGCTGAAACAGCAGTGGGGTGGTCATGGGGGCCTCAGGTGTGGGGATGTACGTGCACGTGGCCGGCAAGGTGATAGCGGCGGTCCACGTCCACAGGAACGAGGTTGATGCGGCCGTGACGCACGCCGGGTTCGGCGATAAGCGCATCGGCGAAGGTGCGCACGCCGTCCACAGGGCCTTTGAGCATCAGCGTTTCGAGGCAGGCCTCGTGGTCCAGGTGCACGTGCATGGCGGACACCACCATGTCGTGATGCTCGTGCTGGAGGGCCGTTAGGCGCTCCGCCAGGTCGCGGGCGTGGTGGTCGTACACATAGGACAGATTGGCAACGCACCACTGGCCGGGGTTTCCCTGGTCGAGGCGCTCCTGGTCCAGGGCGGCGCGCACCAGGTCGCGCACGGCTTCGGAGCGGTTGCCGTACTGGTGCCGCTGCATCCAGCCGTCGAAATCCTGTGCCAGTTCGTCGCTCAGCGAAATGGTGAGGCGCTGCATGACCACTCCTCGGGTAGTGCGCGGCCTGGCGCGGGGTGCCGGCGGCGCGAACTGCGCGATGGTAAAGGATCGCATCGGAGCACCGCGCAGGCGGCCATTGACGCTTGCCCGGGAGATGCCTATATTAATTTTTAAAAAAACGTATTAAAACTTAACACCGACTGCCACCATCTCCGGGAGGCTGCATGCAGTGGATTCGCACCGTTTCGCGGGCGTTGCCATGGCCCGCGCTGTGCATGGCTGGTGCCGCCAGTGCCCTGGCTCACGAGATCAGCGCCCCGGCGGTGAAGGTGAAGGGTCACTACGAGGAAGGCGTGGGCAGTTCCGATGCTGCCTCCAGCGGCGCGGTCACGGCCGCGCGCATCGAGACCCGCCCGGTGCTGCGCGCCGGAGAAATTCTCGAGTTCGTGCCTGGTGTCATCGTCACCCAGCACAGCGGGGACGGCAAGGCGAACCAGTACTTCCTGCGTGGCTTCAATCTCGACCACGGTACCGACCTCGCCATCAGTGTGTCGGGCATGCCAGTGAACATGCCCACCCACGGCCATGGACAGGGCTACGCGGACCTGTCCTTCGTCATCCCCGAACTGGTTTCCCGCATCGGCTATCGCAAGGGTCCCTATTTTGCCGAGCAGGGTGACTTCGCATCGGCGGGGGCCATTGCGCTGCGCTACGCCGACTCGCTGCCCGCCAAAACCGCCACCGTCACACTGGGCAGCGGCAACTACCGGCGCGTGCTGCTCACCGGCAGCCCCGATGCGGGCAGCGGCCACCTGGTCTATGGCCTGGAAGTGCTGGGTAACGACGGTCCATGGCAACACCCCTCCGACTACCGGAAACTGAATGGCGTGCTGCGACTCACCCAGGGCACGCTGGCCAATGGTTGGGACGTGAATCTCATGGCCTACGACGGCAAATGGGATGCCACCGACCAGATCCCGCGGCGTGCGGTGGAGGCGGGCACCATCGACCGTTTTGGTCTGGTGGACCCCACCGACGGCGGCAAGTCCTCGCGCTACTCGCTATCGGGCTCGCGCTACGCGGACTTCGGTTGGGGCCGGTTCGAGCTGGATGCCTACGCCATTCGCTACAGCATGAACCTGTTTTCGAATTTCACCTATTTCCTCGACAACCCGGTGCAAGGTGACCAGTTCGAGCAGGGGGACAAACGCGCCATTCTCGGCATCCACCCGCGGGTGTCCTTCGTGGGCACGCTGGCTGGCTTCGAGACCCTTACCCGGGTGGGCTTGCAAGGGCGCTTCGACCACATCGACCATGTGGGGCTGTACAGCACCGTCGAGCGCAGCCGCACCGGCACCACCCGAGAAGACGATGTCAAACAGGGCAGCCTGGGCTTCTACGCCGAGAACGCCACCCAGTGGCTGCCCTGGTTGCGCTCGGTGGTGGGGGCGCGCGTCGATCAATACCGCTTCGATGTGCGCTCCAGCATCGCGCAGAACTCAGGCAAGCTGGATGACCAGATCGTCTCGCCCAAACTCAACCTGGTGTTCGGTCCGTGGTCGCGCACCGAGCTGTTCGTGAACTGGGGCCAGGGTTTCCACAGCAACGACGCGCGCGGCACCGTGATCCGTGTGGATCCCAAGGATCCAGCCATCGCCGCCGTGCCAGTCACGCCATTGGTGAAGTCGCGCGGCCAGGAAGTGGGCGTGCGCACCGAGATCATCCCCGGTTTGCAAAGCTCCCTGGCACTGTGGGAACTCAAGCTCGACTCCGAGCTGTTGTTCATCGGCGATGCCGGCACCACCGAGGCGAGCCGCCCCTCCAGGCGCACAGGCCTCGAGTGGAACAACCACTACCTCACCGATACGGGATGGCGGGTTGATCTGCAGGTCGCCGCCACCCGCGCGCGCTTTACCGACAACGATCCAGCGGGTGACCGCATTCCCGGCGCCATCGACCGTGTGGCTTCCGTGGGCGTGACCTACGATCCAGGCGGGCGCTGGTTTGCGGCGTTGCAGGAGCGCTTCTTCGGTTCACGCCCCTTGGTGGAAGACAACTCCGAGCGCTCGCCCATCACCAGCCTGACCAATGCGCGCCTGGGCTATCGCATCGATCGCACCTGGCAGGTGCGCCTGGATGTGTTCAACCTCTTCAACCGCAAGAGCGATGACATCACCTATTTCTACAATTCGTGCCTGCGCACCGAGCTTGCCGACCCGCGCTGCGCGTCCGGCGGCGGAGGCATCCCCGGCCAGCATTTCCACCCGGTGGAGCCGCTTGCGGCGCGCCTGTCGGTGAGCGCCACGTTCTAGCGGGCCAGAGCGCCAACCCGCGGGTCGCTGGCCCGGCTCAGATGCCAGCCATCAGCCGGCCCAGCGTTGCGCTGAACGCCTCATTGGCCGCTGCATTCAATGAGTCGAGACCGGCAGGGTCGTCGCCAGGACGGTGGGGCGCTTCAAAACGCACCAGGATATCGTAGAAGGTACGCACGTTCTCGGTGAGCGCCAGGGCTTCGCCGCCACGCGCGAAGCCATGGCGCAGGGTTGCGTACACGTCGGGGCGTGACAGCAGCGGCAGGCTGCGCTTGAGGTCAACCCACGCGTCCGGGTTCAGGCCTTGCCGCTGTGCCAACTTCCGGGCGTCTTCGAGATGCCCCAGCCCCTGGTTGTAGGCCGCCAAGGCCATCCACGTGCGATCCGGTTCACCGATGCGGGGCGACAGCGCATCGCGCAGGTCGCGCAAATAGCGCGCGCCTGCGAAGACGCTGGCGCGCGCGTCGAGGCGGTCGCGCACGCCCAGGCGATCGGCAGTTGTGCCCGTGAGCATCATCATGCCGCGCACGCCCGTGGGCGAAGTGGCGAGCGGGTCCCATTTCGATTCCTGGAAACCCAGCGCGGCCAGCAGGCGCCAGTCGATGCCGGTCAGTTCCTGGGCTTGCTTGAACAGCGCCCGGTAAGCCGGTAGCCGCGCCCGCATGGCCTCGAACAATCCATCCAGGTCGGCGCGGTCCAGGCGCGTCACGTGACCATAGTAGCGATCCATGAGGCGCTTGAGCGTGCCGTCGCTGCCCACGCGGTTCAAGAAGGCGCGCGCCTTGGCCGCCAGGCCGTCATTGCCGTCCTGTGCAAAGGCCCAGGCGATGGGCTCTCCATCGCCAAGCGCCAGGCTCTTGGTAAGGTTGGGGTGAAAGTTCCGTGCCACATCCACGATGTGGGAACTGGCTACCGCGTAGTCCGCCGTGCCTTCCGCCACGCGGATCAGCAAGTCCTCGGGGTTGACCGTGCGCACTTCCTCGAAGCGCAGTGCCGGCATGCGCTCGGCAAGGTTGTGTAGCGTCTCCGCAGCGCTGGAATCGGCCACCACTTCGATGCGCCGCGATTGCAGATCGCGCAGCGTGCGGGGCCGGGGCAGGGTGTCGTTATGCACGAGCACCTGCTGCACTTCCATGTAGGGCGGGCTGAACAGGAAGCGCCGGGCCCGCTCTGGCGTGATGGCCAACCCGGCGGCGGCCATGTGCGCCTGCCCGCGCTCCAGGCGCGGCAGCACGTCAGCGTAGGAAGTTGCTTCCACGAAGCGAACCGGCATGCGCAGTTCGCGCGCGAACATCTCCACCAGGTCGTGCTCGACACCGGCGAAATTGCCATCGGGGTCGATGTAACGGGTGGTGGGGCTGTTGCGCGTCACCACCACCAGCTCCGTGGCATCAATGAAGCGCGGCACCGGAGGATCGGTGTCCACGCCGCTCAAGGGCGCGGCGGCGGCAATGGCTAGCAGGAGGATTCCGGCGGCGAGGCGTCGCATGGTGCTGGAACTGGTCTCGATCAGTGCCGCTGGCCGATGCTAGAATCCGAACTCGCAGGAGAGGTACCGAAGCGGTCATAACGGCGCTGACTCGAAATCAGATGGTCAGGGCGACCTGGCACGTGGGTTCGAATCCCACCCTCTCCGCCAAGCAGCCCGCTGCGGCGGCGCTGATGTCGTCGCAAGGCATGGCGGCTTGATTCCCGGACAGTCACTGTTGGCGCCACGCCGATTCCCGAAAGCAGCTCGTGCATCTGTCCAGCGCACGGTATGGTTGCCGATGGTGAAGCGCCGGGTCGCCACGGTCTGGTCGGTGTGCGCATGGCCATTCCAAAAAACTCCTTGTCGGTGCTCCGTGGTGCGTTGGACGCGCGTGGTTGTAATGACGTCCTGTTCGGGCCAGTGCCCTTGAAGGCGTTATCGGCGCCGGGCATCTCGACCTTGCATCCTGCCCCGCGCCGTTGCGCGGCGGCCTGGAACTTGAATCCGGCAAGCCCCGGAACGGGCGATGCCCTGACTGAGGAAAATTTCGTTTTGCAGGGTGCGACGGTGTTGCCATGACGGCGCCGTGCCTTCTCCGGCAGGCCCCGAGACGGAACCCATGATCGAGGGGAACTTGCAAAGTTCGCTTCCGTCCAGCTGCAACTCCATGAAAATAATAATAGCCGCTTCCCGCCCCCTTCCACAAACGACCCCTGCAACGGTGTCGGATTCGCGCCACACCATGGCGCTGCGGCCCCAAGCACCATCACCACTTTCCGCGCCGCGGCGGGCATGGCGGTGGCCGTCGCTATAATCGCCTCGAAGTTCATCGTGCCCGCGCCCCTTTCTACCGCTGCATTGCTGGAAGTCCGTGACCTCGCCTGCGTGCGTGGCGGCAAGCCTTTGTTCCGCGCCCTGTCCTTCACGGTTCAAGAGGGCGAGTTGCTGTGGGTGGAGGGGCGCAACGGCGCTGGCAAGACCAGCCTGCTGCGGTTGGTCTGCGGGCTTGCCGAGCCGGACGGTGGCGAGGTGCGATGGCGTGGGGCGCCGGCCCGTGCGCAGCGCGAGGGCTTTCTGGGTGAATTGCTCTACCTGGGGCACCTCAATGCCCTCAAGGATGATCTCAGCGTGATGGAGAACCTGCGCCTGGCGGCCCGTCTGGCCGGCACCGATGCGAGCCGGGCCGACGTGGAGGCGGCGCTTGCGGAGGCTGGCATCGGCGCGCTCGGCGCCAGAGCGGTACGCACCCTCTCCCAGGGACAGCGCCGCCGCGCTGCGCTGGCGCGCCTGTGGTTGCCTGGCACCCGCCCCCTGTGGATCCTGGACGAGCCCTTCTCTGCCCTGGATGCCGAGGCAGTGCAGCGCCTCGCGGCGTGCATCGCGGCGCACATGCACGGCGGCGGCGTGGCGTTGCTCACCACCCATCAGGAAGTTCCGCTGCCTGGCGCGCGCGTACGCCGTCTGGCCTTGCACTGAACATGGCGGCGGCATTCGGCGCGGTGTTCATGCGGGACATCCTGCAGGCCTGGCGGCGGCGCTCGGACTGGCTCAATGCACTGGTGTTCTTCGTCATTGTCACCAGCCTGTTCCCCTTGGGTGTGGGTGCCGATCCCAAGCTTCTTAAGGCCATGGCGCCGGGCGTGGTCTGGGTAGCCGCGCTGCTGGCGGCCATGCTGTCGTTGCCGCGGGTGTTCGGCTCCGACCACGCCGACGGCACCCTCGAGCAGCTGGCCCTTGCGCCCCAACCACTGCCGCTGCTGGTGCTCGCCAAGGTGTCGGCCCACTGGTTGCTTTCCGGGCTGCCGCTTGCACTGGTGGCGCCGGTGCTCGGTTTGCAGTTTGGTCTGGAAGGCACCGCCATTGCCTTGCTGTTCGTGGCCCTGCTGCTGGGCACACCGTGCCTGTCCTTGATCGGCGCTGTAGCGGCGGCCCTCACACTGGGTGCGCGCGGTGCTGGCGTGCTGGTGGCGCTGCTGGTGCTACCCCTGTATATCCCGGTGCTCATTTTCGGCGCCGGCGCGGTGGAAGCCTGGGAGGCGGGAACCGCTCCCGGTGCTTATCTGTCTCTGCTGGCTGCCGGGTTCTTGCTCGCCCTTGCACTCACACCCTGGGCCACCGCCGCCGCCGTGCGCGTGGCGCTTGAGTAGCGCCCTGGAGTCTTCGTGGCCATTCGCATCTTCCAGTTTTCGTCACCGCAAACCTTCTACCCGCTCGCCGGCCGCCTGATCCCGCTGTTCTGGGTGCTCGCGGCGTTGTTCTCTGCGGCCGGGCTGTACACCGGCTTCTTCGTGGCTCCCACCGACTTCCAGCAGGGTGAGGTTTATCGCATCATCTTCATCCATGTGCCGGCGGCGTGGATGTCCATGTTCATCTATCTGGTGATGGCCGGGTGGGCGGCGGTCGGCTTGGTGCTCAACACGCGGCTGTCCTCCATGATGGCCCAGGCGCTCGCGCCCACGGGGGCGCTCATGACTTTCATCGCCCTGTGGACCGGCTCGCTGTGGGGCCGTCCCACCTGGGGCACGTGGTGGGTCTGGGATGCACGCCTCACCTCGGAGTTGATCCTGTTGTTCCTGTATCTCGGCTTCATGGCCTTGCAGGCATCCATCGACGATCCCCGCCGCGCCGACAAGGCTGGCGCCATCCTTGCCATGGTGGGCGTGGTGAACGTACCCATCATCTATTTTTCGGTGAAGTGGTGGAATACCCTCCACCAGGGGGCTTCGGTGAGCCTGACGCGCGCCCCCAGCATGGCAAGCGACATGCTTACCGGCATGCTGCTCATGGCGCTGGCCTTCTGGATGTATGCCATCGCCGCGGCGCTCATGCGGGTGCAAAGCATCATCCTCGAGCGCGAGCGCCACGCCGGCTGGGTCAAAGACCTGCTGGAACCAGCCGCCGTGAAGGGGAGCCCATAACCATGGAATGGGGCAGTGTGGAGAGTTTTCTGAGCATGGGCGGCCGCGGAGCCTACGTGTGGGGCTCCTACGGCGTCACCGCGTTGCTGCTGGGCCTGGAGGCAGTATTGCTGGTGCGGCGTCATCGCGGCGCGCGCCGCGAGCCTGGTGCGCCCGGGGCCGAGCCATGAAGCCGCGGCACAAGCGCCTGGTGCTGGCGGGGGCGGCGGCCGCTGCCGTGGCACTGGCCGTGGGCCTGATCCTGGTGGCCTTCGAAAGCAACATCCAGTTGTTCTTCAGCCCCACCCAGGTGGTGGCGGGCGAAGCGCCGCTGAGCCGTACCTTCCGCATCGGCGGACTGGTGGAGCAGGGCAGCGTGAAGCGTGCGGAAGACGGCGTGACCGTGCGCTTCGCCGTCACCGATACCGCGCGCACGATTCCGGTGGCCTACAAGGGTATCCTTCCTGACCTCTTCAAGGAGGGCAAGGGCGTGGTGGCCCAGGGCCGGCTCGAGGCCGACGGCGTATTCCACGCCTCCCAGGTCCTGGCCAAGCACGACGAAAACTACATGCCGCCCGAGGCCGCCACCGCACTGGAGCGAGCCCGCAAGGCGGAGTCCGAGTCCCAAAAGACGCTGGTCATGGACCGTCCCGCGGGCGGGGAGGCGCCGAAATGATTCCTGAACTGGGGCACTTCGCCCTGATCGTGGCGCTGTTCATCGCGCTGGTGCAGGGTGTGGTGCCGCTGGTGGGCGCGGCGCGCGGCGAGCCGCGGCTCATGGCGCTGGCGCGCCCGGCGGCGCAGGCGCAGTTCCTGTGCGTGGCGCTGGCCTTTGGCTGCCTTGCCTGGTCGTTCGTGAACAACGACTTCTCGGTGCTCAACGTGGCCGCCAATTCCAACTCCACCCTGCCGGCGCAGTACCGCTTTGCCGCCACCTGGGGTAGCCACGAAGGCTCCATGCTGCTTTGGGTGCTGATGCTGACCGGCTGGATGACCGCAGTGTCGCTGGGCAGCCGCCACCTGCCCGAGGCCATGGCGGCGCGCATCCTGGCCGTGATGGCGCTCATCAGCGTGGGTTTTCTCGCCTTCATGCTGGTCACCTCCAACCCCTTCGAGCGTCTGTTACCCATGGCCGACGACGGGCGCGACCTCAACCCGCTGCTACAGGACCCGGGCATGGTGATCCACCCCCCCATGCTCTACATGGGCTACGTGGGGTTCTCGGTGTGCTTCGCCTTCGCCGTGGCCGCGTTGATGGGCGGCCAGCTCGACGCCACCTGGGCGCGCTGGTCGCGCCCCTGGACCACGGCGGCATGGATGTTTCTCACCATCGGCATCTGCCTGGGCAGCGCCTGGGCCTATTACGAGCTGGGCTGGGGTGGCTGGTGGTTCTGGGACCCGGTGGAAAACGCTTCCTTCATGCCATGGCTGGTGGGCACGGCGCTGATGCACTCCCTCGCTGTCACGGAGAAACGCGGCGGCTTCAAGATCTGGACCGTGTTGCTGGCCATCCTGGCCTTCAGCATGAGCCTGCTGGGAACCTTCCTGGTGCGCTCCGGTGTGCTCACCTCGGTGCATGCCTTTGCCACCGACCCGAAGCGTGGCATCTTCATCCTCGGTTTTCTGGCAGTGGTGGTGGGCGGGTCGCTAGCGCTGTTCGCGTGGCGCGCGCCCCGCGTGGGGCTGGGCGGTCGGTTCGAGCTGGTGTCGCGCGAATCAGCACTGCTCACCAACAACGTACTGCTGCTCACCGCGGCTGGCTCGGTGATGCTGGGCACCCTCTACCCGCTGTTCCTCGATGCCCTCGACCTGGGCAAGATCTCCGTCGGTCCGCCGTACTTCGAACTGGTGTTCGTGCCGCTCATGGCGCCGGCGTTGTTTCTCATGGGCGTGGGCCCCGTGGCGCGCTGGAAAAAGGCCGATCTGCCCGATCTGGCGGCGCGGCTTCGCTGGGCCGCTGCGGCGGCAATGGCGGGCGCGCTGGCGGTGCCGTTTTTCATGGGCCGCTTCTCGCTGCTGGTGTTCCTCGGGCTGGTGCTGGCCTTCTGGATCCTGGCCACCACGGTGGTGAACGTGCGCGAACGGGTGGCCCAGCTCAAGGCTGCCGCCGGTCTCGGCACAGGCCGTGCGCTGGCGGCTCAGCCACGCGGCTACTGGGGCATGCTGCTGGCGCACTGCGGGGTGGCGGTATTCGTGATCGGCGTCACGCTGGTGCGTGGCTACGAGACGGAAAAAGACGTGAAGATGAAGCCCGGCGACGTGGTGGAAGTAGGCGGCTACGGGTTCCGCCTTGAAGGCTTCTCGCGCCGCGATGGCCCCAACTTCGAGTCCACGGTGGGTACGCTCACGGTGCTCGAGAACGGGCGTGAGAAGTTCGCGCTGCGTCCCGAGAAGCGGCTGTATCACGTCACCGGCATGCCCATGACCGAGGCCGACATGGACTCGGGTCTCACACGGGACCTGTACGTTTCCCTGGGTGAGCCGGTGGGTGATGGCGCCTGGGTGGTGCGCGTCTACCACAAGCCCTTCATCGACTGGATCTGGGGCGGCTGTTTCATGATGGCCCTGGGCGGGCTGCTGGCCCTCACCGACCGCCGCTACCGCGCCGCTCGCCGCGAGGCGGCAGCGCTTCGAGCGGCCGCGGCGGCAGCCGCGGCGTGAACATGCGGGCCCGCCTGTTGCTGCCCCTGGCGCTGTTCCTGGTGCTGGTGGGTTTCCTCGCGCTGGGCCTTCGGCTCGACCCGCGGGAAGTGCCCTCGCCGCTGGTGGACAAGCCCGCGCCGGCCTTCAGCCTGGAGCAACTCCACCAGCCCGGCGCCCGCATCGCCGCGGCCGACATGAAAGGCCAGGTGTGGCTGCTCAATGTCTGGGCGTCTTGGTGCGTGTCCTGCCGCGAGGAGCACCCCTTGCTGGTGGAGTTGGGCAAAGCCAAGGTGGTGCCCATCGTCGGGTTGAACTACAAGGACCGTCGCGAGGATGCGCTGGCATGGCTTGAGCGCCTTGGTAATCCCTATGCGGTGTCGGCCATGGATGCCGACGGCCGGGTGGGCATCGATTACGGCGTATACGGCGTGCCCGAGACCTATCTTATCGACAGGGACGGCACCATCCGCTTCAAGCAGATCGGCCCGGTTACCCCCAAGGTGTTGCAGGACAGCATCCTGCCCCTGGTGAAGAAGCTGCGCGGATGATGGCGCGCCTTCTCATGGCCTTGTGGCTTGCCGCGGCCCCCTGGGCCTGGGCGGCAGACACGGCGCAGCCCGCGGCTGCCGATCCTGCCCTGGAGAAGCGGGTCATGGCGCTGTCGGCGGAGCTGCGCTGCCTCGTGTGCCAGAACCAGTCGCTGGCCGATTCCCATGCCGACCTGGCCATCGACCTGCGCAACCAGGTGCGCGAGTTGCTCGCCGCCGGCAAATCCGAGGCCGAGGTGAAGGCCTTCATGACAGCCCGATACGGCGATTTCGTGCTCTACCGGCCGCCCGTCAAATCCACCACGGTGCTGTTGTGGGTGGGGCCCTTCGTGCTGCTGCTGGTGGCGGTGGCGGCGCTGTTTGTCCACCTCGCCCGCCGCCGGCGGGCAGACGCCCAGACCGCCGAAATCCTCAGCGGCGAGGATGCCCAGCGGGCGCGCCAGCTGCTTGAGGGCTGAACCTGGCCGCGCTGCGGCCCCGGGCGCACGCGCGTGACAGGTCGCCGCCTTCGCCTCACGCTCATCCTTGGCGCGCTGTCGGCCTTCGCGCCCATGTCCATCGACATGTACCTGCCGAGCCTGCCGGCGCTGCAGCACCACTTCGGCGCCAGCACGGCGGCGGCGCAGTTCACCCTGTCGGCCTTCTTCCTCGGCCTGGCCGTGGGGCAGGCGCTCTACGGCCCCCTGGCCGATCGTCACGGCCGCCGTCCGCCGCTGCTCGCCGGCATCGCCCTGTACGTGGTGGCCAGCCTGGGCTGCGCGCTGGCGCCCACCATCGAGGCGCTGACAGCGTTGCGCTTCCTGCAGGCCATGGGAGGCTGCGCGGGGGTGGTGATTGCGCGGGCGGTGGTGCGCGACCTATACGAGCCCCAGGCCGCTGCGCGCATGCTCTCGCTGCTGATGCTGGTGATGGGCGTGGCGCCGATACTGGCGCCGCTGGCCGGTGGCGCCATCCTGGTGTGGGCCGGCTGGCGCTGGATCTTCGTGGCGCTGGCGCTCTTTGGCCTGCTGTGCCTGGCGGGCGTATCCCTGGGGCTGGCCGAGACCCGGCCTGCCCACACGGTTCGCCTGAGCCTTGCCGGCAGCCTGCGGCTGTTTGGCGCGCTGGCGCGCGACCGGCGCTTCCTGGGCCCCGCGCTCACGGGTGCCCTGTCCCAAGCAGGCATGTTCGCCTACATCTCGGGCTCGCCTTTCGTATTCATTCAAGTGCACGGCGTCCCGGCGTAGCACTACGGCTGGCTGTTCGGCGCCAACGCCCTGGGCATCATTGGCGGTTCACAGCTCAACCGCTGGCTGCTGCGCCGCCACCCGGCGGCGCACATCCTGCGCGTGGCCAACGGCATCACCGCGGCCTGTGGGCTGGCGCTGCTGGCCGCCGCGTGGAGCGTGCCCGCCCACTTGCCGCTGCTGTTTGTGCCGTTGTTTGCCTACGTGGCCAGCCTCGGCTTCAGCTATGCCAATGCTGCCGCGCTGGCCATGGCGCCCTT
Source organism: Rhodocyclaceae bacterium (assembly GCA_020248405.1). Lineage (GTDB taxonomy): Bacteria > Pseudomonadota > Gammaproteobacteria > Burkholderiales. The sequence goes on along the minus strand of JADCHQ010000006.1, from coordinate 139,882 downwards.
TCCCAGCACCGCCGGCAGCGCCTCTGCGCTGTTGGGCACGGTGCAGTTAGGCACCGCCGCTCTGGCCGGCTGCGCGGTGGGTTGGCTGCACGACGGCACGTCCCTGCCCATGGCAGCCACCATCGCTGCCTGCGGGGTGTTGGCGCTGATGGCGCGTCTCGCGCTCATGCGCGGCGGCAGCGAGTCGCGACCGTCCACCCAGGAGGCCGAGCGTTGATCCGGCACGGCCCTTGATGGGCTGCAGCGGCGTTAACCCTCACGCCGCCCAGGGGTCCGGCCGCCCCGTGCTGATGCCATAGCGGGCGATGGCCTCGCTTACCCGTTCGGGCGCCAAGTGTCCCTCGTCGGCCAGGGCGCGCAGCGCGGCCACGGCCACGTGGTGGCGGTCCACTTCGAAGAAATCGCGCAGCGCGGCACGGGTATCGCTGCGGCCAAAACCGTCGGTGCCCAGGGTCACGTAGCGGCGCGGCACCCAGGCGCGGATGGAATCGGGCAGGGCACGCATGTAGTCGGTGGCGGCGATCACGGGCCCCGAGGTGGGTTCGAGGCACTGCTGCACCCAGGTGGTGGCCGCACTGCCGCCGGTGCGCAGGCGGTTGGCGCGCTCCACCGATAGCCCTTCGCGGCGCAATTCGGTAAAGCTGGTGACGCTCCAGGTGTCGGCCGCCACGCCCCAGTGGCTCTCCAGCAACTCGGCCGCCGCCAACACCTCGCGCAGGATGGTCCCCGAGCCGAGCAACTGGGCACGCGGCGCATCCATGGCCAGGGCAGAGGGCCGCAGCCGGTACATGCCCCGCAGGATGCCCTCCTCCGCGCCCGAGGGCATGGCCGGGTGGGCATAGTTTTCGTTCATGACCGTGACGTAATAGAACACGTCCTGCTGCTCTTCCAGCATGCGCCGCGCGCCATCGCGCACGATCAGCGCCACCTCGTAGCCGAAGGCCGGGTCGTAGGCCACGCAGTTGGGCACGGTGGAGAACAGCAGGTGGCTCGAGCCATCCTCGTGCTGCAAGCCCTCTCCCGAGAGCGTGGTGCGGCCGGCCGTGGCGCCCAGCAGGAAGCCCCGTGCCCGCGAGTCGCCAGCGGCCCACACCAGGTCGCCGATGCGCTGGAATCCAAAGCAGGAATAGAAGATGTAGAAGGGCAGCATGGGCACGCCATGCACGCTGTAGCTGGTGGCCGCTGCAATCCACGAAGAGATGGCGCCCGCCTCGCTAATGCCTTCCTCCAGGATCTGCCCGTCCTTGGCCTCCTTGTAGTAGAGCAGTTCGTCCTTGTCCTCTGGCTCGTAGAGCTGGCCCACGGAGGAGTAGATGGCCACCTGGCGGAACAGCGCCTGCATGCCGAAGGTGCGCGCCTCGTCCGCCACGATGGGCACCAGGTGGCGGCCGATCTTCGGGTCCTTGAGCCACTGGGAGAGCAATTGCACGAAAACCATGGTGGTGGACTGCTCGCGCCCGCCCGTGCCTTCCAGGTACTTGGCGATGGACTCGCGGGGCGGCACCGGCAACTGCTGGCCGCGGCCCGCGCGCTGGGGCAGGTAGCCGCTCAGCGCCTGGCGGCGCGCGTGCAGGTACTTCATCTCCGGGCTGTCTTCGGCGGGGCGATGGAAGGCCACCGAGGTCACCTGCTCGTCCGACAGCGGCAGGCTGAAGCGGTCGCGAAAGGCGCGCAGCGATTCGTCGTCGAGCTTCTTCTGCTGGTGGGTGGTCATGCGGCCCTGCCCCGCCTGTCCCATGCCGAAGCCCTTCTTGGTCTGCGCCAGGATCACCACCGGCTGGCCCCTGTGGGAAGCGGCGGCATGGTAGGCGGCATAGATCTTCACCGGATCGTGGCCGCCGCGCTTGAGGCGGTCGATGTCCTCGTCGGACAGGTGCGCCACCAGCGCCTGCAGCTCGGGGTACTTGTTGAACACGTGCTCGCGGTTGAAGCGGCCGTCATGCGCCGCGTAGCTCTGCAGTTCGCCATCCACCATCTCGTGCAGGCGCTTGAGGATCACCTGGTCGTGGTCGCGGGCGAACAGCGCGTCCCAGTCGCTGCCCCACATGAGCTTGATCACGTGCCATCCGGCGCCTGCGAACAGCCCCTCCAGTTCCTGCACCACGGAGCCGTTGCCCCGCACCGGCCCGTCGAGGCGCTGCAGGTTGCAGTTCACCACCATGATGAGGTTATCCAGCCCTTCGCGCGCTGCCAGCGACAGGCCGGCCAATGACTCGGGCTCGTCCATTTCGCCGTCGCCCACGAAGGACCACACCTTGCGCCCGGCGCTGTCCAGCAGGCCCCGGTCGCGCAGGTAGCGCATGAAGCGCGCCTGGTAGATGGCCGTGAGCGGCCCAAGGCCCATGGAGCCCGTGGGGAACTGCCAGAACTCCGGCATGAGATAGGGATGGCAATAGCTCGACAGCCCGCGGCCGGCGGTCTCCCGCCGGTAGTGATCCAGCTGATCGGCCGACAGCCGCCCTTCGAGGAAAGCCCGGGCGTACACACCCGGGGCCGAGTGGGGCTGGAAGTACACCAGGTCGCCCTCGGGACCAGCGCGGAAAAAATGATTGAAGCCCACCTCGAAGAGCTCGGCCGCCGAGGCGTAGCTGGCGATGTGGCCGCCCAGTTCGGCGTGGGCGCGGTTGGCGCGCACCACCATGGCCAGCGCGTTCCAGCGCACCAGGGCGATGAGGCGCTGCTCCAGATCCAGGTTGCCGGGGAATTGCGGCTGCTCCGCCAGGCCGATGGTGTTGGCGTAGGGCGTGTTGAGCACCGGCGGCATGGGCACCCGCAGGGTCCGGGCGTGGTCGAGGAGCTTGCGTAGCACAAAGGTGGCGCGGCCGCGACCCTCCGACTCCACCAGCATCTCGAGCGCATCGAGCCACTCGCGCGTCTCCACGGGATCGGCATCCTTGGGAATGACGCGCCACAGGCCAGCGGCGTCGAACTCGGACAGATCGGAGAGGTTGCTCATGGGATGCTCCAGGGAGACGGCCGGTTCGGCGGGACGATGCGAACCGTGGAAAAAGACCGACATGTTAGTGCGCCGGGCGGAGCACGGGGTTTCAATTATCCTGCGAGGAGGCACTGTATTCCGCAGGAGATTTCGTCCCATGACTTCCCAGCAGCACAATCGGCTGACGCCCGACCAGATTGATTGGCGCATCCTTGAGCGCTTGCAGCGCGATGCCCGCATCACCAACGTGGAACTGGCCCGCGCCGTGCATCTGTCTCCCTCACCTTGCCTCGCCAGGGTACGCGCTCTGGAAGAAGCCGGCCTGATCGCCCGCTACGTGACGCTGCTCGACCCGGCCCGCCTGGGCCTGCAGGTGAGCGTGTTCATTCGCGTTCGGCTGGAGCGCCAAACGGAGTCGGCGCTGGAGCAATTCGAGAGCGCCATGCTGGAGCGGCCCGAGGTCATGGAGTGCTACCTGATGACCGGCGACTCCGACTACTTCCTGCGGGTGGTGGTGCCGGACATCCGCGCCCTGCAGGACTTCATCGTCAACTTCCTCTCGCGCGTGCCAGGCGTGGGCAACATCCAGTCGAGCTTCGCCCTCAAACAGGTGAAATATCAAACCGCGCTGCCGCTGCCGGGCCTGGCGTCCGCGGGCGCAACGCCGCGGCCCGTGCGCACCCGTTCGCGGTAACGCCCGCAACGCCAGGCACGAACAGACAACGCTGGTTCCGTGCGACACTGCGCGCCGCCCATGCTCCTCGCCCTGCGTTCCATGCTTTCCCTCCGCTTCCGCCGCCTTACCGCCGCTGTGCTGCTGACCGCCGGCCTCGCCGCGCCTGGTGCATTGCTGGCCGACTCTGACGCCACTGTCATTCAGCGCGGTCTGTTGCCCGAGAAGGACGGCCGGTGGGGTCTGGGCGTGGGCCTGCGCATGGAGGAGACCCCCTACCGCGGCCAGTCGGCCATCGTAGACCTTCTGCCCATTCTCTCCTACGAGGGTAATCGTGCCTACCTGCGCGGCACCCGTGGCGGCTTTGTGCTGGTGGACCGCGAGCGCTTCAAGCTCGAGGCCATCGGCCACTTCCGGCTCGCTCGCTACACCGGCGAGAGCGGCACCTACCTGGCGGGCATGCTGCGCGAGCAGTCCTTCGACGCGGGCCTGAACGCGATATTTCCCACGCGCATCGGCGATTTTTCCGTAGAGGCGCTCACCGATGTGTCGAACACCCACAAGGGCGAGGAACTGTCGCTGGGATGGGCGCGCACCTTCGGCAGCGGCCGGCTGCGCTGGCGCCCCTCGCTGTCGCTGAACCGCTTCTCCAAGGATCTGGCGAACTACTACTACGGCGTGCGGCCCGGCGAGGCGCGTTCCGACCGTCCCGCGTACACGGCCGGTGCGTCCACTAACCTGCGCATGGGCGTGCACGCCACATGGCAGCTCACGCCCAACGGCTACCTGTATGGGGCCATCGGCGGCAACCGCTTCGACGACGAGATCGGCCAGAGCCCCATCGTCCACCGGCAGTTCGTGTTCACCGCCTTCGCGGGCTACATGTACCGCTTCGGCAACGGCAGCGGCCCCGCCGAGACCGACAACGTGGGGCCGCTGGCGGGCGACGGACGCTGGTCGCTGCGCGTGGCGCGCGGCTGGAACGCCGAGGCCAGCCTGCTGGGCATCATCCCCGGTGGCGATCTCACCCTGAGCCCCGAGCGCACCGGGGTTTCGAGCTTCGAACTTGGCAAGCTGCTCGACGAGCGCTTCATGGGGTGGCCGGTGGACATCTGGGTCAAGGGTGCCTACAAGCGCTACCTCGAACAGGGCCTTCAGCCCGACTTCAACGGCGGCGCGCTCTACATCAAGGCGTTCTACCACTTCCCCTGGTCGAAGTACGTGAAGACCCGCTTTGGTTTGGGCGAAGGACTCTCCTACGTCGAGCAGATTCCTTCTCTCGAGCGCCAGAGCATCGAGCAGAAGAATCCCAATACTTCCAAGCTGCTCAATTACCTCGATGTGAGCATCGACATGAGCGTGGGCGACCTGCTGAGGGTGAAGCGCCTGGAAAACACCTTCCTCGGGTTCGCGGTGATTCACCGTTCGGGCGTCTTTGGCTTCTCCGACCTGTTCGGCGCCGTGAACGGCGGCTCGAATTACAACTCGGTGTACGTCGAGACCCTGTTCTAGCGCGCCAGGCACGGGCGGCAGAGGCGGTGCCTGCCATGCCCTGATGCCGCCAGGGCCTTGGCAACCATCATCCGGGGCCGGCGCGCACCGGTTTGTATAATCTGGCGCATCAGCAGCATGTGCCGCGCCACTTTGGGCGGGGCCTCTTCGGACTCCCATGATCGTCTTCGTCGCTGCGGCCGCCTTGCTCTCTCTCGCGGCGCTGGCTCTGCTGTTGCCGCCACTGTTGCGGGGCCCGCGCGTGCCTGGCCTGACGGCGCAGGGCTCCAATCTTGCGGTGCTCCGCGACCAGTTGCGGGAACTGGACGCGGACCTAGCGCGCGGCATCCTCGGACCTGACCAGCACGCCGCGGCTCGCGCCGAGCTGGAGCGGCGAGTCCTGGAGGAAGCCGAAGGCGCACCTGCTCGCACGGGCCAGCCGCGGCCGGGTGGCAGGCTGTTGGCCCTGGCGCTGGCCCTGGCGCTGCCGGCCGCGGCCGCGGCGCTCTACGCGTGGCTGGGCAACCCCGCCGCGCTCGACCCCGTCAAGCGCATGGGCATGACAGTCGAGGAGGCGGATAACCGCCGCAAGATGATCGAGCTTGCCAACAAACTCGCCTTGCGCATGCAGGAAAAGCCGGACGATTCCAGGGGCTGGGTGATGCTGGGCCGCGCCTGGCAGAGCGTGGGGCGGTTCCCGGATTCGGTGCGCGCATACGAGCGCGCCGTGAGTCTCGCACCCGAGGACGACGAAGTGTTGCTGGAGTACGCCGAGGCGGCTGCCCTCGCCCAGGATGGGCGCCTCGAGGGCAAGCCGCTGCTGGCAGTCTCTCAGGTGCTCAAGCGACAGCCAAGCAACCAGAAGGCGCTCGCCATCGCCGGTTCGGCGGCCCTTCAGAACAACGACTGGAAGCAGGCCATCGCGTTGCTCGAGCGGTTACGACGCCTGGTTCCGGGCGACACGGATTTTTCCAAGGCGGTGGAGGCGGGCATCGCCGAGGCGCGTGCCGAACTCTCCAAGCCTGCCCCCGGCAACTCCGTCGCCGCCGGTGCGAGCATGGCTGGAAGGGTGGAGCTGTCGGCAGCCCTTGCAGGCCGCGCCGCGCCCGATGACACGGTGTTCATCTTCGCCCGCGCTGCAGAGGGGCCGCGCATGCCGCTGGCCATCGCGAGAAAGCGCGTGCGCGATCTCCCTGCCGCCTTCACGCTCGACGATTCCATGGCCATGGCGCCGGGCATGAACCTGTCGGCCTTTCCGAAAGTGGTGGTGGGTGCGCGAATCTCGAAGTCCGGCAATGCAGCCTCGCAAAGCGGCGATCTTGAGGGCAGCAGTGCGCCTATGGCACCCGGTGCCTCGGGTGTGGTGGTGGTGATCGACCGCGTGCTGCCGTGAAGCGGCGCAGTCTGCTGCTGGGTAGCCTGGGTTGGGCAGTTACCCGTCCGCTTCGCGCAGTGGAGGCCCCCGCCCTGCTGCGGGAGGACATGGAGCGGTGGGTGGCGCGTACCGTGGCCAAGGGCGCGCTCTCCGAGCAGACGCTGCGCGACCTGCTGCTGCGCGCCACCTTCCAGCCTGCAGTGGTCGCGGCGGTGAACGCGCCGGCTACCGCGCGGCCCTGGCGGGAGTTCCGCACGGGTTTCTTTACCCGTGAGCGCATTGAAGGTGGAGTGCGTTTCTGGAACGAAAACCAGTCCTTGCTGGGGCAGGCTCGCGAGCGCTACGGCGTTCCAGAGGAGATCGTGGTCAGCATCCTGGGAGTGGAAACGCTGTACGGGCGCAACACGGGCGGCTTCCGCGTACTGGATGCAGTGAGCACGCTGGCCTTCGCCGTGCCGCAACGCGCCGATTTTTTTCAGGGTGAACTGGAAGCCTTCGCCTTGTTGTGCGGCGAGCAGCGCCTGGACCCGCTGGGGGTCAGGGGTTCCTATGCAGGTGCCATGGGTATGCCGCAGTTTCTTCCTTCCAGCGTTCGGGGCTACGCGCTCGATTTCGATGGCGATGGCCGCATCGATTTGTGGAACAGCCGCGGCGATGTGATCGGCAGCGTGGCTCACTACCTGAGCCGTTTCGGCTGGCGATTCACGGGCCAGGTGGCATTACGCGCTGCGGTGGAGGCCCCGGCCCGGGTCGAGGCCATGGTGCGCCAGGGTATCCAGCCGGTTTATGGCCACGCACAGCTCGGTGAGGCCGGCGTGGCGCCTGAGCGCGCGCTGCGCCACGGTGAGCACGCAGCGTTGCTGCTCTACGAGGGCGATGGCGGTCCCGAGTACTGGCTGGGGTTGGAGAACTTCTGGGTACTCACCCGCTACAACCGCTCGCAGAACTACGCCCTGGCCGTGTGGCAACTGGGCCAGGCCATAGCCCAGGCCCGCGCCGGCTCGGCGGTGAGCGGTGCGGGAAGGCGCTGAGGGCTGGGCCAGCCTCGCACCTTGCACCGTGGCCGCTGCCGGGAGAAGCTTCAGGCCTGACCGTCGCTCATTGCCCCACGCGCTGGAGATTCCACCATGAACGCCCCTTTCAACCCCGCGACCGGAACGCTTCCCTGGTTCAACCACGATCACGAAATGCTGCGCGACACCATCCGCCGCTTCGTGGCCGAGCGCGTGCTTCCCCATGGCGATGCGTGGGAGGAGTCCGGTTTCGTGCCGCGCGACGTATTGCGTGAAATGGGTGAACTCGGCCTGCTGGGCATACGCTTCGATCCGCGCCACGGCGGCAGCGGGCTGGACACGCTTGCCAGCGTCGTGCTGGCGGAGGAACTGGCCCGCAGCACCTATGGCGGTTTCGCCATCACCGTGCTTGTGCACACCGACATGGCGGCGCCGCATCTGGTGCACGCCGGCACGCCCGCGCAGCAGGATCGATGGATGCCCGACATCGCCGCCGGCCGCAAGATTGCCGCTGTGGCCATGACCGAACCCGACGCAGGCTCCGACCTGGCCTCCATGCGCACCACCGCGCGGCGCGAGGGCGGCCACTGGGTGCTCAACGGCGCCAAGCTCTACATCACCAACGGCGTCCACGGCGACATCTACTTCGTGGCCGCCAAGACCGGCGAGCCAGGACGCAACCACCAGGTGTCCATGTTCGTGGTGGAGAAGGGCGCTCCCGGTTTCAGCGTGGCGCGGCCCCTCAAGAAGCAGGGCTGGCTCAGCAGCGACACGGCAGAGTTGTCGTTCCAGGATTGCCGCATCCCCGCCGAGAACCTGCTGGGCGAGGAGAACCGCGGCTTTCATGCCTTGGTGAAGAACCTGCAGAACGAGCGCATCGTGCTTGGCGCCCAGGCCATGGGCGAAGCGGCCAAGGCCATCGAGATCACGCTGGACTGGGTGCGAAACCGCAAGGCCTTCGGTGGTGCGCTTTGGGACAAGCAGGCCATTCGCCACAAGCTGGCCCAGCGCGCCGCGCAGGTGGCTGCGGTGCAGGCGCTCATCTACCAGACCGCCTGGCGCGATGCCCAGGGGCAGGAATGTGCCCGTGAAGTGTCCATGATCAAGGCCCTCGCCGGCACGCTGGTGAACGAGGTGCTCTACGACTGCCTGCAATTGCACGGTGGCATGGGCTACATGCGCGAGAGCCCCATAGAGCGCATGGCACGCGATGCCCGCGTCCAGGCCATTGGCGGCGGCGCCACCGAGGTGATGCTGGAGGAAGTGGCCAAGCGATTGGCCTGAGGCGCCAGCGCGGCGCCCGCGCTGCGGTCACGGACGTTGCGGCGCTTGCACCACGAAGGGCGTGGCGGCCCCCGGGCGTACCAGCACCTTGACCCAGGCCACGTCGGGTGACCCGGGCACCTCCAGGCGCAGCAAGTTCGTATCCGGCCAGGGACGGTCCACCCGGTGCTGATGGGTATCGCCGTGCACCAGCAGCACAGGATGGACGAAGGCTTGCACCTCGGCGCGCAGCGCTTCCAGCAAGCTCTCATAGGCAGGCGACGGCGTGGCACGCTGCAGCGACGGGTTGGCGTGAATCAGCACCACCGCCGCTGGCGCCTGACGGGCGCGCGCCTGAGCAAAGCTCTCCGTGAGCCACGCCAGCACGGCCGCACGCCGCGCCGTGAATTCAGCCTTTGCCTGTTTGCCATCGCCGCGGTTGTCCCGGCTGCCCACCACGTGCAGGGCGAGAAATAGCACCCCTTCGTGCCACCAGCGTGCGTTCTCGGGGCAACAGCCATCGGCCCGCACCGCATCGCGCTCCAGCGGCAGGGAACGGCGGCCGAGGCTGTGCGGCGCGGTGAAGAACAGCGCGCGCAGCTTCGCCAGCCGCTCCTCGGGCGCGTAACCGCCGGACAGGAAGCGGTCGCAGTCGGTCCAGTCGTTATCGCCCGGCAGCAGCACCAACGGCACGGGCGAGGCGTCAAGCAGTGCACGGCGGTCGGCGAACACGGCATCGGCGCACAGCCCGTGGCCGCTCTTGATGTCGCCCACATGTACGGCGAAGGCCACGGGCTGGTGCGCCAGGGAGGCCAGCAAAGCTTCCATGCGGGCGCGCTCCTCGGGGTTGTAGGGCGCATCGCCCATGGCTGCGAAGGCGAACTCCGCCGCGCTGCCGGCCCCCTGGGCCAGCAGCAACGCCAGCCCCAGCAGCGCGCTAATGGTCCGAGGCAAGCCGCTGCAGCTCGTAGAGCAGGTCGAGCGCCTCGCGCGGCGACAGCGCGTCGGGTTGCAGGGCGCGCAACCGGTCGAGCGCCGGATGCTCGGCTGCCGCGGGCGGGGGCAGCGGCAGCGGCGGCGGGCTGAACAGATCGCCCTGGGGGCTGGCCGCGCCCTCCAGTTCGCCAAGCTTGCGCCGCGCGGCGCGGATTACGGCGCCAGGCACACCGGCCAGCTGGGCCACCTGCAGGCCGTAGCTGCGCGAGGCGGGGCCCTCTTCAACGGCATGAAGAAACACGATGCGGTCCTTGTGCTCCACCGCGTCCAGATGCACGTTGGCCACGGTGCGGTAATCGGCCGCCAGGGTGGTGAGCTCGAAGTAATGGGTGGCGAACAAAGTGAAGGCGCGGTTCTTCTCCACCAGGTGGCGGGCGATGGCCCAGGCGAGCGCCAGGCCGTCGAAGGTGGACGTGCCGCGCCCGATTTCGTCCATGAGCACCAGCGAGCGCTCCGTGGCGCCGTGCAGGATGGCGGCCGCCTCGGTCATCTCCACCATGAAGGTGGAGCGCCCGCCGGCCAGGTCGTCGGCGGCGCCGATGCGGGTGTAGATGCGGTCCAGCAGCCCGATGCGCGCGGCGCGCGCCGGCACGAAGCAGCCCACGTGGGCGAGCAGGGCGATCAGCGCCACCTGGCGCATGTAGGTGGACTTGCCGCCCATGTTGGGGCCGGTCACCAGCAGCAGCCGCCGCTCCGGGCCCAGCCGCAGATGGTTGGGCACGAAACTGTCCACCTGCGCTTCCACCACCGGATGGCGGCCGGCGTCGATCTCCAGCAGGTCCTCATCCGTGAGCTCGGGCACCGCCAGGCCGAGTGCATCGGCGCGCTCGCCGAAGGAGGCCAGCACGTCCAGCTCGGCTAGCGCCGCCGCGGCTGCCTGCAGCGCCGGCACATGGGGCACGAGGAAGGCGAGCAGCGCGTCGTAGAGCAGCTTTTCGCGCGCCAGCGCCCGGTCCTGAGCCGACAGCGCCTTGTCCTCAAAGGCCTTGAGTTCCGGGGTGATGTAGCGCTCTGCGTTACGCAGGGTCTGGCGGCGGCGGTAGTCCTCGGGCACGCGCCCGGCGTTGGCGTGGGTCACTTCGATGAAGAAGCCGTGCACGCGGTTGTATTCCACCCTCAGGTTGGCGATGCCGGTGCGGGCGCGCTCGCGCTGCTCCAGGGCCAGCAGGAAGGCGCCGCTGTCGGTCTGGATGGCGCGCAGCTCGTCCAGTTCGCTGTCGAAGCCGTCGGCGATCACGCCGCCATCGCGCAGGCTGGCCGAGGGCGTGTCCCTCAGCGCCGCGGCCAGCCGGGTGCGCACCTCGGGCGAGACTACAAGACCCGTGGCCAGAGCCGCGAGCCGCGGCGCAGGCGCGGCGGCAAGGGCCTGGGCCAGCGCCGGCAGGGCAGCGAGGGTGTCGCGCAGGCCCGAAAGGTCCCGCGGCCGCGCAGTGCCCAGGGCCACGCGCGCGGTGATCCGCTCCACATCCACCACGCCGCGCAAGGTTTCCCGGGTGGGGGCGCCGCCAGCACCGCGCAGTGCTTCCACCGCGCCGAGGCGGGCGCATAACTCGTCGCGATCGCGCAGCGGGTGGTGCAGCCAGTGGCGCAGCAGCCGGCTGCCCATGGTGGTGGCGCAGGTATCCAGCACCGACAGCACCGTGGGCGCGGGCTCGCCGCGCAGCGTTTCGGTGAGCTCGAGGTTGCGTCGCGTGGCGGGGTCGAGGATCACCAGGTCCTCGCCGCGCTCCACCGTGAGCGCGCGCACGTGGGCCAGGTCGCCACCCTGGGTGGCGCGGGCGTACTGCAACAGCGCGCCAGCAGCGCCCAGGGCGGCCTCCAGGTGCTCGGCGTCGAAGGCCGCCAGGTCGCGGGTGCCGAACTGCGCGCACAGCGCGCGCCGTCCCGCCGGCGCGTCGAAGTGCCAGGCGGGCAGACGCTGAACCGGCACGCCACAGGCGTCCACGGGGCCAAGGGCGTCGTCGCCGGCCAGCAGGATCTCCGCGGGCGCGATGCGCATCAGCTCTGCGCCCAGGGCGGTGGCGTCGATCTCGAGCGCGCGCAGCTGGCCCGAGGCAAGGGATAGTGCCGCGAGACCCAGTTGCCCGCGGCCGTGGGCGATGGCCAGCAGCACATTGTCGCGGCGCTCGTCCAGCAGCGCCGCGTCGGTGAGTGTGCCGGGTGTGACGATGCGCGTGACGCGCCGCTCCACCGGCCCCTTGGCCGTGGCGGGGTCGCCGATCTGCTCGCAGATGGCCACCGACTCGCCTGCCTTCACCAGCCGCGCCAGGTATTGCTCGGCGGCGTGGAAAGGCACACCCGCCATGGGGATGGGTGCGCCCGCTGATTGGCCGCGGCGGGTGAGCGTGATGTCCAGCAGCCGCGCGGCGCGCTCGGCGTCTTCGAAAAACAGCTCGTAGAAGTCGCCCATGCGGAAAAACAGCAGCTTGTCGGCGTGCTCGGCCTTGAAACGCAGGTACTGCTGCATGACCGGCGTGTGCTGGGCGCTCACGGCGGTTGTTCCCACGATGGGCAGGCGTTGGCTCAGCCGCGCAAGGAGGCGGGCAGGTGGGCGCCGATCACCGCCAGCATCTGCGGAAAGAGCCTGGGATTGGCTGCGCAGATCTGGCCTTTGCGCAGGAAGCCGTCGTTGCCCTCCAGGTCGCCCACCAGCCCGCCGGCCTCGAGGATCATGAGCGCGCCGGCAGCCATGTCCCAGGGCTGCAGGCCGATTTCCCAGAAGCCGTCCAGGCGACCCGCCGCCACGTTGGCCAGGTCCAGCGCCGCCGCGCCGGGGCGGCGGATGCCCGCGGTCTTGTGCATGAACTCCTTCATCATGGCGACGTAGGCATCGGTATGGGCCTGCTCGCGGAAGGGGAAGCCCGTGCCTATCAGGCCGTCGATGAGCTTCTCGCGTCTCGAGACGCGCATGCGGCGGTCGTTCAGGAACGCCCCGGCGCCGCGCGATGCGGTGAAAAGGTCGTTGCGCACCGGATCGAAAATGACGCCGTGGGTGAGCACGCCCTTGTAGGTCATGGCGATGGACACGCAGTACACGGGAAAGCCGTGCAGAAAATTGGTGGTGCCGTCCAGCGGGTCAATGATCCACAAGTGGTCCGACGCGCCGCTCTCGCCGCTCTCCTCCGCTAACATCGCATGCTCCGGGTACGCTCCCCTGATCACGTCGATGATTGCTTCCTCCGCGGCGCGGTCCACCTCTGACACCAGGTCATTGAGAGACTTGTGGCGTACCGTGAGCGCATCCAGGTTGTCCGAGGCGCGATTGATGATGCTGCCTGCCCGGCGCGCGGCCTTGACCGCAGTGTTGAGCATGGGATGCATGGTGCGTGGGCGCCCGGTGAGGAAACAGGGCGCAATTCTAGCCGAAGGTGTCGGTTGCGCCCCGACGCTGTGCAGCTCGCGTTCGCGCTGACACAAATGCCAATGCCCGATCCACTGCAACGCATCCGTGTGGTCCTCTCGCACCCCAGCCACCCTGGCAACGTGGGCGCCACCGCTCGGGCCCTCAAGACCATGGGCCTGACGCGCCTGGTGCTGGTGAATCCGCGCCGTTTCCCCGATCCGCAGGCCGACGCCCGCGCCTCCAATGCGCTCGATGTGCTGAACGCCGCTGCGGTGTGCGCCAGCCTGCCCCAGGCGCTGGAAGGCACGTCGCTGGCGGTGGCCACGGTGAGTCATGGGTACGCCATGACCCATGGCATGGTGGATTGCCGCGAAGCCGCTGCCCGGGCCGTGGCGGTGGCGCGTGCCGGGGCGGAGGTGGCGCTGGTGTTCGGCACCGAGAAGGACGGTCTCTCGGCCGAGGAGGTTATGAGCTGCAACCTGCTGGCCCATGTTCCTGCCAATCCCGACTATTCCTCTCTGAACCTGGCGGCCGCGGTGCAGGTGTTCGCCTATGAGTTGCGCATGGCCGCGGGCGCACCGTTGCCTGCCACGGACTTGCCCCTGCCCGCCAGCCATGAATCCATCGAGCGCCTGCATGCGCATCTGGAGGAGGTGCTGGTGGCGCTGGGTTACCTCGACCCGGCCCACCCGAAGAAGCTGCGCGAGCGGTTGCGCAGGCTGGTGGCCCGCGCTGCGCTCGAGGAGGAGGAGGTGAATGTGGTACGCGGATTCCTCAAGCAGGTGCTGCGGCGCGCCACGGGGGATTGAGCGTGGCGCCGGCCGGTTGACGGCCAGCCATCGACTCGCTACCGTCCGCAGTCCGCGCTGCCGCCGTCCGCCCTGACCATCGCCATGTTTGCCCGCCTCCGCGAAGAGATCCGCGTGGTTTTCGACCGTGACCCGGCGGCGCGCTCCACCTGGGAGGTGGTCACCTGCTACCCCGGTTTTCACGCCATGCTGGTGCATCGTGCGGCCCATCGCCTGTGGCAGTGGAACCTCAAGTGGTTGGCGCGCTGGCTCGCCCATCTGGGGCGCTGGTTTACGGGCATCGAGATTCACCCTGGCGCGCGCATTGGGCGGCGGTTCTTCATCGATCACGGAATGGGCGTGGTGATCGGCGAGACGGCGGAAATCGGCGACGACTGCACGCTCTACCACGGTGTAACCCTTGGCGGCACCACCTGGAACAAGGGCAAGCGCCATCCCACCCTGGGCCGCGGTGTGGTGATCGGCGCCGGCGCCAAGGTGCTGGGTCCCATTACCCTGGGTGACAACGCCAAGGTGGGCTCCAACGCCGTGGTGGTGAAGGACGTGCCTGCTGGGGCCACGGCCGTGGGTATCCCGGCGCGCATCCTGGACGATGGCGCCGAACGCCCGCAGAGCCCGCCTGAGGGCTTTGCCGCTTACGGCGTTAGCAATGACATGAACGACCCGCTGGTGAAGGTGGTCCAGGGCCTCATGGAGCAGGCGGCCGAGCAACAACGTCGCATCGAAGCCTTGCAGGCGGAGTTGCACCGGTCCCGTCCGGCGGCCTGACTGGCGCTGCTTGCCAGTCCGTGGCTCTGCGCAACCAACCGCATCGCCGGGAACTCCCGGGTGCGGTACCTACTCCGAGGATTGTTGACCGGATCGCTTGGGTTTACTAGGATTCGGATTGTTGACAAAAACCATCAACTTATAAGATGGGTTGCCAGGAACCCCTGAAATGATTTTTTCCATGAGGCAACCATGCGACTCACCACCAAAGGCCGGTTTGCTGTCACCGCAATGATCGATCTCGCTCTGCGCGACGGGTCTGGGCCCGTCACCCTCGCGGAGATCAGCCAGCGCCAGAAAATCTCGCTGTCCTACCTGGAACAGCTGTTCGGCAAGCTGCGGCGCCAGCAACTGGTGAACAGCACCCGCGGTCCCGGCGGTGGCTACACGCTCGCTCGCAAGACCGACGAGGTGTCCGTGGCGGACATCATCCTCGCGGTGGACGAGCCCATTGACGCCACTCAGTGTGGCGGTCTGGAAAACTGTCACGACGACCACAAATGCCTCACCCACGACCTCTGGTCGGCGCTCAACGCCCGCATTTTCGATTATCTGCGCAACGTCAAGCTCTCTGAACTGGTGGCACGGCAGCGCACGCTGCGTGCGGCGGCTGCTGCCGGCGTTGCTCCAGTGGAGCTGCCAGTGCGTGCCGTGCGCTCCATCGCAGCAAGCGGCGGCGCGGCGCTCACCGCCTGACAGGGCGTCGTTTCTGGAGGAAATCCGAGTTGGCCATTCATCTCACGGAGAGTGCGGCTCGCCGCATTCGCGAAACCATCGTCAAGGGCCGGGGTGGCCTGGGCTTGCGCCTGGGTGTGAAGCAGGTGGGCTGCTCGGGCTTGACCTACACTTTCGAGGCGGCCTCGCAGGCTGCCGAGGGGGAGCATTGTTTCGAGGAGCTCGGGGCCACGGTCCTGGTACCGGCGGAGGCCTTTGCCTATCTGGACGGCGCCACGCTGGACTTCGTGCGTGAGGGCTTCAAGCAGGTCTTCAAGGTGGACAACCCGCGGGCGAGCGCCACCTGCGGTTGCGGCGAGAGCTTCACCATTGATCCGGCGGCGGCGGGGGTGCGGCCGTGAGCACGGTGCTACAAAACCTCATCGACCAGCCCTACCAGCATGGCTTTGTCACCGACATCGAATCCGACACAGTGCCCAAGGGCCTGTCGGAGGAGGTGATCCGCCAGATCTCCCTCAAGAAGGACGAGCCCGACTGGCTGCTCGAATTCCGGCTGGCCGCCTACCGGCACTGGCTCACCCTGTCCGAGCCCGCCTGGCCGAATGTGAAGTACCCGCCCATCGACTACCAGGACATCATTTACTACTCGGCGCCCAAGCCCAAGAACAAGCTCGCCTCCATGGACGAGGTCGACCCGGAGCTCAGGCGCACCTTCGAGAAGCTCGGCGTGCCCTTGCACGAGCAGGCTGCGCTGGCTGGCGTGGCGGTGGACGTGATTTTCGATTCCGTGTCGGTCACCACCACCTACAAGCAGAAGCTCGCCGATGTGGGCATCGTGTTCTGTTCCTTCTCCGAGGCTGTGCGCGAGCATCCTGAACTGGTGCGCCGCTACCTGGGAACGGTGGTGCCCGCTGCCGACAACTTCTACGCCGCCCTCAACTCGGCGGTGTTCACCGATGGCTCTTTCGTCTACATCCCCCGGGGCGTGAAGTGCCCGATGGAGCTGTCCACTTACTTCCGCATCAACACCCAGGAGTCGGGGCAGTTCGAGCGCACCCTGATCGTGGCAGAGGAGGGCGCCGAGGTCAGTTACCTAGAGGGCTGCACCGCGCCGCGCTTCGACACCAACCAGTTGCACGCCGCGGTGGTGGAGCTGGTGGCTCTGGACAATGCCTACATCAAGTACTCGACCGTGCAAAACTGGTATGCGGGCGATGCCAACGGCGTGGGCGGCATCTATAACTTCGTCACCAAGCGCGGTCTGTGCCAGGGCGTCAACTCGCGCATTTCCTGGACCCAGGTGGAGACGGGGTCGGCCATCACCTGGAAGTATCCGTCCTGCGTGTTGCTGGGCGAGAACTCGGTGGGCGAGTTCTACTCCGTGGCGCTGACCAACCACCGCCAGCAGGCCGACACCGGCACCAAGATGATCCACGTGGGGCGCAACACCCGCAGCACCATCGTCTCCAAGGGCATCTCCGCGGGCGAATCCAACAACTCCTACCGGGGGTTGGTGAAAATCGGCCCCAAGGCCGCGGGCGCTCGCAACTATTCCCAGTGCGACTCCATGCTCATCGGCGATCGCTGCGGCGCCAACACGTTTCCCTACATCGACGTGCAGAACAGCACGGCGCGCGTGGAGCACGAGGCCACCACCTCGAAGATCGGTGAGGACCAGCTGTTCTATTTTGCCAGCCGCGGCATTGGCAATGAGGAGGCCGTGTCGATGATCATCAATGGCTTCGTGAAAGACGTGTTCACGCAGCTGCCCATGGAATTCGCCGTGGAGGCCGGGCGCCTCCTGGGCCTCAAGCTTGAAGGAAGCGTCGGATGAGCCAGTCTCCTGGCCGTGAATTGCTGCACGTGGACGGGCTCACCGCTACCGTGGCGGGCAAGACCATTCTCAAGGGCATTGATCTGACGGTGCGTGCCGGAGAGGTGCACGCCATCATGGGGCCCAACGGCTCGGGCAAGAGCACGCTCTCCAAGGTGCTGGCGGGCCATCCCGCCTACGAAGTGACCGGCGGCGGCGCCACCTTCCTCGGCGCCAATCTGCTCGATCTCGAACCCGAGGAGCGCGCCCGCGCCGGCTTCTTTCTCTCTTTCCAGTATCCGGTGGAAGTGCCGGGCGTGGCCAATGGCCAGTTCCTGCGGCTCGTCTACAACACCGTGCAGGGCGCGCGTGGCCGCGAAGAGCTCGATCCGCTGGAATTTGACGATTTCGTGCGCGACAAGATGAAGCTGCTGGAGATGGACCCAGCGTTTCTCGATCGTTCCGTGAACGAAGGTTTTTCGGGCGGAGAGAAAAAGCGCAACGAGATTTTGCAGATGGCGCTGCTCGAGCCCAGCCTGGCCTTCCTGGACGAAACCGATTCCGGGCTGGATATCGACGCGTTGCGGGTGGTGGCCGGCGGTATCAACGCCCTGCGCTCGGCCGACAACGCGGTGGTGCTGGTCACCCACTATCAGCGGCTACTCGATTACGTGGTGCCCGATTACGTCCACGTAATGGAAGGTGGCCGACTGGTGAAGACCGGCGGGCGTGAACTGGCACTCGAACTGGAGCGACGCGGCTACGACTGGGTTGCCCAGGAGGCCAGGGCCGCCTGATGAGCACCGTGGCATCCACCTGGCTCGACAGCCTGTTGTCGGGCCACGAACTTTTTCCGGAGCATCGCGCCGGCTGCTGGGTTAACGGGTTGCGTGCCGATGCCCTGGAGCGCGCCCACGCGTTGACGCTGCCCACCCCGCGGGACGAGGACTGGCGCTTCACCGACCTCTCTCCGCTGTACCGGTTGGCATTTCGCGCGCCCGTCGCGGCGGGCGCCCTGGATGCTGCGTCGCTGGCGCCCTTCGACGTGGCCGAGGCGCCGCTGCGCCTTACCTTCGTGGACGGCCACTTCGTCCCGCGGCTGTCGCGGCTCGCGGAGGCGGGCGGGGCGCTGGTGTTGCCGCTCGCCGAGGCGCTGGAGTCTCACGCGGAACTGGTGCGTGCCCACCTGGGCGGCTGTGTGGCGAATGGCGGCAGCGCCTTCGCCGCCATCAACACCGCTTATCTGCACGACGGACTTTTCCTGCATGCCCCGCGCGGCGTGCGCGTGCCGCCGGTGCATGTGCTGTACGTGAGTACCCGGGCCGACGTGGCGGTCAGCCCGCGCCTGCTGGTGATCGCCGACGCCGCATCGGAGCTGGTGCTGGTGGAGGATTACGTGGCTGTTCACCAGGACACCTACGGCGTCAACGTCGTGGCCGAGGTGGTAGCCGGCCCTGGGGCCCGGGTGCGGCACATGCGGCTTCAACACGACAGCAAGAATGCCTTTCACATCGGCACTACCGGTGTGCGGCTGGATCGCGATGCCCAATACGGGGCTTTGGCCGTGGCCTTTGGGGCGCGCATCTCGCGGCTGGATTTGCACCTCACCCAGGCGGGGCCGGGTGCACGGTGCGAACTGGACGGTCTGGCGCTGCTCGCCGGCCGGCAGTTGGCCGACACCCACAGTTTCATCGACCACGCCGCAGCCGACGGCTCCAGCCGCCAGGAGCACCGTTGTATCGTGGATGACGGCGCCCACGCCGTGTTCAATGGCCGCATCCTGGTGCGCGAGGGCGCCCAGCGCACCAACTCCGCACAGCAAAGCCGCAACCTGCTGCTGTCGGACAAGGCGCGCGTGGATGCCAAGCCGCAGCTCGAGATTTTCGCCGACGACGTGAAGTGCGCCCACGGCGCCACCGTGGGGCAACTCGAAGCGGAGGAAGTTTTTTACCTGCGCAGCCGGGGCCTGTCCGAATCGGCCGCGCGCGCCATGCTCACCTACGCCTTCGCCGCCGGGCTCGTGAACCGCATCGCGCTGCCCTCGGTGGTGGCGCGTCTGCGTGAAACGCTCACTGCCCGCACCGGCAACACGGAGATCGTCCGATGAACGCCCCCGTACTCTCGCCCGGCAAACCCACAGCGTCCCTGGACGTGGAGCGGCTACGCGCCGACTTTCCCATCCTCGCCAACGTCCACCCCCACGGCAAGCCGCTGGCGTACCTGGACAACGGCGCCAGCAGCCAGATGCCCCAGCGTGTCATCGACCGCCTGGTGCGCTACCAGACCCACGAGCATGCCAACATCCACCGCGGCGTGCACACGCTCTCGGAGCGGGCCACGGCCGCCTACGAGGAGGCGCGCCATCGCGTGCAGGGATTCCTGAACGCGTTGTCCGACCGCGAGATCGTGTTCACGTCCAACGTCACGGACGCCATCAACCTCGTGGCCCATGGCTTCGGCCGCGCCTTCATCGGCGAGGGCGACGAGATCATCATCACCCACCTGGAGCACCACGCCAACATCGTTCCGTGGCAGATGCTGTGCGAGGAGAAGGGAGCGAAGCTCAGGGTGGTGCCCATCGACGACACCGGCACGGTGTTGATGGACGAATACGAAAAACTGTTCACACCGCGCACCAAGTTCGTGTCGGTCACGCACGTCTCCAATGCGCTGGGAACCGTCAACCCCGTGGACGAGATGGTGCGCATCTCCCACGCCCACGGCGTGCCCATCATGATCGACGGCGCGCAGGCGGTGCAGCACATGCCGGTGGACGTACAGGCGCTGGACTGCGACTTCTACGCCTTCACTGGCCACAAGCTCTATGGCCCCACTGGCATCGGAGTGCTCTACGGCAAGGCCGAGTGGCTGGAGCGCATGAAGCCCTTCCGCGGCGGTGGCGACATGATTTTGTCGGTGACTTTCGAGAAAACCACCTACAACGTGATTCCCTTCAAGTTCGAGGCCGGGACGCCGCCCATCGCCCAGGCCATCGCGCTGGGCGAGGCAGCCGAGTATGTGCGCGGCATCGGCCTGGAGGCCATCGCCGCGCATGAGCAGGCGCTGCTCGCCTACGCCACCGAGCGGGTGGCCGCGCTTCCCGGCGTGCGCATCTACGGCACGGCGCGGCACAAGGCGGCGGTGCTGTCCTTCTACCTGGGTGAGGTGCATCCCCACGATGTGGGCACGCTGCTCAACGAAGACGGCGTTGCCGTGCGTACCGGGCACCACTGCGCCCAGCCGGTGATGCAGCGCTTTCGAATCCCCGGCACCGTGCGTGCCTCCTTCGCCTTTTACAACACCTTCGAGGAAGCGGACGCGCTCGTGGATAGCCTACGGCGCATCCAGAAGCTGTTCGCTTGAGGCGCCGGGCGTGGCCGACAGCAAGCAGCTCTATCAGGAAGTGATCCTCGATCACAACCGCAAGCCGCGCAATTACGGCGCGCTCGGTGCGCCCACGCACCGCGCCGAAGGGCTCAATCCATTGTGCGGCGACCACATCTGGCTTTCCCTCAGGGTGGATGCCGACCGGGTGGCAGAAATCGCTTTCGAGGGCGAGAGCTGCGCCATTTGCAAGGCCTCGGCGTCCATGATGACCGCCAACGTCAAGGGCAGGCCCGTGGCCGAAGCGCAGGCGCTGATCGAAGAGTTCCGTGGCATGGTCACCGGAGCGCTTGATCCTGCGACGCAGCCAAATCACCTGGGGCGGCTCGCCGTGTTCGCGGGGGTCAAGGACTTGCCCTCGCGGGTGAAGTGCGCGGTGCTGCCCTGGCACACCCTGCACGCCGCATTCCGCCAGCAAGGCACCGCCTCGACCGAGGGCGACCAGGACCCAGCCGACCCGGCAACCCACTGAGAGAGGGATGCGCGTCCAGCATCCTTGCCACCCATGCCCAAGATCGCCGAAGTCGAACGCACGCCGAATCCCAACGCCATGAAGTTCGTGCTCAAGGAGCCGTTGTCCTGGGGCGTGGCGCGCTCCTTCGATTCCCCGCAGGAGGCTGAATCGGATCCGCTGGCCAAGGCGATTTTCGCCATCGCCCATGTGACCAGCGTGTTTTACGTGGATAACTGGATCACCGTCACCCAGGACGGCGAAGCGGAGTGGTCGAAGCTCATGAAAGAGGTGGCCGTGCCGATCCGCGAAGCGCCCACCGCTGAGGACGGTTCCGCGCAGTACGGCGCCGCCAGCAGCGCGCTACTGGACAACCCGAATCTCACCCCCGAACAACGGGACAAGCTGGTGGCCATCAGCGAGTTGCTCGATGAGCGCGTGCGCCCGTATCTGCAGGGCGACGGTGGCGATGTATACATCGTCGGCCTGGAGGGCAATGAACTGCATGTGCACTACCAGGGCGCCTGTGGCAGTTGCCCAAGCTCCTTGTCGGGCACCCTGGCCGGCATCGAAGGCCTGGTGCGCCAGGTGGATCCCGACCTGGAAGTGGTGCCTGTCTAGGGGGGGCCGTGTCGGGCTGGATCGATGTGGCGCCGGTGGACCAGTTCCCGCCTGGCACTCAGCGGGAGGTGGACGCCGATGGCACGTCCATCGTGGTGTTCGCTTTGGACGATGGCTACTTCGCGCTGGAAAACGCCTGTAGCCACGATGGCGGCACGCTCACCGGCGGTTGCGTGCAGGGCGAGCGGGTGATTTGCCCGCGCCACGGCGCGCAGTTCTCCATCCGCACCGGCGAGGCCTTGAGCGCTCCGGCCTTCGAACCCGCCGCTGTGTTTCCTGTTGAAGTGCAGGCCGGAATGGTGCGGGTGCGCGATGATCGCTGGGATTGAAGCCCTGGGCTAGCAAAGCTCCGGGCTGGACTTGGCGCCGCCCCGTCTTACGGGCAGAATACGCAGAGCGTTTCGATTGGGTGCTTGCGGCAACCGCTGGCGCTTATTCCGTTACTGGGCACGGCATCACGCTTGTGTCCGGTCCAACCAGGGCCCATTACTAGTGCCCGCTTCTGCAAGCGCAAGGAGGTATTGCATGACCTGCGAAAACTCCCCAAGCCGTCTGGTACCCGACTCCCTGTCCCCCCTCTAGGGACGCTCTCCCGCACCGCGTCCAGGGCCGCCGCCGGCGCCCCTCGATCTTCGTAGCCTGTCACCCTGCGCCCTGCTGTGGCGCATGCGGGTCGTCACGCGCTTGCAAGCTCCGGAGCCGTCCATTGCGCGACGGGCTTCCGCTGGAGAGTCCCATGAAGGAATTGGCTTGGTTTGTCTGGCTGGAACAACGCGAGCGCCAGAGCGCCGCTCTCTCTCACAATACCGCCCCGCGCGGCCTGCGCGGCAGTGTGCTGCTGGCGGTGGTGCTGGTGGCGGGTCTTGCCGGGTTGCTGATTTGACGGACTGCACAGGGCTCAAGCCCTGGCGGGTACCGCCTCAGACCGAAACGTCCAGCAGCGACCCCATGCTGAGACCACCGTCTGATGCCATGGCCTGCAACGCGCTACCCAGAGAGGATAGGCTGGCGTAAAGAGCCACGGCCTCACGGGTGCCGAGGTTGCGCAACGCATCGGGCAGACCGGCGCGGCCGAGGGTGCCTTCGGCTCCGAGATTGCCCAGAAACGCGGGTGAGGCACCCATGGCGCCAAGGGCGCCGCTGACCCGCTCGAAGCCTGCCACGAGATCGCGGACCAGCGCTCGGTCCAGCAGTGACAGTCCGTCGGGTTGAGGAACTGCGCCTTCCAGGCCCCGGGCGGGCAGCGGTGCGCCAGTGGCGCGCGCCGATTCCACTAGGCGGGTGAAGTTCACCTCGGGGGACGCCGGAACCGTCGGCGGCACGAATGCCGGGATGAACCCCGCCCCACGCACGGCTGGGGGCGTTGGCGATAGGGGTGGCAGTGGACTGACGGCCATGAGTGATTCCCGAAACTGGCCCGAAAACCTGGATGTTACGAGCGGGCTTCGTGCACCGCCAGACAGTGCGCTGTGCTAAGCGCTACCGGTGGAACCCGCGGCGGCCTGCAGGCGTAGGCGGGTGCGGTGGCGAAACCAGAGGTCGGCCGCATGCATGCCTCCCGAGCACAGCAGCAGCAGCGACAACAGGGACCAGGGCGCGCCGGCAATGGCGAAGCGCAAGGCAAGCATCAATAGCGCGCCCGAGGCGAGGCTGGGCAGCCAGTCCGCGATCCGCAGTCCACCTGCTCGGCGTGCACGCCCCAGTGCGTAGAGCGCCAGCGCTTCCAGAACGATGCCCGCGAGGATCAGGTCGATGGCCCGGCCGGAAGCGAACAGTTCGGCCATGGCCTCGCCGGTCCGGTCAGGGCGAAACGATGCCCACCAGGTGGGCGAGGTCCTTGAAGAAGATTCGCACGTGCGCCATGGGGCTCTTGCGGGTGAGCTTCTTGTTCATGTATGACTCCCAGGTGAGCCGCTGCACATCGCGGTCGGCGCAAATGCTCACGAAGCGCTCGCGGCGCTGGTCGTTCACGTACCAGAAGCGCTGCATGATGCCCAGGATCCAGAACACCCGGCCGTGGGCGCGCATGAAGCGCTTGCGCGCGATGGCCAGAGCGGCAGCCTCGCCCGTGGCGAGGAACTGTTCCACGGCCTCCGCCGCCAGCCGCCCGCCTGCCATGGCGTAGTAGATGCCCTCGCCCGAGGCAGGCGCCACCACACCGGCGGCATCGCCGGCAAGCACGATGTCGCGCCCGTTGTCCCAGCGCTTGAGGGGTTTGAGTGGGATCGGCGCGCCTTCGCGGCGCAGGGTCTCCGAATCCCTCAGTCCCGCCGCCTGGCGCAGTTCGGTGGTGGCGTTGCGGATGGAAAAGCCACGCTCGGCGGTGCCGGTACCCACGCTGGTGGTGTCGCCGTGGGGGAAGATCCAGCCGTAGAAGTCTGGCGAGAGCTGGCCCTGGTAGTAGACATCGGCGCGCGCCGGGTCGAAGCCCTGTCCGGCCGAGCGCGGCGAGCGCACGATTTCGTGGTACGCGTAGACGTACACCCTATCCTTGCCGCAAGGGATGTAGTCCCGCGCCACCGCCGAGGCGGCGCCATCGGCGCCAATTACCGTCCTCGCGCGTATTGACACCACCTCGCCGCCTGCCTTTGGCTGGAAGTGCACGCGCGCTGTGCCGTCATCGTCACGGGTGATGCGCTGGAAGGTGCCGGTCCGGCGCTCGGCACCGCTACCCGCTGCCCGCTGGCGCAGCCATTCGTCGAACGCCTCCCGGTCCACCATTCCCACGAAGCCGCCCGTGTCGATGGGCATGTCCACGCGACGGCCCGAGGGTGCCACCATGCAGGCTGAGCGCACCTTGGCCACCAAGAGTGATTCGGGCACGGCAAACTCGCGCAGCAGCACCGGCGGCACCGCGCCGCCACAGGGCTTGATGCGTCCGGCTCGGTCGAGCAGCACGACGCTGCGTCCGCGCCGCGCCAGATCGCTGGCTGCCGTGGCGCCGGAAGGTCCGCCGCCGATCACCACCACATCCCAGGTTTGCGGGTCTGCCATTTGGTCAACCTCCACCCTAGCTTGGGGCAAGGGCGTCACTGCGCCCGATGCGCGCATCCGTACCCGCTTCACGCGCCTTGCCCACGCGTGCCGCCAGCACTGCAGAAACCATGAACAGCGCTGCCTCCGCGGCAAACACCGTGCCGTAGGCGGCCGCCGGCGCGCCCAGCAATGCGCGTGCTGTGTCGATCGCCGCGGTTCCCAGGAAGCCGCCCACCCCGAAGGCGATGGCCTGGGCCGCTCCCCACAGGCCCATGCGCACTCCCTCGCGCGATTGGGTACCCTGGTCGGCCAGCAACATCATCGAACCGATGGCAGCCACGGCAAAGGCGCCATTGGTGGCGCCCAGCAGGAACACCGTGGCACGCAGCGGCCAAGCCGGCCCCACGGCAGCCGCCGCCGCCAGACCGGCCAGCGCCAGTGCCGAGGCCACGCACCCGCCGATGGTCCAGTAATGAATGGCGGCGAAGCGGCGCAGCGCCGGCACGCGTCCCACCAGGGCCACCAGCACCATGCCCACCAGCACCCCGCCGTGCTGAACGCCCGACAGGCGTGTGGATTCGCCCGGGGAAAAACCGAACACCGTGCCTGCGAAGGGCTCCAGGATCAGGTCCTGGGCGCTGTAGGCCAGCATGGAAACGAACACGAACACCGTGAAGCGCCGCGCCTGCGGCTCGTCCCACACCTGGCGGAAGGCCTGGCGAAAGGCCGGGGGGCGGGATGCCTGGGTCGGGCCCGGCACGGCGGCGCCTTCCACGCCGGCCACCGCCAGCAAGGTCATCACCAGCGCAACGGCGGCCACGCCCGCCGTCACGCCCACCAGGCGCGCGGGGGTGTACGGGTCCAGAAAGTGGCCTGCCACGCCGGCAGTGACGGCGAAGCCGGCGATCATCATGATCCACACGATGGTGGCAGCGGCTGGCCGGCGCTGCGGTGCCGTGCGCTTGGCCAGCAGCACCAGCAGCGAAGTGCCGGCTGAGCCCACCCCCACGCCGATGAGGCAGAAGGCCGCCACGGCGAGCGCCACGCCCGCGCTGCGCTGGGTGGTCATCCAGGCGGTGGCGAGAGCCGCGAGCACGCCACCCGCGGCGAGGACAGCCATACCACCCACGATCCAGGGCGTGCGGCGGCCACCCACATCCGACCCATAGCCAAGCCTTGGGCGCAGCAACTGGATGGCGTAGTGCAGACCAACCAGGGCGCCCGGGAGCATGGCGGGCAGGGCCAGTTCCACCACCATCACCCGGTTCATGGTGGAGGTGGTGAGCACCACGATGGCTCCGAGCGCGGTCTGCACCAGGCCAAGCCGGACAATGCCAAGCCAGCCAAGCGCGGGCGCCGCGGCGGTCATGCCAGCAGGCCCCGCAGGGCGAAGGCGCTTACCATCATCCCGCTCACATACAGCGGCACGCCGAAGCCGCTGTACCACAGGGCGCGCTCCACGGGCCGGGCCAGGAAGCGCCGCATCATCACCCCCTGTCCCGCCACCAGGGCGGCCACCGCAAGGGCGTGGCCCATCTGCCCCCAGGACAGCAGCAGCGCCATCACCACCAGCTGCGGCGCCGCCATGACGATGCAGGCTACCCGTGCCGCGCGGTCCGCGCCCAGCCGCACCGGCAGGGAGCGCACGCCCATCTGGGCGTCTCCCGCCATGGCCTTGAAGTCGTTGAGGGTCAGGATGCCATGGGCGCCCAACCCGTAGAGCAACGCCAGACCGGCGATGCGCCCGTCGGCAAGCGCGCCGCCCGCCATGACCGCCGCACCCGTGATCCAGGGCAGGGTTTCGTAGGAAAACCCCACGGCGGCGTTACCCAGCCAGCCGTTGAGCTTAAGGCGCAACGGCGGCGCGCTGTAGGCCCAGGCCAGCGCCAAGCCCAGCGCCGCGGCCCCCAGCACCAGCGGGCCGAGGGAGGCTGCTACCGCCAGCGACAGCAGCGTCCAGAGCACTGCGATGGCCAGGCCCCATTGCCCTGGGATGCGTCCCGAGGGAATGGGCCGCCGGGGTTCGTTGATGGCGTCCACGTGCCGGTCGAACCAGTCGTTGACCGCCTGACTGGTGGCGCACACCAGAGGGCCGGCCAGCATCACGCCTGCCGCCGCCAGTGGCCAACGCCCGGCCACAGGCTGCCCCGAGGACACGGCGCCGCAGGCGAACGCCCACATGGGCGGAAACCATGTGATCGGCTTGAGCAGTTCCAGCACTGCACCGGGCGCCGGGCGGGCAGGAAGCGTGGTGGCGACGGAAGTGCGCATGGTGCAACCGTAAGACTGACGCGCCAGAGTGTCAATCCAGATTTACAACAAGGTCAATCTTCCGGGTCGGCGGCTGCGTCCACCAGTCCGTAGCGGCGCAGCTTCACGTAGAGGCTTTGCCGGCTCAGGCCGAGCATTTCCGCCGCCGAGGCTCGGTTGTCCCCGGTGAGTTCCAGGGCGGCTTCGATGCACAGACGCTCGATCACGTCGGTGGTCTCGCGCACCAGGTCCTTGAGCGACACACGGCCGATCAGTTCGGTGAGCTGCTCCACCGACCGGGGCAACTGGCGTGCTGCCCGTGGTGCATCGGCCCCAAGGCGGCGGCCCACGTTGCGGATGGTGAAGCCAAAGCAGGGCTGCTCGCCATTGAGCACCCGCACCGCCGAGATTTCCACCTCGGCGGTGGAACCGAATTCGCCGCGAACCGTGGTGGGAAACAGCCGCACCGCCCCATGCTGGCGCAGGTTGGCCATCAGCACGGAGAGGTCAACCCCGGGTCGCCCAAGCCATCGATCGAGCGCCTCGCCGCGGGCCTGCTCCTCCGTGGCCAGCTGTGCGAGGTCGAGGAAGGCCATGTTGGCCGTGAGGACCCTACCATCGGGCCCGATCACCACGAAGGCGTCCGGCGAGAGTTCGGCCGCCTTGAGCAGTTGCCAGCGGGCGTCGGAGATGGTGGTTGAAGTGGACATGCTGCCCACCGGCGCGAGCCTTAGCAGCAGCAGGGCGCCGGAGTCCTGCCGGAACAGGATTGCCGAGGCATTGAAGGCTTGGCTCGTGGTTGCCAGGCGCAGATGTACGCTCTCGCCGCGGCCGGAGGCACGCACCCCCGATAACAGCGCCTCCAGGGACGGGTTTCCCTCGGCCTCGAAGGTGCCGGGGATCGGGAACACGTGTCCCACCACCCTCGATGCCTCCCCTCCAAACAACTGCAGCGCAGCCGGGTTGGCCTCCATGACCCGTTGCGACGAGGCGTCGAGAATCAGTACCGGCTCGGCCGTCATCTGGAACAACAGGCGATAGCGGGTCTCCACATGCCGCAATCGGGAGTAGTCGCGCTCCATCGACTGCTGGGCATCCAGCAGCCGCTGCTGCAGGGCGGCGATGGCGCGCAGGTCGCGGCCCACAGCCACGATGCGGCCGTCGCGGCCCACCCGGATCGCGGAGTAGAGAACCGGCACATCGGGGCCGCCCTCCGAGGGGTGGTTCACCTGGCGCCAGCCCGTGGCGCTGGTGCTGCCCGCATCGCGCAGCAGCGCCTCCACCTTGCCACGACTTTCGGGGGTTACCGTGTCCACCCAGGCTTTACCCCGCAACCGCTGCAGTCCCGTGCCCTCCGCCTCCTCGCTGCCCAGCGACATGTCCTCGATGATGCCGTCCGCGCCGATGACCAGCGTAATGTCAGCGCTGACCGCCACCAGCGCAGCCGCCGCCTCGGCGTCGAGGCCACCGAGCGACTTGGGTCGCGCGCGAGAGGGATTCACGCAGCTGCCCGGGTGGTTGCCGTGTGCCCGGCAGGTGAGTGCGAGAGTCGTGACACAGCCGGCGGCGCGATCATCGTTCAGCCGACAGCAGCATGAGCAGGTTCCTCGCCCGCCGTACCGCCTGGCGCGGATCCAGCGCCGTGGCATCCGCCCCGACCCGGGCCGCGCGCCGGGCATGGCCGGCGAAGGCGGCACCGCCCACCATGATGGCCACCGCAGGGTTGCAGGATTCGCGACGGATGGCCCGGATCGTCCCCGCCAGCGCCCCGAGGGCTCCGTCGCGTGACAGCGACAGTCCCACCACATGGAAGGGCTGGCTGCGCACCCGATCGAGCAGGTCGCTTTGCGATTGCGGCAGGTCCTCCACCACGTCCCAGCCGTCCCGCCGGAAAAATTCTGCCAGCATGGAGACGCCAAAAGTGTGCTGCTCGCCCGGCATTGCCGCCAGCAGCGCACGTTGTTGCGGCAGCGTGGCGCAAGGTTTCCCGCGGAACTCCAGGGAGAAATGACGCATGGCTTGCTGCACGCCCAGCATGCCCAGCGTGACCCGCGCGAAATCGCACTGGTCGCTGAGCCAAAGTTCGCCAAGGCGGCGCGCCAAGGGTGCCAGGATGTCCAGGTACATCGCCTCGATGCTCGATCCTTCGTCTCGCAGGGCGCGCAGATGGGAAATGACGGCATCGGTCCGGTCGGCCAGCAACAGCGCCAGCAGATTTTCCACCTGCGCCGCCAGGTTCATGGATGGCGGCGACGGCTTGAGCTGATCCCCGTCGCGATGGGCGAGCACCAGCCGTGGAATCACTTCGGAGTCGATGGCATTCATCAGGCGGCGAAGGCGGGCGCCGGGCGTCGTTTGCGTACCCGTCCCTTGTGAGGCGCGATCGGGTGGTGACCCGGTTGCGTCCTCGGCCCTACCCCAATCGGCGACCTGCGGCGTATTTCCCGTCATTGGTCCCATCCTCCCAACGGCAACGCGTGTCCATCACGGCGCGTCGGCACGGGATCGGTCTGCCAGTTGCGCAACCGCCAGAACCGGACGCGGACGATTACGCGGGGCAAATCCAAAGGGCTGGATGCGCGTGGGGGTGATTTAAAGCATGAACGACTGACGTTTGTCAAACGTGATTGACGTTAAGACAAGTTGACAGTCGGGCGGAAGGAGTCTACTTTTTGCCCGTTGGCAGCAAGGAGACAAGCCCCCGTGCCCCGGCGTCAGGACCATGCGTCCACTCCGCTTTACACCCCTAAGGAGCGCCAGCGCCGCGATGCGTCCACCTGGACAGTCGTGCAGGGAGTGCTCGCCCCGCTTCAGTTCCTGGTTTTCCTGGTGAGCCTGGCGTTGGTGCTGCGATTCCTCTGGTTTGGCGAGGGCCAGCAGGCAGCCACCGTGTCGGTGATCATCAAGACCCTCGTGCTCTACACCATCATGGTGACTGGGGCGATCTGGGAGAAAGATGTCTTTGGCCAATACCTATTCGCACGCGCTTTTTTCTGGGAAGACGTGTTCAGCATGCTGGTGCTGGCCTTGCACACGGCCTATCTCGTTGCGCTTGCCGCCGGTGCGTTAGGCGTGCGCGGTCAGATGCTGCTGGCGCTGGCGGCCTACGCTACCTACGTAATCAACGCAGCGCAGTTTGTCCTGAAGCTGCGCGCCGCGAGGCGCCAGGTGTCGCCGCCCACAGCGGTGGCGGTTGGCGGTGGCCTGGGACTCGCCAAATGACGGACCTGAGCGTTCCTCCCGCTGCTGGCGCCTGCGGCGAGGGGGCCGTGCTGCGCGAGCGCGGCCAGCGCGAAGTGTTCTGTGGCCTGACAGGCATCGTCTGGCTGCACCGCAAGATGCAGGACGCCTTCTTTCTCGTGGTGGGTTCGCGCACCTGCGCCCACCTGATCCAGTCGGCGGCGGGGGTGATGATCTTCGCCGAGCCGCGCTTCGGCACCGCTATCCTCACCGACCGCGACTTGGCAGGGCTGGCGGATGCCAACGATGAGCTCGACCGCATTTGCCTGTCGCTGCTGGAGAGACGCCCCGACATCGGCACGCTGTTCCTGGTGGGCTCCTGCCCCTCGGAGGTGATCAAGCTCGATCTCGCCAAGGCTGCCGAGCGGCTCAACGCGCGGTTGTTCCCGCGCGTGCGGGTGCTCAACTATTCCGGCTCGGGTATCGAGACCACCTTCACCCAGGGAGAGGACAACGCCCTGAAGGCGCTGGTGCCCCTCATGGCGGAGAGTACCGCGCGGCAATTGCTGGTGGTGGGGTGCGTGGCCGACATCGTGGAAGACCAGCTCGCCCGCAGCTTTGAAGCCCTCGGCATCGGTTCGGTGCGCTTCCTGCCGGCGCGCCGAGCGGCGGACTTACCGGGCGTGGGCCCCGGCACGCGGCTGCTGCTGGCGCAACCCTTCAACGGGGAAACGGTGCGCGCGCTGTGCGCACGTGGCGCCGAACTGATCGAGGCACCCTATCCCTTTGGCGCCGAAGGCACCGCCGCATGGCTGGGCGCTGCCGCGCGGGCCTGGGGCGTGGCGCAGGATCGTCTCCATGCCGTGGTGGAGCCCCTGGCGGCCCGCGCCCAACGGGCGCTCGCACCGCATCGCGAGCGCCTGCAGGGGCGTCGCGTGAGCTTTCTGCCCGATTCCCAACTGGAGATTCCGCTGGCGCGGTTTGTCGCCCGCGAACTGGGCATGGTCCCCGTGGAAGTGGGCACGCCCTACCTCGACCGGCAGATGGTGGCCGCGGAATTGCCTCTGCTGCCCGCGGGGGTGCGTCTGAGCGAGGGGCAGGATGTGGAGCGCCAGCTCGACCGGCTGGCGGTTGATCGTCCCGACCTGACGGTATGCGGCCTGGGGCTCGCCAACCCGCTCGAGGCCCGCGGCTACGCCACCAAGTGGTCCATCGAACTGGTGTTCACGCCCATCCACGGCTTCGAGCAGGCTGGCGACCTGGCCGAGATCTTCGCAAGGCCGCTGCAGCGCCGCGCGCGGCTGGCGGTGTAGGGGGGGCGGTGCAACTCACGCTCTGGACCTACGAGGGACCGCCGCACGTGGGGGCCATGCGCGTGGCCGCGTCCATGCGCGAGGTCCACTACGTGCTGCATGCACCCCAGGGTGACACCTACGCCGACCTGCTGTTCACCATGATCGAGCGCGACCACCGCCGGCCGCCGGTCACCTACACCACCTTCCAGGCCCGCGACCTGGGTGGCGACACCGCCAGTCTCGTCATCCGCGCCGCCCGCGACGCCGTGCAGCGCTTCCAGCCCAAGGCGCTACTGGTGGGCGAATCCTGCACCGCCGAACTCATCCAGGACCAGGCGGGCACCCTGGTGCGCGGCATGGATCTGCCGGTGCCCGTGGTGCCGCTCGAGTTGCCTGCCTATTCCAAAAAGGAAAACTGGGGCGCCTCGGAAACGCTGTACCAACTGGTGCGCACGCTGCTGGCCGAGCAGGTGCCCGCCCCCGGTGCCCCGCGCCCTGCGCGCCCCCCGTCGCGAGCCCCGCGCGCCAATTTGCTGGGTCCCACGGCGCTCGGCTTCCGCTGCCGTGACGATGTCACCGAAGTCACCCGGCTGCTGGCCTTGCTGGGCGTGGAGGTGAACGCCGTGCTGCCCCTGGGCGCCAGCCCCGACGACGTGCGCCGCCTGCCCGAGGCCGACTTCAACGTGGACCTCTACCCCGAGGTGTCGCGCGCCACGGCGTCCTGGCTGCAACGCTGCTTCGGCATGCCCTTCACCCGCACCGTGCCCATGGGTGTGGGCGCCACGCGTGACTTTCTCGCCGAGGTGGCCGGGCTCGCGGGCGTGGACGCCGCGCCGCTGCTGGCGGGGGAGCAGTCCGGCGCGTCGCGATCGCGGTTGCCGTGGTACTCGCGCTCGGTGGACTCTACCTACCTCACCGGCAAGCGGGTATTCATCTTCGCCGATGCCACCCACGCGGTGGCCGCTGCGCGGGTGGCGACCGAGGAAATGGGGTTCACCGTGGCCGGTCTGGGCACCTACTCGCGGGAGTTTGCCCGCGAGGTCCGCGAGGCAGCCGCCAGGTACGGCGTCGAGCCGCTGGTGACCGACGACTACCTTGAGGTGGAAAAAGCCATCGCCGCCGCCAGCCCTGAGCTTGTGCTGGGCTCGCAGATGGAGCGCCACATCGCCAAGCGCTTGGGCGTGCCCTGCGCGGTGATCTCCTCGCCCATCCACGTGCAGGATGTACCTGCGCGCTACAGCCCGGTGTACGGTTTCGAGGGCGCCAACGTGCTGTTCGACAGCTGGGTGCATCCGCTCATGATGGGTCTCGAAGAGCACCTGCTGCAGATGTTCCGCGGTGACTTCGAATTTGGTGACGAGGCCGCCCCTTCCCACCTGGGGGCGCCTCGCGCCGCGGCCGCGCCGTCGCCCGTGCTGCCCGAGCCCAGCGCCACCGACGCCAACATCCCCTGGAGCGCCGACGCCGAGAAGGAGCTGCGAAAGATTCCCTTCTTCGTGCGCGGCAAGGCCCGGCGCAACACCGAGCGCTTCGCCCACGAGCGCGGCGTCGGCACCATCACCCTGGAGACGCTCTACGATGCCAAAGCCCACTTCGGCCGCTGACAGCGTGCCGGTGCGCGTCGTGATGGTCACCATGGACAGCCATGTGGTGAGCGCCACCGAGCGCGCACGCCGCGCGCTGCGGCGCGATTTTCCGGGCCTGTCGCTGACCGTGCACGCTGCCTCCGAGTGGGGCGACGATGCAGCAGCTCTGGCGCGTTGCCGCGAGGACATCGCCGCCGGAGACATCGTCATCGTCACCATGCTGTTCATGGAAGACCACTTCCTGCCGGTGATCGACGCGCTGCGCGCGCGCCGCGCCAGCTGCGACGCCATGGTGTGCGCCATGAGCGCCGCCGAGGTGATGCGTCTCACGCGCATGGGCCGTTTCACCATGGACGGCGAGGTCAAGGGGCCCCTGGCGCTGCTCAAGCGCCTGCGCGGCAAGCCCGGCGAGCGCGGTGCCACCCGCACCGAGGGCGCGCAGCAAATGCGCATGCTGCGGCGTATCCCGCGGCTGCTGCGCTTCATTCCGGGCACCGCCCAGGACGTGCGCGCCTACTTCCTGTCCTTGCAGTACTGGCTGGCCGGTTCCGAGGAGAACATGGCCAACCTGGTGCGATTCCTGGTGGACCGCTACGCCGACGGCCCGCGCCGCGCCTTGCGTGGGCGCGTGGCCGCGAAAGCCCCGATGGAGTATCCCGACACGGGCGTGTATCACCCGCGCCTGCCCGCCCGCATGTCGGACGATGACGGCGCGCTGCCCTCCACCGCCACTGCCGGCCGCAACGGCACCGTGGGGCTGTTGCTGCTGCGCTCCTACCTGCTGGCGGGTAACAGCGGCCACTACGATGGCGTGATCACTGCCCTCGAAGCGCGCGGTCTGCGCGTCATTCCAGCCTTCGCCACCGGCCTGGACGCCCGCCCCGCCATCGATCGCTACTTCGTGCGTGACGGCCGCCCGGTGGTGGACGCCATGGTGTCCCTCACCGGCTTCTCGCTGGTGGGCGGTCCTGCCTACAACGACTCGCGCGCTGCCGAGGAAGTGCTGGCAAAGCTCGATGTGCCCTATCTGGCCGTTACGCCGGTGGAATTCCAGACTCTTGAGCAGTGGGGCGGCTCGGAGCGCGGGCTGCTGCCGGTGGAGAGCACCATGATGGTGGCGATCCCCGAGCTGGATGGCGCCACCGGATCCATGGTGTACGGTGGTCGCACCGAAGGCACCCATGCGCGCTGCGGCGGTTGTGCCCGCGGCTGCGATTTCGCAGCCGCCGATAACAACCACGACATGCAGGTGTGCCCGGAGCGTGCCGACGCGCTGTCGGCGCGGGTGGCAAAGCTGGTGTCGCTGCGCCGTTCTCAGCGCGCCGAGCGGCGCGTGGCGGTGGTTATCTTCAATTTCCCGCCCAACGCGGGCAACACCGGCACCGCGGCTTTCCTGTCGGTGTTCGAGTCGCTGCACAACACCTTGAAGGCCATGGCCCGGGAGGGCTATGAAGTGGAGGTGCCCGACAGCGTGGAGGCGCTGCGCGAGCGCATCATCCGCGGTAACGCCGACCGCTTTGGTGCCGCCGCCAACGTGCACGCACGCATCTCCGCCGACGAGCATGTGCGCCGTGAGCGCTGGTTGGCCGAAATCGAGGCCCAGTGGGGTCCGGCACCCGGGCGCCAGCAAAGCGATGGCTCCTCCATCTTCGTTCTGGGCGAGCGCTTCGGCAATGTGTTCGTGGGCATCCAGCCGGCCTTCGGCTACGAGGGCGATCCCATGCGCCTGCTGTTCGAGCGCGGCTTCGCCCCCACCCACGCCTTCTCGGCCTTCTATCGCTGGCTGCGCGAGGATTTCGGCGCCCATGCGGTGCTGCACTTCGGCACCCATGGCGCGCTCGAATTCATGCCCGGCAAGCAGGCCGGAATGTCGGGCAAGTGCTGGCCCGACCGGCTGATCGGCGACCTGCCCAACTTCTACCTGTACGCCTCCAACAACCCCTCCGAAGGCGCCATCGCGAAGCGCCGCGCCGCCGCCACGCTCATCAGTTACCTCACCCCGCCGGTGGCCCAGGCGGGGCTCTATCGCGGGTTGCTGGACCTGAAGAGCTCCATCGAACGCTGGCGCGGCCTGCTGCCCGACGCCTGCCACGAGCGGCCAGAACTCGCAGCGCTCATCCAGGCCCAGGCCGCCGAGGTGGAACTGGCAACCGCCGCGCCGCCATGGCCACCGCAGGCCTGGGATGCAAAGGTGCAGGCCCTGACAGACGCCGTGCTGGAACTGGAGTATTCGCTCATCCCCCATGGTCTGCACGTGGTGGGACGCGCACCAAGTGAAGCCCAGCGGGTGGACACGCTGCTGTCGGCGGCGCAGGCCGGCCGCGGCCTGGAGCTGCCGCGCGCCGCCGTTGAAGCGCTGGTGCGGGGCGAGACGCCCCACGCCGCGGCACGAGAGGGCGCGCCGGTGGAGGTGTTGAACGAACTCGTCGCCATGGACACGCTGATCGCCGGGGATCATGAAGTCGCCGGCATGCTGCGGGCTCTCGATGGCCGCTATCTGCGCCCGGCTCCGGGCGGCGACCTGCTGCGCACGCCCGCGGTGCTGCCCACGGGCCGTAACCTGCACGGCTTCGATCCCTTCCGTATCCCCAGCGCGTTCGCGGTGCAGGACGGCGCCCGCCAGGCCCAGCGGCTGATCGAGCGCCACCAGCGCGACGGCCATGCCTTCCCCGAGACCATCGCGGTGGTGCTGTGGGGTACCGACAACCTCAAGTCCGAGGGGGGGCCCATTGCCCAGGCCCTTGCGCTGCTGGGCGCGCGCCCGCGCTTCGACGGCTATGGCCGCCTCGCTGGCGCGCAACTGGTGCCGATCGAGGAGCTGGGGCGCCCGCGAGTGGACGTGATGATCACCCTGTCGGGGATCTTCCGAGATCTCCTGCCGCTGCAGGTGCGCATGCTGGCCGAGGCCTGTTTTCTGGCCGCCGGTGCCGATGAGCCCGAAGAACTCAACTTCGTGCGCAAGCACAGCCTGGCGCACATGGCGCGCCACGGTTGCGATCTGGAGACCGCTGCCCTTCGGGTGTTCGGCAACGCGGAAGGCGCCTACGGCTCGAACGTGAACATGCTGGTGGACAACGGCCGCTGGGACGACGCCGACGAACTGGCCGAGACCTACACGCGCCGCAAGGGCTTTGCCTACGGGCGAAGCGGCCGGCCGGTGCAGCGCGCCGCTCTGCTGGACAGCGTGCTCTCTGGCGTGGCTCTCGCCTACCAGAACCTCGACTCGGTGGAACTGGGCGTCACCACCATCGACACCTATTTCGACACTTTGGGCGGCATCAGCCGCGCCGTGAAGCGCGCCCAGGGGCCGGGTGCGCAGGCTGCCCCCGTCTACATCGGCGACCAGACCCGTGGCGAGGGCACGGTGCGCACCCTGTGCGAGCAGGTGGCCCTGGAAACGCGTACCCGCATGCTCAACCCCAAGTGGTACGAAAGCATGCTCGCCCACGGTTACGAGGGCGTGCGCCACATCGAGGCGCATCTCACCAACACCATGGGCTGGTCGGCCACCACCGGCCAGGTGCAGCCCTGGGTGTACCAGCAACTCACCCAGACCTTCCTGCTCGACCCCGAGATGCGCGAGCGGCTCGCACGGCTCAACCCCGGCGCCTCGGCGAAGATGGCGAGCCGGCTGCTGGAGGCTTCGCAACGGGAGTTCTGGACCCCCGAAGCCGACGTGCTCGAAGCCCTGCGCCGCGCCGGCGAAGAGCTGGAGGACCGGCTCGAGGGCGTCTACCCGGAGGCCGCCTCGGCATGACCCGTCACCCGATCACGCCGTGCATTCACCTGGAGGCTTCATGAACGCGCCCGCCACGCATTTCCGCCCACTGCCCACCCGTCCTGACGGCGAAGGCAGCGTTCAGGTGAAGATGGACGACCTCAAGATCGAGGGCGCCAAGGTGTTCGCCGTCTACGGCAAGGGCGGCATCGGCAAGAGCACCACCTCCTCCAACCTGTCGGCCGCCTTCTCCAAGCTGGGGCGGCGGGTGCTTCAGATCGGCTGTGATCCCAAGCACGATTCCACCTTCACCCTCACCAAGCGGCTGGTGCCCACGGTGATCGATGTGCTCGAGTCGGTGGACTTCCACTCTGAGGAGCTGCGCCCCGAGGACTTCGTCTACACCGGCTTCAACGGCGTCATGTGCGTGGAGGCGGGCGGTCCGCCAGCAGGCACCGGATGTGGCGGCTACGTGGTGGGCCAGACGGTCAAGCTGCTCAAGGAACACCACCTGCTTGAAGACACCGACGTAGTGATCTTCGACGTGCTCGGCGATGTGGTGTGCGGCGGCTTCGCCGCGCCGCTGCAGCACGCCAACCGGGCGCTCATCGTCACCGCCAACGACTTCGACTCGATCTTTGCCATGAACCGAATCGTGGGCGCCATCCAGGCGAAGTCCAAAAACTACGCCGTACGCCTGGGCGGGGTCATCGCCAACCGCAGCAATGCCACCGATCAGATCGACAAGTTCAACGATCGCACGGGGCTGCGCACCATGGCGCGCTTCCCCGACCTGGACGCCATCCGCCAGTCGCGGTTGCGCAAGGCCACGCTGTTCGAGATGGACGATTCGCCCGAGGTGGCCGCGGTGCAGGAGGAGTACCTGCGGCTCGCCGAAGCCCTGTGGCAGGGCACCGAGCCCCTCGCCCCGGCGCCCCTGCGCGACCGCGAGATCTTCGACTTGCTGGGGTTCCACTGATGCACTCCGCCACCTACCAGCGCCGCCGCGACCAGATCGAGACCTACTTCGACCGCACCGCGGCCGAGGCTTGGGCGCGGCTCACCTCCAATGCGCCGGTGTCGCGTATTCGCGCCACGGTGCGCGCCGGGCGCGAGCAGATGCGCGCCACGTTGTTGTCGTGGCTACCGCCCGATCTGTCCGGCCGGCGCATTCTCGATGCGGGCTGCGGCACCGGGGCCCTGGCCGTGGAGCTGGCGCGCCGCGGCGCGCAGGTGGTGGCCATCGATCTCTCGCCCACGCTGGTGGAACTGGCCCGCGAGCGCCAGCCGGGCGAGCTGGGCGGGGGCAGCGTGGAGTTTCGCACCGGCGACATGCTCGACGCGCGCCTTGGTTACTTCGATCACTGCGTGGCCATGGATTCGCTCATCCACTACGGCTGCGCCGACGCCGTGGCGGCGGTGGCGCGGCTGGCGGAACGTACCGCGGCGTCCATCGCCTTCACCTTCGCGCCGCACACTGCGCTGCTGGCGGCCATGCACGCGGCCGGGCGGCTTTTCCCCCGCGGCGACCGCGCGCCGAGCATCGAACCGGTGCGCGAGCAGGCGCTGCTGCGCGCCCTGGGCACCCATCCCGACATGAGCGGATGGGGGCCGGGACGCACGCACCGCGTGGCGTGCGGCTTCTACACCTCCCAGGCCCTGGAGTGGCGTCGCCCATGAGGCTGCCGCGTTTCTCCACTGTGGTGCGGCGTATTCCCTTCGAATACCTGCCCTTCGCGGATGCGGCCAGCGAGGGACTGCCGTTGTCGCGCCTGCTGCGGCTGTCGCTGTTCCAGGTGACCGTTGGCATGGCCACGGCGCTGCTGGTGGGCACCCTCAACAGGGTGATGATCGTCGAGCTGATGGTACCCGCCTGGGTGGTGGCGCTGATGGTGGGGCTGCCACTGCTGGCGGCGCCGTTTCGTGCCCTGACGGGGTTTCGCTCCGACACTCATCGCTCGGCCTTCGGCTGGCGGCGCGTACCCTTCATCTGGACCGGCACCCTGTTGCAGTTCTGCGGGCTCGCCATCATGCCCTTCGCCCTGTTGGTGCTCTCGGGACAGGGGCAGGTACCCACGCCGCCGTGGTTCGGACAGGCGGCCGCCGGCCTCGCCTTCCTGACGGTGGGAATCGGCCTGCAGACCGCCCAGACCGCTGGTCTCGCGCTGGCCACCGACAAGGCCGACGACGCCACCCGGCCCCGGGTGGTGGCGCTCATGTACGTGATGCTGCTGGCGGGCATGCTGGGATCGAGCTTCCTCTTCAGCCTGCTGCTGGCCGAGTTCACCCCGCAGCGCCTCATCCAGGTGGTGCAGGGCGCCGCCGTGATCACCATGGTGGTGAACAGCGTAGCGCTGTGGAAGCAGGAGGCGCGCGATCCAGCAAGGGCGGCGGCGCTGCGCGGCGCGCCAGCGCCGGCCTTCAGGGACGCCTGGCGGCGCTTTCTCTCCAACGGGCGCGCGCGCCGCTACCTGTGGGCCGTGGGCCTGGGCACGGCAGCCTTCAACATGCAGGACGTGATCCTCGAGCCCTACGGCGGCGAGATCCTGCACCTGAGCGTGGGCGCCACCAGCGCCCTGACGGCCTTGATGGCCTGCGGTGCGCTGGCCGGTTTCGCGCTGTCGGCCCGCTTGCTGGGCCGAGGCATGGATGCCCTGCGTCTGGCGGCATGGGGCGCCGTGGCGGGCCTGCCGGCCTTTTCCGCCGTGGTGTTCGCCGCGCCGCTGGAGTCGGCGCTGGCGTTTCGCGTGGGGGCCACCGGCATCGGTTTCGGCGGCGGCCTGTTCGCCGTGGGCACGCTGTCGGCGGCCATGCGCATGGAGGAGCGGGCCTTCGTGGGCCTAGCCTTGGGCGCGTGGGGTGCCGTGCAGGCCACGGCCGCCGGATTGTCGGTGGCCGGTGGCGGCGCGCTGCGCGATCTGGCCTCGACGCTGGCACGTTCGGGCGATTTGGGGGTGGCGCTCGCCAACCCCGTTACCGGCTACAACGTGGTTTATCACCTTGAAATGCTGTTGCTGTTCGTCACCCTGGTGGCGATCGGTCCGCTCGTGGGCCGGCGCTCCTCCGGGGCGTCCACCGCGCCGCGGAGATTCGGCCTGGCCGATCTCCCGGGATAGTCGTCACTAAGGAGAACGCACCATGAATTCCTTCGGAGCAATCACGGGCTATGTGGATCTCGCCCAGATCGTCCTCTACATGTTCTGGCTTTTCTTCGCCGGCCTGATCTTCTACCTGGTGCGCGAAAACCATCGCGAGGGCTATCCCATGGAATCGGACAGCCTCGGACGGGCGGTGATCAAGGGCTGGCCCATTCCCGACCCCAAGATCTTCAAGCTGCCCGGCGGACGGGCGGCGACGGTGCCCAACCTGCGCCAGGGCGAACCGCCCAAGGCCTATGCCCCCACGGGCGCTTCTCCCGGCTCGCCTGTGGAGCCCACCGGCGACGCCATGCTCGATGGCGTGGGCCCGGGCGGCTATGCCCTGCGCGAGGACAAGGCGGAACTCAACCCCCACGGCGAGCCTGTCATCCGGCCCCTGCGCGCCGCCGCCGGATTTGGCGTGGCGCCCCAGGACGTGGACCCGCGCGGCCTGCCGGTGCTGGGTGGCGATGGCAAGCAAGGCGGCACCGTGGCCGATCTTTGGGTGGACACCACCGAAATGATGTTCCGATACCTCGAGGTGGACACCGGCTCGCGCCGCGTGTTGCTGCCCATGACGTTCGCGCGCATTCGCCGCAACGCCGTCGAAGTAAGCGCCGTATACGGCCATCACTTCGCCAAGGTGCCCGGCACCCGCTCGGCCGACCAGGTGACCAAGCTCGAGGAAGACAAGATCACCGGCTTCTACGGCGGCGGCATCCTGTACGCCGATCCGAAGCGGCTCGAGCCGAAGCTCTGAGCACGGCCGCGCGTCAAGACGATTCACCGGGGGAGGTGATATGAGCATCCACAACAGCGGCCACGAGCACGAGATCGAGCCCCAGCACGGCCTGCCCGAGCGCCTGCCGCCGGACGAGCGCATCCTGTGGCAGGGATCGCCACACTGGCGGGGCCTGGCGCGGCACGCATTTCACGTACGCGCACTGGCGGCGTACTTCGCCGTCCTCGTGGGCTGGAGCGTGGCGGGCAGCCTCGCCGACGGCCTTGGGGCCGGGGCAGCGCTGTGGTCGGCGCGGTGGCTGGCGGTGGCTGGACTGCTGTGCGTGGGCACCTTCCTGTGGCTTGCCTGGCTCACCGCCCGGGCCACCGTGTACACCATCACCGACAAGCGGGTGGTGATGCGCATCGGTATCGTGCTCACGGTCACGTTCAACCTGCCCTTGCGCAGCATTGCCGCCGCAGGCCTGCGACCGCTGGAGCAGGGGCGCGGCGACATTCCACTCGCCCTAGCGGGACCGGATCGAATTTCGTACCTGCACCTGTGGCCACATGCGCGGCCCTGGCGCTTAGCCTACCCCGAGCCCACGTTGCGCAGCGTGCCCGATGCGGTGCGGGTGGCGGCGCTGCTGTCCCAGGCCTGGTCGGCGCGCACCGGGTCCGCCGTGGCGTCTGCGGCCGCCAGCGTGCAATCGCCCTCGGTGGCGGCATCTCCCGCCTGGCGCACGAGCCCCACATGAG
Source organism: Rhodocyclaceae bacterium (assembly GCA_020248405.1). Taxonomy (GTDB): domain Bacteria; phylum Pseudomonadota; class Gammaproteobacteria; order Burkholderiales. The sequence goes on along the minus strand of JADCHQ010000006.1, from coordinate 98,648 downwards.
TACCGTCGCTCCCCTGGGTAGTGCGCCACGGCCTCGCGCCCCCGACCATTTCCCGCGCTGGTTCCTGGCGGGCGCCGGCGCCCTGATGCTGTTTTCGCTGGCCGCCGTGGCCTTGGTACGCCTCACCGGAAACGGCCCTGATCAGAAGCTCGCGCCCGGAAAGATCGAGCGGCCGCTGCGTTTTGAAGACCGCGCAAACGGTGACGTGGCGGTGGTGGATGCCCGCAGCGGCGAACTGGTGTCGCTGCTGCGCGGCGAACAAGGTTTCGTGCGCGGCGCCGTGCGGGCGCTTGCCCGGGAGCGGCGCGCCCGCGACATCGGGCCGGAGGCGCCCTTCCAGCTCATCGCCCGCCAGGACGGCGGCCTAACGCTCTACGACCCAGCCACCGGAAAGCGGGTGGACCTGGAGTCCTTCGGCCCTGCCAATGCCGGCGCCTTCGCGACCCTGCTGGGTGAAGGCCAACGCTGACCCGCTCCTCAGGAGGACATTTCATGCAAGCCGACCTCACCATCGACAGCGCCGCGGCCGCAGAGCGCAAGGCCAAGGAAACCACGCTGCTCAGTCCGCGCTTCTACACCACCGACTTCCGCGCCATGGACCGGCTGGACATGACGCCCGTGCGCGCCGAGTGGACGGCCATGATGGCCGAGTACGAGGGCGACAACAATCACGACCATTTCCAGCGCACACCCGAGTTCGCCACCGAGGTGGCAGAGCGTTTCTCGAAGGTGAGCCCGGAGATGCGCCAGGAATTTCTGGACTTTCTCATCACCTCCGTCACCTCCGAATTCTCCGGCTGCATCCTGTACAACGAGATCCAGAAAAACGTGACCAACCCGGACATCAAGCAGCTCATGCGCTTCATGGCACGGGATGAGTCGCGCCACGCCGGCTTCATCAACCAGTCGTTGAAGGATTTCGGGCTGGGCCTGGACCTCGGTGGCCTCAAGCGCACCAAGGCCTATACCTACTTCAAGCCCAAGTACATCTTCTACGCCACCTACCTGTCGGAGAAGATCGGTTACGCGCGCTACATCACCATATTCCGTCAACTGGAGCGCAACCCCGACAAACGCTTCCACCCTATCTTTCGCTGGTTCGAGCGGTGGTGCAACGACGAATTCCGCCATGGCGAGTCCTTCGCGCTGATCATGCGGGCCAACCCGCACTTGCTGCGCGGCGGCAACCTGCTGTGGATCCGCTTTTTCCTGCTGGCCGTGTACGCCACCATGTACGTGCGCGACCATACGCGGCCCATGCTGCACCAGGCCATGGGACTGGAGTCCACGACCTACGACTACACCGTGTTTCGCATCACCAACGACATCTCCAAGCAGGTGTTCCCCATCACCCTGGACATCGACAACCCGGCCTTCCGCGCCGGCATGGACCGGCTGTTCCGCATCCAGACCCGCATCAATGCCGCCAAGGCCCGCGGCGGGGTGCTGGGGCTGGCCTCGCGGTTGCTGTGGTCGGCGGCGGGTTTGGCCACCTTCGCGCGGCTGTACCTGCTACCGGTACAGCGGCATGAATTGCCCGCCAGCGCCCGGATGGCGCCGGCCTGGTAGGCGGCGCAGCGAAGGCCGCGAGTCGCGCGCATGGCAGACCTCGGGCTGGCGGCTCTGTTCGCGGTGTTCATCTGGTGGTTCAGCACCGGGCTCATCCTGTTGCTGGATGGTCTGCCGCGGGGCACCTTTCGCTGGAGTCTGGTGGTTTCCTCGCTGCTTGCCGTGGCAGCGCTGCTCGCGATGGCCCACACGGCCTCCCGTGCGGACACAGCCTCCACCTACTGTGCCTTCACCTGCGCGCTGCTGGTGTGGGGCTGGCACGAGCTCAGCTTCCTCACCGGCTGGATCACTGGCCCCCGCCGGGTGGCGCAGTCGCCCGGTGTCCGGGGCCTGCGCCGACTTTGGCAAGCGCTCCAGGCCATCCTTTGGCATGAATTGGGCATTGTCGCGGTGGGTGTGGCGGTGGTGGCGTTGGCGTGGAACGCCCCTAACCCCGTGGGCGCTTGGACTTTCGTGGTGCTGTGGGCCATGCGTACCAGCGCCAAGATCAACCTGTTCCTCGGCGTGCGTAACTTGAGCGAGGAATTCCTGCCGCCCCATATCGCTTATCTGCAGAGCTATTTCCGGCGCCGGGCGGTGAACCTGTTCTTTCCCCTTGCCGTGAGCGCCGCCACGGCAGCGCTCAGCTGGATGGTGACTCAGGCCCTGGAGCCGGGGGTTGCGCCGGAGCGAGCGCTCGCGCTGACCCTGGCGGGCACCATGCTCGCCTTGGGCATCCTGGAGCACTGGCTCCTGGTGTTGCCCATCCCGGCCGCAGCGCTTTGGGGCTGGGCGATGCGACAACGCCGCCGGGCGGGGCTTCCCGATGGTGCCGCGCTGGCGCCGGTGCCGATCGAGCGGCGCCGGGCCGAGGACGCCCATGTGGCGCCCGCCCGCTGAGCAAGGCGCGGCGGTCACTTCCCGTTCCGCCGCCTGCCTGTCCCCTCATGCTCGAAGCAACTCTGTTTCTGGTGCTCGCTGCGGCCTTCGTGTGGTGGCAACTGCGCGACATTCGCAAGGAGCGCGAGGCGGCGCGCCGGCGCCGCGAAGCCGCGCCCGCGGATGCATCGCAAGGCGAGGACTGCGCGAAGGATGTGTGAGCAGCCGCTCCGCAGGCCGGCCGGCACAGGGGCTTGAGCCCCCTTCCAGGGCAGGGTGCGCGCCATGAGCAGCAGCCTCAAGATCATTCACCTCGCCAGCGCCGGGATGTTTCTTGGCAATGTCATAGTGAGCGGCGTCTGGTCCTTCATGGCTGAACGCACCCGCAACCACGCGGTCATTCAGTTCAGCAACCGCCTCGTGCTGATCACGGATTTCCTTTTCACCGTGACCGGTGCGCTGGGCATCGTCATCACCGGCCACCTCATGGCGAGCCGCTACGGGGGTGACACAGCCCACGGCTGGACCACCTGGTCGTACCGTCTGCTGGGAGTCTCGGGTTTGATCTGGGCGTTCGTGCTGCTGCCGATTCAGCTCAAGCTGCGCGTGCTGCTGCGCCGCCACGACCACATCACGCCCGAGTACGTTCGCCTGTCACGGCTCTGGCAGATCGCGGGCGCCGTGGCCACCGTGGTGCCGCTGCCCATCATTTACCTGATGGTGAGCAAGTCTTCCTGAGGCGGTGCGCCGGACCCACCAGGCCGCCCGGGAGGGGGGGCGCGTGGGCGCCCGATGGGCGGGTAGCGCGCGCACGGCCGCCTTGAGGGCGATGGATGCGCACGGCTGGCCGCCGCCTGGGCGAGGCAAGGGCACTGCGGCCGCCAGGGCTAGACAAACAAACATGGGCCGCAAAAAGAAAGAGGGCGGTTGGCACCGCCCTCGAACAACCACTCAGCGGGGGAGGCGGGCTGGGTGGTTGGGGGAACCTTCTAGATCGCTGGATCCAGGCGGGTGCGTTGCGCACCTCGCCCGGAGGTGATGTGTCAGGGGGTGCCCGTTTTTGCCCCGAGCTCGGGGAAATCCTTGGCCATCTGGGCGCCGTACAGGGGTTTGTGGATGCCCTGGTGGCAGGTGGAGCAGTTGACCTTTGCCACATCGCCCTTGGGACCCAGTCGTGAGGCCGGGAAGGTGCCGGTGAGCGGCTCCAGGTAGCTGACGTTCAGGTCCCGGGCCATGCGGATGCCATGCCAGGCGGTGGCACGCTTGGGTGTGGACTCTTCCCAGGACTGGAAGGCGCGGGTGTTGTGACAGAAGGTGCAGTTCACGCCCAGGGAACTGGACATGTGCATCATCAGCGCGTAGGTGAATTCCGCCTGCTTGGTGGAGGTGCGATGGGCACCTTCGCCAAGCTGGCGCAACGCCTCGTTGCCGTTGACGCGGATGGGCTGGTCTTCCTTGAGATAGGGCGTGAAGGGGTCATAGGGAAGGGAGCTCAGCGCCACCGAGGCGGCGGCGCGATTCTGCTTCGCGTCGTTGCCGAGCACCGCGTTCTTGTACTTGCGGTCGGCGGGTGCGTACCACACCTGGGCTGGCTGCGGGTGCCCGCGGTGGCAGGTGTAGCAGGTGACACCGGTGCCGCCCACGTGAGCCTTCCAGTCGGCGTTCACGTGCTGGGTCATCTGGATCATGCGGCGCGCCACCACCTTGGTGTATTTCGAATCGTCGGCAAGGTTCTCGGGGTTGTGGCAGTAGTTACAGCCTTCCTGGGGTGCCACCCACTGGGTGATGGAGACCATCAGCCGGGTGAAGTCGGCAACGCTGAGGTCGCCCAGCACCTTGACGTTCTGGTAGGTGGCGCCCGCCTTGGGGCCGTCTGGATTGGGCGCCACCGCCGGAGCGGCAGGCGCCTGATTGGCCGCGGCGAGCTTCTTCAGGGTGCGCGGGTTGTAGATCTGTTCCATGCCGGTGCCACGGTAGCCCGTCTGTTCGGTCTGGATGGGCGGGCGCTCGCAACCCGCCAGGAGCACCGCCAGGATCGGCAGCGGCGCCAGTGCAACGCGTGTGAAGGAGTTCATCACTTGCCTCCCATGAGGGCGGGATCGACGACCACGGGATACACCTCGGGGTAGGAGGGCACCACGCCGTGCTTCATGGACCAGAGGTACCAGTTGTCCACCACGGTGCCGGTGAGCAACACGCCCAGTCCGCCCACCAGGGGACAGAGCACGGCGAACCACCACGCCCAGCGGTGGATCGACTCCATGGTGGCGTTGAAACCCATGGTCCAGCGCCAGAACAGCGCCGCGCGCTCCGAGGCAGTGCCGCGGTCCACGATCTGTTCGATCTCCCGCTCGCCGCCGAAGCGCGTCACCGCCAGGATGGTGGCGCCGTGCATGGCGAACAGCAGCACCGAGCCATACAGGAAGACGATGGACAGGGCGTGGAAGGGGTTATAGAAGAAGTTACCGTGGCGCAACGACAGTGCCGCCACCCAGTCGAGGTGCGGAAATATCCCGAAGGGCACCGCCTCGGCCCAGCTACCCATGAGCACCGGGCGGAAAAAGCCGCACACTAGGAACAGCCAGATGGCCGCCGCGAAGGCCCAGGCCACGTGGGTGCCCATGCCCAACTGGCGGGCGCGGCGGTAGGTGCGCGCCCACCACAGCAGCAGCGAGATGGTCAGCAGGAAGCCCGCCAGCATCCACCAACCACCATCGCCCAGGGGCGGCAGATGAAGGCCGTAAGAGGGCGCCGGCGGGTCAAGGGCCAGCCAGAAGATCTGGCGCACCATCTGGATGGGGTTCCAGTCCACCGAGGCGAGCATGTTGAAGCCGATGATGTTGAAGGACAGCGTGCCGGCGATGAGCGAGGCAACGCCCAGGCCGCCGAGGTACACCGGTCCGATCTGGGCGTTGCCCAGGCGGCCTAGCAGGTGCAGGAAGAACGGCACGCCGGTGCGCTCCCAGTCTCCCTTGGGCAGCGGGACGCCCTCGGATACCGGTCCGGTGGGCTGCACCTGGGTGAACAGGTTCTGATATTCAGCCATTGAAGTCTCCTCCTCGCTCGCTCAGCGCCATATCGGCATGTTCAGCCACCAGCCCCACCACTCGGGCCAGCTGCGGGTCCAGAAGGGACCGCTCACCACGATGCACAGGCCCGCGAAGACCACGGAACTGAGCGCCAGGAACAGCCCCAGCCGGTGAATGCCCAGGGTGCCCACGGAATAGCCGATGAAGTCGCGGAAGAAGGTGTCTTCGTGCTCGGGGGTCTTGACCTCCTCGCCCCGTTTCGGGTTGGTGGCCGAGAGCACCAGGGCGCCGTGCAGCGACAGCGCCAGCGTGGTGGCGAAGAACAGGCTCGCGGCGATGCAGTGCCAGGGGTTGTAGTGAAAGTGCAGATACTGGTAGGCCACGTTGCTCACCCAGTCGAGGTGGCTGTAGATGCCGTAGGGGAACGCATGGCCCCACGCGCCCATCAGCACCGGCCGAACCACCTCAAGGGTGAAATAGGCGCCGATGGCGAAGCCGAAGGCCACGGGCACGTGATAACCCATGCCCAGCTTGCGGCAGATCTCCACCTCGCGCAGCGCCCAGGACACGAAGGAGCCTAATGCGCAGACCGTGATGATTTGCCACAGCCCGCCTTCGCGTATAGGCGCGAAGCGCAGCCCGTAGGAGACGTCCGGTGGCGCAATGCTGATCTGCCACAGGTTCCAGGTGGGGCCGATGGCGGCTCCGTAGAGAATCATCACCGTCCCCAGCACGGTGAAGAAGGCACCCGAGATGCCGAAGAAGCCCACGTAGAAGGGTCCGATCCAGAAATCGAACAGGTCTCCCGTCACCAGGGTTCCCCCGCGGATTCGGTACTTCCTTTCAAAACTCAGCATGGCCATGTTGTTTCCTCCGAACGGATGGGAATCCGCGCAGGTCCGGGGGCTTGGGCCCCCCTCGTGTGTTCGTGGACGGGCGGGGGGCCTGACAGGCCCGCCCGCCAGTCACCGCGCTCGGGCTCTACTTCGAGCCCGCGGCGGCTTGCCCGCCATGAGCGGCGGGAGTGCTCCAGGTGTTGAGGTTGTAACGATCGGTGCTGATCATGATCAGATGGATCGTGCCCGAGATGAAGGCAATCAACAGACCCGTGAGAATGATCGCCTTTCGGGGATCGACGATTCGCCAATAACGCCACATGTTCGATTCCTCTTTGTCTAGCTCAGTTGGGACATGACGGTGTAGACGGCCGACTTCACGCCGTCGAGCACCGAACGCGCACCTTCCGCTCCCGGAAGGAGCGAGCGCCAGTTCTGCGCAAACAACAGAGAAGCCAGTGCCAGCATCAGGAAGACGATGAACATCGCGACGTAGATGCCCAGGAAGCCCTCTCGGGCGCCGTCGCGCTGCGTCGTGAGTACCTCAACGTTCTCGTGTGCCATGGTGGCCTCTCCGAAGTGTGTTGCGACTAGAAAATGAACCAGGGGCGCCACATCCACACCAGGCTATGGGCGATGAAAGCGCCGACAGCCCAGAGCATGTACCCCTTGAGGTAGTACTCGTGGAACTCCTGGCACTCTTCGTCCGTCAGGCCTGAGGGATTCACTTTTTCTGCCATGGTGGAAAGTCCTCCAGATTTGCCATTCGGCGGGATCCGCGCCGGATGGCGCGGGGTTCAACCACCACCGCCTCGCAGCGGTGATGGACAGGCGCCCGCGTGGTGGCGGCGCTTGTTCGGGAAAGGGGGCAGGGCAGGTTCACGCCGCCACGTCCTCGCGCGGCATGCCAAACAGCGCCGTGAGGCGCGCGGCGGTCACTTCGCTGCCGCCCGCGGCGCGCGCGTCGGCCTCGGCCATGTCGCGCATGCGCTTGGCTGCGGAGATGCGTACCAGCACGGGTTCGGCGGCAATCAGCGCTTCGAGCCGCTCACGCGCCGCCGGCTCCCAGCTCACGGGCTGCAGCGCCCGGCCTGGCGTGGCCTCGATGGCATCCAGTTCCCGGGCCAGCGGCAGCACGTGGAACAGCGCATCGAACAGCGCGTTGCAATACTCCTGCACTACCCAGGTGGCGCCGGAGTAGCCCATCACCGGCGTGCCGGTGTGGCGGCGGATGATCGCGCCGGGGAAGGAGGCGGGCACGTAGGCCGGCCTCGGGCCCCGGCCGGCGGCCATTTCCGACAAGTACATGCGCTCGTTGTAGCTGCCGAACAGCACCAGCGGCGGCTTCTCGTGCACCAGGCGCCGCACGGCCTCGTTGTCGGTCTTGGCGCCCGGTGTGCGGGCTACGGCGAAATTGCACGGCAGGCCCAGTTCGTCTTCGAGGAAGTGGCGCAGCCCGCGGGCGTAGGTTTCCGAGGCCACCACGGCGAAGCTGCCGGTGCCGAAGAAATCCTGGGTGACCGAGCGCCACAGATCCCACAGCGGCTTGATGGTGGTGTGCTTCTCGCGCTCGATGAAGGGCTCGGGGTCGAGCCCCAGAAGGCTGCCCAGCGTGCGCAGGAAGGCGGTGGTGCTGTGCAGGCCGATGGGCGCCTGCAGGTAGGGCCGCTCCAGGGCCTCGCACAGCAGGCGGCCGAACTCGCGGTACATGCACACGTTCACGTCGGCATCGGCCAATTTCGCGATATCGGCCAGGTGGGTGCCCAGCGGGAACACCAGATTCACCTCGGCGCCGATGCCCTCCACCAGGCGGCGGATCTCGGCCAGGTCCGAGGGCATGTTGAAGGTGCCGTAGATGGGGCCGATGATGTTGACGCGCGGCTTCTCGCCGTCCTTGCGCGGTTTTCGCGCCGGCACCTTGCGCGGCCCGAACTCGCTCCACAGCCAGTTCATGGCGCGATTGGCGCTTTGCCACTGATCCTCGTCGATGGTGCGCGGCAGGAAGCGTTTGATGTTGGTGCCCTCGGGCGTCACGCCGCCGCCGATCATCTCGGCGATGGAGCCGGTCACCACCACCGCGGGCAGGGCCGGGTCGAGGGTGCCGTGGGCGCGCTTCATGGCCTGCTCGGTGCCGTGCTGGCCCAGCTCTTCTTCGGCAAGGCCCGTCACGACGATGGGCAATTCGTGGGGCGGCAGGCCATCGGTGTAGTGCAGCACCGAGGTGACGGGCAGGTTCTCGCAGCCCACCGGGCCGTCGATGATCACCTGCAGTCCCTTGACGGCGGTGAACACGTACACCGAGCCCCAGTAGCCACCGGCGCGATCGTGGTCGAGGACCAGCATCAGATCATTTCCTCAGCTTTGCGCTTGGCGGCGAGCTTTTCCATCTGCCGGCGGTATTGCTCGCGGAAGGCCGGGCGGTCCTGGGGCACGTCTTCCCAGACGCCGGCAGCATCGCCGTGCCCGACGCCTTCGAAGAACGCCTTCATCTCGGTGAAGCGGGTGCGGTTGCCCAGTGCCGCGTTGACCACCTGCGCCAGCGAGCCGGCGCCAGCCACGCCCATGAGGGGCCGCGCCGAGATGAGGTTGGTGAAATACAGCGCCGGGATACCCGCCTCCTTGGCCTTTTGCACCACCGGCGTGGTGCCGATGGCCAGGTCGGGCTCGAATTCCGCCATGGCGGCCAGGTCCTGCTGGAGCGAGGCGCGGAACTGGACCCGCACGCCCTTGGCTTCGAGCCATTCGCGGTCGGTGTCCGAGAAGCGGGTGCGCGGGCAGGCGCTGCCCACGTAGCGCACATCGGCGCCGCATTCCACCAGCAGGCGCGCCACCAGCAACTCCGAGCCCTCGTAGCCCGACAGGGTGATGCGACCCTTCACGGGCGATTTCGCCAGCACCCCACGGATCAGCGGGAGGAAGCGGTTCTTGGCGGCATCCACCGTGGTCCGGGCAATGCCGCAGACCTCGCCGATGGCCTCCAGCCAGGCGGCGGTGCCGTCGTGCCCCACGGGAGCCGACCCCACCACGGGGCGTCCGGCGGCTTCAAACTCGCGTACGCTGGCGGTGTAGAAGGGATGAATCGCTGCCACCGCGGCGCAATCCAGGGCAGCGTACAACTCGCGCCACTCGCGGGTGGGAACGGCGGGTCCCGCGGCCAGGCCGAGGGGCTCCAGCAACATGGCGATGCCCACGGGATCAGCGGGAAACATTTCCCCCAGCAGGCTGATGGTGGGCCGCTCGCTCAGGCCCGCACGCGGCGCCGCCACGGGTCCACGCTCGGCCTCGCCACGGGCATAGCGCAGCATGGCGCCCGCCAGCACGTCCTTGGCCTCCGCATGGGTGGGCACGCCGAAGCCGGGCACGTCGATGCCGATGATGCGCACGCCGTTGATCTCTCGCGGCAGCAGTTGCAGCGGCACGCCCGAGGCCGTGGGCACGCACAGGTTGGTTACCACCACGGTGTCGTACAGGGCCGGGTCGGCGAGCTTGAAGACCGCCTCGCGGATGTCCTCGAACAGCTTGCCGGTGACCAGGGTCTCGGAATTGAAGGGCACGTAACCCACGGTGCGGCGCGCGCCGTAGAAGTGCGAGGTGAAGGTCAGCCCGTACACGCAGCAGGCCGAGCCCGACAGCACCGTGGCGGTGCGGCGCATGCGCAGGCCCACCCGCAGGCTGCCGAAGGCCGGACACATGCTCTGCGGCTGGTCGTGGGGCCCCTTGGGATAGTCCGCCGCATAGCGCGCCAGGGTGTCGCTCTTACCGGCTTTTGCGGCGGCCTCCAGCAGCGTTTGCTTGCCCGCGTGACAGCCCACCCCATCGCCACGGGTGGCCTCCACGATGGGGATCACGGGCCGGGCAGGCGTTGCGGCGGCCGCTTCGTCGAGGCGCACCGAGGCAGACCCGTCGTAGGCGACCTCGCCCGGCCCGCTGCCCTCAGGCGGCGTCATAGATCACCTCGAGGGACTTCTTCTCGACGGGTTCGCGCCCAAGCATGTCGGCCGGCGTGGCCGGATCCAGCACCACGCCCCGGCCCACCGCGTCGCCCTTGAACAGGCCGAGCAGCGAATCCTGGGTAAGCGGCCTGGGGTGGCGTGGCGGCGCCTCGGCCACGTTGGTGGCCAGTTGCTCGAACAGCGGGCCCCACTGGCCGCCCGGGCGGCCGATGATTTCGTAGTTGGCGCTTTTGCGGCGGATGTCCTCGTGGGCGGGAATGGCGGCGAGCACGGGAATGTCCACCGCCTCGGCAAAGGCCTGGGCTTCGCCCGTGCCGTCGTCCTTGTTGATGACCAGGCCCGCCACGCCCACGTTGCCGCCGAGCTTGCGGAAGTACTCCACCGCCGAGCACACGTTATTGGCCACGTACAGCGATTGCAGGTCGTTGGAGCCGACCACGATGACCTTCTGGCACATGTCCCGCGCGATGGGCAGGCCGAAGCCGCCGCACACCACGTCGCCGAGAAAATCCAGCAACACGTAGTCGAAGCCCCAGTCGTGAAAGCCAAGCTTCTCGAGGGTTTCGAAGCCGTGGATGATCCCGCGCCCGCCGCAGCCGCGGCCCACTTCCGGGCCGCCCAGTTCCATGGCGAACACGCCGTCGCGCTTGAAGCACACGTCGCCAATGGCCACCGCATCGCCGGCGAGTTTTTTGCGGGACGAGGTTTCGATGATGGTGGGGCAGGCCTTGCCGCCGAACAGCAGCGAGGTGGTGTCGGACTTGGGGTCGCAACCGATGAGCAGTACGCGCTTGCCCTGCTGCGCCATCATGTAGGAGAGGTTGGCGAGCGTGAAACTCTTGCCGATGCCGCCCTTGCCATAGATGGCGATGATCTGTGTCTGGCGTGCGGGCTCACCCGTGGCCACGGGGTCGGGTTCCACGGCGGCCTCCGCGCGAAGGCGCGAGGTCATCATGTCCAGGCGCACGGGGGCCACGTTGTCGGCGGCGGGGCTCATGGGCAGTTGCTCCAGTCGAGGATCATCTTCAGGCAGGCCGGGTCGGTGAAGGCGGTGCGGTAAGCCGTCTGCGCCTCGGTGGCATGGGCGCGGTGCGTGATGAGCGCATCGAGCTTCAGGCGGCCCGATTCGGCCAGTTGGCGGGCTTCGGCCAGGTCGGGTTCGTGCCATTGCGCGGCCACGCGCAGGCGTGCCTCGCGCATGAAAGCCGGCGGGAAAGTGAAGGCAAGCGGCTCGCTGTAGAAGCCCGCCAGCACGATCTCGCCGCCTGGGGCGAGGCGCGCCACCAGGGTGTCCAGCAGGCCCGCATCACCGCTCACGTCGCAGATGCAGTGGTAGTCGCGGCGGGAATCGCTTTCGGGATGCACCACCGCGTAGCCTTCGGCGCCGCGCGCCCGCGCCGGGTCGGTTTCCCAGACGGTGGGAGGTGCCGCGCCCAGAGCCAGCGCCATGCGCGCCAGCAGGCGCCCCAGCACACCGTGGCCCACGATCAGGTCTGGCTGCCGGGCGCCGGGGGCGGAGGTGACGTGACGGGCAGTGGCCGCCAGGGCCAGCAACACGCCACGTTCGCCCAGGTCTTCGGCAATGGGGACAGCCTTGCTTCCCGGCACCACCACGCGCTGGGCGGCACCGCCGAAGAGGCCTCGCACCGGACCGTAGCAGCGCGCGCCGGGCACGAACACCCACTGGCCTTCGCGCAGCGCCGCACCCGCATGGGATTCGACCACCCGGCCTACCGATTCGTAGCCGGGGACGAGGGGATAACCCATGCCCGGGAAGGGTGGCATGCGGCCGGACCACAGCAGGCGCTCGGTGCCGGTGCTGATGCCGGACCAGGCGATGTCGACCACCACGTCGCCCGCGCCCGGCTCGGCGAGGTCGAGATGGCTGAGCACGAGACGCTCGGGCTGCTCGAGCACCACGGCCATGGTCTTCATTCTTGACCCCTGTGTTCGGGCTGGCACTGCCCATCCTGCCCGTTAGTCATTTGTGTGTGTCAGTTTAAAATGACGCATACGCTTGTCAAGCGCAATTTACAGCCGGCCCGTCAATGCGGCCGGCAGGCCAGCAGGCCGGTGTGCAGCGGCACAGGCATGGCCACGGGGCGTGCCGTGCCGAACCCAGCGGTGCGCAGCAGCCTTTGCAGTTCGCTCCGGGTGCGCGATCGGCCGCGCCCCATGGCAAGCAGGTAAAACCCGAAATAGGCGTCGCCCATGGCTTCGGCCCCGGGTGTTCCCGCCATGGGTTCGGCCACCAGCACCGTGGCCCCCGGCGCCAGGTGGCGGCGCACGTTGGCGAGGATGGACAAGGCGGTTTCGTCGTCGTGGTCGAAGAGCACGCGGATCAGGGTGACCACCGCGGCACCCTGGGGGAGCGGGTCGTTCCGGAAATCGCCCCCGAAGGCTCGCGCCCGCTCACCGAGGCCCGTGGCGGCGAAGCGCTGCCTGGCGCGCTCGGCCACGGCGGGCAGATCGAAGAGATCGATGCGCAGCCGCGGGTGGCGCCGCGCTGCCGCCTCGGCAAAGGCGCCCTCGCCACCGCCCACATCCAGCAGACGGTCCACGCGCCCGAGCAGCGGGAAAGCATCGAGGATCTCGCCGGCCAGCAAGGCCTGTGACGCGGCCATCACACGGCTGTAGGCGGCGGCGGTGGCCGGGTCCACCGCTGCGGGATTGGCGCTGGTGGCGTAGGGCCAGAAGGCCGACAGGCGGGTGCCGGCACTGCCCTCGCGCAGGAGTCGCACCGGATCGGCCAGATCGGCATACAGCAACTGGTGGTGCTCCACCATGGCGGCGATGCCCTCGTTGCCCACCATGGCCGCGCCGAGCTGTCCCAGGCCCCAGCGCCCACCGGAGCGCTCGGCCACCAGATCCAGCGAGGCGGCGGCGCGCAGCAGGCGCACAGTGGCGTCTTCGCTGAGCTGCAGTTGCCGCGCCAGCGCCGCCGTGGCCTGGGGGCCGCGTGCCAGCAGCGTGAACAGGTCGAGGCGCACGCAGGCGCTCAACACCTGGGAGTAGACGAAACCCGCGCACAGGTCGAACAGCGCGCGGGCGCGCTTGCGGGTCACCGGCCGGGTGAGGGGAAAACGCCCCGCCCAGCGCCGGAAGGCGTCGCTGGCGATCAGGCGGTCCCGCCAGGCGAGAGCCCGGTCAAGCCACGACAGCGGCGCCGCATCCATCCCGAGCAACAGGCTCACGGGCAGGTTCCAGGCAGGCTCAGGCGGCCTGCTGGGCCATTTCCTTGGGCAGGAAGCCGCTTGCCTCCAGCAGGATCAGGTCACGCAGCCCCGCGGCACCCGGGCAACTGGCCGGGATGGAGCCAATGGCCTCGTCGAGCAGGCGCTCCAGCCGCCGGCGCGCGCCCTCCACGCCAAACTGATGGGCGGCGTTGGGGCGGCCGAGGGCGGCATCGCGGCCCACGGGCTTGCCCAGTTCTGCTGCGCTGGAGAGCAGGTCGCGCAGATCATCGGCCACCTGGTAGGCCTCCCCCAGACGTTCGCCGAGGATGCGCCACGGGCCCGGCTCGAAGCCGGCGGCAGCGGCACCGGCCATGGTGGCTGCGGCGAACAGCGCACCGGTCTTGGCCCTCTGGTATTCGGAAAGATCGGTGGAAGGCTCACATTCCCAGGCCTGACCGGCGCAGATGCCGTAGGGCGTTCCCACGGATTGGCCGACGATACGCATGAGAGGCACCAGACGGTGGGGCGCCATGGCCCCGGCGGAGGCCAGCGACTGGAACGCGAGCACGATGAGCGCGTCTCCGGCCAGCACGGCGATGCGTTCGCCGAAGGCCTCGTGCACCGAGGGCTTGCCACGTCGCAGGGCGGCATCGTCGAAGCAGGGCAGATCGTCGTGCACCAGCGAGGCGCAGTGCAACAGTTCGATGGAGGCCGCCGCGGCATCGGCCAGGCCGCGGTTGTCATCGCCGCAGGCACAGGCCACCGTCAGGCACAGCCGCGGCCGCAGCCGCGCGCCTCCCGGGAAGACGGCATATTCCATGGCCCGCTGCAGCCCGGGGGGGCCGCCCCCGTCGCCGCGCCCCTCCGCCAGGGCGCAATGCAGGGCACGCTCGATGGAAACCGCCAGACTGCGGCGGATGCGGCTTGCCGGATCGTTCATTGGCCCCTCCTTCGCACAGGAGTCCTGGTGTAAACTGAAATTGTCACTTAGCAACGTCATGCAATATAGACACCCCATCCTGGACCCGTCAACTCGCAGGGCATGTCCCGCGAGCGGTCCGGCGCGCCTGGCCGCCGCACGGCGGGATACCCGCGCCAGGTGCCAGCCAAGGGCCATACGGTGATGGGCGGCGCGGGCATGCCGGCAGAGGTGGGCCTGTTCGTTCTCGTGAATGTGGCGCCCGCCGCCCGCCTGGCGGGCTACCTGCGGTTTCTCCTGGGGCGTTTCGCCATGGGCCGGGCACCGGGCATGCGGTTTCTCAAGGTCATGGGCAGCGGCCAGGAGGGCGGCTTCGGCCTGCGCCCCAGCCCCTCGCACCAGGGCCTGGTGTGCGCCTTCGAGCACGATGCCGATGCCGACCGCTTCCTGGCCGAGTCGCCGCAATTGCGCGCCTACCGTGAACAGGCGGTCGACTTCCTGGTGGTGAAGGTGCGCGCCACCTCCAGCCGTGGTGCCTGGGATGGCCGAGAGCCCTTTGCGCTCACCGGCCGGCTGCGGCCGGGCCAGCCCGTGGCCGCCCTCACGCGCGCCTCGATTCGTCCTGCCGCGGTGGCGCGCTTCTGGCGCCACTCGCCGCCCTCCGAGCGCTCGCTCGTCCAGGCCGCGGGATGCCGGCTCGCGGTGGGGCTTGGTGAGGCGCCGGTGCTGCGCCAGGCCACCTTCTCCATCTGGGACGACCAGGCCGCCATGGATGCCTATGCCCGGCAGGGCGCCCACCTCGACGCCATCCGCGCCGCCGCCGCCGGGGGCTTCTTCTCCGAGTCCCTGTTCTGCCGCTTCGAACCGGTTTGGGCCATGGGCGCATGGCAGGGGCGCAGCGCCGCCGAGATTCTTGCGCCTGCCGCGAGCCGTCCCGTGATGTTCGAGCCCGAACCCGTCAGCGCCGCTGGTGCCCGTGGCTGAGGGCCGGGTGGTGGTGGTGGGGGCGGGTATCGCCGGCCTGGCGAGCGCCCTGCTGCTGGCCGCCCGCGGGATACCGGTGACGGTGGTGGAGCGGGCCCCAACGCCGGGCGGCAAGTTGCGCCAACTGTCCGTGGGCGGCGCGCCGGTGGACTGCGGACCCACGGTATTCACCATGCGCTGGGTGTTCGACGGGCTGCTCGCCGACGCCGGTCTGGCGCTGGATGACCGGCTGCACCTCGAACCCCTGTCGGTGCTGGCGCGCCACGCCTGGGGCGCCAGCGAGCGCCTGGACCTGTTCGCCGACCAGGCCCGCTCCGCCGAGGCCATCGGCGCTTTCGCGGGCGCCGCCGAGGCGCGCCGCTTCGAGGCCTTCTGCCGCGAGGCACGGCGGGTCTACGGCGCGCTCGAAGGCCCCTACATCCGCGCCTCGCGCCCCAGCCTGGCCGCCATGGGGCGCGATCTCAGCCTAGACGGGCTCGCTGCGCTCGCCGCCCTGGGCCCGTTTCGCAGCCTGTGGAAAGCCCTGGCGCGGCACTTCCACGACCCCCGTCTGCAACAGCTCTTCGGCCGCTACGCCACCTACTGCGGATCTTCGCCGTGGCTCGCGCCCGCCACGCTGGTGCTGGTGGCGCAGGTGGAAATGGACGGCGTATGGGCGGTGCGGGGTGGCATGCATGCGTTGGCGCGCATGCTCGCCGAAGCGGCCGCCGAACGCGGTGCCGAGTTTCGCTATGGCGCCCATTGCGAGCGCATCGTGGTGCGCGGCGGGTGCGTGGCCGCGGTACGCCTGGCCGGGGGCGAAGAGCTCGCCGCCACCGAGGTGATCTTCAACGGCGATGTGGCGGCCCTGCGTGCCGGTTTGTTGGGCGAAGCGCTCTACAGGGCCGTGCCCGCGGCAAGGGGTGCGCAGCGCTCGCTCTCGGCGCTCACCTGGGCCATTCGCGGCCGCACCGCCGGATTCCCGCTGCTGCGCCACAACGTGTTTTTTCAATCGGACTATGCCGCCGAGTTTCGCGACATCTTCGGCGCCGGGCGCCTGCCGGCCAGCGGCACGGTGTACGTCTGCGCCCAGGATCGCACCGACGCCGATGTGGCACCGGACGAAGAGCGGTTGCTGTGCCTGGTGAACGCGCCGGCCAGCGGTGACCGTGGCAAGCCCACCGAGCAGGAGATGGACCGATGCGAACGCGATTGCCTGGCGCTGCTCCACCGCTGTGGCCTGACCATCCAAGCCCCGCCCGAGAATCGCATCCGCACGGGCCCCCAGGACTTCGAGCGCCTGTTCCCGGGCACGGGCGGGGCGCTCTATGGCCAGGCGACCCATGGTTGGATGTCGGCCTTCGCGCGGCCGGGCTCCACCAGCCGGATACCGGGGCTCTACCTGGCGGGGGGCAGCGTGCACCCGGGCCCGGGGGTACCCATGGCGGCCATGTCCGGGCGGTTGGCGGCCGCGACGCTGCTGGCGCACCGCGATTCGACCAGCCGGTCCCGCCGGGTGGTTATCTCTGGTGGTACATCGATGCGCTGAGCGACGACGGCGAACACGGGCTGTCCATCATCGCCTTCGTGGGCAGCGTGTTCTCGCCCTACTACGCGTGGGCGCGGTGGCGCGGGCAGCCCGACCCCGAGAACCACTGCGCCGTGAACGTGGCGCTGTACGGCCGCGCCGGCAAGCGCTGGGCCATGACCGAGCGCGGCCGGCGGCATGTGCAGCGCGATGCGCGGTTTTTCCAGGTGGGCCCCAGCGCCCTGGAGTGGGATGGCGCAGCCCTCACGGTGCGCTTCGACGAAATGAGCGTGCCCGTGCCGCGACGGGTGCGCGGTCAGGTGGTGGTGCGGCCCACGGGCCTGTGCACCTTCGTGGGCGCCCTTGACGACGCCGGGCGGCATCGCTGGGGTCCGCTGGCGCCCTGCGCGCGGGTGGAGGTGGACCTGGCCCACGCCGGGGTGCGCTGGCAGGGTCATGCCTATCTGGATTCCAACGAAGGCGACGAGCCCATCGAGAACGCCTTCCACGAGTGGGACTGGTCTCGCGCCTTGCTGCGCGACGGCAGCACGGCGGTGATCTACGACGTGCGCCAGAAGCACGGCGCCGAGCGGCTGCTGGCCATGCGCTTCGCGCCCGATGGCACGGCCACGCCCTTCGAAGCGCCGCCGCGCCAGGTGCTGCCGCCCACCCTGTGGCGGGTCCCGCGCTGCATGCGCACCGATCCCGCGGAACCGGCGCGCGAGATGCAGCGCATGGAAGACGCCCCGTTCTACGCCCGCGCCGTCATGTCCTCGGGGCTGCTGGGCGAGCGCGTGGTGTCGGTGCACGAAACCGTGAACATGCCGCGGCTCGTTTCCCCGCTGGTGCGCCTGATGCTGCCCTGGCGCATGCCGCGCGTGGGTTGAGCGTTGACCGGCCTGGGTGGGTGACTGCCCGGACCGCGCCAAGACCGTGCCAAATGCTCGCAACAGCATTGGCCGCCGGCGCAGCGGGCTCAAGGCCCTTCGAGTGCGTCGTGTTCGACGCCGGATCGGCGCCGAGCTACGCCGCCCCGCTGGCGAGGGGCTTCGGCCTTACCGGCACCGCGCGCAACGACCTGATCACCGGCGCCAGCCTGAATGACCGCAGGCGCCCCGCATGCCGCACGGATCGGGAAAACACCCACTCCTTCCCGGGGAACCGAGGTTGGCTCGGGGATGGAGATCCCGTAGCGTCGATTCGCCATCGGCCCAACACAACCCAATCCCCAAGCCCCGGAGGGTTTCCCCATGAAGCTACTGCACAAGACCTTGATCGCCCTGTGTGCCAGCCTGAGTCTGACGGGCTGCGTGAGCATCTTGGGCGATCACGTGCGCTTCACCGAAGAGGTGAAGCTCTCCGATGGCAAGGTGATCGTGATTCAGCGACACGCGGAACTGACAGCGTCTGGATTTCCGGTGGATGGGCGCGGTTTCTACAAGTACCACGAGATCTGCTACCCGCCCATGAACATCCACTGGAAGTCCAAGGGCGGCTACAGGCCGGACATTTTCGACATCGTGGATGGCAAGGCGTACATGCACGTGCCCATATCGGGCTGTCGGATATGCGCCTTCTACAACAACCCGCCCACCAGCGCGCTGTATTTCGTATGGGAGAACGGCACCTGGAAGCGCATTCCCCACGAGGAGTTTCCCGCGCAGTCGGAGTGGAACTTGTTGCGGCAGACCACAGGCGGGGTTTCCCGCTCCGATGACCCCAGGGGCCTGATCACCCTGGCGGACAAGACCACGGGGGAGTGGATCGACAGCAGCTTGCGCTACAGCCAGCAGTACCACGGCTGGAGACGGGTGAACGAAGATCCCGACTACGTGCGCAACTCCTGCAAGAAGTGCAACTACACGTATCCAGACGCGACCGGCGAGCTGGATCTGTTTGTCGACAACGTCAACACGTGCAAGCGATAAGCTGAGGAGACCGCCATGCCCACCGAAACCGAATACGTCCTCTTCGCGGCCAATGCCTACTCCGCCTCTCGTGCAGTGGTGGACAAGAGGAACGACATTCCGATTCCCAGCGGGTGGAAGGCTCTCGACCGGGAGCTCAACGAGTTGACGGGCAACTCCGGCGTCAACAACGCCACCGGCTTCCTCGCGCGGGCCTACCGGCAGGGCAATGAGGTAGTCGTTTCCTACGGCTGCACGACCTTCGAGCCCGGAATGGCGTCGCTGGATTGGACCAATGGCAATATCCCGGCCGCCTCTTAAATTGCCGGTCCATCGCCGCATGGGGCAGTCTGGCGGCCCCGTAGGCGAAAACCGGCCCCGCCCTCAATCGAACGACGGTTTCCCCAGCGCGACGCCGCGGCGCGCGGCGCGGTCGTTCTCGGCGAGGCGCTCGAACAGGCCTGCCATCCAGGCCATCTTCTCGTCAAAGGAACGGCGTGGCAGGCGCGCCTTCACCCCCGCGGGCAGGCTGGCATCCAGGCGTTCCACGGCCTCCACGAGGAAGCTCAGTTCCGGTAGCGGCGCGCCGGGGCCGGCGCCGAAGGCGGGCACCAGCACCGAGGCCGACAGGGCGCGCGCCATGAGCGCGGCCTTGCGGCGCCGTGCCACCACCGCGCGGCGCGTGACCGAATCGTGGCCGTGGCGCTCCACCTCGCGGCCGATCTCGGCGTACACCAGCCGGGCTGCGCGGATCGCCGGGCGGCAGTCGCGCGGCAGCGCGGCGATGCCGTGCTCGGCGCGGCGATACAGTTCGTCGGCGGCCCGCAGAAGCCGCGCCACCACCGCGGCGATGCCGGGTCCGAACTCGGGTGCGCGCAGCCACGCATCGGGGTCGATGCCCGCCTCCCGCAGCCACGACAGCGGCAGATACACCCGCCCCATGGAGGCGTCCTCGCCCACGTCGCGGGCGATGTTGGTGAGCTGCATGGCGGCGCCCAGTTCGCAGGCGCGGGCGATGGCGCGCGGGCTGCGCGTTTCCATCACCAGCGACATCATGGCCCCCACGGTACCCGCCACCCGGGCGCAGTAGCCCAGCAGGTCGGACAGGGTCTCGTAGCGGCGCCCCTCCAGGTCCCAGCGAAAACCTTCCAGCAGTGCCGTCGGCAGATCGAAGGGAACGTGAAAGCGCCGCACCACCGAGGCTAGCGCCCGGTCGGCCGCCACGGCGTCGGGCTGGCCGCGGTACAGGGCTTCGAGGCGGCGCGTCAGGTCGTGCACGGCGCCCGGCTCGTGGCCGTGGAGGTCGGTGATGTCGTCGGCGAGCCGGCAGAAGGCGTACAGGGCGATGGCGGGCGCCCGCACGCGCCGCGGCAGCAGCCGGGAGGCGGCGTGGAACGACTTCGACCCGCCGCGCATCAGTTCTTCGCAGGCGTCCAGATCGTCGCCGCCGCGCACCGCGGGCAGCACGTGCTCAGTGGAGAAGCGAGGCATGGGGAATCACCGAGTCGAGCGCCTTGGCCGAGGAAAGCACGCCGGGCATGCCGGCGCCGGGGTGGGTGCCTGCCCCCACCACGTACAGTCCAGCGATGTCCTTGGCGCGGTTGTGGGGACGGAACCAGGCGCTTTGCAGCAGCCGCGGCTCGAAGCCGAAGGCGGCGCCTTTGTACGACAGCAGCCGGTCGTGGAAGTCCTGGGGCGTGGTGCAGAAGGAAGTCACCAGATGCTCGCGGAAGCCGGGCAGCACCGTGTCGTGCAGCGACTGGGCGATAGCCTCGCGGTAGGGCTCGGCGGCTTGCGACCAGTCGGTACCGCTGTCGAGGTGGGGAACGGGCGAGAGCACGTAGAAGGCATCGCATCCCGGCGGCGCCAGGGCGGGGTCGGAGGCTGTGGGCCGGTGCAGATACAGGCTGAAGTCCTCCGCCAGCACCTTGCGGCGGAAAATGTCCGAAAGAAGCTCGCGGTAGCGCGGCCCCATCAGGATCATGTGGTGGGGCACGCCCGGGTACTGCCGGTTGGTGCCGAAATACCACACGAACAGGCTCATGGAGTAGGCGGCGCGGTCCACCTTGCGGTCGGTCCACACCCGGCGGTGCTCGGGGGCGATGAGCTTGCGGTAGGTCCAGGCGGCGTCGGCGTTGGACACCACCAGTTGCGCCGGCAGGGTTTCGCCGCTTGTCAGGGTCACGCCGCGGGCGCGCCCCGCCGAGACGTCGATGCGCGCCACTTCGGCATTGCAGCGCAGCTCGCCGCCCGTGGCCCGCACCAAGCCCGCCAGGCCGCCCACCAGCGCGCCGGTGCCGCCCATGGCCCAGTGCACGCCGAACTGGCGCTCCAGAGATGCGATCAGGCTGTACACGCCCGTCACCGCGAAGGGGTTGCCGCCGATCAGCAGCGGGTGAAAGCTCATCACCATGCGCAGACGCGGGTCGCGGATGTGGCGCGCCACCACTTGGTAGATGGTGCGCCACGCGCGCATGCGCACCAGCGACGGCATGGCCGCCACCAGGTCGCCCACTGACTCGAAGGGCTTGTCGCCCAGTTCCAAGAAGCCCAGCCGGTAGCAGTGGTGGGCGAACTCCATGAAGCGCTCGAACCCCGCCACGTCGCCGGGGCTGAACTTCGCCACCTCGGCGCGCATGTGGGCCGGGTCGCCGTTGTAGTCGAACCAGGCGCCATCCTGGAAGCGGATGCGATAGAAGGGATCGAGCGGCTTGAGCTGCACATCCTCGGCCATGGAGCGGCCGCACAACGTCCACAGCTCCTCGAACAGGAAGGGCGCGGTGACGATGGTGGGGCCGGCGTCGAAGGTGAAGCCATCGCGCCGATGCACGCAGGCGCGGCCGCCGGGCTGATCGAGCTTCTCGAGCACCGTCACCCGGTAGCCTTTCACCCCCAGCCGGATGGCCGCGGCCAGGCCACCGAAGCCGCTGCCGATGACCACGGCGTGGGGACGCGGGCTGCTTTGCCCGGTGGAGGCGGGCGAGTCGGTTTGCGGAGCTTGCATGACGTCTGGAGTGTAAACCTCTCTGGAGTGTAAACCTCAATTGACGCCGCGATCCACTACCACGTCCGCGCGGGTATTGGAATCCGCCGGGCCGCACAGCCCCTCGATCAGGGCCTCCACGCTGCCGGGGTCTTCCTCATGGGCCAGGTGACCCAGGCCGGGCAGCAGGTGCCGGCGTGCCCCGGGCACCCGCGCCACCACCTGGTCGCCCAGGGAAGGCGGTACCGTGCGATCACCCGTGGCGCTCACCACCACCAGGCGGCTGCCCAGCGCCGGCAGCGCGCGCGCCAGCGGTTCGAGGTCCCAGCGGGCCATCATGCCCAGGGCGCCGGCCACGTGTCCGCTGCAGCGCGCCAGCCGCCGGTAGAGTTCGATGCCCTCGGCGTCGAGCCGCGAGCCCGTGTCGCGCAGCAACTGCTCCACCATGCGCGGGTCCAGGGTGGCGCGCCAGGCGAATAGCCGCGGAAACACATCCGTGAGGGCCAGCAGCTTGGCCGCCGGTGAGAACACCATGCCGGCCAGTCCGTGCAGCGGCAGCAGCGCGCCATTCAGGCTCACCAGCGGGGCGGCGCCGATCCGGCGGTCCAGGGCCAGCCGCGCCATTACCGCCGCCCCGGCCGAATGGCCCACGGCCACGCCTGGCGCCACGCCCAGGGCGTCCAGGAGCGCCGCCACGGCGCGCGCCATGCCCGGCAAGGACAAGCCGTCGCCCTCGGGCGTGCTGGTGAACCCATGGCCCGGCAGATCCGGGGCCACCACATGGAAGCGTCGCGCCAGCAGCGGCAGCAGCCCGCGCCATGAATGGGTCGCAGCCCCCGTGCCGTGCAGCAGCAGCAGCGCCGGGCCGTGGCCGGCGCGCTGCACGTGCCAGCGCAGGCCGCCGGCTTGCACGAAGGCGCTGGCGGCGCGGTTGGGCCAGTCGCGCCCCTCCACCTCCCAGCGCGGCTTGCCGCTCAAAGGGCCTGCGCGGCCTTCACCGCGCTGCTCACGGCGGCCGCATCGGCATGGGGCAGCGCCAGGTAGCGCGCGCCCATGGCCTCGGCCAGTTCGCGTGCCGCCGCCTGGGGCTGGGGCGAGGTGTCCAGCAGCAGCGCCGCGAAGCCCGCGGCACGCACCTGCCGCGCTGCCGCCAGGGCATCGCTGCGCGCCTGCTCGCGCCCCGGGGCGCCGTCGGCGGCCACGTTGGCCTTGCCGTCGGTCAGCAACACGAGCACGGGTGTGCTGCCGCGCCGCTGCAACTGCGTGGCGAGCTGGCCTGCCGCGTCAATGCCCGCCGCCAGCGGTGTGCCGCCGCCGCCCGGCAAGCCCGCCAGGCTGCGCCGCGCCCGCACCAGCGAGCGCGTGGGCGGCAGCAGCAGCTCGGCCGAGCGGCCGCGGAAGGCCACCAGCGCCACCTGATCGCGGCGCACGTAACAATCGGCCAGCAGGAGTTCCACGGCGCCCTTGGCTTCGGCCAGGCGGTGCAGCGCCGAGGAGCCCGAGGCGTCCACCACGAACACCGTGGTGGTTTCGCGGCGATCCTGGAAGCGGGTAACGCGAAAGTCCTCCGGGCGCACTTGCACGCGGCCGGGGCGGGCCGCCATCGCACCTTGCCAGCGCAGCCGCTGCCACGGTGCGGCTGCCCGCAGGGTTTCCACCACGTTCAGGCGCGCGCCCCCGCCCGGTGCGGCGGCGCGGGTTCCGGCCGGCCGGCCGTGCCGGGGCGAGGCCTGGCGGGCGCCGGCCCTGCCGCGCTCACCCCGCGGCCCGCGCCGCGCAGCGGGTTGCAGCAGCGCGAGCAGGCCATCGGGGATGGCGGCACGGGCCGCGGCGATCATGCGCTCGGCCATGGCTTCATCGTCGCGAGGGACACCCTCTTCCCGCGGCTCGTCGGGCGGGGTCTGCGGGAGCGAATCATCGGGCTCCGGCTGGGCTGGGGCCTCGTCGGTCTCGGGCACCGGCAGGCGCGTGGCGCGGGGCACCAGCACCAGCCGCACCGCTGTGGCCACGTCTTCGTCGGCGGCGGCATCGCGCCCCGCCAGGGCGGCGGCGGCGCGGGCCACGCGCGCCGCCAGCAGCGAGGCGCGCACTGGCATCACCCCCAGCTCCAGGGCCACGGCGCACAGGGCTTGCAGACCCGCCGCCGGCAACGCGGTGTGGGGCAGGCGCGTGCGGGCCGCCGCCACGGCCGCCGCGTCCCAGGGCAGGGGGTGAATGTCGCGCATACCGAGGGCGGTGAGATCGAGGACGAAGGCCAGGCGGTCCGAAAGGGCGGCCGCCACCGCCTCTTCGGGGGTGGCGCCCTCGTCGAGCGCCACCACGCCCAGCCGCGCCGGCAGACGGCGGGCAAGGCCGTCGCGCTCCAGAACCACCTCGTGGCGATCCAGCGCCGCCGCCAGGCAGCCGATGGTGGTGGCGCCGTGGCGCTCGGCCATGGCGAGCACGGCGATGCCGCCGTGGGATTCGGCCAGAAGGCCCGCCTCGGCCACCGGGCGTCCGGCCCGCAGGGTGGCCGCCAGGTCGAGCCCGCCGATCAGGCGTGCCTCGGTGGCATGCACGGGGATACGGCGCCAGGGGCTGCCCTCAGGCAGGAGGCCGCGCAGCAGCGCCAGCCAGTGGTCGCGCACCGGGCCGTGGGGCGCGCGCAGCACCGCGCCGCCGGTGCCGGGAGGGTCGATGGCCAGCAGCGCCGCGGCGAGACCCGCCTCGGCCCAGGGGCCGGAGGGCGCCGGGCTCTGGCTCACTCGCCCAGCACCTCCGCCACGGCGCGTTCCACCCGCGTGGTGGAGCCGGTGTCGTCCAGGGGGTTGCGGCGCAGGCGGTGGCGCAGCGAGGCGGCGGCCATGCGCCGCAGGTGCCCGGTTTCCACCGCGCCAGCTCCTTCGAGGGCCGCCAGCGCCCGGGAGGTGCGCATGAGCGTGAGTTCGCCACGCAGGCCGTCGGTGCCCAGCGCCATGCACAGGCGCGCGGCCTGCTCGAGCATGGCATCGCTCACGGTGACCGCGGCGAGGCGCTCGCGGCCCGCCACGATCTGGCGACGCAGGCGCTCGTCCTGCCGGCGCCACGCGGCCACGAAGGCTTCGGGGTCGTGTTCGTAGGCATCGCGTCGCTTCACCACTTCGATGCGCACCGCCAGCTCGGTGGGCGTGCGGATCTCGAGGCACAGGCCAAAGCGGTCGAGCAGTTGGGGCCGCAACTCGCCCTCTTCGGGGTTGCCGCTGCCCACCAGCACGAAGCGCGCGGGATGGCGCACCGACAGTCCCTCGCGCTCCACCACGTTCTCGCCCGAGGCGGCCACGTCCAGCAGCAGGTCCACCAGGTGATCCTCGAGCAGGTTCACCTCGTCGATGTACAGGAAGCCGCGATGGGCCTGGGCCAGCAGGCCAGGGTCGAAGGCCTTCACGCCCTGGGAGAGCGCGCGCTCAAGATCAAGGGCGCCCACCACCCGGTCTTCCGTGGCGCCCAGGGGCAGGTCCACCACCGGCACATCCACCAGCGCGCTGCGCGGCGCGGCATCGGGTGCGCAGGCTTCGCACAGGCCGGCGGTGCGCGCCGGGTCGCAGCGGTAGGGGCAGCCGGTCACGGCGCGCATGCGGGGCAGCAGCGCCGCCAGGGCCCGCACCGCCGTGGACTTGCCGGTGCCGCGGTCGCCCAAAACGAGTACGCCGCCCACGGTGGGGTCCACGGCCGCGATGAGCAGCGCCAGCTTGAGCTCGTCCTGGCCGACGATGGCGGAGAAGGGGAAGGGGAAGGGAGCCGAGCGGCTGGCCGCCGGGCGGCGCGTTGGCGTGGATCGGGCAGTCACGGCGCCGTGGTCAGGGCAGGGAGGTTCGAAGGGCAAATCGAGTATACATGCCGGGTTCGGGCGGGCCGCCGCCTACTGCGCCGCCACCACGCGGATCTCCACCTTATAGCGCGGGTGGGCGAGGCGGGCCTCCACGCAGGCGCGCGCCGGCGCGTGGCCCGCAGCCACCCACGGGTCCCAGATGGTGTTCATGGCGTCGTAGAAGCGGATGTCCGACAGCCAGATGGTGGCCATGAGGATCTTCTCCTTGCTGCTGCCCGCCTCGGCCAGATGCCGATCGATCTGGGCCAGGATATCGCGGGTCTGCTCGGCGGGATCTTCCGGCACCGGGTCGTTGGCCACCATGCCGGCCAGGTAGATGGTGCCGTTGTGGATCACCACGTCGGACAGGCGCTTGCCCACATGCTTGCGTTCAATGCTCATCAGGGTCTCCCGGTTGCATGGCCCCGCCGCGTGCTTGCCCGCGGGGCAAAAAACGAAGGTTCGTGCTTCACCAGCCCGTCGCCGCGGCCGGCCTCGTGGCGAAACTTAGGCTTTCCTGGGGCGTTTGCCTATGGCGGCAGGAGGCACGGCCTGGGAGGAAGGCGCGGCACGCGGGAGCGGCGCCGCACCTCAGGCCCGACGGGCGGAGGTTCAGGCCACCCGCCGCTGCGCCGGGGGTTCCGCGTCAAGGGCGCCGCGCACATGCGCCAGGGCCTCCAGCAGCAGCGCGGGGGTGGCGCCCGGCTGGTGCACGCGCTCGCTCAGGGTGCGCCGCCACTGGCGCGCGCCAGGCACCCCCTGCACGAGGCCCAGCACGTGGCGCGTTACAGCCGACAGCGGCACGCCCGCAGCGAACTGGGTTTCGAGGTAGGGCAACAGTTGATCCACGGCCCCGGAGATCGAGGCAACGGGGGCGGATTCGCCGAACAGCACCGGGTCCACCGATTGCAGAAGCCAAGGGTTGTAGTAGGCCTCGCGCCCGAGCATCACGCCATCCACAAGGGCGAGTTGCGCGCGGCACTGCTCCAGCGTCGTGATGCCGCCGTTCACCACCACGGTGCAGCCGGGGAAGGCGGCCTTGAGGGCATGCACCACCTCGTAGCGCAGCGGCGGGACTTCGCGGTTTTCCTTGGGGCTCAGGCCGTCCAGCCACGCTTTGCGGGCGTGGATCACCAGCACCCGCACGCCGGCCGCGTGCGTTGCCTCCACCAACCGCCAGAGGCGCTCGGTGGATTCATCGCGGTCGATGCCGATGCGGGTCTTGAGGGTGACGGGCACGCGTACCGCCGCGATCATGGCGGCCATGCAGTCGGCCACCAGGGCGGGCTCGGCCATGAGGCAGGCGCCGAAGCGGCCCGACTGAACCCGGTCGCTGGGGCAGCCCACGTTGAGATTCACCTCGTCGTAGCCGGCGTCCTCGGCCATGCGGGCGCACAACGCCAGTTCGCGGGGCTCGGAGCCGCCCAGTTGAATGGCCACCGGGTGCTCGGCCGGGTCGAAGCGCAGGAAGCGCGGCGCATCGCCGTGAAGGAGCGCGCCGGTGGTGATCATTTCCGTGTACAGCCGCGCCCGGCGGCTGAGCAGCCGCAGGAAAAAACGCGCATGACGGTCCGTGAGGTCCATCATGGGGGCAACGCAGAAACGGTGGTCGGACGCGGGCACGGCGGGCTCGGCGAGAAGGCGCCGGATTATGCCACCGAGGGGTGTGCGCACCCGCGTGGAACCCGGCGCCGCGTGGTTCAGTCCAAACGGCGCTTTCTTTTCGCGGAGCGCAGATCATGAAAAAAGTTGCCTTGGCGGCCGCGCTGGCGGCGGCCTTTGCGGGCGGTGTTGCCCTGACCGAATGGCGTGAGGATGCACGCATCGCCCGCCCCGTGAACGCGGCAGCGCAGGCGCCGGCCGCTGCGGCCCCGGCAGCGGCGGCTGATACCGCGCCGGTGGCCGGCCTGCCCGACTTCAGCGCCCTGGTGGAGCGTGTGGGTCCGGCGGTGGTGAACATCGCCGTGGCCGGCAAAGCCGCGCCGCCGGTGCAGGGGCCGCCCGGCGGCCTTCCGCAGGATCCCTTCGAATTCTTTCGCCGCTTCCAGCCCCAGCCCGGCCCGGGCCCCGGTGACGAGGCGCCCCAGCGCCAGGGTGTGGGTTCGGGCTTCATAGTCTCGCCCGATGGCTACGTGCTCACCAACACCCACGTGGTGAAGGGCGCCGAGACGGTGACCGTGCGCCTGACCGACAAGCGCGAGTTCGAGGCCAGGGTGATCGGCGCAGACGACCGCACCGACGTGGCGCTGCTGAAGATCGACGGGCGCGACCTGCCCTCGGTGCGCATGGGCGATCCGTCGCGTCTGAAGGTGGGCAACTGGGTGGCCGCCATCGGCTCGCCCTTCGGCTTCGACAACACCGTGACCGCCGGCATCGTCTCGGCCAAGTCGCGCACCCTGCCCAGCGATGCCTACGTGCCCTTCATCCAGACGGACGTGGCTGTGAACCCCGGCAACTCGGGCGGCCCGCTGTTCAACTTGGCCGGCGAGGTGGTGGGCATCAACGCGCAGATCTTCAGCCGCACCGGCGGCTACATGGGCGTGTCCTTCGCCATCCCCATCGACGTGGCCATGAAGGTGCGCGAAGACCTGCTGGCCTTTGGCAAGGTGCAGCGCGGCCGTATCGCCGTGACGATCCAGCAGGTGAGCAAGGAACTGGCGGGCAGCTTCGGCCTCGACCGGCCGCGCGGCGCGCTGGTGGCGGGCGTGGAAAAGGGCGGACCCGGCGAAGCCGCCGGCCTGAGGCCCGGCGATGTGATCCTGTCCGTGGACGGCCAGGCGGTGGAGCAGTCCATGGATCTGCCGCGCATGATCGGCGAGCGCCGGCCCGGCGCGAGCGTGGCGCTGGAAGTGTGGCGCGACGGCAAGGCGCGGCGCATGGATGTGAAGCTCGGCGACACCCCGGGCGAGAAGGTGGCTGCCGCGGAGGCGCCGGCCGTATCGAAGGCCGCGCAACTGGGCCTGGCGGTGCGGCCCCTCAGCCCGGCCGAACGCAGCCGCGCCGGCGGCGTGCCGGGCCTGGTGGTGGAGCGCGCCGAGGGCGCCGCCGCCAGGGCGGGCATTCGCCGCGGCGACGTGATCCTGGCGGTGAACAGCGAAGCTGTGGACACTGTCGAGGCGCTCAAGCGCCTGGTGGACGGCGCCAGGGATCGCGTGGCCGTGCTGGTGCAGCGTGCCGACGCGCGCTTCTTCGTACCTGTGCCGTTGAGCTGAGCTCAGGCGGGACCGCCTCGCGCGCGGGGGCGAGGCGGTCTGATGGACCGGCAGGTGGGCGGCGTCGGCGGCGGGATTCGTTTTCCGCTCCTTGAGCCCAACGCTCTTGGTCGGCAGGGTGCCTGCCAAGGGCCGTGCAAGATTTCACGACCAGAGCATTGACGGTACCCTGCCAGCACCCGCTTCTGCGCAAGCTCGTAGAAGGGGATGCTCGGGCGCAAGCGTCGTCTGCTGATTGCGGTGGCAATGCCTGACGGGGTAGCAGCGCTACCACAAAGCGCTCACCAACCATCGCGAGGATCTACGCGCCAGCTTGGTGAACAGCTGATGCCATCGCGGTCTCGGAGCTTCGACCGACTCCACGGCCGCGATGAGAAACCCCGACTCAGCAATGGCTCCCTGTCGAACCCTGAGCAGGGAGTGCTCGCCTGTAGAGGTCAGGCCACCATCACTGCCCCTGCGCCTTGGCGATCGGAATCACGAAGCTTGCAGGATACTCGCGGTGCTTGTCGGTAATGGAGTCGGTGATGCCCAAGTCAAGAAAAACGGCACTCGCAATAAGCTTTCCGCCTATCGTGCTGGGTATACTGCCCACGGCCTTTCTGCCATCCTTTGTTTCGCAGTCGTACTTCAGGACGTCATCTGATCTTCTGATGGAGACTGTGGTAGGTAGCTGAGCCGTCCATACGCCGCGCTTGTTTTGAAGCGTACACCTCCCATCGCTCCCGTCGCTGAAGGACATCGCCACCGGAGTCATGGCGTCGTTGGTGAGGGTGGCGCATCCAGCGGTGGCCATGGCAAGCAACAGCGCAGCCTCTTTTCTCATCATGTGTGCCTTTCATCATTAGAATAAACGCAGGCTGTTTCGCGTCATTCCATTCATCAGTGCGTCAGTTGGTGAGCATGACCCGATCGCCCCCTTGCATCGCCGCTTCCTGGCATTCTTCCGCGACACCTCGAAATAATAACGGACTGGCGGAAAGAGTCTGGCAGTCCGTGGCCAGCGGAAGCAAACGCGCGGACCCCAGTCCCGCTTCACTGTACTCATGCACTCCAGGAATTCGCCCGCGATCTTCGCAAGCGGCATGGCCATCGGCACGCTGGGAGGGCTCATCGGCCTCGGCGGCGCCGAGTTCAGGCTCCCGCTGCTGATCGGGGTGTTCGGATTCAGCGCTCTGCCAGCCGTCATCCTGAACAAGGCCATGAGCCTGGTAGTGGTGGCATCGTCGCTTCCCTTGAGGGCGGCCACCGTGCCGTTATCTGAGGTCTTTCAGCGCTGGGACATCATCCTCACGCTGCTGGCCGGCAGCCTGGCAGGAGCCTGGTGTGGCGCGGGCTGGGCAACGATGCTCAAGGCCAGGACGCTCCATCGGGTACTGGCGGGCCTGCTGGTACTGATCGCCCTGCTGCTGCTTTTGGCGCACTCGCCCGCGTCGCCAACGGCGCCGCTGCTCACGGGGGTGACCCTTGCCGCCGCGGGTATCGCAGCGGGCTTCGGCATTGGCGTGGTGGCGTCCGTCATGGGTGTGGCGGGCGGCGAACTGCTCATTCCGGCAATCGTCCTGCTGTTCGGCACGGACATCAGGCTTGCCGGCAGTCTGTCGCTGGCGGTGAGTCTGCCCACCATGGTGGTGGGTTTCCTGCGCTACAGCCAGGACCAGAGCTTTAGCGTCATTGGCGCGGAACGCCGGTTCATCGCGGTCATGGCGGCCGGTTCCCTGGCTGGCGCGGCTGTGGGCGGCTTGCTGCTGGGCGTGGCACCGCCGTCCGTGCTGCTTCCCCTCCTCGCGGGCCTGCTGCTCCTGTCGGCCTTGAAGGTCTGGAAGCACGCGTGAGCCGCATGCGGTCTGGACAGCCTTCGAAGTCATTGCCGCTGCCGGGGAGTATCGCTTCGTGCGGCTAGTGTTGAACTCTCCCGTTTCGCGACCTGGCGGCGTGGTGGAATTGCCCGAATGAGGCCGCGTTGGCTAACATACATGTTGATGGCGTCGCGGCTTTCGGATCCTAAGCAAACGTGTTCATGAAGTCGATGAGCAGTGTTGCAGTGAAGCGGGCGTGAGCGACTCCGACGACGAAGCGGAGCGCAAGCGCCCTCGCCCAGCCTCTGCTGCAACGGGGTGTGCACGCGCAGCCGTCAAGCGGCAGAAACTTCCAGCAAGAGTAGATTTCAGGGAGCCCGCATGAAAATCAATCCATGGTGCGCTGTGATCATGGGAGGCATAGCCGCCTTTCCTGCTTTCGCCGAGCCCTATCTCAAGGCGGCTGCCGGGGTGAACCGGTCGCGAGTGGAAGACCTGACGTTCATCAATCCGGTTGGCGCGACGGTCACGTCAAACCCCGTGGATGGCGACAAAATCTTGCTGAGCAACGTCAAGAATTCAGCCACCAGGAGTGTCTGGGGGCTTGGCCTGGGATATCGCTTCCAGAAACTGCCGTTTCGTGCCGAACTGCGATTCGACGCGCGGGATTCGGTGCAGGCATCCGGTGATGCCACCTTCTCTGGCGTTGATGTCAACCAGCGTTTGCGGGTGAAATCCACTGCCCTGATGGGCTACGTCTTCTACGACGCCGCGCTTGTCGGGCGTCACGAGGTGTTCGTGGGTGCAGGCGTCGGGGTGTCGCGCAATGAGTCCAGCGGCACGCAGGGGGAAAACATCGGCCTGTCCAATACGTTCCCGGCGCAGACGAAAAACAACATGGCCGTTGGCGGGTCGCTGGGATACGCCTACAAAGTGGACTCGGCGGTCACCCTGGACGTGGAGTACAGCTACGTGGACCTGGGCAAGGCCAGCACGGGCGCCACGGCGGATCCAGCACCGACCGGCATGAATCCAGGCGAACAACTGAAGGGCAAGCTCACCGTCCAGGAACTCCGCCTGGGAGTGCGGTGGTCGTTCTGAGGGCGGTGCGGGCCATCTGACCGGTGGCCGCTCCCGAGGGCCCCGCTGCCGAGCGCAACAGAGCCTCCGTGGTCGCGGTTTCCGGCAGAAAACCGGACGGCTTCTCCACGGACGATTCCCTTCGGGCTGGCGCCGTGACGCGGACAGGCAACGCCCAGGGCCATGGTGGGATCGTGTCTTGAGCGGTCGCGGCAGGTGAAGCGATGGTTCAGGCCAGAATCCGCGCCCGCAACCGCGACGACGCCCAGTCCGTGATCATCACCAGCGCCAGGATCACCAGCACGCACAGCGAGGCGTCCTGGTACTGGAACAGCTTGAGGCTGGAGACCAGTTCGAAGCCGATGCCGCCGGCGCCCACCATGCCCAGGATGGTGGCAGCGCGCAGGTTCACCTCCAGGCGGTACAGGGTGGCGGCGATCCACGAGGGCCAGGCCTGGGGCAGCACGGCGAAAGCGATCACCTGCAGCGGCCGCGCGCCCGTGGCGCGGATGGCTTCCACCGGACCGGGGTTCACCTCTTCGATGGCCTCGGCGAAGAACTTGCCCAGCATGCCCGCGCCGTGGATGGCCAGCGCCAGCACGCCCGAGAAGGGGCCAAGGCCCACGGCAGCCACGAACACCAGCGCGAAGATGATTTCGTTGATGCCGCGAAGGGCGTTCAGCACCTGGCGGGTGGCGTGGAACAGCCACGCGGCCGGGGTCAGATTGCGCGCCGCCAGGAAGGTGAGGGGCAGGGCCAGCACCACCCCCAGAACAGTGCCCCAAAGGGCGATCTGGATGGTCTCGGCCACGGGGCTCCACAGCCGCGTTATGTAGCCCCAGTTTGGCGGCAGCATGCGGCCAAGCACGTCGGCGATGTAGGGCATGCCCCGGGCGAGTTCGCCCCAGTTGAAGCCCAGGTTGCCCGCGGTCCACCACAGCAGCGCGGCGACCGCGGCGGCCAGCGCCAGGGCGCGCGCGGCGGTGGACGCGGTCCAGGGCCGACCCAGCAGAAAACGCCGCACGCCCGCGGCGCTCGCCTCGGGTGCCGGCCGGGGCGCGGGCTCGGCTTCGCTGCTCATGCCAGGGCCGCCTCCAGGGCGAGGCCGGGATAGATGCGCGCCAGCGCCTGGGCATCCAGGGCCTCGCGGGGGCCTTCGAAGACGATGCGCCCGGCGTGCATGCCCACCACCCGGTCGGCGAATTCCCGCGCGTAGGGCACCTGGTGCAGGTTGCACAGCACGGCGATGCCCAGTTCGTGGGCGGCGCGGCGCAGGTCGCCCAGCACGATGCGCGCGGTCTTGGGGTCGAGGCTGGCCACGGGCTCGTCGGCCAGGATGGCGGCCGGCTGCTGGGCCAGCGCCCGGGCGATGCCCACGCGCTGCTGCTGGCCGCCGGAGAGCCGGTCGGCCCGGTCCCAGGCGCGGCCCTGCAGCTCCACGCGCGCCAGGCACTGCATGGCGATGTCGATGTCGCGCTGGGAGAACACCTGCGCCAGGGAAGGCAGCAGCGGCAGCGAGCCCAGCCGGCCCGTGAGCACGTTCTTCAGCACCGTGAGGCGGGGCACCAGGTTGTGATCCTGGAAGATCATGCCGATACGCCGGCGCACCGACCGCAGCGCCGCTCCTTCGGCGGCTACGGCCGTGCCGTCGACGCTGACGCTGCCCGCCTCGAAGGGCACTAGCCGGTTGATGGCCCGCAGCAGCGTGGACTTGCCGGCGCCCGAAGGCCCCAGCACCACCAGCATCTCGCCGGCGCGCAGCTGCAAGTCCACGCCGTCGAGCGCGGTCACCGCGCCGTAGCGCTTCACCAGTCCGCGGATCTCGATCACGGATGCGCCGCCGGCCGTTGCGGGCCCGTCACTTCATTTTCGACAGGTCGAGCTTGAGCAGCGCGGCGGTGTCGCGCACCACCGTGTAGGCCGAGTCCTGCACCGGATCGAAACGCGCGATGGTCTGCTTGCCCCAGGGCACGTCCTTCAGCTCCGCGAAGGCGGCCGCGATGCGCTTCTTCGTGTCGGCGGGCAGGTCCTTGCGGAAGGCGAAGGGTGCGCCGGGGATGGCTTCGGAAGTCCACACCACCACCACGTCGTCGCGCTTCACCGCGCCGCGCTCGATGGCCATGTCCAGCAGCCCGTCGGCGATGGCGGCGGCGTCCACCTTGCCGTTCTGCACGGCGATGGCGCTGGCGTCGTGGCCGCCCGAGAAGATGGTGCGGCCGAAGTGGGTGTCGGGGTCGAAGCCCGCCTTGAGCAGGCCCGCCTTGGGAAACAGGTGGCCCGAGGTGGAGCTGGGGTCCACGAAGGCGAAGGTGCGGCCCTTGAGGTCGGCCAGGGTGCGGATGCCCTTGTCCTTGCGGGCGATGATGATGCTGCGATAGGAGGCGCCGGTCCTGCCCAGGGGCGCCAGGGCGAAACACTCGGCGCCCGCCACCTGGGCCGCCAGCACGTAGGAGAAGGGCCCGAAGAAGGCCACGTCCAGCTTCTTCGCCCGCATGGCCTCGATGACGCCGTTGTAGTCGGTGGCTACGAAGGGCTTCACTTCCATCTTGAGCGCGGCGGAGAGCTTGTCCACCAGCGGCTGGGCTTCGGTGAGGATCAGGCGCGGATCCTCGGCAGGCAGCAGGCCCAGGGTGAGGGTTTCCGCCGGGGCGGCGGCGGACAGCACGGCCAGAGTGGCCGAAACAACAAGGCGGCGCAGCATGGAGGTCTCCGGAAAGAGCGCGGTGGCCTATGGTAGCGCCGCGCCCGGGCGGGCAGTGCCCGGCGTCAGGCGATACGTTCGCCGCCGCGCCAGGTGGTCAGGGGCACGGGCACGCCGTGGCGTTCGCGCACCCGCACCAGGTCGGCGCGCTGCCCCACGGCGATGGCGCCGCGATCCTCGAAGCCCGCCAGGCGCGCGGGGTTGTGCGAGGCGGTGGACACGGCGCGGGCCAGCGGCCAGCCGGCGGCATCGCGCAGCAGGAAAGCGCCGTGCAGCAGCGCGTGGGGCACGTAGTCGGAGGACAAGGCGTCCAGCAGATCGAGCTTCGCCAGATGCAGCGCCGACACGTTGCCGGAGTGCGAGCCGCCGCGCACCAGGTTGGGCGCGCCCATCACCACGCCCATGCCCAGGGCGTGCGCCGCCCGGGCGGCCGCTTCGGTGGTGGGGAATTCGCTGATGCCGATGCCGGCGGCGAGGCCGTCGTGCACGTGGGCCTCGAGCGTGTCGTCGTGGCTGGCCAGGGCAAGCCCGCGACCGCGGCACAGGGCGATGAGGGCCTCGCGATTGGGCTCGGCGTGGCGGGCGTGCAACTCGCGCAGCCGCCGCACCTCGGCGGCGAGGGTGGCATCGCTCCAGCGCTCGTCCTTCTGGGTGTAGGTGCGGAATTTCTCCAGGTCGGTCCACTGGCGCTGGCCGGGCGTGTGGTCCATGAGCGAGACCATGCGCAGCCGGGGATGATCCAGCAGCGGGCGGGCCAGTTCCACCACGTTGGCGCTGGGAAGCTCGCAGCGCAGGTGCAGGAAGTGTTCGGCGCGCAGCCAGCCCGCCTCGCGGGCCTCGTCGAGCGCCTGGATGTTGGCCCGCAGCCCGCGGCTGCGCACGGAGGTGTCGTCGAAGTCGCCCACGCTCAAAGCGTCGAGCACCGTGGTGATGCCGGCCGCCGCCACCTGGGCGTCGTGGGTCACCAGTGCCGCGGCGGCGGGCCAGCGCACGCCGGGCCGCGGTTCGAGGTGCTTTTCCAGATGGTCGGTGTGCAGCTCCACCAGGCCCGGGAGCAGCAGGTCGCCCTCCAGGTCCTGGGCGCCGGGTGCGCGGGTGGCCCCCAGGTCCACGCGCACGATGCGCCCGGCGTGCAGCTCCACGGTGCCGAGAAAGGTTTCGGCGGGCGTCACCACCCGGGCATTGGTGAAGATCTGTCGTGCCATGGGTGCGAGGGTATCAGGCCGGTGGAGGGCTCACGGCAGCCCGCCCTCCAGCCCGCGCAGCAGGGCCGACGGGCGGTCGGCGTCCGGCACTTCTGCCCAGTCGGGCACGGACACGCCCGTGGTCACCAGCACCGAGGCCACGCCCGCGGCATTGGCGCCGCGCACGTCGGTCTCCAGGGTGTCGCCAATCATCACGGCGCGCGCCGCGGAGGTGGCGGTGCGGCGCAGCCCCTCCGAGAAGATGGCGCCATGGGGTTTGCCCAAGGGTACGAAGCGCAGGTTGGGCCGCTTGGGGTGGCGCTGGGCGAGGGCGCGCTCCACCATCCCGGCCAGCGAGCCGGCGGTGAAGCCGAAGAACTGGTCGCCGGCGGGATACACCAGGTCGGGGTTGGGCAGCACCAGGTGCACGGGCAGGCCGCGAGCCACGCGCCGGAAGATCACCGACAGTGCCGCGTCCAGGCATTCCAGCAGCGCATAGCCGCTCTCGTCGCCCAGCACCAGCACCTCGAAGTCTTGGTCCGGCGGCACGATGCGCGCCCCGGCGGCCTGGGCTTCGCGCAGTGTGTCGGCGGGGCCCAGCACCGCGCAGGCGCGGCCCTCGAGCCCGTGGGCGCGGAAGTGCGCCCCCAGCAGCGATGCCGAGGTGACGATGCAATGGGCGGGCACGGCAATGCCCATGGTCTCGAGCCGCCGGGCATGGGCTTCAGCGCAGCGCGCCGCGTCGTTGGTGAGCACGCAGAACGGCCGCTTCGCGCGGTGCAGGGCATGAATGAACTCGACCGCGCCGGGCAGCGGACCGGCCTCGTGCACCAGCACGCCGTAGGCGTCCAGCAGGAAGGCGTCATGGCGCGCGATCAGTTCGGCGCAACCAACCAGGGGCGGAGCGGTCATGGGGGGTGCGGGCAGGGGCGTGCGCCGGGGTTTACCCTTGCGGCAGGCGCGAAAGGCTTCGATGACTCGCCAAGAATAAACCCATGTCCCGTCACGCCATCTACTTCGCGCCGACCCGAGCCACGCCCCTGTGGGACCTGGGTGTGCGCTGGCTCGGGCACGACCCGGAAACCGGCGCGGCGATGGCGCCCATGCAGGTGCCGGGTTTTCCGGTCGGGCGCCTCGCCGACCTCACGGCTCCGGCGCGCCGCTACGGCTGGCATGCTACCCTGAAGGCGCCCTTCCGGCTGCGTGAGGGCGTGAGCGGGTACGACCTGGCGCTGGCGGTGCGCGCCTTCGCCGCGCGCCTGGAGCCGGTGACGCTGCCGCCCCTGGAAGTGCGCGATCTGGACGGCTTCCTGGCGCTGGTGCCGGTGGTGCCGAGCGAGCGCCTGGACTGGCTCGCGGCACTGTGCGTGGAGGTGCTCGATCCGTGGCGCGCACCGCTGGACGAGGCCGAGCGCGCGCGCCGCGACGGCGGCCGCCTGGACCCCCGAGGCCGCGAACTGCTGGAACGCTGGGGCTACCCCTGGGTGTTCGAGCGTTTCCGTTTCCATCTCACGCTCACCGGCCCGGTGGAGCCCGCCGAGGGGTGCCAGCTGGAAGCGTGGCTGAGCGAGTACTTCGAGCCCGCGCTTGCCTTCCCCGGACGGGTGGACGCGCTGGCCATCTTCCACGAGCCCGCGCCCGGCGAGGCGCTGCGGCTGGTGCGCCGGGTGCCGCTGGGGCGGCCTTGATGCCGCGGCGCTACAGGTCGGTGCGGTAGCGGCCCTGCACGTCAGCGTCGAAGGCCTCGATTTCCGACGCCGCGAGCCCGCCGTTGGCGGCGATCTCCGCCCCGAAGCTCACCGCGATTTTCTCCGGCCAGGCGGCGGGGTCCCACAGCCGGCTGCGCAGCAGTGCCTTGGCGCAGTGGAAGTAGCAGCCGCTCACCCGCAGCCGCATCACCAGCAGCGCCGGCCGGCCGGGTTCGGTGAAGCGCGCGCACAGGGCCTCGTCGTCCAGCAGCTCCGCGGTGCCGTGCACGCGCAGCGTTTCGTCCGTACCCGGCACCAGGAAGATCATGCCCGCGCGCGGGTTGGCAAGCAGGTTGTGCAGCGAAAACGCCAGCTTGTTGCCCTTGCGCTCGGGCACGAGAAGCGTGAGGTCGTCCTGCACCTGCACGAAGCCTGGCCGGTCGCCGCGCGGCGAGACCGTGGGCTGGCCGCCGGCATCGGTGGTGGCCAGCAGGAACAGGGGCGAGCGGGCGATGAACGCGCGCGCGAGATCATTCAGGCGCGCGTGCAGCTTGAGGGGCACCTGGGCATTGGGCTCGCCGATCAGCTCGCGCAGCCGGCGGGAGGTGGTGATGCGTGCCACGACGGGTCAGGGCAATCCGGGGAACTGCGCATCCAGCGGATACATGGGACGGCGCAGCCGCTCGAAGTGGAAGATGGCGTTGTCGGAAGAGCCCACCCCCACGCCGTCGCACAGCACGGCGCCCTTGGCCATGGGCAGGAACACCGGCCGGTAGTACATGCGCGACTTGAGCAGCAGGAAGCGCTTGCCGGCGGGATCCAGCCCCAGGCTGGTGAAAACGCCGCGGTCCCAGGGCTCCTGCAGCCGTTCGGTGATCACGATCTCCGCCGTGCCCGTGTCCAGCAGCACGCTGCGCCCCATGTGGGCGCGCATGCCCGTGAGCTGCGGGCCGGTGATGGTGTATTCGCCGTCGGTGATGGCGCGCACCGTGCCAGACACCGCCAGCGGCTCGCCCTTCAGGCCGATGGCCGGCATGGGGGTCTTGCCCCCGAGCTGAAGGTGCATGCGCGCCCCCACGCCCGCCTGGATGCAGGCGGCCACCGACTGGGGGTCGCGGATCGGCCCCACGCCAATTCCTGCCAGGCCCTGGGCAAGGGCCTCGCGCAGCACGTGCATGGTGTCCTGGGTGGCCCCCGAGGCGCAGTTGTCGGCGTGATCGAGCAGCAGCACCGGGCCGCCGTGCGCGGCTTCCAGGCGTTTGGCTTCGGCCACTGCCTGGGCGAGGGGGCGGCCCTGGTAGATGAAGTCTGCGCGCCGCGACCAGGCGTGGTCGAGCATGGCGTCGCAGGCGGCCTGGGCGCGTGCCCGGTCGCCGTCGGCCACCACCACCGCGCTCACGCCCGCGTCACGGATGTCGGCGGCAGGGAAGCCTCCGAAGGCGGTGGCGGCGAGCAGGCCCTCGCGCTCGGCCTGGCGGGCGAGGTCCACGAAACCCTTCATGGGCTGCTCGTCGGTGTTCATGCACAGGGTCTGGGCGAGCAGCGGGCGCTGGCCGAAGGCCATCACCGGCTTCACCTCGCCGCGCAGCATGCGCATGAGGATGCGGCCGGCCAGCTCGCCCGACTCGTGCATGTCCACGTGCGGGTAGGTCTTGTAGCCGGTGAGGATGTCGCAGTGGCGCACCAGGGCCTCGGTGACATTGGCGTGCAGGTCGAGGGACACGGCCACCGGGATCTTCGGCGCCACCGCGCGCAGCTTGGCAAGCAGCGCGCCCTCGCCGTCGTCGCTGCGCTCCTTCACCACCATGGCGCCGTGCAGGTCGAGCATCACCGCGTCGCAGCCCTGGTCCACGGCCTCGCAGATGAGGGCGCAAAAGCGGTCCCAGGCGGCGCCGTCCACCGGCCCGCTGGGCGGTGCGTAGCCCGCCACGGGCGTGACGATTTCCACCCCTGCCGCCTCGGCCACGGCGATCAGGCCGCCCATGGCCGTGCGCGTGCCGCGCATGCCTTCCAGCGCCCGGGCGCCCAGCAGCGGGCCGTTGTGGCCGAAGGCCTCCCAAGGCGTGGGCACCGGG
This sequence comes from Rhodocyclaceae bacterium, assembly GCA_020248405.1. Lineage (GTDB taxonomy): Bacteria > Pseudomonadota > Gammaproteobacteria > Burkholderiales. Next base: position 59,362 of record JADCHQ010000006.1, on the reverse strand, counting down.
GAGAAGGTGTTGGTTTCGTGCTGCATCTGGGCGATGACGATCTTCATGGCGTGCTTCGGAAGGGTCGGAAAAGAAAAACGGCTCCCGGGAATCCCGTGGAGCCGTGGTGGCGCGGGCCGGGCTGCCTCAGGGCAGCGTCTTGAGGACCTCGCGGATGGTTTCGAAGAGGCGGTCGATCTGCGCCTTCTCGATGATGAGCGGGGGCGAGAGGGCGATGGTGTCGCCGGTGGTGCGGATCAGCACCCCCTTCTCGTAGGCCCGCAGGAAGGCCTCGAAGGCGCGCGCCGTGGGTTTGCCTTCCATGGGCTGCAGTTCGATGCCGCACACCAGGCCGATGTTGCGCACGTCGATCACGTGGGGAAGGCCGCGCATGGAGTGGGCCGCGTCCTCCCAGTAGCTTGCCAGCGAGGCGCAACGCTCGAACAGGCCCTCGGACTCGAACAGGTCGAGGGTGGCGATGGCTGCCGCGGCGGCCAGGGGATGACCCGAGTAGGTGTAGCCATGATAGAACTCGATGGCGTTGGCGGGGCCGGTCATGAAGGTATCGTAGATCTCGTTCTTCACCACCACCGCGCCCATGGGCACGGCGGCGTTGGTGAGCGCCTTGGCGCAGGTGATGAGATCGGGCGTCACGCCGAAGGTCTGGGCGGCGAAGGCCTTGCCGGTGCGGCCGAAGCCGGTGATGACCTCGTCGAATATCAGCAGGATCCCGTGCCGGGAGGTGATCTCGCGCAGCTTTTCCAGGTAGCCCTTGGGGGGCACCAGCACGCCGGTGGAGCCGGCCACCGGCTCGACGATGACGGCGGCGATGTTCTCGGCCCCGTGAAGGGCCACCAGCGCCTCGAGATTGTCGGCCAGGTGCGCGCCGTGCTCGGGCTGGCCGCGCGAGAAGGCGTTCTGCGCGGGCAGGTGGGTGTGGGGCAGGTGATCCACGTGGGGCAGCAGCCCGCCACCGAAGACGCGCCGGTTGGCCACCATGCCGCCCACCGATATGCCGCCGAAGCCCACGCCGTGGTAACCGCGCTCCCGGCCGATGAAGCGGGTGCGCGTGCCTTCGCCGCGGGCGCGGTGGTAGGCCAGCGCGATCTTGAGGGCCGTGTCCACGGCCTCGGAGCCGGAGTTCACGAAGAAGGCGTGCCCCATGCCCTGCGGGGTGACCTTCACCAGCCGCTCAGCGGCCATGAAGGCGGCCGGGTGGTGCAGCTGGAAGCCGGTGACGTAGTCCACGTTCTCGGCCTGCTTCTGGATCGCTTCCACGATGGGCTTACGGCAGTGGCCGGCATTCACGGCCCACAGTCCGGCGATGCCGTCGAGGATCTCGCGGCCCGTGTAGTCGCGGTAGTTCATGTCCTTCGCCGAAATCAGCAGGCGGGGCTGCTGCTTGAACTGGCGGTTGGCGGTGAAGGGCAGCCAGAGGGGGTCGAGGTTGAGCGTCTGGAGACTCTCGGGGGCGAAGTCGCGAATGTTCATGGGGCTCCCGTGGGGGTGGGCGGGGTGGCGGCGCGGCCGCGCAACCCGGATTCACAGTGGAGTGGCAGGACTTTCAAACAGGCAAAGTATATCGCCCGCCTCCGGCAGCCGTCTCGGGGCCATGGGGCGGTTTGCCGGCGGCGCGGCTTTTCGCTTAGAGTCCGTGCCTTCCCCCTGCTTCACCTGGTTCGCCCCGTTCATGTCCGACCTGATCCTCCACCACTACCCGCCATCGCCTTTCGCCGAAAAGGTGCGCCGCATGCTCGGCTTGAAGGGGCTGGCCTGGAAGTCGGTGACCATCCCTCGCTGGATGCCAAAGCCGGACCTGATGCCCCTCACCGGCGGCTACCGGCGCACGCCGGTGCTGCAGGTGGGCGCCGATATCTACTGCGACACGGCATGCATCGCACGTTTCCTAGACGGGCTCGAGCCGCGGCCGCCGCTGTGGCCCTCCGGCACGCGCGGACTGGGCACGACGCTGGGGGCCTGGGCCGACCAGGTGCTGTTCTTCGATGTGGTGTCGGTGGTGTTTGGCACACTGGCCGACAGCGTGGCGCCCGAGCTGGTGGAAGACCGGCGCCGCATGTCCGAGGGTGCCATCGATCCGAAGCGCTACCAGGCCGACCAGGACCACCTGCGCGCGCGGTTGCGTGCCCACCTGTTCTGGATCGAACACTCCTTCGACGACGGTCGTCCCTTCCTGCTGGGGCAGGCCGTGTCCTATCCCGATTTCTGCGTCTGCGCGCCGCTGTGGATGCTGCAGCGGGTGGCCGATCTCAAGCCCCTGGAAGACATGCCGCTCACGCGCCAGTGGCTGGCGCGCATGGATGCCCTGGGCCATGGCAAGCCCGGGGAGCTCGATGCCCAGGCGGCGCTGGACGTTGCCGCGGCCGCCGAGCCGGCGCCCATCACCCTGCGTCACGAGGAGTTTCCCGCCGGCCTGCGCGCCGGCGCGGCGGTCACCGTGGCGCCCGACGACTACGGCAAGGATCCGGTGGCCGGTGTGCTGGTGGCGGCCAATGCCCAGGCGGTGGTGGTGCGCCGCACCGATCCCCGCGTGGGCACGGTGCACGTGCATTTTCCCCGCGCCGGTTACCGCGTCACGCCGGCCTGACCGTCGCCGCCTCGTTTCCCCCGGCGCGCACGCGCGCCAGCCCGGCCTTCACGGAGCTTCCATGAATCTCGACTTCACCCCCGAAGAGTTGGCCTTCCGCGACGAGGTGCGCGGCTTCGTGCGCAGCCACCTGCCCCGCGAGCTCTCCCTCAAGGTGATCGAGCACAAGCGGCTGTCCAAGGACGACTATCTCGTCTGGCAGCGCATCCTGCACGGGCGCGGCTGGTCGGCGCCCTCCTGGCCCAGGGCTTTCGGGGGGCCGGGCTGGAACGCCGTGCAGCGCCACATCTTCGACGAGGAGTGCGCCGCGGCCGGGGCGCCGCCCATCATCGCCTTCGGCGTCTACATGGTGGGCCCGGTGATCATTGCCTTCGGCTCGCCCGCCCAGCAGGCGAAGTACCTGCCGCGCATCCTGTCCTCGGAGGACTGGTGGTGCCAGGGCTATTCCGAGCCGGGTTCGGGCTCCGACCTGGCCTCGCTCAAGACTCGCGCCGAGCGCCGCGGCGACACCTACGTGGTGAACGGGCAGAAGACCTGGACCACGCTGGCCCAGTATGCGGACATGATGTTCTGCCTGGTGCGCACCGGCGCCGGGGGCAAGAAGCAGGAGGGTATCTCTTTCCTGCTGATTGACATGCGCTCGCCCGGCGTGAGCGTGCGTCCCATCATCACCCTGGATGGCGAGCACGAGGTCAACGAGGTCTGGCTCGAGAACGTGGAGGTGCCCGTGGAGAACCTGGTGGGCGAGGAGGGCCGCGGCTGGACCTATGCCAAGTTCCTCCTGTCCCACGAGCGCAGCGGCATCGCCGGCGTGTCTCGTTCCAAGCGCGAGCTGGCCTGGCTCAAGCACATCGCCGCCAGCGAAACCGACGGCGGCCATCGGCTCATCGACAACCCGCGCTTCCGCGACAAGATCTCCCGGGTGGAGATAGAGCTCATGGCCCTGGAGATCACCAACCTGCGCGTGCTGGCCGCCGAGCGCGAGGGCAAGCCGCCCGGGGCGGAGGCTTCCATCCTCAAGATCAAGGGCACCGAGATTCAGCAGTCGCTCACGGAACTCATGATGGAGGCGGTGGGCCCCTACGCCCTCCCGCACCTGCCGCTGTCCTGGGGAGACCACTGGTTGGGCGAGCACGTGGGCCCGGCCTACGCCGCACCGCTTGCGGCACGCTATTTCAACTACCGCAAGGTGAGCATCTACGGCGGCAGCAACGAGATCCAGCGCAACATCGTCGCGCAGCAGATCCTCGGCCTGTAGAGCGGCGCCGCTTCATCCCACGAGGATTGTCCCCATGGACTTCGACTTCACGCAGGAACAGCTGCTGCTCCAGGATTCGGTGCGCAAGTTCCTGGAAAAGAACTACGACTTCGACACGCGCCGGGAGATCGTGGCCGCACGCCAGGGTTTCGGCCCCATGGCCTGGCAGGGCCTTGCGAGCCTCGGCCTGCTGGGCGTGAACGTGCCCGAATCCCATGGCGGTTTCGGCGGCGGCGGCGTGGAGACCATGATCGTCATGGAGGCCTTTGGACGCCACCTGGTGGTGGAGCCCTGGGTCGCCAGCGCGGTGATGGGCACGAGCTGCATCGTCACCGCCGGCACGGACGACCAGCGCAATTACCTCTTGCCGCTCATGGCCTCCGGCGAGATGAAGCTCGCCTGCGCCTTCCTCGAGCCGGGCGGGCGCTACGACCTGTCCCGCGTGGCCACCACGGCGCGCCTGGAAGGCGGTTTCTGGCACATCAGCGGATCCAAGGCGGTGGTGGTGCACGGCGCGGTGGCCGACCTGCTGATCGTCTCCGCGCGCACCGCCGGCCAGCCGGGTGATGCCGAGGGCATCAGCCTGTTCTTCGTCAATCCGGGCGAGGAGGGCGTGGAGGGCCGCGAGTTCCCGCTGTACGACGGCACGCGTGCCGTGGAGGCCAGTTTCCACGACGTGCGGGTGAGCTCCGATTCGCTTATCGGCGTGCAGGACCAGGGCCTGCCGCTGGTGGAGCTGGTGGTGGACCGGGCCATCGCCGCCCTGTGCGCCGAGGCCGTGGGTTGCATGCAGGCGCTCATGGAGCGCACGACGGAATACCTCAAGACGCGCCAGCAGTTCGGCGTGCCCATCGGACGCTTCCAGGCGCTCCAGCACCGCATGGTGGACATGCTCGTGCACACCGAGCAGGCGCGCTCCATGGCCATGCTGGCGGCCCTCAGGGTGGAAAGTCCCGATGCGGCGCAGCGGCGCAAGGCGGTCTCGGCCGCCAAGGAGCTGATCGGCCGCGCCGGCCGCTTCGTGGGCCAGCAGGCCGTCCAGTTGCATGGCGGCATGGGCATGACCGAGGAGCTGGATGTGGGCCATTACGTGAAGCGCCTGCAGGCGATCGACACCCAGTTCGGCGATGCCGACTGGCACCTGGACCGGTTCGTGGCGGCGGAGGCGGCCGCGCCCCTACCCGACTTTTCCCGGCCGCGGTCCAAATGGAAGAAGCTTTGAGGCGGGCTGCGCGATGACCAGCATTCAGACGGTGGGTGTGGTGGGCGCGGGGCTGATGGGCTCGGAGATCGCGCTGGTGTGCGCCCTGTCCGGGCGGCGGGTGCTGCTGGCCGACACGGCGCAGGAGCGCCTGAGCCACGCCCTTGAAAATCTTGGCCGTGTGATGGACAAGGGCGTGCAGCGCGGCTTCTACAAGGAGGGCGATCGCGAGCAGGCGCTCGGCCGCATCACCCCCACCACCGAACTGGCCGCCTTCGCCGACTGCGATCTGGTCACCGAGGCCGTGTTCGAGGACGAGTCCGTCAAGGCCCAGGTGTTCCGCTCCCTGGACCAGGTATGCCGGCCGGACGCCATGGTGTGCTCCAACACCTCCACTATATCCATCACCGGGCTGTCGGCCTACCTGAGCCCGGCACGCCGGCCGCGCTTCCTGGGCACCCACTACTTTTCGCCGGTGTCGCGCATGAAGCTGGTGGAAGTGATCCCGGGCATCGATACCGATGAGGCCACGGTGAGCCAGGTGACGGAGTTCTGCCGCCACATCGGCAAGGCGCCCATCCGCGTCAAGGACGTGGTGGGATTCGCCGTGAACCGTCTGTTGCACGTATTCATGATCGAGGCGGTGCGTCTGGTGGAAGAGGGCGTGTGCACGCCCGAGGAGGTGGATCTCGCCTGCCGGCTGGGGCTGGGTCATCCTGTGGGCCCCTTCGAGCTTTCCGACGCGGTCACCAATCATCTCTGCCTGCAGGCCCAGGAGATCATGCACGGCGCCTATGGCGAGCGGTTCCGCCCGCGGCCCCTTCTCAAGCAGATGGTGCAGGCCGGCTACGACGGCAAGAAGGCTGGGCGCGGGTGGTATCGCTACCCGTCCAAGCCCTGAGCCCGGCTGTGGCTGAACCGAGCCTGTTCTATGAGGATTTCGCCGTGGGCGACACGGTGGAGATGGGCCGCCGCCTGGTGGACCGCGACGAGGTGATCGCCTTCGCCCGGGCCTATGACCCGCAGCCCTTTCACGTGGACGAGCAGGCCGCCCGGGAGTCCTTCTTCGGCGGCCTCATCGCCAGCGGCTGGCATACCTGCGCCATGGTGATGCGCATGATGTGCGACAGCTACCTGCTGGACGCCGCCAGCCTCGGCTCGCCCGGGGTGGATCAGGTGCGCTGGCTCAAGCCCGTGCGTCCGGGCGACGAAATCCGCGCCGTGCGCACCGTCACTGGGCGGCGAGTCTCGCGCACCCGGCCCGAGGTGGGCATCGTGGACAGCCGCTGGGAGGTGTTCAACCAGCACGGCGAGCTGGTGATGAGCATGGTGGGTACAGGCATGTTCCGCGTGCGCAACCCGGGCGCGGCGTCGTGAGCGCGCGCACCGGGCCCAAGGTGCACGTGCTGTTCCGCAAGGAGGAGCTGGATGGCCTGCGGCTGTCGGGCAAGGTGGTGGTGGTGCTGGACATCCTGTTCGCCACCTCCACCATCGTCACCGCCCTGCACCACGGCGCCACCGAGGTGATTCCCACCCTCGACGAGTGGGGCGCGCGGGCTCAGGCGGCGCAGTTGCCCGAGGACTCCTTCGTGGCCGCGGGCGAGCTCAACGCCAACACTCTCGAGGGGTTCGCGCCGCCCACGCCGCTGGCGTTGCTGGAGCACGGCCTGCGCGGCCGCATGCTGGTGTACTCCACCACCAATGGCACGGTGGCGCTGCGCCAGTCGGCGGGGGCGGCGCACGTGTACGCCGGGGCCATGCTCAACGCCGAGGCGGTGGTGGAGCACGTCTGCCGCCACCATCCCGGCGAAACGGCGCTCATCGTCTGCTCGGGGTCGGCGGGAAACGTGAATCTGGAAGACATGGTGGGCGCGGGCTACTTCGCCGAGCTGTTCGCCCGGCGGCTGGGCGCGGCGGGCGAGCTCTCCGACGCGGCGCTCGCCGCGCGCCAGTTGTACGCCGCGCGTGATCCCGTTGAGGCATTTCTCGACTGCCGGGTGGGCCGCATGATGCTCGAGCGGGGCCTGCGCCACGAGGTGGAATTCGCCGCGCGCCGCTCGCAGATCGCGCTGGTGCCGCGTCTGGAAAACGACCGGCTCCGGCCCGTGTGAAGGTCATGATGGGGCGGTGGCTGGCGGGGCTCGTGGCATGCGCGGTGCTGGGTGCCTGCGCCGCGCCGCGCGCGGCACCCGAGGCGCCCGCCGCGAGTGCCCGCCTGTCGGGCACCGTGGTGTGGCGGGCTGCCGCCCCGCTGGCCGGGGACGCGGTGCTCAAGGTGTGGCTGCAAGATCTCTCCAGCACCGTGGCGCCCGTGGATTACCTCGCCGAGACCGAATTGCGCGCGCCCCTCGTCCCGCCGATGCCCTTCACGCTGCGCTACGACCCCGCCCGGGTGGTGCCTGGGCACCGTCTGGTGCTGCTGGTGAAGATCATCCAGGGCGACCGCATCCGCTATACCAACGCCACGCGCTTTCCGGTGATCACCGCCGGCTGCCTCGCGGACTGCGAAGTGGCGCTGGAAGCGATGTGATGCCCCCTGGCCCATGGCAGCCTTGACCCGGCCGTTCGGGGCCGCATGGGCCGTGTTGCTGGCGGCGATGCTGTTGCCCTGGAGCGGCGCGGCCCTGGGCCACACCACCCAGCTTTCGGCGGCGCGGCTGACCCTTGACGGGCAGCAGGTCCGCGGCCGCCTGGAACTCAACGGCCGCGATCTGGAAGTGGCCCTGATCCTGTCGCTGCTGGATGCGGCGGGGCAGGTGTCGCCTCGGTCGCTGGAGATGGCCGCGCCGGCGGTGCAGGGCTACCTGCGCGAGCGGGTGCAACTGGTGGCTGGCGAAACCCCCTGCGAGGCCGCCGTGGAGCCCCCGTCCGCCTCCGGTGACCACGTGCGCGCCGAGATGGCCTGGCGCTGCCCGGCGGGCGCCCAGGGGTTGCGCTACCAGGCCACGCTGTTCCTGGAAATCGACCCGCGCGCCCGGCACATGATCACGGTGGACGGTGATGCGAAGCGCTTCGGGTTGCTGTCGGCGGGCAGCGAGACGCTTCAACTGCTGGCCGTGCCGCAGTCGCCCTGGCGGGTGGCGGGCCGCTACGTGCTGGCGGGCATCGAACACATCGCCATCGGCTTCGATCACATCGCCTTCCTGGTGGCCACCGTGGTGTGGGGGCGCCGCTTCTGGCCGCTGGCCAAGGTGATCACGGCCTTCACCATCGCCCATTCCATCACCCTGTCCCTGGCGGCGTTGAACGTGTTCTCCCCGCCAGCCAGCCTGGTGGAGCCGCTGATCGCCGCGAGCATCGTGTACGTGGCCGTGGAAAACTGGTTCGTGCGCGATTTGCGGCGGCGCTGGATGCTCACCTTCGTCTTCGGGCTGGTGCACGGCTTCGGGTTCGCAGGTGTGCTGCGGGACTACGGCTTGCCCGAGGAAGCCCTGGTGCCGGCCCTGGCGGCCTTCAACGTGGGCGTGGAGATCGGCCAGCTCGCCATCGTTTCCGCTGTGCTTGCGTTGCTCCTGGGGGTGGACCGGTGGCAGCGTCGGCATGGCGTGCAGTCCTTGCCCGATCCCCGGGTGGCGCTGTCCATCTCCGCCGCCGTGGGCGCCCTGGGCGTTTGGTGGCTGGTGGAGCGCGTGGCGCTCTGATCCCGCCTGCCGGGGGGCGGTTCACCGCCCGTGTGCAGGGGGCGCGCCGGCGGCACCGGCACGGTGCGTTGATTGACAGGGTGCAACCCGATCCCCATAGTGTTTGCCTCCCGCGCCTGGGGTGGGTGCGGCGTGTCATTCGTGACTTTCGCTATGTGCTGTCCGTAATAACATCGGAGAAAAACGTATGAAGCGTCTCGCCTCCCTGGCGGCTCTGCCGCTGGCTCTCCTGGCCGTCACCGGCGTCCAGGCAGATACCACCGACGTGAAGACCCAGTCCCGCGTGCTCGTACCCAAGAAGGGCGCCCATTGCGTGGACGATTCCAACTGCTTCAACCGCTACCACCCGGCCATCAAGCCAGTGGCCAGGGCCAAGACGGGACAGCTCATCACCTTCGAGACGCGCGACGCGCTCGACTCCGACCTGAACGTATCCTCCCAGCCCAAAGACCTGGCGGCCATCGATCTCAACCTCGTGCACCCGCTTACCGGGCCCGTGCACATCGAGGGCGCCAAGCGCGGCGATGTGCTGGCCGTGACCCTCATCGATATCGATCCTGACGAGTACGGCTACACGACGGTGGTGCCGGGCTTCGGCTTCCTGCGCGACCGCTTCACTGAGCCCTTCGTGGCCAACTGGAAGCTGAACCGCCTGGAGGCCGTGTCCGACCAGCTGCCCGGCGTGCGCATTCCGTTCAACGGTTTCATGGGCACGGTGGGCGTGCTTCCCGGCGCGCTGGAGGCCGATGCCTGGGTGGCCCGCGAGGCGCAGCTTGCCGCCGCCGGCGGCGTGGCCCTCGGACCGCAGCCCGTAGGCGCCCTGCCCGCCGCGGTGTGCGGCCCGAACGGCAGCCACAAGGACAAGTGCCTGCGCACCATCCCGCCGCGCGAGAACGGCGGCAACATGGACATCAAGCAGATGGTGGTGGGTACCACTCTGCTGTTGCCCTGCTACATCGATGGCTGCGGTCTGTTCATCGGTGACGTGCACTACGCCCAAGGCGACGGCGAGGTGGCCGGAACGGCCATCGAGATGGGCGCCAAGGTGACCGTGCGCACCGAGATCCGCAAGGGCATGGCCTCCATGATCAAGTCCGGTCCGCACTTCGAGGGCGGTTCGCAGCTCAAGAAGCTCGAGCCCGACGTGTTCCACGCCACCGTGGCCTACCCGCTCAAGAAGGCGGGTGAAGTGCCGCCGCAGCACAAGTACCTCGGCGGCGACAAGATCGGCCCGCTCACCAACCTCTCCGAGGACCTTACGGTGGCCGCGCGCGCGTCGCTCAACGACATGGTTGACTGGCTGGCCGCCACCTACAAGTGGAGCCCCGTGCAAGCCTACGTCTACACCAGCGTGGCCTGCGACCTGCGCATCGGCAACGTGGTGGACGTGCCTAACTACGCCGTGTCCACCATCTGCCCGCTCGAGCACATCGGCAAGTAAGCCGCGTACCCGTTTGAGTCAACGGCGAGGGCGGGGCGACCCGCCCTCGCGTTTTTTTGGGGCTGCAACAACACCATGAACCGCCGCCAGTTCCTGGGCCTCGCCGGCGCCGTGCCGGCATGGGCGCTGCTCACCGCCCACTCGCCATACCGGCAGTGGGCCATCTTCCGCCAGACGCATCTGGTGATCATCACCACCCGGGACGACCCTGCCGGCGACGAACTGGGCGAGGCCTGTGCCGCTATCGTCCGCGCCGCCCTGCCCGACAGCAAGGCCACCGTGGGCCGGGGGCCCCGCGTGGAGCGCATCGCCAGCCTCATGTCCACCGGGCAGGCGGAGGTGGCCATCACCACCAAGGCCCATGCCCTGGACATGTTCCACGGCGCCGACCGCTTCCGCGACTACGGCGCCATCCCGCTTCGGGTGCTGGTGCAGAGCGACACCCACCAGATGATCTGCCGCGAGGAATTCCTCCAGCAGCACGGCTACCTGCTGGCCGAGGCGCTGGTGCTGAACGGCGCCTCCTTGCGGCTGTCCGTGCCCCGCGATACGCCGCCGGGCGGCATCCCGCCCCATGACGGCGCAGCCGCCTTCGCCCAGGGCCTGCCGCTCGAACCGCCGCCAGGCCGCTAGGGATCATGGATGTGTCCATCCCGTGGCTGCGTGCGGTGTTGGGGGCACTGCCGGCGGCCTGCCTGGCCTTGTGCAGCGGGGTTGTGCGGGCCCACGATCTGATCACGGCCGAGGCGGCCGATCGCTACGTGGCCCAGGCCCGGGCCTGGGTGGCGGTGGCCGCCGCGAAGGAACCGCCGGCTGCCCGGGCCGATGCCTCTGTGAGCCTCGCCCGCATGCTGGACGAGATCCGCGACCTGCTGAACCGCGACATCGCCACCCACGGGCGGGTGCAGGGCCTGCCGTCCCATCTGCTCATCGAGCGGCTCAAGGAGGCTGGCAGCCCCCTGGGCTGGGCCGAGCGTCTGGGTCGCTACGGCGCGCCGGTGCAGTGGTACCGGACCGGACTCGACCTGGACCCGCGGGGCCGCCGGGCGGGCGAGGCGCTGTTCGGCTGGCTGTCGGGCAGCTTCTACGATGGCTTTCGTGACGATCCCCTCAAGCCCCTCGCCCCCGACACGGCGGGGCTGCTGCCGCTGATCGAGGCGGGCGAGCGCTACGCGCGCGAGTTCCCGCGCGATGCCAATCTGGAGGAGGGCCGCTTCATCACCGCCATCCTGCGGGTGCGCGCCGCGCGCGCCGGGCTGCCGGAGCGCAAGGTCCACGGGGCTCGGGCGCGCGAGCTGCTGCGCGATTTCCAGCGCGATTATCCCGACAGTCTGCGCAGTGCCGCCGTGCCGGTGCTGCTCGACGCGCTGCCTTGAGCGGCGCGCCCGCGCCCTGGGGCGCCCTGGCCGGTTTGCTGGGCGTGGCACTCACCCTGGGCACCGGCCACGTGATGGCGCGGCTCGCCTTCTCCAGCGGCGTGGGTGTTCTCACCGCTGCCACGGTGCGCAGCCTGTGCGCCACGGCGCTGGTGCTGGCGCTGCTGCGCCTGCGTGGCGTGCGGCTGTTGCCGTTACCCCGGGGCGCGCGGCCCATGATGCTGCTGGGCCTGGCCATCGCCGCCCAGACGGTGCTGGTGCAATTGGCCGTGCAGCGCTTGCCCGTGGCGCTGGCGATCCTGCTGTTCTACACCTATCCCTTCCTCACCGGCGTGGCTCAGGTGGCGCTGGGCGCCGAGCGTTTCGCGCCGCGCCTGGGCGTGGCCCTGGCCGCGGCCTTTGCCGGGCTGGTGCTGGTGCTAGGGGTGTCTCCCCAGCGCGTGGACGGTTGGGGCGTGGCTGCAGCGCTGGGTGCCGCGGGAGCCTTTACCGCGGCGCTGGTGCTCACGCCGCGCTGGGCACCCGCCATGGATGCCGCTGTGCGCACCGCTTTCACCATGGGGACAGCGGCGGCGGTGTTCTGTGGCGCCACGCTGCTGTCTGGCGCCTTCCAATGGCCCGGCAGCTTGCCCGCCGTGGTGGGGTTGCTGGGCCTGAGCCTGTGCTACGCCATCGGCATCGTGGCGCTGTTCCTGCTGCTGCCCCGGGTGGGGCCCACGCGCGCGGCCTTCGTGCTCAACCTCGAACCGGTGGCGGTGGCGGGCGTGGCCTGGCTGGTGCTGGGCGAGGCGCTGCATGGCGCCCAGGCGGCGGGTGTGGCGCTGGTGGTGGGCGCCGTCATCGCCTATCAATGGCGGCCAGGCGGGCGCTGAGGGGCGTTGGCCCTCTCAAACGGTGGCGCCCCCGCAGGAAGAGCCGTTGCTGGCAGTGCAGCCGAAGCAGTGGTTACCGGTGACGATGGGCCGCCGCTCGAGCGTGGACAACTGGAAGTCGCGGATGTGGCGCGGCAGGCCGTGGGCCAGCGGCAGCTCGAGCATCTGGTTGAAGTCGCAATCGTGCAGCGTGCCGTCCCACGCCACCGAAAGCGTGGAGCGGCACATCACCGCCTGGGCCGCGGCGGGGTTGAAGGCGCTGGCGAGCCGGTCCATGTAGCCCTGGTAGTTGCCGCTGTCCAGCAGAAACTCGAGAAAGCGGCTGATGGGCATGTTGGTGATGGTGAACAGGCGGTTGAACACTACCCCGTACCGCTGCCCCAGTTCACGGCGGAAGCGGGTCTCCAGGCTGTCCTGCGGTGCCGGCAGGAAGGCGCCCACGGGGTTGTGCACCAAATTGAGCGCCAGGCCGCTGCCGGGGTGGCCGTAGCCGAGCGCATTGAGCTTGCGCAGCCCTTCGATGGACTTTTCGAACACCCCTTCGCCGCGCTGGGCATCGGCCTGGTCCGGCTGGAAATAGGGCAGGGAGGCCACCACCTGCACCTGATGGGTGGCGAGGAATTCCGCCAGGTCCTGCTGGGGCCCGAGGGTGAGAACGGTGAGGTTGCAGCGGTCGATCACATGGCGGCCCAGGGCCCGCGCCGCCCGCACCAGACGGCGGAAACTGGGGTTCAGCTCGGGCGCCCCGCCGGTGATGTCGACCGTGGTGATGCTGCTGGAGGCGAGCACGCGGATGCAGGCCTCGGCGGTGTCGGCGCTCATCTGCTCGGTGCGCTCGGGGCCCGCATCCACGTGGCAATGGCGGCAGGTCTGGTTGCAGAACTTGCCCACGTTCACCTGCAACACCGAGATGCCGGTGGCGTGCAGGGGATGAAGCCCGGCGTCCGCCATGCGTTCGCAAAAGCGCGGCCGTTGCGCGGGGGCTTCGAGCAGTTGCCGCTGCGTGAGGGCGGAGGCCAGCGGCAGGCGGCGGATGGCGAGAGTGCGTCCCATGGGTGGCGGGGCAGTTACATGGACAGCTTGCCGGCCACATTGCGCATTTGCACCCCATGCACCAGCGAGGCGCCGCCGCGGATGGCGCAGGCCACGTGCACCGCCTCGGTCATTTCCTGCTCGTTCGAGCCCTGCTCCAGGCAGCCCTGGGTATAGGCATCAATGCAGTAGGGGCATTGCACGGCGTGGGCCACCGCCAGGGCAATGAGTGCCTTCTCCCGGGCGGTGAGGGCGCCTTCGGCGAACACCGCGCTGTAGTAGGCCATGAATTTCTCCCACAGATCGGGATTGCCCTTGCCCATGTCGGCGAACTTTCCCAGGTCGTGGGGATGGTAGTAGGTGTCCAAGACGATCTCCTGTGGCGATGAGCGGCTGCATTCGCAAACCGTGCGCGGCAGCGGCATCGGGCACGTTAACATCCGCGCCATGATCCGCGAAACCTTCCATGCGCTTTCCAACGGCCAGCGCCTGCACGCCCTGGAGGCCGGGCACGGCCCGCTCATGCTGCTGTTGCACGGCTTCCCGGAGTTCAGCGGCATGTGGCGCGCACAGCTCGCGCACTTTGCCGGCCGCTTTCGCGCCGTGGCGCCTGACCAGCGCGGCTACAACCTCTCCAGCAAGCCTGCCGCCGTGCGCGACTATCGTCCGGCGGCGCTGGTGGAGGATGTGCTGGGGCTCGCCGATGCCCTGGGCCACCGCCGCTTCACGCTGGTGGCCCATGACTGGGGCGGGGCCATCGCCTGGAATGTGGCGGCCGCGCACCCGGAGCGGGTGGAGCGGCTGGTGATCGTGAACGCGCCCCATCCGGTCACCTTCGTGCGCGAGCTGCACCACAATCCCGCCCAACTGGAGGCGAGCCGCTACATGACCCTGTTTCGCCAGCAACGCGCCGAGGCCTTGCTGGCGGAGGATGGCTACCGGCGTCTGCGCCACATGAGCATCGAGGCCTGGGGTGCCAACGGCGGGGACGCCTCGCCGGCCACCGTGGCCGCCTACGTGGAGGCCTGGTCCCAGCCGGGGGCGCTTACGGGCATGCTCAACTGGTATCGCGCTTCCCCGCTGCACCCGCCCGAACCCGATGCCGCGCTGCCCGACCTGGATGCGGCCCGGTTCCGCGTGAACGTCCCCACGCTGGTGATCTGGGGGATGCGCGATCAGGCCCTGTTGCCAGGCATCCTCCACGGGCTCGAGGAACACGTGCCCGACCTGCGGGTCGAAGCGGTGCCCGACGCCTCCCACTGGGTGGTGCACGAGCGCCCCGCGCGGGTGAATGAACTCATCGATCGCTTCGTGGCCGCTCGCTAGGTCCTGCCCGAAAGGAAGCGGGCAAACCTGGCGCGGCCAGGCGTTTGCCGCCGCCCCGAGGCAGCGCGAAAGACGGGCGGTTACCATCAGCTGTCCCAATGCATACCGGGAGATTCGCATGTCCGTAAGCCGTTTCGCGCGCCTTGCCGCGTTCGCCGCCTTGCTGCTGCCCCTGGCCGCCATGGCCCAGGATTGCAGCCGGCCCAAGACCAACACCGAGCGGCTGATCTGTTCCAACGACCGTGTATCCGAAGCCCACGAGCGCATGGCCGTGGCCTTTTTCATGGTGTACCGCCGCGCCATGAGCGACGAGCAGCGCGGCCGCATCCGCCAGGAGCAGCGTGACTGGGAAACCCAGGTGCGCGATGTGTGCATGGATATCCCGTGCCTGCTGCGCAGCTACGAGGAGCGCACCCTGGCGCTGGACCAGAGCCCGCAGTGATCGCGCCTGACGGCATGGTTCGCGCCTTCATCGGGCTCGGGTCCAACCTCGAGGATTCCGAGGGCCACGTGAATCGCGCCTTCGGCGAGCTGGGCGCGCTGCCCCTTTCGCGGCTGGTGGCGCGTTCGTCGCTGTATCGCACCGCGCCCGTGGGTTTCCCGGGGCAGCCGGATTTCGTCAATGCGGTGGCGCTGCTGGAGACGGGGCTCGCTCCCATGGCGCTGCTGGCCGAGCTGCTGGAGGTGGAGCGATGCCACGGGCGCGTGCGCGGCGCGCCCAACGGTCCGCGCACGCTCGACCTGGACCTGCTGTTTCACGGCGACGCGTGCATCCAGCAGCCGGGGCTCAGCGTGCCCCATCCGCGGCTGCATGAGCGCGCCTTCGTGGTGGTGCCGCTGGCCGAGATCGCCCCCCATCAGCCCATTCCCGGCCACGGCACGGCGGGCGAGCGGGCCGCGCAACTCGTCCCGCTGCAGCGGCTGATGCGCGCCTGAGGCAGCGCCCGCTGCGCCGCCGTTTCGGGAAGGCGGGGCGCCCCCCGCGTCAGAGCACGAGGGGCTGAGTCAGGTCCGCGCCCGGCAGCGTGGCGGCGAGCAGACGGTCGAGCTGCTCGGCGGCGCCCGGGGGCAGGCCGGCGCCAGGGTGGCGCACGGCGGCATCGGCCAGCAGGCCGCGGCGGCGAAGGATCTCCTTGCGCACCGCGACCCCGGGCTGCTGCTCGAACACGATGAGCGGCAGGAACCGCGTGTAGATCTCCCGAGCCCGCGCCCACTGGCCGGCGCGCGCGGCCCGCAACAGGGCCATGAGCACCTCGGGAAAGGCGAAGCCGGTGTTGAAGCCGTCGCTGCCAGCTTCCAGGTCGAACAGGCCGTAGAGGGCGCCCAGCCCGGTGAGTACTGGCAAGGGCCGCGGCAGCCCCGCCTTCAGGGCCCGCAGCCGCGGCGGCGTGGGCACGGCCTCTTCCTTGATGCCCGCCACCGACGGCACCTCGGCCACGATTCGCAGCAGCAGCGGCACGGGCATGTGCGCTTGTGTGGAGGCGGGATGGTCCTGCACCACCAGGGGCAGTGGCGCATCGCGGCCCACCCGCTCGAAGTATCCGAACACCCGCTCGTCCGAGGGTACGGGTTCCGCCGAGGGCGCCACCATGGCCGCGCTGGCTCCGCAGTCGCGCGCCATGGCCATGAGCTCGCCGGTGGCGGCGGTGCCGGGATGGCTCGCGCCCACCACCACGGGCACCGCGCCCGCGGCAGCCACCGCGGTGCGCACCACCGACTCGCGCTCGCGGTCGGTGAGGCGATTGGCTTCGCCCAGCACCCCGAGCACCGTTACGCCGTCCACGCCTAGCGCCGCCATGAAACGCACCAGGCGATCGAGCGATGGCAGATCGATGGATTCGTCGCTGCGGAAGGGCGTGGCCAGAATCGGGACCACACCGGCGAGGGCGGTGAGCGTTTTCATGACACGCAAGGTAGCACGGCGTGGCCCGTGGTAGCACGGCGTGGCCCGTACAATCCGCAGCACGCGTCCGTCGTCAAAGGCCGCGCGCACAAATTCAGGGGGACGCGATGGACATGCCGGTGAATCGATTCAAGCAGGGCCTCAAGGAGGGGCGTGTCCAGTTGGGCTGCTGGCTGAGCCTGGCGAGCCATGCCGCGGCCGAAGTGTGTGCCGGCGCGGGCTTCGATTGGGTGCTGGTGGACATGGAGCACGCGCCCAACGAGCTGCACATGGTTCATCACCAGTTGCAGGCCGTGTCGGGTTACCCCGTTTCCGCGCTGGTGCGGCCGGCTTGGAACGACATGGTGGTGCTCAAGCGGCTCGCGGATCTGGGCGCGCAGACGCTGCTGATTCCCTTCGTGCAGGATGCCGCCGAGGCGGCCAGGGCGGTGGCGGCGCTGCGCTATCCCCCCCAGGGGCTGCGCGGCGTATCCGCCAGTTCGCGCGCCAACCGCTACGGGCGCGTCAAGGACTACTTCTCGCGCGCTTCCGAGGAGATGTGCGTGCTGGTTCAGGTGGAATCACGCGCCGCGCTGGCGCAGGTGGAGGCGATCGCCGCAGTGGACGGCGTGGACGGCGTGTTCATCGGGCCGCAGGATCTGGCCGCCGATTTTGGATACCTGGGCAATCCAGGCCATCCCGAGGTGCAGGCCGCCATTGTCCAGGGGATCGGCCGCATCAGGGGCGCCGGCAAGGCGCCGGGCATCTTGTCCTTCGCCGAGGCCGACGCCAAGCGCTGGATCGAGGCTGGCGCCGCCTTCGTGGCGATTACTTCCGACCAGTTCCTGCTGGCCCGGGAAAGCGCGGCTGTGATGGCTCGCTTCCGGGCCTGAAGCGCTCACGGCCCTGCCAGCGGCGGGGCTGCGACCACGGCCTGTCCTGTACTGATCCAGGACATTTCCGTGCTGTGGTTAAGGGTTCTTCCGCACCGCGCCTGTGCGGCAGCGGAAAGGTGCGCACCGCGCGCGTGCTGCCCGTTGACACTGGCATGCCCAGTGAAAACAATGTGCCGAATCGTTCGGAGACGGCGGCCGGTGAATCGGGTCGACGGGCGCGGCTCCGCGGGATCTCTCATGAACAAAATCAGGAGACCGGCATGAAAGGGACTCTTCCGGCAACCGCCGTGGCCTGCGCGATGGCCTGGGGCGGTTCGGCTTTCGCGGCGCAAAGCCTCGAGGAGATGAAAGACCTGCCTCCGGCCGCGAAGCTGATGGGCGAGCAGCACACCATCGCCAAGCTTCCCGCGCCCCACCCCAAGCGCGTGTTCGTGCTCGAGCCCCTGTTCCCCGCCATCGTGGCGAGCAAGATCTGGGTGATCGAAGGCGACAAGCAGGAACTCGGCGCGGTGATGAGCGCAGGCTACTGCGCCAACATGGCGCTCGCGCCCGACCAGTCGGAGATCTACGTCTTCGATACCTACTGGGACAAGGGCTTCCGCGGCCGGCGTTCCGATTTCATCACCACCTACGATTCGCAGGATCTCACCATCAAGAGCGACACCGACCTGCCCAAGGGCCGCTTCCTGGTGGTGCCCAAGAAGCAGAACGCCGATGCTTCTCCCGACGGCAAGTGGCTGTTCTCCTACAACCTTGCGCCCGCCACCACGGTGAGCGTGATCGATGCGAAGACGAAAAAGTACGCCGGCGAGGTGGAGATTGCCGGTTGCGGCCTGATCTTCCCCGGCCGTGGCAACCGCTTCTCCTCGGTGTGCTCCGATGGCACCCTGGCCACCGCCCAGTGGGACGACAAGTTCAAGTCCACCGTCACGCGCCAGGGGCCGTTTTTCGACTCCGAGAACGATCCGGTCTTCGAGCATGCCGGCTTCGACCGCAGGCAGGGCAAAGTCCACTTCATCACCTATGACGGCAACGTGATTCCCGTGGATATCGCCCAGGACAAGCCGGCGATCGGCACCAAGTGGTCGCTGCTGGGCGCCGAGGACGCCAAGGAAGAGTGGCGTCCGGGCGGGTGGCAACTGGCCGCGGTGCATCGCGCCACCCAGCGCCTGTTCGTGCTCATGCACAAGGGCCCCAAGTGGACCCACAAGCAGGCTGGCGAAGAGGTGTGGGTGTTCGACCTGAATTCCCGCAAGCGCGTGCAGCGCATCGAGCTCAAGGAGCACGCCACCACCATCGCGGTGTCGCAGGATGCCGATCCGTATCTGTTCACCCAGACGGAAAAGCCGTCCCTGATCACCTACAACGTGCAGGACGGCAAGGAAGTGGGCGAGATGAGCTTCGGTATCACGCCCTTCCTGATGTTCGTGGGTGACGAGTGACGGCCCGATGAGCATCGACCCGGTTCCACAACTCACAGCCGCCCTGGCCCTCGCGATGGTGTTCGGCGGCGGCGCGGCCAGCAAGATGAGCGCCTGGGCGGAGCTCGAGGGCGTGGTGCGTAATTTCCGTATCCTCCCCGGCACCTTGGTGCCGCTCGTGCAGTGGACGCTGCCGCCGGTGGAACTGCTGCTGGCCGTGGGCGTGCTGGTGCCGGCCACCCGTGCCGTGTCGGCTGCGGGCATGGCGGCGCTGCTGGCGTTGTTCGCTGGCGCCATCGCCCTCAATGTGCTGCGCGGCCGGGTGGATATCGATTGCGGCTGTTTCCGCTCCGCGCTGCGCCAGAATCTTTCCTGGTGGCTCGTGCTGCGCAACGGGCTGCTCATGGCGCTGGCCGCGACCTGCCTGCTGCCCGGCACGGGCCGCGAACTGGGCTGGGCGGATACCTTCGTGGTGGTCATGGCCGCCTGTTCGCTGTTCGCGGCCTACCTCTGCGTGGGTTATGTGACGCTGCGCCGGCCGCCCACCTACGAACAAAACTACTACCGGTCGCTGGCGGATCGTGGCAAGCCGGGGGGCTGAGGCATGTCAAACGAAATCCTGCTCTATTCCAATCTTCTGCTCTGGGTGGTCGTGCTCGTCCTGAGCGCCGTGGTGTTCGGCATGGTGCGCCAGATCGGCATCCTGCACGAGCGCGTGGCGCCCATGGGAGCCCTTGCCAACGATCACGGCCCCGAAGTGGGCGACATGGCCCCCGATCTCAAAGTGGCCGGGCTGGACGGTTCCCTGGTGCGCATCGGCGGGCCGGTGGCGGGCCAGAAGAGCCGGCTGCTGTTGTTCGTGTCACCCGCCTGCCCGATCTGCAAGAAGCTGCTGCCCATCGCGCGCTCGTTCGCCAGGGGCGAGAAGCTCGATGTGGTACTGGTGGGCGACGGCGATCCGGCCGAGCAGCGCGCCATGATCTCCAGTCATCAACTCGAGAGCATCGCCTACGTCAATTCTCCCCAGGTGGGCATGACCTTCAAGGTGGGCAAGCTGCCCTACGCGATCCTGATCGACGAGGATGGGGTAATCCGGGCGAAGGGCCTGGTGAACAGCCGCGAGCATCTGGAGAGCCTCGCCATCGCCAAGGAAACCGGCTATGGCAGCATCCAGGCCTACCTGAAGGCGCGTGGTTACGTGAAGGACGATGGGGCAACCCAGGAAGCTGCCTGAGGGCGCGAGCCTCGGGCGGGATGAATCGGAATGACACTGGCTAGCGGGTCGGCAGAAGTACAACCAGAGGAGGCAAGTAGCCATGTTCAGGGCACTAGAGGTGGTGGATAAGCTGTTCGAAAGGCTCTCCCGCCGCACGGCGCAGCAGGTGTCGCGCCGCAATTTCCTGGCTTCCTTTGGCGCCGCCCTGGTGGGCGCCTCGGTGCTGCCGGTGTTGCCAGTGGCCCGTAAAGCGCAGGCAGCGGAGGATCCCGGCATGGCCTGGGCAAAGCGCGTCGGTGCTCAGACCACCGATCCCAAGGCGTGCAACTACTGGCGCTATTGTTCCTCCGACGGCTACCTGTGTTCCTGCTGCGGCGGTGGCCCCGCCACGTGCCCGCCGGGGTCATCGCCGTCGCCCACCTCCTGGGTGGGCTCTTGCCTGAATCCCGACGACGGCAAGCTGTATTTGATTGCCTACCGCGACTGCTGCGGCAAGGATGCCTGCCCGCAGTGCAACTGCCTTGGCACCGCTGGCGAAATGCCGGCCTATCGCCCGCAGCTCAACAACGACATCATCTGGTGTTTCGGTGGCAGTTCCATGATCTACCACTGCTCCAGCGCCGCCATCGTGGGACAGGTTTGAGCCGGGAGCGGGTCTTCATGAAGGGCTTCATGGCCAGCCTCGCGCTGGCCATTTCGTTTTCCGCCGCGGCGGCGGGGGTGGAAACCGTGGCACCCGACGATGTGCCAGATGTGCTCGTGCGCACGCAGCGCACCGTGCTGCCCAAGGTACGCGGTGCCGCCGAAGACTATTCGCGCAACTGCCAGGGGTGCCATGGCCACCTGGGGCATTCGGTGGCCGAGGTGCCTCGCCTGAAGGACCGGGTCGGTCTCTTCACCCACACGCCCGAGGGCCGCGCCTACCTGATCCAGGTGCCAAACGTTACCCAGGCCATGTTGAGCCACGAGCGGCTCGCGGCCATGATGAACTGGATGCTGGAGGAATACAGCCGCGAGCAGCTCGCGCCGGCGTTCCAGCCCTACACGGCCAGTGAAGTGGCACGGCTACGCGCCGATCGCCTGCAAAGCGTGATCGCCCGCCGGCGCGAAGTGGTCGAAGGCCTTCTGCGGGCCGGCGTGATCGCCGATGCCGACGTGCTTGCCTTCAGCCTGGAGCCAGGGCGCTACTGAACCCGGGCGCTGCCGCGCGTTCGCCATGGATCCGATTTCCCGCCGACGATTTCTGCGTGCCGCCGGCGCGCTGCTGCTGCCCGTGCCGGATGCCGCGCTGCAGGCCGCCCTGGATCCGGAACAGGCTGTGCCATCACTGCCGGAGCTGTCGCTTGACCGGCGCGAGCCCGGCCTTGCCCAGGGACAACTGGTGGCCGAGGCGCGCCCGGTGCGCATCAACGGCCGCACGGTGGAGGCCTGGACCTACAACGGAAGCTATCCCGGCCCGCTGATCCGCGTGCGCGAGGGCGAGACGCTGCGCCTCACCCTCGTCAACCGGCTTCCCGTGGCCACAAATCTGCATTTCCACGGCATGTGGGTTTCGCCCTCGGGCCGTGGCGACAATGTGTGGGTACAGGTACCTCCTGGCGAATCGTTCACCTACGAATTCGCCATTCCCGCCGGCAACGCAGGCCTGCAGTGGTATCACCCCCACATCCACGGCGCCAGCGCGGAGCCGCTGTTCCGCGGTCTGGCCGGAGCGCTGCTGGTGGAAGGCGAGGAGGCGTTCGAGCGCGAGCTGGTGTGCGATGACCGTGTGCTGGTGCTCAAGGATCTGACGGTGGAGGGCGGGCGCATCCCGCGGGTCCGTCCCACCGAGGTGTCGGCAGGCCGGGAGGGGCAGTGGCTGCTGGTCAACGGCATGGAGCAGCCGGTGCTCCAGGCGACCCGTACCCTGCTGCGGGCGCGTTTTCTGAATGCCTCGAATTCGCGCTACTGGAAACTGCGCTTGTCCAACGAAGCGCCCATGACGGTGATCGCCCTGGACGGCCGCACCCTGGAATCGCCACGCGAACTGCAGGAGCTGCTGCTGGTGCCCGGCGCCCGCGCCGAAGCGCTCATCGTGCTGGACAATCCCGCGCCGGTTGACCTGTGGTACCACCCCGTGCCTCGGCGCGAAATGCAATTCACCGGCGCACGCCCACTGTTGCGCATACTGCCGCCACCTGCGGCGACACCCGTGCGCATTCCCGGGCGGCTTGCCCGGGTACCGCGCTTCGGCGCCGCCCCGCCCGACAGCGAACGCGACATCGTGCTCGGCCTGTTCAACCTTTGCGGCCGTTTCCTCAATCCGGCCCGGGTGGATATCCGCACCCGGGTGGGCGCCCGCGAGATCTGGAACGTGCGCAACGCGGACTACATGGATCACGCCTTCCACCTGCACACCTGGCACTACGAAATCCTCGACTTCGACGGTCGCGCCCCGGCGCACCTGGAACGGCTCGACGTGCACAACGTGCGCATTGGCGAGAACATGCGCATCGGCATCCATTTCACTGGCCACAGCGGACGCACTTTGTACCACTGCCATTTCGCCGAGCACGCCGATGCGGGCATGATGGCAGTGCTGCAGGTGGACCCGTAGAGTAACCCCCTCAGCCGAAATCCCAACTCCCACGGAGAGCTTCCATGCGCAATGCCGTCTTCGCCGCCTGCCTGGCTACCATCGCTGCTGTTCCTGCCACCGCACTCGCAGGCGGTGACGCCGAGGCCGGCAAGAGCAAGTCTGCCGCCTGTTCCATCTGCCATGGCGCGGACGGCAAGGCGCAGATCCCGTTCTATCCCAACCTGGCCGGGCAGAACGAGTTGTACCTCCTCAATGCCCTCAAGGCCTATCGCAACGGCGAGCGCAAGGGGTCTTACGCCAGCATGATGACACCCAACGTGGCGGCTCTGAACGACCAGGACCTGGCGGACTTGGCCGCCTATTATCACAGCCTGAAATAGCCCGCAATCGCTACCACGACGAGGATTCGCGGTCGGGCGTGGCACCGATGCGGTGGATGGAGAGATCGGCACCCTCGAATTCCTGCTCAGGGTCGAGGCGAAGGCCCACCGCTGCCTTGATGGCGCCGTACACCGCGAAACCTCCCGCCAGGGCCACGGCCACCCCGATGCCCGTGCCGATGAACTGGGCGCCGAGAGAAACCCCGCCCAGCCCCCCGAGGGCTTCGGCGCCGAACACCCCGCAGGCGATGCCGCCCCACGCGCCGCACAGCCCGTGCAGCGGCCACACGCCCAGCACGTCGTCGATTTTCCAGCGGTTCTGGGCCAGCGGGAAAGCCACCACGAACAGCGCGCCCGCCACCACCCCCACCACAAGCGCTCCCACCGGGTGCATCACGTCCGAACCGGCGCACACGGCCACCAGCCCGGCCAGCGGGCCGTTGTGCACGAACCCTGGATCGTTACGGCCCATGAACGTGGCGGCGAGGGTGCCGCCCACCATGGCCATGAGGGAGTTCAAGGCCACGAGGCCGCTCATCTTCTCCAGGCTCTGCGCGCTCATGACATTGAACCCGAACCAGCCCACGGTGAGAATCCACGCGCCCAGCGCCAGGAAAGGAATGCTGGAGGGCGGATGGGAGGCCACGCCGCCCTCGCGGGTGTAGCGGCCGCGGCGTGGTCCGAGCAGCAGCACGGCCGCCAGCCCGATCCAGCCCCCCACGGCGTGCACCACCACCGAGCCGGCAAAGTCGTGAAAGGCCGCGCCCGTAGCCGACTCGATCCAGGCCTGCACCCCGTAGGCGCCATTCCAGGCGATGCCCTCGAAGAACGGGTACACGAAACCCACCAGTAGGAAAGTGGCGGCGAGTTGCGGATTGAAGCGCGCCCGCTCCGCGATGCCGCCGGAGACGATGGCCGGAATGGCGGCTGCGAAGGTCAGCAGGAAGAAGAACTTCACCAGTTCGTAGCCGCTGTTCTCCACCAGCGCTGGCGCGCCGCTCAGGAAATGGGCGCCGTAGGCAATGCCGTAGCCGATGAAGAAATAGGCGATGGTGGACATGGAGAAATCCACCAGGATCTTCACCAGCGCGTTCACCTGATTCTTCTGCCGCACCGTGCCGAGTTCCAGGAAGGCGAACCCGGAGTGCATGGCAAGCACCATGATGGCGCCCAGCAACACGAACAGCGCATCGGCGCCTGTCTTCAGGGTTTCCATGTGGGGTCCTCCGTGAGCGGCGGGCTGTTGATTTGTATGGCTGCGCGGCCCGTCTCCCGCGCGGCGCGCAGACTAGCAGGGCAGCGGGCGGCAGCGGAAGCCATGCCCCGAAGCGGTGCATTACCCCGGCCGGGGGCGTTTACTCCGCTGGGCCGAACAGAGGCAGGGTGTCCTGCGGCGGTGGGCTGGCGGGTTGCCCCGGCGGCAGCGGTGACAGGTTCGCCACGCGTACGCCCAGCAGGCGCAGGCGCCGCGGCAGGGCAGTGCGCGCCAGGCAGCCGCGCACTGCCCGCAGGATGGCATGGGCATCGTTTACCGGTGCGGCCAGGGTGACATCGCGGGTGACGATGCTGAAGTCTTCGAAGCGAAGCTTCACGCCCACGGTACGTCCGGCATAGCCGCGGGCGGTGAGGTCTCGCGACAGGCGCTCGCACAGTTGCTCCAGGGCCGCCCGCAGCGCGGCGCGGTCGTGGCGCGGATGCAGGTCGTGTTCGAAGGTGGTTTCGCGGCTGCGCGATTTCGGCTCGCTGTGGGTGACTACGGGCCGATCGTCTCGTCCGTGGGCCGCCTCGTGCAGCCACGCACCGTAGCTCCGGCCCATGTGCTCCACCAGCCAGTGGCGCGGCGCGGCCGCCAGTTCGCCGATGGTGCGCAGACCCAGGGCCTCCAGGCGCGCCTCGGCCTTGGGTCCGATGCCATTGATGCGCCGCACCGGCAGAGGCCAGATGCGCAGCGGGATGTCCGCGGCGCTCAGCAGCGTCAGGCCGTCGGGCTTGTCCAGGTCCGAACCGATCTTGGCCAGCAGCTTGTTGGGGGCCACCGCAATGGAGCAGGTGAGTCCCGTGGCATCGCGTACCGCCGCTTTCAGGGCGCGAGCGAGCGGTTCGGTGGCCTGCGGCAGTGCCGAGAGGTCCATATACACCTCGTCGATGCCGCGGTCCTCCATCATGGGCGCAATTGCCGCCACGGCCGCTTTGAAGCGCCGCGACAGCCTCCGGTATTCCTCGAAGTCCACCGGCAGGAACAGGCATTGGGGGCACAGTTCGGCCGCACGTCTCAGGGCCATGCCCGAGCGGACTCCGAAGGCTCGCGCCTCGTAGCTGGCAGTGGTGACCACCCCGCGGCGGGTGGGATCGCCGCGCCCGCCGATGGCCACCGGCAGCCCTCGCAACTGGGGATGGCGCAGCAACTCCACGGACGCGTAGAAGGCATCCATGTCCAGATGCGCGATGCGGCGCTCGTCCGGCGCCGCGGATGAAGGGGCAGTGATGGAACCCACGGTCCGTATAATGATGCCTTGTTCTGCGCTTTCCCCCGATCCCCGCCACCGCGGCTTTCTCTATCGTTCCCGTGACCCCGATTCCCCTGCATGACCCGGCTTCGTTGCGCGCGCGCATCGGCCAGGAAGTGGTGGTGACCGACTGGCTCGAGATCACCCAGGAGCGGGTGGATGCCTTTGCCGCTGCCACCGACGACCACCAGTGGATCCACGTGGACCCGGCACGCGCCCGGGCGCAGACGTCCTTCGGCAACAGCATCGCCCACGGTTTCCTCACCCTGTCCCTGCTGTCCAAGTTCATCAACGAGTCCATCGACTTCGGGGCTTCGCGCATGGGTCTCAACTATGGGCTGAACCGGGTGAGATTCACCGATCCGGTGCCCGTGGGGGCGCGGCTGCGGGGTCGCTTCGTGCTCGATGCAGTGGATGACCTCGAGGGCGGCGTGCAGATGGCCTGGAGGGTCACCGTGGAACGCGACGGCGCGTCGAAGCCCTGTCTGGTGGCCGAGTGGCTGACGCGGCGTTATTTCTGAACCGGAGGGCAGCGAAGTGAGCGAAAGGTTGCCGGCATTGTTCATTTCCCATGGCGCTCCCACCCTCGTGATCGAGGATCACCCGGCGCGTCATTTCCTCGCCGGTCTGGCGGCGACCCTGCCGCGGCCGCGCGCCATTCTGGTGGTCTCGGCCCATTGGGAAACGGCTGTGCCGGCGGTCACGGTCTCCATGGCGCCGCAGACGGTGCACGACTTCGGCGGTTTCCCCCAAGAGCTCTATGGGCTGCGCTACCCCGCCCCCGGCGACCCCGCTCTGGCGGGTCGCGTCATGGAGCTGCTGGGTCAAAGCGGTCTGCAGGCGGTGGCCGATTACCGCCGTGGCCTCGACCACGGTGCCTGGGTGCCGCTGATGCTCGCCTGGCCTGCGGCCGACGCGCCCGTGGTGCAATTGTCGTTGCAGACGGCGCGAGGCCCGGGCCACCACCTCGCCCTCGGTGCCGCCCTGTCGGGGCTGCGCGACGAGGGTGTGCTGGTGATCGGCTCGGGCAGCGCCACCCACGACCTGTCGGGCTGGCACGGGCACGGCCTGCATGACGATCCCGTGCCCCATGCCCGTGAGTTTGCCCAGTGGCTGGCGGCGGCGGTGGCAGCGGGCGACGCAGCCGAGGTACTGGACTTCCGGCGCCGCGCGCCGCATGCCCAGCGCAACCATCCCACCGACGAGCACTTCCTGCCATTGCTGGTGGCCTGGGGCGCGGGTGGCAGCGCCACGCCCGGACGGTGCATCCATGCAAGCTTCGCCCATGGCGTGCTTGCCATGGATGCCTACGCGTTTCACTGACATGGCACGGGGCGATTTCCGGCTCGTGCATCCGCTGCGCGTGCGCTGGGCAGAGGTGGATCGCCAGGGCATCGTGTTCAACGGCAACTATCTGCTGTATTTCGACATCGCCATCACCGAATACTGGCGTGCCATCGGCTGTCCCTATCCGGAGGGCCTCGCCGAGCATGGCAGCGACCTGTTCGTGCGCAAGGCCACGGTGGAGTATCACGCGCCGGCCCATTACGACGAGCTGCTCGACCTGTGCGTGCGGGTGGAGGCGATTGGCCGCTCCAGCATCCGCTTCGCCCTCGAAGTTTTCCGTGGCGAGACTCTGGTGGTGAGCGGCGAGCTGGTGTACGTAAACGCTGATCCTGTGGCCCGTGTGTCGGCGCCGGTGCCGGCCTTCCTGCGTCAGGCCGTTGTTGCATTCGAAGGGCGCGATTTCGAAACCTGATCGTGCCTCTGGCCGGGCTGGCGAGTACCGCGGCAGCCCAGTTTGACACGTTAATACTGAAGGGGAGACAAGCATGCATTTCGAGCATTCCGCCAAGGTCAAGGAGCTTCAGGTGCGAGTGTCGGCCTTCATGGCCCAGCACGTGATTCCGGTGGAGCACCGTTTCGAGGAAGAGGTGGTGGAGAACCGCCGCAAGGGCAACGCGTGGGTGCCCACGCGCCTGGTGGAGGACCTCAAGGCGAAGGCCAGGGCCGAGGGCCTGTGGAACCTGTGGCGTCCTGCGGCCCATGGCGGCACGCTCACCAACCTGGAATACGCGCCACTGTGCGAGATCATGGGCCGCATTTCCTGGGCGCCAGAGGTGTTCAACTGCTCGGCGCCGGACACGGGCAACATGGAGGTGCTGCTGCGCTACGGTACGCCAGAGCAGCAGAAGCAGTGGCTCGAGCCGTTGCTGGCCGGGGAAATCCGCTCCGCCTTCCTGATGACCGAGCCTGAAGTGGCGTCCTCCGATGCCACCAACATCCAGTGCCGCATCGAGCGCCAGGGCGACGAATACGTCATCAACGGTCGCAAGTGGTGGTCATCGGGTGCAGGCGACCCACGCTGCCGCATCTACATCCTCATGGGCAAGACCGATCCGGACAACCCCGACCGCCACAAGCAGCAGTCCATGATCCTGGTGCCGGCGGATGCGCCGGGAATCACGGTGGAGCGCCCGCTGGCGGTGTTCGGCTACGACGACGCGCCCCACGGGCACATGGAGGTGTCGCTGAAGAACGTGCGCGTACCGGCGTCGAACATGCTGCTGGGCGAGGGGCGCGGTTTCGAGATCGCTCAGGGCCGTCTCGGCCCGGGCCGTATCCACCACTGCATGCGCATCATCGGCCAGGCCGAGCGGGCGCTGGAACTCATGTGCAAGCGCCTTCAGTCCCGGGTGGCATTCGGCAAGCCCGTGGCCGAGCAGAGCGTGTGGCACGAGCGCATCGCCGAGTCGCGCATTCTCATCGAGCAATCGCGGCTGCTCACCCTCAAGGCAGCCTACATGATGGACACAGTGGGCAATAAGGCGGCCATGGCGGAAATCGCCATGATCAAGGTGATCGCGCCCAACATGGCCCAGAGAGTCATCGACTGGGCCATCCAGGCTCACGGCGGCGGCGGCGTGTCGGATGTGTTCCCGCTGGCCTGGATGTACGCCTGGAACCGCACCCTGCGTCTGGCGGATGGTCCCGATGAGGTGCACCGCAATCAGATCGCCAAACTGGAACTGCGCAAGCACGCCCATCGCTGAAAGCGTGGCGCGCCCCGGGCCTTGCGGCGTCCGGTGTGCCGTTCAAGCGCGGGGCACGGGGTCCGTCAGGCCTCGCGCCGTCTCCTGGCTGGACGGCCAAGGTTTTGTCCAAGGCGGCTTGTACAGGGGTTTATGCCGCAATACAGCAATCTATTTTTTTATATAGAAAACAGTCTGTTATCCGTAGTCAAAAATAGTTTTGTCGCGTCGCAACAAGGGGAATCGCTATATCGCCAAAAACATAAAGGGATTCAATGCCTTCGGTGCTCTCGGAAAGTGTTGAAAGGGCCGGAGCCTTCGTGTAGCTTCCCGCCGTCTTGCAGTCGTAGGACGGCGTAGTTCAACCACCCAACTCGTACCTTATAGAAATAGGGGGAGTCTCAAAAATGCTGATTTCCTTCAACCTCAACGGGAAAGCCGAAAGTGTCGATGTTGCACCCGACACCCCGCTTCTCTGGGTTCTGCGTGACACCCTGGGCAAAACCGGAACCAAGTTCGGTTGCGGCAAGGCCCTTTGCGGTGCGTGCACCGTGCATTTCAACGGCAATGCCGTGCGGTCCTGCCAGACACCCATCGGCTCGGTAGCAGGCCAGCGCATCACCACCATCGAAGGCCTGGCTGCGAACCACCCGGTCAAGAAGGCCTGGACGGCTGTGGACGTGCCCCAGTGCGGGTACTGCCAGCCCGGCCAGATGATGCAAGCCGCTGCCCTCATCGCTCAAAACAAGCGTCCCAGCGATGCGGACATCGATGGCTGGATGGCGGGCAACCTCTGCCGTTGTGGCACCTACGTTCGAATCCGCGCGGCTGTTAAAGAAGCCGCGAAGATGGCGTAACCGGAGAAAACCGAACATGGAACAAATCACCAAACCCGCTCGCCGCGATTTCCTGAAGGCCTCCGCCGCCGTTGGTGGCGGCCTCACCCTCGGCATGTACCTGCCCCTCGGATCGAAAGTTGCCGAGGCCCAGGGTGCCACCCACTCGCCCAACGCTTGGGTCAAGATCGGCACCGACAACGCCATCACCATCATGTGCGCCCGCTCCGAGATGGGTCAGGACGTGTACACGTCCATGACGCTGCTCGTGGCCGAAGAGCTCGAGGTGGACGTGAACAAGGTGAAGGTGGAGTTCGCTCCCCCCGCCGAGGTCTACATCAACAGCCTGTTGGGCGGCCAGCTCACCGGCGGCTCCACGGCCGTTCGTGACGCATGGGAGAAGCTCCGCAAGGCCGGCGCCTCTGCCCGCATGATGCTGGTGGGTGCGGCTGCCAAGCAGTGGGGCGCTGACCCGGCCCAGTGCAAGGCTGCTGGCGGTGCCATCACCGGCCCCGGCGGTAAGCGCCTGACCTATGGCCAGGTTGCCGAAGCCGCTGCCAAGATGGAAGTGCCGAAGGACGTTCCTCTGAAGCCCGTTGCCGAGTTCAAGCAAGTGGGCAACAAGGCCCAGAAGCGCCTCGACACGCCCGCCAAGGTTGCCGGCACGGCCACCTTCGGTATCGACGTCAAGGTTCCTGGCATGCTGTACGCCGCGGTCGCCATGCCCCCCATGATGGGCGGCAAGGTGGCCAGCTATGACGACACCCGCGCCAAGAACCTGCCCGGCGTGAAGGCCGTGGTGCAGTACAGCCGTGGCGTGGCCGTGGTGGCCGATTCCTACTGGCAAGCCAAGAAGGCCAAGGATCTCCTCGAGATCACCTGGGACGAAGGCCCCAACGCCAACAACGACATGCGCAAGGTCTGGGGCGGGCTGCGTGAAGCCTCCAACCAGGCGGGTGCCGTGTTCCGTGAAGGTGGCGACGCCGACGGCGCCCTGCGCCAGTCCGGCGTAAAGGTCTACGAGGCCGCCTACGAACTGCCCTTCCTGTCGCACTCGCCCCTTGAGCCCATGAACACCGTGGCCGATGTGCGTGCCGACAAGGCCGTCATCATCACCCCCACCCAGTTCCAGCAGCTGGTGCCCTTCGTGGTGGCCGGCGCCACGGGCCTCAAGCCCGAGCAGGTGGAAGTCGTTACCACCTTCCTGGGTGGCGGCTTCGGCCGTCGCGTGGAAGTGGACTACACCATCGATGCAGCCGAGATCTCCAAGGCTGTGGGCGCCCCGGTGAAGATGCTGTGGAGCCGTGAAGATGACATGACCCACGATTCCTATCGTCCGGGTGGCATCTACAAGGTGCAGGCCGCCATCGGCTCGAAGGGTGAACTGGTTGCCTACCGCTATCACGGTACCAGCCCGTCCATCTCCTCGCGTCTGTTCCCCAGCATCGTGAAGGATGGCATTGACCCCTTCGCGGTTGAGGCGATCGACAACTTCCCCTACAAGTTCGCCAACCACAAGCTCACCTACCAGATGCACGATTCGGGTATCACTCCGGGTTACTGGCGCGGCGTGTCCCACAACCTCAACTGCTACGTGGTTGAGGGCTTCATGGACGAGCTCGCCAACGCCATGGGTAAGGACCCCATCGATTTCCGCATCGCGAACCTGCAGATGGAAGCGGAGAAGCACGCTTGGTCTGGCCTTTCTGCCGGCACCTCCGTGGGCCCGCGCCTGAAGAAGGTGCTGGAAGAGGTGAAGGGCAAGGCTGGTTGGGGTGCGAAGATGCCCGAAGGGCGTGGCCAAGGTGTGGCCTGCATGGAGGGCTACAACACCGTCATGTCCTGCGTGGTGGAAGTCACCGTCTCTAAGAACTACGACGTGAGCGTGGACAAGGTCACCTACGTGGTGGATGCCGGTCCGCTGATCCACCCCGACCAGGCGCTGGCTCAGATTGAGTCCTGCACCATCTTTGGCCAGTCCGCGTGCATGTTCGGCGAGATCACCGTGAAGAACGGCGGTGTCGAGCAGACCAACTTCGACATGTACCGCCTGGTGCGCAACAACGAGGCGCCGAGGTCCATCAACGTGAACTGGCTCCCCGCCGCGAAGGATCAGCCCCCGGGCGGTCTGGGCGAGCCCGCCACCGCTGTGGTTCAGGCTGCCATCGGCAACGCCATCTTCGCCGCCACGGGCATCCGCGTGCGTCGCATGCCGTTCTCTCCCGAGAACATCAAGGCTGCGGCTGATCCGCGCATGACTATGAAGCCGAAGAGCGTCTAAGTTTCACTCGCAAGGCAGTAACCTCCGGCCTCATCGCTTCGCCCTTCGGGGCGGGGCGTTGAGGCCGGATTCTTTTTGCGGCATTCTCTGCACTTCTCTGGGGTGTGCTGCCCCGTCAACTTCGCGGAATCCCCATGGATAGCGTCGATCTGCAGGTGCTACGCAGCGCGGAACAGTGGCTGCGCGAAGGGCGAGGCGTGGTTCTCGCCACCGTCACTGAAACCTGGGGCTCTTCGCCCCGGCCACCGGGCGCCATGCTGGCGGTGCGGGAAGACGGTCTTGTGGCCGGCTCGGTGTCGGGCGGCTGCGTGGAGGACGATCTCATCGACAAGGTCCGCTCCCGCTCGCTGGCGGTGGATCGGCCCGAAACCACCATCTACGGCATCAGCAAGGAAGACGCGCAGCGCTTCGGCCTGCCCTGTGGCGGCCGCCTGCAATTGGTGCTCGAGCCCGTGCGCGATGCTGCCAGCATCAGCGGTGTGCTGGCCGCCATTGACCGCCACGAGCTGGTGGCGCGTACCCTCGACATGCGAAGCGGCCGGGCGGTGCTCGATCCGGCCTCGCGGCGCGACACCCTGTCCTTCGACGGCGAGCGCCTGGTCACCATCCACGGCCCGCGCTGGCGCTTGCTGGTGATCGGTGCCGGCCAGCTCTCCAAATACGTAGCGCAGATGGCCCAGGCGCTGGACTACGAGGTGACCGTGTGCGACCCCCGCGAGGAGTACGCCCTCACGTGGGACGTGCCCGGCGCGCGGCTGGACCGTGGCATGCCCGACGACGTGGTGGTGGCCCTGCAACTGGACAGCCACTCCGCGGTGGTGGCCGTCACCCACGACCCGAAGCTCGACGACCTGGCCCTGATCGAGGCGCTCAAGTCCCCCGCTTTCTACGTGGGCGCGCTTGGCTCGCGGCTCAACACCCAGAAACGTCGCGAGCGCCTGGCGCAGTTCGACCTGTCCGCTGACGAACTTGCCCGCCTGCACGGCCCCGTGGGGCTGCGCATCGGCAGCAAGACGCCGCCCGAGATTGCAGTGGCCATCCTCGCCGAGATCACCGCCGTGCGCCACGGCGTGCAGCTCTCCACGGTGGGCGACAAGACCCTCGATCCGCCCGCCACCGCCACGGTGTGCCGCTAGCGCGGCGCGCTGTGGCAACAACTCTCCGGGAGCCGCAGGCTCCCGGTTTTGTTTCAGCCCCCGCCCCATGACGGCGCTTTCAACGCAAGGAGAATTCCCATGAGATTCACCAACAAGGTTGCCATCGTCACCGGTGCTGGCTCGGGTTTCGGCGAGGGCATCGCCAAGCGCTTCGCCCAGGAAGGCGGGCGCGTGATCGTGGCCGACATCAACGATGCCTGCGGCCAGCGGGTGGCCAGCGAGATCTCCGCCGCCGGGGGGCAGGCGCGCTTCGTTCACGCCGACGTATCGAAGGATTCCGACTGGGCCGCGCTGGTGGGCGCCACGCTGGAGGCCTTCGGTGGATTGAACATCGTGGTGAACAACGCCGGCTACACCCACCGCAACCAGCCCATGCTCAACGTGCCCGAAGAGCAGTTCGATCGCATCTACGCAGTGAACGTGAAAAGCCTCTACCTCAGCTCGCGGCACTGCGTGCCCCACTTCCGCGCCAACGGCGGCGGCGTGTTCGTGAACGTCTGCTCCACCGCCGGTGTGCGTCCGCGCCCGGGCCTCACCTGGTACAACGGCTCCAAGGGCGCCGCCATCACCACTAGTCGCTCCATGGCCGTGGAACTGGCTCCCGACCGCATCCGCGTGTGCGTGGTGAACCCTGTCATGGGCGAAACCGGCATGCTGGGCGACTTCATGGGCGTGCCCGATACGCCCGAAAACCGCACGCGCTTCCTGTCCACCATTCCCCTGGGCCGCTTGAGCCGACCCAGCGACGTGGCCAGCGCGGTGCTTTGGTTCGCCTCGGACGAGGCGGAGTTCATCACCGGGACTTGCCTCGAGGTGGACGGCGGGCGCTGCGTTTGATGGGGGTGCTGGCGGCGCAGGAGTCTCAGATGACGCTGGCCGCGCGTAGCGCCGCGATGCGCGCAGCGTCGTAGCCCAGCCGCTCGGCCAGCACCTCGTCGGTGTGCTGCCCCAGAGTGGGTGGTGCGCGCAGGTACTGCGGCGGCGTGCGCGACAGGCGCATGGGGCTGGCCACCAGGGGCACAGTCCCAGCGGTGGGGTGGGGCAGGTCCACGCGCATGCCGCGGGCCTGCACCTGGGGATCGGCCAAGGCTTGACCGATGTCGTTGATGGGACCGCAGGGCACGCCCACCGACTCCAGCGCATCGGCCCAGTGGCGCGCGGGCTGCTGGCGGATGCGCTCCGCCAGCAGCGGCACGAGCGTCTCGCGGTACTTCACCCGCGCCGGATTGGTGGCGAAGCGCGGGTCGTCGGGCAGCGCCTCGCAGCCCGCCACCTGGCACAGCTTGCGGAATTGCCCGTCATTGCCCACCGCCACGATCACGTGGCCATCGGCCGCCTCGAAGGTCTGGTAGGGCACGATGTTGGGGTGGGCGTTGCCGGCCCGGCCCGGTGGTTTGCCCGAGGCAAGGTAGTTCATGGCCATGTTGGCCGTCATGGCCACCTGCGTGTCCAGCAGCGCCATATCCACGTGCTGCCCCTGGCCGCTGCGTTCGCGCTCGGCGATGGCCGCGAGCACGGCCACGGCGGCGTACATGCCGGTCATCAGGTCGGCCACCGCCACACCCACCTTCTGCGGCCCGCCGCCGGGCAGGGCATCGCGCTCGCCGGTGATGCTCATCAGGCCGCCCATGCCCTGGATGATGAAGTCGTAACCGGCGCGCAGCGCGTAGGGTCCGGTCTGGCCGAAGCCGGTGATGGAGCAGTACACCAGACGGGGATTGAGCGCGCCGAGGCTGTCGTAGTCCAGGCCGTACTGGCGCAGCCCGCCCACTTTGTAGTTTTCCAGCAGCACGTCGCTGTCGGCCGCCAGGGCGCGCACGATGACCTGGCCCTCGGGCTTGCTCACATCCACGGTGATGGAGCGCTTGTTGCGGTTGGCGGCCATGAAGTAGGCCGCCTCGCCGCTGCTGCCGCCGTCCGCCGTGTGCATCCAAGGCGGACCCCAGGTGCGCGTGTCGTCCCCTGCCCCGGGGCGCTCCACCTTGATCACGTCGGCGCCCAGATCGGCGAACAACTGTCCGCACCAGGGCCCCGCCAGCACTCGCGAGAGGTCCAGCACCCGCAGGTGCGACAGCGCGCCCGACATCAGGCGGAGAAGGCTTGTATGCCCGTCTGCGCGCGCCCCAGGATCAGGGCATGCACGTCGTGGGTACCCTCGTAGGTGTTCACCGCCTCTAGGTTCATCACGTGGCGGATCACGTGGTACTCGTCGGAAATGCCGTTGCCGCCGTGCATGTCGCGCGCCGTGCGGGCGATGGCCAGGGCCTTGCCGCAGGAGTTGCGCTTGATCAGCGACACCATCTCGGGCGAGGCGCGTCCCTCGTCCATCAACCGGCCCACCCGCAGCGCCGCCTGCAGCGAGGTGGCGATCTCGGTCTGCATGTCCGCGAGCTTCAGCTGGATGAGCTGGTTGGCAGCCAGGGGCCGGCCGAACTGCGCCCGGTCGAGGGTGTACTCGCGCGCAGCGTGCCAGCAGAACTCCGCCGCGCCCATGGCGCCCCAGGCGATGCCGTAGCGCGCCTTGTTCAGGCACGAGAACGGCCCCTTCAGGCCCTGCACGCCCGGCAGCTCGTTGTCCGCCGGCACGAACACATCGTCCATCACCAGTTCGCCGGTGGTGGAGGCGCGCAGGCTGAACTTGCCCTCGATCTTCGGCGCGGACAGGCCCTTCATGCCGCGCTCCAGGATATAGCCGCGGATTACGCCAGCGTCGTTTTTCGCCCACACCACTGCCACATCGGCGATGGGCGCGTTGGTGATCCACATCTTGGCGCCCTTCAACAGGAAGCCGCCGTCCACCTTGGTGGCGCGGGTGATCATGCTGCCCGGGTCCGAGCCGTGGTTGGGCTCGGTCAAGCCGAAGCAGCCCACCAGCTCCCCCTTCGCCAAGCCCGGCAGCCAGCGCTGGCGCTGCGCCTCGGAGCCGAAGGCGTGGATGGGATACATCACCAGCGAGGACTGCACGCTCATGGCGGAGCGATAGCTCGAATCCACGCGCTCGATCTCGCGGGCGATCAGCCCGTAGCACACGTGGTTCACACCCGCGCAGCCATAGCCCTCCAGGGTGGAGCCCAGCAGGCCCAGGGCGCCCATTTCGTGCAGGATGCCACGGTCGAACTTTTCGTGGCGATTGGCCTCGAGAATGCGCGGCATGAGTTTGTCCTGGCAGTAGGCGCGCGCGCTGTCGCGCACCATGCGCTCTTCGTCGGTCAACTGGTCGTCGAGAAGCAGGGGATCCTGCCATTGGAAGACGGGCTTGGGGGCGGGGGCGTTCATCACGGCTCCGGGTCGCGAAAGAGATGAGGAAATGTAGCACGCGGGGCGCGGGCGGCCGCGCCCTGCCGCACGCCTCGCGGGCCGGGTTACCCCGGGGCGCCGGCGCCAGATACCCAGCGCCACGCACCCGCCCGCCCGGACAACCGCCATGCCCCCATTCGCCCGCGGCGCTCCGCCGACCGCGCCCAGCCAGCCTGCGGCCGCCCCCGTCTATGACTCAGTCATCATCGGTGCGGGCCACAATGACCTCACCTGCGCGGCCTACCTTGCAGGCGCCGGGCTGCGGGTGCGGGTGCTGAAGCGGCGCCCCGTGGTGGAGGGCGCAGCGGTCACCGAGGAGACTGCGCCCGGCTACCGGGCCTCGATCTTCTCGTATCTCATGAGGATCCTGCACCCGCGCATCCAGCGCGACCTGGACCTCGCGCGCCATGGGCTCAGGGTGCTTCCCTGCAGCGAACTGGTCTCGCCCGTGTCGCGGGAGGACTACATCCAGCTCTCGGGCGAAGTGGCACGCACAAGGGCGGGTTTCGCGCGTTTCTCGCGCCGCGACGCCGAGACCTACCCCGCCTTCGACACCCACCTCGCCCAGGCGGCCCAGGTGGTGCGCAAGCTGTTGTGGGAAACGCCGGTGGACCCCACCCGCAGCGACTGTCGCGGCATTAGCGAGACGCTGCGCTTTGCATGGAAGTACTGCCGCATCGGGCGCAGCCTCTGCCGCGTGTTGGATCTGCTCACCATGAGCGCCTACGACTACCTGCGCGAGTGGTTCGAGGACGAGCGTGTCATGGCGGCGCTGGCCTATTGCGCTTCCATCGGCACCCTCGCCGGCCCGCGCCCCCCGGGTCGAGCCTGCGTGATCATGCACTACATGATGGGAAAGGGCGAAGGCGCCGCCGGCTGGGGCGTCTTGCGCGGCGGGACGGGCGTTATCACCCAGGCGATCGCCGCCGCGGCGTGCGAGTGCGGCGTGGACATCGTCACTGGCGCCCAGGTGGCCGAAGTGCGCGGACGCGACGGGCGCGCCGTGTCGGTGGTCACCGCCGGCGGCGACGAGTACCGGGCGCGGGCCGTGGCCAGCAACGCCAGGGCGCCGCACGTGTACCTGCAACTGCTCGACCCCGCCGTGCTGCCGCCCGAGGTGCTGCGCGAGGCACGCGGGTACCGCACCTCTTCCACTGCCTTCAAGACGAACATCGCCTGCGAGCGCCCAGCCCCATTGGCTGATGCTCGATTGCGTGCGCCGCGAAGGCGCCCTCGGCAGCCTGGACTATTCCACCTTCATGCACATCGCGCCCGACGTGGAGTATCTCGAGCGCGCCTACGAGGACGCGAAGCACGGCCTCTGGTCGCGGCGCCCCTTCATCACTTGGGTGACGCCCACCATCGTGGATGACACCCTCGCCCCCGAAGGCAAGCACGTGGTCAACCTGTTCGGCGGGCCACGCCCCCTGCGACCTGCGCGACGCCCGGTGGGACAAAGGCGAGCGCTCGGCCCTTCGCGAGGCCATCCTCGATACCATCGAGGAATACACGCCCGGATTCTCGAGCGACATCGTCGCCGAGCAACTGCTCGTGCCCAGGGACCTGAAGCGCATCGCCAACCTGCCCCAAGGCCAGATCTTCCACGGCGAACTGGCCCCCGACCAGCTCTTCTTCCAGTGGCCCGTGTCGGGCTTTGCCGACTACCGCACTCCGTGCGTGGGCTGTATGTCTGCAGCCCCTCTATGCACCCGGGCGGCGGTGTTTCGGGTGTTCCCGGGCACAACGCCGCCCGGGAAATCCTGCGCGACTGGAAGGCGCGGCGGCTGTGAGGCGGCGCGGGCGTTTGGCGATGCGCCGTGTGTTGGCGGGATCCCCAGCATGCGTTTCGAAACTGCCAGCCGGGTTTGAGCGGCCATCTTCGGCACGAGAATCCATAAGGAAGAAACTACATCAGAATCGGCGTAAGCTAAGGCAAGTGGGTACAGGGTCAATTGTTAGACCAAGGCGCAATCAGCACAGTCCGGCGATCTCCTCGCCCTCGCGCCGCGCCAAGAACCGGGCGCGCGTATTCAGAAAACCGCCTCGCAAGAGATTTGCGAGGACAGTCTTTGAGCGAGGGGCTCTGAACGAAATTCGCGGCGGTTCAAACATCCGATCCGAATGTGCACCGTACGCGTCCAGGCGGCAGCCGCGAACCTGACCCGAAGAACCCACATGAACCGAGTTCTTGTCGGTGTTAAACCTCTTGCGTTCGGCACGAGCGCCCATGTTGCCGTGTGGCAAGAGGGCGCTAGCACCATGTTTCCGTCTAGCACCGGCGGCTGCGGTTCGATGCGGATACTCGCCGACCTGGTCATTGCGCTGGGCCTCGTCCTGGTAGGGATCGGACACGACGCGAGGGCGAGCGGTCGGAACATGTGGCGCTGGTTCGTCTCGACACTCGTGGCCGGTTCATTAGGACCGCTGCTCTGCCTACTCACCCCCAAGGCTGGGAAGTGATTGTCCTGCAGCGGCGCCTCCTGGAGCCGGATGCTCGCTGCTCCGCTGGGCCTGCTCACCGCCCGCCGCTTCGCTGACCGCTGGCTTCGCGTAGCCTGGAGAGGTTCAATGCCTGATTCAACGTCCGCTTCTGACCTTGCCTTGCGCCTGGCGGTTGAAGATGCCGTCGTGCGGATGTTTGTCGCTACCGACGAGCGGGACTGGTCTCTGCTCGAGAAATGCTTCACCAACCCGTTCACCCTGGACATGACGTCCATGGTCGGCGGCGCGCCGTCCGAGCTGACGCCTGGCCAGGTTGTTCAGGCCTGGGCGGCGGGTTTCAAGCCACTCGATCACGTCCACCACCAGATCGGAAACCTGCGCACCGAGATTCATGGCGATAGCGCGCTTGTCAGGTGTTACGGAGTGGCTTTCCACCACCGCAGCCACGTCGTGGGTCTGAAGACCCGCGTTTTTGTTGGCAGCTATGAACTGAGTCTGCAGGCGCGCTCGGACGGGTGGCGCATCAATCGACTGGTCTTCAAGCTCAAGTTCATCGACGGAAACCCGGAGCTCGAGAAGTCCGCATAAAGCTGGCAACAGCGCGTGCTCCTCCATCAGCAAGCCGCGGTCGATTTGCCTTTTGGATGCAGTTCGAGGACCTATCACGAGCCCCACCATGTCCAATCCCCGATGGCGGCAGCGTCCGCCGGGATCCACCTGGGGTGATTTCGGCCCCGACGACGAATTGGGCCGCATCAACCTGCTCACCCCGGCGAAGGTGCGCCAGGGTGTTGCGGAAGTACGCGAGGGGCTGAGTTTCTGCCTGTCGCTGCCGCTGGATTATCCCGGCGGCCGGGTGCTCAATCCGCGTCGCGGCCCGCCGCGGCTCGAGCCCACCCAGCGCATGGGCAAGCCCAACATGAACTTCCCGCTGCGCAAGGAAAACGGTCACAGCACCGACGTGGTCAGCGACGACCAGGTGCAGCTCACGCTCCAGTACAGCACCCAGTGGGATTCGCTGGCCCACGTGGGCGCGTGGTTCGATGCCAACGGCGATGGCGTGCCCGAGATGGTCTACTACAACGGCTTTCGCGCCAACTTGGACGTGGTGGGGCCGGTGGTGCACCACGATCACGGTGAAGAGCCCTGCGGCGAGCACATGGGGGCGCTCAAGCTCTCCATCGCCAACTTCGCCGCCAAGCCCATCCAGGGGCGCGCCGTGATGGTGGATTTCCTGCACCACTTCGGGCTGGCTCGCCGGGCGCTGTCCCACGCCGACCTCATGCGCGTGCTGGAAGCCGACGGGGTGGAGGTGGAGCCCGGTGATCTGCTGGTGATTCGCACCGGCTTCGCCGACGAAATCCTGGCCATGAACCGCCAGCCCGATGCCGCCCGTCTCGACGCCATCGCCATGGGCCTGGACGGCCGCGACGAGGCCCTGTTGCAGTGGATCACCGACAGCGGCATCGCCGCCATCTGCGCCGACAACTACGCCGTGGAGTTCTATCCGGCGCGCCATGTGCCGGGCGCCTCGGCCCATCTGCCGCTGCACCAGCACTGCCTGTTCCGCCTCGGCGTTCCGCTGGGCGAGCTGTGGTGGCTGAAGGACCTGGCCACGTGGCTGCGCGCCCACCGGCGCACGCGCTTCCTGCTCACCGCGCCGCCGCTGCGCCTGCCTGGCGCGGTGGGTTCACCCGTCACGCCCGTGGCCACGGTGTAGGCGGCCGGCGCCGCGCCTGTCACGCCGGAAACGACACCTCCGCCCGGCCGAAGGGCCCGAAGTCGGCCACAACCGTGTCGCCGGGCGCGATGGCCACGGGCGCCAGGCAGGTACCAGTGGTAACGATTTCCCCGGCGCCCAGGCCGCAGCCCAGGCGCGACACCGCATTGGCCAGCCATGTGAGGGCGATGCGCGGGTCTCCCAGCACGCTGCTGCCGCGGCCTACGCCCACGGGCGCGCCGTTCACCGCCACGGGCACGGGGTGCTGCGCCAGGTCGGTGTGGCGCCACGATTCCGGCGCGGCGGCGCCCCAGGTAAACCAGCTTGCGCAGGCGCTGTCGGCCACCAGTTGCGCCGCGCCCACGCGGGCGAAATCCTCGAAGCGCGAATCGGGAATT
Source organism: Rhodocyclaceae bacterium (assembly GCA_020248405.1). Taxonomy (GTDB): domain Bacteria; phylum Pseudomonadota; class Gammaproteobacteria; order Burkholderiales. The sequence goes on along the minus strand of JADCHQ010000006.1, from coordinate 18,588 downwards.
TCGATGGCTGGGTGCATCGAGCCCACTGCGGCGAGCACTTCATCCTCGGTGTAATCGGCCGCCCGCGGCGGCAGCGCCCGGGCCATGCGGAAGGCGAACTCCGCTTCAGCCACGCGCATCAGGTTGCCCTCCAGGCTGAAGCGCGCCGGCGAGGGGCTCACCCGCCCCGCCAGCAGCGTGCCCGGCAGGGGGCCGTCCACGCCGATGTGGGCCTGGCCGGCGGTGCTGGTGGCGGCGATCTTCCAGCCCGCGCGCGCCTGGCCCGTGATGGCGGGCAGTTCGCACTGGGCGGCGAAGCCCTCTTCGAGCGACGCGGGGCGCAGCGCGGCGGGCAGGGCGCTCACGCGCCGCCGGTGGCTCCACAGCTCCCAGATGAATCCTGCGGTGTCGCGGCTGGCGCTCATGCATGGTCTCCTTGCGGTTGAGTCGAAAGCGGCGGGCGTACCACGTTGGCGAGCGGCGCGCCGCCCGCCAGGCGGTTGAGGTTGTCCGCCATGGCGCGGCAGCGGCGGTGGGCGAGGGCCTCGCTCCAGGCGCAGGCGTGCGGGGTCATGATTACATTGTCCAGTTCGTGGAACGGAAAGCGCGAAGGCCGCAGCTCCGGGATGGCGCCTCCGCCCTGGGGCGGATACTGGTACCAGGTGTCGATCACCGCACCGCCGATGCGGCGGGCGCGGCAGGCCTCGAAGAGCGCCGCTTCGTCCACAGTGGCTCCGCGGCCCACGTTGATAAGCACGCCGTGGGGGCGCATGGCGGCGAAGGCGGCGGCGTTCACCAGGCCGCGGGTGTCCTCGGACAGCGGCACCGTCACCAGCACGAAGTCCGATTCCGCCAGCACCGCGTGCAGGGCGTCCATGGGGCGCACCGCCCCCACCCAGCCGTCGCCCGGGGCAGGCGTGCGGCTGGCGGCGATGACGCGCACGCCGAAGGCGCTGGCGCGCCGCGCCACCTCGCGGCCGATGCGCCCGTAGCCAAGGATGCCCAGCGTCTTGCCGTACAGGTCGCCGTGGCGCGGGCCGCACAGCCACGAGCCGTACCAGCGCCCCTGACGGAATTCGGCATCCAGCCGCCGCAGGCCGATGGTCCATTCCAGCATGGCCGCCAGCACGTACTCGGCGATGCCGATCTCGTGCTCGAAGGCGTTGCACACCGCCGCCGTGGGCGGCACGCTGGCGAAGTCGATGTCGTCTGTTCCGGCGCCCGGCAGTTGCAGCAGTCGCAGGCGCGGCGCGGCGGGGTACGTGGGCGGCCAGTTCATGGAGATGACGGCATCGGCGTCCGCCAGGGCGGCGGCGAAGGCCGCGCTGTCCGCCGTGTCGGCCACCTGCACGGTCCACGCCGGGGCAAGCAGCGCGCGCAGGGGCGCCAGGCGGTCGTCGTCGTCCACGCGCTTGATCACCAGATTCACGGCTGCCGCTCCCGCCCGCCGGCGCTTCGGCCCGCGGTCTTGCTTGCAACACCTGAAACCCTTCGCAACTGTGCGCGCATTCGAATCCTCTTGACGGGCAAAACAACTGGAAAAGGGAGGTTCAACGCGTCACCTCCACTTCCACCCGCCGGTCCGGTTGCAGGCAGGCGGCGAGCCGCGCGCGCGCCAGACCTTCGCAGTCGGCGGGTTGGGTGCGGGGCTCGGACGAGCCGCGGCCCTCGGCCACGATGACAGCCGCCGGGATGCCCCGTGCCACCAGGTGGGCCTTCACCGCCTCGGCCCGTTGCCGCGACAGGCGCAGGTTGCGCGCGGGCGGGCCGCTGCGATCGGTGTGTCCGATCACGCGCACGCTGCGCGCGGGAAAGGCGCGGATGGCGGTGGCCAGGGCATCCAGCTCCTGCCTGGCCGCCGGGTGCAGCGAAGCGCTGGAGAGTTCGAACAGCGATTCGGCGCCTATCACCACCACTTCCGCTGCCGGACCTTTGCCGCTGGGCGCCGAAGGCGGCATCGCCTGCGGCGTTTCGGCGGTGGCTTCCGGTGTTGGGGGTTGCGGCGTTTCCGGTGTCTTTGGCCATTGCACTTCGAGTGCCGGCGTCTCCTGCATGGCCGCTGGCGGTGACAACAGCGGGTCGGCCGCGGCGCCCGCGTCCTCCGGGCTGCTGGCGGGCGGGTCTGGCGGCAACGGCGGTGGCGGCGGCAAGTCCGGAAGCGGCGGGGGGGGTGGCAACAACTGGTGCCGGCTGCGCGCCACGGGCGCCGCGGGTCTGGGCGCCGGCACGGTACGGGCAGGGCAGGGTGCGGCGGTGGGCGAGGGCGCCTCGGTGCCCGCGCGCAGGCACGTGCCGAAACCGTCGCGCAGGGTCTGCGCCTTGGGCCTCGCAAGCGGCTCATCCGCCGCTGGCACCGGCATCGGCAGCAGGGCGGCCAGAGCCAGCAGCGCGGTGGAACGGGCGCGCGAAGCGCCATGTGTGGTTGGGTTCGGCAAGGGCTTGCGTGCAACGAAACGCGGCATCGCCCAAGGGGGGCGGTTGAGCGGCGCGATTATAGGTGGTCACGGCCGTGCAACGCGGCCCTGCCTTGGGGACTAGAATCGCCATCGGTCCCGCCTGCGCCCCTCCTTCATGCAAGACGACGCCCCAACCCGCCTGCTGGCCGACCTGCGCCGCGCCGCCATAGCTTCGCTTTCCGATGCGGTGGACGCGTTGCTGGGCGCGCCTGCCTGCATGCTGCCCGACATGCGTCCGGTGGCGGGCGGGGCCTTCGCCGGTCGCGCGGCCACGGCGCTGCTGCGCCCTGCGCCTCGCGAACACGCCACGCGCCAGGCGGCGCTGCGCGACTCGGTGGGCATGATCGACGAGTCGAGGCCCGGCGACGTGGGCGTCATCGTGCTCGAAGACGGTCTTGCCGTGGCCGCCGTGGGCGGCCTCATGGCCGAGGCGGCCCATGCGCGCGGCATGGCTGCGCTGGTGTGCGATGCGGCAGTGCGCGACGTGGCGGAATTGCGCGCCATCGGCATGCCGGTGTTTGCCCGCGCCATCAGCGCCGCTGCCAGCGTGGGCCGTCATGTGAGCGTGGCGCGTGGCGTGGAGCTTGTGTGCGCGGGCGTGCGCGTGCGCCCCGGCGACTACGTGGTGGGCGGCGATGACGGCGTAATAGTGCTGCCCGCCGAGCGCGCCGCCGAGGTGGCCGCCCTCGCCTTGGAGCTCGACGTGCGCGAGGCGCGCATGGTGCCGCTGATCCGCGAGGCGCGCGCGCTTCGCCCGGTGGCCGAAAAATTCAACCGCGGATGACGCCGCGCCCAAGGAGCCACCGGCCATGAAGCCCATCGATCTGCGCAGCGACACGGTCACCTTGCCCAGCGAGGCCATGCGCGCCGCCATGGCTCGCGCCGAGGTGGGCGATGACGTGTATGGCGAAGACCCCACCGTCAACCGCCTCGAAGCCCTGGTGGCCGAGCAACTGGGCAAGGAGGCCGCGCTGTACGTGGCCACCGGCACGCAGAGCAACCTCATCGGCCTTATGTCCCACTGCGAGCGCGGCGACGAGTACATCGTCGGCCAGCAGGCCCACACCTACAAGTACGAAGGCGGCGGCGCCGCGGTGCTGGGCAGCATCCAGCCCCAGCCGCTGGAGAACGAGCCCGACGGCAGCCTCGATCTGGAGCGTGTGGCCGCAGCCATCAAGCCCAACGACCCCCATTTCGCCCGCACCCGCCTGCTGGCCCTGGAAAACACCATCGGCGGCAAGGTGTTGCCGCTGGATTACCTGGCGCAGGCCGAGGCCCTGGCCCGTTCCCGCGGGCTGGCCATGCACCTGGACGGCGCCCGGCTGTTCAACGCCGTAGTGAAGTTGGGCGTACCAGCCAGCCGCATCGCGCGTCACTTCGACACGGTGTCCGTGTGCCTGTCCAAGGGGCTTGGCGCGCCGGTGGGCTCGGTGCTGGTAGGCCCCGCCGCGCTCATGGAGCGGGCGCGGCGCTGGCGCAAGGTGCTGGGCGGCGGCATGCGCCAGGCGGGCCTCATGGCCGCCGCTGGCATCCACGCCCTGGAGCACAACGTCCAGCGCCTGGCCGACGACCACGCCAACGCCCGCGCCCTGGCCGAGGCGCTGCAGGGCATCCCCGGCCTGCGCGTGGACCCCGCCGCGGTGCAGACCAACATGGTGTTCATGCACCTTGCGCCCGAACAGGCCGAGGCGCTGCGCCACTGGCTGGCCGAGCGCGGCATGCGCATCAACGCCGGCGCCGTGGTGCGGCTGGTGACCCACCTGGATGTGGATGCCGCCGGCGTGGCCGCCTTTGCCGATGCGGTGCGCGCCTTCTTCGAGCACGCACCCCAGGGGGCGGGTAGGGCCGCCGCGCTGGCCTGATGAGCGCCCGGGCCGGCCGCTGCGCGCTTGCCCTCACCCGGCAGGACCTGGGGCGTCTGGCTGGCCTGGTGCGCCGCAGCCGGGAGGATTTCTTCCGGCTCAGCCCCGCCTGGGGTCTGGTGTACGCCCGCCGGCTGCTGGCCGTGGCGCTGGCGGGCGATGCAGCCGAGCACTTCATGTCCGGTACGCGCGGCTTCGAGGGCTTCGAGGTGTGGCAATTCTTCGCCGCGCACCCTGAGGCACCGTTCCCGCCCCACAAGAAGTTTCGCGAGGACTACGGCCGCTCGCGCTTCGGGCGCGACCCGTCGCTACCGGAAAGCTTCGCCGGCCGGGCGGTGGACTGGCAGGGGCGCAGCCTGGAGGCCGCGCCGGACGCCGATGCGGTGGCCACCCTGCAAGGGTGGCTGCGCGCCCGTCCCACGCCTACCGCCCGGTCGCTGGCGGCGGGCACCCTGGTGCTGCTGGAGCCCGAGCCCCTGCTGGGCTACTGCCCGTGGCCCACGCTGCTGGTTTGATGTGCCTGTCGCATAGCGCCCGTTGCACCGCCGCTCGCCACGGCCCGCCCGCCCTTTGTTCCTGATCACGAGACCACCGCCATGCCTTTGCTTCCGCGCCGCGCCCTTAGCTTCTGCCTGCTGTTTGCCGTGTTGCTGTCCGGGGCTGGCCGCGCCGCCGCCGGTGTGCCACCCCTGGACGCCAACGGCCAGCCCCTGCCCACTCTCGCGCCGCTGTTGCAGCAGGTCACGCCTGGGGTGGTGAACATCGCGGTGCTGGCCGGCGGGCCGGAGGACAGCAACCCCATGCTGCGCGATCCCTTCTTCCGCCGCTTCTTCGGCATTCCCGAGGGCGGCCGGCCGCAGGTAAGCGCCGGATCCGGCGTGATCGTCGATGCGCAGAAGGGCTACGTCATCACCAACCACCACGTCATCAAGAACGCCCGTGAAGTGGTGGTCACCCTGAAGGACCGGCGCCAGTTCCAGGCGCGGCTGGTGGGCTCGGATGCGGGCACCGACATCGCGCTGCTGCAGATCGAGCCCAGCAACCTTACGGCGCTGAAGTTCGGCGATTCCGATGCTCTCAACGTGGGCGATTTCGTGCTGGCCATCGGCAACCCCTTCGGCATCGGCCAGACCGTCACCTCCGGCATCGTCAGCGCCCTGGGCCGCTTCGGCATCAACACCGATGGCTACGAAGACTTCATCCAGACCGACGCCTCCATCAACCCCGGCAATTCCGGCGGCGCGCTGGTGAGCCTGCGTGGCGAGCTGGTGGGCATCAACACCGCCATCATCGGTCCTGCGGGCGGCAACGTGGGCATCGGCTTCGCCGTGCCCAGCAACATGGCGCGCTCGGTGGTGGCGCAATTGGCGCGCTTTGGCGAAGTGCGCCGCGGGCGCTTCGGCGCCACCGCCCAGGATGTGACGCCCGACATCGCCCGCGCCCTGGGCGTGGCCGCCAATGAAGGCGCCGTGCTGGTGGATGTGGCGCGCGACGCCCCCGCCGAGCGCGCCGGCCTGAAGCGCGGCGATGTCATCACCGCCGTCAATGGCCGCGGCGTGAAGGGCTCGGGCGATCTGCGAAACCAGCTTGGCCTCGTGCCGGTGGGCGACAGCGCCGAGCTGCGCCTGCTGCGCGACGGCAAACCCCTCGCCGTGAAGGTGACCATCGAAAGCCCGCGCGCCGGGCAGGCCGCCAGCCGCCAGAGCGTCGCCGACCTGTCGGGCGCCCGCGTGGGCAACCTGGTGCGAGACGGCCGCGCCGAAGGCGTGGCGGTGGTGGAGGTGGACGCCGGCAGCCCCGCCTGGAAGCACGGCCTGCGCCCCGGCGATGTGATCGTGGGCGTCAACCGCCGCCGCGTGTCCTCCGTGCAGGAACTGGCCGCCGCCCTGCGCGGCGCCGAACGCCCCCTGGCGCTCAACGTGGCCCGGGGCGATTTCACGGTCTCGCTGGTGATCCGAGACTGAACGACGGGGTGCAGGGCTGGGCCTGGGCAGGTGGGGCCGCGCCCTGGTCGCGCTGGCAGGGCCGTGGCCAAGGAGGCTTGAACAGCAGTGGTGCCGGGAGAGGGATTCGAACCCTCACGGGGTTGCCCCCGGCGGATTTTGAGTCCGCTGCGTCTACCGTTCCGCCACCCCGGCCCGAGGCAAGGCGCGATTATCCACGAGGCGGCGGCGGTACGGGAAGCGCTGCGTTTCGCGCGCGGCTCGGCCATAATCCGCCGCCCATGAAACTCGACGATTTCGATTACGCGCTGCCCGAGGAACTGATTGCCCAGCACCCGCTGGCCGAGCGGGGGGCGAGCCGCATGATGCACGTGGACGGCGCGGCGCGGACGGTGCGCGACGGGTGGTTTCGCGACCTGCCCACCCTGCTGCGCCCGGGTGATCTGCTGGTGTTCAACGACACGCGCGTGATCCGGGCGCGCCTGCGGGGCCGCAAGCGCAGCGGCGGGCAGGTGGAGGTGCTGGTGGAGCGGGTGCTGGACGCCCGCGAGGCGCTTGCTCAGGTGCGGGCCAGCAAGACGCCCAAGGCCGGTTCCTTCCTCGACCTGGCCGGCGGCCTGGTGGTGGAGGTGCTGGGCAGGGAGGGCGAGTTCTTCCGGCTGCGCTTTCCCGAAGGCGAGCATGTGCTCAAGGTGCTTGAACGCCACGGCGAGGTGCCGCTGCCGCCCTACATCGAACGCGCCGCGGGCGATTCGGACGAAACGCGCTACCAGACGGTGTATGCCGACCGGCCCGGTTCGGTGGCGGCGCCTACGGCGGGCCTGCACTTTTCCGAACCCATGTTCGAGCGCATCCGCGAGGCAGGCGCCGCCACGGCCTTCCTGACCCTGCACGTGGGCGCGGGCACCTTCCAGCCGGTGCGCGCCGAGGTGGTGAGCCAGCATCGCATGCACAGCGAGTGGTACGAAATTCCGCCCGGGCTCGTGCAGGCGGTGCAGCGCTGCCGGGATGCTGGCGGGCGGGTGATGGCGGTGGGCACCACCAGCCTGCGGGCCCTGGAGGGCGCCGCGGCGGCCGATGGCCAGCTGCAGGCCGGCAGCGGCGAGACCAACCTGTTCGTGGTGCCGGGCTACCGCTTCCAGGTGGTGGACCGCCTGTTCACCAACTTCCACCTGCCGCGCTCCACGCTGCTGATGCTGGTGAGCGCTTTCGGCGGCCACGGCGTGCTCATGGACGCCTACCGGCACGCGGTGCAAGAGCGCTACCGGTTCTTCAGCTATGGCGACTGCATGCTGATCGAGCGCGCGCCCTCGTGAGGCGGCGGTGAACTTCACCCTGCTTGCCACGGACGGCGCGGCGCGGCACGGCCGGATCGAGCTGGCCCACGGCGCGGTGGAAACGCCCGCCTTCATGCCCGTGGGCACCTATGGGGCGGTGAAGTCCCTCGATCCGGCCGACCTGCGGGCGCTGGGCGCGCAGATCGTGCTGTCCAACACCTTTCACCTGTGGCTGCGCCCGGGGCTGGAGGTGATCGGCCGCCACGGCGGCCTGCACTGCTTCATGGGTTGGAGCGGGCCCATCCTCACCGATTCCGGCGGCTTCCAGGTGTTCAGCCTCGGGGCGCTGCGTAAGCTCACGGAAGAAGGGGTGACCTTCCGCTCGCCGGTGAATGGCGAGCGCATGCTGCTTACGCCGGAGAAGTCCATGGAGATCCAGCGGGTGCTGGACTCGGACGTGGCCATGGTGTTCGACGAGTGCACGCCCTGGCCTGCCAGCGAGCAGGCGGCCGAGCAGTCCATGCGCCTGTCGCTGCGCTGGGCGCGGCGCAGCCGCGAGGCCTTCGCCAGCGGCCGCAATGCGCTGTTCGGCATCGTCCAGGGCGGCATGTACGAGGGCCTGCGCGAGCAGTCGCTGGCGGGGCTGCTGGAGATCGGATTCGAGGGCTACGCCATCGGCGGGCTGTCGGTGGGCGAGCCCAAGGAGGACATGCGCCGCATCCTGGCCCACACCGCGCCGCGCCTGCCCCGGGACCGGCCGCGCTACCTCATGGGGGTGGGCACGCCCGCCGACCTGGTGGAGGCGGTCAACGCGGGCGTGGACCTGTTTGACTGCGTGCTGCCCACCCGCAACGCCCGCAACGGCTGGCTGTTCACCCGCAACGGCGTGCTGCGGCTCAAGAACAGCCAGTTCCGCGACCGGCTCGATCCGCCCGACCCCGAGTGCGCCTGCCACACCTGCCGCCACTTCACCCTGGCCTATCTGCACCACCTGCTGCGGGTCAACGAAATCCTCGGCAGCCGCCTGAACACCATCCACAACCTGCACTGGTACCACGAGCTCATGGCCGGCCTGCGCGCCGCTATCGCCGCGGGGCGCCTAGCGGAGTTCACGGCGCGATTCCACTCTCGCCAGCAGGGTTGAAATCGGGGTTTCCCGCGGGGGTGCGTGCTAGAATGCGCGCCTTTTTCAGGGCGGGTTTCGAGCGCCGTCCTGGGCTTTCACAGGAGTGCAACGTGCTGGTTTCACAGGCTTGGGCGCAAACGGCGGGCGGGCAGCAGGCGCCGGGAATGGACCTCATCGGCTTGCTGCCCATCGTGCTGATGTTCGTGGTGTTGTACTTCCTGATGATTCGTCCCCAGGCCAAGAAGGCCAAGGAGCACCGCGCCATGGTGGCCGCCCTGGCCAAGGGCGACGAGGTGGTGGCCGGCGGAGGCATGCTGGGCAAGGTCACCAAGGTGGACGAGAACTACGTCGCGCTTGAAGTGGCCCCCAACGTGGAAGTGCGCGTTCAGCGTCCCTCCATCCAACTGGTGCTGCCCAAGGGCACCCTCCGCAAGGCCGACTGAGGCGCGGGGGCCCCACGGCCTCCGCCTGAGCGCATGAACCGTTATCCCTTCTGGAAGTACGCATTCGTCGGCCTGGCCGTGGCCATCGGGCTGCTCTATGCGGTGCCCAACCTGTTTGGCGAAGCCCCGGCGGTGCAGGTGTCGCCGGTGAAGGCCACCCTGAGCGCCGACGCGGCGCTCATGGGCCGGGTGGAGCAGGTGCTGGTGAAGGCCGGCATTGAGCAGCGCGGCGCGTTTCTCGACCCCAGCGGGGTCAAGGTGCGATTCGCCACCGAGGAGGTGCAGCTCAACGCCAAGGACCTGCTGCAGCGGGAGCTGGGCGAGGACTACGTGGTGGCCCTCAACCTGCAATCCAACGTGCCGGGATGGATGCGCGGCATCAACGCCTTACCCATGTACCTCGGCCTCGACCTGCGCGGCGGGGTGCATTTCCTCCTGCAGGTGGACATGCAGGGTGCCGTTGCCAAGGCCGCCGACCGCTACGCCGCCGATATCCGCACCCTGTTGCGCGAGGACAAGCGCAAGGTGCGCCATGCCGGCATCGTGCGCGAGGGCGAGTCGGTGGTGGTGCGCTTCCGCGACGAGGAAAACCGCGGTCGTGCCCGCGAGGCCATCGAGAAGGAAATCCCCGACCTCTTGCTCAAGGACGGTGGGGCAGCCGGTGAGTTCACCCTCTCGGCCACACTCAAGCTCGAGGCGCAAAAACGCATCCAGGACTTCGCCCTTCAACAGAACATCACCACGCTGCGCAACCGCGTGAATGAACTGGGCGTGGCCGAGCCCATCGTGCAGCAGGCCGGCGCCGATCGCGTGGTGGTGCAGCTGCCTGGCGTGCAGGACACGGCCAAGGCCAAGGACATTATCGGCCGCACCGCCACCCTGGAGCTGCGCATGGTGGAGGCGCATGCCAGCGATTCCTCGGGACGCGACTACGACCCGGCGAAGATCCAGCAGGCCCAGTCTGGTGCCGTGCCCTTCGGCACCGAACTGCACGTGAGCAAGCGCGGCGGTCTGGAAGAGGTGCTGTTGCTCAACCGTACCCCGGTGCTCACGGGCGAGCGGCTCACCGACGCCGCGCCAAGCTTCGATCCGCAGTCGGGCGAACCCATGGTGCGGGTGTCGCTGGACGGCCAGGGCGCACGCCTGATGCGCGATGCCACCCGCGATGCGGTCAAGCGGCGCATGGCGGTGCTTCTCATCGAGCGCGGCAAGCCCGAGGTGATCACCGCGCCGGTAATCCAGTCGGAGCTAGGGGCCAGTTTCCAGATCACCGGGCGCATGAACCCCAAGGAAGCCAACGACCTGGCGCTGCTGCTGCGCGCGGGCGCGCTGGCCGCTCCCATGGACATCGTGGAAGAGCGCACCGTGGGCCCCAGCCTGGGCCGCGAAAACATCGAGAAGGGCTGGAAGTCCACCCTCATCGGTTTCGGTGCCATCGCGGTGTTCATGGTTCTTTACTACTCCGTGTTTGGGGTGATCTCGGTGCTGGCGCTGGCCACCAACCTGGTGCTGCTGGTGTCGCTGCTTTCCATGCTCCAGGCCACCCTCACGCTGCCTGGCATCGCGGCGGTGGCCCTTACCCTGGGCATGGCCATCGACGCCAACGTGCTCATCAACGAGCGCATTCGCGAGGAGCTGCGTAACGGCGCCACGCCCCAGGCAGCCATCTCCGCTGGATTCGAGCGCGCCTTCGGCACCATCGTCGACTCGAACATCACCACGCTTATCGCCGGTGTCTTCCTGTTCATGTTCGGCTCTGGCCCAGTGCGCGGCTTCGCCGTGGTGCACTGCCTGGGCATCCTTACCTCTATGTTCTCCGCGGTGCTGGTGTCGCGCGCCTTGGTGAATCTGCTGTACGGCAGCCGCCGCAAGCTCGACCGGCTGCCCATCGGGAACACCGACTGGCAAAAGCGCGCCGCCGCGCGCGCTGCCTGACCACCCACGGGCTGCACGGGACCGCATAGCCATGGAATTTTTCCGCATCCGCAAAGACATCGACTTCATGCGCCATGCGCTGGTGTTCAACGTGATTTCGTTGATCACCTTCCTGCTGGCGGTGTTTTTCCTCGCCACTAAGGGCCTGCACCTGGGCGTGGAGTTCACCGGCGGCACGGTCATGGAGGTGCAGTACGGTCACGCCGTGGACCTGGACAAGGTGCGCGGCGTGCTGGAGAAGAGCGGCTACTCCGATGCGTCGGTGCAGAACTTCGGCGCCGCCGACACGGCGCTCGTGCGCCTGCCGTCGCGGCAGGACGTAAGCGGCGCGCAACTGTCGGAAAAGGTACTCGGCCTGCTCAGGGCTGCCGATCCGGCGGTGGAGCTTCGGCGGGTTGACTTCGTGGGCTCCCAGGTGGGCAAGGAGCTGGTGGAAAACGGCGCCCTGGCGCTGCTGCTGGTGTCGGTGGGCATCGTGCTCTACCTGTGGCTGCGCTTCGAATGGAAGTTCGGGCTCTCGGCCATCATCGCCAACCTGCACGATGTGGTGATCATCCTGGGCTTTTTCGCCTTCTTCCAGTGGGAGTTCTCGCTGCCGGTGCTGGCGGCGGTGCTGGCGGTGCTGGGCTATTCGGTGAACGAGTCGGTGGTGGTGTTCGACCGCATTCGCGAAAACTTCCGCAAGATGCGCAAGGCCACCACGCCGCAGGTGATCAACAACGCCATCACCCGCACCATGTCGCGCACCATCATCACCCACGGCAGCACCCAGCTCATGGTGACCTCCATCCTCATCTTCGGCGGCGAGACCCTGCACTACTTCGCCCTGGCGCTCACCATCGGCATCCTGTTCGGCATCTACTCCTCGGTGCTGGTGGCTAGCCCGCTGGTAATGTGGCTGGGCGTCACCCGCGAAGACCTGGTGAGGCCCGAGCGCAAGAAGGAAGAGGCGGTCGTCTGACCGCCGGTTGGGCGGCGGGGCAGGCGCCATGGAGTGGCTCGCGCAACTCGCCGGGCTGGTGCTGCACCTCGACCAGCATCTGCTCGAATTCAGCCGCGCCTATGGCGGGTGGATCTACGGCCTGCTGTTCCTGATCGTTTTCTGCGAGACCGGGCTGGTGGTGACGCCCTTCCTGCCCGGCGATTCGCTGCTGTTCGTGGCCGGCACGCTGGCGGGCGCGGGGGCGCTGGATGCCCACCTGCTGGCGGTGCTGCTGGTGGCGGCGGCGGTGAGCGGCGACTCGGTGAACTACGCCGTAGGCAAGTGGCTCGGGCCGCGGGTGTTCCGCATAGCCGACTCGTGGTTCTTCAACCGCAAATACCTCACCTTGTCCCAGGCGTTCTATGAGCGCCACGGTGGCAAGACCATCGTCATCGCGCGCTTCGTGCCCATCGTGCGCACCTACGCGCCTTTCGTGGCGGGCGTGGGCGCTATGGACTACCGGCGCTTTCTCGCCTTCAATGTGGGCGGGGCGATCCTGTGGGTGGTGTTGCTGGTGTACGGGGGCTACTTCTTCGGTAATCTGCCGTGGGTGAAGGGCAACCTCTCCAAGGTGATCGTGGGCATCATCGTGCTGTCGCTGTTGCCCGGCGTGATCGAGTGGCTGCGCGCCCGGCGCGGCGCAGGGCGCTGAGCCGCGGCTAGTTGAGCGCCGAGGCGAGCCGGCGGCGCCACTCGCCCACGCGCGCGTCGTCGCGGCCCAGCAGGTCGAACACCTGCACCATGGCACGCCGGGCTTCGTCGCGGGCCTCGCCGCGGGCGGTGCGCACCGCTTCCAGCAACTGCGCCAGCGCGTCTTCGTGACGGCCGGCGGCCACCAGCACGCCAGCCAACTGCTGGAGCACTTGCGTGTTGGCTGGGTTCGCGGCCAGCCGGGCGCGCAGGGTGGCCTCGTCGGCGCCGGGAGTTACCGCAAGGCGGATGCGGGCTAGCAGCGCGGCGTGGCACGGGTCGGCGGCGGTGAGCGGGTCCAGCGCTTCCACGGCCGCCTGGGCCTCCACCACGCGGCTCAGCGCCAGCAGAGCCTCAGCCCGGTCCACCTGCGCGGCGCCATTGCGCGGGTCGAGGGCAATGGCCTCCTCGAAGCCGGCTAGGGCGGCGGTGGCATCGCCCGCGGCCAGTTGCGCCCGCGCCTCGCGCCGCCGCAGCTCGCCCGGGCCAGGCAGCAGCCTGTCGATAAAGGCGCGCACCTGCGATTCCGGAAGCGCGCCTGTGAACTCGTCCGCCAGCTCGCCGCCGCTGAAGGCCTTGACGTTGGGAATGCCGCGCACGCCGTAGCGCGCGGAGAGTTCGGGCTCGTCGTCGGAGTTGACCTTGGCAAGGCGGAAGCGTCCACCGTAGCCGGCCGCCAGTTTTTCCAGCACCGGCTTTAGCACCCGGCAGGGGCCGCACCAAGGCGCCCAGAAGTCCACCAGCACGGGTTTGTGGTGGGAGGCGGCGAGCACCTCGGCTTCGAAGGTGGCGGCGGAGACATCGAGACTGTGCACGGCGGGCGAGGCGGCGGTCATGGCGTGGGGCGTCCAGGGTTTGCGGGGAAGATGGCAGTGGCGGCGCCAGTTTTCAAGGGCTGCGGGGGCCACGACAGCGGCCATGGCGCCCGTGGCATCGTCCATAATCGCGGCTCCTCCCGCATCGTAAGTGAAAGCTTCCCATGGCCCAGTACGTCTTCACCATGAATCGCGTCGGCAAGGTCGTTCCGCCGAAGCGCGAGATCCTCAAGAACATCTCCCTGTCCTTCTTCCCGGGTGCCAAGATCGGCGTGCTGGGGCTGAACGGCGCGGGCAAGTCCACGCTGCTCAAGATCATGGCCGGCCTGGACAAGGACATCGAGGGCGAGGCCACGCCCATGCCCAATCTCAAGATCGGCTACCTGCCCCAGGAGCCCCAGCTTGACCCCGCCAAGACCGTTCGCCAGGAAGTGGAATCTGGCCTGGGCGAGGTGATGGAGGCCAAACAGAAGCTCGACGAGATATACGCCGCCTACGCCGAGCCCGACGCGGACTTCGACAAGCTCGCCGCCGAACAGGCCAGGTACGAGGCCATCATCGCCACGGCGGGCGCGGACAACACCGAGCACCAGCTCGAGATCGCCGCCGACGCGCTGCGCCTGCCGCCCTGGGACGCCACCATCGGCAACTTGTCGGGCGGCGAGAAGCGCCGAGTGGCGCTGTGCAAGCTGCTGCTCTCCAAGCCCGACATGCTGCTGCTGGACGAGCCCACCAACCACCTGGACGCCGAAAGCGTGGACTGGCTGGAGCAGTTCCTGGCCAAGTTCCCTGGCACCGTGGTGGGCGTTACCCACGACCGCTACTTCCTGGACAACGCTGCGGAGTGGATCCTGGAACTCGACCGCGGCCATGGCATTCCCTGGAAAGGCAACTACAGCTCCTGGCTCGAGCAGAAGGAGGAGCGCCTCAAGCAGGAAGAATCCAGCGAGTCGGCGCGTCAGAAGGCCATCCAGAAGGAGCTGCAGTGGGTGCGCCAGAACCCCAAGGGCCGTCAGGCCAAGGCCAAGGCGCGCATTGCGCGCTTCGAGGAACTGTCCTCCTACGAATACCAGAAGCGCAACGAGACCCAGGAGATCTTCATCGCCCCCGGCGAGCGCCTGGGCAACGAGGTGATCGAGTTCAAGGACGTCTCCAAGGGCTTCGGCGACCGGCTGCTCATCGACAAGCTGTCGTTCAAGATCCCGCCCGGGGCCATCGTGGGCATCATCGGCCCCAACGGCGCGGGCAAGTCCACGCTGTTCCGCATGATCCTGGGCACGGAGAAGCCCGACGCGGGCGAGATCAAGGTGGGCCACACCGTGAAGCTGGTGGCCGTGGAGCAGGTGCGCGACGCGCTGCCCAACGACAAGACCGTGTGGGAGGCGGTGTCCAACGGCCAGGACATTCTTACCGTGGGCAAGTTCGAGATGCCCTCGCGCGCCTACATCGGCCGCTTCAACTTCAAGGGCTCCGACCAGCAGAAGATCGTGGGCAACCTCTCCGGCGGCGAGCGCGGCCGGCTGCACCTGGCCAAGACGCTGGTACAGGGCGGCAACGTGCTGCTGCTGGACGAACCCTCCAACGACCTGGACGTGGAAACCCTGCGGGCTCTGGAAGACGCGCTGCTCGAGTTTGCGGGCTGCGTGCTGTGCATCTCCCACGACCGCTGGTTCCTGGACCGCATCGCCACCCACATCCTCGCCTGCGAAGGCGATTCCCAGTGGGTGTTCTTCGACGGCAACTACCAGGAATACGAAGCGGACAAGCGCCGGCGGCTGGGCGAGGAGGGCGCCAAGCCCCACCGCATCCGCTTCAAGCCGTTGAAGTGAGATGTGGCCGGGCGCCGGGGGCGCCCGGTGTTTCCGGCGCGGCGGGCGGCCTCAGCCCCGCCCCACGAAGGGCATCTTCGTGGCCATGATGGTCATGAACTGCACGTTGGCCTCGGCCGGCAGGCTGGCCATGTGCAGCACCGCGCGGCCCACGTGGTCCACGTCCATGAGCGGCTCCACGGCAATCTCGCCGTTGGCCTGGGGCACGCCCTTGGCAGCGCGGGCGATCATCTCCGTGGCAGCGTTGCCGATGTCGATCTGGCCGCAGGCGATATCGTACTTGCGTCCGTCCAGCGAGGTGGACTTGGTGAGCCCCGTGATGGCGTGCTTGGTGCAGGTGTAGGGGGCGGAGTTGGGGCGCGGCGCGTGGGCCGAGATGGAGCCGTTGTTGATGATGCGTCCGCCGCGCGGGTCCTGGTCTTTCATCAGCCGGAAGGCCTGCTGGGTACAGAGGAAAGCGCCGGTGAGGTTGATGTCCACCACGTTCTTCCACTGCTCGAAGGTGAGGTCTTCCAGCGCGATGCCGGGCGCGTTCACCCCGGCGTTGTTGAACAGCACGTTCAGCCGGCCGAAGGCAGACTTCACCGTGTCGAACAGCGCCTTCACCGAAGCCGGATCTGCCACGTCGGTGGGCACGGGCAACGCCCGGGCGCCTGCGCCCGACTGCGCCGCCACCTGTTCCAGCGCCTCGCGCCGCCGACCCGCCAGCGCCACGCTGTAGCCGTCGGCCAGGAATGCGAGCGCCACCGACTTGCCGATGCCAGTACCCGCGCCGGTGATGACAGCAACCTTGCCCTTGGAATGCATGTGGTCTCCCCCTTGTGTTGTACGGTCCCCACGGCGCTGGGCGTATCCGGCCGCGATGTAGCCGCGGATGGTAGCGCAGCGCCACGGCGGCCACGCGCCGGGTGATTCAGGGAATGTGCCAGTGCCCGGGTCGTCCGGCACCAGGCCCTTCACCGCGCCCGGGCAGAAAGGCCTTGCCTCCCAGTCTTACCCGCTCACTCGTGCCACTTTCATGATCGAGCGCCGGAGGGGCACTCCGCTTGACCGCGCCGGTGTAGGCTGGCATCCGGTCGCACACCCGCGCGCGACTGATGCTGGTGGGCCCTCGGCCGCTTCGTGCACGCGAGACACGGTGTGCGGCGTGCGGGAAAAAAGGTGCGAAACTCCCGGTGGCTACGCTGGGTTCGTCTGGACTTGCCGATACATGGTTTCCGATATCAATGGCCTCGCCGCCGAGTACTGGTTCGCGGGACGCTGGGACGACCTGGAGGCGGAATGCCGCTCCCGTCTGCAGCGGGTGCCAGACGATGCCGATACCATGTCCGTGCTTGCCGAGATCTGCCAGAGCACGGGCCGCAGGCCCGAGGCGATCCGGCTGCTGCGCAAACTTGCTGATGGTGTGCGCGACGCCCGCTACCCGGCGCGCCTCTCATGGCTGCTGCAGGAGGCGGGTGACCTTGATGGCGGCATCGCCGAGTTCCGGCGTGCGCTCCACATCGACCCCTCTTGCTCGCTGGTGCGTCCGCACGCCGATGCCCTGTTCGACGTTCGAGACCGCATCGACGACGCACTAGCGCGCCAGTTGTCCTCGCAGGCGCCGCCGGGGTCGTTCATGCTCATCCACCCTGCGGGTGCCGGCTTCTGGTCCGACGTGCATCACGTGTTGGGGCATGCGCTCGCCGCCCGCGTCGACAGGCGTAGACCTTTCGTGCACTGGGGCGAAACCAGTCTTTACGCAGCCGACCCGACGCACAACGCGTGGACCGACTTCTTCGAGCCGCTCGATGGATCCACGCCGGAAGAGGTGGAAGCCGCTGCTGCCCGGTGCGCCTGGCCCGAGATCTGGAGTGGAGGTTCGCCGTTCCTTGATGTGGCAACGCGGCGTAAGGCCACCGGTCCAGTCAGCGCCGCAGACCTGGTGGCGCGCACCGAGCCGCTGGTGGTGGGTACGCATCACACCGGTGTTCACCTGATACGCCATCTGCTGCCTGTGGACGATCCGCTTGCCCATGCTGATACCGGCACCATCCTGGGAGCACTCGCGCCTTGCTTGCTGCGTCCGCGTCCGCATCTGCGGGACCGGGCAGAGGCGTTCGTCGCGGAGAACTTCGGTGGTGCGCCGTTCATCGCGGCGCATCTGCGCGGGACCGACAAGCGCGCAGAACAGGGCGACAGCAATCTGGATGCGGTCAACCGCGCGATCGAACGCACGGTCGACAAGCTGCTGGCGCAGCGCCTAGGCATCCGGCTGCTGCTGCTCACCGACGATCGCCACGTGGAGGCGCGCTGCCGCGAGCGCTATGGCGATTGCGTTGTCACCAGCGCCGCGCTGCGCTCCGAGGGCTACCAGGGACTGCATCTGCGCTCGGGGCTCCCGCCGCGACAACTCGGCGAGGAGGTGGTGGTCGACGTGTTGGCAGCCCTCGCGGCCGACTGTTTCGTCGGTAACTGTTTTTCCAACGTTGCGTGCATCGTGCGTGCCCTCAAGCACTGGCCCGAAGGCAAGCTCACCTTGCTGGGTTCTACCGACGTTGTCTTTAATTACGCGGCTTCGGTGTTGCGCCCACAGGCATGAGCCTGGGCTGCCGCGAGCCGTACGCAAAGTCACGGCACCGTCGGCCGGCAACCCGCTGTCCAGGGGAGCATCGGTAACTGCGGCGTCAGCGGCTGCCGCGGTGCGCGCGAGCGGGGTCTCCCGGTGGCGGTGCGCCCGTCTTGCAACGCCAGGGTGCGCGCGGGGCGCGGCGCGCGAGGTGGTCGAGGGCTTGCCAGTGCGGAAGCCGCAGGGGCTTAAGGTGAGCCGGGCGGGTGCCAAGGGGCGCGCGGGTTGCCTGCTAAGGAACGTCTGATCAACCGTGCGCAAAGTTCGACATAGTCGACCCGGTGCAGATTTCTGCGCGATTGCGCTGGCCCCTGCTGTCTTTTTTTCCCCTCGGGCCCCCTCGCGGCACCCCGAAGGCCCATTTCGGGGGGGCTACGCCTGTGCGCGCGCCAGCAAGTGGCCGCGTACGACGTACAAGTTCGCCAGCGCGCACGTCACGAACAGCCGGTTGGCGTTCTTCTCCAGCCCCCGGTAGCTCACCTTCACGAATCCGAAGATGCGCTTCATCACGTGGAAGGCGCGCTCCACCTTCGCGCGGGTCCTGGACTTCGTCCGGTCCTTCGCCCGCACCTGCTCGTCGATCCGGTCTTTGTACCGATAGCGCTGATTGGTGAAGTCCTTCGCCGTCGGCGCGCAACGACGG
>JADCHQ010000005.1 GCA_020248405.1 Rhodocyclaceae bacterium | reverse complement strand
GGAACCACCCCTTCCCATCCCGAACAGGACCGTGAAACGAGACCGCGCCAATGATAGTGCGGAGCTCCCGTGCGAAAGTAGGTCACCGCAAGGCTTCCCCTTACCATCAAAAGCCCTCCATAAGAGGGCTTTTGTGTTTTGTCCATTCCAGATGCTTGCTGGGCCGGCACGGTGTGCTTGTTGCCTGCTGACAGCTTCAGTCCCTGTCCTCGCCGGGGAACAGGTCCCCCTGCATCGGGTTGCTTGTTGCACGCCGCGTGGCTTTTCGCACCAGCCCTTCCCGGGCTGGATTACGGCTTCCGTGGCGTACGTAGATGGCGCGAGCCTGCTCGCGAACCTCCCAGCGAGCCCGCACCGCGTGCATGCGCTCCCGCGCTACCCGGGTGGATGCTTCAAGTTCCACCACAGGGCTGGGGTAATCGCGCCCGATGATGGTCCCTGACTGAATCTGAACCGAGGCTGGCATGTTCCATGGCTCGAAGATCCACTGAGCGGAAACGCCCTGCAACTCCGGCACCCAGCGCCGTACAAAATCTCCGTTCGGATCCTGGTCGCGCGCCTGCTTGACCGGGTTGTAGATGCGTACCGTATTGATACCCGTGGTTCCCGACTGCATCTGCACCTGAGGGTAGTGGATGCCGGGCTCGTAGTCGAGAAACTCCCGGGCCAGATGAAGGGCCGGATCGCGCCAGTGCAGCCACAGCTGGTAGGCCGCGAAGCTCACCAGCATTGCACGCATGCGGAAGTTGATCCAACCGGTGGCCGCAAGCTTGCGCATGCATGCATCCACGAGCGGATAACCCGTTTCTCCACGGCGCCAAGCCTCGAATCCGGACGGAAAACTGCCACGCTCCCGCAAACCGTCGTAGCCGCGGTGCATGTTTTCGAACTCGATGCGGGGCTCGGACTCGAGCTTCTGCATGAAGTGGCAGCGCCAGTGCAGCCTAGACTCGAACGACTTGAGGGACGCGAGCAGCTCCCGCGGCCTCGCGGCCGGGTCCAGGGCAAGAAGCCCCGAACGCTGCTGCCACACCGCCTGCGCAGTCTCTCGGACCGACAGGCAGCCGTACGCAAGGTGTGCACTGAGCCGTGAACACGCCTCTTCCGCCGTGAGCGGGCTGGACATGGCTGCACGGTAGTGGGTGCCTCGTCCCGTCAGAAATGAGTCGAGCAGCGCAAGTGCGACGGCGCGCCCGCCGCGCTGCCTGTGTCGTCTGTCATCATCGGTGCTATCCGCCCGCAGGACGCCCAAGCCTTCCCGCGCCGCGCGAGGCTCGCATCCGGCCGCGGGGGCGATCCTCGCCGGTGCCGCCACCGCGGGGCTGCTCATGCGCCGATCCCACTCCACGCTCCAGCCGTCGCGATCGCGCAGTCCGCGTACCACTCCGTTGGCCGGCAGCTCGGTCCACTCGACTCCCCGGACCCGGCACCATGCCCTTACCTCCCGGTCTCTTGCGAAGCTCGCGCCGTTACCGGTCTCCTCGTGACTCCACACCCGCACGCGCCCGAACTGCGCAGCCAGCGCCTCAAGCACTGCAGGCATGGATCCCGTGCGAACCTGCAGGCAAACCCCCCGGGCCCGAAGGGCCCGACCCAATTCGTCCAGGCACTCGAGCGCGAATCCCGCGTGCTGCGCGGAGGCATCGGGCTGCGTTGCGAGGTCGGGCTCCAGCACGTAGAGCGGCAGCACGGGACCGTGCGCCGCGGCCCGAGCCAGCGGCGCGTGATCCTCGACGCGCAAATCGCGCTTGAACCAGACGATCTCGGTGGTCATGGCGGTGGTTTCCGGCGTATGAGACTCCGGCGCCCTCGCGCCGTTCAGGCAGACGCCCCCTCGTCCGGCGCCTCGACGGGTGTCGGCCGCCAGCGTACGCTACCAGCAGCAACCCGGGAGGACACCCAAATGGAGCCCGAGGAAACACCCCAGTCTCACCTGCGTCGCGCCCTGCTGCTGGCCACCCCGTTCCTGGTGTCCTGCAACACCCAACAGGTCATCAACGTGGCCCTGTCGAAGGATCCCAAGGCTGCGGTACGGGCCATGGCCGAGAATCAGGCGGAGGTCTACAAGCGCGACCCCCAGGCGCTCGTGAACGATTTCAACCGAATTGCTGCCGAGGTCGGGCGCCTGTTCACGGTCCTGAAGGGCGAGAGCGCCAAGCGCTGGGGTAAGACCGAGGCCGAAACCCTGCCCAGTCCGAAGCGCTACGTGAAGTACTCCGAAAAATACCGCAACCGCGTCGTGGTGGACTACGAGTCCAACACCGTCAAGGTAGAGCACCTGGACGAGGCCGACGTGGTGGCGAGGCTCCGCTCGGCCATCGTGGTGACCCTGCTCACGCCCGAGGATCCAGCCCGCGTGGACCTTTTCACCGATCGCGACGTGGCCCTCGATGGCAAACCCTTCCTCCAGGACCTTGTGCTCGACCAGGAACAGAAGCCCTTGCGCACCCGCGCCGACGTGGAGCGCTACGCCCAGTACCTGGTCAGCCGCAGGCTGCAGCGACGCACCGTCGTCGTGGACGAGTCGAGCGTGGGAATTGCCTTCGTGGAGTTCGACATGATTGGTGTGGCCCAGCAGCGAGCCGCCCAGGCGAAGGCCCGGTCCGCGCCAGAAGTGCCGGCACGGCCTCCCGTCACGCCGCCCTCCGCCAAGGCCCCCAAGACCCCTACGGCAAAAGTCCCGGCCGACAAGGCGCCTTCCGTCGAGGCGCCCGATCCCCAGGCCGGTCTGCGCGCCGATCCCAATTACTACGCCGCCAGCGACCGGATCGCCCCGAAATTCCTGCCCGTGGTGGACCGCTTCGCCCGGGCTGCCCGGGTCGACCCAGCCCTGGTGCTGGGGGTGATCTTCCAGGAGAGCCGCTTCAACCCCTATGCCGTTTCGCCCGCTGGGGCGTGCGGGCTGATGCAACTGGTTCCCACGAGCGGTGGCCTGGATGCCTACCGGCGGGCGGGAGGCGAGTCGGTCCCGCCCACGAGGGAGTTCCTGATGGATCCGTCCAACAACATCGAACTGGGCACCACGTACCTCAACATCCTGCTGTTCGAGCAATGGATGCGCGGCGTGACCAATCCCGCCGCCCGCGACTACTGCGCCACCGCCGCCTACAACACCGGCCCAGGCAACGTGGCCCGGGCATTCACCGGCACCACCCGGAAGCTGGATGCCGCCCGCGACCGCGCCAACACCATGACGCCCGACACCCTGTTCGATTTCCTGCGCGCCAACCTGCCCTACGAGGAGACCCGCGATTACCTGCCGCGTGTCTCCTCGGCCCGCCTGCACTACCAGCGCAGGTTCTACGCGGATGGCGCGTCCGTGGCCGGCCGCGGTTGAGGCGGTCACGGAATACACGGTGCCCACCTGGCACGTACCCCGGGGAGGCAAGCGGCGCGGTTACGCGGTCTCCACCTTGGACGAAACGATCGCAGGGTCGTGAACGATCCGCTGCTCCAGGGAGATACATGGCGCCGGGGCGAGAGCTTTCCGGAGTCGAACGGCCACAGCTGCGATACCACCGCGGTCTCGCCGCGCGTGACCGGAGCGCGCAGCTTTACCTGGGCGCCCAAGTCGAGGTCGCAGCGGTTCTCGATCTCTCCCCCGGCCTCGCCTTCGGGGCAGGGCGTGCCCGAGCAGCAATCGACCGATCGGAAGCGGGGCAGCCTGACGGGTAAATCCTCAGGCAGGCATGTTCCTGCGCGGGAGCGGCGCTGGTCCGGCTTGCGGTACGCCCGTGGTGCCAGCAGACGTCCGGGCTCCCCGGGGGCGTTCGCAGCCGCGCTCTGCGCGACCCTGGGCGGGCTGCATGAGCGACCCCCAACAGAGTTGCATCAGTGACGCCATCGACTGCGCCACGCGCGGGCAGTGAGGCCGCACGATGGCGACAGAGGTCGGCGCTGCCGCGTCCGGCCGACCCGCTTGAGGCCGGCCGGGCGATCCTCACGGCATGCCAGCGAGCGCCGCTGCCGCCCAGCCGGCGCCTCTAGTACCATCGCGGCGCGCGCGGCCTGTCCTGCCGCCTCCTGCCGAAGGAAATCCGATGCCCGCTCCACGCAACCCGCTCGCCTCCCTGTTGGCCGGTGCCGCCCTCCTCGTCGCGTCCCAGGTCTCCATGGCCCAGGAGCCCGTGCGGGGCGGCACCCTCTCCATGGTGGTGCAGCCCGAGCCGCCCACTCTTGTGTCGGCCTTCAACTCCGCGGCGCCCATCGGCGTGGTTTCCACCAAGATCCTCGAGGGCCTGCTCACCTACGACTTCGACATGAACCCGAAGCCAGTGCTGGCGGAGACCTGGAAAGTCAGCCCCGACGGCAAGACCATCACCTTCAACCTGCGCAAGGGCGTGAAGTGGCACGACGGCCGCGACTTCACCGCCGCCGACGTGCAGTTCTCCGTGATGAAGGTGTGGAAGGAACTGCACCCGCGGGGCCGCTCCACCTTCGCCAAGGTCACCGCCGTGGAGATGCCCTCTCCGCATGTGGCTATCCTCAAGCTCTCCGAGCCCTCGCCCTATCTCATGAGCGCCCTCACCAGCTACGAGGGCCAGGTGCTGCCCAAGCATCTCTACGAGGGCACCGACATCGCCCAGAACCCGTACAACAGCAAGCCGGTGGGCACCGGACCCTTCGTGTTCCGCGAATGGCAGAAGGGTAACTTCGCGCTACTGGAGCGCAATCCCGGTTACTGGGATGCGAAGAAGCCCTACCTCGACAAGCTGGTGCTGCGCTTCATTCCCGACGCCTCGGCGCGCGCCGCGGCCTTCGAGACGGGCGAGGTGCAGCTGGGCGGTTTCAGCCCCGTGCCGTTGTCCGACGTGAAGCGCCTGCAAGCGAGCGGCCGCTTCGACGTGGAGACCCGTGGCTACGAATATCTCGCGCCCATGTTCCTCATGGAGTTCAACCTGGCGAACCCCTACCTCAAGGACAGGCGCGTCCGCCACGCCATCGCCCACGCCATCGACCGCGACCTGCTGGTGAAGACTGTCTGGTTCGGTTTTGGCACGCCTGCCACTGGGCCCATTCCTTCGGTGCTCACGCAGTTCTACACCGCCGAGGTGCCAAAGTACCCCTTCGATCCGAAGCGTGCCGAGCAGCTGCTCGACGAAGCCGGCTTCAAGCGTGCCGGCGGGGGGGCGCGCTTCAGGCTCGTGCACGACTACCTGCCCTACGGCTCGGACTACCAGCGTACCGCCGAGTATCTCAAGCAGGCCCTGGGCAAGGTGGGCATCGAGGTGGAGCTGCGCGCCCAGGACACGGCGGCTTTCCTCAAGCGCGTCTACACCGACAACGACTTCGCCTTCACCATCAACTTCTTCTACGCGCTTCCCGACCCCACCATCGGCGTGCAGCGCATCTACTGGTCGAAGAACATCAAGAAGGGCGTGCCCTTCTCCAATGCCTCGGGTTACGCCGATGCGGAGGCCGACCGCCTGATTGAGGCCATTCAGGTGGAGCCCGACCGGCGCAAGCGCCGCGAACTCATCAACGCATTCCAGCGCAAGGTCACCGAGGACCTGCCCGTGCTCGACCTGTTCGAGACGCGCTTCTTCACCCTGGCCTCGAAGAAGGTGCAGAACCATACCGCCACGGCCGAGGGCGTCTACGGCTCCTTCGCCAGCGTGTGGTTGGCGAAGTGACGCGCGAAATCGCTCGCCGCCGGCAGCGGTCGTGAGGTCGCGGCTCGCCTGGCTCCTGCGCCGCCTGGCGCAGGCAGTGCCCATCGTGGTGGGCATCGCCGTGTTCAACTTTGCCCTGCTGCATCTGGCCCCCGGCGACGCAGCCGACGTGCTGGCTGGCGAAGCCGGCGGCGCCACGCCCGAGTACGTGCAGCAGTTGCGCCGCCGCTTCGGCCTCGACCAGCCCCTGCCCGTGCAGCTGGGCCGCTACCTGCTCAATGTGGCGCGGCTCGACCTGGGCTTCTCGTTCCGCCACAGCATGCCGGTGTCGGAGCTGATCTTCTCGCGCCTGCCTGCCACGCTGCTTCTCATGGTGAGCGCCATCGCCCTGGCCTTCGGGCTGGGCGTGCTGCTGGGGGTGACCGCGGCGCGAAGCGTCAACCGCCTCGCCGACAACCTCATCTCCGTGGCTGCGCTGCTAGTTTACGCCACGCCCATCTTCTGGCTTGGCCTGATGATGATCCTGCTGTTCTCGGTGCACCTGGGCTGGCTGCCCTCGGGCGGCATGTTCACCGTGGGCGCCGATTTCGCCGGCCTGGCGCGCGCCACCGACATCGCGCGCCACCTGGTGTTGCCCGCGGTGGCGCTCGCGCTCTTCTACACGGCGCTCTATACGCGCCTCATGCGCGCCTCGATGCTGGAAGTGTTCAACCTGGAGTTCGTCACCACCGCCCGGGCCAAGGGGCTCGGCGAGCGGGCGGTGGCGTGGCGCCACGTGCTGCGCAACGCGCTGCTGCCCATGGTGACCATGCTGGGCCTGCAGACGGGATCGCTGCTGGGCGGTTCGGTCCTGGTGGAGACGGTGTTCGGCTGGCCAGGCCTCGGGCGGCTCGCCTTCGAGGCGGTGCTGCAGCGCGACCACAACCTGCTGCTGGGCATCCTGCTGCTGTCCTCGGTGCTGGTGGTGGCGGTGAACGTGGTGGTGGACATGCTCTATGCGGTGCTCGATCCACGCATCGAGGCGGCGCCGTGAAGGACTTCCTGCGCCGCTTTGCCCGCAATCGCTCCGCCGTGGCGGGCCTGGCGGTGCTCGCGCTGGTGGTCCTGATGGCGCTGGCGGCGCCCGCGCTCTATCCCGGCGATCCCTGGGACATGGTGGCCGAGCCCTTCCTGCCGCCGGCCTCGCCAGGCTACCCGGCGGGCACCGACATGATGGGCCGCGACATCGCCGCCGGCCTGTTCCACGGCGCGCGCGTGAGCCTGCTCATCGGCCTGGTGGCCACTGGCGTCGCGCTGCTGATCGGGGTTTCCGTAGGTGCGGTGGCAGGCTACTTCGGCGGCCTGGCCGACAACGCCCTCATGCGTCTCACCGAGCTGTTCCAGACCATACCCGCCTTCCTGTTCGCCATCGTGCTGGTGGCCATCTTCCGCCCCAGCGTGGCCACGGTGGTCCTGGCCATCGGCGTGGTCTCCTGGCCGCCGGTGGCGCGCCTTACCCGGGGCGAGTTCCTCAGCCTGCGCGGCCGCGACTTCGTACAGGCCTGCGTGGCTATAGGCATGGGCGATACACGCATCATCGCCTTGCACGTGCTGCCCAACGCCCTGGCGCCCATCGTGGTGACCGGCTCGCTCATGGTGGCCACGGCCATTCTCACGGAGGCGGGTCTCGCCTTCCTCGGGCTGAGCGACCCTAATGTGATGAGCTGGGGCAGCATCATCGGCGCGGGCCGCGAAGTGCTGCGCTCCGCTGCGTGGATTACCGCCCTGCCAGGGCTGGCCATCATGCTCACCGTGCTCGCTATCAACCTGGTGGGCGAAGGCCTCAACGACGCCCTCAACCCGAGGCTGCGCGGGCGATGAACGCACCGCTTCTGGAGGTACGCGACCTGGTCACGGAATTTCGCACGCGTGCCGGCGTGCTGCGGGCGGTGGATGGTGTGAGCTTCTCTATCGACGCGGGCGAGACGCTGGCGCTGGTGGGCGAGTCGGGTTGCGGCAAGTCGGTCACCGCCTTCTCGCTCATGCGCCTGATTGCCGATCCGCCCGGGCGCATCGCCGCGGGCCAGGTGTTGTTCGAGGGCCGCGACCTGCTAAAGCTATCCGAGACCGGCATTCGCGCGGTGCGTGGCGAGCGCGTGGCCATGATCTTCCAGGAGCCCATGACCTCGCTCAATCCGGTAATGACGGTGGGCGAGCAGATCGTCGAGGCGATCCGCCAGCACCGCCCGGTGACCCGCCGCGCGGCGCGCGATCGCGCCGTGGCGCTGCTCGAAGAGGTGCGCATTCCTGACGCCGCGCGGCGCTTCGGGGAGTATCCGCACCGCCTCTCGGGTGGCATGCGCCAGCGCGTCATGATCGCCATGGCGCTGGCCTGCGAGCCGCGATTGCTGATCGCCGATGAGCCCACCACGGCGCTGGACGTGACCATCCAGGCCCAGGTGCTCGACCTGATCGATGCGCTCAAGGCGCGGCTGGGCATGGCGGTGCTGCTCATTACCCACGATTTGGGCGTGGTGGCCCAGCATGCCCAGCGCGTGGCCGTGATGTATGCCGGGCGCATCGTGGAGGAGGCTGGTGTGGCGGAGCTGTTCTCGGCGCCCCGCCACCCCTATACGGAGGGTCTGCTCGCCTCCATTCCGCGGCCCGGCGAAGCCGCGCGGCGCCTGCGCGAGATTCCCGGCCTCGTTCCCTCGCTCGCCGAGATGCCGCCTGGCTGCGCTTTCGCGCCGCGCTGCGACCGCGCGCTGCTGCGCTGTGCCGCCGCACGTCCGTCGCTGGAAGCCCGCGCCGGCGGCGCGGGCGTGGCCTGCTTCGCGGCCACGAGCATCAGCCATGGATGAGCCGCTGCTCGATGTGGCCGACCTGCGCATGCACTTTCCAGTGCGTGGCGGCGCGGTGCGCGCCGTGGACGGCGTGAGCCTCGCCCTGCATGCCGGCGAGACGCTGGGCCTGGTGGGCGAGTCGGGCTGCGGCAAGAGCACCCTGGGGCGCACCATCCTGCGCCTGAACCGGCCCACGGCGGGTTCCATACGGCTCGAGGGTACGGAGATCGCCACGCTGTCGCGCCCGCAATTGCGGCCATTGCGCCCGCGCATGCAGATGATCTTCCAGGACCCCAACGCCTCGCTCAACCCGCGCCTCACTGTGGGCCGCATCCTCGAGGAGCCGCTCATCGTGCACCGGCGCGGCACTGCCGCCGAGCGGCGCGAGCGCGTGCTGTGGCTGGTTGAGCGCGTGGGGCTGCGTGCCGACGCGCTGTCGCGCCACCCGCACGAGTTCTCCGGCGGCCAGCGCCAGCGCATCGGCATCGCCCGCGCCCTTGCTCTGCAACCCCGCCTGGTGATCTGCGACGAGCCGGTGTCGGCGCTGGACGTATCGGTGCGCGCGCAGGTAATCAACCTGATGGCCGAGCTGCAAGAGGAACTGGGGCTGGCCTACCTGTTCGTGTCCCACGACCTGTCGGTGGTGGAGCACGTCTCTCACCGCATCGCGGTGATGTACCTGGGGCGCATCGTGGAGGTGGCCGACCGGGCCACGCTGTGGACGCGTCCGTCGCACCCTTACACGCGGGCGCTCATGGCGGCCATTCCGCAGCCTGATCCTGCCGCGCGCCGCGCGGCAGGCGCGCTCCTGGAGGGCGACCCGCCCAGCCCGCTGGAACCGCCATCGGGCTGCGCGCTACGCACCCGCTGCCCGTACGCCACCGAAGAATGCGCCCAGCGCACGCCGGAATTGCGCGAACTGCAGCCCGGTCATGCGGTGGCCTGCCACCACTCGCCGCCCGGCTGAAGCGGCACGGCACAACCTCAGCCGTGCTTGAACACCACCGTTTTGGAGTTGCTGAACTCGCGCATGGCCTCGAACCCCTTTTCTCGCCCGTGGCCCGACTTCTTCACCCCGCCGAAGGGCAGTTCGATACCGCCGCCCGCGCCGTAGCCGTTCACGAACACCTGGCCGCAGCGCATGGCTCTGGCCACGCGCATCTGGCGTCCGCCGTCGCGCGACCAGATGCCTGCCACCAGGCCGTACTCGGTGGCGTTGGAAAGGCGGATGCCGTCTGCCTCGTCGTCGAAGGGGATGGCCGAGAGCACCGGCCCGAACACCTCGTCGCAGGCCAGTTCGTGGCTGCGTGGCACGGGGCTGAACAGCGCGGGCGCCACGTAGAAACCGCCTTCCGGCGCGCCCGGTGCCACGGTGGCCCGGGCGATCAGGGGCACGCCCGTGGCGGCGGCGCGATCCAGGAAGCCCTGCACCCGCTTCATCTGGTTGGCGGAGATGAGCGGTCCGCAGTCCAGGTCCATGGCGTGGGAGCCCACCTTGAGCTGGGCGAAGCGCTCCGCTACGCGCGCGAGGAAGCCCTCGTAGATGCTCTTCTGCACCAGCACCCGGCTGCCCGCGGAACAGGTCTGGCCGGCGTTCTGCACGATGGCGTTGGTCACCACAGGCAGCGCCGCGTCCAGGTCGGCGTCGTCGAACACGATCTGCGGCGACTTGCCGCCCAGCTCCAGCACGCAGCCGATGTGGTTCTTCGCCGCCGCGATCTGTACCAGGGTGCCCACCTCGGGCGAGCCGGTGAAGGACAGGAAGTCGATGCCGGGGTGCGCCGACAGCGCCGCGCCGGCCTCTTCGCCGATACCCGTGACCAGGTTGATGGCCCCCGGCGGAAAACCCACCTCCATGGCGAGCTGCGCCAGGCGAGCAGGGGTAAGGCAGGCCTCCTCGGCGGGTTTGAGCACCGTGGCGTTGCCCATGGCCAGCGCCGGGGCAAGGGTGCGGCCGAACATTTGCGCGGGGTAGTTCCAGGGGATGATGTGTCCCGTCACGCCCTTGGGCTCGCGCAGCACCGTCACCATGTAGCCGTCGAGGAACGGGATCACCTCGCCGTGCACCTTGTCCGCGCCGGCGCCGTAGAACTCGAAGTAGCGCGCCGCCGCTGTGATGTCGGCGCGGGCCTGCTTCATGGGCTTGCCCGTGTCGCGCGCCTCGAGTTCGGCCAACTCGTCGAAGTGGTCGAGAATCTTCTGGCCCAGTTTCATGAGAAGGCGGCCGCGCTCCACGGCGCTCATGCGGCCCCACGGGCCCTCCTCGAAGGCGTGCCGGGCGGCCTTCACCGCCGCTTCGATGTCCTGCGCCGTGCCGCGCGCCATGGTGGCGAAGGCCTTGCCGTCGCTGGGTGACAGGGCCTCGAGGATGCGGCCGTCGGAGGCAGGCTGCCAGCGGCCGTCGATCAGGTTTTGAAAGGCCAGCGGCGCGGCGGGATTACTGCGCAGGGGGCTTGCGCTCATGGTTGTGGCTCCGTGTGACGGCAGACGCGCCGGCGGCGCGCCAACAAGATCGGAAAGAACCCGGATTCTACCCGCGGGCCTCCCGGCTTCAGGACACCAGCGCCGCCGCGAACACCACCACCATGGCCAGGGCGAGCACGAACTTCGCTGCACTGCCCAGCACCAGCCCCGCCAGCGTGCCCAGCCCGGCGCGCCCGGCGGACTTCACGCTTCCGCCCCCGGCGATCTGGCCCAGCGCCGCGCCCGCGAAGGGCCCCACCACCATGCCCGGAAGGCCGAAGAACAGGCCTGCCGCCAGCCCCGCCCCGGCGCCGATCAATGCCAGCCGGCCCGCGCCGAAGCGGCGTGCGCCTTCCACCGAGGCGAAGAAATCCACGGCCAGCGCCACGGCAGCCAGCGCGCCGCACAGCAGCAGCGGCCACAGCCCCACCTTGGCGAAGCCGTCGATCCACGCGCCCAGCAGCAGGCCCAGGAACACCAGCGGCACCCCGGGCAGCAGCGGCAGCAGGGTGCCGGCCAGTCCGGTGATCACCAGGCCAGCGGCGGTGATCCACAGCAGAACGTCGGTCATGGTCTCGATCCTTCGGAAAGGAACATTTGCGAGGCCGAGTGTGCCACGGACAGGCGGGGCGTCGGCTGCGGTTACCATCGCGCTATCACCCGCCGTGCGGCGGCCTGGAGGCATGCATGGGAAAGCAGGAAACGCTTCGCGTGAACGGCCAGCGGCTGTGGGGCTCGCTCATGGATCTGGCCCGCATCGGTGCCACAGAAAAGGGCGGGGTGCGCCGGCTCGCCCTCACGGATCTCGATCGCGAGGCCCGCGACCTGTTCGGCGCCTGGGCGCGGGAGGTGGGGCTCGCCCTGCGCGTGGACCGGGTGGGCAATGTGTTTGCCCGCCGCCCGGGCACCGATCCAGCGCGCCGCGCAGTGATGGCGGGCAGTCATCTGGACACCCAGCCCTCGGGCGGCAAGTTCGACGGCAACTACGGCGTACTGGCCGCCCTCGAGGTGCTGCGCACGCTCGACGACGCGGGCGTGTGCACCGCCGCGCCTCTCGAGGCAGCGGTGTGGACCAATGAGGAGGGATCGCGCTTCCAGCCGGTGATGATGGGTTCAGGCGCCTACGCCGGGGCCTTCCCGCTGGACACCGTGCTGGCCGCGCGCGATCTGGAAGGCCGCAGCGTGGGCGAGGAGCTGGCGCGCATCGGTTACGCGGGCGAGTCGCCCTGCGGGCAGCCGCTGCCGGAGGCCTACTTCGAGGCCCACATCGAGCAGGGCCCGGTGCTGGAGGACACGGCCACCACCATCGGCGTGGTCTCGGGCGTGATGGGCCTGCGCTGGCTGCGCATCACCATCACCGGCCAGGACGCCCACGCCGGGCCCACGCCCATGGGCCTGCGCCGCGACGCGCTTCTGGCCGCCGCGCGGGTGGTGGAGGCGGTGAACGCCATCGCCCTCGATCACGCCCCCGACGGCCGCGGCACCGTGGGCTTCATCCAGGCAAGCCCCAATTCCATCAACGTGGTACCGGGCCGCGTGCAACTCACCGCCGACCTGCGCCACGGCGACGGGCAGGCGCTGGACGCCATGGAGGCACGCCTGCGCGCCCGCTGCGACGAAATCGCGGCCGGCACCCGCACGGCGTTTCACCTGGAAGAAGTGTCGCGCTTCGCCCCATGCCGCTTCGATCCGGCCCGCGTGGAGAGCGTGCGCCGCGCCGCCGCCGCCCTGGGCCTGTCCCACCGTACCATGGTGAGCGGCGCCGGCCACGACGCCGTGCACCTGTCGCGCGTGGCGCCCACCGCCATGGTCTTCGTCCCCTGCGAGGGCGGCCTGTCCCACAACGAACTGGAGAACGCCCGCCCCGAGCACCTGGAGGCGGGCTGCAACGTGCTGCTGCACGCCATGCTGGAGACGGCGGGCTGAGGACTGCTCAGGCGTCGGCGGGTCCGCGCGCTGGTCGCAGGCTGTTCCACTCTTCATCCGACAGCCCATCGAGAAACCCGAAGGTCCCGGCATTGCGCACGGCGCGCCCGCCGTCGATGGTGATGCACTCGCCGGTCATGTAGCCGGCCGCGTCGCTGGCCAGGAAGGCTGCCAGCTCCGCCACTTCCTCTGGCCGGCCCGGGCGGCCCAGGGCATTGCGGGTTTCGTGTACCCGGGCGAGGTCCTCGCGCGGCACCAGCCGTTGCCACGCGCCCTCGGTGGGAAAGGCGCCCGGCGCGATGGCCAGCAGGCGGATGCCGTGGCGGCCCCACTCCGCGGCCAGGCTGCGGGTCATGGTCAGCAGGCCCGCCTTGGCCGTGGAGGAGGGCAGCACGTAGGGCGAGCCGTGCCAGGCGTAGCTGGTCACCAGGGAGATGACCACCGCGGGCGTGCCAGCGGCGATCCAGCGCCGGCCTGCCTCGAGGGTGCAATAGGCCGCGCCGTGCAGCGAGATGCCCAGCACTGCGTCCAGCGCCCGGTGCGACAGCGTCTCGCTGCGGGCGATGAAGTTGGCGGCGGCGTTGTTCACCAGAATGTCCACGGGGCGCAGCGCGAAGGCCGTCTCCATCAGGGCGGCCACGCGGGCGGGGTCGCGCACGTCGCAGGCGACGCACTGCACTGCGCGGCCGAAGGCGGCTTCGAACTCGGCCGCCGTCTGCGCCAGCACCGCCTCGCGCCGCCCGCAGATCACCAGGTCCGCACCCAGCTCCATGAAGCGCCGCCCCATGGCCTTGCCAAGCCCCGTGCCGCCTCCGGTGATGAGCGCACGCCGGCCGGCGAGCAGTCCCTCCCGCAGCGCCTTCACGGCATCACCAGCGTGCCATTCACCACGGTGCGCTCGCCCGCCCGCACCCATACATCCCAAGTGCCGTCCGGGCGCCGCGCGCCGCCGCCGGTGAGCGTTTCGCCGGGAAACACCGGCGCGGTGAAGCGCACGTCGATCTCGGCCTGCGCCGCCACCTCGGGCGGGAAGCTCGCCTCGATGCTGCGCCACAGGGCGTTGAGCGACAGGGTGCCATGGGCGATGCAGCGGCCGTAGGGCGTCCTGGCGGCGAATTGCGCGTCGGTGTGGATTGGGTTGCCGTCGCGGGTGAGCGCGCCGTAGGGCGCGAGCATTTCCTCGCTCACCGCGAGGGTGGCCCTGTGCAGGGTGTGGAGGTGGGTGGTCATGGCATGCGGGGTGGGTCAGGCGGCCCAGAAGATGGTCATCTCCGCCTCGAACAACCCGGTACCGGCGCGGGTGGCGTCCATCCGCAGCACCACGCGGCGGCGGCCGTTGCGCAGCTCGCGGCCAGCGCAGGCGAGCGTGGCCTCCACCGTGTCGCCGGGTGCCATGCGCCCGTGGGTGCGCAGCCGCTGGCGCGCGTGGATGTTGCCGCCGGGGCGCTCTGGCAGAATCGTGAGGTAGGCGCGCATGGCGAAGGCCATGGCCAGCCCGCCCGCGGGCGCCGCGTCCGGCCCGAAGGTGCGGTGCCACTGGTGGAACCACGCCTCGTCCAGCCTCTCACGGTGAACCCCGAGCACCTCGCCGGGGACGAAATCGTCGAAGCGAATCATCGAAGGAGCGAAGCCGTGGATGTTGTCCTGATGCGGCGCCGTGCTGTCATGGGCGCCTCAGTATGCGCGCTCGCGCTGGCAGCGTCACCGGTGTGCCCGCAGGCCTGGCCCGCCAAGCCGGTGCGGCTGGTGGTGCCTTTCCCCGCAGGCGGTCCGGTGGACGGCGTGGCCCGCCTGCTGGCGGAGCGGTTGCGTGCGGATCTCGGCCAGGCGGTGGTGGTGGACAACCGCCCGGGTGCCAACGGCGCGGTGGGCTCGGCGCTAGTGGCGCGCAGTCCCGCCGACGGCCACACGCTGCTGCTGGCCACCACGGGCAGCCACGCCATTCATCCCGCCCTGGGTGCCCGGCTCGGTTTCGACCCGGTACGCGACTTCGCCCCCGTGTCGCTGCTGTGCGGCTACGCCATGGTCCTGGTGGCCGATCCCGCCCTACCCACCCGCAGCCTGAGCGACTTGCTGGCTCTGGCGCGGCGCACTCCCGGCGGGCTCGCCTACGGCTCGGCGGGGCCTGGCGCCACCAATCACCTGGCCGGTGCGCTGCTCGCCCAGCGCGCGGGCGTGCCGTTGCGACACGTGCCCTACAAGGGCAACGCCCTGGCGGCCGCCGACGTGATGGGCGGCCAGGTGGCCTTCATGTTCGACTTCCTCGCCACGGCCGTGCCGGCGGTGGAGGCCGGCAGGCTGCGCCCTCTCGCGGTGACGGGCGCCGCGCGCAGCCCTTTGCTGCCCCAGGTGCCCACCCTGGCAGAGGCGGGTTACCCAGGGCTGGAGATCGGCGGCTGGGTGGCGTTATTCGCGCCCGCGGGCACGCCCCCGACCGTGCTCGATGCCCTGGGCGCGGCCGTGGCCCGCGCCGGTGCCGATCCGGCGTTTTCATCGCGGATGCGGGCCTTGGGCTACGAGCCCCTGCCTGGTGGAAGCGCCGCGCTGGCTGCCCGCCTGCAGGCGGACTCCGAGTACTGGGCCCGGGCAGTTGCCACGCTGGGCGCGCGGCTGGAGTAGGAGATGCAACACCCCATCTCCGGTCCAGGCGCGCCGCACCCAGGTACGCCACCATGAAAACCGTGCTGCTGGTAACGGTGTGGCTGGGGCTGATTGGCGCGGGCTGGTTTCTCATGCACTCGGCCATGGCCCCGCCCCAGGTGGTGGACGGCTGCGGCGACGCGGGCGGCGTGCGCGATCTGCGTATCCCCGTGGCACGCGACGGACACTTCTACTTGGAGGGCGCCGTCAACGGCGTGCCGGTGACATTTCTCGTGGACACGGGCGCGAGCTACGTCACGGTGGACGCCGCGCTGGCCCGCAGCGCCGGCCTTGGCGAGGGCACGCCCGCCCTGTTCAACACCGCCGCCGGGACGGTGCAGGGCGCCATCGCCCGCAGCCGCGCGGTTCGCGCCGCCTGCCTCGAAGTGGCCGGGCTG
Organism: Rhodocyclaceae bacterium; assembly: GCA_020248405.1. Lineage (GTDB taxonomy): Bacteria > Pseudomonadota > Gammaproteobacteria > Burkholderiales. The sequence goes on along the minus strand of JADCHQ010000005.1, from coordinate 82,640 downwards.
AGCGTGGCCGTCAACCCGGGCCTGGGAGACGTGGCCCTGCTAGGCCAGAATTTCCTGCGCCAGTTCGAGGCCACCCAGACCCGCACCGAACTGCTGCTGCGGCGGCACTGAAGCGGGCGCCGGGGCGGCACGGCGGCGGCCCGGGGTAAGCGGCGCCGATGGCGGCTGCGCCTGCCTACGGGGGGGCGTGGCGACGAGCGCGCCGCCGTGCGGTGAATGGCACACTCAATCACCGTAATAAATGCGGCGAATGCGATGCGCTTGGATTCGACCACGCCCTGTTTCCCGGGCCCCCCCGACCCCGCCGCCCGAGCGGGCAGCTTACGGCTGCACGCCCGCCGCCAAGTAGCAGGCTTCCATCAGCTCCAGCGTCTGCAGGTTGTCGAGCCGGTCGGTGGCAAAGCCGCGGCCGGTGCGCAGGCCGTCCACGAACTCCCGCACGGCGGCGCTGAAGCAGGCCTGGTAGTTCTTCTGCAAATCGAAGGTCTCCAGCGTCTCGGGCTTGCCCTCAAGCCACAGGCGGTCGCGGTCGAACACCAGCGTGGCGGCGGTGCCGGTGATTTCGAGACGGTCGGCAGGCATCGGGCCGTAGCCGGGCGCCGCGATGTGGCCGTCCACCAGCACGCCCAGCCCGTCGCGGCCGCGCAGCACGGCGAGCGCCACGTCCTCTCCCGCGAGCGCGGCGTTGACCCTGCCCAGGCTGCAGTGCTCCACGGACAGGGGCCCCAGCAGCACGCGCAGCGCGTCCAGATGGTGGATCAGCACCTCGAACACCAGCAGGCGGCGGAATTCCTTGAGGTAGGGCTGGCGCTGCAGCAGGAAAGGCGCGCTGCCATCGCCGGTGTAGACGCAGGCGCCGCGTACGCTCATGCGCGCCGCCGTGGGCGTGCCGATGCGCCCCTCGTCGAGCCACCGGCGCACGGCCACGTAATGGGGGCGCCAGCGGTAGTTCTCATGCACCATGAAACGCACGCGCTCGCCCACGTAGTCCACCAGTGCCCTGGCCTCGGCCACGGTGGCGCACATGGGCTTCTGCAGGCACAGGTGCACGCCGGCATCGGCAGCCATGCGCGCCAGCGGCGCGTGGGTTCCCACCGGCGTGATGATGTCCACCGCGTCGAGGCGCTCGGCGGCGAGCATGGCGGCGAAGCCGTCGTAGCTGCGCGGGATGCCGAAGGCCTCGGCGCGGGCGCGGGCACTGTCGGCAACGGGATCGCATATGGCAGCCAGTTCCACGCCCGCTTGCTCGCGCCAGCCCGCCAGGTGGTACTGGCTGATGGCGCCGGCGCCGGCGATGCCCACGCGCAGCGGCCGGCCCTGCGGCACGGCGTTCATCGGGCGCGGACCCGTGCGCTGACGTACCGGATGGGCGGGACCAGGGCGATGGATGTCATGTCGGGCTCCCTGGACTGACGATGGCGGCAAGACGGTTCGCAGCCGCGAGGATGGTAAGCCGTGCCTGGGCTCAATACTTCACCACCACCCGGTAGCTGAGTGTGGCCTTGCCCTCTGCGGGAACGGTGATCTTCCACACCGCCGTGTTGCTGGTGGCCTTCACATGCGGGTGGCTGGCCTTCAGCATGCTCCAGTCGCCCGGGATGGGTTCGAGCACGGTGACGGTGACCGCCTCCGTCTTGGCGTTCTTCAGCACGATTTCGTACGCGCTTTCGAAGGCGGCATTACCCTTGGCCGGGTTGGGAAGCCTCTTGAAGTCGGTCTGCTTCTTGTCGGCGGTGACGTCGAAGGCCTCGCCCAGCTTGAGGCGGACCTTCTCGTTCTTCGGCGTGTGGTCGATGCGATCTTCGCCAACGAACTGGGCGTTGCCTGCCGCGTCCTTCTTGTAGACGCGCATCACGCCCTTGGGCAAGGGCAGGCCGAGGCGGCTGGCTTCGGTGTTGTCGAACTCGATGAACGCGCCCACCTTGATCTTCTGCCCAAGCTCGCCCACGCTGCTCTGGTAGTAGTAGTCCGTGCCCTGCAGCAGCAACTCCTTGCGGGCCGGCACCTGGCTCGCTGAGAGCAGGGCGACCTGCTTGGTCTGGTTTTCGGCGATGGTGGTGGGGCGCTGCAGGGTGTAGAGGTGATACTCCAGCAGCGACTCTTCGGCCATCGCCGCTGGCGCCGCCGCCACCGCCCTCGCCCCCTTGTCCATGGCGCGCCTCGCCTGCACTTGTTCCTCAACCAGGTTGATGTCGCCCGCCACCAGTTGCAGCCGGGCATTGCGGTAGGTGGCGCCGCTGGTGTTGGTAAGCGTCACCCATCCGGACAGATCCAGCTCCTTGTCGGCGGCGTTCAGTTCGGCCACGTAGTCGGCTTTCCAGCCCAGTCCGCCGGTGAGGTAGGCCAGCTCCACCTCCTGCTCGGACGCACCGGCGTTGTTGAGCGAAATCACCAGCGTCGGCCGGTCGCGCAGATTGCCCGGCACGTCGGGATAGACGATGCGGCCCGGCAGGCCGGTTTCAATGCGGTTGCCAATCTTCAGCACCACGCCACCGCTGGCAGCCAGCACCTGCGCGGCTTCGGTGGTTTCCAAACCCGTGGCAGGGTTGGTGCGGATGACGCTGACGGACTTGCCCACGTACTTGTCCAGCAGCTTCTGCGGCGTCAACAGGTCGAAGTCGAAGTTCTGCTCGATCAGCGCCAGCGCGCCCGGTGCGCTCAGGCTGCGCAGCAAGGCGGTCTCGGGGCGGATCCGTGCGCTCACGTCACGGAAGGCCAGCGTGTTCTGGCCGCTGCCCAGCGTGACCTTGCGCTGATCCTTCACCAGCGCCAGCGACTCGTTGTAGATGGTGACGGCCACGGCCTGCTGGTCTTGCAGCGTGCTGCGCAGCTCGTCCGCGCTGGCGGCAACGGATGGCCCGGCAAACAGCACCAGGAGGGCGAGGCGAAACGATCGGTGCATGGCGTGCTCCTTTGGGACGTTTGGTGAGCAGGGGGAGTGGCTGGGGCGAATCAGGCAGCTCTCCATCCAGCGTATTCGCAGCAACCAGCATGAGGAACAATGGCGCTGCGCAGAGGCGTCCGGTTGAATTAGTCGTCGGGCCCTGACCCGTACTGAAACATGAGTTCCCGCGCGCGTTGTTCAGAGACTGCCTGTAATCCTCTGCCGCTCATTTTCTTGCCCGTCAGAAACACATGCCAGAAGCACCTTTCCTCGCAGTTTTCTGGCCATGCCCATTCACCAGGATATTGGATTGCATCAGGCAAACCTGAATCATGCCAAACAACATTTTCCTCATAGGCCACGGTCCTTTGACCAATCCGAACAATGCCAGAGGCCATTAATTCCGAGAGGGCGGCTGATGCAAGTCCAATAATCTCGTCGGGTGAACTGCCGGGCATGCGATGGGAAAGGTCCGAATAGACCTCGTACAGGAAAGACTCTTCAAAGGCGGCCAAAGCCATCAGGAATTCTATTTCCTGTGCGGTCATTCAAGATCTCTAGCTGCCCACCGTTCGAGCTACTGAAACTTTCGTAATCCATGACACCATGGACAGCGCCGCCGAGGCGGTCAAACCGAAACGGCTATACGTCGACCGTGTTCCCGGTGCCTCATGTGCCCGTCGCGCTGGTTTTTGTGACTGCTTGCGTGCATGTCGCCATTCGATGTTGTGCACCAGACAGCACGGCCGCCATGGCCATTGCACCTTGTTCCCGCTTCGTCGCGTGAGCCGGTCGAGGCCCATTTTGTACCGGAGGTTTGCGAAAAGCGGCGCCACCGTCGCAAAGCGGCAGGTGATCATGCGGGGCCTCGCTTCGTGTGGATGGGGGCTGCCGAGACCTTTCATGGCTCCATGCCCCGCCGTTACTGCGCCGTCCACCCCCCGTCCACTACCAGCGAGGTGCCGGTCACCATGCCGGCCGCGGGCGAGGCCAGGTAGAGCGCGGCGGCGGCCACGTCCGCCACCCCCGCCAGCCGCCCCAGGGGGATGCGCTCCTCCATGAAACGGCGCCGCTCGGGCGTGTCCATGATGCGGCGGATCATGGGGGTGTCCACGAAGGTGGGCGCGAGGGCGTTTACGCGGATGCCCGCCGGCGCAAGTTCCACGGCCAGCGCCTTGGTGAGCCCCTCCACCGCGTGCTTGGTCATGCAGTACACGCTGCGATCGGGCGAGCCCACATGGCCCATTTGCGAGGACATGTTCACGATGGCGCCGCCGCGCTGCTTGCGGTCGGGGTCGGCGAGCATGCGCCGCACCGCCGCCTGGGCCGCCACGAACACCGCGCGCACGTTGAGCGACAGCAGCGCGTCCAGGTGCTCGTCGGAGACTTTGGTGACCGGCTCGGGAAAGTTGGTGCCGGCGTTGTTTACCAGCACGTCTAGGGCCGGCAGGCCGGCGATGGCGGCACGCAGCGCCGGCGTGTCGGTGACATCACAGGGCAGCACGTGCGCGCGCCCGCCCGCGGCCGCGATGCGCGCGGCCGCCGCCTCCAGGCCCTCGCGCGAGCGCGCCATGAGCACCACCTCGGCGCCTGCCCGGGCGAAGGCCTCGGCAATGCCTGCGCCCAGCCCGGCGCTGGCCCCCGTGATCAGCGCCGTGCGGCCCTCCAGGCCGAAGGTGCCGACGCTCAATTGAACCCCACCACGGCGTGCGGCGCGTAGGGTGCCTCAAGGGCGACGATTTCCTCGGCGTCCAGCTTCACCGACAGCGCCGCCACGGCGTCGTCCAGGTGCTGTACCCGCGTGGCGCCCACGATGGGGGCGCTGATCACCGGCTTCGACAGCAGCCACGCCAGGGCCACCTGGGCGCGGGGGACGCCGCGCCGCGCGGCGATGGCGGCCACCTGGTCCACGATGGCGCGGTCGGACTCGAGGGTCTTGGCGTACAGCGGCCCCATGAGATCGTCGGTGCGCTCGCGCTCGGTCTGCTCGCTCCAGTCGCGGGTGAGGCGGCCGCGGGCCAGCGGGCTCCAGGGAATCACGCCCACGCCCTGGTCGGCGCACAGCGGCAGCATCTCGCGCTCTTCCTCGCGGTTGAGCAGGTTGTAGTGGTCCTGCATGGTGACGAAGCGCGTCCAGCCGTGCTGTTGCGCCACCTGCTGGGCTTTGGCGAACTGCCAGGCAAACATGGACGAGGCGCCGATGTAGCGCGCCTTGCCCGCCTTCACCACGTCGTGCAGCGCCTCCATGGTCTCCTCGATGGGCGTGCGGTAGTCCCAGCGGTGGATCTGGTAGAGGTCCACGTAATCCATGCCCAGGCGCTTCAGGCTGGCGTCGATGTTGTGGAAGATGGACTTGCGCGACAGGCCGTGCACGTTGTGGCCGCCGCGGGTGGGGAAGAACACCTTGGTGGCCACCACAATCTCGTCGCGGTCGGCCATGTCGCGCAGTGCGCGGCCCACGATCTCCTCGCTGGTGCCCTCCGAGTAGGAGTTGGCCGTGTCGAAGAAGGTGATGCCCAGATCGATGGCCTTGCTGATGAAGGGCCGGCTGGCGGCCTCGTCCAGCGTCCAGGGGTGGCGGCCTCGCTCGGGCGCGCCGTAGCTCATGCAGCCCAGGCAGATGCGCGAAACCTTGACGCCGGTACTACCCAGTTGGGTGTATTGCAATCTGGATGTCCTCGCGGGAGCGATTGATGAAAGCCGCAGGGTAGCGGCACCCGCCGCGAATTGTCGAGCACCGAAGGCCGGCAGAGCCTATGTTGACAACGTCAACAAGTTGCCGCATCGTGACGTCCAGGAGGTGCAAGCCATGGGACATTCCGACAAAGGGCGCGGCGCGGCGGTGGCCGCGCTGCTGGTGGTGGCGTCCGGGCTGGCGGGGCTCGCGCTCGGTCAGGCCGGAGACGCCGCGCCCGCGGCACCCGCCGTGCATCGCAATACCTACGGTTCGGGGGTGGAGCCGGCCCGCCGGCTTCCCGTGGGCTACATGCTGCGCCGTGCGTGGCTGCAACTCACCGGCACGGCGCCGGCCGCCGAGCCTGCACCCCGGGTGGGGCTGGACCTGGACGCCATGGCGCGCGAGCCCTTCGCGGTGGCCTGGCTGGGCCACGCCACCCTGCTGGTGCGCGCTGGCGGGTTGTGGATGCTCATGGACCCGGTGCTCTCGCCCTACGTGGCGCCCGTGCAGGGCTTCGGCCCCGCGCGCCGCGAAGCCTTGCCGCTGGCGCCCGAGGCGCTGCCCCACATCGACGTGGTGCTGGTGTCCCACAACCACTACGACCATCTCGACCGGCTCACCGTGCGCGCCCTCGCCCTGCAGAAGGGCGGCCCGCCGCTGTTCCTGGCCGGGGCGGGCAGCGCCGCCTGGTTCGCCCGCGAAACCGGCATGCCCGGTCGAGACCTGCAGTGGTGGGAGCAGGTCCAGTTCGGCGCCACCGCGGTGCGTTTCGTGCCGGCGCTGCACTTCAGCGGCCGTGGCCTTGCCGACCGTAACCGCATGCTCTGGGGCGGCTGGGTGGTGGAGCACGAGGGCCGGCGCCTCTACTTCGCCGGCGACACCGGATGGTCCGAAGCCCTCTTCGACGACGTGCGCGCTCAGGTGGGTCCGGTGCATCTCGCAGCGCTGCCCATTGCGCCAGTCCAGCCGGCCGAGATCATGGGGCGTGACCACCTGTCACCGGCCGAGGCTGTCCAGGCGCACCTGCGCCTGCGGGCCTGCACCGGACTGGCCGTGCACTGGGGCACTTTCCAGCTCGGCGACGAGCCGCTCGACGGACCGCCCCGGCTGGCTCGCGAGGCTGCAAGCGCCGCCGGCGCCACCGGGTTCCGTGTCCCGGCGCTGGGCGAGGTGGTCCGCGTGGACGCCGAAACCTGTCCCCGCGAAGAGGCGCTCTCCTGAGGCGCGTCACCCCCTCACGCGGGTGAAGGCATGTTCGGCAATCGCGAACGCTGCACGCGCAGGCTTGCCGCTGATGCGGTCCGCACCCCGCGGTCCCTGGGGGATGCAAGGATGATCGAAGCGTTCGAACCGCCGGCGTGCAGGCCGGCGGCGTTGCGGCATCGCGGCGCGCCACCGCGATCGAGCCGGGCTTCGAGCCTGTCGCCGTAACGCCCGCGTGCGCCGGGCCTCAGCCCCGCGCGTCTTCCAGGATCAGTTCCGCCGCCCGCTCGGCCACCACGAACACCGTGGCCTGGGTGTTGCCCGACACCATGCTCGGGATCACCGAGGCATCGGCCACCCGCAGCCCGGCCAGCCCGCGCACCCGCAGGCGCGGGTCGGTGACGGCTGCCTCGTCCGTGCCCATGCGGCAGGTGCCGATGGGGTGATAGATGGTCTGGGCGTTGACCCGGCCGAACTCCAGCCACTCGTCATCGGAGCGCACCTGCTCGCCGGGGGAAAGCTCGAAGGCCACGTGGCGCCGCAGCGCCGGCTGGCCCACGATGCGCCGCGCGATCTTCATGGCCTCCACCAGGCAGCGCTGGTCCTCGGGGTGCGAGAGCATGTTGGGGCGGATGACCGGCTTGTGAAAGGGATCGGCGCTGCGCGCGTGGATGCTGCCGGCCGACTTCGGCCGCAGGGGCGCCACGCCCAGGGTCATGCCCGGCTCGCGGTCGAGGATGCGCTCGGCGGCGTTGGCGTAGCTCGCGTGCATGAAAAAATACTGGGCGTCGGGAGAGAGCATGTCCGACGAGGTCTTCACAAATCCGTGTGCGAGCCCCGTGCCCAGGGTGAGGATGCCCCGCCGGCGCAGGAAGTAGTTCGCCACCTGAAGCGCCAGGCGCCAGCCGCGGGACAGCTCGTTGATGGTGAGGGTGTCGCGCATGCGCCAGTTCATGCGCGTGCAGGCGTGGTCGATGTAGTTCTCGCCCACCCCGGGCAGGGCGTGGCGCACGGCAATGCCCAGGCGCTGCAGCAGCGCGGGCGCGCCCACGCCCGAGAGTTCCAGCAGCTGCGGCGTTTGCACCGCGCCGGCGGCGAGCACCACCTCGCCACCGGCGCGCGCCTTGTGGTGCTCACCGCCGCGCGAGTAGCGCACGCCCGCGCAGCGGGTGCCCTCGAACAGGAGTTGCGTGGCATGGGCGCCCGTGATCACTGTGAGGTTGCGTCGCGCGCGCGCTGGTTTCAGGTAGGCCTCGTAGGCGCTCCAGCGCCGGGCGTTGCGCTGGTTCGCCTGGTAGTAGCCGAAGCCTTCCTGGTCCGGTCCGTTGTAATCGGGGTTGATGCGCTGGCCGTCCTGGCGCGCCGCTTCCAGGAAGGCCTCGGTGAGGCGGTAGCGCTCGCGCACCGCCTCCACGCTCACCGGCCCCTCGTGGCCGCGGTGCGCATCGCCCGCGACGTAGCGCTCGATGCGGCGGAACAGCGGCTCCAGGCTCGCCCAGTTCCACCCGGTGGCACCGCCGGCTTCCCAGGCGTCGTAGTCGCCCGGCTGGCCGCGTACCCAGATCATGCCGTTGATGAGTGTGGACCCGCCCAGCCCCTTGCCCCGGGGAATGGCAATCACCCGGTCGCGGGTGCACGGCTCCGGTTCAGTCTCGAAACGCCAGTTGAAGGTCTCGTCCTTCAGCAGCTTGCTGAAGCCCGCCGGAATGGGAATCCAGAATCCGTCGGGCTCGCCGCCGGCTTCCAGCAGCAGCACCGAATGCCGGCCATCGGCCGTGAGCCGATCCGCCAGCACGCAGCCCGCCGTACCGCCGCCCACGATCACAAAGTCGAACAGCGTCATTGTGGCAACACCTTGCCCGGATTCAGCACGCCGCCTGGATCGAGGGCCCGTTTGATGCGGCGTGCCAGGTCAGTCTCGGCGGCGTGGCGCGTGCGCAGCGCCTCGTCCACCCGGTACTGCCCCAGGCCGTGCTCCGCAGAGATGCTGCCGCCGTGGCGTACCACCAGATCGTGCACCAGCACGTTCAGCGCCGCGGTGTCGGTGCCGGGTGCCAGGATCACGTTGTAGTGGATGTTGCCGTCGCCCGCGTGCCCGAAGGCGTTGATCCGCACACCCGGAAACGCCGCCGCCACCGCCGGGTCAGCCGCCGCCAGGAACGCCGGAATGGCGCTCACCGGCACCGAGACGTCGTGCTTCATGGACTTGCCCGTGCGCGCCTCGGCCTCGGTAATGCACTCGCGCAGCTTCCAAAGCGCGGCGGCCTGCTGCCCGGATTCGGCCAGCACGCAGTCGGTGGCGTCGCCGGCTTCCAGCGACCGCGCCAGCACCGCCTCGGCCGCCTCGCGAAGCCCGCCCAGGCTCGCCGAGGCTTCCAGCAGCACGAACCACGGTGCCGCCGGCAGCGGCGAGCGCAACCCCAGGTGCTGCTCCACCCGCGCGATGGCCTCGCCCGACATAAGCTCGAAGCCGCTCAGCGCATCGCCCAGTTCCTGGCGCGCCGCGCGCAGCACGGCGATGGCCGCCTCGGGCGAGGGCAGCGCGAGCCACGCCGTGACCGTGTGGCGCGGCAGGGGCGCCAGTTGCAGTATCGCCGCCGTCACCACCCCCAGCGTGCCCTCCGTGCCGATGAACCATTGCTTCCAGTCGTAGCCCGCGTTGTCCTTGCGCAGCGCGCGCAGCCCTTCCACCACCGTGCCATCGGCCAGCACCACCTCCAGGCCGAGCACCCGTGCGCGCGCCATGCCGTAGCGCAGCACGTTGGTGCCGCCAGCATTGGTGGCCACGATGCCGCCCACGCACGCCGAGCCCTCGGCGGCCAGACTCACCGGCAGCAGCAGTGCGCGGGCGCGCGCGGCTTGCTGGGCCGTCTGCAGCACGCAGCCCGCTTCCACCTCCATGGTCTCGCCCGCCACGTCGATGGCGCGGATGGCGTTCATGCGCTTGAGGCACAGCACCACTTGGCGGCCGCTGGCATCGGGCGTTGCGCCGCCCGACAGGCCGGTGTTGCCGCCCTGGGGCACCACCGGCACCCCCGCCGCCGCGCAGGCGCGCACCACAGCGGACACTTCCTGGGTGGTGCGCGGCAGCGCCACGCACAGCGCGCGGCCGTGGAACATGCCGCGCCAGTCGGTGACGTAGGGCTCCAGGTCTGCCGCCTCGGTGAGGACACCGCCGTCGCCGGTGATGGCGCGCAGCGCCGACAGCAGATCGCTGCTCACGAGGCATCTCCCACCAGCGCCGGGTCGCCGCGCATGAATCCCGCCATGAGCGCCACCTGGGCGGAGAGCATGGGCAGGCCCGGCTGCACGCGGCAGCCCCGGGCGCGCGCCGCTGCCATCAATGCCGTCTCGGCGGGCTTCATGATGATCTCGGCCACGATCTGTGACGGCTCAAGCTTTGCCGCGTCTAGCGGTAATGCGTCGCCGGGCCCCATGCCCAGCGAAGTGCCGTTCACCACCAGATCGTGGCCGGAGGGATCGGCGCCGCCCGCCGCTACCTCCACGCCGGGGTGCTGTCCCGCGATGCGTTGCGCCAGCGCCTGCGCGCGCGGCGCGGTGCGGTTGGCCAGCGTGAGCCGCCGCACACCCGCCGCCGCCAGCGCCCAGGCGATGGCGCTGCCCGCGCCGCCCGCGCCGGCCACGTAGGCGCGCAGGCCGCGCGGCTCGATGCCGCTTGCCCGAAGGCCCGCCACGAAGCCCAGGCCGTCGAGCAGCCCGCCGATCATCCGCCCCTCGGGCGTGCGCCGCACGATGTTCACGGCGCCCGCCTGCCGCGCCTGCGGCGTGAGCGTGTCGCACAGCGCCGGCACTGCCGTCTTGTGGGGGATGGTGGCCACGAAGCCGTCGAAGCTGGCGATGCCGCGCAGCCCCTGCACCACCTGGCCGAGCTGCTCGGGGCGCACGTGCATGGGCACCATGACCACGTCCTCGCCGCGCGAGGCGTACAGGGCATTGAGCAGTCCGGGCGCCATTACATGGGCGATGGGGTCGGCGAGGATCCCGACGAAACGGGTGAGTCCGGAAATGGAGGGCATGGAAAGAGGAGGGGAAACCACACGACGGGCCGGCATCCTAGAATGAACGCAGCAGATGGATCAACGGATGGCGCGGGTGCCCCGCGCAAACCAGGCGCGGTGACACATGAGCCCCTGCGGCTTGCCGCTCCGCGGCAAGCCGCGCGGAAGCCAGCCCTTTTCACGTCGCCCGTTCGCCCTCATGCTTGCGGCGAGTTCAGCCAAGGTTCGAGGTTTGCCGCCATGTATCTCCCCGACCACTTCGCCGAAACCCGGCCCGCCGAGCTTCACCGCATCATCCGCCAGCATCCTCTCGGGATGCTGGTCACCTGCGTCAGCGACGGTCTTGATGCCGACCACATCCCCTTCGAACTCGATGACAGCGCCGAAGGCGGCCACGGCGTGCTACGGGCCCACGTGGCCCGGGCCAATCCGCTGTGGCGGCGCTGCCCCGCGGGCACGCCCGTGATGGTGGTGTTCCGCGGCGCCGAGGCCTACGTGTCGCCCAGCTGGTATCCCAGCAAGCACGAGACCCACCGCCAGGTGCCCACCTGGAACTACCAGGTGGTGCACGTGCACGGCAGCCTCGCCGTGGTCGACGACGAGCGTTTCCTGCGCGGTCTCGTGGCCCGTCTCACCCGCACCCACGAGGCGGCCGAACCCCGGCCGTGGAAGATGGGCGATTCCCCGCCCGACTACATCGACGGCATGCTGCGCAACATCGTGGGCATCGAAGTGGCCATCGCCTCCATGACGGGCAAGGTAAAGCTCGGCCAGAACCGCGAGCCCCGCGACCGGCTGGGGGCCGCCGACACCCTCAAGGCCCGGGGCCACGAGGCCTTGTCGCGGGCCATGCGCGACGCCGGGTGAGCGCGCCATCCGAGCCCGGCCTGGCCGGGCTGTTGCTGGCCGCGCTGCGCGAGCGCTTCGCGCCGGCCTCGGCGGTGCAGTCACTGCACCGGCTCTCCGGCGGGGCGAGCCAGGAAACCTGGGCTTTCGATCTGGCCATGCCCGGCGGCCGCCAGCCCCTGATCCTGCGCCGCGCGCCGCAGGGCGCGGGCGGGCGCACCACCGACACCGCGCCGGCCTCGCGGCGGAGGCCGCGCTCGTGGAGCGCGCCGCCGCCGCCGGGGTGCCGGTGCCCGCCGTGCGGCTGGTGCTCGAGCCGCGCCACGGCCTGGGAGAGGGCTTCGTCATGACCCGCATCCCCGGCGAAACCCTGGGAGCGCGCATCGTCCGCGAACCCGCCCTGGCGGCCCTGCACCGCGTGCCTGCCGCCGGCCTGCCGCCCCTCAGGCTGGGCACGCCGGCGGCCGAACTGGCGCACTTCGAACGCATCCGCCGCGGCCATGGCACCGCGCGCCCGGTGTTCGAGCTTGCCCTGCGCTGGCTCGCGCAGACGGCGCCCGGCGACCCCTCCGCGCCCTGTGTGGTGCACGGCGACTTCCGCAACGGCAACCTGGTGGTGGACTGCCACGGCCTCGCTGCGGTGCTGGACTGGGAGCTGGCCCACCTGGGCGATCCCATGGAAGACCTGGGCTGGCTGTGCGTGAACTCCTGGCGCTTCGGCCGCGGCGAACTGCCCGTGGGCGGCTTCGGCACCCGCGAAGACCTGTTCGAGGGCTACACTGCCGCCGGCGGGTGCGTGGAACCCGCGCGCGCGCACTGGTGGGAGGTCATGGGCACGCTCAAGTGGGGCATCATGTGCGAAACCATGGCGCACGCCTACCTGGCGGGCACCGAGACTAACCTGGAGTTCGCCGCCATCGGCCGGCGGGCATCCGAAACCGAGATCGACCTGCTGCGGCTGCTGGTGCCGCGCGCGAGGCCCTGATGCAAGACCAACCATCGGTGGACGGGTTGCTGCGCGCCGCCGCGGCCTTCCTGCGCTAGCGTGCCGCTCCGGCCCTGGAGGGGCGCGACGGCTTCCATGCCCGCGTGATGGCCAACGTGATCCACATCGCGCGCCGGCAGATCGCGCTCGGGCCGGCAGCCGAGGCCGCCGAGCGCGACCGCCTGCGCGTGCTGCTGCAGGCCGACGGCGACCTGGAATCTCTCAACCGCCTGCTGTGCGAGCGCATCCGCGCGGGGGCGTTGGGGCCCGATGCGCCCGGTCTCGCCGGGCACCTCTGGCAGACCACCCTGGACAAGCTGGCCGTGGACCAGCCCGGCTACGGCGCCGGACGGGCCTCGGCCCGCGGCGCCTGACCATGGACTTCGAGCTCCCGTCCGGCCTGCTCCGCTACCTGGCGGAACTCGACGCCTTCATCGACGCCGAGATCGCGCCCCTGCAGGCTGCCGACGACAACCAGCGGTTGTTCGATCACCGCCGTGAGTGGGCCCGAACCGACTTCGACCGCGGCGGCCTGCCGCGCCAGGAATGGGAAAACCTGCTGGCCGAGGCGCGCCGGCCACCAGCGTTTCGCCTGGCCGGTGGAGTTCGGCGGGCGCGGTGGCGGCAACCTGTGGATGGCCGTGATCCGCGAGCACCTCGCCGCCCGGGGGCCTGGGCCTGCACAACGACCTGCAGAACGAGCACTCCATCGTGGGCAACCACCCCTTTGTCATGATCCTGCGCGACTTCGGCACGCCCGGGCAGCAGCGCCTGGTGGACGGCATGACCGAGGTGTCGGTGCCCATCTCCTTCGGGCTCACCGAGCCTGGCCACGGGTCTGACGCCACCCATATGGACACGCGCGCCGTGCCCGAATCGCGCGACGGGCGCCGGGGCTGGCGCATCGACGGCGAGAAGATGTGGACCACCGGCATGCACGTCTCCCGCCACTGCGTGGTGTTCGCCCGCACCGCCGGCACCGACGGCGACGCGAAGGGCATCACCGCCTTCCTCGTTGCCTCGCGCGCCGATGGCGTGGTGATCGAGGAATACCTGTGGACCTTCAACATGCCCACCGACCACCCGCGGGTCAGCTTCCGGGGGGTGTGGGTGCCGGAGGACGCCGTGCTGGGGCCCGTGGGCGGAGGGCTCGCGGTGGCCCAGCACTTCGTGCACGAGAACCGCATCCGGCAGGCTGCCTCGAGCCTGGGCGCGGCCGACTACTGCGTGCGCGAGAGCGTGAGGTACGCCCGCGAGCGCAAGCCGTTTGGCGAGGAGCTGGCGCGCAACCAGGGCATCCAGTTCCCGCTGGTGGAACTGGCCACCCAGGTGGAGATGCTGCGCCTGCTGATCCGCAAGACCGCCCACGAGATGGATTCCATGCCCAAGCCCGACGCGGCGCGGCGTCTCTCCGACAAGGTCTCCATGTGCAACTACTGGGCGAACCGGCTGTGCTGCGAGGCCGCCGACCGGGCCATGCAGGTGCACGGCGGCATCGGCTATTCGCGCCACAAGCCCTTCGAGCACATCTATCGCCACCACCGCCGCGACCGCATTACCGAGGGCTCGGAAGAGATCCAGATGCGCAAGGTGGCGGCCTGGCTGTTCGGCTACGCGGGGCCCGCATGCGCCGCGCGGTCCGATGCTGCAACCCCCTGAGGAGCCGACCCATGCCCACCTACGTCGTGACCGCGCCAGCGGGGCGCCTGTCGCCAGGCCAGAAGGACCGGCTTGCCGCCCGCATCACCGAGACCCACTGCCGCCTCACCGGCGCGCCCGCCTATTTCGCCCAGGTGCTGTTCAGCGACGTGGCGCCCGGCAACTACTACCTGGGGGGCAAACCCCTGCGCGACGACAACCTCTTCGTGCACGGCCAGATCCGCGCCGGCCGCGGCCAGGCGCTCAAGGAGCGCCTCATCCTCGAGTTGATGAACGCCACGGCCGAGATCGCCGCCACCCATCCCAGCCACGTGCAGGTGTACATCGTGGACGTGCCCGCCCGCCAGATCGCCGAGTGGGGCCAGCTGCTGCCGCTGCCCGGGGAGGAAGCCGCCTGGGACGCGGCGATTCCCGAGTACGTGCGGCAGCGGATGAACGACCTGCTGCGCTGAGCCCCCCGCCACGGAGGAGACGCCATGCCCGACGAGCCATTCCTCACCCATGCGGGCGGTTGCCACTGCGGGCGCGTGCGCTTCGAGGCGGACGCGCCCCACAACCCGGTGGTGCACGAGTGCAACTGCTCCATCTGCAGCCGCACCGGCTACCTGCACCTGATCGTGCCGGCATCGCGCTTCCGGTTGCTGTCCGGCGGCGATGCGCTGGTCGCCTACACCTTCGGCACCGGTGTGGCGAGGCACCTGTTCTGCAGGGTGTGCGGCATCAAGTCGTTCTACGTGCCGCGCTCCAACCCCGACGGATTCAGCGTGAACGTGCGCTGCCTCGACGGGGGCACGCTGCAGGCCTTCAGCGTCGAGCCCTTCGACGGGCGCAACTGGGAACGCAACGCCGGCGCGCTGGCGCATCTGTCCCATGACTGACCGCGCGTGGCAAACCGCCGCGCTTTCCGCGGTGGCCCTGGAGGCATGGCGGCGGCGACAAGGTCAAGGCCGGCACACCCGCGGGCGCTGAACCGAACGCCCGCACCATCACTTGATCGAGAGAAGCGCCCATGCGCATCACCCGCAAATCGCTTCACGAGGCAGCGGCCCAGGGCATCGTCTCCGCCGCCCAGGCCGCTGCCCTGTGGGAGTTCCTCGCGCAGCGCGAGGGCGACACGCCCTCGTTCCGGCCGTCCCACATCCTCTACTACTTCGGCGGCATGATCGCCATCGGCGCCATGACGCTGTTCATCACCCTGGGCTGGCAGCAGTTCGGCGGCCCGGGGCTGCTCTGCATTTCCCTGGCCTACATCGCCCTGGCGGTGATGCTCACCGAGGTGCTGCTACATCGCCGTGGCCTGCCCATCCCGGCGGGCATCACCGGCGCGCTGGCCGTGGCGCTGGTGCCCCTGGCCGTGTACGCCCTCCAGCACACCCTGGGCCAGTGGCCGCCGAACGCGCTGCGCGAGGACACCTACCGCGCCTACCACCAGTACATCGACTGGCGCTGGCTGGTCATGGAGCTGGCCACGCTGGCGGCCGGTGTGGCCGCCCTGTGGCGCTACCGGCTGCCCTTCATGGTGATGCCGCTGGCGGTGACGCTGTGGTGCACGAGCATGGACCTGGTACCCATGCTGCTGGGCGGTGAGAGCGGGCACTTCTACTCCGACACCGGCAAGCGCATCTCCACGTGCTTCGGGCTGGGCATGATGCTGGCGGCGTTCCGGGTGGATCTGCGCAGCACGCCCGAGCGCGACTTCGCCTTCTGGCTTTACGTGTTCGGCGTGATGGCCTTCTGGGGCGGCCTCACCAGCATGGATTCCCACAGCGAGTTGGGCAAGCTGGCCTACTGCGGCATCAACGTGCTGCTAATCGCCGTGGGCGCGGCCCTGTCGCGGCGCGTGTTTGCGGCTTTCGGCGGCATCGGCGTGGCCCTGTACCTGGGCCACCTGTCGCACACGGTGTTCCGCGACAGCCTGCTGTTCCCCGTGGCGCTGTCGGGCATCGGCTTCGGGGTGATCTGGCTGGGCGTGAAGTGGCAGCGCCACGAGGCTGCCATCGGCCGGTGGGGCCGGGCTTTCCTGCCCGCGGGGGCGCGGGCGTTCCTGGAGAGCAGGGCGGGCTGAGCACGGCGGCAGTCCCTGGCGCCAGGGCGCGCCGAGTATCGCCCTCCGCCGCCGCTCCTAGCTCCTGTCCGCGGCCACGATGATCGCCATGCCCGCCAAGGCGATTCCCGCGCCTGCCACGTCCCATGCCGTGGGCCGGATGCCGTCCACCACCCACAGCCATGCCAGCGCGGTGGCCACGTACACGCCGCCGTAGGCCGCGTAGACCCGTCCAGCCGCCGCGGGGTGCAGCGAGAGCAGCCAGACGAACAGCGCAAGGCTCGCCGCTGCCGGAAGCAGCACCCACGCACCCGCCTTTCCTTTCAGCCACATCCACGGCAGATAGCAGCCGAGGATCTCCGCGATGGCGGTGAGGAGGAACAGCCCGCCCGCCATCAGCACCTTCACGCGCCAGGGCCTTCCTCGTACACCACGGCGTCCAGCGCCACGCAGCCGCGCCCGGCGTCGCCCACCAGCAGGGGGTTGATGTCCAGGCTGGTGATGCGCGGCGCGCGCTCCAGCACGAGCCGTCCCACCGCCACCGCCGCGTCGGCGAATGCCTCCACCGCCATGGGCGCTTCGCCGCGCACGCCGGCGAGCAGCGGCGCAATGCGCAGGCGGCGCAGGGCGCGCAGCAGCGCCTCGCGGTCGAAGGGCGGCAGCAGTACGGCCGTGTCTGGCATGGCCTCCACGTACTTGCCGCCATCGCCCACCACCACCACGGGGCCGAACTGCGGGTCGAGATGGGCGCCCAGCAGCAGCTCGCGGCGTCCTTGCGCCATGGCCGCCACCAGCACGCCGTCGAAGGCGTGGCCGTGGCGTGCCAGCACGTCGCGCAGGGCTGCAAACGCCTGGCGTACGCCGGTCTCGTCCCTCACTCCCAGGCGTACCAGCCCCAGCTCGGACTTGTGCGCCACGTCCCTCGAGCATCCCTTCACCGCCACCGGCCCGCCGATCTCGCGCATCGCGGCCACGGCCTCGTCCGCCGTGCCGCACAGGCGATGTTTCACCACGGTCACGCCCGCGGAAGCCAGCAGCGCCAGGCTGTCGGCTTCGTTGAGCATGTGCGCGGGCCGCGGAGGGGCCGGCCGCGATGGCGCGCCATCACGCGCCCGGGCCATGCGCTCGTGGTGTGCCGCCACTTGAGCCAGGGCTGCCACGGCCTCGGCCTCGGTCTCAAACACCGGCACCCCCAGGGCGCGGAAGGGTTCCGCCACGGGACGCTGAGGGATCGCCGCCACCGTGGGCAGGCCGGTGGTCTGCGCGAAGGCGGCGGTGTCGCGCGCAAAGGCGTTCACGTCATAGGCTGCGCCGGCCACCGGCAGGCCGATGAGGCAGGCGTCGGCCGCCGGATCTCCCGCCAGGATGGGCAGGATCTGGCTGAATAGAGCGCTGTTGGTGAGCAGCGCGGCGGTGAGGTCGATGGGGTTGGTGACGGTGGCGAAGGCAGGCAGCACCGCCCGCATGGCGGCGCGGGTGGATTCGGCGATGGGCGCCATCTCCAGCCCCAGGCGGGTGGCGGCGTCGGCGGCCATCACGCACACGGCGCCGGAGTTGCTGATGGCCACGAGCCGGCGGCCGCGGGGCTTCCAGCCCTTGAGGTAGATCTCGGTGGCCTGCACTAGGCCGCGCAGGTCCTCGGCGCGCCAGATGCCCAGGTCTTCCAGCAGCGCGTCCACCAGGCGATCCTCGTTGGCCAGCGCGCCGGTGTGCGAGCGCGCCGCCTGCTGGCCGGCGGCGGTGCGCCCGGACTTGAGGGCCACCACCGGCAGTCCGCGGGCGCGCGCCACGCGGGCGGCCTCGGCCAGCGGCGCGGGGTCGGGGATGCTCTCCAGGTAGAGCAGCAGCAGCTTGAGGTCCGGATCGGCCGCGCACTCGGCGGCCAGTTCGGCCACGCTCACGTCGGCGTCGTTGCCGGTGGCGTGCGCATAGCGCACACCGATGCCCCGCGCGCGCAGCATGCCGTAGGGCACCACGCTCATGGCGCCGCTCTGGCTCACCATGCCCACCGGCCCGTCCTTGGGCGGCTCCTCGATGAACATGGAGGAGAAGCTCAGCACGGCCCCGGTACCGAAATTGGCCACCCCCTGGGCGTTGGGGCCGATCATGCGCATGCCCGTGGCGCGCGCAGCGGCCACCATGCGCGCTTCGGCGGCGCGGCCTTCCGCAGTGCCGGTCTCGCCGAAGCCCGAGGACATGGTCACGCACACCTTCACGCCCATGAGCGCGCACTCGGCCACAGCCTGCTCGGCGGCCTCGCCCGGCAGCGCCACGATGGCCGCCTCGGGCGCCACAGGCAGGTCGGCGAGCCGCGGCACGGTCGGGAAGCCCTGGGTCTCGCTGCGGCGCGGGTTCACGGCGAACACCGTGCCGCGGTAGCCGTGGCGGGCGAGGTAGAACAGCGGCCGTCCGCCGATCTTGTCGGGGTTTTCCGAGGCGCCGATCACCGCCACCGAGGCGGGATTGAGCGCGGCGCGCAGCGAGGGGGTCATGGATTCGCCTTGAAGAAGACCGGAACCGGCCGGCCGCCGAATTCGAGAAAGCGCGCCTGCACGCGGTCGCCGATGTGCGTGCCGCGTTCCACGTGGGCCATGAGGCGGAAGCCTTCGTCGGCGTCCACCAGGGCGATGCAATAGGGAGCACGGGCACGCAGCGCCTCGCTGGGCGCGCGCGCCACCTCGGTGACGGCGTGCACCCGCCCCGCGCCGCTGGCCTGCACCGCCCGCGGCTCCGGTGCTCCGCAGGCGGGACAGAAGCTGCGGCGGAAGTACCACGCGTGCCCGCAGCCGCTGCAGCGCTGGAAGGCGATGCCCTCCGCACCGCGGGTCCAGTCCCTCGGTTCTTCGCTCATCAGCCCTCCCGTGCCAGCAGCAGGCTCACGTGGGAGGAGAGCACGCCGCCGTCGCCGTGCAGCACAGCCCTTTCCGGCTGCCCGCACTGGCGCTCGCCGGCGCGGCCGGTGAGCTGCAGGTGCGCCTCGGCCAGGTGCGCCATGGCGCCGCCCACGCCGCAGTGGCCGTAGGAGAGCAGGCCGCCGTGGGTGTTGAGGGGCAGGCGCCCGCCGGCGGAGAACTCGCCCTCGCGCGCGCAGCGGCCAGCCTCGCCCGCCGGCGCCAGGCCCAGCTCTTCCAGCAGGATGGCCAGGGTGATGGTGAAGCTGTCATATACCGCCGCGTAGCGGCAGTGGCGCGGCCCGAAGCCGGCCGCGGCGGCGGCGCGCGCCATGGATTCGGCGGCGCCGTAGCGCACCAGGCTGGGTGCGGCGCTGATGTGCTGGTGGGTGTGGGCCTGGCCCGTGCCGGCGATGCGCACGGCATGACCGTCGCCGCGGCTGCGGCTCACCACGAACGCCGCCGCGCCGTCGGACACCGGGCAGCAGTCCAGCAGCTTGAGCGGGCTCGCCACAGCCTTGGAGGCCATCACGTCCTCTAGCCCGATGGGTTCGCGAAACTGCGCGCCGGGGTGCCCTGCGGCGTGGCGCCGCATGAGCACGGCCAGCTCGGCCAGCTCGCGCTGCCAGTGCAGCGAATCGGCGTCGTCCGGCGCCCGCGACCCCGCGTCGAGGGCGCGCTCGTAAATCCAGCGCGAGGCCACCAGCCCGTAGTAGGCGGGGATGGTGGCCCCCAGGGGCACTTCGTACTCGGGGTGCCCCACCTGCGCCAAGACCTGCACGGCCGCGTCGCGGCTCTGACCCGTGAGCCGGTTCTCGCCCGCCACCACCAGCACGCGCTGCGCCGCGCCGCTGTCCACCAGGAGGTGCGCCAGCATCACCATGGCGAAGCCGGTGGCGCCGCCCACCTGCAGCGCGTGCGCGTAGGCGGGGCGCAGGCCGAAGTGCTCGGCGAACACCGTGGCCAGCATCAGGTGGGGGAAGGTGGTGGAGTAGCCGGTGAGCAGGCCGTCCACCTGGCCGCGCTCGAGCCGCGCGTCGAGCAGCGCGGCTTGCGCCGCCTCGGACATGAGGTCGAGTGTTTGGCGGCCAGGATGCCTGCCGAAGGATGTGAGGCCGATGCCGGTGATCCAGGACACGGGGGGCTCGCGATTCACGAAGCCCGGGATTGTAGTCGCCGGCGCTTCGGGTAGGCTTTGCCCCGATGCGTACCCGGCCAACCGCCCTGCTGCCCTTGCTGCTCGCCGCGCTGTGCTGGCTGCCAGGGGCGAGCCTCGCCGCCGGCGGCGAGGCTTCGGTCGCGCTGCGGGGGGGCGGAGCGCCATCTTCCGCGGCTGTGCCCCCCGTGTCGCAGTGGGCGCTGTCGCCCTTCGAAGGCCAGTGGTTCGGGTTGTTCGAGGCCGCGCGCTACGTGCCGCTGCAGGACCCGTGCGAGCCCTGTCCGGTGCCGGCACTGGTGCGGCACTGGTTTCGTCACGAGACCGCGGCCCGCCCCGCAGCGCAGGGGCCCGCGGCGGTGACCGGCAGCCCCGCTTCGGCGCTGGAGGACCTGGCCGCATGGCGCGCCCGCGGCGGTCATCGGGAAGACCGCCTGCCCCCGCTGGTGTGGCACGGCTCTCCGGCCGTGGTGCCGCGTGCCGTGGCGTCCCCGGCCGGCGATGCGCTGCGGTTGCCCGACGGCCGGCACCTCGCGCTGGCCTGGGCGCCGCGCATTGTGGAGAACCGCTCCTGGATGGACCCGGGCACCTTCGCGTGGCTCGATGGCCGCGAGTTACGCCTGCGTGGCTGGCTGGAGAGCGATGAGGCGGCCCGCCCGCGGTTCGTGGCACGCACCGCGTGGCCGCGGGAGTGGCGCCTCGATCTCCCGTCGCTGGAGGCCCGGCCTCCGGGCGCCGGCGAGAGTCTCGCCGCGCTCATGGAGCGCGATGGCGGCGGGGCGCGCGCGCCCTTCGAGCAGCGCCTGCTGTGGGAGCGCTCGCCGGGGGCGGCGCGGGTGCCGGTCGAGCATTTCGTGCTCGCCCTCATGCTGAACGGCGCCCAGGGCGACGACGACGAGGCCCTGGGCGGCCACTTCGCGGTGGTCACGGGCCGTCTCGACGGCGACGGGCGCGTCGACCACTGGCTGGTCACCAACTTCTACGGGGTGGACAAGGTGAGCGAGAAGGGCATCCTGCCCGCCACCCTGCCCATGGACGCCTACATGACCGACGTGAACTCGGGCCAGCAGTGGTACCGGCCCTCGGTGATGCTGGTGGCGGTGCTGGACGACCCGGCCGCGCCGCTCGTGGTGCAGCGCGCCCTCGACCGGCTGCTCGAGCGCTTCCAGCGCCGCCATGTGGAGTTCGACCACGCCCGCGCCAACTGCACCGGCCTGTCGCTCGATGCCCTGGAGGCCTCGGGGTGGCGATACCCGCGCCGCGGGCCCAACAGCCGGGTGCTGGCGACGGCGGGTTTCTTCGTCACCAGCCTCGCCGAGGGGAGTTTCGGTGCAGGGCGGGGCACCTGGCACTACCTGATCGAGGAGCAGGCACGCCTGCTGCCCCGCGCGGGCTTCGAGATCCTAGGCGCCGACCTGCTGGACCTGGTGTCGGGCCGTGCCCGGCGCGCGCCGAGCGAACTGGAGCGCGCGCTGCGCGACTCCGCGGTGGCGGTGGCGTGGTTGCGTTTCCCGCAGATTCCCTCGAGCCGCGCCTTCGGGCGTGACGCGGCCGCCTCGCCCGCGGACTACCTGTCGCGCGTACCCGCCGACCGCGCCCGGTGGAAGACCATCGCGCTCGAACCGCGCCCCTACCCCGGTCACATCCGCGACTGGCGGCCGCCCCCGCCATTGCTCTCCGACAGCCAGGTGGGTGTGGTGGCCTTCGGGTTGCTCGCCGTGGCGCTGGCGGCGCCGCCAGCGTGGTGGCTAGCGCGGCGGCGGCGAGCACGGCAGCGGCTGGCGGGGCGCCAGGGCTGAAGCCGGCGGTGCTGGGCGTTGGCCCTCAGGGGCGCTGCCCGTTCGCCGTCCCGGGCTCCATGCGCACCCACAGCGTCACCGGCCCGTCGTTCACCAGGGCCACGCGCATGTGGGCGCCGAATACGCCGCTTTCCACGGGGCCGTGGCGCTCACGGGCCAGCTCCAGCGCCAGCTGAAACAGCCGCCGGCCCTCCTCGGGCGGGGCAGC
Organism: Rhodocyclaceae bacterium; assembly: GCA_020248405.1. Taxonomy (GTDB): domain Bacteria; phylum Pseudomonadota; class Gammaproteobacteria; order Burkholderiales. Next base: position 60,269 of record JADCHQ010000005.1, on the reverse strand, counting down.
GCCGCTGAAACTGGGCCGGTTGCCGCCGCGCAGGTCGGCGGCCAGGGTGAACTGAGGCACCAGCAGCAGCCCGCCGCCCGTGTCTTGCAGGCAGCGGTTCATGCGCCCCGTCTCGTCTGCGAACACGCGCAGCCGCAGCACCTTGTCCACCAGGCGGCTGGCCTGCTGCGATCCATCCCCCGGTTCAGCGCACAGCAGCACCAGCAGCCCCGGGCCGATGGCGCCCTTGACCGCGCCGTCCACTTCCACCCCCGCCTCCGACACGCGCTGCAGCAGCCCGATCATGGCGCCTCCGCGCCGGCTGTAGCACCCCTGTCACAAGACCACGCCAACATTGCATCCCGCATGCGCATCCTCCTCGTTTCGGACGTGTACTTTCCCCGGGTCAATGGGGTCTCCACGTCCATACAAACCTTCCGCCAGGCCCTTGGGGAACTCGGGCACCACACCGCGCTGATCGCGCCGGCCTACCCATCTTCCTGGCCGGACGAACCCGGCACCCTGCGCGTTGCCTCCCGCCGGGTGCCCCTGGACCCGGAAGACCGCATGATGCACGCGGCACCCATTCGCGCTTTGCTGCCCCCGTTAGCCAGGGAGCGCTTCGATCTGGTGCACGTGCAGACGCCCTTCGTGGCGCACTACCTGGGTCTGTGGCTCGCCCGCCAACTGGGTGTGCCCTGTGTGGAGACCTACCACACGTTCTTCGAGGAGTACCTGTTTCACTACGTGCCCTTCCTGCCGCGCGCCCTCATGCGCGCCGCGGCGCGGCGTTTCTCCCGCGCCCAGGGCAATTCGGTTGATGCCCTGGTGGTTCCCTCCTCGGCCATGGGCGAGGTGCTGGCCGGCTACGGCGTGCGCGCGCCCATGGCCGTAATTCCCACCGGCATTCCGCTGGCCGACTTCGGTGGCGGGACGGGTTTGCGATTCCGGCAGGCCATGGGCATCGCCCCAGAGGCGCCGTTGCTGCTGTTCGTGGGGCGCGTGGCCCATGAGAAGAACATCGGGTTCCTGCTGGAAGCGCTGGGGCTGGTTCGCCAACGGGTACCGGGTGCCTTGTTGGCCATCGCCGGGGAGGGCCCGGCACTGCCCGCGTTGCGCCGTCAGGCGCACTCGCTGGGGCTCGCGGAGGCGGTGCGGTTTGCCGGCTACCTGGATCGCCGCGGCGCCCTGCTCGACTGCTACGCTGCGGCGGACGCCTTCGTGTTCGCCTCGCGCACCGAGACCCAGGGGCTGGTCCTGCTGGAGGCCATGGCGCTGGGTATTCCCGTGGTGTCCACGGCCGTGATGGGCACGCGCGACGTGGTGGGTCCCGGGCGCGGCGCGCTGGTGCCGGGGGACGAACCGGCGGACTTCGCCGCTGCCGTGGTGCGCCTGCTCGAAGACCCGGCCCTGCGCGCGCGCCTCTGTGCCGAGGCCCGGGACTACGTGCAGGAGTGGCAGGCGGGCGCGCTGGCGCGGCGCATGGCCGGCTTCTACGAAGGCGTGCTCAGGGAAGCAGCGCCCGGAGCGAGTCCAGTTCCAGGCTGAATCGCCCTTCCTGGCGGTCGCCGATCACCAGCCCCAGCCACTGTACCTGGGCCGGGTCGAGGCGCGGTGCGCCGGGCACGGGCCGGCCGCGGAAACGGGCCTCGAAGCGCTCCCAGGGCAGCTCCACCAGCGACCAGTCACCCGCAGGCGCAGTGAATGTGGCCTGGTACTGGACGCCGTCGAAGGCCGCCGCGGCGCGCAGCGACAGGCGGTAGCGCTTGCCGTCGCCGCGCAGGCGCAGCACGATGCCGGCGACGCCCGAGAAGTCGTGCCGCGCGGGGCCGCTGCGCAGCGAGGCGAAGCCGCCGCCGTTTTCAAGGGACACGGCGCCCTCGAAGAGCAGCGCGCCGCCGGGAGAGACGCTCGCCGAGGATACCGAGCGGCCGCCCATCACCACGTCGTCCACGGGGCGCCAGTCAAGGGCCGCGGCGTGCAGCACGAACGCGCCGGCCGCCACGAGGGTCAGTACCACTTTGCCGTGGGGGCGATAGCCGTCCCCGGGCCAATTGCACGGAGCGCAGCGCCATGAACAGTCCCGCCCCATCCGAATCCGTCGCAACCCTCGCCGGGGGCTGCTTCTGGTGCCTTGAAGCCGTGTACCTGCGCCTGGAGGGGGTGCTGGGGGTGAAGTCGGGCTACATGGGAGGGCACACGCCCGATCCCACCTACCGCGACGTGTGCGAGGGAGACACCGGGCATGCCGAGGTGGTGCAGGTGCGCTTCGACCCCGCGGTGACGAGCTTTGCCGACCTGCTGGAGGTGTTCTTCGCCATCCACGATCCCACCACGCCCGACCGCCAGGGCAACGACGTGGGCAGCCAGTACCGTTCGGCCATCTTCTACCACGACGCCCCCCAGGAGCGGGTGGCGCGCGAGACCGTGGTGCGGCTTGACCGCGACCGCGCCTTCGCCGCGCCCATCGTCACCGAAATCGTGCCCGTTGCGCCCTTTCATCCCGCCGAGGAGTACCACGACGAGTACTTCACCCGCAACCCGAACCAGCCCTATTGCCGCTTCGTGGTGGCGCCGAAGGTGGATAAGTTCCTGCGCCGGTTCCCCAGCCGGGCGCGAGGCACCTGACAGCGCCGGTCGAGCATCCGGCCGCCCGTACGCCGCCCGAGGCGGTTCCCGCCTTGCCGGGCGGCGGCCCGGCGATTGCGGTTGCGTTGCGGGACGCTCCCCTGGCCCTATCCCAGCCGGGTCTGCCCGGGCCGGCGCCTTCCGCCACGAGGGAAAAAGCACGGCAAAGCACTTGTCATGTGTCGGTGGATTGGGCATTCTCGGGCCGCGTTGTCGTTGCGGCGCCGCGTCGGGCGACAGCACCCTGTTTCAACTTTTGTTTACCCAGCCCGTCTTGCGTCACTGGACGTACCTGTCGCCAACCCGGATCGGAGGCATCGATGGCCGTAGCCAAGAAACCCGCCGCAAAGAAGCCCGCTGCCAAGAAGGCCGCGCCCGCCAAGAAGCCCGCTGCCAAGAAGGCCGCGCCCGCCAAGAAGCCTGTAGCCAAGAAGGCGGCTCCCGCCAAGAAGGCTGCGCCCGCCGCCAAGAAAGCGGCGCCCGCCAAGAAGCGCACCCCGAACGCTGCCTTCATGAAGCCCATGACCCCCAGCGCCACGCTGGCGGCAGTAGTGGGTGACAAGGCACTGCCGCGCACTGAAGTGACCAAGAAGGTGTGGGAATACATCAAGAAGAACGGTCTTCAGGATGCCAAGAACAAGCGCATGATCAACGCCGACGACAAGCTCAAGAGCGTGTTCGGCGGCAAGAAGCAGGTGTCCATGTTCGAGATGACGAAGCTCGTCAGCGGTCATCTGAGCTGAGTTCGTTTTCGGGGTGGCGCGCTGCAGGCCTCATGGCCTGGCGCGCTGCCACCGGGCGTCGCTTCCCGGCGGCGCAGCTGCGGCCCGCGGTTCGCGCGAGCCGTGCAGTTTCTCAGCAGGTCCCGGCGCCAAGGCCCGGGTGATTCCTCAGGAAATGTTTCAGGCAGTGCCTTAGCAGCGCTGCACGGCGCAGATCGCCGCACCCTGTGGCGAGCGCGATGTCATCGCGGATCATGGCGGCCACGCGCCATTCTCCCCCGGGCGTTCGCAGCAGATAGTTGCCCAACTCAACCCCGCCGCCATTTCCGGGATGCCCTCATGGGCGGCGATGGCGAGGATCTCCTCCTCGGTGAGCTCCGAGAGCGCGATGCAATCTTCGATGGTGAGTATGGCTGGAGGCCTCCTCGCGGTGCTTCCCCACTCCATGTAACCGCAACCCGCCGCCGCGGGTATTGATGTGCCGCAAGCCCCGCTGTCGGTGAGCGGCAGCCGTCACGGACCGTGGTAGGCGCTTACCCGTTGCACTTCATTGCGCGACCCCAGGAACACCGCCACGCGCTGGTGCAACCCGTCGGGCTGTACATCCAGGATGCGCCTGTTGCCGTCGGTGGCCGCTCCGCCCGCCTGCTCGACGATCATGGCCATGGGGTTGGCCTCGTACATCAGCCGCAGCTTGCCGGGCTTGTCGGGCTCGCGCGCGTCGCGTGGATACATGAAGATGCCACCGCGCGACAGGATGCGGTGCACGTCGGCTACCATGGAGGCTACCCAGCGCATGTTGAAGTCCTTGCCGCGCGGACCGGGTTTTCCCGCCAGCAACTCGTCCACGTAGCGGCGTACCGGCGCTTCCCAGTGGCGCTGGTTGGACATGTTGATGGCGAATTCCCGCGTGTCTTCGGGGATGCGCAGGTTCTCTTCGGTGAGGATGAAGCTGCCCATCTCGCGGTCGAGGGTGAAGCAGTGGGTGCCGTTACCCAGGGTGAGCACCAGCAGCGTGGTGGGTCCGTACACGGCGTAGCCGGCGCACACCTGGCGCGTGCCCGGTTGCAGGAAGTGATGCTCGCCCGGCTCGGCCACCCCCTCGGGGCAGCGCAGCACCGAGAAGATGGTGCCCACCGAGACGTTCACGTCGATGTTGGACGACCCATCCAGCGGGTCGAACAGCAGCAGGTACTCGCCTTTGGGATAGCGGTGGGGAATGGCGTAGGGCTTTTCCATTTCCTCCGAAGCCATGGCGGCGAGGTGGCCGCCCCACTCGTTGGCTTCGAGCAGGATTTCATTGGAGATCACATCCAGCTTCTTTTGCGCTTCTCCCTGCACGTTACCGGTGCCGGCGTTGCCCAGCACCCCCGCCAGATCACCCTTGCCGATGGCGATGCTGATGGCCTTGCAGGCGCGGGCCACCACCTCCACCAGCAGGCGCAAGTCGCCCTCGATGTGCGCGGCGGCGCGTTGTTCCTCGATCAGGTAGCGGGTGAGGGTGATGCCCTTCATGGGAAGTGTCCCGGAAATCGGTGGCGGCAGGCCGGAAAAGGTGGTGCTTCGAGTATAGCGGGCCCGCCGCCTCAGGCGCCCGCGCCAAGGGCCGCCAGAAAGCGGGCACGGACCGCTTGCAGGCTCAGCCGCGCCCGGGCCAGCTCCTCGGGCGAGGGTTCCTGGACCCACACCGCGTGGGGCCGTACCGATTCCACCACCACGTACAGGAAGCGCGGCCGTGTCCCGGTGAGGCGCTCGACCCCCTCCAGGTACAGGGCGGCCTGCAGGTCGTATCCGAAGCGCTCGCGCGCCCGGGCAAAGCGCTGCGGGCGGATGTCGCTGGCGGTCTTCAGTTCGAGGATGACCTCCTCGGTGAAACAGTCGGGGCGGCCCTTCCAGCGACCGCCCCCCGCATCGCTCCAGTAGAGAGACAACTCCTTGGCGCCGTGCTCCAGCCAGCCGGAGATCCGCGGACGGGTGCATTCGCGCACGCCGCGGGCCATGGCGCGCAGCGCTTCGCACTCGCGCGCCGACAGCCACGCGCGCTCGAACAGTTCCTCCGGCCCGCGCAACCGCGCCACCGGAGTGCCGGGGGCGGCCTGCACGAAGTTCTCCTCGAAACGATCGGGTTCCAGCAGCATGGCGTGCAACGCGTCGCCCAGCGAGGCCCCGCGCGGCGGCGGCTGCGACACCGTGGCCAGCTCGGGAGTCATGCCGTGACGCTGGAAGCGCCGCAGCGCGGAACTGGAGATGTAATCGGCGCAGGCCAGATACTTGGCCAGCGGTTCACGGCGTGTGAAGCACTCACCGGGCATGCTCCCCTGCAAGGCCGCGGCCACGACGCCGCTCATGGGCGCGTCCTGGCGGCGCAGGGCATTTCCCCGGGCGCGAGCTGCCCCAACCGCAGCGCGGGTCGAATGACCGCGGCCCACCAAACCCGCCGCCAGGGGGAAACCCCGGTACTGCGCGCCACCGTCAGCCGACGAGGCATCCACCAAACGCTCAAGGCGATTCCAACGGCGCGGATGGAGAGACTCATGGTGGCCCGAGCAAGCACGGCAACGGGCCGGTGGGGGACGATGGCACGCCACCAGGCCCTATTGGCGTGTCACCCGGCGTTGGGTTTCGTCAACCACCCAGGCGTTTGCGTCTTCAAGCGCAATCAGCTTGCTATCGCGCGTCCAGCGCAGGAAGCCGTGGGCGCAGTGGAAGGTGGTGGTTTGCGCGCTCCGCGCGATGTGAAAGCTGCTCTTGCAGTCCAGGGCTGCGATCCGTGGCGTGGCGACACGGCCGCCGTTCGGGGCGTCCACCGTGCCGGTCTCGATGAGGGGGAAGATGAGGCCCTGCTGCATTTCGAAGCGCACGCGTGCCGGCCCGGTGACAAAGTAAGTCACGGCGCCTGGCAGACCCAGATGGGCGGAGCCATCGCGCAGGTCGAAGGTCATGTCACTGTAGAAGCCATCTCCCGCTTTCAAGGGGGCCGGGGCGAACGCCGAGCCCTCGAGGGCCAGCACCACGATCGGTTGGGCGGGCACGGACGGTGGTTGTTTGATCGCCGAGCCGGCCCGCTTGCTGTCCAATCCCGTGCCCTCGATGACCGATCCGCCAGCCACCACGGCGGGCAGCCGCATGGCTTCACACCCCGCGAGTCCTGCAGCGCCTGCAACAACGAGGAGGCTAGTGGTTACGAGATTGAGCTTCATTGGTTTGCTCCCGTTCTTCGTATTCAAAAAGTCCGATGCTCATGCGGTGCGTAGGTCCCTCTGCCTCGCCCTCGGTCAACTTGGCGGCCGCGGCATTGAGTTCCTGCAGGAATGCCATGCCGCGTTCCTTCACCATCGCCCGCAACTGAAGCAAAGCCTCCGGCGTCAGTCCCTCCACACGCACGCGCCGATCGAAGAACGGTGCAGCGTCGCTGCGCACGTTATGGACGGCGGCGCTCACGTGGTCCGAGATGATGTTAGCCATCAACTCTGTCTTGGCGGGTAGTGATCCCTTCGGCACGAATTCCCGCGCTTTGAGTTCGAGCAGACCCTCCCCGGTGATCTCGACGAGACCGAGGCGCAGCCATTCGTCCAGCACGGCTCTCGGACGGATGTCCTTGCTCAAGCCTTCCACGAGTTCCTCGAAGGACGGGCTGCCCTGCGAAGCGGAGCGATGCAGCAAGCGCGGAGCGCCTGCGGGATCGCGGAAGCGGGGATTCTGAGTCCAGGTCATAAGAAGGCGAGGCGAAAGGGCGGCCGCCGAACTCGCCTTTTCGATGGGCGTTTCGCCCCCGGCGCTGGTGATTTCGCGCAGGCGCCGTATGTCCTGGCGATGAATACCCGTGAGAAGCGCAAGCCTGCTCGCGGTCTGCTCGCGATCAGGCAAGGTCAGTTCGCGGTCTGCCACCTGCACATAAACGCGCTTGAGCAACTCGGCGAACACGGGATAGGTGATGCCGAAGTGCAGCAGCAGCCTGACGACTGGCGTGATCATTCGGCGTACGGCGTCAAGCTGGAATTGAGTGGCTTGGGGTGGAGTGGGTTCGGTCACTCGGCAAAGTATATCAGGCCCACCCATTGACGTGGAAAAAAATTCCGCACACACTAGAGATGTGGAAACTTTTTCCACTTCCTCAAGTTCTGATACCAACCAGCTATGGAGAGTTGCCATGAACAAAGCCGCTTCCGGTGCGCAAACCACGAATCAAGAACTCGCAAACGCCGAAAAACCAAGGGGCGCCGTGAGTACCCGCGGAAATGCGGGCACCAAGTGCCCGTCCCGCATGGCCCAAGATCCTCCGCACGCCGGTAGCATAGGGCGGGGAAGTTTCTTTCGAACGGCGGCCCTGTCGGCGTTCACGACAGTGTGCCTGGCGGGTTGCGCGTTGCCGAAAATGACATCCGACAGCACGGCCCCGGCGGAGGCGGCAAGGGTGGAGAACCTGGTGGTGATCGAGGACTCTGCGCTGGCTGCCATGACAACCGGCGCGCTGCGTCAAAGAGGGCTTCCAGCCAAGGGGCGTTCCCCGGTAAACGCCGACCAATCGCAACCGGCGGCCTTGCCGGGGCGAACCGCAGTTGTCCATGTGGCGGCGAGCTACGACCTGGACGGCTGGCCCGCAAGCGCGGTGGCAAACATCACGAGCATCCCCGACGGGGAGCAAATTGCGGTGGTGCGCCTCCAGAACGGCTGGCTACTTCATCAGGGTTCCGCCCTCGATCGGCTGGTGCGCCGTGATGTGGCGCAAGTCGCGGACGAACTTTCAAACGGGATCGCGCAGCGCATTCGCGTAGCCACCCGATAGCCACCGATGGGGTGGCGGCTTAGTGTGGCTCGCCTCCCCGCAGGTTCGCCATCCGCTGGCGGGCCTGCTGGAGGTGAGGGTGGATGCGCAGCGCCGATTCGAAGGCGAACAGGGCACCCTCGGTATCGCCCAGCCCGGCGAGCACCTCGGCGAGGCTGCACAGCGCACCGAAATGGCGCGGTTCCAGGGCCAGGGCTTGATGCAGGCTCGCCAGACATTCCTCGTCGCGCTCCAGTAGGTAGAACAGCGTGGCCTGCTTGTTCCAGGCTTCGGCGTAATCGGGATCGGCACGCAACAGCCGCGCGAGCCGGGTCTCGGCGAGATCGTGGCACTGGCCCGCGATCTCGGAAGAGGCCAGGTCGAGATCGCGGGCGGCGCGCCGGTGGGGATGGTGCATCCACAAGGACCAGATTCGGGCCTCGGTGCCTTCGGCCTCCGCAGCGCCTGTGCTGGCCGCCAGGGCCGCGAACAGCGCGTCCAGCGCCCCGGGTAATCGCGGCGACGGCGCGCGCCGGTGCGCCACCAGCGACAGCGTGGAGGAATAGCTGGATGAGCACCGGCTTGCCTGCATGGCTGGCTCCCGCATCCAATGACACGGCGCACATGATGCAAGAGGCGCGCCGCCAACTAAAGAGTCGCGCCCAAGGCCGGTGGACGCCCGCGCGCCAGCGCCCGCCGCCCCCCGATGCCGCCCTCGCGGCGCCGCCGCCGCGCCGGTTACACCAGGCAGTGAAGTTTGTTCTTGACCCTGGCCAAGGCCACGGGTATAAGCGCCGATGCAGGATTTCCGGGCCGTGAAGTCGCCGGCCGGTCGCAACCGCCTCCAGCGGTGCCCCCGAGTCTCCGTCCTTCTCCCTTGAACTTCCCGCGGTATGGGCGTGGCGCTCGCGCGCGCCCGATTTTCGACTCTTTGTAAGGAAGACACACGCATGAGTACCGGCACCGTGAAGTGGTTTAACGACGCCAAGGGTTTTGGCTTCATCAAGCCCGATGGCGGCGGCGAAGACCTCTTCGCGCATTTCTCCGCCATCCAGTCCAAGGGTTTCAAGACCCTCAAGGAAAACCAGAAGGTCGAATTCGAGATCGTCCAGGGCCCCAAGGGCAAGCAGGCGACGAACATTCGTCCCATGGAGTGACGCCACTGGCGCACTCCCTGAAAACCCCGCTCCGGCGGGGTTTTTTGTTTGCAGCGACAGTCGCGGCGCGCACACGAAAAAAGCCCCGCGCGCAGGCGGGGCTCTTTCGGAACAGCGGATGCTTACGACCGCACGCCGTGCTTCGCCCACACTTCGGCATTCACGCGCGCCTGTTCGTTGGACAGAGACAGCACCCAAAACAGGCAGCCGATCACCACGAGCAGCGGGCCGCCGAGAAGAACCATGCCAGTCATTTCAGGAAAACTCCATGTCGTAATTGATTGAAACGACGTCCGCGTTGCAATACGGCCGACGCCTTCGCCCGCAACGGGCGCAAGCCCGTTACCAGCGAGGGCGCGCATGATCCAGGATTAGCCTCCGGCGTTCAACCCGTCGCCGTCGGCTTTGACGGGGCGGGTTCGCCGCCTTCAACGCCAAACCCCGGAAAGCACGCGCTCTCCCGTGGAAGGGGCGCCATTGACATGGCTGCCGCCCGGTGCGACAACGGCGCGGTCCATTCGCCGCAGGGGGTGACGTGAACCTTGAAAAGGTTGTGTTTGGCTTCTTCATCATTCTTGCCATGACCATGAACTTCGGGTTCTTCATCGGCGACCCCACCGATCCCGCCCAGCACAACATCTACGAGATGTTCGCCGCCATCGTGGTGAACCTGGTGGCCACGGTGCTGAAGTTCGGAGACCGCACCCAGATGGGCGCCATCCACCTGGCCGCGAGCCTGGTGGCGGACCTGCAGTTGATGGCCGGTGCGGTGGTGTGGGCTTGGGCTGCCAACGCCAGCCCGGCGGGCCTCACCCCTGCGGCCGTATCCAGCGTGGTGTCCCTGGCCGGGGGCGCCTTCATGGCCAACCTGGTTTCGGTCATCCTGCTGATGGTGGAGACGGCGCAACTGCGGCGATGAACGGCGCCCTGTTTCTCGCCCTGCGGCGCATGCGCGCGCCGCTGCTGGTGCTGATCGCCAGCTACGCCATCAGCATCCTGGGCTTGGTGCTCATCCCAGGCCGCGACGGCCAGGGATTGCCCTGGCAGATGGGCTTCTTCCACGCGTTTTATTTCGTCAGCTACACCGCCACCACCATCGGTTTTGGCGAGGTGCCCCACGCCTTCACCGACACCCAGCGTCTGTGGGTGACGTTCACCATCTACCTCACGGTGGTGGCGTGGTTCTACGCCCTGGGCAAGATCATCGCCCTCACCCAGGAACCGGCCTTCCGGCAGGTGCTGGCGCGGGCGCGATTGCAGCGCAAAGTGCGCCGGATGCGCGAGCCCTTCTATATCGTCTGCGGCTATGGCGAGACCGGCAGCGCGCTGGTGGCAGCCCTGGACCGGCGCGGTATCCGCTGCGTGGTGCTGGACCTCAACCCCGAGCGCGTGGCCGAGGCCGATATGGCCGGGTTGAGCGTCGATACGCCGGCCCTGGCGGCGGACGTGCGCGCCGGCGAGTCGCTCATCGTGGCCGGCCTGCGCAGCCCCCACTGCCTGGGGGTCGTGGCGCTCACCAACGACGACCGCGCCAACCTGGCCGTGGCGGTGGGCACCAAGCTGCTGCGCCCCGAACTCGAAGTGCTGTGCCGCTGCGAGTCGCGCGATGTGGCCGCCAACATGGCCTCTTTCGGCACCGATCACATCGTCAATCCCTACGAGTCCTTTGCCCGTCACCTGGGCATCGCCATGCGCGCCTCGGGCCTGTACCTGCTGCGCGAGTGGCTCACCGCCACCCCCGACGAACTGCTGCCCGAGCCGCGTTTTCCGCCTCTTGGCCAGTGGGTGCTGTGCGGTTTCGGCCGCTTTGGGCGAGAGATCGCCCATTGCCTCGATCGCGAAGGCATTCACTGCACCATGATCGACGCCGATCCAGCCGCTGTGCAAGGCGTGGCCTCGGGCATCCTCGGCAGCGGCACCGAGGCTGCGGTGCTGGAAAAGGCTGGCATCCGCGGTGCCGCCGGGCTGGTGGCTGGCACCTCCAGCGACGTGAGCAACCTAGCGGTGGTGATGACCGCCCGCGAACTCAACCCCGAGTTGTTCGTGATCCTGCGTCGCAACCAGCGCAGCAACGCCGTGCTCACCGATGCCGTGGGTGCGCAAATGGTGATGCAGCCCGCCGCGGTGGTGGTACACGAGGCCATGGCGCTGCTCACCGAGCCGCTGTTGGCGCGTTTCCTGGCAGAGGTGCGCCAGCGCGACAACGACTGGGCCAACGAGGTGATCGCGCGGCTGGTGGGAATCCTGGGGGAGCACGCGCCCGAGACCTGGACCTTCGCGGTGGAGCCGCGCGCCTGCCCGGCGCTGCACGAGGCCGCCGGGCGGGGCGCCGTCTCGGTGGGCGACCTGGGCCGCGATCCGCGGGACCGCGCCGAACTCCTGCCCGTGGTGGCGCTGGCCATCGAGCGAAACGGCGACCTGCTGCTGTTACCGCTCGACGCCGACCGGCTGCGAATCGGAGACCGGGTATTGTTCTGCGGCCGCGGGCGCGGCCGGCGCAAACAGCAGTTCCTGGTGCACGACGCCAATGCGCTGCGCTATGTGCTCACCGGCGAGGACGTGCCCGGCGGCTGGATCTGGCAGCGCCTGGCAAGCCGTCGCCGCGCGCGGCCGGCCGGTGCCTGAGGAGCGGCCCGCGTGAGGCGTGTCCTGGCGCCCATGGCCCGCCGCTCCCCGGCGCGGGCCGGCTTCACGCTGCTGGAGGTGGTGGTTGCACTGGCGCTGATTGCGCTGGTGGCCGCCCTGGCCGCGCCGCTCATCGTGGCTGCCGCGAAGCGCGAAAAAGAAGTGGAGCTACGCGCGGCGCTGCGCCAGATCCGCCAGGCCATCGACGATTATCGCGACGCCGTGGATGAAGGCCGCGTGCTACGCCTGCCAGGCCAGTCGCGCTATCCGCCCTCCTTGGAGTTGCTGGCCCAGGGTGTGCCCGACGCGCTCGACCCCCAGGGCCGGCGCATCTACTTTCTGCGGCAGTTGCCGCGTGACCCGTTCACTCCTGATCGCGACGCCGGCGCTGCCGCCTCGTGGGGGCTGCGCAGCTACGCCTCGCCGCCCGACGCGCCAGCCCCCGGCGCCGACGTGTTCGACGTGTATTCGCGGTCCCCGGGCACGGGCAGCAACGGCGTGCCCTACGGGCAATGGTGACCAGCCCGCGGCGCGAGCGCGGCGCGGCCCTGTTCGCGGCGCTGCTGTTCGCCGTGGCGATGGCGGCACTGCTGGCAGCCATGGGCAAGCTGTGGGAGGACCGCTCCCAGCGTGAACGCGAGCGCGACCTGCTGTGGGGTGGTCGCCAGTTCAAGAAAGCGCTGGAGCGCTACGCGGCTGCCACCCCCGCCGGTCAGATCCCGGCGCCGTCGCGCGTTGAAGAATTGCTGCAGGACGACCGCGCCGAGCCCCTGCAGCGCCACCTGCGCCGCATTCCCCTGGATCCCATGACGGGCACGTTCAACTGGGAGTTCGTGCGCGATGCCCAGGGCCGCATCGCGGGCGTGCATTCCAGTTCCAACGCCAAGCCGCTGCCGGCCGACGGCCTGTGGCCTGAACCGCGCGTCTTCGAGGGCACCACCAGTTACGGGCAGTGGGTGTTTCGCCCGACGGGGCGCTAGCTGCCAGGAATTTCCGCGCCCCTGGCGAAGGCCGGCGTTGCCCCGCAGAAACCCGCCCCTCGGCCCGTTAAGCTACGGTTCCAGGGCGGGCAGCGTGTCCGCCAACCACACCAGGAGACCCCGCCATGGCGGACACCCCCCCTCTGCAACCCGGCGTCGAGGGCAGCGCCACCCTCGTTGCCGGCCCCGGCAATCTCGCCTCCGACCTGGGCAGCGGCTTCGTGGCGGTATTCTCCACGCCCATGATGATCGCCCTCATGGAAACCGCCGCGGGCAAGTCGGTGGAGCCGCTGGTGGGCGAGGGCCGCAGCACCGTGGGCGTGCGTGTGGACATCCGCCACCTGGCGGCCACGCCGCCCGGTTTCACCGTCACCGCGCACGCCCGGCTGGTGAAGGTGGATGGCCGCCTGCTTACCTTCGAGGTGTGGGCCGACGATGGCAGCGAGCGCATCGGCGAGGGTGTGCATGAGCGCGCCATCATCGAGGTGGCTCGCTTCGTGGAGAAGGTGAACCGCAAGGCCCGCAGCGGCTGAGCGCGGGCCCGAGCCCCGCACGGTTGGGCTTCAGGCCAGCGCCTTGCTCACCACCTCGAGCAGATCCTTCGACAGGCCGGCCTGACCCCGCAGCCGCTCCAGCGCGGCCTTCGCTTGGCCCTGGCGCCCCGCATCGAACTTGCGCCAACGGTCGAAGGCGCGCGCCATGCGCGCCGCCACCTGGGGGTTGAGGGTGTCCAGTTGCGCGACCTGCTCGGCCACGAAGTCGTAGCCCGTGCCGTCGGCGGCGTGGAAACGCACCGGGTTGCCCATGGCGAAACTGCCGATCACGGCGCGTGCGCGGTTCGGGTTGCGGATATCGAAGTCGGCGTGTTTCACCAGCCGCTTCACCTCCTCCAGAGTGTCCGGCAGGCGCGATGTGGCCTGCACGGCGAACCACTTGTCCAGCACCAGCGCCTCGTGCTTCCAGCGGGCATGAAAGCGCTCCAGCGCGGGCAGCCGCTCCGGGCAGCGGGTGTTCGCCAGCGCGGTGAGGGCGGCCATGCCGTCGGTCATGTTGTCGGCGCCGTCGAACTGGCCCACGCATAGAGCGCGGATTTCATCGTCGTCCAGTTCCATGAGGTAGCCCAGGCACAGGTTGCGCAGCGCGCGCCGGCCCGCGGAGCCGGCGTCCGGGCTGTAGCCGCCCATGGAGGCATGGGTGCGCCAGGCGGACAGAAGTGCATCTCGGAGGCTCGCCGCCAGGTGCTGGCGCACCTGTACCCGCACGGCGTGGATGCCCTCGGGGTCCACCACCGCCATTTGCTCGGCAAGGAAGGTTTCGGAGGGCAGCGCCAGCGCCTCGGCGGCGAAGGCCGGATCGGCGCCAGCGCCGGCCAGCACGCGCCCGAAGGCCTCGGTGAAGGCGCCGGGCACGGCGAAGGCCTTGCCCGCCTGGCGCGCCGCCACCCCGTCGAGGATGAGGGCGGCGGCCAGCCGCTGGCCCGCCTCCCAGCGGTTGAAGGGGTCGGTGTCGTGGGCCATCAGGTGGGTGAGCGCCCGCGCGTCGTAATCGAACTCCAGCACCACGGGTGCGGAGAAGTTGCGCAGCAGCGACGGCACGGGCGCCTCGCGCACGTTCGTGAACGTGAAGCTGTGCTCGGCCCGGGTCAGCGACAGCACCCGGGTCGACCCCTGGGGCGCGGCTTCGCCGTCCAGTTGCAGCGGCAGGTCGCGGCCATCCGCGCCCACCAGGCCCACCGCCAGTGGAATGTGCAGCGGCTGTTTTTCGGGCTGGTCGGCGGTAGGCGCGGTTTCCTGCCGCACGTGCAGCGTGTATCGGCCCGTTGCCGCGTCGTGCTCGGCGCGCGCCCGCAGGCGCGGCGTGCCCGACTGGTCGTACCAGCGGCGAAAATGGGAAAGGTCCGCGCCCGAGGCATCCTCCATGGCCTGGACGAAATCGTCACAGGTCACCGCCTGCCCGTCGTGGCGGGCGAAATACAGATCCATGCCCTTGCGGAAGCCCTGCGCGCCGATGAGGGTGTGGATCATGCGCACCACCTCGGCGCCCTTCTCGTACACGGTCATGGTGTAGAAGTTGCCGATCTCCAGGTAGGACTGAGGGCGCACCGGGTGGGCCATGGGGCCGGCGTCCTCGGGGAACTGCAGGGCGCGCAGATTGCGCACCTCCTGGATGCGCTGTACCGGCCGCGAGTAGGTGTCGGCGCCATACTCCTGGTCGCGGAACACGGTGAGGCCTTCCTTGAGCGAGAGCTGGAACCAGTCGCGGCAGGTGACGCGGTTTCCGGTCCAGTTGTGGAAGTACTCGTGGGCCACCACCCGGTCGATGTTGAGAAAGTCGGTGTCGGTGGCGGTATCGGCGCGGGCCAGCACGTATTTGGTATTGAAGATGTTGAGGCCCTTGTTCTCCATGGCGCCCATGTTGAAGTCGCCCACCGCCACGATCATGAAGCGGTCCAGATCGAGCTCCAGGCCGAACACCCGCTCATCCCAGCGCAGGGCGCGCTTCAGGCTGTCCATGGCGAAGCCGGCCTGGTCGAGCTTGCCCGGTTCCACGTACACCTGCAGCAACGCGTCGCGGCCCGAGGCCGTGGTGAAGCGGTCCTCCAGCACGTCCAGGCGTGCGGCCACCATGGCGAACAGGTAACTGGGCTTGGGAAAGGGGTCTTCCCAGCGCGCCCAGTGGCGCCCGCCCGGTTCCTCGCCATGGGCCACCAGATTGCCGTTGGCCAGCAGGCGCGGATAGCGCGCCTTGTCCGCGTGCAGGCTCACGGTGTAGCGCGCCATCACGTCGGGCCGGTCGGGAAACCAGGTGATGCGGCGAAAGCCCTCCGATTCGCACTGGGTGAACAGCCCGTCCTTGGACTGGAACAGGCCCATCAGCTTGGTGTTGTGGAACGGGTCCAGGCGCACCAATGTTTCCAGTTCGAAGCGATCCGGCACGCCGGCAATGGTGAGGGAGGTGGCGGTCACGGTGTGGGCGTCGGGGCCCAGCACGCGGCCGTTCAAGGCCACCGACTCGTGCTGCAATTCGTCGCCGTCCAGCACCAGCGGGGCGCGTGCGTCCGGGGCGGCCGGGTTGCGCCGCAGGGCCAGCCGGGCGCGCAGGCACACGTGGTTATCGCGGATGTTTACGTGCAGGTCCACGGTGTCCGCCAGGAAGGCGGGCGGGGTGTAGTCGGAGAGGCGAATGGCCTGGGGAGCGGGGTCGCGCATGGTGGGGTCTTCGAGGAAAGGTGACGCCGGGGTGGCGATGGTCGGGGTGTTGGTCAGTGACGCAAGCGTACCGGTTCCGCGGGCTGGATTTGCCGCCCGGCCAAACCCATGGGCGTTGCGCGCGGGCAATGCCCGGTTGGCACCCGGGTGGCGCCGCCGCGGGTTCGCCGCTGCAGCGGGTTAGGCCACGGGTTCGCCGCGGCGCAGCCGCTCCTGCCGCTCGCGCGCCTCGGGGGTGAGGCACGCGACCACGAAGCAGCGTGCCTACTCCAGCCACTCAAGCCTCTGCAGGGGTGTCAGGCGCACATAGGCGTCCAGTTGCGCGTCGCTGACCCAGTAGTCGAAGCCGCCCTCGGCGCGGATGCGGCCGGACCGGTTCAAGGCGTACCCCTTTGGAGGATGCGGCGCAGATGTTGCGCGTCCGCTTCGTCCTGACACCGGCCGCTCGCTGATTTCATGGCAAGCAGCTCCTCGATGGAAGCGACGGTGACGGGTATGCCCCCCCGCGCTGCTGCGGGTGGCCCGGGAATGAGCAGCGCCGAAGTCGAGTCCATGATCGAGAAGCACGTCCACCGTTGGCGACGAAGCTTCGGGTGCGCGCAGGGGGAAGGCGATCATGGGTTTTTCACGCACCCATTGCGCCCGCCGGGCGGGATCCACAAGCGCCTCCAGGGCCACTGGCACGGCGGGTTCGAGTTGCAGGCGCCGCGCGCACTGGATGAAGCCGTCCATGTTGGCCGGATCCATGGCCATAACGAGGTCCACATCCATGGTCATGCGCGGTATGCCGTGCAGGTTCACCGCCAGCCCGCCCACCACCAGGCAGCGCACGCCGCACTCGTGCAGGCACTGGAAAAGGCTGGGACAGAACATGGTTCCCTGGGTGTGCGGTCCGCGCCGGTGGTTACTGGGCGATGGATGTACGCGGCCAATATTCCAAGACGGCGGCGCGGACACGGGGAGCGCTCTTCAGCGATGCTTTCCGTGTCCGCGCCCCGGTGGCCTCAGGCCGCCTTCCGCGAGCGCGCCTTCAGCCACGCCTCCAGCGCGTCCGCGCCGCCCACGTGCTCGCCGTCGATGAACACCTGGGGCACTGTGCCCTGTCCGGTGACCGCGCCCACCACCTGGCTTCGCACCGTGTGGTGCAGGGGCACTTCGGCGTACCCATAGCCGTGCGCCGACAGCAGCGCCTTGGCGCGGGCGCAGTGCGCACAGCCCTCGCGGGTGAACAGGGCCACCCGGGCGGGCTTCGCCGCCTGGGGGTTGATGTGGGCAAGCATGGTGTCGGCGTCGGAAACCTCGAAGGGGTCACCGGCCTTGTCGGGCTCGATGAACTGCTTCACCACCACGCCGTCCTTCACCAGCATGGAGTAGCGCCACGAGCGCTTGCCGAAGCCCAGGTCGGACTTGTCCACCAGCTGGCCCATGCCGTCGGTGAATTCGCCGTTGCCATCGGGCAGCAGCCGCACGTTGGCGGATTCCTGCTCGCGTGCCCACTCCTCCATCACGAAGGCGTCGTTCACCGAAATGCACACGATCTCGTCCACGCCGTTGGCCTTGAAGGCGGGCGCGAGTTCGTTGTAGCGCGGCAGGTGGGTGGACGAGCAGGTGGGTGTGAACGCGCCCGGCAGCGAGAACACGACCACGGTGCGTCCCTTGAAGATGTGATCGGTGGTGACGTTCTTCCAGTCGTTGTTTTCGCGCACACGGAAAGTCACGGCAGGCACGCGGCTTCCTTCGCGGTTCGGGGTTCGAGTCATGGCGTCTGCTCCTTAATAGGGGTGGATGTGGGTGGCCGCCAGCGCGGCCGCGGAGCGCACTGTGCCGCGGGACAACCGCCGCGCGCCAATACCGAGTTACCATCGCCGCGATAGGCGATGACTATGGCCCTTGGGGAGACGCCATGACCCTGCAGGAACTCAAGTACGTGGTGGCGGTGGCCGAGACGCGCAACTTCCGCCGCGCCGCGGAGAGGGTGTTCGTGAGCCAGCCCAGCCTGTCGGCGTCGGTGAAGAAGCTGGAGGACGAGCTGGGTGTTCGGCTGTTCGAGCGCGGACCCCGCGAGGTGCTGCTCACCGAGGCCGGCGAGCAGGTGGTGGCCCAGGCGCGCCGGGTGCTGGATGAGGCCGCACGGGTACGGGAGGTGGCGCGCCACGGGCGCGATCCGCTGCGCGGGGTGCTGCGGCTGGGGGTTATCCACACCATCGCGCCTTACCTGCTGCCCGGGCTGGTGCTGGCGCTGAGAGGCGCGGCCCCCGCCATGCCGCTGGAGATCGAGGAGAACATGACCGCCAGCCTCGACCAGATGCTGCGCGGCGGCCTGATGGACGTGGCCATCTTGGCGTTGCCCTACGAGGCCCCGGGCGTTGAGGTGCTGCCGCTCTACGACGAGGTCTTCCGGGTGGTGGTGCCGGCAAGGCACCCATGGGCGAGGCGCCGCGCCGTGAAAGCCGAAGAGCTGGCGGGCGAGAACCTGTTGCTGCTGTCCATCGGCCACTGTTTCCGCGAGCAGGTGATGGAAGCCTGCGGCGAGTTTGCGCGCCCCGCGCCGCCGGGGAGGCAGGGCAACTCGCTGGAGACCATCCGCAACATGGTGGCCTCGGGGCTTGGGGTGTCGGTGCTGCCCGCCACGGCCCTCACCGGGCGCCACGCAAGCCCGCTGGTGAGAGCAGTGGATTTCGCGGCTCCGGCACCTATGCGGCGCGTCGTGGCGGCCTTTCGTGCCGATTTTCCCCGGCGTGCGGCGGTGCAGGCCATGGCGCGGGCGGTATCCCGGCTCGACCTGCCCGTGAACCCGTCCTGAGGTGCTCTGGCGGCACGAAGGCGGCCGTGCCTGGCGGCGGCGGCCTGCCTTGCCGGTCAGGGCGGCCGGGCTGTTTCGTCCTTCTGCGTTTCGTTGCTCACCGGCGGCGCATTTTTGGGCTCCAGCATCTTGAGCACGTCCACCGGCAGGCGCAGTGTGTTGGCCAGCAGCTGGGTTGCGCGCGACCCCACGGCGCGGGGCCCCAGCGGCACCACCACCGGGTTCTTCACCGTGCCGCTCACCTGCGCCGGAATGGCCAGCACCGTGCCGCCGAAGATGCGGCGCACCAGGGGAATCTTGTCCACCAGCCAGTTGGCGGTCTGAAGCGGTGCCGCCAGCACGTTTGCCGTCAGGGCGCCGCTGCGGGTGTCGAGGCTGCCCTCGCCCACGATCTTCACCGTCTCGGCATCGAGAATGCCTTCGTCCAGGTGCAACACCCGCCCGCGGATGCGCCCGGTCACGGCGGCGCTGCGATAGCTCATGCCGCCGCTGGCCAGGTCCGGCACCTGACCGCGCACCACCTCGGTGAGGTTGAGCAGCCGCAGCAGCCGCGCGAGGGCCTCGAACCGGTCGATGCGACCCTCGCGGGACACGGCGCGGAAGCTTCCGTTGAGGTTGTCCATGATGGCGCCGGGGGCGCCCTGGGCCGAGAAGGTGCCGTCCAGGTCGAGTTTTCCCGCGAAGCGCAACCGGCCATCCGTAAGGCAGGGCAGGGTGGCATCCAGAGCGGCACCGCGCGCGCTCAGCGTGCCTTTGGTGCCCGCAAGACCCCGGCGGGCCCACAGGCTGCCCGCCACGCTGATCCCGCACAGGGCTGCCCGGCGGATATCCACGTCCAGCCGTCCGTCTTCCAGCGATGCGGCCGCTTCCAGCGGGGCCACCTCGATCCGGTTGGCCAGCACCCGTGCGAAGGCCACCTGCACCCTTCCCGATACCGGCACGCGATCCAGGGCCGCGAACAGCGTCTCCCAGGGGGATGCTCGCGGGTTGGCCGCCGGTGCGCCGCCGGCCTGCGGCTCGGCTGGCGCCCCAGCGGTTCCGGTGGCTCTGGGGGGGTGACGCAGGTCCAGTTCGTCGCCGCGGACCGAGGCGTCCAGCATGAACTTTCGCGTTGTGCGCGTGAGGCTCGCCTCCACGTCCACCCGCGCGGCGCCCAGCCGCAACACCGCTGCCGGGATACGCAGGCGCTCCGGCGTGGCCTCCACGCGGGCGCGTTCCACCACCAACGCCTGGGCCGACGGCGCGGATACCGGCACCTGGGTCACCTCCAGGCCGCCTTCTGCGCGGGTGCTGGCGGGGTTGGTCCAGTCGCCGCTCGCCTCGAAGCGGCCGCGCACCAGTGCGCCGGCGAGCTCGGGACGACGCAGCAGTCCCGCCAGCGAGCGCCCGGCCACGTGGCCGTCGAAGCGCACTTCGAACCGGGATCCCTCCAGGCTGCCGCCAACGGTGCAGTCGGAGTGGGCATCGCGCAGCGCCAGGGAGCGCAACTCCACCCGCCGGCCTGCGCGGCGCAGGTGGAAGACCGCACCCGGCCCCCCGGCCGGCTGCACGCTGCCGCGCACCTCGAACGCGTCCGCCTCGCGCCACCGGAGCGCCAACGATTCCACGGCGAGCGCTCTGGGAAGGCGCGCGGCTTCCGGCAGCTGCGCACGGGTGTAAGTCCACTCCAGCAGTTCCGGACCAATACTGCCCGAGGCGTCGAGCTGCAGTCCGCCCGCCGGCCCCATGGGCAAGGGAATGCGGCCCCCCACCCGAAGCGCGGCATCGCGCAGGCTGGCCGTCACGTCTGTGGCGGCCAAGGCGCCCGGGGCCAGCGTCACCCGGCCGCCGTCGAGGGTGAGAGGGGCTCCGAGTGCTGGCAGAGTCACCACGGCCCGGCGCGGGACGGCTGTGAGCACGTATCGCAGCGCACGCGCATCGGCCAGCGGCCCAGTGGCGCTTTCGAGCTTCAACGCCAGTTCGCCCGAGGCGCTCTGCACCTGTGACAGCTTGCCGGCCAGGGCTGGCTGTGCCCGGGCCAGCGCCAGGGCCTCCTCCACATCGATGACAGCACTGGCCGAGGCCGACTCCAGGCGGCCCTGGCGCCCGAGGGTGAGGCGGGCAGACGCGTCTTGAAGCCGCGATCGACCCACGCTGCCCGCCAGCCCGCGTACCTGGAGCCGCGGGCCCTCCAGGGTGGCGAGTCCGCCGGTGAGGGCGATGGGGAGCGGCAGCCCGTCCACGCGGCCGGTGGCGTGCAGCGCCGACAGGTCCACCCGCGCCCGTGGCCGGCTCGCCTTGCCGGCGAGCGCGACGGCGAACCTCGCGCTTCCCCGCAGTTCACGCAGGCGCCGCAGTTCGCGCGCGGCCCCGCCGGCAGGGTCGAGCACTCGCCTGGCCAGCGCCAGCGTGCCCTCCAGGTCCAGCCGGCCCGCGGCGCTGCCCTCCAGGGAGACGGGATTCGCAGTCAGGTTCATGTGGAAGGTGCCGCCCGTGACCTCTCCGGCGCGGGTGCGCGCCGCCAGGTCGTCCACCTGCAGCGCGCCATCCACCAGCCGCGCGCGAATGCGAATATCGCGCACTGCCAGATCGGCTGCCGCCACTCGAACCGCCCCGCTTTCCATATGGGCCGCTGCCTTCACGGATCGCAGGTTGGCGAGTGCCGCCAAGGTCGCACCAGCCGAGGCAAGCGAAGCGGTGATCACGCTGCCCGCCTGAAGCTGCGCCACGGGCCGGGCAATCGCTGGGACGCCCGGCAGGAGGCCTGCGACGAGCGCCTGCGCCTCACCGGCGTCCAGGCGTGCAAGGTCGAGGGAGGCGCGCCAGCCGGTGCCGGGCGCGAAGGCCAATCGTCCCTTGGCCTCGATTCCCGGCCGCATGGATACCGCGCGCGATAGCTCCACCTCCAGCGCCTCGCCTAGCAGGCTCGCACGGGCGTCGAGGCCGAGGCCGCTCACTTCCAGTCGTCCCGCGCCGCGCCGCACCGCGAGTGCTGGAACCGTCGCGCGCACGTTCGCCGAAAGAGCGTTGGCGCCCTCCAGTCGCCACTCCAGATCGACGCGGCCCGCCGCCGGCTCCAGGGACAGGCGGGCCCCGGGAGACAGGGCGGCCGATGCCGCGAAGGAACCCAATGAAGCGAGCTGCAGCCCGGTCAGTTGCGCTTGACCCTCCCCCTTCAGCCCGGTGCGATGGATGCGCGCTTGCAGGGCGAGTTCGCGAAACAACGGTGATGACAGCGAGGCCTTCACGTCGAGGCGCCCGCCCGCCACGCGGCCTTCCAGGGAGATGCGGGTGAACTGCAGCGGCATGCCGGCGCCCGTGAGCACGTAAACCTCGCCGGCGGCCAGTTCCACTTGGCTGGAGGGGGCGTTTTCGAACAGCGCCTCCACGGCGCGGCGAATGGCGTTGCGAATGCCCACCACGGTGGGTGGTGCCGCCGCCGGGTCTGCCGGTGACAGTTGCACGCGCAGCCGTGGAGAGTCCAATCGCAGGCGGCCGGGGCGAACGCTGCCCCGCAGCAACGGCAGCCATTCCAGTTCCACCGTGACCGCATGGACCTCGAAGTCCGCGCGGGGCGGCAGCGTCAGGGAGAGCTGGCGCAGTGTCACGCTCGGTCTTGGGAAGTAGTGCAGGTCCACGCCATCCCAACGGGCGCGCCCGCCCGTGAGATCAACCACCATCGCCGCCACCCGTTCGCGCACCAGTGGCGTGTCTATCCACAGCGGCGCCGTTCCCAGCAGCAGGAGTAAGGCGAGGACCGGGACTGCCAGCAGCGCGGCCAGCCGCCACATCCACCGGCGGCCTCGGGCGGCGAACCACACAGCCGTGCGTCTCATGACCACGCAGTGCTCCCCGCGGGCTTTGCGTTTACCCGATGGTGCGGCTTGCCAGCGCAGCGGTTCAACCCTTCAGCGCCAGAAGTCAGTCCAGTGCACTTCGAGGCGATTGCCAGCCACGGGCACAAGATCGGCGGGAACGGTCAACTCGAACCCGCCGGCGACGGGCCGCAGCGCCGACACCTGAGCGCCATTGAGCAGGCAGCGGCGAGCGACAACTGTGGCAGCAGAGCGGTTCACTTCGCACAGCAGCCTGCCGCCCGGAGAGGAGAGGACGAGGCTTTCAAGCTCGGGAAAACCGTCGAACCGTAGCCGCAGGTCCTGCACCGGAGCCAGGCTGGTGAGGCGCACGGCGCCAATGCCGTGCCGGTGCCGCACGGTAACAACGCAGGCACCCTCCTCGCGGGTGACCCGCAGGACGTCACCCCGGCCAAAGGAGTCCAAGCGCGAGATTCGTGCGCAGGCCGCTGCCGAAGCCGGCATGCACAGCGCCGCGACGGCTGCCACCGCGCACAGCACCTTGCACCAGCAGCGGGTGGAAACGGTCTGGTTCATGACGCGGATGCTATCGCGCGCCCGTTCCCGCGTGGGTGGCTGCGGGCGCGGCCGGGGTCGGCAGCACCCCCTTCACAGGCTCGCGGACAAGCAGGCCGCGCACCAGCCAGCCTGCCATCAGGACGAACACTGCCAGCACGAACACCTTGTTGATGAACCAGTTGGTGCGCCAGATCGTCCACTGCGGGTCCGGCAGGAACAGGGCGAACTTGGTCACCACGATCACGATCTCGGTGACGGCCACCAGCCACGCCAGGACTTCAAGGTAGGAGGGACGCCGCAGCAGCGCCCAGCCCAGCCACAGGTGCGCCACCCACCAGAAATCCCACATCACGTGCGCCAGCAGCGGCTCGCCATAAGCCACCGACCAGACCACCGGAAAAAGAAACTTGATGAGCAGCGTCCAGGCTGCCAGGACGAACAGGAAATGGGCGAGAAACACGCGCATGGGCACAGCCCCTTCAGGAAAGCATGGCGGCCGCCTGGCGCGTGAAGGCGGCGATGGGCACCGTGGCCGGGCAGGCGCCCAGACAGGGCTGGCCGGTGCACGACAGGCACGCGCCGGCATCGGCCTCGAGGGCCGCGTACTCGTGGCGCGCCAGCACCGGGTCGGCATAGTCCACGGCGTACATGCGGGTGCGCAGCACCTCGGCGATGGGCACGCCGGCGGGGCAGCTCTCGGCGCACGCGCCGCATCCGGGCAGGCAGTAGCTGCCCACCCGCGCCTCGGCGTAGCGGGCCAGCAGGTCCAGGTCGCGGGCCGACACTCGGGCCGCGCCGGAGGCGCCCAGGTACTCGTCCACCTCCTGCACTGAGGTCATCGAGATGAGCGCCGCGTCCACATTCGGGCTGGACAGCACCCAGCGCAGGGCCGCCTGGGAGAACGAGCCGCCGGACTGCTCGAAGGGCCGAAGATCATTCATGCGCCCGCCCATGAGGGTCTTCATGGCCAGCACGCCCACGTCCTTGCGACGGGCTTTCTCCAGCACGCGCGGGATGCCGGGCTGGATGGCCGCCCAGTGAAAGGTGTGGCGCAGCTTGTCGGCGAAGGAGGGGTCCTGGGCGAAGGAATAGGCGGCCAGCACCACGTCCACCAGGTCCTGATCCAGGGCATAGTCGATGCAGCGCACCAGTTCGCCGCCGTGGCCGGACATGCCGCGGAAGCGGATCTTGCCCTGGCGCCTGGCCAGATCGGTGAACTCGCGCCACTCGGGGTTGCGCATGCGCGCCACGTCATCCACCGCATGGTTGAAATACACGTCGATGCGGTCGGTGCGCAGCCGCCTCAGGCTGCCCTCCAGGGCCTTCATCATGTCCCTGCGGGTGTCGGTGGCACCGGCCTTGGTCTTGGTGGCGATGATCACCTGGTTGCGCACCGGCGCGAGCGCCTCACCGAAGGCCTCCTCGGCGCCGCCCCAGCGGTAGCTCTCGGCGGTGTCGAAGTAGTTCACGCCGCGGTCGAAGGCATGGCGCACCACCGCCGGATCGGTGGTGCTGGCGGAACCGAAGGAAATGTCGGACACCTGCAGGTTGGTGCGGCCCAGGCGCACGGTGCGCCGCACCCTCGGCATTCGCACCGTCTGCGGCAGGGCACGGGCTGGGAAGCCCGCCAGGGCGCCGGCGCCAAGCGCCAGCAAGTCGCGTCGCTTCATGGTTGGCTGCTCCGGATGTTGGCGCATGGAGTATCCCTCCGGCGCAAGTCGATGCCAACCACGCATGCGTGGCAACTGCGCGTGCATCCCCGTGGCACGGCCTGGACGAACGGGCTTGTCCACCCGCGGTGCCGGTTGCGTACCCGCGGCGGCCCGTTTCGGCGAACCCCCGCCGCCGACTGTGGTCTGCAACACGCGTTCCCAACTTATCAGGAGAAACATCCATGCAACACTCCCTCCGCCAACGCCGCCGCTTTCTTGGGGCGGGTGCGTCCGCGCTGGCCGTCGCCTCGGGGCTGGTCAGCGCATCGGCCCGTGCCCAGGGCGCGAAGCTCGACGAGAAGGATCCCCAGGCCGTGGGCCTGGGCTACCGGCACGACACCACCAAGGTGGATGCTGCCAAGTTCCCGAAGCACACCGCCCAGCAGCAGTGTTCCAACTGTGCGCTGTTCCAGGGCAAGGCCTCGGATGCCTGGGGCGGCTGTCCGCTCTTCGCTGGTCGTCAGGTGGCGGGCAAGGGCTGGTGCAGCGCGTGGGCGAAGAAGGCCTGACGCCGCACGCCGCCGCGGTGGAGGCCGCGGACGCCCTTCTGGTCCTCTACGACGGTGCCTGCCCCCTGTGCGCCCGGGAGATTGCCCACTATCGGGGGCTGTCTCCCGTGGCGCCCGTGCGCTTCGCGGACGTGTCGGCCGCCCCCGAGGGGGATCTCGGCTGCGGCATCCACCGGCGAGCGGCGCTGGCCCGTATGCACGTGGTGGAGCCCGACGGCACGGTGGTATCGGGGGCGCGTGCGTTCATCGCACTCTGGAAGCGCATGCCCGGCTGGCGGTGGCTCGCCCGCCTCGCCTCGGTGCCGCCGGCGCCCTGGCTGCTGGAAATGGCCTACCAGGGCTTCCTGCGCGTACGTCCCGCCCTGCAGGCGCGCGCCCTGCGCCAGGCCGGCGGGCCGCGCTGAAGGGCGCGGGGATTCCCGGCAGGACCCGCGGCGGCCCGGCGCGGTCCCCGGCCGTGGCTCAGACGTTGCGGCGGTACTCGATGTACTTCGCGGTGTCGTCCGCCACCGCCGCCCCGCAGTGCTGCTCCACGATGGCGAAGGCCATGTCCATGCCCGAGGCCACGCCGGCGGAGCTGATCACGCCATCGTCCACCACGCGGGCCTCCCGTTCCACCCGGATTTCTCGGCCGAGGCTCTCCAGCAGGTCTAGCGCGGCCCAGTGAGTGGTGGCGCGACGGCCGTCCAGCAGTCCGGCCTCCGCCAGCACCAGCGAGCCGGTGCACACCGAGGCCACGCGCCGTGCCGCCGCCGCCCGGCCGCGGATCCATGCCAGGGCGCGCGCGTCCTTCATGAGCGCCCGGGTGCCGAAGCCCCCCGGCACCACCAGCAGGTCGATGGCCGGCGCGTCCTCGAAACCGTGGTCGGGCAGCACCACCAGCCCGCCGGTAGCGCGCACCGGTGCGCGCTCGGCCGCCACCGTGAACACCCGGAAGGGCGCCGAGTCCTCGCTGCGGCGCGAGGCCGCGCCGGGTTCGAGGCGCGTGCGCGAGAACACCTCGAAGGGCCCGGCGAAATCGAGCACTTCCACGTCGTCGAACAGCACGATGGCGACCGACCAGCTTTGCATGGCGTGATTCCTCCCGGGGTCGAGCATACCGGCGGGCCGCGTGCCCGCGCTATCCTGGCGCCAGCCCCTCCCGGGCCCGCACTCCGGGCCGCCCCATGGACTCCGATCCCCTGCTCGAGTGGCGCGACGGGCTGCCCTGGTCGCGACGCTACGGCGATGTGTATCACGCCCGCGACGGTGCGCTGGGCCAGGCGCGCCACGTGTTCCTCGACGGCAATGCCCTGCCGGCGCGCTTCGCGGCGCTGCGCGAGGGCGAAGTTTTCACCGTGGGCGAGACGGGCTTTGGCACCGGCCTGTCCTTCCTGTGCGCCTGGCAGGCCTTCGCAGCGCTCGCGCCGGCGGGGGCGCGCCTGCACTTCGTCAGCACGGAGCTGCATCCGCTGGAGGGGGCCGACCTGTCGCGCGTCCACGCCGCGTGGCCTGCGCTGGCGCGCGAGGCGACGGCCCTGCGCGCCAGCATGGGCGCGCTGCCGCAGGGCTGGCACCGCATGCACTTCCATGGCGGTCGCGTGGCGCTCACGCTGCTGGCGGGCGACGCGCGCCGCACCCTGGCCGATCTGGACGCCACAGTGGATGCGTGGTTCCTGGATGGTTTCGCGCCCGACCGCAATCCCGAGCTTTGGGGCGAAGCCCTCATGAGCACCGTGTCCTCCCTGTCGCGCCCGGGCACCACTGCGGCCACCTGGTCGAGCGCGGGCGCGGTGCGCAGGGCGTTGGAGTCGGCCGGCTTCGAGGTGCGCCGCGCGCCTGGTTTCGCGGGCAAGCGCGAGATGAGCGTGGCGAGATGCGTGGCGCCGCAACCGAGGCCGGTGCAGCCGCCCTGGCTTGCGCGTCCCCCTTCGCACGGCGCGCGCCGCGCCGTCGTGGTGGGCGGCGGCCTCGCGGGCGCCGCCGCCGCCGCCGGCCTCGCCGCCCGCGGCACCTCGGTGACGCTGCTCGAGCGTCATGGCGGGCTTGCCGCCGAGGCCTCGGGCAATGCCCAGGGCGTGCTCTACGCCCGGCTCTCGCCTCACGGCACGGCACTGTCGCGCCTGCTGGCCGATGGCCTGTCCTTCAGCGCGCGGCTGTTGCGCGCGCGCCTGCCCGCGGATGGTCGCGTGTGGTCGCCCTGCGGCGTGCTTCAGTTGCCGGAGGACGAGGCCGATGGACGGCGGCAGGCGCAGCTGGCGGCGCAGGCCTGGCCGCCAGGCTTCCTGCGCGCCGTGGATGCCGCCGAGGCGCAACGGCTGGCCGGCGTGGGGGTGGATCGCGGCGGCCTGTGGTTCGGCGAGGCGGGCTGGGTGCATCCGCCTGCGCTTTGCCGGGCGCTGGCCGAGTCGCCGCGCATCCGGGTGGTGACGTGCACCGAGGCGCTGGACTTCGAGGCGCTGGACGGGGGCGGATGGCGGGTGCGCCTGGCCGGGGCCGGTGCGCTGGAGGCCGACACCCTGGTACTGGCCAACGCAACCGATGCGCGCGCCTTTGCCGCCACCGGCTGGCTGCCGCTGCACGCCATCCGAGGCCAGATCACCCACGTGCCAGCCACGGCGCGCAGCCTCGAATTGCGCGCCGTGCTGTGCGCGGAGAGCTACGTGGCGCCGGCCCGGGAGGGCTGGCACTGCGCCGGCGCGAGTTTCGTGATCCGCGACACGTACGCCGGGGTGCGCGCAGCCGAGCAGGCCGCCAACCTCTCCCGGCTGGAGGCGCTCAGCCCTGCGTTCGCGACGGCGGCGGGCATCGACGCGCTGGACCCCGTCATGCTGCCGGGTCGGGCCGCGCTGCGCTGTGCTTCGCCCGACTATCTGCCGCTGGTGGGCGCGCTGCCCGATGCGGCGGCGTTTCGCCAGCGCTACGCCGCGCTGTCCAGGGACGCCTCCACCGCGTTCGAGGGGGAAGCGCCGTGGCTGCAAGGCCTGTTCGTCACCCTGGCCCACGGCTCGCGGGGGCTGGTGACGGCACCCCTGGCCGGCGAACTGGTGGCCTCGCTGGCCTTCGGCGAGCCGCTGCCCGTGGCTGCCGGCGTGATGCGCGCGCTCGCGCCGACGCGTTTCCTGGCGCGCGCCATGGCCCGCCATCGGGGTTGAGCGGGCACGGGCGGCGGGCGCCTTGCGCAGGGTCAGTTGCACCCGCGCGCGCCGCGGCGTAAACGGCAGCTCTGTCCCAGATGGAAACCACCCGAGGATTCCGCCGTGTCCCAGCCCCGCAAGCCCCGTACCCCGAAACCGTCCACCCGCAAGACGACCGCAGCAGCCAAGGCGCCGGCGGCCCGGCGCCCGGCGCGCCGCGCCGCCGCCACACCCCCGGTTGCGCGCCTGCCCGAGCAGTCCCACGGCGCCCCCCACGCCGAGCGGCGGGCCGCAGGCAAGGCGCTGCGCGAGCGCGTGGCGCGCGAGGTCCTGGCGAACTGGCAGCCCGATGCGCGGCGCGCCGATCCGGTGGACCTGCTGGTGGCCAGCAGCGCAGGCCGCGTGCCCGAACTGCTGCCCATCCGCTATGGCCGCATGATGGCCAGTCCCTTCGCCTTCTACCGAGGCGCTGCCGCGGTCATGGCCCACGACCTGTCCTTCGCGCACGTCACGGGCTTGAGCGTGGTGGCGTGCGGCGACTGCCACCTCATGAACTTCGGCGGCTTCGCCACTCCGGAGCGGCGGCTGGTGTTCGATATCAACGATTTCGACGAGGTGTCGGTGGCCCCGTGGGAGTGGGACGTGGCGCGGCTGGCGGCGAGCTTCGTCATTGCCGGGCGCGCCAACGGCTTTCGCGCGGCAGACTGCCGCGAGGCGGCCTGGACCGCGGCGCGCAGCTACCGCGAGAACATGGCCCGTTACGCGGAAATGCCCGTGCTCGACGCCTACTACGAGGCCATCGACTTGGAAAAGCTCGTGCTGGCTGGCCCCGACGAGGAAATGAAGCGGCTCAATCTGAAGCGCATCCGCAAGGCCCAGGGCGAGTCGGCGCACCTGAAGGAGTACACCAAGCTCACGGTGGAGTCCGGCGGCCAGCCGCGCATCCGCGATGAGCCACCGCTTATCTTTCACGACTCCGACCTGGAGCGCCAGACCGGTTACCGCGCCATGGTGGAGGGCATGATCGCGCAGTACGTGGCCACCCTGCCCCCGGAGCGGCGCATGCTGGTGGAGCGCTACCGGCTGGCCGACGTGGCGGTGAAGGTGGTGGGCGTCGGCAGCGTCGGCACGTACTGCGGCATCGCCCTCATGGTGTCGGGCAACGGCGACCCGCTGTTCCTGCAGTTCAAGGAGGCGCGCGCCTCGGTTCTCGAGCCCTATTGCGGGCGTCTGCCCTTCGCCCACTCCGGTGAGCGCGTGGTGTTCGGCCAGCGGCTGCTGCAGGCCGGCGCCGACATCTTCCTGGGCTGGATGACCGGTGGCTTCACGGGCAAGCACTTCTACGTGCGGCAGCTGCGCGACGCCAAGATCAAGCCCATGGTGGAGATCATGAAGCCGGTCAACCTGCGCGCCTACGCCTCGGCCTGCGGCTGGGCGCTGGCGCGGGCCCACAAGCGCACCGGCGACGCGGTGATGCTCACCGGCTACCTCGGTGCCAGCGACGCCTTCGAGGACGCCATGACGGCTTTCGCCGCGCGCTACGCCGATCGCAACGAGCAGGATCACGCTGCCCTGGTGGCGGCGGTGCGCGCCGGGCGGGTGGAGGCGCGGGCGGAGGGGTGAGTGCGCGGCGGCGCCGGGGCTCGGGCACGGCCGCCTCGCCCGGCGTTTCGCGGCGGGCGAGGCACGCGGTTCAGCCCGCTTGGCGCGCCTCCTCCAGCAGGATCCCGAAGAGCTCGTGCACACCGTTCCAGAACACCTGGATGCCGATGCAGAACAGCAGGAAGGCCGACAGGCGCAGCAGGATGATGGTGCCGGTGGGCCCGATCGCCCGGCCCACCCGCTCTGCCGAGCGGTAGGCAAGGTAGATGAGCGCGCAGATGAACACGGTGGTGAAGGTGGCCGCCAGCGCGAAGCGCAGCAGGCCTTCTGCCCCCGGCGGCCGGTTGGTGCCCAGCGAGATGGCCACCGAGATGGTGCCTGGCCCGGTGGTGAGCGGCATGGTGAGGGGATAGAAGGCCATCTGGCTGGGGGGCCTGCCAGGCGCCAGCTGGCGGGCGCGGTCGGCCTGCGGCCTGTCGTCGGCGTGCAGCAGGCCCCAGCCGGTGGTGGCGATGATGATGCCGCCAGCCACCCGCAGCACCGGCATGGAGATGCCGAAGAACTCCAGCACGTAGGCGCCCACGTACAGCGACACGTTGAGCAGCACGAAGCCGTGGATGGCCACCCAGCGCGCCAGCCGGTTGCGCAGCGCCCTGGGCATGCCCTCCGTGGCCCCGAGGAAGATGAAGGCGCCGCCCAGCGGGTTGATGATGGACAGCAGGGCGGGCAAGGCGAGCAGGACGAATTCCATGGCGGGCGCGCGCGGCAGGGTGTGCGCACAGCCTAACCGACCCCGCCAGGACCCGCCAGCGATTGCGACCGTGTCGCAGGCCTGCCTGACAACGGCGCCGGTCAGCACCGGGGGCCGCTGCCCGTGGCATTGCACACCCCGCGTCCTCCCGGCACTATCCGCGCGGAATGCCCCGGAACCGCCCGGGGTTTGCCCCGCCAGGAGAACGAGAGGATGAACCCCCGCCCCCGCGGCGCGCTCTGCGCCGCAATTACGCTGGCCATGCTGGTGTGGCTCCATTCCGTGCCCTTGCAGGCCCGCGAGCCCGACCCGTGGAGCGCCGAGCGCCTCACCCGGCTCGTGTCACAGGCCCACGCCCGCTTCAAGGATGTGAAGGACGGCGCCAACGCCGACTACATCCCCGAACTTGCCAAGGTGCCCTCCGAGCTGTTCGGCGTGGCCGTGGTCACCGTCAAGGGCGAGGTGTTCACCGCCGGCGATACGGATCACGCCTTCTCCATCCAGTCCGTCTCCAAGCCCTTCACCGCCGCGCTGGTGATGGAAGAGCAGAGCCCGGGCGTGATCGTGGACAAGATCGGTGTTGAGCCCACCGGCCTGCCCTTCAATTCCATCATCGCCACCCAGTTGCTGCCGCAGATGTCCGCCAATCCCATGGTCAATGCCGGCGCCATTGCTGCTGTGAGCCTGGTGACCGCCAGCAGCCCCGGCGAGCGTTTCGCCAAGATCATGGGCTGGTACGAGCGCATGGCTGCGGACCGGCTCGTGGTGGTCGAGGATGTGTATCGCTCCGAGGCGGCCACCAACCAGAACAATCGCGGCATCGCCTACATCCTGGCCAACAAGGGCCGCCTGTACGCCGATCCGCTGGAGGCGGTGGACGTGTACACCCGGCAGTGCTCCATCGGCGTCACCGCGAAGCAATTGGCCGTCATGGGCGCCACCCTCGCCAACCGCGGCGTGAACCCCATGAGCGGCAAGCGGGTGATGAAGGGCGACCACGTGGCGCATCTGCTGGCGGTGATGATGATGGCCGGTTTCTACAACGAAGCGGGCGCCTGGGCCTGGAGCGCGGGCTTGCCCGGCAAGACGGGCGTGGGCGGCGGCATCGTGGCGGTGGTGCCCGGCCGCGCCGCCATCGTCGGGTTCTCGCCGCGGCTGAACGCCGCCGGCAACAGCATTCGCGCCATGAAGGCCATCGAGTACATCGCGGCCGAACTGGGCGCCAACGTGTTCGAGGCTTCGCGCTGATCATGCGGCGCGGACCGCGGCGCGCGGGCGCCGCCCTGTTGGCATGGCTCGTCTTGGCGGGCCCCGCGGCGCGCGCCGACGCTCTGCTGCTGGACAGCGGCGAGCGGCTGTCGGGCACGGTGCTGTCCGAAGAGGGCAGCGTCATCTTGTTCCGCTCCGAAGCCCTGGGGGAACTCAAGGTGCCGCGCGAGCGGGTCAAGACCATCGAGCGCACGGTGTCCGCAGAAGAGGCGGCAGCGCCCGCCGCCGCGGCCGTGGTGCCCGCGGCGGGCGGCGCGCCCGTGCCCGAGCCCGACCGTACCGCCAGCGATCTGCCCGAGGCTAAGCCCGAAGCGGTGCAGGCGCCCGTGCAGGCGCGGCGCGACGATCTGCTGCGGCTGTGGATCGACCAGGGGCTGCGCTACCAGATCGTGCAACCGGTGGTGATACCCATTCCCTGGTCCGACGGTGAGGTCGTTGTGCGGGAGGAAGTACGTGTCACCGGCCGCATAGGTGTGCGCGCCTCGCTGGACGCCGGCGGCTTCGAGACCGGCGAGCGCCTCGCGCCGGTCCCTGGCGACACCGCCCTGCGCGCGCTGCGCTTCTACACCACCGGCGACTGGAGCCCCACCACTTCCTACGCGCTGCAACTGGGCGTGATCGACGGCCAGTTCTACCTGCACCAGGCCAACGTGCGCTGGCGCGAACTGCCCTGGGTGCAAAACCTGAGCTTCGGCTATCTCACCGTGCAGCAGACCCTGGAAAACCTCTCGCCCTTCGGCGGCAACACCTTCATGGAGCCGGGCCTGCCGGTGCTGGCCTTCGCGCCCGGCAACCGCATGGGCGTGCAGATGGATCGCCCGCTGCGCGGCGAGCGGTCCAGCCTCACCCTGGGCCTGTACTCCGTGGGCGCCGATCCGGGCCTGAACTTCGGCGATCAGACCCAGTCGCTGGTGCGGCCCACGGCGCGCCTGACGGCCCTGCCGCTGTTGGAAGACGGCGGCAAGGGCGGCCGCCGGCTGCTGCACCTGGGCGTGAGCGGCGCGCTCACCCTGGCGGCCGAGTCCGAAGTGCGCTACCGGGCGCGGCCGGAGAGTTTTCTCGCGCCCTTCCTGGTGGACACGGGCAACATCAAGTCGCGTGGCGCTCTGTTTGCCGGTGGCGAGGCCGTGTACATGCAAGGCCCCTTCACGCTCCAGGGCGAGGCCATGGTGAACCGCGCCGAGGGTATCGACCGGGCCTACTTGTTCGGCGGCGCCTATGTGTCCGCGGCGTTCATGCTCACCGGAGAGGAAGCGGGCTACAACAAGGCGGTGGGCGTGCCCGAGCGCATCATCCCGAACCGCGAGTTTTCGCTCAAGCAGGGCACCTGGGGCGCCTGGCAAGCCGCCCTGCGCGCCTCCTATCTGGACCTGAGCAGCGGCCCGGTGGACGGTGGGCGCATCGCCGAGACCACCCTGGGCCTGAACTGGTGGTGGAACCGCTACCTGCGCTGGCAGCTCAACTACGGCTACGCCCACATCGCGGGCGGCGCCTCTCCCGGCCGGCTGCAGGTGCTGCAGGGGCGCGTGCAGCTCATGTACTGAGTGAAGGCAGCCCTGGCGCGCTGTTACCATCGCGGGGTCTTCCCCTTTCCCACGGACTGTCCGCTACCATGATCAAACCTCTGCTGCGCGCCGCCGCGTTGCTCCTGCTGCCCCTGCTCTGCGCACCGGCGTTTGCCCATGACAACGTGCTCGACCAGGTGCGCCGCTTCGGCACCATCCGTCTGGGGTTCTACGACAACGCCAGGCCTTTTTCCGCGCGCCGGGGCGATGGCGTGCCGGAGGGCTATTCGGTGGAACTGTGCACCCGCATCGCCGAGGGGTTGGGCCGTCAACTCGGCAAACCCCTCAAGGTGGAGTGGAAGCTGCTCACCCTGGCCAATCGCTTCGAGGCGCTCTCCAAGGGTCAGGTGGACATGGAGTGCGGTACCACCACGTGGACACTCGGCCGCCAGGCCCAGGTGGATTTCAGCCTGATGACCTTCGTGGATGGCGGCTCCATCTTGGTGAACAACGAAACCGACCTGTTCGCGCTGGCCGACTTCGCGGGCAAGCGCATCGCCGTGGCCAAGGGCACCACCACGGAGCGCGCGCTGGTGGAGGCGCTCAAGGCGCGGGGCCTGCTGGTGGAGATCACCCCCGTGGCGACGGCCGACGAAGGCATGGCGCTGCTCGCCAGCGGCGCGGCGCAGGGGTTCGCCTCCGACCGCATCAAGCTGCTGGGGCTGGCCCTCAATGCGCCGCGCGACGGACTGTACCGCATCGTGGACGAGGATTTCTCCATGGAGCCCTACGCGCTGGCGCTGCGCCCGGGAGATGCGGCCTTTCGCCTGGCGGTGAACCGCGAACTGGCGGCGCTGTACCGCAGCGGCCGCATTCTCGAGGTGTACGACCGCTGGCTGGGGCCGCTTGGCAAGCCCGGGGTGCTGCTCTCGGCGTTGTATTTCCTGCAGCGGATTCCCGAATGAGGCGCTTGTTGCTGGGCGCCAGCCTATTGACCCTGCTGTGCCCGCTGGCTGCCGTGGCGCAGAACGAGGTGGCGCCCGCCCACGCCGCCTGCGAGGCCTGCGGCGTGATCCGTTCCATACGTGAAGTGGCCGGCGAGCGGCCCGTGCCGCGTGCTGGCACGGCCGCAGATCCCCGCAACAACCTCGCCTTCGTCACCGGGCAGGCAGCGCCTGCCCTGGTGGGGCCGAGCATTTCTTCCACCTGGGGTGGGGGCAAGACCGGCACATCGGTGGGCGCGCGGGGCAGCGACAGCATGCTCGAGCGGCTGCGCACCATACATTTCGAGGTGATCGTGAGGCTCACCGACGGCAGCTTCATCCGTGTGGACGAGCCCGATGCCTCCGACTTGCGGGTGGGAGACCGGGTGCGCATCGTGGACGGGCGCATTCAGCTCGCCCCCTGACCCGCGGTGGCATTTGCAGATCCGAAATCCGGGACCAGGAGGCAGGTGATGAAATCATTATCGGCAGTGGCGGCGCTGGTGGGCATCGTTGTCCTGGCGGGTTGTGCGCGCCTGGAGGGCAAGGCCGGTCCGGGCACGCAACCAGCCAGCGACGGGGGCATCTTCGGCAACGGCCGCAGCATCGAGGAAAACCGCAAGGTGGGTTCGCCCGGCTCCGACTGATCGCGGGGCGCCCCTACAGCAGCCACTCGATGGGCAGCACCGACAGCAGTCCGACCCCGAAGCGCCGCCAGGCGCCCGTTTCCGGCTCGCGGGACAGGCGTACCTCGCCGCCCTCTCCCCGGTCGATCCACTCGATGCCGTTGCCGCGCGCCACTGGCACCACCTCGTAGGCCACCCGGGGAAGCCGCGCCTCCAGCGCGTCGGACAGGGCGCCCGCCAGGCGCGTGCTGTGGATCACCACGCCCAGCTCGGTGTTCAGGGACATGGAGCGTGGATCGAAGTTGAACGACCCCACGAACACCCGTTCGCGGTCTACGGCGAAGGTTTTGGCGTGCAGGCTCGCGGCGGAACTGCCGCCGAACAACCGGCGGTCGGGCTGGCCGGCAGGATCGCCCGGCGAGAGCAGGTTGCGCTTGAGCTCGAACAGGCGCACCCCGCCGCGCACCAGCGCCTCGCGGCGGCGGGCGTAGCCAGCATGCACCGCGGAGACATCGGTGGCGGCGAGCGAATTGGTGAGCACCCGCACCCGCACGCCGCCGGCCGCCAGTTCCGTGAGCGAACGCGTGCCGGCCGCCCCCGGCACGAAGTACGGCGACACCAGGTCCACCTCGCGCCGCGCTACGCCCATCACCCCTCGCAGCCGCTGGGCCAGCAGCTCATCGGGCGCGGCCTTGCCCAGGACCTTGCCGGGTGCATCGGTCACCAGCCGCACGGGCACCCACTCCAGATCGAGGCGGCGTTCCTGTAGTTCACGCGCAAGCGGCGTGCGCGCCAGCGCCTCGCCGTAGGCAGCTGCCCGGGGCGTGCCGCGCGCCTCGCCAGCGCGCCGCAACAACTGCTCCCGCGACGGCCCATCCGGTGCGGGCACCAGCGCCCCGATCGGGTAGGCCGAGGCGCTGTTCCAGTACTGGTCGAACGCAGCCGAGACCTCTGCCGCCACGGGCCCCACGGCGAGCACGTCCAGATCCTGGAACAACGTGCCATCGCCAGCGCCGAAGTATTCGTCGCCCACGTTGCGGCCGCCCACGATGCTGGCCACGCCATCGGCGGTGAAGGACTTGTTGTGCATGCGCCGGTTCAGGCGCGAGAAGTCGGTGACGTACCCTAGCGCCCGCAGGCGGCGCTGAGCGAAGGGGTTGAACAGCCGCACCTCCACGTGTTCCAGGGCATCCAGCGCTGCCAGCGCATCGTCCAGGCCGGCGATGCCGTTGTCGTCCAGAAGCAGCCGCACCCGCACACCGCGGGCAGCGGCCTCGCGCAGCGCGTCCAGCATCACCAGGCCCGTGGTGTCGCCGCGCCAGATGTAGTACTGCACGTCGAGACCGCGGGTGGCGGACCGGGCCAGCAGCAGGCGCGCCGCGAAGGCCTCCAGAGGATCGGGCAGGGGGCGCACGCCGCTTGCCCCGGGGAATTGCGCCGCCAGCGGCGCGATGGCCTGGCCCAGGGGCGTCTCGTCCGTGTCCACCATGGCCTGGCTTTCGGTGCGGCCAGACAACGGCGGGAGGGTCGTGCAGGCGGCGAGCATGGGGGCGAGGGCGCAGCAGAGCAGCCGAAGGGGGATCATGGAAGGCGCGCTGGCGCGGCTGAGCGGGCGTGGGTCTAGTGTAGAGGCACACGGTGCGTTCGTGGCCCGAGGCGCGCGCAACTTGCCGGCCAGCCGGAAGACAAAGACGCGGGCGCCCGGCCGCAGGAACGGTGCCCCAGTGGTCCCCCCCCGTTGCCAACCCATCTGGAGTGCCGCCCGTGCTTGAATCATGGATGTCCAGCCGCGAAGCCGCGATCGCCCAGCTTGACCGTGTGGACCCGGCGGCCTACGCCCGCAGCCGCAATTTTCTCGACGGCGCGGTCACGGGCTTGTCGCCCTGGATCACCCACGGGATGCTTGACCTGCCCGAGGTGCTGGCGCGGTTGCGCCAGCGCCACTGCCTCGGACCCGAAGACAAGCTGGTGTGCGAGCTCGGCTGGCGGGAGTTTTTCCACCATGTCTGGCGCCATTTGGGCGAGGGCATTCTTGCGGACGTGCGCCCTCCGCTGCCAGGAGTGGCCTACGCGAGGGCCATGCCGCCTGACCTGTTGCGTGCCTGCACCGGGGTGCCGGTGGTGGATGCTTCGGTGCGCCAGCTCTACCAGACAGGGTGGTTGCATAACCACCAGCGGCTGTGGCTGGCCTCCTATGCCGTGCACGTGCGAAAGGTGCATTGGCGGTCGGCGGCAGACTGGATGGTGGGGCATCTGCTGGACGGCGACCTGGGGTCCAACCACCTCTCCTGGCAATGGTGCGCCGGCACCTTCAGCAGCAAGCCCTACCTGTTCAACGCCGGCAACGTGGCGCGTTACGCCCCCGCACTGGCCAGCCCAGGCACATTCGTGGATTGCAGCTACGAGGCCCTCGATAGACACGCCCGCCATGGTGGCGACGCCGGCCCCAATTCTATGCCGCCTGCGCCCGTGGACGTGCCGGAGCTGCATGCGCTGCCGCCGCGGCCGTTGCCGCCGGCCCCCGAGCCCGCCGCGCTGGCCGGGCAGCGCGTGCATCTGATGCACCCCTGGGGGTTGCGCCGGCCCGAGGGCGCGGACACGGTGATCGGCGTGCTGCACCAGCCCTTCCATGCCCGCTTCCCGTGGTCTGCGCGGCGCTGGGACTTCGTGCTCGAGGCGCTGGCGCGCGAGTCCGATGGCGTCTGGCTGGGCGATGTGACGCAGCTGCTGCTGGCGCTGGCGGGTGCCTGCGACATCAGTGCCCGCGCCACCCTGCACTCAGGGTATCGCGAGTGCCTGGCCGCGCCTGCCGTGCGGCTTGTGCCGGTACCGCGCATCAGCGCCGATCCCGACCGGCTGTACGCCTCGTTCACGGCCTTCTGGAAGTGCGTGTCGGGCAGCGTTGCCGAATGACTCGCCTAGGTCGCGAGCGGCGCAATTTGGCATACTGCGACAAGCTTTCAACAGGTAGCCATGGTTTCCCCCGAATCCGAGCAACCCGTTCCGCCAGTGCCGCTGTGGTTGGGCGCCGGCGGCCTCGTGCCCTTCATCGTGCTCACAGGCGCGGTCTGGCTGGTGCCACCGGAGTTTCGTCCCGTGGCCTTCGACTGGTTGCGCACCTACGCGGCCTGCATCCTGTCCTTCGTGGGCGCGCTCCACTGGGGCTTTGCCCTGGCCCATCCCGAGCCGCGACCCGCAGACCGGGACCTGCTCATGGGGTGGAGCGTGATCCCGGCGCTGGTGGCCTGGGTATCGCTGCTGGTGCACCTGCGCCCCGGGCTATTCCTGGCTGGCGCCATGTTCCTGATTCAATACACCATGGACCGCGCGCTGGCCCGGCGCTTTCGCCTTCCCGGCTGGTACCTGCGCTTGCGCGGCGGCCTCACCCTCGTGGTGGTGGCCTGTCTGGCGCTGGCGGCGCTGCGCTGAGGCGGGCGGGCAATGCCATGAACCAGACGCGCGGCAACACATGGCGGGCTGCCCTGAGTCGTCGCCTAGCTTGTCGTGAAGCGGCTGCATTGTGCTGCTCATCGTCCGGGCCCTGGAGGCCCATGGCGAGGCGGGTGCCGTCCCGGCGCCTTGGTCGCGACGGGATGCCCACCAGTGCAGGGTGTCCCCCTAGGCCGTTGCCCGCACCACGCTGGATCACGAATTCCCAGGGTGCACCGTCCTGGCCGGGTCCGGGCGAGGCCTCATCGGCGCGAAGCGCCGCGGCAACATTGTTTTCTGCAGCCGTCGGTGGTGGCGCGCCAGGGTGGTCATTCCCACGCCCTGCCTCTGCAACTCCCGCGAGGCGGCACCGGCATTTGCGCCCCCGCCTGGATTGCCGGCAAGCGCCAGTGGCTCCGTGCAGCCTTGGCGGGGTACCAGCATTGACGGGCCCGCGAGGAAGACATTCAGCCCCCCGCTGCGCCGCGCACCGCGTGGTTCATGGTGCCAGCCGAAAACAAGTGGTATATACAGTGGGTGGTGTCCATGACCACCGCCATTCCGATGAAACGCCCCGGCGCATGCAAGTACACCGAGCGGAATCTCTGCAACCCGGCTGCCCGGGTGGGGCTGATGATCGGTGCTGACAAGGGGCGCCGGGGGTGATTGGAGCAGCAGGGTGTGCGATGGAGGGCCCGGACTTTGCAGCCATTGCGGCGGTGGCGATTGTCTGGATCGCCGGTTGCGCATGGGCGGGCGTTCATGAGCGAAACAAGTGGGTCTGACTTGAGAAGCTTCTCCCGTTTTCCGATCCGAGACCCGGAACGTCGTGTTCGGCGGCCAGGGCGGCCCGCGGCCTTCCGGAGGCCCGCATCGCGGCCACGGGGGTACAGGTTTCCAGTTGCGGCGCGCGAGTCCCGGCTGCCTTTCAGCCTGCCGCGCTCCCTATGGCGAGGCGAGGGCACGGCTGAAGGCGCGGCTGAAGGCACTGTGAACGCGGGCGCAGGGGCGGCATCTGGCGCCCACCTGCGAGACGATCTGCTGATTGCAGTGGTCAATGGACTGGTGCGTTTGCTGGTTCTTGCCCATGCGGGGTGGACTACCCTGGGGGCAATCGCGCTGGTGGCTGCTCTGGTGCTGGGATTGGGTTTTGCTGGCAATGCCCTCCTGGGTACCCACGGGGTTTTTCCCAGTCCGAGCGAACTGGTGCTCTCCTTTGGTGCAGGTGTCCTGCTGCTCGCCGTGGTCAGCGTCCTGCTCGGCTGGGCGGTGACCCGTGAACTCGACATCAACCCGTTCCAGCAGGAGAGCTATGGCGGGGGCATGCATGGCTGGCTTGCGGCCAACCGCGACGGATTTTTCGCCTGGATGTCCCATGTGCGGTATCTCCGCTGGCCGTTCCTCCTGGTGTCCGACCCCATCGGGTACGGCATCCGCGGTGATGACGTGCGCCAGTTGCTCGCTATCCTGAAGCCGGGCGACATCGTTCTTCGCGGCCATAGCGGCTACGTCGAGAGCCTGATCATTTCCCTCACGGGCACCAGGGGAAACGCCACCCTGCTCTCCCATGCCGCCGTCTATCTGGGCGATACCACCGCTGAAGACGAGGCGGTGGTGGCGAGCCACCTGCGGATTCGTTCGGGCGGACGATGGCGCGCCGCCACCCGGGTGGAGCAGGAGATGATCCGGTCGGACCCCCGCTTCTACCAGACTGCTCCCCAGCGAGTGGTGCATGCCATGGCCCAGGGCGTCTTCACCGAAGACATCCTGTCGTTTGCCCATTGCGACTATCTGGCGGTGATCCGGGTGCAGGGAGACACGGTCAGGCTCGATGACAACGACCTCCAGGTTGCCAACCTTGCCTTCGGCAAACCTGCGGGGGACGGTTACCTCGGCCATGAGGCCATCGCCATAGAGCGTCGCTTGATGCGTGGCGAGGCGGTGGCGTTGCGCGATGTGCTGGCGGCGGGACGCCACTCGGCGCTTAGCAAGATCGGCTCCATGTACGATTTTCGATTCAATGACGTTCGCCATCACAACGTGTTTTCTTGTTCGAGCCTTGCCTATTTCAGTCTCAAGAGCATCCAGACCTACATCGGTGTCGTTCCCACCCGCAAGACCTTGCTGGGGCGCTTCTTTGGGCGCTACACCATAACTCCCGCGGACATCTACGAGGCCGCCCTTCGCCAGAGCCGTGAGGGTTCGAGCGGGCGTTTGCGTATCGTCTGGGAGAGCGCCTCTCTAGGAAACCGCTCATGAGTTCACCCGGCGCCTCGCCGTCTCGCGCTGAAGTCCAGCCCATACGCCCGTCCGGCGCGCCGCCGCGGCGCGGTGTGTTCGTCTCGCTCAGGCGCTACTTCGCCTATGACGACAGCAAGGTCCTGACGCAGGACGAGCGGCGCAGGCTCGTAGGTCTGTCGATCGTCCTTGGCCTGCCCGCCACCGTTGCATTCGTCGCCTTCAACCTCGCCGTCGGCCTGACTGGTCTGGCCATCGCGGAAGCGGTTTCCTGCGCGCCGCTGATGGTGGCGCTGCTGCTGATACGGCACGGCAACGTCTTCGTACCCGTCGCGGAATGGCTCACCCTCCTGTGGGGAGGCTTGGTCGCGGTGGCGTTGCTGGTGTTTGGCGGCGCGGCGGGAAGCGGTGTCCTGTGGGTGGTGCTGTTCCCCTTCCTGGCGTTTTTCCTGCGCGGCCACAGGGCCGGCTGGCTGGTTTGCGCCGCATGGATCGTGGTCAGTCTCCTGGCCCGCCTAGCCAGCTCGGAGATTCCCCACGCCTGGCAGTTTCCGCCCGGTTTCACCGCGCAGTTGTTTGCCGCCATGGTGTTCGCCACCTTGATGGCGGCGGCGTTCAACCTGGTGCGTGCGCAGTTTTCCAAGGTTCTGCACGAGCGGGTTGCCGTCAACACTGCCCAGGCCCGGCGCTACCTTCGCGAACTGGAGTACCGCGCCCTGCACGACCCGGTGACCAATCTGCTCAATCGCACGGGTCTGCAGCAGGCCATCGAGCGTGCCGTGTCGAGCATCGAGCCGGACGGCGGCGGCCTGGTGGCCGCCCACCTGCACTTCGAACGCTTCGCCGAAATCACCAATGTCTTCGGCCCCCAGGGTCAAGAGGATCTGGCTCGCGCGGTGGCGGAAACCCTGCGCCGAACCTTTGGCCCGCGGGCCCTCCTGGGACGCCTCCGGGTTGACGAGTTCGTGATCGGGGTTCGCACGCCGGCTGTGGGCGGAGCAGCAGCGGGGTTGCTAGATGAACTGCGCGCGCTTCCACTCGGGTTCTTCGTTGCGGGATCTCCCATCCACCTCGATTGCACCATCGGTTGCGCCGTTTACCGGCTGCACGCGCAGAGCGCTCAGGAGTTGCTTCGCAAGGCCGAGCAGGCGCAGATGCTGGCGCGCGAGAAAGGCGTGCGCGAAGCGCTCTACGACATCCGCGAGGATGAGCGCTTCATTCGCCGCAACCTGCTTTTTGGCCAACTTCGCGAGGCCCTGCGAAACGACGAACTGAGCCTCTGTTTCCAGCCCAAGGTGGACTTGGGCACCGGGCGCGTGATTGGCGCGGAAGCCCTGGCCCGCTGGCGCATCGCTTCGGGTGAATACGTACCGCCGCGCGAA
The DNA here is from genome assembly GCA_020248405.1 of Rhodocyclaceae bacterium. GTDB lineage: Bacteria > Pseudomonadota > Gammaproteobacteria > Burkholderiales. The sequence goes on along the minus strand of JADCHQ010000005.1, from coordinate 17,927 downwards.
TTCATCGCCCTGGCCGAACAGTCCGGGCTCATCAAGCCGCTTACCCTCTGGATGCTGCGCGAGTTGCTAGCTCACGTGCGGCGCTGGGACGACGAAGGCCTGGAACTGCGTGTGGCCGGCAACCTCTCCGCCCACAATCTCTCCGATCCGCAATTCGTGGATGAGTTCGAACAGATGGTGGGCGCCAGCGGCGTCGACCGGCATGGGGTGGTTTTCGAGGTGACGGAAACGGCCTTCGCCCGTAATCCCGACCAGTTCATGCGGGCGGCCGAGCGGTTGCGCAATATGGGCTTCCTGCTGTCCATCGACGACTTCGGCACCGGCCACGCTTCCATCACCTATATCCGCGACCTGCCGGCGCACGAGGTCAAGATCGACGGCAGCTTCGTGGGCGACGTTGCCCGTAACCCGCGCAGCGCGGCGGTGGTGCGCGCCATGATCGCCATGGCCCGTGACCTCGGCGTCCAGGTGGTGGCCGAGTGCATCGAGGATGCCGAGACGGCTGCGGTGCTCCGTGCCATGGGTTGCCACGCGGGGCAGGGCTACTTTTTCAGCCCGCCCATGCCCGCTGACGAATTCACGGCATTCGTACGATCGAGGCTTCACGCGCCGCCACCCGGAGCCTGACGTAGTCCCTTCGGGTACCGTCTGCGTGGCGTCGCCCATTTCCGAAACCCGGCACGATCCTCCTGCACGAATCCCCATCCTGCTTGCTTCGCCACCGGATATATACCCCAGCGCCATGGCCGATTTGCCTCAACATCACACACCCACGGGGTTTCGCAACAGTGAACTGGTGGGACGCAGCCGCGGTGGCATCTTCAAGTGGTACCTTGAGCGCTGGCGCAAGGGTTTGCCGCATGTTCCGGCGGGAGGCTGGCGCTTCGAGACCTTGGTTCCCGACGTGGCGTGGCTGCGCGCGAACCGCGAGGTGCGCGCGCTTACATGGATCGGCCACGCCAGCTTCCTCGCCCAGTGGGATGGCGTGAACCTGCTCACCGACCCACACCTCACGGCGCGGGCGTCGCCGCTACGCTTCGCCGGCCCGCGTCGTCTCCAGCCCCCGGCGCTGGATTTCCACCACCTGCCCCACATCGACGCCGTGGTGATTTCCCACAACCACCACGATCACCTGGACGAGACCACCGTGCGCCGGTTGGCGGCGCAGCCCTCGGGCAGCCCGCGCTTCTTCGTGCCGCTCGGCCTGAAGGCGTGGTTCGCCGGGCGCGGCATCCACGACGTGGTGGAGCTCGACTGGTGGCAGAGCGTCGATCACCGCGGACTGCGCTACACCTTCACGCCGGGCCAGCACTGGAGCGGCCGCGCGCTGGGCGACTGGAACCGCAGCCTGTGGGGCGGGTGGCGCGTGGATGGCGGCAGCAGCCTGTTCTTCGCCGGCGACACGGGCTACTCGCGCGATTTCCTCGAGATCGCCCGGCGGCTCGGCCCGGTGGACATGGCGTTGTTGCCCATCGGCGCCTATGAGCCGCGGTGGATCATGAAGGTGATGCACGTGGACCCTGAGGAGGCCGTGCGCATTCACCAGGACCTGCAGGCGCGCCAGTCGCTCGCCATGCACTGGGGCACCTTCATGCTCACCGATGAGCCCATGGACGAGCCTCCGCGGCGGCTCGCGGCGGCGTTGCGGGCGGCGGGTATTGCGCCCGACCGCTTCCTGGTGCCGCGCCACGGAGAGACCATCCGCGTGCACGCCTGAATGGCGCCTCCGCGGCATGCCCGTGGGGGCTGGTTACCTGGTCCGCGAGTCAATCGCCCGCAGCCTCCGCAAACCGGGGGTACGCCTCGCGAGCCGTGGGCGGCCTATTCCCCGGCCCCCACGGCGCGAAGAAAGTCCCGCAGGCGCTTTCCCTGTTCGTCGGGGTAGCGCTCGTCGAAGGTGTGCAGGGCTGTGATGCGGTCGAGCCGGAAACTGCGGAAGTCCTGCCGCAGTTCGCACCAGGCCGCGAGCGACCAGCAGTCACCCCAGAAATACAGGCCCAGGGGCCGCAAGCGTCTCTGGGTGGCGGCGCCGCCCACGTCGTGGTAGTCGACCTGAATCCAGCGTCGCGCGGCGATGGCCGCGCGCACCGCATCGATCCAGGCGGTACACCGCCCGTCCACGCCGATGTCCGGTGCGAAGAGGGGCGCGGCCTCCAGCGTGGCGCGCTTGTCCGGCGGCAGCGCGGAGGCGATCTTTCCGAGCGCAGCCCGTGCGCCCTGGGCCAGGCTGGGGCCGCCCCAGCTCTCCACCACTCGCGCGCCCATGGTCAGCGCCTCGATCTCGTTGCGGGTGAACATCAGCGGCGGAAGATCGAAATGGGCGGCGATCCGGTAGCCCATGCCGGCCTCGCCCTCGATCGGCACACCCGTGGCCAGGAGATCGGCCACATCGCGGTAGATCGTGCGCTCCGAAACTTCCAGCCAGCGCGCCAGTTGCGCCGCCGTGGTAAGCCGCCGGCCGCGCAGCATCTGCACGATTTCAAACAGGCGGTCAGCGCGACGCATCGGAAAACCGGGTCCATCCGATCGGCGCCGACTGGCGCTCGAGGTTCATGGCGGCGGCGGGGCAGGGGCGAGCCGGGCCGAGATCCAGGGCGCAAGGCATGTTGCTGAAACTCGAGACCTGATGAGAAAGCATCGTATCCGCATTCCGGCCACCTGGGTCAGGGCGGAGCAATTGCCGCCCCGGGGTAGATGACCGGCCGGCGCCGTTGGTGATGGTTACGGCGCCAGCACGGCCCTTCAGGCTTCGCCATGCAGCCCGACGCGGTTACCCTCGCTGTCGACGATGTGCGCAAAGGCGCCCATGTTGTCCGGCAGCTTGGTCTTGGGAACGGCCACCCGCCCGCCTGCGCCGGCCACCCGCGCCAGCGCGGCGTCGAGCGCCTTTCCCGCATTGAGGTACACAAGGGTTCCCGACCCGCTCGGGACCGCGCCTTCGGCGAGCACGAGGCAGCCGCCCACGCCCGCCGAACGGTAGGGAAAGATCGCCATTTGCATCAGCCCCATGTGCCTCGGCTCGAGGGTGACGGCGAGTACAGTCTCGTAGAAGCGCCGCGCGCGTGGCAGGTCTGCGACAGGTATTTCAAACCAATTGACGGCATCGTTTTCGTGCACGGGAAGTGTCCTTGAAGGCGTGCGCAAAGCGCGCACAGGTGCTGAGCCTGCTCCGGGGCTGCTGACACCGTGGTGTCAGCAGCCTCGTCCGAAGGCAAGCGCCGTCCGGCCGGGGAACAGGCCGGCGGTTGCTCTGGGCACCCCGGCCGAAGCCCTTGCGGGCAGGCCTCGCGTCCTCGTCCGGAGAACGCTCACACCCTGAAGGAATCGGCACGCGCCATGGGCCAGTGAATGCTGCACACCGCTGCGGGCCACTCGGCGCAGCCTTCCACGGTTTCGAGCAGCGCGCCGGGCGCCACGAAGGTCAGCTCGCGGGCCAGCAGCCGGACGCGGTGCTGGCTGGCGCGCCGTACGATGTGCTGGGCGGTGATCTCGCGGGGGTGGTGCAGGCCCGCCGCCTGCACCCCATCCTTGAGGGCCTGCAGTGTGTTCTGGTGAAAGCGGTACACCCGCTCGCCCTCGTCGGACACCGGCCCGTGTGGCAGGTCTGGGTCTGGATGCAGCCCAGCGCGAACATGAAGCCGCGCGCCGAGTTGCACCAATCGGCGCCCAGCGCCACGGCGAAGGCGCCGATCACCTTGCCCGCGCAGCCCAGGCGGATGCGGTTGCGCAGGTTGAGTCCGACGAGCGTGTTGTGCACCAGCGGCAAGCCCTCCTGCAGCGGCGCGCCCACGTGGTCGGTGAACTCTGGCGGCGCCGCGCCGGGCCCCGGCATTGAGCGCCACGATGGCGCTGGCCGACAGGGCGCCGAAGCTCATGCTCGAGATGTTGAACACGCTGGCCGCATAGGGTTGCGTGCACGAGATGCCGCCCGCACCGATGGTCACGCGGAAGTCGTGCGTTGGCAATTGGGCGGGGGCCAAGGCGTGATTGACCCACTCGTGGCCCACGGCGCGCGCATCCAGCGGCGTGCCGAAGCGGGGCTCGCCGGCCCCCGCCTTGGACTGCTGTTGGGCGAGCGAGCGTTGCTGGCGCGAGAAGGGCACGGCCTCGTTGTCGCCTTCGATGAAGTACCGGCGCATCTCGGGCCGGATGAGCTCCAGCAGGAAACGCAGCTATCCGATCACCGGGTAGTTGCGCAGCACCGCATGGCGGGTCTGCGTCACGTCGCGCCACCCCAGATGGTCAGCAAGGCCAGCGGCAGCATCCACAGCGGCTGAATGTCGCCCCGCGCGGCTCCTGCGGCCGCGAACGCGAGCGCTGCGCCGCAGGGGAAGCACTCCGCCCAGAACCCGAAGCACGCTGTTCATCCGCCAGCTCCCGTGACCGTGGTCATGGTAGCCCGCCTGGCCCCGGGAGGCCGTGACGCACGGCGCCCCGGCGTTTATGCTCGTTGCACGCGTCCAGCCTCGACGCGGGCGTGCCGCTACCCTGAACTTCCTTCGACGACCCATGGCGCTCATCAACAACGCATTATCCGGCTCTGACGCCGCCCCCGAGTCGGGGTCGAGCCTCAGTACCTGGCCTGGCGCGGCTGTCCCGGGGCGGGCGGCGCGGCCCATGCCGGAGCGCCCGTCGTCGAGCCCCACGGCCGCGAAACCGGCCGGGTGAAGCGCGTGGGCAGTGCCATCAGCGATCTGCGCGGCAAGGTGGTGCTCGTCACCGGGGCGGCCTCCGGCATTGGCGCGGCGGGTGCCGCGGAACTGCAGCGCCGCGGCGCGTCTGCCGTGCTCGTGGATCAGGATGCACCCGGCCTCGCGACCCAGGCCGAGGCCCTGGCCCGCGAGGGCGGCCCGCGGCCTCTGGCCATCCCCTGCGATATTGCGTCGCTTGCCGCTTGCGAGGCTGCGGTGCAGGCCGCTCTGGAGCGGCACGGGCGGCTGGACGTGGTGTGGGCCAACGCCGGCATGGCTGCCTTCGGACCGCTCGCCTACACCGACCCCGCGGCCTGGCGGCGGTGCATCGAGGTCAACGTGATGGGTAGCTTTCACACCGTGCGCGCCGCGCTTCCGGCGGTGAAGGCGGCGCGCGGCTATGTCTGCCTCACCGCCTCGGTGGCCAGCTTCGCCCACCCGCCCATGATGTCGGCGTACGCCGCGTCCAAGGCGGCGGTGGAGGCCATGGCCAACGCTTGGCGCATCGAGCTGGCCGCGCATGGCGTGGACGTGGGCGTGATCCACGCCTCCTGGGTGCGTACGCCGCTGGTGGAGGACGGCGAGCAGCACCCCGGGTTCGTGCGCCTGCGCCAGACCGTGCCGGCGCCCATGCGCCGCGCCATGACCCCCCGGCAGGCCGCGCAGCGCATCGTCGAGGGCATGGGCCGGCGGCGCAGCCGCATCTGGGTGCCCGGCTGGGTGCGGTGGCTGCACGCCCTGCGCGCGCTGCTGCACCTGCCCCAGGCCGAGCGCGCGCTGCGCCAAGCCGCCCCCGAGCTGGAGGCCCTGTACCTCAAGGTCATGGCCACCGAGGGAGCCGCCGCTTCGTCCTACGCGCCGCGGGAGCTGAAGCGCGCCCGTGAGCGGGGCGAGGCGGCGGATTGAGGATGCACGCCGGGGCAGGAGGGTGCGGGCCTGTGGAATGCCGGGGCGCAGAGACGTGGGCTTCTAAGGCGGCCAGCGTGAGCGGGGTCGTGCTGGCGCCGAAGCGCCTTACGGGCGGCATTCACGGAGCCCTCCGGGCCCGCCCTGCCCTCGGGCGCCGCAGGGGTTTCAGGGCGCGCTTTTCTTCTTTCGACCCGGGAGTAGAACACCATGCGAGTCACCCCACGCCAGAGCATTGTCCTCATGTGGGCGATTGCCGGCCTGTTTGCCTTGTTCGCAGCGCTCGGCACGCGCGCTGCGGCCCCATGGCCTGCTTGGCTGTTCGGCGCCCTGAGCGCCCTGAGCGCGGGGCTCGCCCTTGCCATGTGGCGCAATCCGCAGCTGGCCTCCGAGGCGGCCGCCGCCTTTGCCACGCCGGAGGAGGGACAGTGGGTCGACCCGGAAGACCCGCTGCTGCTCGAAGCCCGGGCACGCGCGCGCCAGTCGGTGGAGCGCATGCTGGCGCTGCACTCCCGCCACCCTGACAAGGTATTGGTGAAGCTTGCATTCAAAACCGACAACGGCGAGGTGGAGCGCGTCTGGGCTGAGCTTGGCGGCGTCCAGGGCAATCAGCTGCGCGTGCGCCTGGTGAGCCGGCCTCTTGCCCAAGATGGACCCGTGCCGGACGAGCTGCGCGTGCCCATGGAGGAAATCGACGACTGGGTCCTGCAAGAGGATGCCGGCGTGCACGGTGCGTGGTCGGTGCAGGCCGAGTTGGCGATTGCACAGCGTTCCCGGCGGCCCGTGCCTGCGCACGTGGCCGAAATGCGCGGCCGTTTCCTCGACCCCCTGGAGCCCTAGGGGCGGTGGTCCGGGCCGCAGTCAGCCGCTTGCCTGGCGGTCGGCGGGTCTGCCGCCGGTAATCCGTCCGGTGGCCGTGCGTTGCCCGATGCGCGGCGTGTACATGATTACGCCCGAGCCCTTCGCCCTGCGTGGCCAGGCGGCCTTTCTGCGGCGCGATCCCTTCCTCGCGGCCCCCGGCGAGGCGCTGGGCTGGGAATCCGACGCCCGGCTGGTGGTGCGCCACGGGCGCATCGAGGCCTTCGGACCGGCGGCGCACACGCTGCTGCCGGCGGGTGTGCCCGAGACGCCGCTGGGTCACCGTGTCGTGTTGCCAGGCCTGATCGACTGCCACGTGCACTACCCGCAGCTCGGTGTCATGGGCGCCATGGGCCACAGCCTGCTGCCCTGGCTGGAGCGGTATACCTTCCCGGCCGAGCGCGAACTGGCCGATCCTACCGTGGTGCACGCGTTGGCCCGGCACTTCGTCGCCGAACTGGCGCGCAACGGCACCACCACCGCGGCGGTGTACGGCAGCGTCCACGCCCACTCGGCGGATGCACTGTTCGAGGCCGCCCAGGGCAGCGGTCTGCAGCTCATCGCCGGCAAGAGCCTCATGGACCGCAACGCCCCGCCGGGCCTCCCCGACGATGCCCGCGGCGGCTGCGCGGAGACCGAGGCGCTCATTGGCCGCTGGCACGGCCGCGGCCGCTTCGGCTGTGCGGTGACCGTGCGCTTCCTCGGCACCAGTTCGCCGGCACAGATCGAGGCGGCTGCCGACCTGTGGCGCCGTCATCCCGGCACCTGGCTGCAATCCCACCTGGCCGAAGACCGCGACGAGCTGGCGCTCATCGCCCGGTTGTTCCCGGATGCGCGCGACTACACCGATGCCTTCGATCGCTTCGGCCTGCTGGGACGGCGGGCGGTGTTCGGGCACGGCATCCACCTGTCTGACCGCGAGCGTGCCCGGCTGGCGGAGGCCGGCGCGGCGCTGGCCCACTGCCCCACCTCCAACCTGTTTCTCGGCAGCGGGTTGTTCGATGCCGCCGCGGCGCGTGCTGCTGGTGTCGCCGTGGGCCTGGCAAGCGACGTGGGGGCGGGCACCACCCTGTCCATGCTGGCCACCATGGGCGCGGCCTACCAGGTGGCGCGGCTGCGCGGCGCGCTGCTCTCGCCCGCGTACCTGTTGTGGCTGGCCACCGCCGGCGCGGCGCGGGCCCTGGACATGACTGGGCGCACAGGCAATCTTGCCGCCGGGCTCGGTGCCGATGTGGTGGTGCTCGATCCCCGGGCGACGCCGCTGCTCGCCCTGCGCAGCGCGCGTGCCCGGGACGCCGGGGAGCTGCTCAGGGTGCTCATGACCTGCGGCGATGATCGCGCCGTCCACTCGGTGGTGGCGGGCGGGCACGTGGCGCGGGTGTGTATGGATTCGTCGGGCTGATGGTGGACTTTGGGAAATCTGCGCACGCTCCGCAGCCACGAGACGCGGCCATGCGACGGCACGAGTCGCGGTAAGTAAGGCCCATGGCCGCAGTCGCAGCGCCAGCACCGGCTGATCGGGCAGGTGCCCCCGTCAGCTTGGTGAACGCGCCATACAGGAACCGGGCGTTGCGCTCCCCAGAGGCACGGACAGCGAAACAGCTCAGGCCCGCTTTCGGCGGTAAGCCACTGCCAGACCCAGCAGGCCAAGCGCCACTAGCGGCAGCGATCCTGGTTCGGGTACAGGTGTCACGGGTATCTGGTCTGGCGAGATGAAGCGGACATTCCAGGACGGCCGCTCGAAGGACGTGCCGGGCGACGTGAATGTCAGGGTACCGCCGATGGTGATCGGCGTGAGCAGATTGCCGCTGTCACCGTAGTAGACGTCCAGCAGACTGCCATTGGGGACAACGTCTGCCTGAGAAAACCCGTTGATGCTGAGGGCAGACAGGTTTGACCGGGCGGAACTTCCTGACTCGTTGCCCGAAATCTGCAGATATCTGAAGCTGTAGCCCTGATAGCTCGCGAGGCCGGGAGAACTAAAAGCGCTCCTGGAGATGGACTCGCCGGCGCCGAAGGTACTGTCGTTGTTGAAGTCGACGCTCAGGCCGAGGACTCCGGTGCTGCCGTCGAACGTCACCTGGAACGCATAGGGAGTACCCAAAACCCACGCTGGTGTTCCGACGGGATTGAGCGTGGTGCTGAAGTCCTGCGGATCGTTGTCGAACAGCGCCGCCTCAAAGCCGCTTCCACCCCAGCGGATGCGCGCGCCAATGTCCGACGGTGTGAGCGGATTCGCGGTCACGCCGATGGCGCCCTGCGCCGGCAAATGGACGCCCGCGGTCAATGCCAGCGCGCCAGCAAATGCCTTCAATGCGTTCATGCGGCCCCTTTTGTTACGGAAAACCCTTCATCAGGGGGATGCTGTGATAATCAGCACGATTCGTGCAAGCAAAATTGTATCCAACGGATTGGTATCTGCGATCGCCGATCCGCGTTGGGGAGAGGCGGTCGGGGGATTGTCGACCCCTGGATGCCGATCCGATTCTGTTCCGCGGGCCGATCACCGGTCTCCGGGCGATCGGCAATGCCGCCGGATGGGTTGCCGCGCCGGTCTTGGGCTGGATCCGGTGTTGGCTGGGGGCGCGTGGCGCAGGGCACAGTGGCTCCGGCGGGCTGAAGGCCGCAAGCCCGGGGGCTTCCAGGGGGGAGACAGGGGCACGGGGCGAAGGCACAATCCCGGTCTCGCCATTCGCAGCCTCTTCATGCCCGCCCGTCGTACCCGGACCACCCTCTCTCAACTCGGCAGCGTGGTGGCCGCTCCGCTTTCTCCCGAGGATGCCCTGCTCGAGCGCATTGCGGCGCCGGGTTCGGCTCATCCCTATGTGGTGCGCTTCACGGCACCGGAGTTCACCTCCCTGTGTCCGGTGACGGGGCAGCCCGACTTCGCCCACCTGGTGATCGACTACGTCCCCGCGCGCTGGCTGGTGGAGAGCAAGTCCCTCAAGCTCTACCTGGGCAGCTTCCGCAACGTGGGTGCGTTTCACGAGGCCTGCGCGGTGCAGATTGCCCAGCGCCTGGTGAAGCTGCTGGCGCCGCGCTGGTTGCGGCTGGGCGGCTACTGGTACCCCCGCGGCGGCATGCCCATCGACGTCTTCTGGCAGACCGGCCGCCCGCCGGCGGGCGTGTGGGTGCCCGACCCCGGCGTGGCGCCGTACCGGGGGCGCGGCTGATGGTTGCGCGCCGGGCGGTCCTGCGGTTCGCCGCCGGGGTGCTGGCGCTGTTGTCCTGCTGTGGGGCCGGAGCGGTCACCGCCCCGGTGGAACCCGCCGTGCTGGTGTTCCACAACCGCGAGATCGCAACCCTGCGTGCGCCGGCCTTCGGCTACGGGCCTGCCGATCGCGTGCTGGGCGCCCGGGCGCGCATCGAGGCCGCGCTGCAGAATGGTGGACCGGGCCGCGTGACCCTGCGCGAGGCGCCCGAGGGACGATTCCTCGAAATCGACGGCAAGACGGTGTTCGCCATTGCGCCCGGCGATGCCGAAGCGGCCGCGGGCGAGGCGCCCGAAGTGGCCGCCGAGGCCGCGCGCCAGCGCCTGCAGGATGCTGTGGCTGCCGCGCGCGAGTCCTCCGACCCACTGGCCCTGGCGCGCGCCGCCAGCCTGGCCGCGGCCGCCACCGTGGTGTGGCTGTTGCTGCTGCGCGCGCTCGCCACGGTCAACCGCCGGCTGGGGGTGCGCCTGTCCGAGATGGCTGCCCGTCACGCCGAGCGGCTGAAGGTGTCGGGCGTGGCGGCGCTCAATGCCGGCGCCGTCACCGGTGCTGCGCGCAGGCTGGTGTGGCTGGCGGCTTGGGCGCTGGGCCTGTTCGGCACCTACGTGTGGCTCACGTTCGTGCTGGGCCGGTTTGCATGGAGCCGCCCGTGGGGCGAGCGGCTGCGCGAGTACCTGCTGGGCGTGCTGCAGGAAACCGGGCTCGCCATCGTGGGGGCCGTGCCTGGCCTGGTGATGGTGGCGGTGATCGTGCTCATCGCCCGCTGGGTGGTGGCGGCCCTGGGGGCGTTTTTCGACCGGGTGGCCGACGGCGAGATCCGGCTGGGCTGGCTGGACTCCGAAACGGCGGGGCCCACGCGGCGGCTCGTGTCGCTGGTGGTGTGGCTGTTCGCCCTGGCCATGGCCTATCCCTACCTTCCCGGGGCCGATTCCGAGGCCTTCAAGGGATTGTCGGTACTGGTGGGGCTGATGGTGTCCATCGGCGCCTCGGGCTTGGTGGGCCAGGCCGCCAGCGGGCTGATCCTCATGTACTCGCGTACCCTGCGCGCGGGCGAGTTCGTGCGCATCGGCGACACGGAGGGCACGGTCACCGAGCTGGGCATGTTTGCCACCCGCGTGCGCTCCGGCCTGGGCGAGGAGATCGTGCTGCCCAACGCCCTGGTGCTGTCCAACACCACGCGCAACTTCTCGCGCGTGGCGGGCGGGCCCGGCTTCATTCTCCACACCGCCGTCACCATCGGCTACGACACGCCGTGGCGGCAGGTGCACGCCCTGCTGCTGGAGGCGGCGCGGCGCACCCGTGGCATCCTTGCCGAGCCGGCCCCCTACGTGGTGCAGACGGCGCTGTCGGACTTCTACGTGGAGTACAAACTGGTGGCCTACGCGGGCCCCGGGGCGCCGCGGCTGCGCGCCGAGGCCATGAGCCTGCTGCACGCGGCCATCCAGGACGTGTTCAACGAGTACGGCGTGCAGATCATGTCGCCTCAATACTACGAAGACCCCGCGGTGCCCAAGGTCGTCCCCCCCGAGCGCTGGTACGAAGCGCCTGCACAGCCCGAGACGCATCCGGCGGGCGCGCCGCCCGGCGACACCTGAACCGCGTGGCTCCATGGCCTTGATGCTGTTCTCCGACTTTGGCGCCTCCGACTTGTACGTGGGGCAGGTTGAGGCCGTGCTCGACCGCTATGCCCCGGGCGTGCGCATCGTTCACCTGCTGCACGAGGCGCCGTGTTTCGACGTGTGCTCCTCCGCCCACCTGCTGGCGGCCCTGGCCCAGCGCCAGCACCGCGGCCATGTGTTCCTGACGATGGTGGACCCGGGCGTGGGCACTGCGCGTGGCGGCATCGTGGCGCGCGTGGACGGGCGTACCTACATTGGCCCGGACAACGGACTACTGTCGGTGATCTGGGCCCGAGGCACCCTCAAGGTGGCGTGGCGCATTGCCAAGTGGCCCGACGATGCCTCCCCCAGTTTTCATGGGCGCGACGTGTTCGCGCCCGTGGCCGCGGCCGTGGCCACCGGGGAATTCCCCAACGAAACCGTCCGGCAGGTGGATGCCCCCGAGGTGCTGCTGCCCGGCGAAGACCTGCCGCGCATCATCTACGTGGATCACTACGGCAATACCTTCACGGGGTTGCGCGGCTCGGCCCTGTCCACCGAGCGGCGGCTGCGCATCCGGCGCATGGAGTTCGGTCATGCGCGGGTGTTTGCCGAGGCGCCGCCCGGCAAGGGTTTCTGGTACGTCAACAGCGTCGGCCTGGTGGAGGTGGCCATGCCCGGCGGAAGCGCCGCGAAGATGCTCGGTCTGCGCGTGGGGCAGGAAGTGGAATTGCTGTGAAGGGGTGCGTCCCGGGCAGCAGAGTTGCGCACGGCATGGCAGACTCCCTTCCCTGGTGGGCGGCTGGCAGGGTTGCGCACGCCCCTGGGCGCCTGGCTGTGGTCCGTTTCCTGCGGTGCTTGCACATGGTGGTTTGCGATGTTTGAGTCCGATCAACCCGTTCCGCTGGGCGATGCGAAGCCGGTGGTGGGCACTTTCATCTGCATCAACCTGGCCTGGACGTCGCACGATTTCTCGCGTAGCCGTTTCTTGATTTCCGACGAGTCGCAGTTGCGCAGAGTGCTCGCGCTTGGCGCGGAAAACCTGTCTTGGATCCCGGCCAAGAGCCGTTGCCACCCGGTCAAGGTGTCCGCCGAGCCGGCACCACCGGAGCCCGCGGCGCCGCAGCCGACGCCTCCCACGCCTCCCACGCTCCCCGCGCCCGATCGGGAGCGACTGGAACGCGACCGCCTCGCGCGTGCTGAACGGCAGTGGGCCAAATCGGCTGTTCAGGTGCGGGAAGCCTTCCTCATGCTGCGGGACAATCCCAAGCAGGGCGGTGTGCTGGTGCGAGGTCTCACGGAAGACATTGCCAAAAGCGTGGGCGAGTCGGACAAGCTGCTCTACCTGATCACCCAGTCGAGCGAGATCGAGCAGCATCACGGCCTGAACTGCATGATGCTGTCGGTGTTCCTGGCGACAAAGCTCCAGCTACCCGAACAGGCGATTGCCCAGGTCGCCCAGGCCGCCCTGGCCCATGATGTTGGCAAGACCATGATTCCCCAGTGGGTGGTCCAGACGGCGTCGCGCAAGAAGCCAGAGGAGATGCTGTACCGCGAGCATTGCCGGCGGGGCGTCGAGGCGCTGCGGCTAAGCGAAGCGTTTTCGGAAGCTGTAATCGCTGCCGTGGAAGACCACCACGAACGGCTGGACGGCAGCGGTTACCCCGCCGGCAAAAAAGGCGAACAGATCGGTCTGGTGGCCAGGATCATTGCCGTGGTGGACACCTACGATGAGTTGCGTGCGCCCGAGTCACCGCAGGTTGAACCGCTCTCGGCCGACGAGGCCATGCGCCGGCTGTGGCGCGACCAGGAAAGCAAACTGGACGCCAGGATCGTCACCGCCTTCGTCAAGATGCTGGGCGTTTATCCGCCGGGTACCTTCGTTGGCCTTTCCGACGGAAGTTGCGGGTTGGTGGTGGCGCCCGGCAACGATTCGCTCAGGCCCCGGGTCATGATCTACGAGCGGGAGCGCACCGCCGAGGAGGCGTCCATCGTCGACCTGGACGAGAGGCCGGATCTTTCCGTCGCCGGCGTGGTGGACCCCGAGCACCTCAGCCCCGAACTGCTGCGCGTGTTCAACCCTCGGGCACTGGCGGCTTATTCGTTCGCCGCCTCGGCCAAGCAGAAGGACTGACCCGGCGCCTCGCCGGGCGCCTGTCAGCCTTTTTTCAGTGGGACGCGCCTCCCAGGTTCAGCCCCACCATGCCAGCCACGATCAGCAGCAGGCTCGCCACCTTGAGCGCCGTGAGCGGTTCCCTGAACCACACGATGCCGATGCCCGCAATCACCGCCGTGCCCACGGCCGACCACACGGCGTAGGCCACGCTCACGTCGATTTTCTTCAGCGCCAGCGTGAGCAGCGTGAAGGCCACGCCGTAGAACAGGAAAATCAGCACCGAGGGCAACGGCCGCGTGAAGCCCTCGGAGAGCTTCATGCAGATGGTGCCGGCCACCTCGAAGAAGATGGCGCCCACCAGCATGACCCAATGGTTCATGCCGGAGCCAGCCGGCGCGGCTCGATGGCCTCTTCCACCGCGGCAGTGCCCTCGCGGCGCACCCGCCACGCCATGGACGCGGGCCGGCTGGCCACGGCCCCCGCGAAGGCGCCGTCCACAAAGTGCAGCCCCGTGCCGTCATCGGCAGCGTAGCCGTCCCTCGCCGCGCCCGAGGCGATCATGGCCTGGAATACGGGCCGGCGGTCCTTCTCGCTGTCGTAGTGCGGGCAGTTGCTGCCCGCCACCATGCCCAGGCAGGGCAGGAGGGTGAGCGGGCCGGCGATGGAATCGGTGATGCCGTCCTCGAACCAGCAAATGGAACCGGCGCTGGAGCCGCCCAGCACGATGCCCGCCTCGTGCGCCTTGCGCAGCATGGCGTCCAGGCCCCAGTCGCGCCACACGGCCAGCATGGTGCGGGTGTTGCCGCCACCCACGGCAATGGCATCGTGGCTCAGCACGAAGGCTTCCAGATCGCGGGGCGTGCGCTTGAAGAATGGCAGCACCGCTGGCTGACAACCCAGCCGCGCAAAGGCCTGGAAGAATCGTAACTGATAGGGCTCGTTGTCGCCGCTGGCCGTGGGCACGAACAGCACCTTGGGCGCGGCCTTGCCGGTGAGATCGCGGAAGTAGCGCTCGAGCGCGAAGTTGTTGTCGGGGTCGGCGAGAAATGCGCCCCCCATGGCGAGGATGTGGCGGGGTTGTGCCATGGCTGCGGCCGTTTGCCGGGTTATCGCTGCAGCAGCAGATCCACGCGGCGCGCCTCGTCGGGACTGCCCCCGGCGGTGATCTGCTGCGGTTTGCGAAGGTCCACTGCCTCGGCGGGCACGCCCGCCGCCAGCAGCGCCTCGCGTACCGCCAAGGCACGATGCTTGGCCAGTTCGGCATTGGTGGCAGCATTGCCGGAAGCATCCACGTAGCCCGACAGGGCAACGCGGGCCGCAAGCCCGGCCGACAGGGTCCTGGCGGCGCGCTGCACGCTGGCCCGGCCGTCCTCGTCCAGGGCCGATGACCCGGAGGCGAAGTACACCCGGCTCACCAGACTGCCCGTGGCGGGTTTCGACGCATCCAGGGCGGCGCGAATTTCGGCGGGCGGCTGGGCCCTCGGCGCGCTTGCGGTGGCCGTTGGTGCGGCCGATGCGGGCGCGGCTGCGGCCGCGTCGGCGGGCGGGGTTGTTTCGGGGGCGGCGGCTGGCCACTGGGCGGCTGGCCCTGCGGGTGCCGGCGGCGTGGCGGACCTGCCGCTCATGAGCGCTAGCGCCACCACCACCAGGAAGGCAAATCCGGCCGCCGCGGCCATGAAGCCCGATTTGTTGCGTTGTTGTTGCATGTAATAGTCCGTTTGAACCATGCGCTTTCCCGCGCGGGTTGCCGGGCAAAGGCCCGGAGCCGTTGCGGATTCTAGGCGATGGGGTTTTCCCCGGCCATGGGAAAGGCGCTGCGCAGCGCCGGAAAGAAGCGATGGAAATCCGCCTCGATATCGCTGTAGCGCGCGTGCAGTTCGGCCGCCGCCGCCAGCAGCCCCGTGCCGCGGGTGAGGCGCCGGCTCATGCCCTGCAGCGCCCGCTGTGCGCCGGCCGGTTCGCGATACGACACCAGCCAGTCCTGGGACACCATGTGCGGCAGCATGCCCGTGAAGCGCTCGGGCAGCGGCTGGGGCGCGCGTTGCAGGGCCGCGTACACCTGGCTGGCGAAGCGCTCCAGCGGCAGGTGGTGGTGGCGCTGCCAGTCGCGGGCCAGGAAATGGTCGAAGGCCACATCCAGCACCACGCCCGCAAAGCGCCGGGCGCCGGGCGCGAAGCGCGCCTTCGCCGCCAGCACGGTGGCGTGTGCGTCGGTGAAGCGGTCCACGGCGCGGTGCAGGCGGATGGCATCGGCCACCGCGGGCCCAACGCCCGCGGCCTCCACCGGCCCTTTCACGAAATCGCCCAGCAGGCTGCCGAGCCAGGCCTCAGGCAGGGGCGGCGAGAGGTAGAGATGGGCGAGGAAGTTCACGGTGGCAGCAGGCGCAGCCGCGGCCATGGCGGACGCCTGCGCGCGGCCATCATACGGGGCCAGCGCAGGGCAGCAGGGGGCGCCGGTGGGTGGCGCCGCGCTTTGCCGCCATGGCCGGGCTGGGGATAATACGCGGCTGCCCCTTCCGCCCGCCCGCCGAGCCCCCCCGCGCCATGCCCTGCTTGCCCGATCCCCGTCCTGCCGCAACGTTTCCGGCCGATCATCCTTTGCACGCGGCCGTTTTGGCGCTGGCCGATCCGGCGCGGGCGGGCGATCGGCCGCAGGCCCAGGCCGAAGCGGCGCGGGCCGTGGCGCGGTTGCTGCTGGGGGGTGACGACCAGGCCGTGGCGTCGGCGCTGGCGCTGGCGCCCCCGGGCGCCCCGGCGCGGGCCCTGGCGGCTGCCGTGGACGCGGCCATCAACGCCAGCCAGGGCGACCTGGAAGAAACGTCGCTGCTGGCCCGCCTGTTCCTGCTGCCGGTGCTGCTGGTGACGGCAGGCCGGGCCCCCGCCAGCCTGCACGGCGTGCTGCTCAAGGCGGCGGCACTCACGCAGCTCATGAAGAACGCCGGTGCCCTGGGGCCGGTGGAATCCTTTGGCCTGTCCAACGCCCTGGCCGCACCCGAGGCCGCGGCGGCGGTGGCACCGGGGTTGCTGTTTCGCACCGTGCGCAGCCTCGAGGCCGCCGCCGGGGCCGACCTGCTGCCGCCTGCCCCCATCCACGTGGACAGCGCCGAGGAGCGCGTGCACCTGCGGCTGCTGGCGGGCGCCTCGGTCACGCCCGCCACCCTGCCCACGTTCCTGGAAACCGCCGGCCCCGTGGGCCGCTGGGGCATGGCCGTGTCGCAGGAGCTGGCCTGGCAACTGGGTCAGGAGGGCCTGTCGCTGCTCGCCCTCCCGCGCGCACCGCGGCCCTGGTACACCGCGCTGGCTGAAGGCGCCTTCCACGCCGGCGAACTGCGCTTCAACCTGTTTGCCTCCGCCGCCCTGCGCCAGTTGCGGGGCGCCTACGGCGAGCCGTGGGCGGAAGTGAGCGCGCGCGAGGGCAGCAGCGTGCGCGTGGACCTGTTCTCGCCCCTGGAGCCCGAGGCCCGCCACGCCCACGTCTGGCCGCTGGCGCCCACCGACCATGTGGCCGCCGTGGAAACCTCCATCCGCGACCTGCTGCGCGATTGCCGTGTCGCTACCGTGGAGGTGTGCCCCGAAGTGCTGCCTGCCCAGCCGCTGCCCGCGCCGGGCGGGTTCAACCTCTTGCGGCACTGAAGCGGGCGGAGTTCCCCGGCGCGGCGAAGCGTCATCGCCAGCTCGCGCGCGGACTGCGCCGCGGGAGGCGGCGTGCCGAGCTTGAGGCGCCCCTGAACTTCCTTTACGTTTGGTCTGGCCATCCGCCCAGAAACACGAGGCGGGCGCGGTGCGGTGTGGTGTGATTATTCCGGTCATGCCCACGCCGCAGCGCAGCAGGCCACACCGGCGAGCCCAGGGGCGCCGGCGACAACGACAATGAGACAGGCCATGCACGAGCGCGCACGCGCCGTGGCGGCAACCCCTGGCCGCAGGCATCCATCTGCCCGGGCGGCTGGCCCGCGAAGGCGGGTGAGGGCGTCCTTCGGGCGTCCTGGCTTCCCGGCGCGTTGGGCGAACGGCACTCTTCACGGGGCAGGGTTTGGGGCGCTGCGGCGCACGGCGGTCTGGCGTGCGCGTGCCGGGGTGGCGACCGCCAGCCGAAGAGGTGTTCTGGTGTCCCTTGCCCATGGGCGTGCCGTTTCGGCGCCACGCGCCGCGGCGACACGGCGTCAGACCGAATGGGTAATTGAATGAAGCCCACCCTCACACCGAAAGAACGCGGACGCAGGTGGCTGCGCCCTCCGCGTGTATTTGCGACGGCCTACGTCGTCGCCCCTGCAAAATTCATCCAATTCCACCCCCTCACCCGCCAGGGCCACGATCCCATCCCGCAGCAGCAAACCGAGGCGCGATCATCGGCCACCGTGGCGCATCGGCGCTGACGTTTTCCGCGGTGGCCGCCAGCAGCCATAGCAACAGCGGGCGCAAAAAATCAGCCCTCAGGCCCAGACGTACCATCGCCCGCATCAACCAGCGCAGGTTGTAGCCCGCCGCGCACAGCACCGCATGCAATGCATCGCCCAGGGCGCCTTGCAGCCAGCAGCGGTTCATG
>JADCHQ010000046.1 GCA_020248405.1 Rhodocyclaceae bacterium | reverse complement strand
GTGACAGGGCGGGGTCATGAGGGGGGTGAGCACGCGCTACCGACGCAAGGCTGGAGCTACATCGTTCCGGTTGGAGTCAATTAGCCCCGTTTCTAGGGTAGTACGGGAGCTATTACGGCAGGAGCCGCTGAAACTTGAGGGGCACGGGTCGCTACCGCCTGGCCGAGCGGGAACATGCCCAGCGTGTCATCGCTCCTGTCGGGGGTGCAGTCCCGTGGAGCCACCTCCCGCAAGTGAGGAGATCGCGGTCAGTACGGGCAGCAGTCGGGATTCCCCAGCCCGGGGCTGTCATCCTGGATAGTCAGGATCGCCCCCGCACGTGTTTGCGTACCGCACCCCGGGGGGCTTTGACAAACGCGGCATCAAAGGGGATCGAAACCCCTTCCTGCCAAGGCGAACTCCTGTTGCGCCCGCCGCGCCAGGATTTACGCCCCCGGCGGCAGCGCGATGCGGATGGCGGCCGGGTCGGGCGAATGCAGGTAAGGCAGGTCGGCCAGCAGCGGGGCGTGCAGCCGCGCCTTCAGGGTGGCGAGGTTTTCCTCGGCGGCCTGCATGGCCGGGTCGATGCGGTTGGCCACCCAGCCAGCGAAGGTGAGCCCGCGGGACAGGATCGCTTCCTGGGTGAGCAATGCGTGATTGATGCAGCCCAGCCGCATGCCCACGGTGAGCACCACGGGCAGGCCCAGCCGCACGGCCAGGTGGGCGAAGTCTTCGCGCCCGTTGAGCGGCACGAGCAGCCCGCCCGCGCCCTCCACCACCACCGCGTCCGCGCGCCGCGCCAGCGCCTCGAAGCGCTGCACCAGGACGTCCAGGCTCACCTCCACCCCGTGGCGGGCAGCGGCGATGTGGGGCGCGATCCACTCATCGAACAGATACGGGTTCACTTCCTCCAGCGGCGCGGGGACGTTGGCCGCGGCAAGCAGCGTCTGCACATCGTCGTTCCAGCGCGGATGCGGAGTGTCGCGGCAGCCCGCAGCCGCGGGCTTCATGCCGGCGGCGCGCAGCCCCAGGCGCCGGTAGGCGTGAATCAGCCCGGCGGCCACCAGGGTCTTGCCGATCTCCGTGTCGGTGCCGGTGATGAACAGGCCGCGTGCCATCTCAAGCCTCCAGTGCTGTATCCAGGGCGCGCCGGGCGGCGCGCACCAGCAGCGCGAATTCCCCGGCCTCCATCACGTAGGGCGGCATGAAGTACACCGTTTCGCCCAGCGGACGGATGAGGGCACCCTCGGCCAGCGCGGCCTCGGCGTAGCGCCGCGCAAATCCGGGCGGGGCACCGGCCACATCGAAGGCCCAGATCATGCCGCTGCGGCGGAAGTGGCGCACGCGCCCGTCCTCGCGCAGCGGCCCGGTCAGCGCATCGAAGGCCTGTGCCCGGGCGCGGTTCGCCGCGATCACGTGGTCGTCGCGGAAGATGTCCAGCACCGCCAGCGCCGCGGCGCAGGCGAGCGGGTTGCCGGTGTAGGAGTGGGAGTGCAGGAAACCGCGGGCCGTGTGGTCGTCGTAGAAGGCGGCGTAGAGAGCATCGCTGGAGAGCACCACCGACAGCGGCAGGAAGCCGCCGGTGATGCCCTTGGAGAGGCACAGCAGGTCGGGCCGCACGCCGGCCTGCTCGTGGGCGAACAAGGTGCCCGTGCGGCCGAAGCCCACGGCGATCTCGTCGGCGATGAAGTGGACCTCGAACCGGTCGCACAGCGCACGCACCCGCGCGAGGTAGCCGGGGTGGTGCATGGCCATGCCTCCGGCGCACTGCACCAGCGGCTCCACGATGATGGCCGCGGTGCTCGCCGCGTGGGCTTCGAGGTGCTGCTCCAGAGCCAGAGCCGCCCGCTGCGCCACGGCGGCGGCATCCTCGCCGGGCGCGGCGCCGCGCCAGTCGGGGCTTGGCAGGGTGGCGGCGGCCCGCAGCAGCGGTTCGTAAGCGTCGCGAAACAGCGGCACATCCGTCACTGCCAGGGCGCCCAGTGTTTCGCCGTGGTAGCCGCCCGCCAGGCACAGGAAGCGGTTCTTGCCGGGCCGGCCGCAATTGCGCCAGTAGTGGGTGCTCATCTTGAGGGCGATCTCCGTGGCCGAGGCGCCGTCGGAGGCGTAGAAGGCGTGTCCCAGGGCGCCGCCCGTGAGGGCGCCGAGCCGCTCGGAGAGCTGGATCACCGGCTCGTGGGTGAAGCCCGCCAGCAACACGTGCTCCAGCCGGTCGAGCTGCGCCTTCACGGCGTGGACGATGCGCGGCTCGCCGTGCCCGAACAGGTTGACCCACCAGGAGCTCACGGCGTCCAGGTAACGCCGCCCGCCAGCGTCGGTGAGCCAGCAGCCGCGCGCTTCCACCACTGGTATCAGCGGAAAGCGCTCGTGGGCCTTCATCTGTGTGCACGGGTGCCAGACGGCACGCAGGCTGCGCTCTACCAGGGCGGCGTTGGCGGCTGCGGGTTCGTGCTTCATGCCGCCATCCGCTCGGCCGCCACGGCGGTGAGCGCCGTGCACAGCGCCTCGATGTCCTCGGGCGCGTGGGCCGCCGAGAGGCTGATGCGCAGGCGCGAGGTGTCGGCCGGCACGGTGGGGGGGCGGATGCCCGGCACCCACAGGCCGCGGCTCCACAGCGCCTCCATGGCCGTCATGGTGTCGTCCGCCCGGCCGATGAGCAGCGCCTGCACGGCGCTGTCCGAGGGCAGCAGCCGCCAGGGCAGCCGGGCTGCGCAGTCGCGCAGCCGCCGTGCGTGGTTCCGCAGGCGCTCGCGCCGCCAGGGCTCGGCGGCGATGATGCGCAGGCTCTCGGACACGGCCGCCGCCAGCAGCGGCGGCGAAGCGGTGGTGAACACGTAGGTGCGGGCGCGCTGCGCCAGCCAGGCCATGGCCGGCGCCTCGCCCGCCACGAAGGCGCCGGCCACGCCGGCCGCCTTGCCCAGGGTGCCCAGGTACAGGATGCGCGGCGAGCGCACGCCCAGGTGCGCCAGCGTGCCCTCGCCGTGGGGCCCCAGCACGCCGAAGCCGTGGGCATCGTCCAGCAGCAGCAAGGCGTCGTGGCGCTCGCACAGCGCCGCCAGCCGCGCCACCGGCGCCAGGTGGCCGTCCATGCTGAACACTGCGTCCGACAGCACCAGCTTGCGCGGCGCGCGCGAGGCCGCCAGGGCGGCCTCCAGGGCGTCGGTGTCGGCGTGAGGATAGACGTGCACGGTGGCGCGCGACAGCCGCGCGCCGTCGATCAGGCAGGCGTGGTTGAGGGCGTCGGAAAACACCGCGTCGCCGCGCCCCACCAGGGCGGGCACGATGCCGGTGTTGGCCATGTAGCCGCTGGAAAACAGCAGCGCTGCGGGCAGACCGGTGAAGCGCGCCAGCTCGTGCTCGAGCCGCTCGTGGGCCTCGTGATGGCCGCTGATGAGGTGGGAAGCGCCGGCACCCACGCCGTAGCGCCGCGCGGCGTGGGCCGTCGCCTCGGCGATGCGCGGGTCCGCGGCCAGGCCCAGGTAGTCGTTGGAGGCGAAGGCGAGCAGTTGCTGCCCGTCCACAGTGAGCCGCGCGCCTTGATGCCCGCTCACCACCCGGCGGCGGCGGCGCAAGCTGGCATGGTCGAGCGCGTCCAGCGCGGCGTTGAAGTCCATCCCGTGGACAGCCCGCTCGGGCATGACCGGCAAGCGCCTAGAGCGGCTGCATGCCCAGCCGGCCGAGCAGCGCCGTGTCGCGCGCCACGTCCGGGTTGCCGGTGGTGAGCAGCTTCTCGCCGTAGAAGATGGAGTTGGCCCCCGCCAGGAAGCACAGCGCCTGGCCCTCGTCGCTCATCTGCTGCCGCCCGGCCGACAGCCGCACGAACGCCTTCGGCATGGTGATGCGCGCCGCGGCGATGACGCGCACGAAGTCGAGGATGTCCACCGGCGCTTCGCCGTGCAGCGGCGTGCCCTCCACCTGCACCAGCGCGTTTATGGGCACGGACTCGGGATAGGGATCGAGGTTGGCGAGCTGGGCGATAAGGCCGGCGCGGTCGCGGACCTGCTCGCCCATGCCCACGATGCCGCCGCAGCACACGTTCAGCCCGGCGTTTCGCACGCGCTCGAGCGTGTCGAGGCGGTCCTGGTATTCGCGGGTGTGGATCACGTCGCCGTAGAACTCGGGCGAGGTGTCGAGGTTGTGGTTGTAGTAATCCAGGCCCGCTTCGCGCAACTGCTCGGCCTGGCCGTCCCTGAGCATGCCCAGGGTGGCGCAGGTTTCCAGGCCCAGCGCCTTCACGGCGCGCACCATCTCGAGCACCGGCTCCAGGTCTTTCTGCTTCGGGCCGCGCCAGGCCGCGCCCATGCAGAAGCGCGACGCGCCGGCCGCCTTGGCTGCCGTGGCCGCGGCCAGCACCGCGTCCAGCGCCATGAGGTCCTGATCCTCCACGCCGGTGCTGTGGCGCACCGACTGCGGGCAGTAACCGCAGTCCTCCGGGCAGCCGCCGGTCTTGATGGACAGCAGCGTGGAGAGCTGTACCCGGGCGGGGTCGTGGTGCTCGCGGTGGGCCGTCTGGGCGCGGAACAACAACTCCGGCAGGGGCAGGTCCAGCAGCGCCTGCACCTGCTCCACCGTCCAGCGCGGGTTGACGGGCGCGGCGCGCTTGCCGAGCCGGTAGACGGTGACAGGGGCATTCATGGGCGATCTCCGGAAGAGCCGCGCGGGCCGCGGCGGTCAAATTCGTAAGATGATATGGCTTTACATCGGCCCGTGAACACCCCCGGCGGCTAGGGCACGACGGCCACGGCCTCCACTTCGATCCGCGCCCCGGCCTCCACCAGCGCTGCCACACCCACCAGCGTGGAAGCGGGCAGGTGGCCCTGCAGGTGGCGGTTGCGGATGGCGGCGATCACCTTGCGGTCGTCGGGTTGAAGGTCGACCACGTAGGTGGTGAGCTTCACCACATCGCCGAACCCGGCGCCCGCCGCCGCCAGGGCCGTGCCGAGGTTGGCGAACACCTTGTCGGTCTGGGCTGCCAGGTCGCCGGGAGCCACCAGCTTCGCGTCGGCGTCCCAGGCGAGCTGGCCGCTCACATGGATGGTGCGGCCGCCGGACACCACCGCCACCTGGGAGAAGGTGCCCAGGTTGGCGATGCCGGGCGGGTTGAGGAACAGTATCGGCTTTGGCCATGACAGGCTCCTCGTTGATGTAGGCAGCCATCGTAAGCCCGCGCACGGCCATTGCCGCTGCCTGCCGCCGCCCGCAAACTGCGCGCCGAACTGGAGGGAGCACCATGCGAAAGAATGTCATCGACCTGTCCGGCCACACGGCCGTGGTAACCGGTGCGGCGCGCGGCATCGGGCTGGCCATTGCCCGCCGGCTGCTGGAAAGCGGTGCCAGCGTGTCGCTGTGGGACATGGACGCCGGCGCGCTCGCGCAAGCCGAACGGGCGCTCACGCCGCTGGGCCGGGTGTCGGCGAGGTCGCTGGACATCACCGACGAGGCCGCCGTGGCCGCTGCGGCGCAGGCCACCGAGGCCGCGCTCGGCGCGGTGGACATCCTCGTGAACAATGCCGGCATCGGCGGCCCCATCGTCAAGACGTGGGACTACGACGTGGCCACCTTCCGCCGGGTGATGGACGTTAACGTGACCGGCAGCTTCCTGTGCTGCCGCGCCTTCGTGCCGGGGATGCGGGCGCGCAACTGGGGCCGGATCGTGAACATCGCTTCCATCGCCGGCAAGAACGGCACGCCGGACTTCTCCGCCTACGGCGCCTCAAAGGCGGCGCTCATTGCGCTCACCAAGGCGCTGGGCCGCGAGTGCGCCGACACCGAGGTGCTGGTGAATGCCGTCACGCCCTCGCCCGCGGACACCGACATCCTCCACCAGTTCACGCCCGAGAAGGTGAAGTGGATGGTGGAGCAGGTGCCCAAGGGCCGTTTCGTGCGGCCGGAGGAGATCGCCGCCCTCACCGCCTGGCTGTGCTCGGACGAGTGCTCCTTCTCCACCGGCCAGCTGTTCGACGTGAGCGGGGGGCGCTCGGTTTACTGACGGGCGCCGAACCGTGTGGGGCGGCGGCTGTCTGTGACCTGTCATCCTGACCCCTCCGAGACCTCCCCCCGTGCGAACCCGTGCCCTGATTCTCGCCGCTGCCGCCGCCGCGGTTGTTCTGCTGCTGTCACCCGCCCTGCGCTCGGCGCCCGAGGCTGCGCCCGCCAGCGGGCAGGCCTGCGTGGCGCCGGCGCGCTGGCTCTCGCTGCAGGAAAACGCCATCCGCGAAGAGGGTGCCGACGCGCTGCTTGCGCGCCTTGCCGGGCGCCCCGTGGTGCTGCTGGGCGAGGGCCACGACATTCCCGAGCACCACCGCTGGCAGTTGCACACCGTGGCGGCGCTGCACGCGCGCCAGCCGCGGATGGTGATGGCCTTCGAGATGTTCCCGCGCGGGGTGCAGCCGGTGCTCGACCGCTGGGTGCGCGGCGAGCTCTCCGAGGCGGAGCTGCTGCGGGCCACGGAGTGGCAGCGCAACTGGGGCTACGACGCGCAGATGTACCTGCCGCTGTTCCACTTCGCCCGCATGCACCGCATCCCCATGGTGGCGCTGAATGTGGACCGCGACTTCTCCCGCGCCGTGGGCGAGAAGGGCTACGACGCCCTGCCGCCGGAGTGGCGCGCCGAGGTGGGGCGTCCCGCGCCGCCCCAGCCGGCCTACGAGGAATTCCTGTTCGCGAGCTTTGCCCAGCACGGCGCGGGCGAGCGGGCGCGCCGCGACGACCCGGCCTTCCGCCGCTTTCTCGAAGCCCAGCAGGTGTGGGATCGCGCCATGGCCGAGCGCATCGCCACCGCCCGCGCCAGCGACCCCGCCGCGCTGGTGGTGGGCATCATGGGCACGGGCCACCTGATGAACGGCTGGGGCGTGCCGCACCAGTTGCGCGCCCTGGGCGTGGCCGACCCCGCCGTGCTGCTGCCCTGGGAGCCGGAGAACGACTGCCAGCGCCTGCGGCCCGGCTATGCCGACGCGGTGTTCGGGCTCGCCGCCCGCGAGGAGCCGGACGCCGCGCGTCCGCGCCTGGGCCTGTGGCTGGCAGCCGCCAGCGGCGGGGTGCAGATACGCCGGATCGAGAAGGGCGGCCTGGGCGAGCAGGCGGGCCTGCGGGTGGGCGACCTGCTGGTGGAAATCGCCGGGCGCGCGCCGGCGGAGCCCGCCGACGTTAGCGAAGCGGTGCAGCGCCAGGCGCCGGGCACCTGGCTGCCGCTGAAGGTGCGCCGCGACGGCCGCACGGTCGAGGTGATCGCCAGATTTCCGCCCGCGGCCCCGTGACGCGCACCGCGGTCGCCGCGCTGCTGCTGGCCCTGGCGGGCCTCGCCCACGCCGCCCCGGCGCGGCTGGACTTCGACCTCGCCCTCGACCCGCTGGCGCGCCGTCTCGAGGGTTCCGGTACGGTGACTGTGCCCGCAGGTGACGCCACCACCGTGGTGCTGGCGCCGCGCTTCACCGCGGGCGAATTGCGCTTCCAGGGGCGGCCTCTGGCGGCCGAGGGCGCGGGCCGCTGGCAGCTGCCGGCCAGTGACCGGCCAAGGGTGGTGAGCGTGCGCTGGAGCGGCGCCCTGGCGGCCACCGACGGGGCATCCAGCCATCGCGACACCCTCGGCCGCATCGAACCGGCTGCCGGGCCCGAGGGCAGCTTCCTGCCGGCTGCCAGCGGCTGGTATCCCGCGCCGGAGGGCTTGCTGGCGAGCCATCGCGTGCGCCTAAAGCTGCCGGCGGGGCAGCGCGGCCTGGTGGCCGGACGGCTGCTGCGCGAGCGCGACGACGCTTCGGGCTACGAGGCGGCGTTCGACTTCCCCCATCCCGGCGAGGGTATCGACCTGATGGCGGGCCCTTACACCGTGGCCGAGCGGCGCGTGCGCCTCGCCGACGGGCGGGAGGCGCGGCTGCGCACCTGGTTCCATCCGGCCATCGCCGGGTTGTCCGAGGGCTACCTGGAGTCCGTGGCACGCTATCTGGAGCGCTTCGAGGCGCGCATCGGCCCCTACGCCTTCACCGAGTTCAGCGTGGTGTCGAGCCCCACACCCACGGGTTTCGGCATGCCCACCCTCACTTATCTGGGTGTGAACGTGCTCAAGCTGCCCTTCATCCGCGCCACCTCCCTGGGGCACGAAGTGCTGCACAACTGGTGGGGCAACGGCGTGTACCCCGACTGGGGGCGCGGCAACTGGTCGGAGGGCCTCACCACCTACCTGGCCGACCACGCCTTCCGCGAGGACGAGAGCCCGGCCGCCGCGGCGGAGATGCGCCTGGGCTGGCTGCGCGACTTCGCCGCCATGCCGCCCGCCCAGGACCAGCCCCTGGCCGCCTTCACCACCCGCACCCACGGCGCTTCGTCCATCGTGGGCTACGGCAAGTGCGCCATGCTGTTTCACATGCTGCGCGGCGAGATCGGCGAGGCGGCCTTCGAGCGGGCGCTGCGCAGCCTGTGGCGGGAGCAGCGCTTTCGCACTGCCTCGTGGGACGACCTGCGCGGCCATTTCGAGCGCGCCAGCGGCCGCCGGCTGGCGGGCTTTTTCGCCCAATGGTTGGAGCGGCCCGGCGCGCCCCGGGTGCAACTGGCCAGCGCCCGCCGCTCGCCCGACGGCCAGCGCGTCACCGTGGCGCTCACCCAGGAAGTGCCCGGCCACGCGCTGCGCGTGCCTCTGGGCATCGACACCGGCGGCGTCAGCGAACGGCGCCACGTGACCTTGCGCGGCCCGCGCCAGTCCTTCGATCTCCCCCTGCCGCCCGGAGCGCGCGCCGTCACCCTCGATCCCGACGCCGACCTGTTCCGCCGTCTGGCGCCGGGCGAGGCGCCACCCATCCTGCGCGAAGTGATGCTCGATCCGCGTACCCGCGTGGTGGTTCTGGGCGAGGAATTCCGCGCCGCCGCCGCGGCCCTTGCCGCGGCACTCCTGGAAGGCCCCGGCCGAAGCGCCGACCCGGCGGCCCTGGGTACCGCCGAACCCGCGCTGGTGGTGGGCGACGCGGCACGGGTGGCAGCCTTCGCCCGCGCCCGGGGGCTGCGCGAATCGCCCGGCGCCGCGCCCGCGGGCAGCAGCGCCCAGGTGTGGCTGGAGCGCGACGCCGGCGGCGCCCCCCTGGCCCTGGTAGCGGCTTCCGACCCTGCCGCCGTCGCCGCGCTGGCGGGCCCGCTGCCCCACTACGGCAAGCAGAGCTGGCTGGTCTTCAGCGGCGCGCGTGCCGTGGCGCGGGGCGTGTGGCCCGGGCGGCCGCAGGCCGTTACGCTGGAGTAGCGGTACCTGGGGGCGCCTCGGTGCGCCCCGTTCACAACCCCCCGCCCCAGCGGTGCTGGAAGGCGATGCCCGCCATGTCGAAATCCGTGCCGGTGCGGGCCAGCACGCCGGTGCTGGCGTAGAGCTTGACGGAGTTGCGCAGGTCCAGGGGGACGGTGAGGGTGAGCCCCCAGCGCGAGTTCTCGATGCGGTCGTCGCGGGCCACGCCGTCCACGCTGCTGCGCCCGCCGGCGTAGAAGGTGTAGTTGACCGCGGCCCACATCCCGGGGCGGAAGTTGTAGACCAGGTGCGCCTGGGCGGAATAGAGCGGTTCCTGGGTGCGGGTGCGGTTCACCTGGTAGTCGTGGTTGTCGGTGAACAGCGATACCGCCAGCGCGCCCTCCAGCACCCACTTGCCCAGGGCGCGGGAGACGCCCAGCTCGGGCTTCAAGGTCCAGCGGTTGGTGCCCACGTTCACGATCCTCGCCGGGTCGTAGCTGCCCAGCGGCGCCGTGACCTGTAGGCTGCCGCCCACGATGGTGGTCTGCCGGTAGCCGGCGAACTCCTTCAGGGTGAGCGCCGGAGCGCCGAGGAAATTCATGGACAGCTTGAGCGACGGATCGCCGAAGCCGGTGCGCTCCACGCTGGCGGGCTGCCCCTCCAGCAGGCCCGACGCCGTGCCCGAGGCCCAGGGCACGATCACGCTGACCAGCCCCGATTGCCCCCCCAGGTCGAGGGACCGCGAGTAGGCCGCGAACAGGGCGTTGACCTTCGCCGCCGCATCGCGGGCGGGAATGGACGGGTCGGGCAGCACGTCGCCGCTGGAGTGGGAAAACCCCGCCGTGGCGAAGTTGATGCCCACGGGCACATTGGAATAGGCCCGCGGTTCCAGTTGCTGCCCGTGGGCGCACGCCACGGCCAAGGCGCATGCGAGGCCGGCGAACGCAGAGGCAATGGGGGGCGGTACGGGCAACTCCGGTGGCGGGCTAGCGCACGGCGATCGTGGGCGGTGGTCAGAAGCGGCGCGCTGGTCACCTGAGCGGCGACCATGGCTTCGTTCAAGCAGACCTACCACACGCCCCCGCGCGCCCTACCGGGCGAGAAAGCTCACATGCGCCGCCACCACGCGCCAGCCCTCGGGCATGCGCACCCAGGTCTGGCTCTGCCGGCCCACGCTTTCGGCCGGCGGGCGATGGAACTCGATGTTGGCGGTGGCGAAGTCGTGCCCGTAGGTGGTGATCACGGTGCGCAGGATGGTGCGCGCCAGGCTCGCCGGCGAGCGCGCCTGGCGGTAGGCGGCCACCTCGGCGTGGCCGTAGAGGTTCTCGCCCACGCCGTAGCGCAGGGTGTGGGGGCTGTGCCAGAAAAGCTCGTTCAGCACCGCCACGTCGTTGCTCACCAGGGCCCGTTCGTAGCGCTCGAAGGCCGCGGTCACCTCGGCGAGCACATGAGGAAGATTGATCTCCATCAGGCAAAGCCCTCCGCTATTGGCGCCGACGCCACGGCCGCGTTTTCCAGGTGCGCGGCCACGCGCAGGCACAGGTCCTCGCGCCAGGGGGCGGCGATGATCTGCACGCCCGACGGGGCCTGGCCCGGTCCGGCGACCGGCGCCACCGCCACCGGCAGCCCCGCGAAGGAAATGGGCTGGGTGAGCAATCCCATGCTGGGCCGCAGCGGCAGCGCGATGCCGTTCACGTCCATGCGCTCCTGGCCAAGCAATGTGGCGGTGACGGGTGTGGCGGGCGCCAGCAGTACGTCGAACTGTTCGAACAACCCTTCGAGCTGGTGCCGGAACCAGGACCGGAAGCGCTGGGCGCGCAAGTACCAGGCCGCGGGAGTCAGGGCGCCGGCGAGAAAGCGATCGCGGGAATGGGGTTCGAAGCGGTCGTAGTGGGCTCGCACCGTGCGGCCGTGCAGCGCCCCGCCCTCGGCAGCGGTGATGAGGAAGGCCGAGGCGCGCGCCAGTTCCGTGTGGGGCACCTGCGCCACGGGCAGCTCCCCCAGGTGCTTCTCGGCGAGGCGCAGGCCGCGCGCGCCGCTGTCGTCCGCCCATTGCTCGAAGTAGCCCCCCAGGCGCGCCAGCCTGAGGCCTTGCACCCCCAGGGCCAGTTGCGCCCCGGCGGGCTGCGCGGCGCGCGGGTCACAGGCCGGGTCGCTGGCATCGCCGCCCTGCATGGCGTCGTAGCAGGCCGTCAGGTCGGCCACGCCGCGGGCGAAGCACCCCAGGTGGTCCAGGCCGTGGACGAAGGCGAAGGTGCCGGAGCGCGGCAGCCGCCCGTAGGTGGGCTTGAGGCCGAACACGCCGCACAGCGCCGCCGGCACCCGCACCGAGCCGTTGGTGTCGGTGCCCAGGGCGAGGGGCACCATGCCGGCCGCCACGGCGGCGGCCGAGCCGCCAGAGGAGCCGCCCGCCGTGCGCGCCAGGTCGCGGGGATTGAAGGTGGCGCCGAAGTCGCTGTTCTCGGTGGTGAATCCGTAGGCGTAGGCATCCATGTTGGTGGCGCCCACGGGGATGGCGCCGGCGGCGCGCAGCCGTTGCACCACCAGCGCGTCGGCGGCGGCAGGGGTGCGGCCGAGGTTCACCCGCGACCCGGCGGTGGTCACCTCGCCGCGCAGATCGAAGTTGTCCTTCACGGCGAAGGGCACGCCAGCAAGCGGCGGCAGGGGCTCGCCGCGGGCACGGGCGGCGTCGAGGGCGGCGGCCTCGCGCAGGGCCTGCTCGCCGCGATGGCGCACGAAGGCGTTGACAGTGCCGTCGTGCCGGTTGATGCGCGCCAGCGCCTCGCCCACCGCCTCCACCGCCCGCAGGCGGCCCTCGCGCACAGCCGCGGCGATCGCCAGGGCGTTCATGGACGAAACACCGGCGCGGGCTCGGTGTCCTCGGGCAGGTCGAATTCGAGCAGCGGCGCCGCGATGGCCGCCGTGCGGGTGAACACGGCCACCACCGGTTCCAGTTGGTCCGCGCCCAGCGCCAGGCCCTGGGCGTTCGCGGCTGCCGCCACGTAGGCGCGAATGTCCGCCTCTTCCATGATCACTCCCGCGCCCGCAGCGCGGCCTCCACGGCGTTGCAGCGCGCTGTCCAGCCGACGATGCCGCCCTGGGCGCGGATCATCTCCAGCGTGGCGCGCTTGAATTCGGGAAAGTAGCTCTCGGTGGCGTCTTCCACCAGCAGACAGTCGTAGCCGCGGTCGTTGGCCTCGCGCATGGTGGTCTGCACACACACTTCGGTGGTGACGCCGGCGAAGACGAGGTGGGAGATGCCGCGATGGCGCAGCAGCTCCGGCAGGGCGGTGGCGTAGAAAGCGCCCTTGCCGGGCTTGTCGATGACGATCTCGCCGGGCAGCGGCGCCACGGCATCGATGATGGCCGCGCCCGGCTCGCCGGCCACGAGGATGCGGCCCATGGGGCCGGTGTCGCCGATGCGCAGGCTGGGCGCGCCGCGGTTGCGCTTGGCCGGCGGGCAGTCGGCCAGGTCCGGGCGGTGCGCCTCGCGGGTGTGGATGATCGTCAGACCCGCGGCGCGGCACACCTCCAGCAGGCGCCGCACCGTGGGCACGATGCCGCCCAGGCGCGACACGTCGTTGCCCAGCGCGGCGCCGAAGCCGCCCGGTTCGATGAAGTCGCGCTGCATGTCGATCACCAGCAGCGCCGTGGAAGCCGGCTGGAAGGCGAAGGGCCCCGGCAAGGCGTCCACCACCGCGGGCGCGCTCATGCCGCCGCCTCGCGGGCATGGGCGTGGCCGGCCATGTGGCCGCCGATCACCGCGATGTCCGCCCCGGCCGGCGTGGTGTGGTGAACCATGCGCCCCTCGAACATCACCAGCAGCCGGTCGCAGAGCTCGAGCAGCTCGTCCAGGTCTTCGCTCACCAGCAGCACCGCCGCGCAAGCGTTGCGCGCCGCCATGATGCGGGTGTGGATTTCCGCCACTGCCGCCAGGTCGAGCCCGAACACCGGGTTGGCCACGATCAGCACCGACACCTCTCCCGACAGTTCGCGCGCCAGCACGGCACGCTGCACGTTGCCGCCCGAGAGGGTGGCCATGGGCGCCTCCGGGCCGGTGGTCTTCACCTTGAACTCGGCGATCAGCCGCCGCGCCTGGGCCCGCAGCGCGCCGCGCCGCAGCCAGGGCCCGAAGGCGAGCGGTGCGCGGTCGAAGTTGCGCAGCGCCAGGTTGTCCGCCACGCCCAGCGCGCCCACGCAGGCGTTGCGCAGCGGCTCCTCGGGCAGGCTGAACACCCGGTGCCGCGCCATCTGCGCCCGGGTGGCGGCATAGGGCTCGCCGTTGACGCGGATCTCGCCGCCGGCCACGGCGCGCTGGCCGATGAGCGCCTC
Organism: Rhodocyclaceae bacterium; assembly: GCA_020248405.1. Taxonomy (GTDB): domain Bacteria; phylum Pseudomonadota; class Gammaproteobacteria; order Burkholderiales. The sequence continues at coordinate 19,847 of JADCHQ010000046.1, read as the reverse complement.
CACCAGTTCGCGCTGGCCGTTGCCGGACACGCCCGCCACGCCCAGGATCTCGCCGGCGCGTACTTCGAATTCCACGCCGCTCACCGCTTCGAGGCCGGTGTCGTCGGCCACCGTGAGCCCGCGCACGCTCAGCCGCGCCGGGGCGTCGGCATGGGCCACGCGGGCGTGCCGCGCCGTCTGCGCCACCTCGCGGGAGCCCACCATCATCTCCGCCAGGGCGGCCGGGTCCAGGCTGATTACCTCGCCTTCGCCGGCGAGCCGCCCGCGGCGCAGCACCGTCACGCGGTCGGCAAAGGCCATCACCTCGCGCAGCTTGTGGGTGATGAGCAGCACCGAGACCTCCCCGCGCTCCGCCATCTGGCGCAGCATGCCCAGCACCTCGTCGGCCTCCTGGGGCGTGAGCACCGAGGTGGGCTCGTCCAGCACCACGAAGCGCCGCCGCAGGTAGAGCTGCTTGAGGATCTCGCACTTCTGCTTCTCGCCGGCGGCCAGGGTGGACACGGGCGCATCCAGCGGCAGCGCGAAGGGCACCGTGTCCATGAAGGCGCGCAGCGCCTCGCGCTCGCGCCGCCAGTTCACCACCGCCGGCACCTGGTCGCGCGACATCACCAGGTTCTCCGCCACGCTCATGCTGGGCACCAGGGTGAAGTGCTGGTAGACCATGCCGATGCCCAGGGCGTGGGCGTCGTGGGGCGCGCGGATGTCACGCTCGCGCCCGTCCACCGTCACCTGCCCGTCGTCGGCCCGCTGGTAGCCCACCAGGCACTTCACCAGCGTGCTCTTGCCGGCGCCGTTCTCCCCCAGCAGGGCGTGGAAGGCGCCGGCCCGCACCCGCAGGGTGACGTCGTCCAGGGCCGTGAAGGCGCCGAAGCGCTTGCTCATGTGCAGGCACTCGATGGCGAGCGCGCCGCTGTGGGGGGGCTGCGGGTGTGCCACGGGATCAGCCCAGGCGGGAGGCGTTCACGCCAGCGCCTCCAGCAGGCGGGCCGAGGGCGCCACGGCGCCGAACACGCCGCCTTGCATCTTGATCATCTTGAGCGCGGCGAGGTAGTTGCCATGGTCGGTGGCGCCGGTGCAGTCCTCCAGCATGAGGCACTCGAAGCCGCGGTCGTTGGCCTCGCGCATGGTGGTGTGCACGCACACGTCGGTGGTGATGCCGGTGAGTACCAGGTTGCGGATGCCGCGGGTGCGCAGGATCAGCTCCAGGTCGGTGGCGCAGAAGGAACCCTTGCCGGGCTTGTCGATGACCGGCTCGCCGGGCAGGGGCGCGAGCTCGGGCACGATCTCCCAGCCGGGCTCGCCGCGCACCAGGATGCGGCCGCAGGGCCCCGGGTCGCCGATGCCCGCGCCAATGCGCCGCGAGCGCCAGCGCTTGTTCTCCGGCAGGTCCGACAGGTCCGGGCGATGGCCCTCGCGGGTGTGGATGATGGGGAAGCCTAGCGCCCGCATGCCCGCCAGCGTGGCGCGGATGGGCTCGATGGGCGCGCGCGTGAGCGACAGGTCGTAGCCCATCTTGTCCACGTAGCCGCCGACGCCGCAGAAGTCGGTCTGCATGTCGATGATCACCAGCGCGGTGTTGCCGGCGTGCAGCGCGCCGTCGAAGGGCCACGGGTAGGGGTCCGCAGCGACGAATCGCTCACCCATACTTGCGCGCCTCGTCTGCGGCGGGCTCGCCAGTGTATTCGCGGCTGGGCGCGGGAAAGCCGCAGCCGGTGCCGTCGGTGATCGCCACCTCGGCTTCCCAGGGCAGGTGGTAGCGGCCCGCCACCAGGTCGCGCATGTAGGTGTAGGGACAGTCGCGCGCGCCGCCCTTCACCGCCACGTAGCCGCGATGGCCGAACTGGTAGATGTTGTTCTCCACGCCCCATACGCGCCGCGCCTCGCGCACCAGGTCGGGCCGCAGCTCGCAGGTGATGATCTCGTCGGGGCGGTGACTGCCCTGCACGAGCGTCGTGCCGTCAAAGTTCACGAACATGCCCTCGCCCATGGAATCGAAGGTGCCGTCGCTGCCGCACATGCACACGCTGGCGGTGTAGATGAGGTTGCTGAAGGCGTTGGCCTGGTTGGTGACCTGCCAGGAGTGGCGGATCGGCGCGGTGTAGCCGGCGGTGCGGATCATGATGTCGGCACCCTTGTAGGCGCACTCGCGCGCCATCTCGGGGAACATGCCGTCGTGGCAGATGATGAGCGCGATGCGCGAGCCGTTCGGGCCGTCGCACACCGGGATGCCCAGGTTGCCCGGCTCCCAGGGTTCCACCGGCACCCAGGGGTGCAGCTTGCGGTAGTACAAGCGCAGCGCGCCGCGGTCGTCGAGGATGATGCCCACGTTGTAGGGGTTGCCCCCGGGGTTGTGCTCCATGATGGAGAAGCAGCCCCAGATGCGGTTGTCGATGCAGCCCTGGCGGAAGGCCGCCACCTCGGGGCCGTCCATGCGGCACAGGATGGCCGGGTCGGTGTCCATGGACAGGCCGTGCAGCGCGTATTCGGGGAACACCACCAGATCCATGGCCGGGTTGTTGCGCCGCGCCTTGGCCACCATCTCGCAGATGCGCCCGGTCTGCGCCGCCAGCTCCCCGGGGGTGCGCACCACCGGCAACTGCAGTTGCACCAGGCCCAGCACCACGCCGTTCGGCGATTTGTTGAGTCCGCCCAGTCCGCTCATGGAAAAACCTCCTTCATCGGGGTGAGTCGATCATCGGGTCACGCTCAGCTCGCCGGGCGCCCCGGCCAGGGTGCGGTTGGGCGAGCTGGTGAAGATCATGATGGCCAGGGTGAGCACATAGGGCGCGGCGTTGAACAGGTAGTAGCCGCCCGTGACGCCCACCGACTGCAACGCCGGGCCGATGGCGCCCGCCCCGCCGAAGAGCAGCGCCGCCCAGAAGCAGGCCAGCGGCCGCCAGCGCGCGAAGATCACCAGCGCCACGGCCATGAGCCCCTGGCCGCTGGAGAGCCCTTCGTTCCAGCTGCCGGGGTAGTAGAGCGACAGGAAGGAGCCGCCCACGCCAGCGAGGAAACCGCCCGCGGCGGTGCACAGGGTGCGCACCGCGGCCACCGGATAGCCCATGGCGCGGGCGGCGTCGGCGCTGTCGCCCACCATGCGCACGATCAGGCCCCAGCGCGTGGCGCGAAATGCCCACGCCATGGCAATGGCCAGCGCGATGCCTGCCAGGAACAGCACGTTGATCTGCAGGGCGGCCTGGATTTGCGGCGAGGCCGACCAGTCGCCCAGGTGCAGCGCGGGCAGGGTAGGCGCCTTGGGCTGCACGTAGGGCTTGCCCAGGAAGAAGGCGAGCCCGGTGCCCAGCAGCATCAGGCCGATGCCCACGGCGATGTCGCTGACCCGCGCCAGGCTGCACACCAGGCCGTGCAGCAGCCCCAGCGCCATGCCGGCCAGGCCGGCCACCAGCACCCCGACCCACGCATTGCCGGTGAGGAAGGACACCGCGTAGCCGCTCATGGCGCCCATTACCAGCACGCCCTCCAGGCCCAGGTTGATGCGCCCGCTGCGCTCGGTGAGGCACTCGCCCAGGCTCACGAACAGGAAGGGCGTGCTCACGCGGATGGCGCCGCCCAGCACCGCGATGGGCACGCCGTACCAGCCCAGGGCTTCGCTTTCCATCTCAGGCGCCCCGGGGCTGGAACAGGCGCGCGCGCCCGTAGAGCGTTTCCGCCGCCAGGATCGCCATGAAGGCGATGCCCTGCAGCACCAGCACGGTGGCATCGGGCAGGTCGAGGCGCCGCTGCAGGATGCTGCCGCTGGCGTTGATGCCGCCCACCAGGATGGCCACGGGCACGATGGCGAGGGGATTGTGGCGTGCGATGAAGGCCACCAGGATGCCGGCGTAGCCATAGCCGGCGATCAGCGAGGCGTTGGCGCTGCCGTGCACCGCCGCCACCTCCACCATGCCGGCCAGTCCGGCCGCGGCCCCGCCAACGGCGCAACTGCCGAGGATGAGCGCTCCCACCGGAAGCCCCGCGAGCCGCGCGGCGCGCACGTTGCCGCCCACCACGCGCAGCGCGAAGCCGGCCACGGTGTGGCGGACCAGCACGTGGCAGGCCAGGCAGAAGACAACGCCGAAAACCAGGCCCCAATGCACGTCCAGGCCCGGCAGGTTGCCCACCATGCTGGCCTCGTCAATGGGCATGGTGGAAGGTTTGTTCAGGCTCGCGGGATCGCGCAAAGGGCCTTCGACGAAGTGATTGAACAGCGCAATGGCGATGTAGGTGAGCAGCAGGCTGCCGATGGTTTCGTTGACGCCGCGAAAGTGGCGCAGACCGCCGGCCAGGGCGATCCACGCCGCGCCCGTCGTCATGGCCGCCAGGGCCATGGCCAGTTGCACGGCGAGCGGCGCGTGCCCCGACAGCAGGTGGCCGCTCACCGCCGCGGCCAGGCCGCCCAGCACCAGCGCGCCCTCCGCGCCGATGACGATCAGGCCGGCCCGTGCGGGAATGGCCACGCACAGCGCCGTGAGAATCAGCGGCGCGGCCCGCTGCAGGGTGTTCTGCCAGGCGAAGGAAGTGGAAAAAGCGCCCTTCCATATGAGCTGGTAGACCGCGATCGGATCCTTGCCCAGGACGAGCACGAACACGCCGAACAGCAACATGGAGACGGCCAGCGCCCCGAGGGGAATGAGCAAGCCCTCGGCGGCGCGCCGCACGGCATCGGAGGCAAGGGGAGCCCGCGTGCCGGCGTTCGCCGGCAGCGCGGCCACGGCTTCCACGAAAGACCCGTCAGACCTTGCCGATGACGCCGGCCACCAGCCAGTTCATCTGCTCGAGCACCACGTCGGTCTGCTTGTGCACGGTGCCGGCCGGCACCACCACTTTGCCGGTGTTGTCCTTGAGTTCGCCCTTGAAGATGGCGAAATCGCCTTTCATCATCTGCGCCTTGATGGCATCGGCCTGCTTGCGCGCGCCCTCGCTCACCGCCTTGCCGTAGGGCGAGGGCTTGACGAAGCCCTCCTTGAGCCCGCCGCGCAGGAAGTTGTTGAGCGGCTTGCCCGCCATGGCGTCCTTCACGTGGGTGGTGTAGGGCGTGAGCCAGTTCCATTCCGCGCCCGTGAGGTAGCCCTTGGGCGCCAGGGCGGACTGGTCGGCGTGGTAACCGCACACATGGATGCCGCGCCGCTCGCAGGTCTCCACCACCACCTTGGGGCTGTCCACGTGCATGGTGATCACGTCCACACCCTGGTCGATGAGGCTGTTGGCGGCCTCGGCCTCCTTGACCGGCAGCAGCCAGTCGCCGGTGAAGATGACCTGCGTGGTGATGTCAGGCTTCACGCTCTTGGCGCCCAGGGTGAAGGCGTTGATGTTGCGCAGCACCTGGGGAATGGGCTTGGCGGCGATGAAGCCGAGCTTCTTGCTCTTGGTGGCGTGGCCCGCGCACACGCCGTTGAGGTACTGGCACTCGTCGATGTAGCCGAAGTAGCTGGCGGTGTTCTTCGGGTGCTTGCCTTCGGTCCACAGGCCGCCACAGTGGGCGAAGCGCACCTGCGGGTACTTCTCGGCCATCTTGAGCATGTGCGGGTCGAAGTAGCCGAACGAGGTGGGAAACACCAGCTTGGCGCCGTCCTCCTCGATCATGGAGGCCATGACCTTCTGCACGTCGGTGGTTTCGGCCACCTTTTCCTGCTCGATCACCTTCACGCCCGGCATCTTCTTGATGGCCGCGGCGGCCTGGGCCTGGGCCTGGCTGTAGCCGTAGTCGTCCTTGGGGCCTACATAAATGACGCCCACCACGAAGTCGGCCGCGAAGGCGCGCGGCAGCCACAGCGGCGAGGCGGCGGTGGCGGCGGCGCCCGCGGCGAGGGTCTTCAGCGCCGTGCGGCGGGAACGGTTGTGCAGATCGTGGGACATGACGTTGGCACTCCAGGTTGGGTTCGCGAGGCGGACGGTGCGCGCCTCAGGAGACGCGGCGCGCACTTAAGCGCAACCCCCGTGCCAATGGCATGGCAGCGGCATTTCCTGAACTGAAAGAACACATTGCGCGGCGACGCGCACCCCGTGCATCCGGGGGGGGCGCATCGAAACAGTGCGGTGCAAGTACCCCGGCGCCAAAACGGGGCGCGGCCCGTGTCGCGGCGGGGTTCGCCGTGGCCGCCAGCCCGTGCGTCCCGGCTCTGCTTGTGTGACCCGCCTTGCCGGACCTCCGCAAACCCCACCCTGAACAGGATGGCCACAACCGACGCGGGTTTGAGTACCAGGACGTTACCCACCGCTCACGCAACCACAACGGCCTGGACGCCCATGAAATCCAAATCGAGAGCTGGTTCCCCGTCTTCGAGAAGCATTTCGAGACCCTCGCGAAGATTCGCGTTCAGTTCGTCGAGGCTGGCGCCTTGCGAGTGCGCGCCCGGGAAACCGGGCACATACCCGACGAACAGACCTGTCTGCGGGTCACGCTCAATTACAGCTGAATAGTTCCGCACAGGCACACCTCGTATCGCACGATTGCAACGGCGAACTTAGTTCCGGCATCCCCATGGGGGCGCAGGGCCGGAGACTGAGACAAGCGTCGCGGCGCCTGCGGCGCTTCGGCGAACGCGGTAAGCGCGTCCGGGTTGTTCCGCTTCGGGCGGAGGCTGGAGCGCGCACCCATGTGGCCCAGGAAGGCTGCAGCGACCTGCTGGCGTCGGCTGCGCGGGCTATCCTTCCAGCCGAGGCGCCCCGGGATGAGCGGCCGGTGGACGTTGTTCCACACGCGGTTGGGGCGCCGGTTGAAGCCCAGGGCGCGCTGCTACTTAGCAATGGCCGGGAGGGTGACAGGCAGTGCAACGATCAGCAACGAAGGTGGACCCCGCGCCCCAGTCGCCAGTGCTCGTGTACAGGACGACTCAGGGCCCTCGAAGGTGACTCTGCCGCGGGCGAAGGCGTCAAGTTGGCGGCGGGAGAGCGAGCGGGCGGGTTGGGAATAGGTGACGACCTCGGAGCGGGGACTCGTGAAAGTGTCGCCGAACAGGGCGTCGAGGTGGCTGGTTGCAGAGCCGGCTAGGCCGAGGCGCGTGCTCCCAGCGGTGTTGAGCTCGCGAGCCTGCTTGAGAAGAGCATCGCGCGTCTGATGGAGCTGCTCACGCGTACAGGCTATCGGGTGGAAGAGAAGGGCGTGCAGCGCATGGCGGCGCTGGTGCCGCGCCTGCGGCTGCACTTGATCCGCTTTCACGGGGAGCCCGCCTCGAACGCGAAGCTGCGTGCGGGGTTTGCTGAGGATCCGCGCCGTGACCGAAAAGCCGGTGGTGATCGTGAGGATTCTTACGCACCTGGGCCTGCCCGCGCGGGCGCCGCCGCGCGCAGCGGCGCAGGAGTGGCCGCTCGATCACGCAGCCTCATCCGGGAAGACCACGGCCACGGTTCTGCAGCAGAACCGAGGAGCGTGCTCGCCCAGCGCCCGCCTGGGGGCGCCAGGACGCTGCCGGTGCAGGCTTATCCGGGCAGAAGCCGTGCTTGCATTGTCACTGCGAGGGGGGTGCGCCTAGCGGCGCATCCTTGCCTGTTCGAGGCACGGGGAATACGATATCGGCTCTCTGGAAAAGTCATGTGAAGTGCCTGCTCGCTCGCTGGAGGTCATGCGGGTGGTTGCGGAAGGGGGGCGCGGTGGGCACAGACCGGGTGGTACTCCCGGGCGGCGGGGCGAGACAACTCGGATTTCCGCGCATGGGCTGGGTATGGCTTCTCTCCTATGCCTACGCGCTGGTCGTCGCGCTGACATTCCAGAAGCTTATCCTGCCGCGCATGCCCGCCCTGCACGCCGGTCAGGGTCTGCTCACGAATGATGCGGTGCACTTCCACCAAGAGGCGGTGAAGCTGGCCGCCGCGGTGGCAGTCCAGGGCTGGGGTGCCCTGCACCTGTTCCATTTCGACGCGGTCAGCGGGAATGTCAAGTGGCTGGCGGCGGTGTACACGCTGTTCGGCCCGGAGCCCGCGTGGTTCCTGCCCGTCACCTGTGCCTTCCACGCCTTGTCGGCCATGTTGCTCTATGCCATCGGGGCGCGGCTCTGGCCGGGGCCGGTCGGCCGCATCGGCGGCCTGCTGACGGCTGTCGCCTTCGCGCTGTTTCCGTCCGCGCTACAGTGGTATGGGCAGAACCACAAGGATGCCTTCGCCATCGCCGGCACGCTAATGATCGTCCACGCCTGGACGGGGTGCATGGGCCCTGCGCGGCCGGAGGCGAGTCGCTGGCTGCGGGCCGTTATGGCTTGCGTGGTGGGGGGGCTGCTGGTGGCGGCGGTGCGCAGCTATCTGGTGCAAATCCTGGCTGCAGGGCTGCTGCTGGGTACGCTGGCGTGGACGGTGGCGATGGCAGTACGCGGTGGGCGGGGACCCGATGGTCATCGCGCATCGTGGTCGCAGCCGTGGTTGCCGACCCTGGTGGTGGGCATCCTGGCGGCCGCGCTGCCCCGGCATGATGTGTTGCAACTGCGGAGTGAGGCCGCCAGCGTCCCGGTGCTGCATGAGACTTCCTGGACTTGGGAGGCGACGCCGCAGCTCCCGGAGGTCATCGACGACGTGGCGCGTCGTCTGTCCGCCACCCGAGCCGGGTTCGTTTACTATGCGCAGACGGCAGGATCCTTGGTGAACGGTGATGCGCTGCCGCGCAACGCCTCGCAGGCACTCGCGCTTGTGCCGCGGACCCTGCAGGTTGCGCTGTTCGCACCCTTTCCAGACATGTGGGTGGATCGCCCGACGCCGATACGCGTGGTGGGCGCGGTCGAGACTCTGGTCTGGTATCTCTTTCTACCTGGTGCCCTGCTGATGCTGCTGCGTCGCCCGCGGCCTGCGATGCTGGCCCTGCTCGCCTTCAGCCTGGTGGTGCTCCTCCCCATTGCTTACGCCCAGCCCGTGGTCGGGACCCTGTATCGCATGCGCTACGGTGTCTGGATGCTGCTGATGCTGCAGGGCGCCATGGGCTGGGCCCGCATCTTCGGCACGCTGCTGAAGGCGGCCGAGCGCAACGCCGCCCGCAGCGCCGAAGCGTCTTCGGCGTCGGGTGCGGGTACAGCCACAAGCGCCATGACGCGGGTGGCTGCAGACGGCAGTGTGGTGCTACTGCTGTGGGTTTTCACGCTTGTCGGCTTCCTGATACGGGACCTGGTGCTGGTGAGCTCAAACGGGCTCACCCCCTCGCTGGCGGCTTTTTTTGCTGCGTCGATGGTGCCGATGTTCCTTTTTGCGGCGTTCTCGGCGCCCATGGCTGATGCACTGACCGGACCGTTGGTGCGGCTGGACGTCGCCGAGCAGCGCAGGCAAGCGCAGGTATTCCTCGGTACGTCGGGTTTGTTTTTCGCGTTGCTCGGAGGCGCCCTCCTCGTATGGGCCGAGGCGGTGATGGGACTCGTTTTGTCCTCCGCCGGCCCAGACACGCGGCGGGAAGCAGCCGGGATGCTGCGCTGGTGCACGCCGTTCCTGGTGTTTTCGGGGTGGACGGTCATTGGCGGCGCATTGCTCAACCTGCGGCAGAAGTCACGCATCGTTGCCGTCGGCCAACTGGCGGCCGCAGTGAGCACGGTCCTCGTGTTGCTCCTGCTGGAGCAGAGGCTGGGCATCCACGCCGCGATCGCCGGCATGCTCGTCGGCATGGCAGCAAACGTGGCCATCGTGGCGTGGGCTGCGGCGCGTGAGGGTATTGCCCTGGTGCCGGCGCCACCTCGCTGGGATGCGGCCATGCGTCGCGCCGCGCAGAACTACGTTTCCCTGGTCCTGGCGGCGCTGTTTTCCGCGGCAGCGGTGCCGCTGAACTTCGCGTTTGCCGGGTCGCTTGGCGGTGATGCAGCCCCCTCCTGGGCGTTCGCCAGTAAGCTGGTGCAGGTGCTGACGACGACGGCGAGCTTCGCGATCGGCGCCGTGGTCCTGCCGCATCTCGCCACCCTGGTGGCGCAGCGCCAGTCGGCTCGACTGCGCTCGGACGCGTTCTTCCTGCTGGCGCTCGGATCGTGGCTAGCGGTGGTGTGCGCGTTGATGGTCAGCGCCGTGGCGGAACCGGTGTCGCTGGCTGTGATCTCCGGCCGTACGGTGAGTGCCGATCAGGCACGGCAACTCGCGGGGCTGTTGCGCCTTGGCGCGCTGCAACTGCCTTTCGTCGTGTGCACCGCTATCGTGCTCAAGGTGGCGGCAGTGTCGGGTGCAGCGTGGCGCGTGACCCTGGCGGCAGGGGTGGGCTTCGTGGTGAATTTCGGGGCCGGTCTGCTGCTGGCTCAGGCGCTGGGGGTAGACGGGATCGGCGTGGCCGCAGTGGCGGGTGCTGCTACCGCGTGCATGGTGTTGTTATTCCTTGCGCGCGGCGCGATAGGGTTGTCGCGCGATGCCCTCGGCCTGCTTCTCGGCGCATGGCTGGGGCTGGCGCTACTGTTCCTCGCGCAGGCCACTGGGGATGTCGTCGCCGTGCTCGGGGCCATCGCTCTGCTTCTGGTGATCGCAGGTCTGCAGTGGCATCGCATCACCCGTCAGGCGGTGGCCAGCGCGGACGGAGCCTGAAGAAACGGCGGCGGGAACGGGCGGTCATGTTGTTCTACCTCGGGTGGGTAAATGCAAGGCGCAAGGCGGGCGGCGGGGTTGGCCCGGACGGGCTGCCCGGAACGCTGATTCAATCCATTGGGTTCCCTGGCGCTCTGTCAAGGCGGCCGGATTGACTTGTCGAAGCGCCGCGCGGTACAAGCCGCCTCTCGCGCCGGGGCTTGCCCGGCGGCATGCAACCGTTCAGAAGGGTAAGGAGCGTCTCATGGCGGGCACCTGGATCGAAATCAACGCAGCCGACGGCGGCAAGTTCAAGGCCTACAAGGCCGTGCCCAAATCCGGCAAGGGTCCGGGCATCGTGCTGTGCCAGGAGATCTTCGGCGTCAATGCCTACATCCGCGAGGTGGCCGACTACTACGCGGAGGAGGGCTACGTGGTGGTGGCGCCGGACCTGTTCTGGCGCATCCAGCCCGGCATCGAGCTGGGCTACAGCGACACCGACTGGCAGAAAGCCTTCGAGCTCTTCGGCAAGTTCGACACCGATCGCGGCATGTCCGACATCACCGCCACGGTGGCGGCCCTGCGGGCCATGCCGGAAGTGGCCGGCAAGGTGGGCGCGCTGGGCTTCTGCCTGGGCGGGCGGCTCGCCTTCCTGGCGGCGGCGCGCTCGGGCGTGGACTGCGCCGTGGGCTACTACGGCGTCACCATCGACCAGTACCTGGGCGAGGCCGCGGCCGTGAAGGTGCCGCTGGCGCTGCACTTCGCCGCGGAAGACAAGTACGCCCCCATGGAAACCGTGGACCGTATCCGTGCCGCGTTCAAGGGCCGGCACGACGTGGAGATCCACGTCTATCCCGGCGTGGACCACGCCTTCGCGCGGCCGCCCTCGCCGCACTACCACAAGCCCTCGGCGCTGATGGCCCACCACCGCTCCATCGCGCTGTTCCGCCGCACCATGGGGCCGCATTTCGATTTCTCGGCCCTGTGGGACAAGCACTGCGAGTACGAATTTGCCACCCGCGATGTGGATGCCACCATGGCCACCATGGTGGCCGAGCCCTACGTGAACCACATCCCCACCATGACCGGCGGGGTGGGTTACCGGCACCTGAAGCGTTTCTACAAGCACCACTTCATCCCCAAGACCCCGAAGGACACCACCCTCATTCCGATCTCCCGCACCATCGGTGAGGGCATCGTGGTGGACGAGATGCTGTTCTGCTTCACCCACGACATGGAGATCGACTGGATGCTGCCCGGGGTGGCGCCCACGGGCCGGCGCGTGGAGATCCCGCTGGTGGCCATCGTCAAGTTCCGCGGCGACAAGCTCCACAACGAGCACATCTACTGGGATCAGGCGAGTGTGCTGGTGCAGATCGGTCTGCTCGACCCGAAGGGTTTGCCCGTGGCGGGCATCGAGACGGCCCGCAAGCTCATCGACGAGACCCTGCCTTCCAACACCCTCATGGCGAACTGGGCGCAGAGCGAGAACGCCGGCTGACGCCAGCGGGCGGCGCGCGCACCGCGGTGCGGCCGTTGCCGCTCGATGATGCAGGTTGATGGGGGCGCGATCTCGGTTGCGCGGGGGATCCGACGGGCGTTGTCGGCTCGTAAACGCTTGAGGGCGTCAGAGCGCGGCGGGTGAAGGCTGATACGGGACGGTGCGGCGTCAACGGGGGATTCCGCGCCTCACGCTGCGCGGTTGACCGCTTATGGCACGGTGAATACAGTGCCGGCTTGCGGAAGCAGTTGTTAGAACATCGTTTTCGTCATGATCAGATTAATTCGCTCCGACCGCACACTACCCTGTTTGGGGTGCCATCCTGCCAATTGAGATGGCGTCCGGATCAGAACTTCAATCCACGCCTGAAACAGACAGCGAATTGCGGTGCAGAACCCCAACCCATTTTTCGAACGCCCGATCCTCAACTCTCCCTACGAGTATCCTGCTCGCCATTGGGAACTCGACGACTCCGGTCAACCGACCCAGAAGGTCATCGAAGCCCGTCGCAGCGCGCGCTTCATTACCCCTATCCCCAAGCCCAAGAAGCGCAAGGGCGGCGCAGAGCAGTCGTCCCTCGTGTTCGACGAGGGCAAGGGCCTATCTACGCAGGAGCAGCAGTACGACCAGGTTGCTGTTGTCAACGCGGTCCGCCAGGAGGTCGACAAATGGCGACAGATCAAGAACCCCAACGACTGGCGCGTGACCCCAGAGACGGCGCGCCTGCTGCAGCACTGGCGCCACCACGACTTCAGCGGCATCCGGCCGTTCTTCTGCCAGATTGAGGCCGTTGAAACGGCAATCTGGCTGACTGAAGTTGCTCCTCAGATCGGCAAGGCAGGAGAGACATTTCTCCAGCATCTCGCAAACGCAAACAACGACGCCAACCCCGAACTGATGCGTCTGGCGCTCAAGCTCGCGACCGGCGCGGGCAAGACCACGGTGATGGCCATGCTCATCGCCTGGCAGACCATCAACGCCGTGCGCCACCCGCAGAGCAAGCGCTTCACACGCGGCTTTCTCGTGGTGGCCCCGGGCCTCACGATCAAGGATCGACTACGCGTCCTACAGCCCAACGACCCCGATAGCTACTACAAAGACCGTGAAATCGTCCCCGGCGACATGCTGGACGACATCAGTCGCGCCAAGATCGTCATTACCAACTACCACGCCTTCAAGTTGCGCGAGCGGATTGAGCTATCCAAGGGCGGCCGTTCGCTGCTCCAGGGGCGCGGCGAGGAACTGAACACGCTTGAGACCGAAGGTCAGATGCTCCAGCGCGTGATGCCCGACCTGATGGGCCTGAAGAACATCCTCGTGCTCAACGACGAAGCGCATCACTGCTACCGCGAGAAGCCCAACGCTGCTGAAGATGACGATCTCAAGGGCGAAGACAAGAAAGAAGCCGAGAAGAACAACGAAGCCGCGCGCCTGTGGATCGCTGGCCTCGAAGCGGTCAACCGCAAGCTCGGCGTCGTTCGTGTGATCGACCTGTCGGCTACGCCCTTCTTCCTGCGCGGGTCTGGCTATGCCGAGGGAACGCTGTTTCCCTGGACGATGAGCGACTTCTCACTGATGGACGCCATCGAGTGCGGCATCGTCAAGCTGCCGCGCGTGCCCATTGCAGACAATATTCCCGGCAACGAGATGCCGATGTTCCGCAACCTGTGGGAACACATCCGCGCCAAGATGCCTAAGAAGGGCCGTGGCAAGGCCGAAACACTCAACCCGCTCGACCTGCCGCCGCAACTGCAAACAGCGCTGGATGCGCTGTACGGCCACTACGAGAAGACCTTTAGCCTTTGGGCGGAGACAAAGGTCTCGGTGCCTCCCTGCTTCATCGTCGTATGCAACAACACCTCGACGTCGAAACTTGTCTACGACTACATCTCCGGTTTTCAGCGCCAGAACAACGACGGTTCCAGCCAGCTCGAGTTCGGCCGCTTGCCGCTGTTCCAGAACCATGACGAGCACGGCAACCCACTCGCTCGCCCCCGAACGCTGCTGATCGACAGCGAACAACTGGAATCCGGCGAAGCGCTCGACGACAACTTCCGCGCCATGGCCGCCGACGAGATCGACCGCTTCCGGCGCGAGATCATTGAGCGCACCGGCGACGCCCGCCAGGCCGACAACCTCACTGACCAGGACCTTCTGCGCGAGGTGATGAACACCGTCGGCAAGCCCGGCCGCCTGGGCGCTGACATCCGCTGTGTGGTCTCCGTCTCCATGCTCACCGAGGGATGGGACGCCAACACCGTGACCCACGTTCTCGGGGTGCGCGCCTTCGGTACGCAGTTGCTGTGCGAGCAGGTGATCGGCCGCGCGCTCCGCCGGCAGTCTTATGACCTGAACGACGAGAACCTCTTCAACGTCGAGTACGCCGACGTGCTCGGCATCCCGTTCGACTTCAATGCCAAACCCGTGGTGTCGCCGCCGCAGCCGCCGCGCGAGACCATCCAGGTCAAGGCCATCCGGCCCGACCGCGATGCGCTGGAAATTCGCTTCCCGCGGGTTGCCGGTTACCGAGCCGAGCTGCCGGAAGATCGGCTCACGGCCAGCTTCAACCAGGACTCGATCCTTGAACTGACCCCCGATCTCGTCGGCGCCACCGAGACTCGCAACTCCGGAATCATCGGCGAGATGGTGGACCTGAATCTCGTGCACACCGGCGACGTGCGACCTTCTCAGGTCATCTACGAGTTGACCTCGCACCTGCTCCTGAGCCGCTGGCGCGACGCCAACGGCGAACCGCAACTGCACCTGTTCGGCCAGCTCAAGCGCATCGTCAAGCAGTGGCTCGACGAGAAGTGTCTCGACTGCAAAGGCGGCACCTATCCGGCTCAGCTCAAGTACAAGATGCTGGCCGACATGGCCTGCGAGCGGATCATGGCCGGCATCACCCGCGAGCTGATCGGCAAGCGGCCCATCAACGCGGTGCTCGACGCCTACAACCCGGTCGGCTCCAGCGCACACGTTCGCTTCAACACATCGAAGGCCGATCGGTGGGAGACCGATTCCCGCCGCTGCCAGGTGAACTGGGTGGTGCTCGACAGCGACTGGGAAGCCGAGTTCTGCCGGGTGGCGGAGTCGCACCCGCGTGTGCGCGCCTACGTGAAGAACCACAACCTCGGGCTGGAAGTGCCGTACCGGTACGGCTCCGAGATGCGCCGCTACTTGCCGGACTTCATCGTGCTGGTCGATGACGGCCATGGTGACAAGGACTTGCTGCACCTGATCGTGGAGATCAAAGGCTACCGGCGCGAAGACGCCAAGGAAAAGAAAGCCACGATGGAGACCTACTGGGTGCCCGGCGTAAACAACCTGGGCACCTTCGGCCGCTGGGCCTTTGCCGAGTTCACCGAGGTGTATCAGATCGAGGCCGACTTCAAGGCCAAGGTCGAGCAGCAGTTCGGGAAGATGCTGGATGCCGTCGCTGCGGTGCCGGCTTGAGCCGCCCGTGAACTGCCCCGCGAGCTGCCCCGTGCTCCCGCCGCGAATCGCCGGGTCATCTCGCCATAGCGCCACTGTCTTTACATTTCGGCCGGCACGTGTATATAAAGAGAGGTTTCTCTATACACGTCCGCCTGTAAGTACATCGCGATGGCCGAAATCCCGCCCCTGACCAGCCTCGCGCCGAGCCGTTTCGACCGCCCGGACATCCTCAAGGCGCTGAACGCCGCCAGCCGCCAGCTGGCGGAACTCAAGGGCGTAGCCGCCTCGATGCCCAACCAAGGCATCCTGATCAGCACGCTCGGCCTCCAAGAGGCGAAAGACAGTTCCGCCATCGAGAACATCGTCACCACGCACGACGAACTGTTCCGCGCTGCCGCCTTTCCGGAAGCCGCCGCCGGCGCGGCCACCAAGGAAGTCGCCCACTACCGGCAGGCACTGCGGGTCGGCTTTGCCGCCGTGCGCGCGACCGGCCTGCTGACCAATAACGACATCCTGCGCATCCAGGCCGAACTGGAACAGAACGACGCCGGCTTTCGCCGTCTGCCGGGCACCGCGCTGAAAGATGGCGGTGGCCGCACGGTCTACACGCCGCCGCAGGACCCGGGCGCGATCGTCCGCCTGATGGGCGACCTAGAGCGCTTCATCAACGACGATGCGCTGTTTGCCGCCGACCCGCTGATCAAGATGGCGTTGATCCAGCATCAGTTCGAGAGCATCCATCCCTTCTACGACGGCAACGGCCGCACTGGCCGCATCGTCAACGTGCTCTACCTCGTCAAGCTTGGGCTGCTCGATATCCCCGTGCTCTACATGAGCCGGCACATCGTCCGCACCAAGTCCGAGTACTACCGCCTGCTGCAGGCCGTGCGCGAGCGCGATGTGTGGGAGGACTGGGTGCTCTACATGCTCGCCACCGTCGAGCGGACAGCCGCAGAAGGCATTGCGACGATCCAGGCCATCAAGGTGCTGCTGCTCGACGTGAAGCACCGCACGCGGTCGCAGTTCAAGTTCTACAGCCAGGATCTGATCAACAACATGTTCTCGCACCCGTACACCAAGATCGAGTTCATCCAGAACGACCTGAAGGTGTCGCGCCTGACCGCAACCAGGTACCTCGACGCGCTGACCGACGCCGGGTTCCTCGCCAAGCAGAAGATCGGGCGCACCAACTACTACATCAACGAGCCGCTGTACCGCATCCTGACCGGCGACGCGATGACAGCAACCGAAGCGTGACCATGGCAAAGAAGTCCACACCGGGCAAGATTGTCGAAGCGCTCAAGCACGACGAAGCCACCCGCAAGAACATCCCGACCGCCGAGTACCAGTCGGTGATGCAGAAGAACGAGCAGGCGCCGGTGCGGGTCGCCTACCCGCGCGACGTCGATGGGCGCAATGAGGGTCTCGCCGAGGAAAAGCAGCAGCGCAACCGCGACCTCGACCCTCAGCTCGTCTGGCGCGGCAAGGACGAGCAAGACTGGAGCGACCTCGTCGTTCACGCGCCGCCGCTCTACATCCAGGAGAAGGTCCACCCCAAGGCGCTGATCGACGACCTGCTGCGCGAGACGCGCGAGCGCGAACACGAGGCCGGGCAAACCACGGCCGATCTCTTTGCCGACTTCAACGGCATCCCCAAGGGGGTGGACAAGACCGAGTTCTATCAGCACGACCAGAACTGGTCCAACCGCATGATCCTGGGCGACTCATTGCAGGTGATGGCCAGCCTGGCCGAGCGCGAGGGCCTGCGCGGGCGCGTGCAATGCATCTACTTCGACCCGCCCTACGGCATCAAATTCAACAGCAACTTCCAGTGGTCCACCACCAGCCGCGACGTGAAAGACGGCAAGGCCGACCACATCACCCGCGAGCCCGAGCAGGTCAAAGCCTTCCGCGACACCTGGCGCGACGGCATCCACAGCTACCTGACCTACCTGCGGGATCGGCTCACCGTCGCGCGTGATCTCCTCACCGATTCGGGCTCCATCTTCATGCAGATCGGCGATGAGAATGTTCATCGCGTCAGGGCGCTGATGGATGAGGTGTTCGGGGAAAACAATCTGATCAGCGAAATCGTCGTTCAGAAAACTTACGGTTTCTCCAGCGATGCAATCTCGAACGTCTCCGACTTCGTGCTGTGGTACGCAAAACAGCGCGATCTGTTGAAGGCGCGTCCGCTCTACCGGGAAAAGCCATACGAACTCGGCAAAGGGAACGCCACTTGGTTGCTTAATCCCGACTTCACCTGCCGAGGCGTGAACTCTTTAGAAAAGGATGGGCGTTCAAACATCCCAGATGGTGCGAAGCCCTACAACCCAGACAACTTGCTCTCCCAAGGCCGGGCGTCCGAACCTCAGCCCTTTGAGTATCGCGGGGTCTCGCTGGACCCATTCACCAAGAGTTCGCATTGGAAGTCAAACTACCCGGTTGGAATGAATCGCCTTCTCCACGCTGAGCGCATTCACGTTGCCGAGAACAGCTTTCGCTATCGGCGTTTCCATGCGGACTTCGCCGCTTTGCCTTATGCGAACATTTGGACCGACACGGGAACCGGCAACTTTACCGACGACAAGATCTACGTTGTTCAAACGGGCTCAAAAACTGTCGAGCGCTGCCTTTTGATGGCCACCGACCCCGGCGACCTCGTGCTCGACCCGACCTGCGGTTCCGGCACCACCGCGACCGTCGCCGAGCAATGGGGCCGCCGCTGGATCACCATCGACACCTCGCGCGTGGCCCTTGCCCTGGCCCGTGCCCGCATCATGGGCGCGCGTTATCCATTCTACCTGCTGGCCGATTCCCGCGACGGCCAGATCAAGGAAGCCGAAGTCACCCGCACGGCGCCGAGTTCCCAGCCTGTGCACGGGAATATCCGCCACGGCTTCGTCTACGAGCGCGTGCCGCACATCACCCTCAAGTCCATCGCCAACAACGCCGAGATCGATGTCATCTGGGACCAGTGGCAGGCAAAGCTGGAGCCGCTGCGCGAAACCCTGAACGCCTCGCTCGAGAAGACTTGGGCTGAGTGGGAGATTCCCCGCGAGGCCGATGCCAAGTGGCCCGAAGCAACGAAGAAGGTCCACGCCGATTGGTGGCAGGCCCGCATCGCCCGGCAGCAGGAGATCGACAAGTCCATCGCCGCCAAGGCGGAGTTCGAATACCTCTACGACAAACCCTACGCAGACAACAAGAAGGTCCGCGTGGCCGGGCCCTTCACGGTGGAGAGCTTGAGCCCCCACCGCGTGCTGGGCGTCGATGAGAACGACGAATTGATCGACCCCAACGCGCCGCGCACCGGCGAGCCGGGGTCCGAGTACGGCGAGAAGCAATCCTTCCCACAGATGATCCTGGAGAACCTGAAGGCCGCCGGTGTGCAGCAGGCGCACAAGGAAGACCGCATCACCTTCACGTCACTGACGGCCTGGCCCGGCGAACTGATCTGCGGTGAAGGCCGCTACGTTGAAGGCAGCGCGCAGGCGGGCGGCGAGAAGCGTGCCGCCATCTTCATTGGCCCCGAGTTCGGCACCGTCACCCGCCCCGATCTGGTGGCCGCCGCGCGCGAGGCCGGCGACGCCGACTTCGACGTGCTGATCGCCTGCGCCTTCAACTACGAGGCGCACGCCACCGAGTTCAGCAAGCTCGGCCGCATCCCCGTGCTCAAGGCGAGGATGAATGCCGACCTGCACATGGCGAAGGACCTGAAGACGACCGGCAAGGGCAACCTGTTCGTGATCTTCGGCGAGCCGGATATCGACGTCCTACCGGCCGAGGACGGAAGGATCCGCGTCAAGGTCAACGGCGTGGATGTTTTCCACCCGCAAACCGGCGAAGTTCGCAGCGACGGTCCCGAAGGCATCGCCTGCTGGTTCATCGACACCGATTACAACGAGGAGAGCTTCTTCGTGCGCCACGCCTACTTCCTCGGTGCGAACGACCCCTACAGCGCGCTGAAGACCACGCTGAAGGCCGAGATCAACGAAGACGCCTGGGCCACGCTGAACAGCGACACGTCACGCCCGTCCCCGAAGCCGAAGTCGGGGCGGATTGCGGTAAAGGTCATCAATCACCTGGGGGATGAGGTGATGAAGGTTTTCAGGGTATAGAGCGCTGGTCCGAGGCCCACATGTCGACGAGCGGACATCTCCATCTTGGCGCCGGATCCGTCTGGGACCGATGGAATCCACACATTCACACCCCTATTGAGAATCCGGTAAGTGTCAAACAACCGTTTTGTACCCTCGCGCGTTACGTCGACAGGTATCTTGTCGAGGGCGAACGATGGCAACGAAGCGGAATCTGGAGGCGTTGGATGCGCGGCGCGTGAAGGGCGCGCGGATGCTCAAGCGTGGCGTGGCGCAGGCCGAAGTGGCGCGGCGGCTGGAGGTGTCGCGCCAGTCGGTGAACCGATGGGCGCAGTTGCTGGAGCAGGCCAACGGCGCGGTGAACC
>JADCHQ010000045.1 GCA_020248405.1 Rhodocyclaceae bacterium | reverse complement strand
GGCACCGCGCCGGGCACGCCGCGCCCGCGGCGAGCCGGCTTCCCCCGACCCCGGCGCGCGGGTGGTGGGCAACCTGCGCGGCGCGCCCGTGAGCGAGGCCTTCCTGCGCTTCGCGCCCATCGACGACATTCCCGCCCTGCGCGGCTGCGCGCTGCTGATCATCGACGCCCAAAACGAGGAGCTGTTCGATCTGCGGGAGCACGGCGCGCTTGCCCTCGAGCGCGCCCCGGAGCCCAAGGGGCGCGTGGCGCTCGGTGGCGTGCCCCTGGCGCCCGTACCGGCATCGGCGTTGTCGGCCGCGCATGACGGCGGCGTTGCTTTCGCGGGCCATTACGGGGCCGGGCCCTGCGTCTGCGGCACTGGTGCCGCGGCGGGCGATGGCGCTATGCTCCGTGAGAACCGTGGAATCGAACCGTAGCATCTCGCGGCAGCTGGCCTACCCCGGCAGACCCGGCGGATGGAACGAAACGGCGCTCTCGCCCGGTTCCCGGAATCGCGCCGAGCCGCTGTTGCCACGCCAACCGACCGCAGGAGAAATCCCATGACCCGTGCTTCTCGCCGTACGCAACGCCCGCTTGCCACCAAAGCAGGCGCTGCAGCCTTCCTCATGGCCGCCGCCGCTGCCTGCTGGGCAGGCGACAACTTCAGCTATACGGCCACCGTGAACAGCAACTCGGTCTACAAGGGCTTCGCCAAGGTGGACGACTTCCTGAAGGGCTTCGACCAAGCCGCCATCGAGTCGCTGTTCGCCGGCTACACCACGGCAGACGCCGCATCGTTCTCGGCCAGTTTCCGCGGCATCCCGGTAAATGTGGCTTTTCCCACGGGCGGCTCCTCGCTGCTCACCTTCGCCGTGCCGTCGCTGGGCATCTCCGAGTCCTTCACTGGCGCCACCCGTGACGAATCGCAATCGCAGCTCGAGGATTACCTGAAGAAGAACGGCTCCAATATTCTCGGGCGCCTCATGAAGGAGGCCGCGCGGGTGTCACCTAACGATCCCGTTGCCGGCAATCCCGGCAGCCTGATGGGAACCATGGTTGCCACCAGCTTCGACTCCGCCTTCACAGCCCAGGGCAGCCAGATCGTCTCGGGGCCGCCGCTGCCAGGGGACCAGTCGAACCAACTGGGCATCGGCCTGCGCTTTGGCAGCTACAGGATGAACGACGTGCGGTCCAGCACGTCCACAATCCCGCTGTCGTACACCTGGCGCTTCGACTCCGATCCGCGCAAGCAGGTGGTGCTGAACATGCCCTTCACCATCGGCAGCAGCCAGGGAGCGAAGATGGGCAATTTCGCGCCGAGCCTGAGCTTTCGCATGCCGGTGACCAACCGCTGGTCTCTGACCCCCACCGTGGGCTACGGCGCCGCCGGCTCGCTCGACCTCGGGTCGGTGGCCCAGATCGTCAACGGCTCGCTCATGAGCGTGTACACCTTTCCGGTGGGCAACTGGAGCGTGTCGGTGGGTAACATGGCGGGCTATTACAAGACGGTGAAGGTCTCGGCCGGTGACTTCGCGGCCGATCCAGGCCTGTCGAACATGGTCTACCGCAACGGCATCATGATTGCGCAGCCGGTCAACTTGTTTGGCGGCGACAAGATCATCGAGTATTCCATCGTGGACACCCGCTACGCCGGCTCGGCCTTGTTCATGAAGTGGTACGACGAAGCTGGCATCACCATCGGAACAGCCCGCGGCCGAGACGGCCTGCGCTCCTACCTGCGCGCGGGCGTGAGCTACCTCTGGTCCGCCGGATCGAGCGGCTTCTCCATGAAATTCGGCTACTGGTTCTGACCGCCGGCGGGCGGCACGCTGGCCGGGGCGGCCATGACGCGCTCGAAGCGCGACTCGTCGCCTGGCCGGCCGCAGCAGGTTTCGAAGCGATCCCCCATGGCCGTGGCAAGGCGGTCCAGGCGCTCCGCCGGGGCGGGGTGGGTCTTGAAGAGCAACGCCACGTAGGTGTCGCCGGCAGGCGCAGCCGACAGGGTCTGGATCACGCCGGGCAGTCCGTAGGGGTCATAACCGGCCCGCGCGGCGTAGAGCACCCCCAGCCGGTCGGCCTCGTACTCGTCGCCGCGGTCCAGCCCTCTCACGTACAGCTCCTTCGTGGCTTGAGCGAGCGCCTCGCCCAGTTCACCGCCCCCGCTACCGGCAGCGGCCACGGCGACGCCCGTGGCCGCGAGGTCGAGCATCGCACCCTTGCGCATGGCGCTGATGTGATGGCGGCGCACGGCGTGGGCGATCTCGTGCCCCAGCACCCCGGCGAGCTCGGACTCGCTGCGCAACACCCGCATGAGGCCGCGCGTGACCAGGACGGTGCCTCCGGGCGTGGCGAAGGCGTTCAGGTGCTCGCTGTCGATCACGCCGAAGGTCCAGGGTAGATCCGGGCGCTCGGAGTGCCGCGCGATCCAGAGCCCGACGTCGTTCACGTAGCGCTGCAGGGACGGGTCATCCACGAGGGGGCGGGCGCCCAGCAGCGTGGCGGCCACTGCCTCGCCCACCTCGATTTCCTCTTTCTCGCTCACCGGCGCCAGGTCGTAGATGTGCTTGAAGACGGTGCCCACGCCGCCGAACCCGTCGAGCATCTGGCGCGTTTTGCGCGAATCGGAGGAACAAGCGGACGCAACCACCGCCACCGCCAGCGCGAGCGCCAACCCCGTGGCCGGCTTCACGGCTTGTCCTTCAGGGGTTTGCCTTTCTCATCAAAGGCCGGGACCGAAAAGGAAGAGAGCCCGCCAGCCTCGGCGTAAGCCCTGGCCTGCTCGGCCGACGCGCGGAAGCCTTGTAGCTGCTTCAGCTGTTGCGGATCGGGCTGGGCATTCTCCAGTTCCACCGCGGATAGCCCGCGGATGCCGGTGGTGATCGTGGGTGAGGCAGGGTCGATTCCCCGTGCGCGCCCGCCTTGCAGGCCAAGCCGCGCCATCCAGCTCGCCCCCACGGATGCGGCGGGCTGCGGATCAAGCCGCGTGGCGAGCAACCGGACCCATCCTTCCCGGCGCCCGATCTTCACGCGCATCCACCCGCTCTGGCGTTGGAGGATTTCCAGGCGGGTGTCGGGAGCAAGCCTGGCGAGGACCGGGGCGTCCAGGAAGGGGCGCTCCCGCAGGTCAGTGGCCGTTACCGTGACGCCCGTTTCCGCGGCCCCGGCAACCGGGGCGGCGGCCGCGAACCAGGCGGTCGCGAGAAACAAGACAGCGAAACGCAGCCGGAACATCTTGGCGGTTCTCCAGTGCCACGCAGCGCCGCGGGCAGGGCCGGGCATCGTCCCTGCCCGCGGCGAACAAGTCGCTATGGATGTTACCCGCTGGCCGGCACCCCGGTCCACGCGGACTCGCGGCGAGTGGCCCCCTGGCAACCACCCCCCAGGCGCGGGCCGTGGAACGAGCGGACAGGACCAGCTACCGGGTGGAGTGCGTCCCGGCGCTGGTTGCGCTGAGGCGCTGCAACAACGAGGTTGTCGAGCGCCTGCCGGGCGGCGCGAGGAGGGCCAAAGCGCCGCCGACGGCACCACAGGCGTGCACACCTTGCGGCATGCTGCGTGACTATCCGTCGCCAGCCAGCCCGTGACCCGTTTGCCCCCCGCCACCTATCCGGACCTGGACCATGACCCATCCACGCACCACCCTCCTCGCCCTCCTCTGCCTCGCCCTGCTCGGGCTGCCTGCCCGGGCGCAACTCATCGAGCGCCGCGTGGACATCTTCAGTGAGGGCGTGCGAATGGGCGGCTACGTGCTAACCCCGC
>JADCHQ010000044.1 GCA_020248405.1 Rhodocyclaceae bacterium | reverse complement strand
TACCGTACGTGCTGCCACCGGCTCCACGGCAATGGAGCAGGCAGCGCAACAGTCGGGGGTACGAGCCAGCTCGGTGGAGGTCTGGTTAGGCACCGGGGTCGGGCCTTCATTCGTATTGCGACCTCATCGCACCTGCGTGCCACCTCATATGGTGCACCCAACCCGGGCTTTCATGCTCGGGGGCGAGTGGGACAACTCATGATTGGTTAGGCAGGCTCTCCCCCTTCGCCCCCCTGGCGGTTCAATGCATCGGGGCATGAACCCAACGTCGGCGCCGGCTCTGCCCCGAGTGCGCCAACGCGACTGCGCAGGCGCGACGCTGACCACCACGGGGCCTCTGAAACGGTCGACGGCGCAGGGCGTCGCCGTGCATGCACGGCAGATCACGGATCCGCCGCCACCGAGCCAGCCCCCAAGCAGACGCTCGTCTTTCAACAACCAAGCAGGGAAACCATGGTCCGCACCCACAGTGGGCGAGCCCTTGCCCCGTTCTGATCAGTCATGACTTTGGCGGGCATCATCAGCGCCCGCGGATAGCCGCCTCACCATGTGGCGCAGTTGCTCGATGCCAAAGATTCGCAGGGCATCCACCCGCCCCCCGGCACCAGGAATCGGCCCCGCCAGAACCGCAACCACCGCTTCGGCGAAATCCGCGGCGTCGTCCGCGATGCTCAGCAGGGCCTTCACGTCGCCGGGCAACCCCTGGGCTCCCACCGATGTGGTCACCACCGGAATCTGGCAGTGAAGCATCTCAACGGTCTTAATCTGTACCCCGCTGCCACTCGTGGCCGGATTCACCAGCACCCGCGCCGCCCTGTACAAGGGCCAGGGCGTGGCGGGATCGGCCATCAATTCCACGCCCGGGGCCGCCCTGCAGAGTTGCGCGATTTCCGCAGTCGGGTTCGAGCCCGCCACGCACAGCGAGACTTCTCCGAGCCGTGCCCTTATCCGCGGGAAAATGTCGGTCAGCAGCCACCGGACAGACATCACGTTGTTGGGCGTGTGGAGATTGCCAAGGAAGAGAATATCGAAGGTGCGCCCAGCCATACGGCCGTCGGCATCGGGCACCTGCACCATGGGCGGGAGCCACGAGATCCGCGAGATCCCCTGTCGGCGCCAGTGCTCCAGATCCGAGGAGGAAATGTCGTAGACCCAGGAACAGCGCCGTAGCGCCCTCGATTCGAACCGGCGCATCCCGATGGTGGAGAACAACAGGATGAACCGCTCGCGCAGCGACCCGGCAAATCGCGCCTGGTCCGCCAGGTAGCGGTGCTCGATGTTGTGCGACCGCAGGGACAGTGGCGCCCCCAGCATCCGCGCCAGCCTCGAGGCCGTGGCGTACCCGAAAAGCCCGTCCAGCAGTACCGCATGCGGCGCAAAGCAAGCCGCGGCGCGTAGCAGCGTCGCCCACTTCTCTCCCGTCAGCATCCTGGCACTCACTGGGGAGGGGTAAACCGGCAGGGCGAAGAACCGAAGTAGCAACGCCCCAGGCCGCGAAGACACGGGAACCACGTGCACCTCTTCGACGACAGCGCGCACCGCTTCGAGGTGTTCCCGCGAGGGTGGCCCGTGCGCACCGGTATGCCAGCACACCATGAAGATGCGTACCCCCAGACTGCGCAGGCCGCATAACCTTCGCCAGATGTCAGTCCTGCCCCCGCTCACCGGCGGGAAGGGAAACTCGCTGGCCACCACCAACAGGCGCAGACCCGTAGACAAGCCGTCCTCCCTGCCGCCGCCAGGAACGTCAATCACCGCACATGGTGGCAGAGGGTGATCCGCCACGCCGTGCCCGGCTCGCCTGGCTTCGGACCGCCAAAAAGACGGCACATCCCACCCGCCGCCAGGCCCGCATCGCCCCCAGGATCGGCGCTTTGCAGCACCACGACCCTGCCGCTGCTCTCCGTCACCCGGACGCCAGCAGCGGTGCGCTCCACGCGCCAGGAAGTCACCCCGCCCTTCGACGGCAAACCGGCGGGCGAGCGCTCGGTTGCGTTGGATTCGCCCTCGGCCGCCAGGGCCGCCAAGGGAACCCGCAAGCGCCGGTACCGGGGATTCTGCGGGGTGCCCTCGTTGTGGAACTGATGCACCGGGGGGGGATCGGGATTTCCGGTGACGATGTTGTCGGCGAAGGAGCGCAGGACCTTGTTTTGGGTCCGATGGATCATCAGGATCGCCTCTTCCCCGAGGTCGAAAAGCAACCCGTTTGCGCGAATGACGTTCTGGAGCTGCCTCTGCAGCGGATACTTTGCACTGTCCACCGTCACATAAAGGCTGGCGTCGTCCGAAAACAGCACCACGTTGCCCTCCAGCGTGCTGTCCGCCACGTTGTGCAGGTAGATTCCATGGCGCGCGCCGACGATGACGTTGCCCTGCACCTGGACGTTTGCCACGTGGTCGTCCAGGTAAATGCCGGCCACGTCTCTGCGCCACCCTGGCTTGATCTCCTGGTTGCCCTTGACCGATACGATGGTGTTGCCGGCCACCAGGGAGGGAGTCTGCCGATCCGAGGGCTCATCGCGCCAACTGTAGATCGCACCGCAGTCCGACATGGTCGTGCAGGCGTTCTCGACGATGTTGCCCTCCACGGTGGCGGCATCCCGGAAACGAATCCCGATGTATCCCGCGCCGCTCACCACATTGCCGGAGATCCACGCCCCTGCCGCCGACAATGCGTTGATGGCAGCGCGTGTAGGCCGCGGTACGGGCCCCGTGGCGATATCCCGCAGCACGTTTGCCCGGATCACGGCCGAACGGCTGCTCTGCGCCATGATGCCGTCCCCCCCAGCGCCGCGAATGTCGCACTGCTCCACCCGCACGGTGCTCGCCCCATGGATGCGGATGCCGCCAAGGGCCGCGTTCCGGATCGACACTGCGTCGATCTCCACAGGGCCCGCGGTGGAGATGTCCAGCGCGATGCCCCCGGCGCGCTCCAGGGCCAGGCCATCCACGTAGACCGTGCCGCCGGCCGCGATCCGGACCAGGGGGCCTGCCAGAGAAACGGCCAGCGGCCCGCCCTGCACCGCACCCTGCGGCAGCCGGACCACAAGCGACCGCGATTTCCGATCGATCCCCCAGGCGGGCGCGTCACCGATCATCCATGACCTGCCCGTGAAGAAATACCCCGAACCGGCATCAAGGGGGTAATCGAGCGGCCGATCGAGCGTCGCGGCGCTGCCCGAAACACCAGTGATACGACGCTCCTCGATGAACCAGGCGTACGTTCGCGCCGTCACGCCGGCCCCCGCCAGATCGGTCGATGGCAGACCTGTCGCGGGCACTTCACGCATCGGCCTGCCGGCCGCCTCGTCCGCCACGAGATAAGTGGTGCGGGGATGACGGGCCACCGGGACCGGTTCGTCGTTCCAGAACACCTGTGCCACATCGCCTTCCAGCGGCGCCACTCGCAATCCCTTGTCGGCCTTCGAGGGTACGGCGTTCACGCGCCTCGCGCCATCGATGACCGGAGACTGTCCGTTTTCGCAAGGCCCGTAGCGCCCCAGCCTGAAAGGCCCGCCGCCCGTCCCGGCCACATCGATCGAGATCGGACCCATGAACCGGTCTCCGCAACGCAACAGGACCTGATCTCCCTGCCTGAGCCTGGTACGGGCAAGGTTGCCGAAGGTCTTCCACGGACCCGCAGGCCCCGCGCTTTCCGGCGCCGTGCCGTCGCTGTCGTCGCTGCCAGTGGACGAGAGGTAGTAGGTCACGGCGTGGGCGCTGCCGGCGAGAGCCATTCCCAAAAGGCAGGCCAGGGCGCCGCGACAAAACGACCCGCCTGCCGGCCTGGCGCGCTTCATGTCAACCGCCTGAACCACTTGGACAGCTTCTGTGCAACCCTGAACCGGAACTCGCCGAACACGAGCTCGGACGGGGTCGCGAAGCGCCTGCGAACCATCAATCGCTCCGTCATCAGGCGCCCCGGGTCGCGGCTGTGCCTGCCACCGGCAAAGAACGTGGCCACCACGCGGGGAACGTAACGAACCTCGAAGGGCGACGAGAACACCCGCAGCAACCAATCGTAGTCGGCGTTGAGTTCGAGGGTGGCATCGAATTCACCCAGCGCCTGAAACGCCGAGCGCCTCGCGAACACACCCTGATGACACAGGTCGCCGAACAGCAGGTTTTTGCGGGTGATCCAGTCGAACCTGCGCAACCAGGTGCGTGCGCCGTCGGTGTAGAGCACATCCCCATACACGACCGCCACCGCTTCACCGGCAGCACGCAGTTGCCGGCTCAAATCATGAAGCACCGCCGGGTCGGCGAGCGCATCGTCGGCGTTCAGGAACAGCACCCACTGCCCCGTTGCCGCGCGGATTCCCTTGTTCATGGCATCGAAGATACCGCCGTCGGGCTCCGAGGCGAAATGCGCAATCATGGCGCGGTGCTGGTGGAGAAACTCGCGGGTCCCGTCCGTCGAGCCTCCGTCGATGACGACCCATTCGAAGTCCTGGTGCCGTTGGCTGCGGAGCGACTCCATGGTGGCCGCAATGGTGGAAGCGGCGTTCAGGCAAACGGTGACGACCGACACCAGCGGCCCGCCACTGGCAGCGCGATCCCGGTTCATGCCATGTCCAACGCTCTCTGCACGTCACGCATCCATCGCACCTGGGTCCCGCGCCTGTTCCGAAACCGCGGCAGGCGCCGGCTTCCGCGCAACAATGCACACGGAATGGCCATGCCGGGCCTGCGGAAAGGCCCTCAGCGCCCTGGCGCGTAGCCAAGCGCACAACCGCGGGGATCGCTGCGCGAGCCTCTTCAAGCCCGAGATAGCCCGGGAGGACGACAGACGCGGCTGCTGGCGCAGCAACTGCC
Organism: Rhodocyclaceae bacterium; assembly: GCA_020248405.1. GTDB lineage: Bacteria > Pseudomonadota > Gammaproteobacteria > Burkholderiales. The sequence continues at coordinate 11,413 of JADCHQ010000044.1, read as the reverse complement.
GGAGCCCGCAGGTGAGCAGGACGTCCTCGCGCCAGTGCGCGTGCACTTCGGCAACCGGTTCGTGCCAGATCTCCTCAACCTGCAGGCCGATTCGCTCCATGGCACCCTCCAGACAGACGTCGCTCCAGCGGGTGAGGTGGTGAGGCGGCATGTTGAGCCAACACGATTCGGCAATGCCGACAAAGGAATCCTCTGCCGGAACAGCAACGATCATCCGCCCTCCGGGGCGAATCGCGGCAGCCGCCTGCCGCAGAAAGCCGAGAGGATCAGGAACGTGCTCGAGCACCTGGAAGTGGACCACGGCATCGTAATGACCTGGGCGCGCGGCTGCCTCTTCCGCCAGGGGAAGCTTCTCCACATGGAGCCCGGCGCCACAGGCCTTGCGGACGGCGGCGTCATTGAACTCCAAGCCTTTGTAAGCCGTGCCTTCCGGAAGGCAGTGGGCGAAAGCACCGCTACCACACCCGACCTCGAGAACGCGGGCGAACGGCCCCACGCGCGCTGCCGCAAAGGAGAACTCGGGCTTGTCCGCCTGGTAGTACCACGGGTGAACCTGCAACTGTTCATAGAACGCCGCATCACCCCAAGGCGCGTTCGCGAACCATCGAAGGCGGCATGACTGGCACTGCACGAGGGGGATTCGTTCGGACAGCCGGTTTCCGAACAGCGCCGCGGTGGAAACGCCGAGCCCGCTGCCTTGATAACCCCTCACGATCGCCCCGATCGTAACGTCATCCAGGGTTCGGACGTGGCGCTGCTCGCAGAGCGGACAGACCTCAGGCGACACGGGTGGCTCCTCGGCGGTCTGGCCCTTCGCACTGCCTGCGCCGCGGCCAGCGGCCCCATGCCGGTGGCCGCGTCCGTTCTCTGGCCACGGTCGTCATCTCGCCCAGGCGGGCCGCAGCCCGTGCGCCGATGACGCAAGATGTTGCCCGTTTGCCATTCATGCCCGGTAGACCTCCAGGATGGCCGGCACCGCGTCGTCCACCCCCCAACGGAAACGGCCAACCGCCACGCGCGGCGCCAATGGGCTGCAATGAGTCGTCATCCTCGCGGCCTCGGCGACGATCCCCTCCAGCGAGTCGAACAACCGCAACTGGTTTTCATAGAGCGCATAGCGCCGCAGTTCCGGCATCCCCCCGCGGTTCAGCGCCAGCACTGTCTTGCCCAGCGCCAGAGACTCCAGCACGGTGGTCGCGCAAGGTTCTTCGCAAAGGGAGGGAACGACCATGAACCGGCTTCGGGCCACCATACCCGCCACGCGGACGTAGGGCTGCGGTCCGTGATACACGACGCGAACGCCGTCGGCGATGGACTCGATCCGCGAGCGTTCCTTCCCATCCCCGACCACGTGCAGCGGCAACGCGGCCCCGGCCGACTTCCAGCGGGCAGCAAAGTCGGCGATGCCCTTCGCCGCGTCCAGCCGGCCCACCGCGAGGAAGCCCTCTTCCCGCGGGTCTTCCACCGGAATCGCCTCGCGAAGGGCCTGGAGGTCGACGAAGTTGTGAATGACCCATTCACGATAGGCCTCCACCCCACCGAGCACCCGCCGGGCGTTGCGCCGCAACATCTCGCTCACGTGGATGGTCTTATGGCGCCCGAATGCCGTGCTCACCGCCCGGCGAAAGGCCACCACGGAGGCCCTGGACAGGGTCTCCTGGAGAGCATTCGGATGGTCCCGAAGGCAACGCGCGCACTCGCGGGCATCCACGGCATTGCAGACATCGCCGAGCCGGAACCGGATATGCGTCACACAGTCGGAGCCCTGGTCGTGACGCGTCTGGACGAAGTTGAGCGTCTCGGGAAGGAAATTGGCAACGTCCGGATGGTGGCCGTGATAGTGGACAACATCGCAGCCCGCGCCGTGCCGGATGATGGCGCGAGCCAGGCGTCGCGCCAGATACCAACGCTTGCCGTAGTTGAAGAATCCGAGCTGCTGCTCCTTCCAGCCGGTCCTGCGCAGGCTGATGGCGCCGCGAAACGAGCACTCCAGCCGCGTATCCTGGGCGGGATGCGACAGCAGGTAGGCATCGGTGCCGAGGAACACGACCTCGTGGCCCGCTCGCGTCAATGCATTGGACAGCACGACCGCATGGCGTGCCAGCCCTCCGGGATTTGGTTGCGGCACATCCTCACTGACCATGAGTATTTTCAAGGGGGCTGCATTGATGGTGCTCGCCTCTCCCGGTCGTCGACCGAGCGCTATCGCCATTCCAAGGCCCTCATGCGCCTCACTGCCACCGATCGGTGCTGAGGATGCAGCACCACCGCAAAGCCATAGATGAGCACCACGAGCAGCAGCAGGGGGGGAACGACCCACGCAGCCTCCCCGCTCGCGCCTCCCGCGCCGGCGAGCGCCACCAGCACCGCCATGAGCACCAGCAGCGGCACGCTGGGCAAAACGCTGCTCCTGAGGTAGGCGGCCAGCGACCAGGGCACGCTGCGGCCCGCCACATAGGTGTTGAACACGCCCATCATCACCAGGCTCGTGGCGAGCTGGGCGGCGGCGGCTCCCTGAACTCCCCAGGCGCGAATGCCCACCACCGTGGCGCACAGGCCGACGGCGGCGTGAGTGATGGCGAACAGGCCGGTGACCCGCGTTCGCCCGAGACCATCGTTGACAAGCGATGGGATGTTCGTCATGGAGTTGGTCACTGCGGCGAGCAGCAACAGCACGAGAATGGGACCGGCGCTTTGCGCGCGGGACGTGTCCAGCCATGCCGACAGCAAAGGCCCGCCGGAGATCACCAGCAGCAACCCGATGGCCGCGTTGACGTAGAGCGTGTATCGCGCCGCCAGAAGCCCCAGGCGTCGCAGGTCGGCTTCGCGACCGGTCGCGTCGAGGGTGCTCGCCACCGGCATCAGGACTGCGCCCAGGCGGTAGGTCAGGCCGTAGATCCGCAACACCAGCGACTGCGGAATGGCATACAGCGCCACCGCGACGGGGCCCAGCATAGCGCCGAGAATGAGCTTGTCGCCCTCCGCATAAGCGAGAGCGGCGACGCGGGACAGGTACGCGTAGCTCACGAAGCGCCCCATGCGCTCGCGCATGGCGCGGGGCGCCTTTCGCGCCACCAGGTGCGGCAACAGGCGCCGCACCGCCATCGCGAGGCCCAGGGCGTTGACGGCCGCGAGCACACCGCGGGCGAGCATCACCACATCGAGGCGGTAGCCAGCGGCAAGCAGCGCGACGGTCACCACCGGCACGGCGACGCCGAAGGCCAGTTCGAAGGCGCTGCTCACATCGTAGCGGTGCAACGCCTGGACGGTCCCCTGGAGGAATGACGCAACCTGCGAAAACAGGAACCCCAGTGACGCACAACGCAGCGCCACCACGGCCTCGGCGCGTGTTTCTTCCGGAGCGCTGACCACCGCGGCGACAATCCAGGGCGCGAAAACAAGGATGAGCACCATCCCCAGCACGCCGACGCCAGCGGCAGCAGCCACCCCAAAGGTCACGACCTCGCTAACCCTGAGCGGCTGGTCGCTGGCGTGATAGTGGGACACGAACCGCAGCGCCCCGCTCGACATGTTGAGATCCATGACGGCGAAATACCCCACGATGGCGCCCAGCAGGGCAAGGACCCCGTAGCCCTGATCGCCGAGGTGCTCCAGCATCAGCGGGACGCTCCAGACGTAGACCAGTGCAGGGATCAGCGCGCCGAGAAAATTGGCGGTGGCGTTGCGGCGCAACCCCCTCATGGACGCTCCGGCGGATCTCGCGCCTGAAGACCCATCGCCAGGAAAGGCAGTGACAGGAAAACCCCGAGCAGCACCATCGTGCGCAGTTCGATGATGGGTGTGCCTCCGATCAGGTTCGGGACAGAGAACGCGGCCACCACGAGGGAAGTCTCGAACAGGGGGCGCAGGCGCGCATGGACTTGGGAGCGGTGCCGCAGGGCGAAAGACGTGTACACAACCAGCAAGGCCACAAACAGCAGCAATCCGAGCACACCCGCCTTGAGGAAAACGTGCCCGAGGCCACTGTGCACGTAAAGGTAATAGCCCTGGTGAAAGTGAAGGTCGGCATAGAAGCGCCCGTCGAACTCACCCCAGGCCCCGAGCCCCCAGAGCCAGTTGTCGCCAATGCTCCTGAACATGGCGGTGAGTTCGGAAAAACGGCCTGACTCGAAGGACAACATGCCCCGTTGCGTCACGTCGGGGAAAAACCCTGAGAGCAGGCTTCCACGGCTCTGCGCGACCTCCGCAAATCTGTCGTAGGCCGCGTAGAGCAGGGCTGGAACGCCCACACCGACGACACCCGCAAACGTTATGGCGCGATGCGGCCACTGCCGCGAGGTAAGGAGCGCGACGGTGGCCAGCACCAGCCCCATCCACACGGTCCGCCGAAAGGACAGCACGAGCGTGAAGAGGGCAAGCGCGATGACAAGCACGTAGAACCCGCGAAAGACGTGCTCACGCCCTCGGGGCGTCTGCGCCAGGCGCCACGCCGCGAGGAACAAGGAGGCGCATGCAAGCAGGTTGTCATTGATATCGAAGAACGTGATTCGAACGGGTATGTTTTGCCGAACGTCGTAGACGTTCATCGGGTCCCCGCCCAGTGCCACGAAGCGAATTGCTCCCCAGAGCATCCGGCCGGCGAAAAGAATCAGGAACCAGCGCTCCAGTGACTCTGCCTCCTTTTGGGTGGTGAACAGTTGAAGCATGAGCGTGAACGCAATGCCCATGCTGACGATGTTGACGAGCCCGGACGGTAGCAGGGCCTCCAGAACATTCCGGTCAAAGGCCGGTGCCAGAAGCGCGTGGCAGAAGACGAGCGCGGCGAAGGCAATGATCCACCATTTCAGGGGCGATGGATGACCGCGTTCGCCCGAGAAGGCGAAGCGAAGCTGGACCCCCAGCCACATTCCCCACAGATAGAAGTGCAGTAACGGGAAGAACAGGTAGCTGCGCCCCTTGTCGTAGACGTTGAACGCGAGGGAGGGGTCCTTCATGGCCCAGGCGCCCTCGTTGGGCGAGAGGATGAAGATGCCGAGGAACAGCAGCATGAGATAGCGCGGCCACACGAGCGTCGCCATGAAGCTGAGCACGACCCCCATAAAGATCGCCGCCAGGCTCGCGCCGAAGGGGAGCCAAAACGCGACTATTTGCAGAACTTCAGCCACTGCCTAGCCCCCAGGCTGTGATCGTGCGCCCGGGCGGGCGAGACCAAAACGCCCGCGCTCCTCGGCACGCAACGCGCCGAGAAGGTCCTGCAGGAACTCCGCTTGCGCCTTGTAGGCGGCCGCCTCATCGCGGTCGATGGACGAGACGCGCACGAGCATTCCGTCGGGCACCTTCCCCGTCAAGCCATACGAAAGCTGCTCCAGTTTCTGCTGTAAGCCCGCGGGGGTTGCCCTCCCCCCAACCGTCACCCAATACGTGATGGGCTCATTGCGTGCGCCCTTTTGCGCAAGCAAGCGCTTGACAGGCAAGAGTCCAAAAGCCGTTTCAAGGGTGCCCCGCGCTTCGTTCAGGATATTGAAGCCCTGGGCGGCGTAGCAGACCTCGGGCTTGTGCACCTGCAGGTCGTCGCTCTGATCGCTGCCGTAGGCAATGGTGAGCATGATGCGCCGCTCCTGGGTGTCCACGTACGTTCTGGCCAGGGTCTGGCTGTAGATCTTTTCCATCAGGGCGCGGGCCGATGGATCGGGAATCACGGGCAAGACGCGCTCGTCCACGCGCCATGCTCCGAACTGCCTGGGCACGAGGGTTTCGAGCACGAATGCGGGCCCGAGCTCCGAAACCCTCTGGCGCGGCTTCGCGGCGAAAGCGAGCCCCGCGGCCGCCAGCATGAGCAACAGAATCAGCGTCGCGCGACGCAGTTTGCTGTTCATGGGGTGCTCGCGGACCGGCGCCAGCGCCGGACAAGCCCAAACAAGCCATCAATGAGGAAAAGCAGCAGAAGCGCGACGGTGAACAGCGCCATACCGGCAAAGCCATGCAGGAAACCCTGACCAGCCTCGTCGCCAAGGTAATAGGTGACCAGCACGAGGAACACAACCCGGACGATATTGGCGCCAATGGCGATGGGCACGATGCACGAGGCCAGCACGATATTGCGCAGCAGGTCCCGATGGTCAACCAGGTAGAGGTACAGAAACCCGAGCGCCAGGAGGGAGTACAGGGAATGCATGCCGGAGCAGGCATCCGCCACCAACAGCTGGTATTGGCCGATGGTGAGGGTGACGCCGCTGCGTGCGATGGGGTACCCAGCCCAGTACAGCAGATGTTCGGCCGCTTCGGATACGTTGCGCTTTAGCGGGTTGGTGAGCGCGTCCACCAGCATGCCCGGCAAGGGCACCATGAACACCAGGAACACGATGGGAAACCAGAGCGCCCGCAGCGCTTGGCCACCACGCATGAGCAGAACAACGCCGGCGAGCACTGGAATATGCGAACCCACTTCGAACAGCAGAATGTCCTGCGAGCGTCCGAGCACATAGAGCAGCAGCCCCACCGCGAGCAGAGGCCACCCCACCGAGCCCCACGGTCTGTCCTCGCCATCCACCAGCACACGACATTCGCGGTAGAAAAGCCAGCCCACCATCGCGAGGATAAGCGGCCCGTGCGCCTGGTCGTCGGTATCCCATGCGCCCTTCCATAAAGTCACATAGGTGGGCACGTAAAGCACCAACAGCCCGATCCCCACGGGCAACCAGCAAAACCACGGTGATCTTCCGGCCGCCAGGGCGCGCTGCTGCTCGAGCACACGGAACACGGGAGGGCCTCGATCCAGCGCCGCAGGCAGCAAATGCCCCGCTAGCCCTCGTTGACCACACTGCCCACCAGCCGCACACCCGAGGCACTCAAGGCGTCCGCGAGATCCCGGCAGCGGTCCAGCAGAGAGTGATCCTTGCGAACCAGCATCAACGCTCCGCTGCAGCGCGCCGCCACCAGTTGCGCATCCGCGCCGAGACTCGCGGCGGGGGTGTCAACGATGACCACGTCGAAGCGGGCAGACACGTCCCCGATCAGTTCCGGAAAGACATCGCGTCCCAGCAGCTCCAGCGGGTTCGGCGGGATGGCACCCGCACTGAGAATGGACAGGTCTACGAACCCCGGGATGCGCGCGATCACGTCCAGCTCACTGCGGCCCGCGAGCACCGCGGACAAACCCGTGGCGTTGGAAGCCCCGAAGAGGGTGTGCTGGCGCGGGTTGCGCAGGTCGGCATCGATCAACAGCGTTCTCTCACCCATCTGCGAAAACACGACGGCAAGGTTCGCCGCAAGATGGCTCCTGCCCTCGCTACGGCCAGGCCCCACGATGGCGAGGCTCCTGCGCTCGCCGCCGCCGAACCAGCGCAGCAGGAGTTGGCTGCGCAGCGAGCGCAGTGCCTCCACGGACGGCGTGAACGGTGTCCAGGCCGCCACCACGTCGGGAGACACACTGCTCTCGCCGAGACGCAGGTACGGATAGCGGAACTGGCGCGCCAGCATATCCGCCACGTCATCGGCAGACACAAACCCCAGAGCCACGGCCGCATCACCAAAGCGCAAACCGTTGTCGCGGGCATGACGAAGCACCCTTTCCCCATCCTCCGGCCGGATCTTTCCCGCATCCACCAGCATTGCACCGATGGGTTCCCGCAGAACGTCACCGGTACCGGGTTCACTGTTTCTGGAAGTCATTTCAGAAAGCCTGTGTCCGTGTTGAATCGTTTCACTTCAAGCGGGGGTCCGCTGCTGGCTTAAGCAATCCGCTCCCGGGACCCGCGAAACCCAACCGTCGGACTCTCAGGCGTACCGGCCTGTCATCGAGCAGGGAGGCGAGAACCGGGGCGCCCAGCGCCTCCCGCAGGCCTGCGGCACTGCGCACCCGCCGATTGAGCGTTTCCACCAACAGCGCCATGGCGATCCCCACAACGGCGCCCACCACGAGGGCAAGAAGCGTGTTCAAAAGCAGCAACGGGGAGGACGGCTCGCTGGGCGGCAGCGCCGGAGACAGCACCGAGATGTTGGTGAGGCTGGTCTGGCTTTCGAGTTTGGTGGTCTGGAAGCGCTGGGATGCCACGTCAAAGGCCTTCTGCGCGTTGTCCACTTCCTTCGCCAACACCATGAACTGGTCGCGGTTCTGGTTGGATGCCAGGAGCTTGGTCTTTTGCCGGGCGAGCTGGTCGCGGAGGTCAACCTCCCGCCGTTGCGCGATGGAAGCGGTGTTTCGAACGGCGGCAGCGGCTGCATTGATCTCCGTACGGATTTTGGTGCGCTGGCTGCCGACGTCTGCCTGCAACCGCCTCACCTCCGGATGATCCTCGCCCAGCTGCGACGACACCTGCTCGAGCCGCGCCTCAGTCTGATTGAGTTGGTTCTTTAGCTGTTGAACCAACGCGTTGGCCAGCACGTCCGGAAGGGTCTCCGGACTGGCGCCGCGCGCGATGAAGTCGTTGAGCTGCCGCATTCGCGACTGAGCGTCGGCGTTCTGGCCCTGGGCCAGGCTGTACTGAGCCGAGAGCTCTTGCAGCCGCGCATTCTCCAGATCGAGACGTTCATCGGTGGCAGTGAAGCCGGCGCTTCGCTGATAGTCAGACAGCTTCGCCTGCGCTTCCTCGAGACGCTTGCGCAAGTTTCCGAGCTGTTCGTCGAAGAAAGCGGCCGACTGCCGGGCCGGCTCCACGCGCAATGCCAGATCGGCACGCTGGTATTCCTCGGCGAAAGCATTAGCCGTCGCCGCAGCATTTTCCGGGGTGTTTCCCGTAAAGCGAATGGAAACCACGCTGCTTTCCCGAGACGGCTTTACGTCGAGCTTCTTGAGCAACGCTTCGGACCAATAATCCTCGAAGGTACCCTTGCCCTTGGCGTCTTCCTGCCATACCTGGCGATAAGCGGCGCTATTGGAGAGACCCAAGCGCCTGACCACGTTCATCGCCACCCTTTTGCTCTTGATGATGTCCATCTGGGTGGCGACATAGCCAGGCATGAGTTGAACCGGCAGGATGATGCCCAACACCGGATCCATTCCCTTGAGGTCGACCACCACGGTAGCGGTGGCGGTAAATCGCTTCGGGAGAAGCAGGGACAGGCTTACCGCGGCCCCCACGGCAAAGATGATCACGCCAGCCACGACTTTCCAGCGGGCACGAAGGATTGAAAGCAACTGGAGAAAGGTCATGGCGATGGGGGGAAGAGCGGAAGAAGGTCGTTCCCGTTGCCGGGGTAAAGAGGGGGTTGCGGGCGCGATGGGGAGATGGATGACGCGGCACGGTGTGCAACTGTTGGCGTCGCGGCGTCAGGAGACAGACCACACGAACCGCGCATCCCCGAAGCACGTTCTTTAGCCCGCGAATCACAACAGGGGATGCCGCATGAAGGTCTTGACTCGCCACCGAAGCGCGCCGCTAGCGGGACCAACTCACCGGCAACTGTCGCTCCGGGCAACCGCCACACGCCGGCGACCCGGGACGAGCACATGTCGAGCCTAGAAGCAGCGAGTCGACGGCGCGGATCCCCGACGAGGGACGCCACCACCGGGGCACCGACAGACACGGCGGGACTATCGTTCCAATGCGCCCTCACTGCGCCAGCGGGATCCGCCACGTCTAGAAGACGCTTTCGCGTACGTAGATCACATCATCATGCATCACCCGGTCGGCAAGACCGGGGCTGATGTTGTCCACCTTGCCGCCTGCGTCCCGACGCCGAATTTGGATTCCTTTCTCCGTGCCACGAAGCGTGGGGCCGCCACCCACGGCAATAGCCTGCTGGAGTGTCATATTTCTCTCGATACGGTACTGGCCCGGGCGATTCACCTGGCCGTACACATAGAACACGGGATAGCGAGGTACATACACGGTGTCGCCAGCCTGCAACTCGATATTCTTTTCCAGGTCGTTCAGCACGAAGGCGGCATCCAGATCGATGGTCATTCGCTCCTCCTTGCTGGCAGACTTCGCCGGCCGGGAAACGATGACCACATCACCGCCGAGTTGACTGACGCCGCCGGCAAGCGACAAGACATCTGCAAGGCGCAAACTCTGGTCTTCGAGGGGATAGCGGCCTGGGCGGTTCACTGAACCGAGCACGCTCACCATGCGGCTTCGAAACTGCAGCACCGTCATGTTGACTTGGGGGCGCAAAACGAAATTCCCGCTCCGAAGAGCACTTGCGATCTTCTGTTCCCCCTGCGCAGTGGTGAGCCCCCCCACAACGATCGATCCGACCAGGGGAAAGGTTATTTCGCCCCCTTCGGATACCCGGGCCTCCGTGCTGAGATCAGGATTTTGGAAAACGGTGACCTTCAATACGTCCCCGGCGCCCAGGAGATACGGGCGCATGGCCTGAGCGTGGCCTGCATTGCTGGCAAATGTCAGGGCCAGGGCCGCTGCCGCGCACCCGGCACGATTTATCCCATCAAGGCGGCAGAACTGCCCCAGGACAACACAGACCGCGTTCTTCAGGACTGACAAATTTCACCTCCAGATAACCACCGGAATCTATCGGCGAATTGTTACAGCCACGCGACGCTAAGGAAAGTCTGAAAAAGACCTCGATCCGCGCGTCATAGTGACGTTCCCGGAAGGAGAGGTGAATCGATGAAGCAGATGGCGATGGCGACCAGCGGCTTCCAGAAGTTCGCCAAGACCACCCGCCGGGCGCAGCTCCTCGCCGAGATGGACCGGGTGGTGCCCTGGGCTGAGCTGTGTGCGCTGATCGAGCCTGTCCATCCCATCGTCGGCAACGGCCAGCCTCCCAAGCCGCTGGAGATGATGCTGCGAATTCACCTGCATCAGCAGTGGTTCAACCTCCCCGATCCCGGGGTCGCGGAAGCACTCTACGACTCCGCGCTCATGCGCCGCTTCGCCGGCATCGATCTGGGACAGGAGCCTGTTCCCGACGAGACCACCATCCTGAACTTCCGCCACCTGCTCGAGCGCAACAACCTGGGCATGTGCATCTTCCACGCCGTGGGGGCCCATCTGCAGGCCCGCGGGATGAAGCTCTCCAACGGCACGATCGTGGACGCCACCATCGTGAGCGCCCCGCCCTCGGCAAAGAACCAGCAGCAGCAGCGCGACCCGGAGATGCACCAGACCCGCAAGGGAAACCAGTGGTACTTCGGGATGAAGGTGCACGTGGGCGTGGACCGCAAGACCAAGCTGATCCACTCGACGGTGGTGACGGCGGCCAACGAGGCGGACTCGACGGTTCTGCCGGAGTTGCTGCACGGCGATGAGACGGCGGTGTGGGGCGATCAGGCGTACCGGGGTCAGACCGAGGCAATCGTCCGCGTGGCGCCGCGGGCGAAGGATCTGACCAACAAGCGCTACCGGTATCGGGGCGTGGTCGATGAGATCGAGCGCGGCCGCAACCGGGTGAAGTCGAAGGTGCGCTCCCGGGTGGAGCACTCCATTGGCGTGATCAAGCGCGTGTTCGGATATGCGAAGGTGCGCTACCGGGGGCTGCGCAAGAACGC
>JADCHQ010000043.1 GCA_020248405.1 Rhodocyclaceae bacterium | reverse complement strand
CTTCGGCCTGCGCCACGCCACGCTTGAGCATCCGCGCGCCCTTCACGCGCCGCGCATCCAGCGCCTCCAGATTCCGCTTCGTTGCCATCACTCGCCCTCGACAAGATACCTGTCGCCGTAACGCGTGAGGGTACAAAACGGCTGTCATACATTTACCGGATTCTCAATAGTCTGCGTGCGGCGGGGTTAACGGTGGTTTTGTCCGCCAATAATGACGCCCGGCCCCTCACCGCAACAACCGCCCCGGCAGCGCCCCCGTGTGGTGGTCGTCGCGCAGCGTCTCCACGCCCGCCACGAAGGTGTGGCGGTAGCCGCGGGCGCGCTGCATGAGGCGCTTGCCGCCAGCGGGCAGGTCGTAGACCACTTCGTGGCGGTGCACGCCCAGGCGGCTGTAGTCGATCACGTTCAGGTCGGCGCGCATGCCGGGCTCCAGGGTGCCCCGGTCGGCCATGCCGTAGGCGCGGGCCGTGTCGCGGGTCTGCTTCTTCACCAGGAATTCCAGCGGCAGGCCGGGGCCTCGCTTGCGGTCGCGGCCCCAGTGGGTGAGCAGGAAGGTGGGCGCGCCCGCGTCGCAGATGGTGCACACGTGGGCGCCCCCGTCGGCCAGGCCCATCACCGTGGCCTCGTCGGCGAGCAGCTCGCGCACCACGTCCAGGCTGCCGGCGAAGTAGTTCTCGAAGTTGAAGGACAGCAGGCGCTTGCCGTTGTCCTTCATCATGGCCTCGAGTGCCACCGCCCAGCCGCTGGTGCCCGCCGCGGCGCCGCGCGCGGCGAGGCTGGTGGCGGGATCGGGCTCGTAGTCATAGTCGGGCGTCACCTCGTAGGTGCGTGACAAGGCCGAGGCCATCATCCGGGTGTGCTCGTCGTCGGGCCGCTCCTCCACCAGGCGGCGGCGCAGCTCCGGTTCGCGCACCAGGCGCTCGAAGCGCTCGGCGGGCGTGAGGGCCTCCAGGGCCGTCCACGCCGGGTGCGTGGAGAAGGGATGGACGGTGGTCTCCAGGCCCATCATCACGCCGATGGGGCGGCTGCCCACCTGGCCGGTGACGTCCAGCCCGGCGGCACGCGCGGCGTGGATGTGGTCGCGGGTGTCGCGCCACAGCTCGGGCGCGTTGTTCACCTGCAGCAGCAGCACCGACAGCGGCCGCCCTGCCACTTCGGCTGCGGCGCGCAGGATGTGGAACTCGCCCTCGCCGAAGTCGGAGTTCACCTCGATCACCCCTCGGCCGGCGCGGCGCATGGCCTGCGCCAGGCCGAAGAGCTCGGGCTCGCGCGCCGACAGGCTGGGCGTGGCGCGGCCGTCGCGGGCGCGGTGCTTCACCGTACGCGAGGTGGTAAAGCCCAGGGCGCCGGCACGCAGCGCTTCTTCCAGCAGCGTGCCCATGCGCGCCACCTCGGCGTCGGTGGGCACTTCGGCGTGGTCGGCGCCGCGGCTGCCCATCACGTAGAAGCGCAGCGCCGCGTGGGGCACCTGGGCGCCCACGTCCATCACCTTGGGCGCGGCGTCGAGCCGGTCGAGGTATTCGGGGAAGGACTCCCAGTCGAAGGCCACGCCCTCGGAGAGCACCGTCCCCGGGATGTCCTCCACGCCTTCCATCAGGTTGATGAGAAAGGGCACGTCGGGCTTGCGCACCGGTGCGAAGCCCACGCCGCAATTGCCGAACACCACGGTGGTGACACCGTGGTAGGAGGAGGGGGTAAGGAAGGGATCCCAGGTGGCCTGGCCGTCATAGTGGGTGTGGATGTCCACGAAGCCAGGGGTCACCAGCAGGCCGCGGGCGTCGATTTCGCGCCGCGCGGCGCCCAGGCCCTGGCCCACGGCGGTGATGGTGGAGCCGGTGACGGCCACGTCGGCCTCGCGGGCCGCCGCGCCGGTGCCGTCGATGAGGGTGCCGCCGCGGATGAGAAGGTCGTGCATGGTTGTGTGTTCCAGGAGTGTCAGACGGGTGCCACTTCCACTAGGCAGTCGTACAGCGTGGCTGCCGCGCCCATGTCGGTGAGCACCTGTGAGGTTACCTCGTTGGCATTCTTGCCATCGGGGGCGAGCTTGCGCCACCAGATGGAGGGCGCCACCACCACGCCGCGGCGCACGCTGGCGCCCACCTTGGCGCGCAGGCTGAAGCTGCCGCGGTCGTTGTATACCCGCACCGGGTCGCCGTCGGCGATGCCGCGCGCCGCGGCGTCGTCGGTGTGGATTTCCAGGTGCGGTTCGCGGGCCGACTCCAGCGCCACGGGCAGGTTGGCGAAGCTCGAGTTGAGGAAGTTGCGCGAGGGCGGCGACAGGAAGGCTAGCGGATAGCGTGCCGCCAGCGCCGGGTTGGAGAGCGGGTTCTCGATGGGCGGGGTGTAGTCGGGCAGCGGGTCGAGGCCCATGGCCGCGGCCCGGTCGCTCCAGATCTCGCACTTGCCCGAGGGCGTGGGGAAGCCGCCCTGGGCGAAGGGCGCCCAGACCTCGGGCACGGCGAGGCGCTTCCAGCCCGCTTGCTTGAGGCTGTCCCAGTCGATGCCCTTCATGCGCGGGTTGTCGCTGGCGAGCGCCTGGCGCGCCATGGTCTCGTCGTCCTCGAACAGCGCCGGCTCGGTGAAGCCCATGCGCGCGGCCAGCAGCCGGAACACCTCGGTGTTGGGCTTGGCCTCGCCCACCGGCGCGATGGCCGGGCTGTTGGCCTGCACGTACAGATGCCCGTAGCTCACGTGCACGTCGAAGTGCTCCAGCTGGCTGGTGGCCGGCAGCACCATGTCGGCGTAGTCAGTGGTGTCGGTGAGGAACAGGTCGTGCACCACGGTGAAAAGATCGGGACGCGAGAAACCCTGCACCACCTTGGAGGAGTCGGGCGCCACGGCCACGGGGTTGGAGTTGTACACATACAGCGCCTTGATGGGCGGATCGGCGCCCAGCAGCGCGTCACCGATGGCGCACATGTTGATGGCGCGCGGATTGCCGCGCAGCAGGTCGGGACGCTCCAGGGCGGCGTGGTTGGCGCCGTAGAAGCCCGAGGTGGACAGCAGCAGGCCGCCGGCGGGGTCGCGCCACGCGCCGGTGACCGCCGGCAGCACCGCCAGGGTGCGCACCGCCATGCCGCCGCCGTAGTGGCGTTGCAGTCCGTAGTTGATGCGGATGGCCGCCGGGCGGGTGGTGGCGTACTCCCGCGCCAGCGCCACGATCACGTCCTCCTCCACGCCGCAGATGGCGGCGGCGCGCGCCGGGGTCCACTGGGCGAGGCGTTCGCCGAATGCCTCCCAGCCCAGGGTGTGGCGGTCCAGATAGTCCTGGTCATGCAGGCCCTCGGCCACGATGACGTGCATCATGGCCAGGGCGAGGGCGGCGTCGGTGCCGGGCATGATGCCAATCCACTGGTGGCACTTGCGCGCGGTTTCGTTGCGCCACGGGTCGATGATCACCAGCTTCGCGCCGCGCCGCTTGGCCTCCTGGCAGCGCGACCAGAAGTGCAGGTTCGACACGATGGGGTTGGAGCCCCAGATGAGGATCAGCTTCGAGTCCACCACCCGCTCCGGGTCCATGCCCACGCCGCCGCCCAGGGTGAGCGCGATGCCCGCCTTGCCGGCGGAGGAGCAGATGGTGCGTTCCAGCTTCGAGGCGCCCAGGTGGTGGAAGAAGCGCCGGTCCATGCCGGAATAGTTGAGTAGCCCCATGGTGCCGGCATAGCTGTAGGGCAGGATGCCCTGGGGGTCTTCGGCGGCGATGGCCTTGAAGCGCGCGGCGATGGTGTCGAGCGCCTCGTCCCACGAGATGCGGCGCCACTGGGCACCCGTCCCCTTCGGCCCCACCCGCACCATGGGGTGCAGCACCCGCTCGGGCGCATAGGTGCGCTCCAGATAGCGGGCCACCTTGGTGCACAGCGTGCCCTCGGTGAAGGGCATGGCGCTGCCGCGCACCGCCGTGGCCGTGCCGTTTTCCACGGTGATGTCCAGCCCGCAGGTGTCGGGGCAGTCGTGGGGGCACACGCCCTTGACCACGCGGCGTTCGGAGGAGGGGAGGTCGTTGCTGCCCATGGCGGTATCCCGAGAGAAGAGGCGAAGCGCTCTGGGCCGAAGGCCAGCGGGCGCAGGCCCGCATTGTGCGCCAGAGCCCCCGCAGGTGGGGAGCGCGGCGCCGCCCTCCGGGGTTGATCCGTCACCGCTGGTCGCTCAGACTCGCGCCCTTCGTCATACCGCCAGGACCGCGCCGTGACCGCCATCGATCTGTCCATTGCAACCCTGCGCCGCCGCTACGCCGAGGGCCTCTCGCCCGTGGCGCTGGTGGAGGCGTTGCTGCCGCGCTTCGAGGCGCCCGACGCGCACAACACCTGGATCGCGCGCCTGCCGCGCGAGGCGCTGCTGGCGCGGGCGCATGAACTGGAGGCCGCCGACCGCTCGCGCCTGCCCCTGTACGGCATTCCCTTCGCCATCAAGGACAACATCGACCTGGCCGGCGTGCCCACCACGGCCGCGTGCCCGGACTTCGCCTACGTGCCCTCGCGCAGCGCGACGGTGGTCCAGCGCCTGCTGGATGCCGGCGCCATCGCCCTGGGCAAGGCCAACCTCGACCAGTTCGCCACCGGGCTGGTGGGGGCGCGCTCGCCCCACGGCCCGGGGCGCAACAGCTTCGATCCGGCGTACGTCTCCGGCGGGTCCAGTTCCGGCTCGGCGCTTGCCGTGGCGCTGGGGCTGGCGAGCTTCAGCCTGGGCACTGACACGGCCGGTTCTGGCCGCGTGCCGGCGGCCTTCAACAACCTCGTCGGCCACAAGCCCACCCTGGGCCTGCTGTCGGCACGCGGCGCGGTGCCCGCCTGCCGCTCGCTGGACACCGTTTCCATCTTCGCCCTGTGCGCGGGCGACGCCCAGCGCGTGCTGGCCGTGGCAGCGGGTTTCGATGCCGAGGACGGCTATTCCCGCGAGGCCCGGCCCAGCGGCTTCGATTTCGGCGCGGGCGTGCCCTTCCGCTTCGGGGTGCCGCGGGAGGCGGACCTGGAATTCTTCGGCGACGCCGATGCCGCGCGGCTGTTCGGCCAGGCGGTGGAGCGCCTGCGCGGCCTCGGCGGCGAGGTGGTGGAGTTCGACCTGCAGCCCTTCCTGGAAACGGCGCGGCTGCTCTACGAGGGGCCGTGGGTGGCGGAGCGCTACGCCGCCATCCGCGAGTTCTTCGACGCCCGGCCCGATGCCCTGCACCCCGTGACCCGCGCCATCGTCGAGCGCAGCCGCGCCTGGCTGGCCGCCGACGCCTACGCGGCCCAGTACCGCCTGCGCGACCTGGCGCGCGTGGCCGGCGCGCTCTGGTCGAAGGTGGACTGCGCCCTCACGCCCACGGCGGGCACCTGCTACACCATCGCCGCCGTAGAGGCCGACCCCATCCGCCTCAATTCAAATCTCGGCTACTACACCAACTTCATGAACCTGCTCGACCTGTCGGCCACCTCGGTGCCGGCGGGCTTTGGCGGCAACGGCCTGCCCTTCGGCGTGACGCTGTTCGCGCCAGCCCATCGCGACCTGCCGCTGCTGCACCTGGCCGACCGGTTGCAGCGCGCGGCGGTGTCCACGGCCGGGGCCGTGGGCACGCCGCTGCCGCCGCCCGAGGACGGGCTTCCCGTTCACGTGGCCAGCGGCCAGGTGCGCGTGGCCGTGTGCGGCGCCCATCTCTCCGGCCTGCCCCTGAACGGACAGCTCGCCAGCCGCGGCGCCCGCCTGGTGGCCGCCACGCGCAGCGCGCCGTGCTACCGCTTTTACGCCCTGCCCGGCGGGCCGCCCGAGCGGCCCGGCATGGTGCGCGTGGCCGAAGGTGGCGGCGCGGTGGAGCTGGAGGTGTGGGAACTGCCCGCCGAACACTTCGGATCGTTCGTGGCCGGCATTCCCGCGCCGCTGGGTATCGGCACCGTGCTGCTGGAGGACGGCAGCCGGGTGCAGGGCTTCGTGTGCGAAGCCGTGGCCGCCGAGGGCGCCCGCGACATCACCGCCCTGGGCGGCTGGCGGGCTTGGCTGGCGTCGAAGCCGGCCTGAGGCTTCGGGGGCCGATCAGTTCCGGTTTCGGACAGCAACGGCGGTAGAGCGGTCAGCGCATCCAGCAGCACATTTGCGTGCCTCGCACGCGCGCCCTCATGCGCCGCATGCTCACGCTTGCCGGGGGCATGCGAACTTCCTATGCTCCCGAATCGGCGCATGCGGCCGGGATCGCATCATGGACACCCTCAGAAGCGTGGCAACCACAATGAACCTGAAATCCTTTGCCCTCGCGGCCGCGATGCTCGCGGCGCTCCTGCCCGAGGCCGTGCGCGCCCAGGAGGAGGGCAGTCCCGAGCAAGTCCGCGCCATCGCCAAGGAGGCCTACATCTACGGCTATCCCATGGTGGACAGCTATCGCATCCAGTACGCCTATTTCGTCGACACCACCAGCCCCGAGTACAGGGCGCCCTGGAACCGGCTGCACAGCTTCTCGCGCGTGTTCACGCCGGAGGACAAGGCGGTGCAGACGCCCAACGCGGATACGCCCTACTCCGTCCTTGGCATGGACCTGCGCACCGAGCCCATCGTGCTCACCGTGCCGCTGATCGACCAGAAGCGCTACTTCAGCATCCAGCTCATCGACGCCTACACCTTCAACTTCGACTACATCGGCAGCCGCACCACCGGCAACGGCGGGGGCAGCTATCTCATCGCCGGGCCGCGCTGGAACGGCATGCTGCCCCGGGGCGTGAAGAAGGTGATTCGTTGCGAAACTGATCTGGCGCTGGCCGTGTACCGCACGCAGCTCTTCAACCCGGCCGACATGGAGAACGTGAAGCGGGTGCAGGCCGCCTACAAGGTGCAGCCGCTGTCGGCCTTCCTGGGCCTGCCGGCGCCCAGACCGGCGCCGGCCATCAAATTCGTCAAGCCGCTCACGCCCGAGGGGCAGAGAACATCGCTGGCGTTCTTCAACGTCCTGAACTTCGTGTTGCAGTTCGCCCCGACTCACCCGTCCGAGCGGGCGTTGATGCGACGCTTCGCCAGCATCGGCATTGGCGCGGGGCGCAGCTTCGACGAGAGCGCGCTGTCGCCCGAGGTGCTGGCGGCCTTCAAGGCCGGCATGGCCGACGCGCTGGAAGAGCACGCGGGCCTGGAGAAGCGCATCGCCGCGGGCGAAGTGACCTCCGGCGACATGTTCGGCACCCGCGAACGGCTGAACAACAACTACCTGTACCGCATGGGTGGCGCCGTGTTTGGCATCTACGGCAACTCGCGGCAGGAAGCCCTGTACCCCATCTACACCGTGGATTCGGCCGGCAAAGCGCTCGACGGCGCGCACCGCTACCGCCTGCGGCTGCCCCCCGGCCAGTTGCCGCCCGTCAACGCCTTCTGGTCCCTGACGCTGTACGAGCTGCCCGCGAGCCTGCTGTCGGCGAACCCGTTGAATCGCTACCTGCTCAATTCCCCCATGCTGCCCCAGTTCCAGCGCGACGCGGACGGCGGCATCACGCTGTTCATCCAGAACACCTCTCCCGGCAAGGAGAAGGAAGCCAACTGGCTGCCCGCGCCCAAGGGGCCCTTCTTCATGGCCATGCGGCTGTACTGGCCCAAGGAGGAGGCCCTGGATGGCAGGTGGACCACGCCGCCGCTGGTGCGGGTGCCGTAGCCAGGAGCAGCCAGCGCCCGGCGTGCAGCTGGGCGCGTCTTTCCGCGTTGCCAGGGGTGTGACGTGCCGGCTGCGGGGTGGAAGCGAACCTTCAGGGCACGGACATGGCCTGCAATGTCTGCAGGGTGGCCGCCAGGGCTGGAGGGTGCAGCGCACCCAGCGGCATGATGAGGCGGGCTCGATCGAGCTTCCCGATCCGGTCCAGCACGATCAAGCCCTGTTGTCGCCAGTCTTCATCTCGAGGCCAGCGCTTCATCGCCCTTAGGCACCATGGAGGCACGGCGCAAGGGGGGGATGGCCGGCGGTTCGCCGCCTGCCGCGCGCTCAACGTGCGCCGGCGCGCCGGGCGGGCATCGAGGCCGGCCACAGGCTCACGGCATCTGAATCTTCCCGCCGCCCGGCATGCCGCCCGGGCCAAGGCCGCCCAGACCGCCGGGGCCGCCCATGCCGGGGGCGCCGCCGCGGGGAATCACGATTGAGGAGGCGGCTTGGCGGCGGTATTCCTCCAGCTCGTGCACCATGCGTTCTACGGCTTCCTTGGCGGCCGGCGCGTAGTTGGCCACCGCCTCGGACAGGTTTGCGGCATCGATCTCGAAAGACAGCGGCAGGGTGCCCATGTTGGTGTACATCTGGGCCTCGCCCACGTAGACCACCTGGCGCGCGGCGTCGGCGCTGCCGTCGGGTTTCACGGGCGTGAGCACGCGGATGGTGCCCACGCGCCGGTCGGTGATGACTTCCTCGCGATAAAGCTCGGCGGGGTCCATGGTGGGTTCGGGCATGCGGGGTTCGGCCATGACGGTCTCGGGCAAGGAATGAGAATGGCGAAGATGTTACCTGAGCATCCCGGCGCCAGGATGTGCTCGCCCCGCCCGCCCACGGGGTGCAGGAAACTTGGGCGGCGCGGGGCCGCCCGGTAAACTCGCGCTGGTTTCCACGTTCGTCACACCCGCCTTGACCGCCCTCAGCCAGTTCTCCCTCGAAGGCCGCCGTGCCCTCATCACAGGCGCGAGCCGCGGCATCGGCCGCACGCTGGCCGAGGGCCTGGGGGCGGCTGGGGCCCGCGTGGCGCTGGGTGCGCGTTCGGGCGATGAACTGAAGGCGGTGGCCGAAGGCATCCGCGAGGCTGGCGGCACCGCGGCAACCGTGCTGCTGGACGTGTCCGACGCGGCTTCCTGCGGGCGCGCGGTGCGCGCGGCGGCCGAGGCGCTGGGCGGCCTGGATGTCCTGGTGAACAACGCTGGCATGGAGCAGGTCTGCCCCTCCCTGGACGTGGACGAGGGGCTGTGGGACCGCATCCTCGACACCAACCTCAAGGGCGCCTTCTTCTGTGCCCAGGCGGCGGCGCGGATCATGCGCGATGCAGGCGGTGGCGGCGCCGTGGTGAACGTGTGCTCCCTCACCTCCGAGGTGGGCATACCCACGGCCGTGCCCTACGGCAGCTCCAAGAGCGGCCTACTGGGCATGACCCGCGCGCTGGCGGTGGAGTGGGCGCCCCTCGGGATCCGCGTGAATGGCATCGCACCGGGCTATTTCCGGACCGACCTCACCGAGGTGTTTTATCGCGACGCCGCGTGGCAGCAGGCCATGCTGGCGAAGATTCCCGCCGGCCGCTTCGGGCAACTCGACGATCTGGTGGGCGCCACCGTTTTCCTGTGCTCACCGGCAGCCGCCTATGTGACCGGGCAATGCCTGTTCATCGACGGCGGCTTTATGGCGTCCATCTGAGCATGAAAGCCGCCGACGCGCCGCTGCCCGTGGACGCTGCCGCCGCCATGGTGGAGGTGCGCGGCGTTGGCAAGTCCTTCGGCGGTGTGCCTGCCGTGGACCAAGTGTCCTTCACCGTGGCGAAGGGCCGCTTTCTTACCATCCTGGGGCCCAGCGGGTCGGGCAAGACAACGCTGCTGCGCATGATCGCCGGCTTCATCGAACCCGGCGAAGGGGAGCTTTTCATCCACGGCAGGCCGGTGTCCGCGGTGCCGCCCCACCGGCGCTCCATCGGCATGGTGTTCCAGCGCCTGGCGCTGTTCCCGCACCTCACGGCGGCCCAGAACGTGGCCTATCCGCTGCGCATGCGCGGCTTCGCCGCCGGCGAGATTCCCGGCCGCGTGGAGGCGATGCTCAAGGTGGTGCAGCTCGGCGGCCTGGGCGCGCGCCGCATTCACGAGCTCTCC
Source organism: Rhodocyclaceae bacterium (assembly GCA_020248405.1). GTDB lineage: Bacteria > Pseudomonadota > Gammaproteobacteria > Burkholderiales. The sequence goes on along the minus strand of JADCHQ010000043.1, from coordinate 40,414 downwards.
GGCGGGCAGCAGCAGCGCGTGGCCATCGCCCGGGCGCTGGTGTACCAGCCAGACCTGGTGCTGCTGGACGAGCCGCTCGCGGCGCTGGACCGCAAGCTGCGCGAGGAGATGCAGCTCGAATTCCGCCGCATTCAGCAGGAACTGGGCGTGACCACCATCAACGTCACCCACGACCAGCGCGAGGCGCTGGTGATGTCCGATGAAGTGCTGGTGATGGATCGCGGGCGCGTGCAGCAGCTCGCCTCGCCGGATGCCGCTTACCGGGCGCCGGCCAACGTCTTCGTGGCGGGCTTCATCGGCGTCACCAATTTTCTTGAAGCGGTGGCCCTCGAAGGCGGCCGTGTGCGGCTTGCGGGGCGTGAATGCGGCTGTGGGGCCGGCCCGGCGCCGTTGCCCGCGGCGGGCACGGTGCTGGATTGCGCGCTGCGGGCCGAGCATGTGCGCATCGCCCCCGCGGGCACCGCGGCCGATGAGGCGCCGCTCGACGTGCAACTGGCCGGCGTCGTGCGCCAAGTGGCCTTTGAAGGCGACCGCACGCTTTACGAGGTCGGCGTGGCTGATCTGGGCAATGCCGTGCTGCGCGTCATCGACCGCAGCCCCGAGGCGCACCTGGGGCTCAGGCCGGGCGCGGTGGTGCGCATTGGCTGGCGGGCCCGCGACCTGATACCGTTTCCGCGCTGAGACCGCGCGGTCTTTCCACACTGAAGTTACCGACCATCATCCAAAGAGGGAGCCTCAAACCATGAAACACGATGACACCTTCGAATCCCGTCGCCGCGCCCTGTTGCAGGCCGCCGGTGCTGCCGCCGTGCTGCTGCCGTTTTCGCGCGCGGGCCTGGCCGCCGAGCCCGCCAAGCCCAAGGAACTGATCGTCCGCGTCTGGGGCGGCGAGTGGAAGGACGCCATCGACGGCGGCGTGTCCAAGGGCTTCACCAAGGCCACCGGCATCGCCATCAAGTACGACGAAACCGAGGACAACGAACTGCAGCCCAAGCTGTGGGCGGCGGTGAAGCAGAAGCGCCGACCGCCGGTGGCCGTGAACTGGGACACCACCACCAACGCCACCAAGTCGGCCCTGAAGAACATGGGCGAGGACCTGGGCGATCTGACCAACCTCAAGGGGCTGCTGCCCGTGGCCAAGCCGCTGGGCTTCGACGGCTGGCCGCTGGTGAACGTGTACAGCTACGTCTATGTGTTGGCCTACCGCACCGAAGCCTTCCCCGGCGGCGCGCCCAAGAGCTGGAGCGTGCTGCTCGACCCGAAGTTCAAGGGCCGCATCGCCCTCTACAACGACGGCATCGGCTTCCACCCGGCGGCCCAGGTGGCCGGCGGCGGCAAGGTTGAGGACATCCCCAAGAACATGAAGGCTTGCTGGGACTTCATCGCCAAGCTCAAGGCCCAGAAGCCGCTGCTGGGCGAGGATCCGGACTTCACCAACTGGTTCCAGAAGGGCGAGATCGACCTGGCCTGCACCATCGTCACCAACGCCCGCGGCGCCAAGAAGAACGGCGTGAAGGTGGCCTGGACCATCCCCCAGGAAGGCGCGAAGGTGGATACCGATGCGCTGTGGATTCCCAAGGGCCTGCCTGCCAACGAGGTGTACTGGGCCAAGCAGTACGTGAACTACGCGCTCACCGCTGAAGCGCAGCAGGGCTGGTGCGACGGCCTCGGCCTGCCAGGCGTGAACCCCAACATCAAGCCGCCGGCGGACATGGTGGGCGACCCCGCTTATCCCACCAAACCCGAAGACTTCGCCAAGCTGCTGCGCGTCCCCAACAAGATCCAGGTGGAAAACGAAAAAGAGTGGTTCGGGAAGTTCAAGAAGATCATGCAGAGCTGAGCGTCTACATCCGACTGGCCCGCGTCTCGCGAAGCAGACGCTGGGCCCTCTCCGGGTTGAGACACCGCGCGATTGCATGGGTCGAATATCCTGCCCGGAGTGCTTGACCCTGAAATGATGCACGGCACGTGATCCGCGTCCTCGATTTCCTCGAATCCCTGCGCGCCACCCTCTGGCCGCGCGCAGCGCGCCGCTTCGAAGCCGCCGCCTTCCTGCTGCCCGCCCTGTTGCTGGTGGGCGTGCTGGTGCTCGGCCTGGCCTGGATGGCCGATGCCAGCCTGCGCCTGCTCGACACCGAGACCTTCGAGCTGAGCGAGCACTGGACGCTCGCCAACTACCGCGACCTGCTGGAGAACGACACCGCCTGGATCGTGCTGGGCCGCAGCGTGCTTGGCGCCGCCGTGGTCACCGCCGTCACGCTGGCGCTCGCCTTTCCCTATGCGTGGGTGATGGTGCGCACCGGCTCGGCGTGGCTGCGCAAGCTGCTGCTGGTGAGCCTGTTCCTGCCCTTCTTCATCGGCCAGGTGGTGCGCGCCTACGGCTGGCTGATCGTGCTGGGCAAGGAAGGGCTGGTGAACCAGTTACTGGGCGCCCTCGGCATGGGGCCCTTCAAGATGATCTACACCTATGGCTCGGTGCTGTTCGGACTGGTGCAGTACATGCTGCCCTTCGCCGTGCTGCTGATCGCCCCGGCGGTGACCGCCATCGACGAGGAGGTGGAGCTCGCCTCCGAAACGCTGGGCGCGCCCTGGTGGCGTACCTTCCTGGAGGTGACGCTGCCGCTGGCCAGGCCCGGCCTGGTGGCTGCCGCCATGGTGGTGTTCACGCTCGCGCTCACCGACTACGCCATGCCCGTGATCCTGGGCGGGGGCACCAACGACTTCGTGGCCAACATGGTCTACGACGCCTTCTTCCGCACCTCCGACAGCGGCATGGGCTCGGCGGTGGCCATCGCGCTGGTGGCGGCGGCCACGCTGCTGGCGGGGGTGCTGCTCACGTGGCTGGGGGCGGGCACCCTGGGCTTCCGCGGCGAGGCAAAGCGATGAAGCCGCCCGCCCGCGGGCGCGCGCGAACGGGGGAGGGGGCATGAACGGCCGCCGCGCGCGCGACGTGGTGCTGTGGTCGGTGGTGGCCGTCAACCTCGTGGCGCTGGCGGCGCCCACGCTCATCATCCTGGGTGCGTCCTTCACGGCGGGCAACATCATCACCTTCCCGCCGGATGGCTTTTCGTTCAAGTGGTATGAAAAGGTGTTCGCCTCGGAGACGCTGCGCGACGCCTTCTGGCGCTCGCTGCAGGCGTCGCTGGTGTGCACGGCCGCGAGCATCCCCGCCGGCACCCTGGCAGCCCTGGCGCTGGCGCGGCGCCGGCCGCGCTTTCCGCGTACGCTGCAGCTCTACCTGCTGCTGCCCTTCACCGTGCCGCTCATCGGCTCGGGCATGGGGCTGATGATGCTGTTCGGCGAACTGGGCATCCTCGGCCAGGTGTGGCCCGTGGGGCTGGCCTGCTGCATCATCAACCTGCCCTTCATGATCTGGGCCGTGCAGGCGTCGGTGAATGCGCTCGACCCCGACCTGGAGAATGCCGCGGCCACCTGCGGCGCGGCGCCCACCCACGCCTTCTTCACCATCACCCTGCCGGCCGTGACGCCGGGTATCATCACCGGGGCGCTGCTCATGTTCGTTCTGGCCTTCAACGAGTTCCTGGTGAGTCTGCTGCTCACCGACGCCAACACCGTGACGCTGCCGGTGTCCATCTACAACTCCATCCGCAACGTCATCACCCCCGACCTCGCGGCCGTGTCGGTGGTGTACATCCTGGTGGCTGGCCTCGCCATCGCGCTGCTCGACCGCATGGTCGGGCTGGAGATCTTCCTCAAGAGTAAGCAATCGTGAACGCATCCGTCTCCCGTCCGATCTCCTTCCACGAACTGGACCGCCTTGACGCCGCCGCGCGCGCCGCGCTGCTGGCGCGCGCCGAATCCGACCTCACGCCCTTCCTGGAGCGCGTGAAGCCCATCGTGGAGGCGGTGCGCGCCGAGGGCGACGCCGCCATCCTGCGCTTCGCCCGGGACATCGACCGCGTGGACCTGCCGCCTGGCGGCATCGCCGCCACCAAGGCCGATTTCGACCGCGCCTTCACCCGCGTGGACCGCGCGGTGATCGAGGCCATCGAATACGCGGTGGAGAACATCCGGCGCTTCCACGAGGAGCAGAAGCCCGAGTCCATGTGGATGAAGGAGATCCGCCCCGGCGCCTTCGCGGGCGACCGCTGGCTGCCCATCCCCTCGGTGGCCTGCTACGTGCCGCGCGGCAAGGGGGCCTTTCCCTCGGTGGTGATGATGACCACCGTGCCCGCCGTGGTGGCCGGCGTGCCCGAGATCTGCATCGTCACCCCGCCCGGTCCGGGCGGCGACTTCGATGACGCCACGCTGGTGGCAGCGCGCATCGCCGGCGTGGACACGGTGTATCGGGTGGGCGGGGCCGTGGCCGTGGCCGCCGTGGCCTACGGCACGGACAGCGTGCGCCGCTGCGCCAAGATCGTGGGCCCGGGCAGCCCGTGGGTGGTGGCGGCCAAGCGCCTGCTGGCGGGCGTGCTCGACACCGGCATCCCCGCGGGGCCGAGCGAATCCATCGTGCTGGCGGACGACACCGCCGATGGCGCGCTCGTGGCCCTGGACCTGTTGATCGAGGCCGAGCACGGGCCCGACTCGTCGGCGTATCTGGTCACCGCCAGCCGCCGCGTGGCCGAGGAGGCCATCGCCGCGCTGCCCGGGCACTGGGCGCGCATGGGCGCGCAGCGGGTGGAGTACTCGTCCACGGTGCTGTGCGGGCCGCGTGGCGGCGTGATTCTGGCGCCGGACATGGAGGCGGCCTGCGCCTTCACCAACGACTACGCCCCCGAGCACCTGCTGATCCACGCCGAGGAGCCCTTCCAGTGGGTCGGGAAGATCCACCACGCTGGCGAGATACTGCTGGGCCGCCATACGCCCATCACCCTGGGCAACTTCGTGCTAGGCCCAAACGCCGTGCTGCCCACGAGCGGCTGGGCGCGCACCTTCTCGCCGCTGTCCGTGTTCGACTACATGAAGCGCACCGGCATCGGTTACGTTACCAGCGTCGGCTATCCGGAGCTGGCGCGCCACGCGCGGGTGCTGGCCGCCTACGAGGGCTTCGAGGCGCACGCCAATGCCGTGTCGGAAGTGCGCGACGCGCTGATCGCGAAAGGTTCCAGGCCATGACCGGATTCACCGCCGCCAACCCCGACTTCGCCGCGCTGGTGCGCAAGTCGGTGCTGAGCATGCCCTTCGCCAAGCTGCTGGGCTTCGACTACTCGCGCATCGAGCCGGGCGAGACGGAGATTGTTCTGCCGTATCGCGACGAGTTGTCCTTTCGCCCAGGGTTTTTCGCGGGTGCGGTGGTGGGCTCGCTGGCCGACTTTGCCGCCGTGAGCGCCACCTTCACCCTGGTGCCGGCCGGCTGGCTGGTGTCCACGGTGGACTACGACGTGAAGGTGGTGGCGCCCCCCGCGGGCGAAAAACTCGTCGCCCGCGGTCGCGTGATCAAGCCCGGCAGCACGCTGCTGTTCGGCGAGGCGCAGGTGTTCGTGGAGAAGGGCGGTCGCGAGACGCTGTGCGCCGTGTGCCTGGCCACGGCGAAGGCGGCGCAGATACGCTGAGGCCAGCAGCACGGTGGTCGCGGCGGCGCGATAGGGGCGTTGGGTTCGTTCATGACGAGCACGCACGATTCCCGCGCCCGCGCCGTTGACCGCGGGAAACACGGTTGCCTATAGTCAGCCAGCGGGGAAAGCGCGCGATCGGCGCCCGGCTGCGCCCGCCATCAGGGTTTCCCGGCTGCCCGATGAAGTTGCGTACCCCGTTTCGCCGAACGCGAGACCGCCTCGAACGACCTTCGCTCGAGGGCGATGCGGATGCGCCCCGCCCGTGGCGCCAGGCGCCCTCGAATCACCCAGACCGGAAGCATTGCCCGGGGGAAGCCTGACCGTGAACAGTGTTGTGCAGCCGGCGCCCATGCGTGTCCTGTTCGATGCCTTTGAGCTTGCACCGGGCACGGGCAAGAGCATGGGTATCTACAACTACGCTCGCCACCTGCTTCCCGCGCTCACCGAAGTGGCCGGACCCTCGATCCAGTTTGTCGTGGCCTGCAATTCGGCATGCGCGGCGGACTTCCGCCTTGCAGCCCCGACCGTGAGCACCCGGATCCTGCACCACGGCGTGCCTGGAAAATTCGCGCGCCAGGTCTGGTGGCGCGGACGCGCAGCGCTCGAAGCCGCCAAAGCGCGGGCGGAAATCTATTTTTCACCCAAGGGATTCCTGCCGTACGCCATGGGGCTGTTGGCGCCGCGGGTGCGCACGGTGGTGGTGGTCCACGATCTGATTCCTCTCTGGTACCGGGCGCATCATCCCGGCCATTTCGGTCTCCTGGAGGAGCACGTCGTGGCAAGAGCCCTGATCGACAGCGTGCGGGGCGCCCATGGGCTCATCGCAATCTCGCAGGCCACTGCCGACGACATTAAGACCCGCGTCGGGCGGCGCGAGGGTGTTTGCGTTGTTCCCAATGGCATCCCGACGACGCCTCCGGGTGAACCACCGCTGCCAGGCCCCTACATCATGGCCGTCACGTCCCGGCTGCCGCACAAGAACGCCACTGGCGTCCTGCAGGCATACCAGCGATATCGCGAGCGAACGCCCCATCCTTTGCCCATGGTTGTGTGCGGGCTCGACGCAAGCAGCGTGGCAGGTGTCCATTGCGTGTCGAGGCTGACGGATGCCCAGTTGCACGGCTGCTACGCGCACGCGTCGTTGCTGTTGTTCCTGCCGCGAATCGAGGGTTTCGGCTTTCCGCCGGTGGAGGCCATGGCGCACGGGACCCCCGTGATCTGCAGCGACATCCCGGCGCTTCGGGAGGTGACCCGGGGTGCCGCTACGCTCGTGCCGCTGGATGATCCCGACCGGACAGCGAGTGCAATGACGGCGGTGCTGGCGGGAAGCCATCCCGATGCCGCGGAGATCACGGGGGCGGTGGCGGATTTCACATGGCAGAAATGCGCAGCCGGAATCATTGACGTATTCACAAGGCTGCACGCGGGAGCCCCGGGATGTTGACGCGCGGTTGTCCGAGCCCCACCACATGAAGAAAGCGTCCGTGATTGGCGCGCCCATCAACGTCGTCGATTGGTCCACGGCCATCGCCACCATTTCCGCCTGGGCCGGACGCCACGAAAGCCGATACGTGTGCATCTGCAACGCGCACTCCTGCGTGACGGCAAGGCGGGACGCGGCCTTCAGTGAGGTTATCCGGGAAGCCGACATGGCGACGCCCGACGGGGCTCCGGTTGCGTGGATGCTCAGGCGCCTTGGATACGCGGCGCAAGACAGGATCAGCGGCCCCGACCTGATGCTGCGCTACTGCGCGTTGGCCGCGACGACCGGGGAGCCCATCTTTCTGTTCGGCGCAACGGCCGAGGTGCTGGAAGCCCTGGCGCGCCGGCTCGTGGAGGACAATCCGGGCCTGAGGATCGGGGGTGCCCTGGCGCCGCCCTTTGGCGCCATGACGCCTGCCGAGGACGCAGCGGTGGTTGCGCAGATCAACTCGTCCGGTGCCGGAACCGTCTGGGTCGGCCTTGGCTGTCCCCGGCAGGAAAAGTGGATGGCCGCCCATCGCGGGAAGATCAACGCGGTCATGATCGGCGTGGGCGCGGCGTTTGACTTTCACGCCGGGTTCAAGGCCCGTGCGCCACTGTGGATGCAGCGCCATGGCCTGGAGTGGTTGCATCGACTGGCATCGGAGCCGCGTCGGCTGGCGAAGCGATACGTGGTTACCAACACGCTGTTCATCGTTGCTGCGGTTCGCCAGCTTCTGCAGGGTTGATCCTGGGCGCGCAAGGCCGAGGCCGGTGACCCTCGCTGGCGGCACCTTTGCCATGGGGTCACCAGCCATGCGCGGGGGCGCCGTCCCTCAGCGCCCCCGGGGAACTACCACCGCCCCAGCCTCGCCCACCTTGCGGGTGGAGAGCGACTGCGCCAGATCCACCAGGCGCAGGAACTCGCCGCGGTAGCCGAAGCGATCTGCCCCCACGGCGCTGCCGGCCAGGGCGCGCGCATCGAAGAAGGTCCATTCGCCGGTGTAGCGCCCGCCGCGCAGCATCTGGCCGAAGCCCGCCACGGCAAGCGCGAAGCGCAACTCCCCGCTGGCTAGCGCCAGGGGCTTCATCGACGCCTTCCTTACGGCCATGTCCAGGCGGCGGCTGGTGTCGGCCCCAGGCTCCTTGAAACGCAGCTTCACGTGGGCCAACTCATCGCCGTGCCGGCCGGCGGGCCGGGCGTCGTTCAGGCCATAGCGGCTGTCGTCGATCAGCCCCGTGCCATCGGCCAGCGTCAGCTCGTAGAGTGCCGTCACCGTGTGTCCTGCGCCGATGTCACCGGCGTCCACGCGGTCGTTGTTGAAGTCCTCGCGCTGCAGCGTGCGGTTCTCATAGCCGATCAGCCGGTACTCGCGCACCGCGGCAGGGTTGAACTCCACCTGCACCTTCACGTCGCGGGCGATGGTTGCCAGCGTCGAGGTCATTTCGTTGACGAGTACCTTGTGACCTTCCATCAGCGTGTCGATGTAGGAATAGGCACCGTCCCCCGCGTCCGCCAGTTGCTCCATCAGTTGCTCGTTGTAGTTGCCCGTGCCGAACCCGAGGGTGGTCAGGGCAACACCGGATTTGCGCTTTTCCTCCACCATGGCCTTGAGCTGCTGGAAGTCGGTGACGCCCACATTGAAGTCGCCGTCCGTGGCCAGCAGGATGCGATTGATGCCGTCCGGAATGAAGGCCTGTTGCGCGGCGCGGTAGGCCAACTCGATGCCGCTGGCCCCCGCCGTGCTGCCGCCGGCTCTCAGGGTGTCGATGGCCAGGGTGATGGCGGCAGCCTGGTTCCCCGGCGTGGGCGGCAGTGCCACCGCCGTGCTCCCGGAATAGGTGACCAGCGTGATCCGGTCCCGGGCCCGGAGTTCCTTCACGAGCAGCTTGAGGGATGACTTCAACAGCGGAAGCTTGTCCGGTGAATCCATGGAGCCCGACACGTCCACGAGGAACACAAGGTTTGCGGGCGGCAGTGTGTGCTTGGCTTGGTCTTGCCCCTTCACGCCGATGCGCAGGATCACGTTGCCCGGGTTCCAGGGCGACGGCGCCAGTTCCGTGTGAACCGCAAAGGGACTGCCGTCGCCGGGCGGGTCGTACTGGTACGGGAAGTAATTGACCAGTTCCTCCACGCGTACCGCATCGGGCGGCGGCAGTTGACCGGCAACCAGCATCCGGCGCACGTTGCTGTAGCTGCCCGTGTCCACGTCGAGGCTGAAGGTGGAGACGGGCGCCTGCGCCACCTGCTGGACCGGATTGTGGGCGAGACTCTGGTAACGCTCCCGCTGCTCGGCAGCGGGCGCCGGGTGTACGGACAACGCCGCTGCGTCGCCTGCCATCACCACGGCCATCTCGACCCGGCGCTTCGAAAACCCGTCCAGGTCGGAACGGGACGACGCGGGGGCAACCGCCTTGCGGGCCTCTGGTGCCGCGCCGGCGTTCGCGGACGAAGCGGCGGCGGCTGCTGCGGGCCTGGCCGGTGTCTGCGCCGGCGCCAGGGTGGCCGTCGCCGCCGGATCCCGATCGTCCTGCGCCACCCGGGCGCAGGCGGTTACCATCAGCGCGGCCAGCAGGACCGTTGCCGTCTTGGGTAATGCGTGCATGTGGATTCTCCCGTTGGATGATGGCGCCCATGCGCCGCTGACTATCAACGGCGAGAAGTCCGAAACGGGGTTTGAGCGGGGGTGACCTTGCAGGCCAGGAACGGGTCTGGCCGATGCCGGTGGGTCTGCCTGCCCGGTTAAACGCCGGTCCGCCTGCCCGCTCCGTATACTCGCCCCGTGACCGAATCTCCCGCCCGCCCCCGTCAGTCCCTGCGCAGCCTCCTCATCCTCTGGCGCCTCGCCCTGGCATACCGCGCCCGCATCGCTGGCGCCGCCGTGGCGCTGGTGCTGGCTGCGGCGGCCTTCCTGGTGATCGGACAGGGCCTGAAGCGCGTCATCGACGCGGGCTTCAGTGGCGGTGATCCTGCGGCGCTGGACCGTGGCCTGGTGCTCATGCTGGCCCTGGTGGTGATGCTCTCCGCCGCCACCTACACGCGCTTCTACCTCGTGTCGTGGCTGGGTGAGCGGGTGGTCTCCGACCTGCGCCGCCATGTGTTCGACCGGCTGCTGTCGCTGTCACCGTCGTGGTACGAGCAGGCGCGCACGGGCGAGGTGATCTCGCGGCTCACCGCCGACACGGCGCTGCTGGAACAGGTGGCCAGCACCTCGGTGTCCATGGCGCTTCGCAACGTGCTGCTGGGCGCTGGTAGCCTTGTGATGCTGGCGCTCACCAGCTTGAAGCTCACCCTGCTGGTGCTGGTGGCCGTGCCCTTGGTGATGGGGCCCATCGGGCTGTTCGGGCGTCGCGTGCGCAAGCTCTCGCGCGCCAGCCAGGACCGCATCGCCGATCTGGGCGCCTACGTGGACGAGGCGTTACACGAGATCCGCACCGTGCAGTCCTATGGCCATGAGCCGCAGGACCGGCGGCTGTTCGGCGCGCGCCTGGACGCCGCCTTCGACACGGCGCGGCGGCGCATCCGTCAGCGCGCCGCGCTGATCGCGGCGGTGATCACCCTGGTGTTCGCCGGCATCGGCGTGATCCTCTGGGTGGGCGGCCACGACGTGCTGGCTGGACGCCTCACGCCGGGTGAGTTGTCGGCCTTTGTGTTCTATGCCGCCAGTGTGGCCTCGGCGGCGGGTGCGCTGGCGGAGGTGTGGGGCGACCTGCAACGCGGCGCCGGCGCCGCCGAGCGGCTTGTTGAGATTCTGGACACCGCCCCCGAGATCGCCGCGCCCGCGAGCCCCGTGCCGTTGCCCGAGCCCGCCCGCGGGGCGATTGCTTTCGACGAGGTGCGCTTCTTCTACCCCTCGCGGCCCGACACGCCGGCCCTGGACGGTTTCTCGCTCGCAGTGGAGCCCGGCGAGCGGGTGGCGCTGGTGGGCCCCTCAGGAGCGGGCAAGACCACCGTGTTCCAGCTGCTGCAGCGCTTCTACGATCCGCATGCGGGAGCCGTGCGGCTGGACGGCGTGGACCTGCGCAGCGCCGATCCAGTCCATGTGCGCTCGCGCATCGCCGTGGTGTCCCAGGAGCCGGCCATCTTCGCCGCCAGCGTGCGCGACAACGTGCGCTACGCCCGGCCTGAAGCCTTGGACGACGAAGTGCGCGCCGCCTGCGATGCGGCCTTCGCCACGGAATTCGTGCAGCGCCTGCCCCAGGGGCTGGACACGGAGCTGGGCGAGCGCGGCGTGCGTCTGTCCGGCGGCCAGCGCCAGCGTATCGCCATCGCCCGCGCCATCCTCGCCGACCGCCCCGTGCTGCTGCTGGACGAGGCCACCAGCGCCCTGGACGCCGAATCCGAGCGCATGGTGCAGGCGGCCCTGGAGCGGCTCATGCAGGACCGCACCACGTTGGTGATCGCCCACCGCCTGGCCACCGTGAAGGGCGCGCAGCGCATCGCCGTGCTCGACCATGGCCGCCTGGTGGCGCTGGGCACCCACGACCAGCTCGTGGCGGGCGACACGCTCTACGCGAGACTGGCGGCGTTGCAGTTCGTGGCCTGAGACCCGGCGCCGAACCCACCGGCTCGAGGGGGTGCGACTGCGGGGCAGCCTACCGTCAACGTCGTGGGCCGGCGCGGGGTCTTGCTGATTCGGACCCTGCGCCTGTCAGGATGCAGCACCGGCCTTGCGCCGCCTGATGAGGCAAAAAATCAGGATCGCAACGCCCAGCGTGATGCCCGCCAGACCAGGCATCGCCATGATCATGGCGGTCCAGAACGAGGTTTCGCTCGCATACTGGCTGAAGCCGCTGCATGGGGAGGTTTCACCAAGCCAGCCGCCGCACTGGCCCTGGTAGCTGGGAAGCCACAGCAAAAGCACGAAGCCATAGCCGGCCATGAAGGGCGCCAGCAGCGATAACACGGTTCGTGGCCATGTCACTCCTGCGGCGTGCCGCGAAAAACCGCGCCAGACGGCAATGGGCGGCGTCAGCACGAGCAGCGCCGCGATCAGAAAGGTCAGCGCCACGATGAAGTCCATGATGATGGGTGCCCCCTGTTAGCGGACGGCGATGCCGCGTTTGCAAAAGGCGTCCGCCAGCTCTGCTGCCGACCCGAAGCAGTAGCCCGGTATTCGATAGGGCGGCTTATCCTCGAGATCGAGCCAGATATCGCCCTGGCCTTCCGACCATTGGGTAACCCGCACGCTGCGGATGGTCCCGACGTGGATGACATGACGCCACCTGTCCTTGAACAGCGTCAGCGTGTCGGCTTCGAGCATCAGGCCGCTGTGGCTGTTGCGGGCGAAGTGCATCAGGGCCATGAGGGTGGGCAGCGCCGCCACGGTGGTGAAGTACCAGGGCGCGTCGTGTGTGAGGCCGAGCACGGTGAAACCCATGCCCAGCGCCATGGCCACCGCGACCATCGGCCGCCGGCCCCGCTGTTCGAATCGGTAGCTCATGGTTCAGCGCGGCAGTTTCGTGAACACCCGCGGCTCCATCACCGCCGCGGACAGAATCCCGCCCATCAGTGCACCGGCCACGCCGGGCGTGACCACGTCCTGGCCCGTGAGCAGCAGGCCCGGCACGGGCGTGCGGATGTCCAGCGCCCGGGAGGCGAAGCGCGCGGGCGTGGTGTCGAGGCCGTACACGGCGCCGCGCTCGTGGCCGGTGAAGTGCACCGTGGATAGCGGGGTGGAGAGCTCGCACAGCTTGATCATGGGCGCGAGGCCGGGAAAGGCCTGTTCGAACTGCGCGCGCAGCGAATGCTGCAGAGAGTCGCGCAGCGCGCGATAGTCCTCGGGGCGCTCTCCCCAGCGGGTGCCAGCCCAGGGTTCAAAGACCTTCCAGTCGGTCCACGCTACCACTTCGGCCGTGTGGTGGCGTTCGCCAGCGGTGCGTGATGGGTCCTTCAGGGATGGAAAGGACACAAACAGCGCGGGGGCGCGTGCCTGCGAGAAGGGATCGTCCCAAATCGCCTCGATATCCGGCGATTCGTAGATCCAGTGGTTGGCGCGGCTTGCGCCGGCGGCCTCCACGTCGCCCTCGAGCCCCACGTAGAGGCAGGTGTGGCAGAAGGAGGGCTCCAGGGCGTTCACTTCGCGGCCCCAGGGCGATTGGCCGATCTCGGGCGGCAGCAAGCGGGAGACGGTGCCCCGGGCGCCCACGCCGGAGATCACCACCCGGGCTTCATGCCGCGTTCCGTCCTCCAGAGCCACGCCCGCGGCGCGACCGTTTTCCAGCAGGATTCTTGCCACGGGCACGAGGCCGCAGGCGAAAGCGCTGGCGCCGCCCACCGGGTACCAGGCGCCCGCCAGATAGTGGTCCGTGATCATGGCGTGCGCGGCGAAGCTGGCCCTGGAGGGCTTGCCCCCGTGGTCGCCCCACTGGGCGCTGAGCACCGCGGCCAGGCGCGGGTCGCTGGTGCACTCCCTCAGCACCTCGGTGACCGTGCGGCCCCACCAGCGCTTGAGTGCCGGGGCCTTGAGCCGGCCCATGGCGCTGCCCAGCCACGGGGGCATGGCACGCTGCTGGAAGGGCGTGGAGAAACTGGAGCGCGCGGCATCCAGGGCCGCAAGGTAGCGCTCGACATCCCCATGGGCGGCGGGGAATGCTTCGCGCAGGCCGGCTTCCAGCGCGGCCCGCGGCCGGGCGTATTCGAAGCGCGTGCCATCGGCCAGGCGCACCACGTCATACACCGCACCCAGGGCGGCGAAGTCGATGGTACCGCCCGACAGCCAGTCCACCACGCGGCGCAGGGGCTCGCCCGGCCCCATCTGGCCCAGGTAGTGCACGCCCACATCCCAGGTGTAGGCATCGCGCTGGAAGGTGTGGGTGAGCCCGCCGGCCACGGTGTGCTGTTCGAATACGGCCACCCGCCGGCCGAAGCGCGCCAGGGCGGCGGCGCAGGTGAGGCCACCGATTCCCGAACCGATGACAACGGCGTCGAACATGATGGTTTTGCTCCCGAGAGCCCGTCGCGCCGGCATTCTGCGCCAGCGCGCCGGCATTCTGCGCCAGCGCGCCAGATGCAAGATAATCCATGAAACCCCATCGGGAGCGCCCATGAAATCCGCCCTCACTCTGCTCGCCTTCTGCCTCTTCAGCGCCTCCCTGGTCGGGGCTGCCGATGACGACCGCGTGGTGCCCGCCCACCAGGAACCCCGTCACGTGCCCAAGCTGGTGAACGCCCTGGTGCGGGTGATCGACGTGGAGATCCCCGAGGGCGAGCGCACCCTGTTCCACGCCCATTCCCTGGACTACCCCTACCTCATGGTGACCAGCGTCACGCTGAACAACCAGATTTTTGGCCAGGAGTCGAAGGACCTGCCCATCACCCGCGGGCTGGTGGGCTACTACCGCGCCTCCACCCAGGGCACCTACACCCACCGCTTCATCAATCTCGGGCCGGGCACCTTCCGCGCCATCGGCATCGAGTTGCTGCAACCGCTCGCCCTGGGCGGCCCGGTGACCGATTCGATCCCGGCGCGGCCCGGCCTCGCCACCGTCCTGGACAACGAGCGCGTGCGCGCCTACCGCATCGTGCTGGCGCCGGGCCAGTCGCTCGGCCCCATCACCATCCCCGGCCCCAGCCTGCGGGTGGCCCTGACGGCGGGCACGCTCGCCGACCAGGCGCCCGGTGGCGCCGCCGCCGTGGAAACCACCCTCGCGCCGGCGCGCTTCGCTTTCAGCAACACGGCGCGGGTTACCACCCTCACCAATCGCGGCACGGAGCCGCTGGAGCTGGTGGAGTTCGAGTTCAAGTAGGGTGAGGGGCGGGGGCGCGGTCAAGGTGGTTGTTCACAGTTCGGCGGGTCGCGGTCGGACGTTTGCATTTGCTGCGCGCAGCCGTGGGATACGTCGATGAATTGGTCAGATCCCTGCGGGTGGATCCTTGCCCCTGCAAGGTCTCCGCGGAGAAAAGAGCGGTGTCCCATGGACAAATACCGGCCATCGAACGGGGTAATGGCGTGAAAAACGTTCGTCCTTATTGAGAAGCTTCTTGATGAAAAAGACTAGAAGATTTTATGGACATTGATGTTCGCTGACCTAATGTCTGTGCGGATCAAGAGCTTTTCACGAAAGGTTGGTGGAGCCGTCAAAGCTGGAGGGATGAATGGCATTCACGTCGCGAGAGTTTTACAGGGAGATCAAGACTGGCCTAGAAACCGTGATGAAAGAAAACGGATTCAGGACTGCCAGAGGCATGCCCCTCGGGTGGACGCGTTCGGTTGACGGTGGCTCCTCAACTGTCATGTTCCAATGCGAAAAATGGGGTTGGGATCCGTCATGGGGATCGCGCTTTACCGTTGAGTTCGGATTCGAGAGTGGACCGGGAAGCTCCACGGCATCTCGCGGACACGGCGAACGCCTCGGTTACTTGCTGGAAGGTTTCGAAGAACTTGACGAGCTTCGAATACGGAACAACAAGGTGATTGAAAGTCTTCCGGGAACCAATAAAGGTCTCCTGGCCATCACGACGGCTCCTGGCTTCGCGCCTTTTGTTAGCACGGGATATATGGTCGATGCAGAGCGCGCCGTCATCGGTCGAGACCTGTGGCTAAACTACTTTTCGAAAGAAGACGCTAGGGCCTGGGCAGAGTACTTTAAAGTCAAGATGTTGTTTTTCCTGGATCTGTTCGAAACAGGCAAGCGGAGCGAGATTGGCTTGGCGAGAGTTAGGTATAACGAACTGATGTCAGAGGTGCAACGGTCGGCGGAGTTGAACGAAAAGAAGCGGCTTCTGCGAGAATTTCTAAGTCGTGAAACGTCGACACCCTTTAGGTCGGAGGTTGAGAAGTGGCTTGCTTTTGTGGACGGCGAATCGCATTAGGTGCCATACAAGCGCTGTTGCTGATTTAGGGGCTCGACAAAGAGTCGGTGAACAAGGCCGTGGTTTGAGCACTTGATCACCGGAACCCTCACCCCGAGGCCATGGGCTCCTCGAGGCTTTCTCGCCAGAAAGCCGCGCCCGACACGTCGTGGCATCTGCGCCGACGGGGCAATCCGGTTCGCGCCTGGGCCGTTGCACCGGCCGCCGTTGCCCCGTCTCCTCGCGCAGCGTTACCATGCACCGAAAGGGCAGGGTTCACACCCGCCGCCGGTGATCAGCCCCGCGCCTCCGGCCGCCCGACCCCGCCCAAGCCCACGCCATGCGCGAAGACACCACCTCCGATTCCGCCGACGCGCTGGACGCGCCCGTGGCCGCGGGCAACGTGCGCTGCGACGCCTGCCCGGTGCTGTGCATCATCCGGCCTGGCAAGACGGGCGCGTGCGACCGCTATGCCAATGTGCGCGGGCAGCTTGAGCGCGTGGATGCGCTCGTGATTGCCCAGAAGGCGGAAGAGTCCGGCAGCCCCGTGGTGCGCTTTCTGGATCGCGCTGGTGAGTGGGACGGCGAACTGCTGGCCGATGCGCCGGTGTTCGTCACCGGCATCGGTGCGGGCACCACCTATCCCGACTACAAGCCCGCGCCCTTCATCGTGGGCAGCCGCCACGCCGGCGTGGACATGGTCACCGTGGTGACCGAGGGCATCTTCAGCTATTGCGGCGTGAAGGTGAAGATCGACACCGACCGATTCCTTGGCCCGGAGCAGGCGGCCGTGCGGGTGGACGGCGAGCAGGTGGGCCATGTCACCACGGCCGAGTACGGCTCGCAGATGCTGGCGCTGGGCGGCGTGCGCCACCTCACCGGCGGCTCCAAGCGCGAAGGGCGCGTCACCTGCGATGCGCTGGAGAAGCTGTGCAACCGCGAGGCGGTGGAAGTGCAGGTGGACGGCGGCAGCACCGTGCTCATCCAGGCCGGAGAGCCGCCGGTGGTGAACGGCGAGCAGGAGCAGCGCATGCGCGTGGGCTGCGGCTCGGCCACCATCGGCATGTTCGCCAGGCAGTGGCACGGCCACGCCGACGAGGTGATCGTGGTGGACGACCACATCACCGGCGTGCTCACCGAGCACCAGGCCGGGCGCTTCCTTGGCATGCGCCCGGCGGGCGTGCAGGTGCGCGGCCGCAAGTCCACGCCGGGGCGCTACTTCCGCGTGGCCGAGCCCGGCTCGGGCTGGGGCGGCACCCACATCACCGATCCGCTGGAGATCGTGGAGCGCATCGATCCCGCCAAGGCCTGGCCGGGCATGACCCTTCTCATGGTGTCCACCACGGGCGAGCAGGCGGCGTGGTTCGTCCTCGACGAGCAACTGCGCCTCCAGCCCGCGCCCCTGCCCGCGGCCATCGCTGCGGCGGTGGCGCGCATCGCGGAGAACTGCGAGCCGGCGCTGTGCAGCGTGCTGTTCATGGGTGGCGCGGGCGGCAGCCTGCGCGCCGGCGTCACCGAGAATCCCGTGCGGCTGACGCGTTCGGTGAAAGACGCCCTGACCCGCGTCACCTGCGGCGGCGCTCCAGTGTATGTGTGGCCCGGCGGGGGCATCACGGTGATGGTGGATGTGCTGCGCATGCCGCGGCGCGCCTTCGGTTCCGTGCCCACGCCCGCGCTGGTGCTGCCCATCGAGTTCACCCTGCGGCGCGAGCACTACGCCGCGCTCGGCGGCCACATGGACAGCATCGTGGACCTGGCCGAGGTGCTGCGGCGGCAGCGCCGCACCGCCTTCGACTGGCAACCGGCCAACCCGTGGCCCTTCGGGTCATGAGCGCGCGGAGCGTAGCTTGAGCGCCCAGGCCGTCCGCCGTGCCCGGCCCTGGGGCGAACCCCTGGCCGCCCTGCTGCCCGGCGCGCGCCTTCACTTGCAGCACGGGCCCATCGATGTGGTGATCGAGGCGCATGCGCCCACGGCGGCGGCGGTGCAACGGGCCCATGGGCTCGCCGCGGCGCGTTTCGAGCACATGCTCGAAACGCTGGTGCAGGAGCTGCCGGTGCTGCGCGCGCCGCTGGCCGATCCGGCGCCGGCGGCGCACGGGTCCGTGGCGCGGCGCATGCTCGCCGCCTGCTGGCCGCATCGCGGGGTGTTTCTCACGCCCATGGCTGCCGTGGCGGGCGCGGTGGCCGACGAGCTGCTTGCTGCCATGACCGGTGGCGTCCAGTTGCGCCGCGCCTACGTGAACAACGGCGGCGACATTGCCGTGCACCTGGCCCCCGGCGAGCGCTTTGCCGTGGGCTTGGCCGATGAGCGCGACGGCCGCGTCGAAGGGCGCTTGAGCCTGCACGCCGGGCAGCCCGCGCGCGGCATCGCCACCTCGGGCTGGCGCGGCCGCTCCCAGTCGCTGGGCATCGCCGATGCGGTGACAGTGCTGGCCGCTGACGCCGCGGCCGCCGATGTTGCCGCCACGCTGCTGGCCAACGCGGTGAATGTGGAGCATCCGGCCATCCGCCGGCAGCCGGCGGTGGCCGTGCGTCCCGACAGCGATCTGGGCGATCTTCCGGTCACCGTGGCGGTGGGCCCACTGCCCCCCGAGGCGGTGGCCGAGGCGCTGGACCGCGGCGCCGCGGAGGCTGCGCGCATGCGCTCGGCCGGTCTCATCCATGCCGCCTGCCTGCGCCTGTGCGGCGCGGTGCGCATCGAAGGCGCCGGCGCGTTTGCCGGCGCCCTGTCCCTGGGAGAACGACTGTCATGACCCCCGCAACCCCCGCTGCCGCCGGCACCCAGGGTGGCTCGTCCCTGCCGCCGGTCGAGCTTCGCAAGATCGTTACCGTGGTGGAGGAGACCTTTCATGATGGCGGCCCGCGTGCCTCGGAGCCCCGCCGCAAGGCCGCCGTGGTGGCGGTGATCCGCAATCCCTACGCCGGCGGCTACGTGGAGGTGATCGAACCCTTCATGGAGGCCCTCAAGCCCCTTGGGCTGCGCATGGCCCGGCGCCTGGTGGAGGCCCTGGGGGGCGATGCGACCCGCATCGAGGCCTACGGCAAGGGCACGGTAGTGGGCATCGGCGGCGAGCTGGAGCACGGCGCCTTCTGGCATGTGCCCGGCGGCTATGCCATGCGCGAAGTGCTGGGCGGCGCCAAGGCCATCGTGCCCTCGTCCAAGAAAATCGGCGTGGCCGGTACCGCCATCGACATTCCCGTGCATCACATCAATGCCGCCTACGTGCGCAGCCACTTCGATGCCATGGAGGTGCGCGTGCAGGATGCGCCGCGCGCCGACGAGCTGATGCTGGTGCTGGTGATGACCGACGGTCCGCGCATCCACGCTCGCATGGGCGGCCTGAAGGCGGTTGATATCAGCGTCGGGGACGGGCAGCGATGAGGCGCCTCGCCCTGGTGGCGATGTTGCTGTGGACTGCCACGCTGGCTCTGGCGGGAGAGGAGGGCGCGCCTGCGGCGGCGCGTGATCGCGAGGCGCTGCTGCGCGATTTCGTGGCTGGCCAGCACGGGCTGCTGCCCTACACCACCGAGCGTGCCGTGCCCTTCCTCATCCGCGTGGCCCTGGACCGGAAGCTGGAGGAGGCGGGCCGGGGCGCCGGTTTGGGTGGTGGCTGGGGCCGCGAGGCGCCGGAATGGCAGGCGGCGGACCGGCGCGCCGAAGCCTTGAGCCACGAGCTGGAGTCGGCCTTCGACATGCGCCTCGATGCCGCCGAGGCACGCGAGCTGCTCGCGGATGTGTCCGATGCCGACCTGGAATCCCTGGTGGCCTTCCAGCGCTCCGACCTGGCACTGCGGGTCACTAAAGCCACCGACCTGGCGCTGGCCGCGCTGTTGCTTTCCACCGTGGATGGCAAGCCGTTGCCTCCGGCGCTGGAAGCGGCCCGCGGCGCTGTGAGCATCGAGCTCGCCGACCGCCGTGCCGAAGCGCGTATCGCGCCCAAGGACCAGGCCGAACTGCTGCGCATCTTCGACAAGCCCGCCTATGAGCGGGTGGTGCTGGCGGCTCGCCAGCGCTTGCAGTCGCGCCTGCAAGGCGGCAATCCGGTCCAGCGCCTGGACGCTTTGCTGGCTCGCGAGGCGGAGGCGGCCATGGAGGCCTTCAAACAGCGTTCAGCCCGCTGAATGATGCCCGTGTCCGATAGCCCCACGTCGCACCTGTAGCACCACCGGCCTTTTTCCACGGAATCCGCACAACCATGAAGCGCATCCTCGCAATGCTCGCCCTGGCGCTGGCCGCCAGCGCGACGCAGGCCCAGACCATCCGCATCGGCGAGATGAATTCCTACAAGACCTTTCCGGCCTTCCTCGAGCCCTACCGCAAGGGGTGGCAGCTCGCCCTGGAGGAGGTGAACGCCGCCGGCGGCGTGAACGGCCGCAAGCTGGAGGTGATCTCGCGCGATGACAACGGCAACCCGGGCGATGCTGTGCGCGTGGCCGAAGAGCTGGCCAGCCGCGAGCAGGCGGTGCTGCTCATGGGCGGCTTCGCCTCCAACGTGGGGCTGGCGTTGAGCGATTTCGCCAAGCAGCGCCGCATCGTGTTCCTGGCCGCCGAACCGCTCACCGACAAGCTGGTGTGGGAGGGCGGCAACCGCTACACCTTCCGGCTGCGCGCCTCCACCTACATGCAGACCGCCATGCTCATCCCCGAGGCGGCGCGGGCCCGGAAAAAGCGCTGGGCGCTGGTCTACCCCAACTACGAATACGGCCAGGCGGCCGCGGCCGCCTTCAAGAAGCTGCTCAAGGCGCGCCAGCCCGACGTGGAATTCGTGGCCGAGCAGGCCCCGCCCCTGGGCAAGCTGGACGCGGGCGCGGTGGTGCAGGCGCTGGCGGCGGCTAAGCCCGACGCGGTGTTCTCCGCCCTGTTCGGACCCGACCTCGCCAAGTTCGTGCGCGAGGGCAACACCCGCGGCCTGTTCCGCGGCCGCGAGGTGGTAAACCTGCTGGCCGGCGAGCCGGAGTACCTCGATCCGCTCAAGGACGAGACCCCGGAAGGCTGGATCGTCACCGGCTACCCCTGGGCAGACATCGCTTCGCCGGAACACCGCCGCTTCCTAGACGCCTACCGGGCGCGCTGGAACGACTACCCGCGACTCGGCTCGGTGGTGGGCTACACCTCGCTCATGAGCGTGGCGGCGGCGCTGAAGAAGGCCGACGACACCGACACCGAAAAGCTGGTGGCAGCCTTCAAGGGCCTGCCTGTGGGCACGCCCTTCGGCCGCATCACCTACCGGGCGCTGGATCACCAGTCCACCATGGGCGCCTTCGTGGGCCGGCTGGCGAAGAAGGACGGCCGCGGCGTGATGGTCGACTGGGTGTACCGCGAGGGTATCGCTTACCTGCCGCCCGACGACGAGGTGCGCAGGCTGCGGCCCGCCGACTGAGGGCTACGCGCCCCGAGCCTGTTGAACGTGACCCGCTAGCCGCCCATGACCTTTGCCGATCTGCTGGTGCAGCTCGTCAACGGGCTGGCCCAGGCCTCCACCCTGTTCCTGCTGGCCTCGGGCCTGTCGCTCATCTTCGGTGTCACCCGGGTGGTGAATTTCGCCCACGGCTCCTTCACCATGGTGGGGCTGTATGCCGCCATCGCCATGGCCGAGCGCCTCGGCGGGGCGGCCGGCTTCTGGCTGGCGCTGCCGCTCGCGGCGCTGGCGGTGGGCGTGCTGGGCGCCGTGGCGGAGATGCTGATCCTGCGGCGCGTGTATCAGGCGCCCGAGTTGTTTCAACTGTTGGCCACCTTCGGGCTGGTGCTGGTGCTAAAGGACGCTGCCCTGTGGTTGTGGGGCCCGGAAGACATCTTCGGCCCGCGCGCGCCCGGGCTGTCGGGCTCGGTGGAACTGGCCGGCCTGGCCGTGCCCGCCTGGGACCTGTTCCTCATCGCCCTGGCGCCGCTATTGCTGCTGGCGCTGGAAGCGCTGCTGGCGCGTACCCGCTGGGGCGTGCTGGTGCGCGCCGCCACCGAAGACCGCCACATGGTGGGCGCGCTCGGCGTGAACCAGGCGTGGCTGTTCACGGGCGTGTTCGCCCTGGGCAGCGCGCTGGCGGGGCTGGCCGGCGCGTTGCAGATGCCGCGCGAGCCTGCCAGCCTGGGACTCGACCTGGTCACCGTCACCGATGCCTTCGTGGTGGTGGTGATCGGCGGCCTGGGCAGCCTGCGGGGCGCTTTTCTCGCGGCCGCGCTGGTGGGGGTGGTGAAAACACTGTGCTTCGCTCTGGGCGGCGTGGAGATGGGTGGCACCACCTTCAATTTCAGCAAGCTCACCCTGGTGGTGGAGTTCCTGCTCATGGCGCTCACGCTGGTGCTGCGGCCCTGGGGCCTGGCGGGCCGTGCGCCGGCGGCCGCGCAAGAAAGCCCGGCACTGGTGGAATGGGTGCGGGTGCCGGGTGTGCGTTTCGCCGCTGGCGCGGGCGCGGCGCTACTGGCGGCCGCGGCGCTACCGCTGCTGGCCGACGAATACGCTGTGGTGCTGGCCACCGACATCGCCGTGTTCGCGCTGTTCGCGGTGAGCCTGCACTTTCTCATGGGACCGGGAGGCATGGCGCCCTTCGGACACGCCGCGTTTTTCGGCGTGGGGGCCTACGCCGCCGGGCTGCTGGCACAGGCCGCCTGGCCCATGGCGGCCGCGCTGCTGGCCGCTCCCCTCGCAGCGGCCGCGGCGGGGCTGGCGGTGGGCTGGTTCTGCGTGCGCCTGTCGGGCGTGTATCTGGCCATGCTCACCCTAGCCTTCGCCCAGATCGCCTGGTCGGTGGCCTTCCAGTGGGACGATGTCACCGGCGGCAGCAACGGGCTGGTGGGCATCCGCCCGGCCCCTTGGGCGGCGGACAAGGCGCACTTCTACTGGCTGGTGCTGGTCTTCGGCGGCACTGCCCTGGCGCTGCTGTGGCGGGTGCTGCAGTCGCCTTTCGGCTTCGCCCTGCGCGCCGCGCGCGACAACCCGCGCCGCGCTCAGGCCCTGGGCATCGATGCGCGCCGGGTGCAGTGGCTGGCCTTTCCGGCCGCCGCGGCGGCCGCCGGCCTGGCCGGGGCGCTGTTCGCCTATTCCAAGGGCAGCCTGTCGCCCGAGGCCATGGGCATCGCCCGTTCCGTGGACGGCCTGGTGATGGTGCTCCTGGGCGGCCTGCACACACTCGCCGGGCCCGTGGCCGGGGCGGCGCTGTTCACCTGGCTGCAGGACGAGATCATCCGCCGCACCGACTATTGGCGGCTGATCCTGGGCGCTGTCATCCTGCTGCTGGTGATCGCCTTCCCGCGCGGCGTGGTGGGCGGCCTGCGCCACGCCTGGAAGGAGCGTTCCTGATGGCGTTGCTGGAAGCCGAACAGCTTCGCAAGCGCTTCGGTGGCGTGGCTGCCGTGGATGGTGTGAGTTTCGCCGTGGCGGCGGGAGAGCGCGTGGCGCTCATCGGCCCCAACGGCGCCGGCAAGAGCACCTGCTTCAACCTGGTGGGTGGCCAGCTCGCGCCTGACGAGGGCCACGTCCGCCTCCACGGGCATGAGGTCACCGGCACGCCGCCGCGCGGCCTGTTCCGTTTGGGCGTGGGGCGCACCTTCCAGGTGGCCGCCGCCTTCGCTTCCATGAGCGTGGTGGAAAACGTGCAGCTCGCCTTGCTGTCCCGCGCTGGCCGTGCCTTCGGCGCGCTGGCGCGCGCCGTGACAGCGTTTCGCGCTGAAGCACGGGCGCTGCTGCTGCGCACCGGGCTCGATGCCCTGGCCGATCGCCCCTGCGGCCAGCTGGCCTACGGTGACGTGAAGCGCCTCGACCTGGCCCTGGCTCTGGCCAACCAGCCGCGCCTGCTGCTCATGGATGAGCCCACCGCTGGCATGGCGCCGGCGGAGCGCCACGCGCTCATGGCGCTGGTGTCCGCCATCGCCCGCGAATCCGGCCTGGCGGTGCTGTTCACCGAGCACGACATGGACGTGGTGTTCGGCCACGCCGACCGCATTCTGGTGCTGGACCGCGGGCGGCTCATCGCCGCCGGCGATGCTGCCACGGTGCGAGCCGATCCCGAGGTGAAGCGCCTGTATCTGGGTGAGGCCGCGGAGGGGCCGTCGTGAGCGGCGAGACGCTCATCCAGGCGCGCGGGCTCAACGCGTTCTACGGCCGCGCCCAGGCGCTGTTCGGCGTGTCGCTGGAGGTGCGCCGCGGCGAGGTGGTGGCGCTGCTGGGTCGCAATGGCGCGGGCAAGTCCACCACCCTCAAGGCGCTCATGGGGCTGGTGCCGCCGCGGGCGGGTGAAGTACGCATCGCCGGCACCGCCGTGCGCGGTTGGGCGCCCTACCGCATCTGCCGCCAGGGGCTGGGCTACGTGCCCGAGGAGCGGCGTATTTTCGCCGGGCTCACGGTGCTGGAGAACCTCGAAGTGGGCCGCCGCCCGCCGCGCGAGGCCGTGCCCGCGTGGACGCCGCAGCGGTTGTTCGAGCTGTTCCCCAACCTGGGCCGCATGCGCGAGCGCCCCGGCGGCGCCATGTCCGGCGGCGAGCAGCAGATGCTCACCATTGCCCGCACGCTCATGGGCAACCCGTTGGCCGTGCTGCTGGACGAGCCCTCGGAGGGCCTGGCGCCGGTGATCGTGGCGGAGATGGCGCGGGTGGTGCGTGAGTTGAAGGCCGAGGGCCTCACCGTGCTGCTATCGGAGCAGAATTTGCGCTTCGCGGCGGGCATCACCGACCGCGCCTACGTGATGGAGCAGGGTGCCATTCGTCACGAGGGGCAGATGGCGCAACTGCTGCAGGACGAGGCTCTGCACGCGCGGTATCTGGCGGTCTGAGGCAAGGCCCGCGCTGCGCGGGGTGCCCGGCACCGCAGCGTGCCCAAGCGGGCCGCGAGCGCGATGGGCCAACCGCGGGAAGTTGGGTGACAATGCGGGGCGCTGTCGGATTCACACCGCCGCCCTGTCATGGGTTTCTTCGTCGTCTCGTGTTCAACAGGAATGCTCAATCGCAATATTGAATTTGAGGGTGCGCCTCGCTACGCCCCGGCGGCGGACCAAGCCGGCGAGCCCTTCTGGAGGTCGGTGCTCGACAGCCTGTCGGCGCGCATCTGCGTGCTCGACGAGCGCGGAGTCATCTTGGCGGTCAACCAGGCCTGGCGGCGTTTCCACCACGAAAACGGCGGTGCTCCCGGCGCCGCCCACGAAGGCATCAATTACCTCGACGTCTGCGAACGGGCCGCCAGCACGTCGGCTGTGGGCTCGGTGGATGCAAGGGCCTTCGGGCCGCTGCTGGCGGATGTGCTGGCGGGACGCCGCGAGCGCTTCGAGTACGAGTACGAGTGCCACTCACCCACCGAGCAGCGCTGGTTCATCGCCCGGGTGGCACACATCGAAGGGGCGGAGCCCCGCCGGGTGGTGGTTGCCCACAAGGACATCACCTCCCCCGGCCTCGTTCGCGAGCAGTTGCGCGAGCGCGAGGCGCTGCTGGTGGACCTGACCGCCTCCATTCCCGGCGCCGTGTTCCGGTTGCTGGGGTCGAGCCGCGACGAACAGACTTTTCTGTTCGTGAGCCAGGGCATCGAGGCGCTGTGCGGCCTGTCGCCCGCGGTGTTGTGCCGCGATGCCCGGGCGCTTTGGAATCTCATCGACCCGCGGGACCGGGACGCCCACGCCCGCTCCCTGCGAGCGGCCTTCGACGATGCATCCCCCTGGGAGCACGAGTTTCGCATCCGCTCCCCGGGCGGCGTGGTGAAGTGGATCCACGCCACGGCCACACCCAAGCCGGCGGAAGGAGAGGGCTTGGTGTGGACCGGGCTTCTCACGGACGTATCCGCCAAGAGGGCGGTGGATGACAGGCTCGCGGCCAGCGAGAGCACCTACCGCACGCTGTTCGAAACGGTGCCCCAGGGTGTGGTCTACCAGGATCCCAGCGGACGCATCACCTCCGTCAATCCAGCGGCCATGCGGATTCTCGGTCTGACGCTCGACCAGTTGCAGGGGCGCACGTCCATCGATTCGCGCTGGCGGTCGGTGCACGAGGACGGCACCGATTTCCCCGGCGAGGAGCATCCCTCCATGGTGGCGTTGCGCACCGGCGAGCCAGTGCGCAACGTGGTCATGGGTGTGCGCCGGCCCGACGACACCTGCGTGTGGATCCTCATCAACGCCATCCCGCTCCGCGGCGAGGACGGTGCCCTGGAGCAGGTGTATGCAAGTTTCGAAGACATCACCCAGCGCGTTTCGCTGGAACAGGAACTGAAGCGCCAGGCCAGCACCGATTTCCTGACCGGTGCGGCCAACCGGCGCGGGCTCATGGCGCGGCTGGACACCGAGTTCCGGCGCACGCGGCGCCTGTCGGCCAGTTCGTGCGCGGTGCTCGCGTTGGACCTCGACCACTTCAAGCACATCAACGACACCTTCGGCCACGCCGCTGGCGACATCGTGCTGCGGCATCTCGCCGGACGCGCGCAAGCCTGCATCCGCGACACCGATCTGCTGGCACGCACTGGCGGCGAGGAGTTCGCCGTGCTCCTGCCGGACACCCCCGTGGCGGCGGCAGCGCAACTCGCGGAACGCCTGCGTCAGGATGTGGAGCGCGCCGAGATAGCCTTCGAAGGGCATGTGCTGCGCATCACCGTGAGCATCGGCCTCGCCGTCATCGAGCCCGGGGATGCCGGCATCGACGCCGTGCTGTCGCGCGCCGACCAGGCGCTCTACCGGGCCAAGGACGGCGGCCGCAACCGGGTGATGGCCTAGCGCCGTCGGCTTCAAGACCGGACCCGGACCATGGGCTTGCCTCGTGAAGCCCGCCGCGGGCCTTACACTTCGCCCCCATGATCACCGGCATCGACGTGGGCGGCACCTTCACCGACCTGGTTCTCTGGGACCCCGCGCAGCAGCGCATCCGCGTGGCGAAGGTGCCCACCACGCCTGGTAACCAGGCCGAGGGCGTGCTGGCGGTGCTGGCGGCGGCCGGCGTGGATGTGCCTTCGCTGGAAGCCGTCATACACGGCACCACCGCCACCACCAATGCGTTGCTCGAGCGCCGGCTCGCGCCGGTGGGGCTGATCACCACGCGCGGCTTTCGCGACGTGCTCGAGCTGGGCCGTCGCACCCGCCCCACGGCCTATGGCCTGACGGGCCGCTTCGAGCCGCTCATCCCGCGCGAACTGCGCCACGAGGTGGCCGAGCGCATCAGCGCCGAGGGCGAGGTGCTCGTGCCCCTGGACGAGGCGGCCGTGGCCGGCGCGGCCCGCGCCCTGCTCGCCGCCGGCTGCCAGTCGGTGGCGATCCACTTCCTGCACAGCTATCGCCAGCCGGCCCACGAGCTGCGCGCCGGCGAGATCGTGCGCGGACTCTGGCCCAACGGTCATGTCACCCTGGGCCACCAGGTGCTGTCGGAGTACCGCGAGTACGAGCGCGGTGTGGCCGCCGCCGTGAACGCCGCCGTGCAGCCGGTGCTGGAGCGTTACCTGGCGCGGCTGCGCGCCGGCCTGGCCGAGCGCGGCTTCGCCCGCGAACTGCTGGT
Source organism: Rhodocyclaceae bacterium (assembly GCA_020248405.1). Lineage (GTDB taxonomy): Bacteria > Pseudomonadota > Gammaproteobacteria > Burkholderiales. The sequence goes on along the minus strand of JADCHQ010000043.1, from coordinate 13,185 downwards.
GATGCAGGGTAACGGCGGCACCATCGCTGCCCGGCTCGCGCCGGTGCATGCGGTGAGTTCGGTCATGTCCGGGCCTGCCTCGGGCGTGATCGCGGCGGCAGCCACGGCACGCGCCGCCGGCATCCCCCGGCTGATCACCTACGACATGGGCGGCACCTCCAGCGACGTGGCCCTGGTGGATGGCGGCGAACCGCGGCTCACCTCCGACCTGGAGCTGGAGTACGGCATGCCCATTCACGTTCCGCTGGTGGACGTGCATTCCATCGGCGCCGGCGGCGGTTCCATCGCCCGCGTGGACGAGGCGGGCATGCTGCAGGTGGGGCCGCGCAGCGCCGGCGCCCGCCCCGGGCCCATCTGCTACGGCCGCGGCGGCACCGAGCCCACCATTACCGACGCCAACCTGTCCCTGGGCCGTCTCGACCCCGTGCGGCTGCTGGCGGTGGACAACCCGGTGAGCGTGGAGCACGTGCGCGAGCGCATCGCGCAGCGCATCGGCGCGCCGCTGGGCCTGGACGCCGATGCCGCTGCCGCGGCGATCCTGCGCATCGCCAACGACCGCATGGCCGGTGCCATCCGCATGGTGAGCCTGGCGCGCGGCCACGATCCGCGCGACTTCGCCTTGTTCGCCTTCGGCGGCGCCGGCCCGCTGCACGCCAGCGCGCTGGCCCGCGAGCTGGGCATTCCCACGGTGCTGGTGCCCGCGCGGCCCGGGCTTACCAATGCCCTGGGCTGCGCCGTGGCGGACCTGCGCCACGATTTCGTTCGCACCGTCAATTGCCCCGTATCCGGGTTGCCCGATGCCCTGGTGCGCACCGTGGTCGAGGCCCAGCGCGCCGAGGGCGAAGCGCTGCTGGCGGCCGAGGGCGTGGCCTTCGAGCGCGTGGATTACCTGCACGAGGCGGAGTTGCAGTTCCAGGGCCAGAGCCATTTGCTGGCCATCCCGCTGGCTGGCCCGGGCGTGAGCCGGGCCGAACTGCACGAGGCCTTCGCCGAAGCCTACTGGCAGCGCTTCCAGGTGCGCCTGCCGGAGATTCGCCCGGTGCTGGTGAACCTGCACACCGCCGTGATCGGCCGGCGCAAGCCCTTTCCCCTCGCGCTGCTGGGCCGCGGCGAGCCGCGTGCCCGGCTGGAAGAAGCCTGTACCGGCACGCGGCGCTCCTGGTTCGAGCGCGGCGGGTGGCAGCCCACGCCGGTGTACCGGCGCGACTGGCTGCCCGAGGATGCGCAGTTCTCCGGGCCGGCCATCGTGGAACAGCTCGATACCACGGTGGTGATCGAACCGGGCGATGGCGCGGTACGCGATGCGCTAGGAAACCTGCGGGTGACGGTGGCTTAGCCGGGCGCCACCGTGCGCCGGGTGCGCAGCCCGTCCACCGGGTAGATCACCAGCGCGAGCCAGATGGCGCCATAGCCCACGGCGCGGTTGACACCGAAGGGCTCGCCGAACCAGGCGATGGCCATCACCAGTGGCATGCTCGGTCCGAGGTACTGGATGAGCCCGAGGGTGGACAGGCAGACGTGCCGCGCCGCGGCGGCGAACAGGAGCAGCGGCACGGCGGTCACTGCTTCGCCACTCGCCCCGTGGCCCGCACACCCCGCCTGCGCTCCGCTGGCCCCCGCCATCCGCCCACGCCGCGGCCCGCCTGGGCGGACACACGCTTTGCCTAACAGCGGCATCGCCCGAGGAAACCACGCTCTACCGTGTTGTGCAGGAAGCGCTCGAGACCTGCCTCGCCCAGGGTGGGGCGCAAACAGGCGCCGGCCTGCCGCAGTTCGTCAAGGTCGAGGAGCAGGGCATGACCTGGCTGGCGGACACGGACGCGGATCATCCGTTGGCGTCACTGCAGGCGGCCTCGTGCACTTATCGCATCGCCCTGGGCCCGCGCGCCGGCCAGGTGCTGAGCTTGCGCACGGTGGCGGGCCGGGAGGAGAAGCCCCGGAAGGCGCTGTGCGCCGATGCGCACGGCTTCAGCCTGCACGCCGCGGTGCGGTTGGCGAGCCACCCGCGCAAGGAACTGGAACAGCTGTGCCGCACCATCACCCGCCCCGCACTCGCCAACGAACGCCTGACCCGTAACGCCAGGGGCACGTGGTGCTGAGGCTCAAGAGTCCGACTCGCGACGGCACCACCCACATCGCCCTGTAGCCGCAGGAGCTCATGCAACGCCTGGCCGCGCGGGCGCCGCCGCGCGCAGCGGCGCGGGAGTTCTCGCTCGACTACGCAGCCTGAGCGGAGATCAAGACGACGGTTCCGGGGCAGAACCGACGGACGTGCTCGGCCCGTGATCGCGTGAGGGCGTCAAATAGCGGCGGGTGAACGCCGATCCGGGGTCGAGTCGGGCCAGCGCCGCGCTTGCATTTTTGCCGCGGGGGGAGATTTCCCGCCAAAGAGCGCGCGGTTGACCGCTCGGGGCCCTGGGAATACAGTCGTTGCAAACGGGAAAAGTGGTTTGAAATCGCTATTCGCCGCAGCGATGGCAAGCGTGGGTCCCGGCCATCGCCTGCTGGAGTCTCCGATGCCCCCGCTGACCGCCCTTGTCGAAAAGATCGCGCTCTACGTCGGCGATATCGCCGTGCGTGCCGCGTTTCTTGCCTATCGCGCCGCTGTGCTCATCGTGGCGCTCGCCAAGGGACTGGTGATCCTCGCGCTGGCGCTGCTCACGCTGCTCGCCCCGCTGGTGCTGCTGGCGTGGCTGCTGTCGCGGCTGCCCGCGCTTGCCGCCCTCGCGCCCCCCGACTGGATGCTCGCGCTCGCGCCGCTGCCGCTGGTGGCCGCGATCGCCTGGCTGCTCGCGCCCGCGCGCGCGCCCGAGTTCGCCGCACCCCGCCCCTATCCCGGGCTGCTCGGCCGGATCGATTCGCGTATCGACCGCCTGATCGCCTGGGTCGGTCGCCTGAAGTTCTTCCGCACGCCGCTGGTGTTCGTCGTGGATCCCGGGGGCTACAAGGTGACCGGCGGCGAGGTGCGCGCGCTGCTGCAGGTCATCCGGCCGGGCGACATCCTGCTGCGCGGCTACGACGGCTATGTGGATGGCCTGTTCATCGGGCTTACCGGCGGCAGCGACCCGGTGTCGCAACGCTTCTCGCACGCTGCCTTCCATGCCGGCGCCCTCGGCGACGAGCACTACGCGATCGCCGCCCGCCGCCTCCAGGCCTCCGACGGAAAGGGCGGGCTCTAGCCGGCCGATCAAGCCCAGATCGACGCGATCCGCAACAATCCCGGCTTCTTCAGCCGCGGTCCCGATCGGGTCATCCATGCAATGACCCGCGGCGTGTTCACCGAGGACCTGCTTACCTTCGCCCGCTGCGACTATCTCGCCGTGCTGCGCATCTCCGATCTGCCGATCGCGCTGGACCGCGCTGACCGCGAGTGCGTGTGGCGCACGCAACTGATCGGCGACCCGGCGCTGCAGGGCGACCAGCGCACGATCCACGACAGGCTGCTCAGTGGCGCGACCGTCGCCCGCGAGGATGCGATCGGCGCCGCCCTGAGCTCGGCGCTGGGCAAGATCGGATCCGGGTACGATTTCCAGTTCAACGAAGGCCACACCGCGACCCGCTTCAGCTGCTCCGAGTTCGTCTATTACTGCTACAAGGGCCTGCATACCTACCTCGGGCTGGAAAAGAAGCCGCACGGCCTCATGGGTTTCTTCCAGCGTGTCACGATCTCGCCCGGCGACATCTGGGCGGCCACGCAAGCGCCCGATGCGCGGCTGCGCACGGTTGCGGTGAGCCGCTCGCTGGGTCCGGCCGCCGGCCCGACCCTGATCGAAGTCGCCGCCGCGCTCGACGCGCGCGGCGGGCAGGTCCCACGTTGAAGGTTGTGCGTCCGGGCACCGCGCGACAGTCCGCGCCGCGCGCGTCCGGCTGTTCGCTGTCTTCGGGCATCCGCCCGCGAAACGGGGTCCTGCCACGATGAGCGAGCCCGGTACCCGGGTCGCCACGCTCGCCCGGCTGGCCAGTTCGCTGCTGCTCTATCTGCGCTATCTGCTCGGGCTGCGCGGCTCGTCGGCCGTGGTCTCCACCGAGCGCAGGGAGCATCTGCTCACCGCGCTGGTGATCGGCCTGCCGCTGGCCCTCGGCTTCGCGCTGTTCAACTACATCGCCGGCTTCCTCGCGCTCGGGCTGGTCGAGGCCGCCGCGAGCCTGCTGCTGCTGCCGGCGCTGTGGCTGCAACGCGGCAGCGCGCGAGAGATGAACGCCGCAGAGTGGCTCATGCTCGCCTGGGGTGCAACGATCTCCCTGGCGCTCGTCGTCTTCGGCGGGGTCGAGGGCAGCGGCGTGCTGTGGGCGTTCGCCTATCCCTTCCTCGCCTTCTTCCTCAAGCCGCAGGGCACCGCCTGGGTGGTCTGCCTCGCCTGGCTCGCGCTTGGCCTGATGCTGCTCGCCCTGGGCGGTTCTATCCTGGCCGCGTGGCCGTACTCGCCCGAGTTCAAGACGCAGCTGGCCAGCTCCCTGCTGTTCGCGACCCTGCTCGCCGCCGCCTTCAACGTGGTCCGCTCCCGCTTCGAGCAGCAGCTCGCCGAGCGGGTGGCCGAGAACACCAGCAAGGCGCGGGCCTATCTTGAGGAACTGCAGTATCTCGCCGAGCACGACCCGGTCACCGGACTGCGCAACCGCGCCGGATTTCTGCTCGCCCTCGAGGCCGCGGTGGCCGACGTCGACCCGGCACGCGAATCGATCGTGGCGGTCAGCCTCCGGCTCGAACGTCTGCCGGAGACCTTCAACGTAGTCGGCGAGGACGCCGGCGACCGCCTGGTGCGGCATGTCGCGCAGGCGCTCGCGTTGCGCTTGGACGAGGGCGGGGTGATCGGACGCACCCGCCTCGACGAGTTCATCGCTTTCCAGCGGATCGATCGCGCGCTGGCCACCCCCGAGCGGGTCATGGGCGCGCTGCGCAACCTGCCGCTCAGCTTGACGGTCGATGGACTGCCGATCTACCTGGACCACGTCTCCGGCAGCGCCACCTTCCCCGACCACACCGACAATGCGCGCGACCTGCTGCGCAAGGCCGAGCAGGCGATGATCCAGGCCCGCGCCCGTCGCGCCGATACCGCGCTCTACGATGGCCAGCTCGACCAGCATTTCCGGCAACGTACTCGGCTTTTCGGCGAACTGCGCGAGGCGCTGTCGCGCGAGAGCCTCGATATCTGGTTCCAGCCGCAGTTCTGCCTGCGCACCGGCAAGCTCTCCGGCGCCGAGGCCCTCGCGCGCTGGATCCGTCCGGATGGCTCGATGGTGCCCCCGGGCGACTTCATTCCGCTCGCCGAGCAGTCGGGGCTGATCAAGCCGCTGGGCGAACTGATGCTGCGCCGGTTCTTCGCGTCGGTCGCGCAGCTGCGCGACCAAGGGCTCGACCTGCGCTGCTCGGTGAACCTCTCGGCGCGCAACCTGGTCGATCCGCAGACGCTGTCGGTGCTCGCGAAGCTGCTCGCCGGCAGCGGTGTTCCCGCCGACCGGGTGGTGGTCGAACTCACCGAGTCGTCGTTCGCCGACGAGCCGGATTTCCTGATGCGCACTGCCTTCGAACTTCGCAGCATGGGCATCCGCCAGTCGATCGACGATTTCGGAACGGGCTACTCCTCCCTTGCCTACCTGCGCGAACTGCCGGTGGACGAGCTGAAGATCGACCAGGTGTTCCTGCGCCAGCTCGACGAAACCGGGCGCTCCGCCTCGCTGGTGCGGGCGATGATCGGGGTCGCCCACACGCTGGGGCTGGAAGTCGTTGCCGAAGGTGTCGAGGACGAGGCGGCCGAACGCTTCCTGGTCCGGCACGGCTGCGACTTCAGCCAGGGCTTCCTCTACGCGGCGGCGATGCCGCTCGATCGGTTCGCCGACTATGCGCGCCGCACCGCGCCGCGGGAACTGCCGGTCGTGCAGACCGCCTGAACAGGTTTAGGGCGACGCTTGCTGCGCGCCGCTCATCCGGGTGTGCATCGGCGGGACGGGTCCGGCGCCGATGCGTTGCCTGCCCGCACGGGGCGGACGAGCTCAGAATCGGCGTGTAGGCCGATCCGGCACTGGTGCGCGCCATTGTGCAAGCCCTGCGATGATCGGGCCACCGCCACGTAGCTGGCTTCGCGGCTGGCACGGCCGTGGCGTGCCAGTGTCACACCCGGTGTCTTGGCCGTGGCAACCCTGCACGCTCCGGGGCGGACCACACCGCCCTGTGCGCCGCCGGCCTGCTACAGCGCGAACAGCGCGTCGATCTTGGCTGCGCAGATGAAGTCGTTTTCCGACAATCCGCCGATGGCGTGGGTCCAATAGCTGACCTTCACCTTGTTGTAGGTGAGTTCGATGTCGGGATGGTGGTCCTCGCGGTGCGAGATCCAGGCCGTGGCGTTCACGAAGGCGGTGCTGTCAAAGTAATTGCGGAAGTCCCACGTTTTGGTGATGCGGCCGCTGTCCAGGGTCCACCCTGGCAGGCCCTTGAGCAGCGCCTGCACGTTGGCCGGCTCCAGGGGGGCCACGCCGCCCTCGCAGGGCGCACACTTCTTGCGCACCAGGCCTTCGGCGATTTTGTTCATCTGCATGCTCCATTCAGAAAGGGTGCCCGCTTCCATGGGCGATGCGCGGCCGGGTTCACGCCGCCCGCTTTGCGCCGCGGATGGCCTGCCACACGCGCTGCGGCGTGGCGGGCATTTCCAGGTGATCCACCCCTAGTGGCCGCAGCGCGTCGATGACGGCGTTCACCAGGGTGGGCGTGCCGCCCACGGTACCCAGCTCGCCGACGCCCTTGGCGCCCAGCGGGTTGATGCGGCATGGGGTGGATTCGTCGGTGTGGGTGTCGAAGTCGGGCAGGTCGTCGGCGCGCGGCAGGGCGTAGTCCATGAGCGAGCCGGTGAGCAGTTGCCCGGTCTCGGGGTCGTAGCAGGCCTCCTCCAGCAGCGCCTGGCCGAAGGCCTGGGCAATGCCCCCGTGCACCTGGCCCGCCACGATCATGGGGTTGATGACGCGGCCCACGTCGTCCAGGGTGGTGTAGCGGTCGATGCGCACCATGCCGGTGTCGGGATCCACCTCCACCTCGCACACGTGGCAGCTGTTGGGCCACGACGGGCCGTCCACCTTCTGCAGCGTCTCGATGGCGATGCGCCCGCCGGGCTGTCGCCCGGCCAGCTCGAACAGGTCGATGGCCACGTCGGTGCCCGCCACGGTGAAGCGACCGTCGCGGTATTCCAGGTCGTCGGCCGAGGCTTCCAGCGCGTCCGAGGCGAGCTTGCGCGCCGCCTCCACGGCCTGCCGCGAGGCCGTGAGCATGGCCGAGCCGCCGATGTAGAGAGAACGGCTGCCCATGCTGCCGATGCCCTTGGCCACGTCGCTGTCGCCCTGCACGATGTGGATGCGCTCCGGGTCCACGTCCAGGGTTTCGGACAGGATCTGGATGTAGCTGGTCTCGATGCCCTGTCCCATGGCCTGCATGGCGGTGTAGACGAGGATGCGGCCGTCGGATTCCACCGTGAGGCGCACGGTCTCTTCGAGCACCACGCCGGTCCACTCCAGGAAGGTGGAGATGGCGCGGCCCCGCAGCCGCCCCTTGGCCGCCGTGGCCGCCTTGCGCGCCCCGTAGCCGTTCCAGTCGGACAACTCCAGGATGCGCTGGTGCATGTGGGGAAAGTTGCCGCTGTCGAACTTCTCGCCCATGGGCGTGCGGTAGGGCATCTGCCCGGGCTGGATGAGATTGCGGCGGCGGATCTCGGCCGGGTCCATGCCGAGCTTCGCAGCGGCCTCGTCCATGAGCCGCTCGATGAGATAGATGGCCTCGGGCCGCCCCGCCCCGCGGTATGCGCCCACCACATTGGTGTTGGTGAGCACTGCCGTGCCCTTCAGCGACAGGGCAGGCACGTGGTAGACGCCGGTGATCACCTTGGGCCCCACGGCCACCACGATCACCGAGCCCGGCCCGGTGGCGTGGGCGCCCACGTTGCCGGTGATCTCCACCTCCAGGCCCAGGATACGGCCCTCGGCATCCAGCGCCAGGGCCGCGCGGTCGGACTGGTCGCGCCCATGGTTTCCGGCGAGGAACTCTTCCGATCGCGAGGCGCGCCAGTGCACCGGACGGCCGAGCTTGCGCGCCGCCCAGGCCACCACGATGTCCTCCGGGTGCAACTGGGTCTTCATGCCGAAGCCGCCGCCCACGTCCCCCACGCGCACCCGGACCTTCTCGGGGGGCATCTTGAGGGCCGAGCCGGCCAGCACGTCGCGCAGGCCGGCGGGGTTCTGGCAACTGGTCCAGAGAGTCGCGCGGCCGCTGGCGGCATCGAAGTCGCCGATGCTGCCGCGCGGCTCCATGCTCACGGGCACCAGGCGCTGGTTGTGGAAGGCCACGCGCACCACGTGGGCCGCCCGGGCAAAGGCCGCTGCTGTGGCCTGGGCATCACCCCAGGTGGCCTGGGCTGCCACGTTGCCAGGGGCATCGGGCCACAGTTGCGGGGCGCCGGACGCGGTGGCTTGCTCGAGAGTGACCACGGCGGGCAGTTCCTCGTAGTCCACCATCACTTGTTCAGCGGCGTCCTCGGCCTGGCGGCGCGTGGCGGCCACCACGGCAGCCACGGGCTGGCCCACGTAGCGCGCTTCGTCGGCCGCCAGGCCGCGGTTGGGCGGCGCGCTGGTGGGCTTGCCGGCGGCGTTCTTCAGGCCGGCTGCCGTGGGAATGGGGCCCACGTCGTCGGCCAGCAGGTCGGCCCCGGTGAACGCCGCCACCACGCCGGGCATGTCCTGCGCCGCGGACGTGTCCACGCCAGCGATGCGCGCCCGCGCATGGGGCGAGCGCACGAAGGCCACGAACACCTCGCCGGGCAGGCTCAGGTCGTCCACATACTGGCCGGCGCCGGTGAGCAGCCGCTGGTCCTCGCGGCGCAGGATTGCCTGGCCGATGCCGTACTTCGCCATGCTGGATTCTCCTTGCTGGGAATGGCGCGATTCTATGCCCTGCGGCGGCGGCATTGGCGCAGTGGGGGCGGGATCGACTAGCATCACGGCTTCGCGAAACCGCTCCGGGCTCCCCTCATGAAGCTATCCCTCAAGGTCAACGGCCGCACGCTCGAGGCCCACATCGAGCCGCGCACGCTGCTGGCGGATTTCCTGCGCGACCACCTGCGCCTCACCGGCACCCACATCGGCTGCGACACCGCCCAGTGCGGCGCCTGCACCGTGCACCTGGACGGCCGGGCGGTGAAGGCCTGCAACCTGCTGGCGCTCCAGGCCGAAGGCTGCGAGGTCACCACCATCGAGGGCATCACGCCCGAGGGCGCGCTGCACCCCATGCAAGCGGCCTTCCGCGACCACCACGGGCTGCAGTGCGGCTACTGCACGCCGGGCATGATCATGAGCGCGCTTGATCTTGTGGCGCGCGAGCCGGCACCCTCCCGCGAGCGCATCCGCGAGGCGCTGGAAGGCAACCTGTGCCGCTGCACCGGCTACCAGAACATCGTCAGCGCCGTGGAGGCCGGGGCGCGCGCCCTGGCCGCCAAGGGCTGAGCGGCGAGGAGAACGCGCATGTACGAGTTCCAGTACCACCGCGCCACCAGCGTGGCCGATGCGGCCGCGAAGCTCGCCGCCGCCACCGACGGCAAGTTGCTCGCAGGTGGCCAGACGCTCATCGCCGCCATGAAGCTGCGCCTGGCCGCGCCCTCCGACCTGGTGGACCTGCGTGCCATTCCCGAGCTGCGCGGCGTGTGCCCCGACGGCGATGCCGTGGTGATCGGCGCCACCACCACCCACGCCGAGGTGGCGGCCTCGCCCGAGGTGCGGGCGCGCATCCCGGCGCTGGCCGCGCTGGCCGAGGGCATCGGCGACCCCATGGTGCGCAACGCCGGCACTCTGGGTGGGTCGGTGGCCAACAACGACCCTGCCGCCGACTACCCGGCGGCGCTGCTCGCCCTGGGCGCCACGGTCATCACCCACAAGCGGCACATCGCCGCCGCCGATTTCTTCACCGGCATGTACGAGACCGCCCTCGAGCCCGGCGAGATCCTCATGGCCGTGTCCTTCCCGGCGCCCAAGCGCGCCGGCTACGCCAAGTTTCCCAACCCGGCGTCCCGCTACGCCATCGCCGGCGTGTTCGTGGCCGAGACCGCCGCGGGCGTGCGGGTGGCCGTCACTGGCGCGGGTCCGGGCGTGTTCCGCGTGCCGGCCATGGAGCAGGCGCTGGAGAAGCGTTTCGCGCCCGAATCGCTCGCGGGACTCACCGTGTCCGCCAGCGATCTTTCCGGCGACATGCACGCCAGCGCCGAATATCGCGCGCACCTGGTGGGAGTGATGGCCACGCGGGCGGTGCGCGTGGCGCTCGGCGGCTGATCCGGCCGTGCCCCTGCCGGCGTCCATTGACGCCACCCTCGCGCTGCTCGAGGCCCACGGCTACCTCGCCGCGCGAAGTCTTGCCACGGCGGTGCACCTGTCGCTGCACATGGGCCGGCCGCTGTTTCTGGAGGGTGAGTCTGGCGTGGGCAAGACCGAGGTGGCCCAGGTGCTGGCGCGCGCCCTGGGCCGCGAGCTGGTGCGGCTGCAGTGCTACGAGGGCCTCGATGTGGCCTCGGCGGTGTACGAGTGGAACTACGCGAGGCAGATGCTGGAGATCCGGCTGGCCGAGGCGCGCGGCGGCGCCGACCTGGAGGCGGCTGGCGCCGGCCTGTTCAGCGAACGCTTCCTGATCCGGCGCCCGGTGTTGCGCGCCCTGGAAACGGGCCCCGGCGGCGCACCCGTGCTGCTGGTGGACGAGCTCGACCGGGCAGACGAGCCCTTCGAAGCCTATCTGCTGGAGGTGCTGGCCGAGTTCCAGGTGACCATCCCCGAGCTGGGCACGGTGCGCGCGGCGCAGCCGCCCGTCGTGGTCATCACCTCCAACCGCACCCGCGAGATCCACGATGCCGTGAAGCGGCGCTGCCTGTATCACTGGGTGGATTATCCCGATGCGGCGCGCGAACTGGCCATCGTGCGTGCGCGCGTGCCCGAGGCGGGCGAGCGGCTGGCGCGCCAGCTGGTGGCCTTCGTGCAGGCGCTGCGCGCGGGAGAGCTGTTCAAGCCCCCCGGCGTGGCGGAGACGCTGGACTGGGCGCGGGCGCTGGTGCTGCTGGGGCGCGCCGAGATCGAAGCCGCCGTGGTGGAGGACACCCTGGGCGTGCTGCTCAAGTACCAGGACGACCTTGCCCGCCTGCGCGCCGGCGGTGCCCGCGAGGTGCTGTCTGGCCTGGCGGTGATGTCCAATGCCTGAGGCGGGTGACGCGCTGCTTGCCCGTTGCACTGCCCTGGCCCGCCTGCTGCGCGAGGCCGGGGTGCCGGTGGGCACCAGCCGCGTGGCTGCCGCCGCCGAAGCGCTCTCCCAGGTGGGCATCGAGCGACGCGAGGATGCCTGGTGGGCGCTGGCCGCCACGTTGTTGTCGCGCCGCGATCAGCTTGAGGTCTTCGAGCAGGCCTTTCACCTGACGTGGGACGCGGCCGCGCGCGGTGATGGGCCTGCGGCCATGGGTATTCCCGCCACCGCCGAGGCTGCCGGCCGGGTGGCCGAGGCCCACGCCCGCCTTTGCGCTGGCGAGCCACCCGAGGCCCTGCCGCTTGCACGCACCATGCGCGAGCGCCATTTCCACGCCTCGGTGATGGAGCGCCTGGGCAGCCGCGACTTCGCCGCCATGTCGCTGGAAGAGCTTGCCCAGGTGCGCGAGGCGCTGGCCGGCTTCGAACTGGTGCTGCCCGAGGTTGCCAAACGGCGTACCGTGCCTGCAGCCCGTGGTACCCGGCCAGACCTGCGCCGCACGCTGCGTGCCGCGGCGCGCAGCGGCGGGGAGGTGGTGCGCTGGGTCAAGCGCGCGCCGCGCCTGCGCCGCCCGCTGCTGGTGCTGCTGTGCGACATCTCGGGCTCCATGAGCCGTTACACGCGCGTGCTGCTGCAGTTCGCCCACGCGCTGGTGAACGATCAACCGCGTGTGCACGCCTTCGTGTTCGGCACGCGCTTGACCGACATCACCCGCGACCTGCGGCGCCGGGACGTGGACGCGGCCCTGGAGCGCGTGGGCCGCAGTGCGCCCGACTGGTCGGGCGGCACCCGCATCGCCGCGGCGCTGGAGGCCTTCAACCGGCTGTGGTCGCGCCGTGTGCTGGGCGGCGGTGCCATGGTCCTGCTCATCACGGATGGGCTGGAGCGCGAGCCCGGCGCCGATCTCGCCGCTCACGTGCAACGCCTGCAGCGCTCCTGCCGCCGGCTGGTGTGGCTCAACCCGCTGCTGCGCTTCGAGGGCTTCGAGCCGCGTGCCGCCGGCGTGCGAGCCATCCTGCCGCACGTAGATGAATTCCTGCCCGTGCATAACCTCCACAGCCTCGCCGCGCTGGCCCGAGCGCTTGCCTCGCACGGCTTCCAGAACACCCGATCCCCGAGGAGCAAGACCCCATGGACATGACCGGCGAGCGCCAGCTCGCGCTGCCAAGGCAGCGCGTGTGGGAGGCCCTGAACGACCCCGAGGTGCTGCGCCAGTGCATCCCCGGCTGCGAGACGGTGGAGAAGAGCGGCGAGGACGAGTTCCGCATGGCCATGACCGCCGCCATCGGCCCGGTGAAGGCGAAGTTCACCGGCAAGATCAAGCTCTCCGACGTGGTGCCGCCCGAGTCCTACACCATCGCCTTCGAGGGCTCCGGCGGCGCCGCGGGCTTCGGCAAAGGTTCCGCGAAGGTGGCCTTGACCGAGCACGAGGGGGGCACGCGCATGAGCTGGCAGGCCCACGCCACCGTGGGCGGCAAGCTCGCCCAGGTGGGCTCGCGGCTGGTGGATGGCGTGGCGCGCAAGATGGCGGACGACTTCTTCGCGCGGTTCGCCGAGGTGGTGGCGCCGCCCGCGGCCGATGCCGGGAGCAAACAGGAGGAGCCCGCGCCGGGTGTGCCGCTGTGGGTGTGGATCGTGGCGGCGGTGGTGGCGGTGCTGGTGTTCCTGGCGCTGCGCTGAGGCGCGGTGGCCGGCGAGCGCGTGACTGAGCGCAGCGCAATCCTCAGTTCAACCGGCCTGGCGAGCGCGCTGGCCGACGAGCACTTGGGCCCCAACGCCGGGGGTGAGGTGGTGCTTAAGGAAACTCTGAATAAATTCGCGCCATCGCTGTCATAGGCGTCGACCTGTTCTGAAGGAGCGTTACCCGATGAAGCCCAAGCAAAGCACATTGTCGTTGATGGGGTTTGATCGATTCGCCAAGACCACGCGCCGGGCGG
>JADCHQ010000042.1 GCA_020248405.1 Rhodocyclaceae bacterium | reverse complement strand
CTTGCCCCAACCAGCCCCCGCAGCCTTGCCAAGGCTGCCAAATCCAACCAAGATTGACCCCACCACGAGAGGCTCGTGACGGCAGCGCAGTGGCTCGTATATGCCGAAAACCGAGTGGCTCCAATATGCCGATTGGTGACATCAGGCGACGCGGATGGCGCACCGTCACCTACAACGCAGGGGTGGATGCGTTCCGGAAGAGCGCTCCCGGGCGGATCAGTCGGCTGCTGGTGCTCGGCGGGCCGGTTGGCGCGAACGACGATGTGCTCTACCCTGTTCTCGCGGAGGAAGTCGATCTCGGCGGGCAGCGCATTGACAGCAGCTGGCCGTTGCCGGGCATCTCTGGGCCTTGAGGGGCAATGCGCGTCTCCATTCCATGGACTGCCGCGCTAGGCATTGCCGCCCATGCGTCAGAAGCGATAGGCCAGACCGGCGCTCACCCCCGCAGCGGAGGACTTGGGAGAGGCGTTGCCGTAGTCGGTGAGCTCGGCGCGAAGGCTCAGCCGGTTGTCGAAGTCGTACTGCACGCCCAGGCCCCATAACAGCCCGGTGCTGTGCCCATTGATGGGAATGGCGGTCTGGCCGGGCGGCGTGGATCCGTCAACCGAGTTGCGCGCTACCCCCAGCTTGCCGTACACGGCGAACCGCCCGGGCGTCCATAGGTGCAGCTTGGCTGCGGCATAAACGCTGTGCCCTTGCGCGGTGAGCTCCGACGTGCCGCCGGGCACCTTGTACGCAACCGTATGACGGCCGATGTCCTGGTAGCCCACCTCGGCGTACACCGGCAAGCCCTTTGCGACGGGCAGGGCACCCACACGCAGCCCCGCGAACACGCCCACGCTCGCTCGGACATGGGCGGTCTTGCTCGTATCCACATCATTGAATCCGTCGGGCAGAATCGCGATGCCGCCCACCGACAGACCCACATAAACATCCCGCCCCGTGGCCGCTTTGCTCTCAGGTCCGGAGTCGGCTTTCAATGGAGGTGCACAAAGCAACAGCGAGCCGTAGAGCATGCAGCCCAGGGTGATGTGCTTGTCGAACACGGGTGATGACTCCTATGGTTGGGGCAAGGGGTTGGCGTTGCCATGGAAGGCAGGCGGGCGCCGGGGATCACGGCGGCACCCTTGCGGACTGGCGTCCACGGCTTGAGCGGGCCATATCTTCCTCGCCCTGGGTCATGTGCCGATCGCGCCACGGTATCGATACGGTGACAGTTCAGCGTCGGGTCCGTTGCAACTTGGTTGTCCTCGTGACCCGGGGTGGAAAAATCCTCCAGAATCGCGACTATGTTTCGCATTGCCGTCATCGAGGATTCGCCCGAGGTGCTTGCGCTCGTGCGAGACGAACTGCGCCAGTTGGCCTATGAGGTGCGTACGGCGGGCGATGGCCAGCAGGGGCTCGCCCTGTGCCTTGCGTGGCGACCCGACCTGGTAGTGCTCGACGTGATGCTGCCGGCGCTCAACGGGATCGAGGTGCTTCGTCGGCTGCGGGCGGAGGGCTTCATGGCGCCCATCATGTTGCTGACCGCGCGCGACAGCGAGGCCGATCGCGTGGCGGGTCTGGAACTTGGCGCTGACGATTATGTGGTCAAGCCCTTCAGCCTGCGCGAGCTGTGCGCTCGAGTGGCCGTGCTGTTGCGGCGCCACGCGCCGCGTCGCGAGTCTGCAGTGGGCTCGCCGGGCAATCATCGCGACAGCGGTGCGCTGTGCGTTCTCGATTGTGAACTGGACCTGCCCCGCCAGTTGGTGCGGGTGGGCGGCGAGTTGCGCACCTTGTCGGCGCGCGAGTTCGCACTGCTGTGCTGCCTGGTGCAAGCCAGTGGCCGGGTGCTCACCCGTGAGTGGCTGCTGCAGCAGGTCTGGGGGCGCGACTACGATGGCGAGGACCGGGCGGTGGACACCTGCGTGTTGCGCCTGCGCGAACGTCTGGGGCGCGACAGCGCCGTGGCAGCGGCGATCGAGGCGGTGCGGGGCGTGGGGTATCGCCTGCATCCGAGAGGGCGTTGACGGTGGCCGTTGCGCGCCGGGCGAGCGCCGCACGCCGTGCGATGCCTGCCATCCGTGACGAGGTGCTGCGTTCCCAACTGCGGCCGGTGCTGGCGCTGGCGTTGGCGGCCGCGGCCTTGATAGCCATGTTGATCGTGGCCCAGTACGCGTGGCTGCGGTTGCAGGACGGCAACCCTCTGGACGAGATCAATGTCGAAGACCTGCGCCAAGTGCTGCGCACCGCCACGCCCGAGCAATGGCCTGTGCTCATGCGCTGGGTGGCCGCTTTTGGCCTGGGCATGACGGTGGAAGACGCCGGCGCCGTGCCTCCTGGCCAGGCCCGGCTCCCGGACGGCACGCAGGTGGCCTTGTCGGACGTGCTGTGCGTCGTGATAGGGGGCCAGCGTGTGGACGCCGCCAATGGCCAGCCCCTGGGACCTGCCCCCGCGGCCTGGCGGGCCGCCATGGAGCAACTGTCGGATCGCAACACCCTGCGCTTGGCACCCGCCGGCAGCGGCGATGCCGCAATGCCACAGGGCTGGCCGGTGGTGCTGTTCCGGCTCGATGCACAACGCGTGGCGGCCCTTGCCAGCCCCAACTACGCGATCGCAGCCCGGGACCTCGCCGAGCTGGTGCTGAAGGCGTTCGTGCTCACCAGCGCCGCCGTGGCGGGGTTTGTGTCGTTGTTCCTGTTCGTGTTCCGGCGGCGGTTCGCGGCCCGCAGCGCCGCACGCTTGAGCGCGCCAGTGGAGCGTCTGGCCGAGACCGTGCGATTGGCCGCCCGGGAGCGCGATGCGTCGCGCCGCGCGGTGGTTGAAGCCCCCGCCGAGGTGGCGCAACTGGCCGCCGACTTCAATCGCCTGCAGGAGCACCTGACCGAGGCGCTGGCCGAGCGCGGGCGCGTGATCGACGGCCAGCGCGATCTCGTGGCCTCGCTATCCCATGAGTTGCGCACGCCGCTGGCGGTGCTGCGTGGGCATGCCGAAGTACTGTCGAGGGAAGAGGGCAGCGCCAGCCGGGCGCTGGTGATGCTGCGCCAGATCGAGGACCTGCACTCGCTGCTGAGCGACCTCCTGGACATGGCGCGCCTGGAATCGATCGAAGCCGCCCTGGTCTTGCGGGATGTGCCGCTGGAGGCCGTGGTGCTGGAGATGATCGAGCGATTCAGCGCTTCGGCATGGCGACAGGGCGTGCTGTTGCGTCCAGCGCACACGCCGCTACCCTCCCTCCCGGTGCGCGCCGATCCGCGCTGGCTGCGTCAGATCGTTGCCAATCTTCTCAGCAATGCCATTCGCCACACGCCCCCGGGCGGTCTGGTGACGTTGGACATCAAGCGCCGGGGAGAGAAGGTGCAACTGGTGATCGAGGATTCCGGCACTGGCATCGACGCCGATCGTGCCCGCCACGACGCCACAAGCCGCTCTGCCGGCATCGGTCTGCGGGTGGTGCAACGGCTTGCCGTGGCCATGCGCGGATCGCTGCTGATGGAACCCACCGATGATGGGGGCACCCGAGCATCGGTGGAGTTGTGCTTGTCCGAGGCGGCAACGGCCTCCCTCCCACCGGGGTGACTCGAAGCGTCAGCCGCGCCCTGGCCAGCGCCATGGCGGCATGACGGACTCGGGCAGTGGCCGTTGCCCAGATGTGGAATCGCGCAGCTGAAACCATCTGATCGGGTCATCAGCCCGTGAGGCAGCAACCGCGAGCCCTCGTTTCCGGGGTCCGAAAACGAAACAGCCAGGCGCTCGGCCCGGCTGTTTCGACACTGCCGCGGTGACCGAGGGTTACTTGATGGCCACCGGATTGATGATGGCCTGCACCGCGCCGGTCAGGCGCGCGGGCCCCAGGGTGAACAGGAACTCCCAGGCCTGGTCCTTCGCCATGGCTTCGGTGTTCATGTTCTCAAGGATGAAGATGCCGTTCATGGGCAGCAGGATCTGATGCACCTCGAACACGCCCGAACCCTTTTCGAAGGGCAGCACCTCCAGGCCCCAGGTATCCGCGCCGATGGCGGCGACGCCCTTCTCGGCCAGGTACTTGGCGCCTTCGACGCCCAGCCCGGGCTCCACCGAACCGTAGCGCTTGTCGTCCTTGCCGATGAGGCTGGTCCAGCCGGTGTGGAACAGCACCACATCGCCCTTGTCGATGCTCTTCACGCCCTGGCGCTTCATGGCAGCCTCGATCTCGGGCTTGTTGAAGGCCGTGCCTTCGGGGACGATGCCGTCCTTGCCCAGCAACGGCACCATATCCAGCAGGATGCCGCGGGTGGCAAAGGGCGGAACGGTTTCGATGCCCAGCTTGGTAAGACCGGTCACCTTGCCGATATCGGAGCCCTTCAGGCAGTTGTAATAAAGCGCGTCGATGCCGATGTGCCCGAGGCCATCGAGCTGCGAACCCACGCCGTTCCAGCCCATCACGATGTCGTCGTTGTAGGTGAGCTTGGTAGGTCCGAGGCTCACGCCGCTCACCTGGTTGGGCTGCAGCACCGTGACGGCGTAGTTGCGCGGCGGGAACGCGGGCGTGAGGCGGTTGGTTTCGATGCCGAGCTGATACGTCTTGCCCTTGGTGACGAGCTTGGTGGCGGCGAGGGTTTTCTCCGGCGTGATGTAGTTCATGTTGCCCGCCTGATCGTCCTTGCCCCACTTGGACTCGCACTTCCAGTTGAGTGTGTCGGCGGCCGCCGCGCTGGACATGGCCGCGCCCAAAGCCAGCGCCACGCATACGGTATTCAGTTTGTGGAGCGAATTCATTGCATGCTCTCCCATGTTCGGACGGAACCAAGCCCGTCGCGTTTGTCGTTGATTCACCGTGCCGGGCGCCCACAGCGCTCTGCGCCACCGCGAGGTGAGGCACCCGAAATGACTCTACGCATGCCCTTTCAGGGTGTCAACGACTCTAACAGTCTTGTCAGACAAGTGTGGCAGAACCAGGGGGCTTGCGCATGAATCATTCGATGCACGACTGCTTCCGGGGTGTGAAGATTCGGGCGTTGACGGTAAACGCGCCCCCGCCCCGCGTGCGGCCACCCGGGCGCGCCGGTGCATCCATGAAGCGGCCATCCCTGGCGCGCCGCGCTAGCCCTGTTGAACCAATGTCAGCACAATGGCGCTGCGCTGGCTTGACAGGCCCATGAGGTGCGGCAGCAAACTTTGCTTTGCCGGGGCGGCGAGGCGCCCCGTTTGTCCGCACTCCGTGAACTCATGGGAGATCTTCATCGATGCGCCTGCTGCGCCCTGAACGCGCGTCTCTCGCCCGCGCCGGAAACGTCGCTATGCAAGACATGATGGTTTGACAGCATGGCCGCCAGGAACAAGCCGCCGCCACGGACAAACAAGTCCGTGACGGACAAAATCGTCCGCTGGCTCAACCGGCAGATCGAAACCGGGAAGCTGGGCCCCGGCGCCAGGTTACCGAGCGAGAGCGAGCTGTGTGAGCGGTTTTCCGTGGGGCGCTCGGCGGTGCGAGAAGCGCTGTCGCAGCTGAAATCCGAAGGGCTCGTGTATGCGCAGCAGGGCCGCGGCGTGTTCGTTAACGAACGTGGCACGCGGCACACGTTCCGGCTGCGCAATGCTTCGCTGGACGATGCCGAAGGGCTTGCGCATGTCATCGAATTGCTGGTCACGTTTGAAGCGGCTGCCGCGCGCTATGCGGCGCTTCGCCGCACGCCGGAAGACATCAAGCGTATCAAGCGCGCTCTGATAGGCATGGAGTACGCGATCGTCCACGACGAACCTGGGGAGGAAGAGGACTTCGCCTTTCACCGGGCGATCGTTGAGGCTGCGAGCAACCCCCACTTCAACGCGCTGAACGGCTATCTGGAACAGCATGTTCGCAGGCTTATCCGCCGTGCCCGCCGAAACACCGCCGCTAACTACAGCGACCTGATCCAGGCAGTGCAGGATGAGCACAAAGCCATCTTCAATGCCATTGAGGCGGGCGATGCGGCTGCCGCGGGCAGTGCCGCGGAGGCCCATCTTCGCAACGCAGCGAAGAGGCTGAACATGTATCTGCAGTGCTGATGGAGCCCAATCACGCCAGCCGGTCCCGTGGTGAGGCATAGCAGGCCCGCACGCCGTTGAAGGCGGGGCGGTGGCGTGGCCGCTCGGGTCCGTCCACCGCGGCGAGGCACATGGCTACAAACGGGGCCGTGCGTTGACGGCAAGCCTTGCCCTGGCGTCGGCCAGAGTGGCCGCGCGGGTTCGCGTCAACGCGTCGAGGACGCGGGCAATCAGACGCTCAGCCAGGATGCGTTGCATAGCATGCGCACCGCTTACCCCCTTATTGTTCTGGACAAAGCCTGGCCGGAAGTCCTTTGGAACGGAACGCCTAAAGGAACCCCTGCGCGCGTCGTTAAAGGTCTGTCTTGGACAATCGACCAAGGCAGTTACATTCACGTTGCCAGCGTCTGAAACCAAAAAAAGGATCCAAACATGAAGCACTTTTTCAATGCCTTGCTGGGGTCGCCTGACGCCACTGCAGGGCAAGTCAAGGCCGGGCCGGGGAATGCACTGGAAGTGTCGGAAATGGCCGCCCGCCTTGCAGCGCTTGACCGCTCCCAGGCAGTGATTGAGTTCAAGCCTGGTGGCGAGATTCTGACCGCCAATGAAAACTTCCTGGCCACCGTGGGGTATTCCCTGGACGAGATTCGCGGCCAGCACCACAGCATGTTCGTGGAGCCGGCCTACGCCAGGTCGGCGGAGTACCGCGCCTTCTGGGGAAACCTAGATCGCGGTGAATTTCATGTGGGCCTCTACAAGCGGCTCGCGAAGGGCGCCAGGGAGGTGTGGATTCACGCCAGCTATGTGCCGCTGGTGGACGCCGATGGCAAGGTGTTCAAGGTGGTCAAGTACGCATCTGACGTCACCGAGGCGCAGCTGCGCGAGGCCGATCTGCGCGGCCAGGTGCAGGCTATCGACAAGTCGCAGGCGGTGATCCAGTTCACCCTCGACGGCACCATCCTCGACGCCAACGCCAACTTCCTGAGCGTGGTGGGTTACACGCGCGAGGAAATCGTCGGCAAGCACCACAGCATGTTTGTGGAGCCCGCTTACAAGCAGAGCGACGAGTATCGCAAGTTCTGGGCGAAGCTGGCCGAAGGAAAATTCGACAGCGGCCAGTACAAGCGCCTGGGCAAGGACGGCAAGGTGGTGTGGATCCAAGCCTCCTACAACCCGATCTTCGATGCCACCGGCAAGCCCATCAAGGTGGTGAAGTTCGCCCAGGACATCACCGCGCAGATCGAGGCCATGGCGCTGGATCAGGCCGTGGCCGAAATGAAACAACTGGTGCAGGGCGCCTTGAGTGGCGATCTCTCGGGCCGCATCCCCACCGAAGGCAAGAAGGGCGATGTGCTCACCTTGAGCAGTAGCGTCAACCAGCTGGTGGACGAGATGGAGAAGATCGTTGCTCGCATGCGCGACTCGGCGGTGTTGGTCACCACGGCCGCCAAGGAGATCTCCTCCGGCAATACAGACCTCTCGAGCCGCACGGAAGAGCAGGCCTCCAGCCTGGAGGAAACCGCCTCCGCCATGGAGGAACTCACCTCCACCGTGAAGCAGAACGCCGAGAACGCGCGGCAGGCCAATCAACTGGCGGCCGGCGCCTCGGATGTGGCGGTGCGGGGTGGTGAGGTAGTGCGCCAGGTAGTTTCGACCATGGGCGCCATTTCCGCCAGCAGCAAGAAGATTGCCGACATCATCTCGGTGATCGATGGCATCGCGTTCCAGACCAACATCCTGGCGCTCAACGCGGCGGTCGAAGCAGCCCGCGCGGGCGAGCAGGGCCGCGGCTTCGCGGTGGTGGCCACGGAAGTGCGCAATCTCGCCCAACGCAGCGCCACGGCCGCCAAGGAGATCAAGGACCTCATTGGCGACTCGGTGGCCAAGGTGGATTCCGGCTCCAGGCTGGTGGACGAGGCCGGCAAGACCATGGACGAGATCGTTGCGTCCGTGAAGAAAGTCACCGGCATCATGGCCGAGATCGCCGACGCCTCCCTGGAACAGAGCCGCGGTATCGAGCAGGTGAACGAGGCCATCACCCAGGTGGATGACGTCACCCAGCAGAACGCCGCCCTGGTGGAGCAGGCCGCCGCCGCGGCCGAGAGCCTGGAGGAGCAGGCCCGGTCGCTTGCCGAGGCCGTGTCGCGCTATCGCCTTAGCACCGCGGCCGCAGCCATGGCGGAGGCCTCCGCCGATGCAGATGCCCAGGGCGGCTGGGAAGGCGAGGAGCGCCGTGGACCGGATCGCGCCAGGAACGTCACCCGGTTGGGGAAAAAGCCCGCTGCCAAGGCGCCAGCGCCCTCGGGCGGGCGGGCAACCGCTGCCGGCAAGACGGCCAAGGTGGCTGGAGGCGACGATGACTGGCAAGACTTCTGAGCGCTGCCAGGCTTGTCGCGTTCCACCACCCATCTCACGCAGGAACACACCATGACGCCACAGCAATTCAACGGCTCTCGCGCCGCCGCGGCCGAGCGCAACCCCGGAGTAACCGGGGAGTTCCTCACCTTCCGCCTCGGGCAGGAGGAGTACGGCATCGAGATCCTCAAGGTGCAGGAGATCCGCGGTTACGAGGCCGTCACCGCCATCGCGCGCGCGCCGGACTTCATCAAGGGGGTCATCAACCTGCGCGGGGTGATCGTGCCGATCATCGACTTGCGCATCAAGTTCGAGGTGGGGCAGGCCAATTACGACCAGTTCACGGTGGTGATTGTGCTTAACCTCGGCAACCGCGTGGTGGGCATCGTGGTGGACTCCGTGTCCGACGTAATGACGCTGCAACCTGAGCAGATCAAGCCCGCGCCGGCGTTCGCCGCGAGCTTCGACACGGGTTACCTGACGGGCATCGGGTCGGTGGACCAGCGCATGCTGATCCTGGTGGACATCGAGCGCCTGATGTTGTCCTCGGACATGGCGCTCATGGACGAGGTCCTGGCCGCTTGAGCGGCAAGCGCTGACTCATTTCCGGTCGTTCTCACGGGCTACACGTCGCTTCCCAGCGGCATGCAGCCCGTGCCTTTTTGTGGTGCGGGAGCCCCCCGAAACAGCGCCGTCGCCGCTCCGCCTTGGTGCGCGCTGCGCGCCATCACGGTGCGCTGGGCCGGTGATTCAAGTCTCGGATTTCAAAGACGTAAAGACTCGGGCAGGAGCTTCGTGCGGTGCGCCGCGCAGCCTCCCCGGATCCAATTGACGAGAGCGGAAATGACCGACGAGATGACGGTGTACAAGGGGATCGCGGTTCCCCGCAGCGTGGCCTCCAGCATGAAGCACATGAGTCAGGTGGAGGAGTATCGCGAAGCGCTGCAGAAACTGCAGGCGGTATGGAACAACCTGGCGCTGCTGGGCCAACTCTCCGGCACCGGCATCGACATCAGTGAAACCCGAGCCAGCTTCGAGGACCTGTCCTCCCGCCTCCTGGCGAGCCTGGCGGGAGAATTGCGCCGCAAGACCGAGATCCACATCCGCTTTCGCGCCCAGGTGGCCATCGACATTCTGGTGCGCAACCTCTTCGAGCGCACTGCCGACATCGGATTCCTGGCCATGGACAGCGACCTGGCCGCTTTCGCGGTGAGCGCCACCGCGGACCCCGATGCCGCGGACGGCCACGTCACCCTGGCGCGCATGCGCGAATATGTGCGCAAGTACTCCGTGTACCACGACGTGATCCTCATCGGTCTCGATGGAAAGATCCTGGCGCGGTTGCAGGAGTCGCCGGTCACGCACACCCGCGATGCGCTGGTGCGCGAGGCGCTCGAAACCGAGGCTGCCTACCTGGAAACGTACCGTCCGCTGGACCTGATGCCCGGCGCGGGCGCGCAGCTGGTGTACTCCCATCGCGTCATGGCGCCCGACGGTTCCCGTCCCGTGGCCGTGCTGTGCCTGTGCTTTCGCCTTGAGGACGAGTGCGACAAGATCTTCTCCAATCTGCGCAGCGCCGCGGACTGGACGCTCATCGCGCTCATCGATAGCCAGGGGCGAGTGGTGGCCAGCAGCGATCCGCACCATGCCCCGGCGGGTGTGCGCTTCGAACAAGATGCGGGAGAGGCCACTGGCCGCTTCCGCTTCGGAGGACGCGAGTACGTGGCTGCCACCTGCGACACGGTGGGTTACCAGGGGTACATGGGCCCCGGCTGGCGCGGTCACGCCATGGTTCCCGTGGAATACGCCTTCGATTCCGACGACACCGAGTCACGTGAGGGTGTGGATGCCAGCGTGCTCGCCGCGCTGATGCGCAGCGAGCAACTGTTCGGCCAATCGCTGCGGGAAATTCCCACCCGCGCCGAGCACATTCAGGCCGATCTCACGCGGTCGGTGTGGAATGGCAACGTGCGCCAGGCGCACGAGGCCGGCAGCGCCAACAGCGTGTTCTCGCGGGCGCTGCTGTGGGAGATCGGGCGTACCGGGGCGCGCACCCGCGACGTATTCACCCGCTCCATCCGGCACCTCAACCAGACCGTGGTGTCGGCCATGCTGGACGACTGCGCTGCCCAGGCGGCGCTGGCCATCGACATCATGGATCGCAACCTCTACGAACGGGCCAACGATTGCCGCTGGTGGGCGCTCACGAGCCTGTTCCGCGATCTGCTCTCGGGCGGCGCCATCGACGCCGGGAAATGCGAGCAGATGTCCACCGTGCTCTCGGCCATCAACCGGCTCTATACCGTCTACACGGACCTGCTGCTGTTCGACCGCAGCGGTGCCGTGGTGGCGGTTTCCAACGAAACCATGCGCGCACGCCTTGGCACCCGCCTGGAGGAGGACTGGGTAGCGCGCACCCTGCGGCTGCGAGACACGCAGGACTACTGTGTGTCCGGGTTTGCCGCCTCACCGTTGTACGGTGACCGGCACACCTACATCTATTGCGCGGCCGTGCGCGGCCAGCACGGTGCCGGCAATGTGGGCGGCGTGGCGATCGTGTTCGACGGCGAGCCGCAGTTCCGCGCCATGCTGGCAGATGCCTTGCCCAGGGATGGCGGTGGCGAGGTGCGCAAGGGTTGCATCGGCCTGTTCGTGCAGCGCGACGGGCGCATCGTGGCCAGCACTGAAGAGCGCTTCGCACCGGGTGCTTCCTTCGACCTCGACACCCGCATCCGTGCGCTCGCCCCTGGGCAGGAGGTGAGCATGATCGCGAGGCTCGATGGCACTCTCTGGGCCGTGGGGGCGCGCATGTCCTCCGGGTATCGGGAATACAAATCCGAGGAAGACGCTTACCGCAACGACATCGCCGCCATCATCCTGGTGCCGCTTGGCGATGCTCTGGCGGCGGCGCGCGGCGCCGGTGCGCGCGGCAGTGAAGACGCCGGCCAATGGTCATGGCCGCGCCCGGAAACCGAGGATGCGCGCATCGAGGTGGCCACCTTCTATGTGGGCGAGGGCTGGTACGGATTGCCCACGCAAACCGTGGAAACAGCCATCGGTCTGGAGCACTTCACCCGCCTGCCCGGGCTCGCAGCCCGCGGCGTGGCGGGTCTCACGGTCTACGGCCACGCGTCGATTCCCGTCTACGATCTGCCGGAGTGGCGTGGCAAGGCGCCGGGGGCGGAGCCGGCGGCGCAGCAGATCATCGTCATGCGCCCTGAGGACGGCCGCCAGACCTTCGGCGTATTGGTGGATGCCCTGGGCGACATTCCGGAACTGGCGCGGGCGCTGGTGCGCCCGGTGCCCATGATGGGCACCGGGATGGTGGAACTGCTCGATGGCGTGCTCACGCCGCGCTCCGAAAAGCCTGGCGCGGAGGTCCCGATGCTGCTGCTCGTGTCCCCGGAGCGTCTGCGCGCCCGGGTGCTGGGTACCGAACCGCTGCAGGAGTTGGCGCCGGCCGCCTGATGTGGAGTTGCGCGCCGCCGCCGGTTAACCGTGCGCCACCGTGCGCCGGGTGCGCAGCCCGTCCACCGAGTAGATCACCAGCGCCAGCCAGATGGCGCCATAGCCCAGGGCGCGGTTGACACCGAAGGGCTCGCCGAACCAGGCGATGGCCATCACCAGTTGCATGCTTGGTCCGAGGTACTGGATAAGCCCGAGGGTGGACAGGCGGATGCGCCGCGCCGCGGCGGCGAACAGCAGCAGCGGCACGGCGGTCACCGGGCCCGAGGCCGCCAGCAGCAGCCAGGTGCCCATGGTCCCAGCCGAGGCCGTCTCCTGCCCGTGAGTTCCCGCCCACGCGAGCCAGGCCACGGCCACGGGAACCATCAGCAACGTCTCCGCCGCCAGGCCCTCCACCGCGCCGAGCGCGGCGGTCTTGCGCAGCAGGGCGTAGAAGCCGAAGCTCAGCCCCAGGGTCAGACCGATCCACGGCAGTTTGCCGGCCTGAAGCGTGAGCCACAGCACGCCACCCGCGGCGATGGCCACCGCGATCCACTGCACCCGCCGCAGGCGTTCGTGCAGCACCAACGCGCCCAGCATCACGTTCACCAGCGGGTTCATGAAATAGCCCAGGGTGGCGTCGATGACGCGATCGGTGGTGGCGGCCAGGATGTACACGCCCCAGTTGACGGACACCATCAGGGCGCTCAGCGCAAAGGTTGCCAGCACCCGCGGGCACGTGGCCAGCGTACGCAGCCAGCTCCAGTTGCGCTGCACCGCCAGGATCGCCAGCACGAAGGCCAGCGTCCACAGCACGCGATGGGCGAGGATCTCCAGCGGCGGCACGTGCGCCACCGCGCGGAAAAACAGCGGGAACAGGCCCCACAGCAAGTAGGCGCCAAGGCCGAAGGCGATGCCGGCGTTCACTGCGTTCTCGGCATGGCGGGGGCGGCGTGCATGGGCCGTGCATCATGCCAGAGAAGCGCGGCTGCGGACCTCAGCGCGGGCTCGCCTCTTCCGCTCGGGCCGGGCGCAGGCTAACCAACGTCACCCCCGCCAGCACCAGGGCCGCGCCGCACAGTTGCGGCGCGTCCAGGTGCTCGCCCAGGAACATGGCCCCCAGGGCCAGAGTCACCACCGGTCCCACGGAGCCCACCAGCGCGGCGTGGTTGGCGCCCACCCGGCGCAGCCCTTCGGAGAGAAACAGCGCCGGCAGCACGGTGGCCACCACCGCCAGCGTCAGCGACAGGCTGTACACCGGCGCGGGCAGCGCCAACGCCGACAGGCGGTGGGTGAAGAGGAACTGCGCCAGCGCGAACACGGTGGATACCAGCATCGCCCAGGCGGTGAAGCGCATGGCGCCCACCCGCGGCACGATGCGGCTGGAGAACACCAGGTAAAACGAATAGACCACGGCGCTCGCGAACACCAGGCCTGCGCCCAGGGCCAGATGCTCGGCGCGTTCGGCGCGCGACCACTGGCCGGCGAATACCAGCCCGATGCCCGCGTAGGAGAGCAGCAGCGCCAGCCCGTGGCGGCTGCGCACCGGCGTACCCAGCAGCCACGCCGACAGCAGCACCACGATGGTGGGGTACAGAAACAGCACCAGGCGCTCGAAGCTCGCTGACACGTACTGCAGGCCCAGGAAATCCAGCAGCGAGGCGAGGTAGTAACCCACGAAGCCCATGGCCACCACATGCAGCCAGTCGCGGCGCGTCATCGGTTGTGGCGGCGCGCGCCGCGCGGCCCACCAGGCCATGAGCAGGAAGAACGGCGCCGAGAACAGCATGCGCAGCGCGAACACCGTGATGGCATCCACTCCGTGGCCATAGGCGATCTTGATGAGCACCGCCTTGATGGAAAACCCCACCGCCGACAGGAACACCAGCACCGTCCCCACCAGGGAGGGGTGGCCGCCCGGCGCGGCCTCGGGACTGGCCGCCGCCACGCCCTTCAGCGCCGCCGGCGGGAGGTGGTGCCGCCCAGGATAGAGCCGAGCACGCCGCGCACGATCTCCCGGCCCACGGCCGAGCCCACTGAGCGCGCCGCGCTCTTGGCAGCAGCGTCGAACACGCCCGGCGTGTGGCCGCCGCGGGGCCCGGTGCGGCCGAACAGGATGTCGCTCAGCCCGCCGAACAGGCCGCCATCGCCAGCGGGGGCCGCGTCCTTCGCCGAAGCCGGGCCGCCGGCCGCCGCACCGGCGGTCTGTCCATCACCGCGGCCACGCAGCATCTCGTAGGCCGATTCCCGGTCCACCGCCTTCTCGTAATGGCCAAACAGGGCCGAGGCCCGGATCACCGCCTGCCGCTCCTCGGCGCTGACCGGGCCGAGGCGGCTGCGGGGCGGGCAGACGAAGGCGCGCTCCACCATCTCCGGGCGGCCCTTTTCGTCCAGAAAGGACACCAGCGCCTCGCCCACGCCCAGCTCGGTGATGGCCTTCTCGGTGTCGAGGGCGGGATTGGCGCGCATGGTGGTGGCTGCTGTCTTGACGGCCTTCTGGTCGCGGGGCGTGAAGGCGCGCAGCGCGTGCTGCACGCGATTGCCCAGCTGGCCGAGCACCTTCTCGGGCACGTCCAGCGGGTTCTGGGTGACGAAGAACACGCCCACGCCCTTGGAGCGGATCAGGCGCACCACCTGTTCGATCTTGTCCAGCAGCGCATCGGGGGCGTCGTCGAACAGCAGGTGCGCCTCGTCGAAGAAGAACACCAGCTTCGGCTTGGGCGCGTCGCCCACCTCGGGCAGGCGCTCGAACAGCTCGGAGAGCAGCCACAGCAGGAAGGTGGCGTAGAGCTTGGGCGAGTGCATCAGCCGGTCGGCGGCGAGGATGTTGATAACCCCGAGCCCCCCGGCGCCGGTCTGCATCAGATCGTCCAGGTCCAGGGCCGGCTCGCCGAACAGCCGCTCCGCGCCCTGCTGTTCGAGTTCCAGCAGGCCGCGCTGGATGGCGCCGATGGAGGCAGTGGAGATGTTGCCGTACTCGGTGGTGAAGCTCTTGGCGTTCTCACCGGTGAACTGGATCATGGCCCGCAGGTCCTTCAGGTCCAGCAGCAGCAGCCCCTTGTCATCGGCAATGCGGAAGGCCAGCGTCAGCACGCCCTGCTGCACGTCGTTGAGGCCCAGCAGCCGCCCGAGCAGCAGCGGCCCCATCTCCGAGATGGTGGCGCGCACGGGATGGCCCTGTTCGCCATACACGTCCCAGAAGGCCACCGGGAAGCCGGAGAACTGCAGGTCGGCCATGCCCAGTTTCCCGGCGCGCTCCTTCAATTTCGGGTTCCATGCGCCGGGTTGCGACAGGCCCGACAGGTCGCCCTTCACGTCGGCCATGAACACCGGCACGCCGGCCAGCGAGAACTCCTCGGCCATGCGCTGCAGCGTCACGGTCTTGCCCGTGCCGGTGGCGCCGGTGATCAGGCCATGCCGGTTCGCCAGGCCCGGCAAGATGTTCAGATCGCGCGCGGCCTTGGCGATCAGCAGGGGTTGCGGCATGGCGGGCTCCGTGACGGCAATGTAAGATTCTGAAAATTATATCAATCCAGTTTCAGAGGACGTCATGGCAGGGCATAGCAAGTGGGCCAACATCAAGCACAAGAAGGCCGCCGCCGACGCCAAGCGCGGCAAGATTTTCACGCGACTCATCAAGGAAGTGACCGTGGCCGCCCGGCTGGGCGGCGGTGATGCCGGCTCCAACCCGCGGCTTCGCCTGGCCATCGACAAGGCCCGCGAGCAGAACATGCCCAAGGACACCATCGAGAACGCCATCAAGCGCGGCACCGGTGCGCTCGAAGGCGTCAACTACGAGGAGGTGCGCTACGAGGGCTACGGCATCGGCGGAGTGGCGGTGATCGTGGACTGCATGACCGACAACCGCACCCGCACCGTGGCCGACGTGCGCCACGCCTTCGCCAAGCACGGCGGCAACCTGGGCACCGATGGCTCTGTGGCTTTCCTGTTCAAGCACTGCGGCCAGCTGGTGCTGGAGCCGGGCGCCTCCGAGGACCAGGTCATGGAGGTGGCCCTCGAGGCGGGCGCCGAGGACGTGGTGAGCAACGACGACGGCTCCATCGAGGTGCTCACCGCCCCGAACAACGATTTCGTGGCGGTGAAAGAGGCGCTCCAGAAGGCCGGCCTCAAGCCCGCCTTTGCCGAGATCACCATGCGCCCCGGCTCCGAGACCGCGCTCGCGGGCGATGATGCCGCCAGGATGCAGAAGCTGCTCGACGCGCTGGAGTCGCTGGACGACGTGCAGGAGGTCTACACCAACGCCGCCATGGACGAGGCGTGAGAGGCGCGCCGTGCGCATTCTCGGCATCGACCCCGGGCTGCGCATTACCGGCTACGGCATCGTGGGCCTGGAGGGGCGCAAGCTCGCCTACGTCACCAGCGGGCGCATCCGCACCGACGACACCGCCAGCCTGCCCGAGCGCATCAAGTCCATTCTCGACGGGCTCGCTCAGGTCATCGAGCAGGGCGGGCCCGAGCAGGTGGCCGTGGAGCAGGTGTTCGTGAACGTCAATGCCCAGGCCACCCTCAAGCTCGGTCAGGCGCGCGGCGCGGCGGTGTGCGCCGCCGTCTCGCGCGGATTGCCGGTGCACGAGTACACCGCCTTGCAGGTGAAGCAGGCGGTGGTGGGCAACGGCCACGCGCGCAAGGAGCAGGTGCAGGAGATGGTGCGCCGGCTGCTGGCGCTACCCGGCCTGCCCGGCGCCGATGCCGCCGACGCGCTGGCCTGCGCCATCTGTCATGCCCATGGCGGCCTTGGCCTGGGTTCCCTGGCCACGGCGGGCTATCGCGTGCGTGGCGGGAGGCTGGTGTGATCTCACGCCTTGCCGGCCGGCTGGTGGAGAAGTCTCCGCCGGCCATCGTGGTGGAGGTGCAGGGCGTGGGCTACGAGCTGGACGTGCCCATGAGCACCTTCTACCAGCTTCCGGCCATCGGCCAGGAGGTGCGTCTGTTCACCCATCTGGTGGTGCGCGAGGATGCGCACTTGCTGTTCGGTTTCGCCACCGAGTCCGAGCGCCAGGTGTTCCGCCAGTTGCTCAGGATCACCGGCGTCGGCACGCGCACGGCGCTGGCGCTGCTCTCGGGGCTGTCGGTGGACGAGTTGTACGCCGCCATCGGCCAGCAGGACAGCGCTCGCCTGACGCGCGTGCCAGGCATCGGCAAGAAAACCGCTGAGCGCTTGGTGCTCGAGCTGAAGGACAAGCTTTCCTTCGCGCCCGGGGTGGCGCTGGCCGGTGGCGGCGCGGTGCCGGCGGGCAGCGATGCCCTCAATGCCCTGCTGGCCCTGGGCTACAACGACAAGGAGGCGCGTGCTGCCCTGGGCCGCATCGAGCCCGGGCTGGCCGTGCCCGACGCCATCCGCCAGGCCCTGCGGCTGCTCTCCAAGGTGTGACCATGAGAACGATCCTGCGCCAGGGAGCCGCGGGCTTGCGCGTCTTGTGGACCGGGCTGGCGGCGCTGCTGCTGGCGGCGGCACCCGCGAGCCGCGCCGAGGGAGACACCGCCATGCGTATCGCAGCCCTGCACGGCGATGCGCTCGCCCGCGCCTGGGGCCGCATCTACCTGCGCCAGAGCGCCGCCGCCCTGGCCCGTGGCCACCTTGCTTCGGCGGGGCGCGAGGAAAAACTCGGCCCGCGCTGGACGCCCGCCGCGCCCGAGTGGCAGGCTGCCGAGGCTGCCATGGTGGGGGCCATGCTGACCGCCGCCGAGGCTGGCAGCGGCGAGACCGAGGCGCTGGCCTGGTGGCGCGACACCTGGGCCGCCCAGACGCGCGCCGTGCTCTCGGGCGGAGAGCAACAGTGGATTCTCGACACCCTCACGAGCCCGCCCGGCCCCTACCTGGCGGCCACCATGGATTGGTTCGTGGGCGAACTGGTGATGACCCGTCTCACCTTCACCGATCGCGCCCGCCTCGACCGTCCTGGCGCCGAGGTGGACCGCGCGCTGCTGCAAAGCGTTGCCGCACCCCTGCTGGAGAAGATCCGCTACGACTTCTCCGCGGACCCGCGGGCCGAGCTGTTCATCTGGACCGATCCGGGCCGGAAGTATTTCCGCGAGGTGTCATTTCGCGTGGTGGCTGCCGCCAACGCCCGCATGGACACCGCGCAGGCGCGCATCTCGCCGGCATTCGCCGCCGCCGCGGCCCTGGCGGAGCCCCATATCGCAGCCTTCCGGCAGCGGTGAGGGTGTCGCGCCCGCGGCCGCGTCTATAATTTTGTGACGATCAACCAGCGCGCGCGGCCTGCGCCGGCGGCGCGTTCAAACTTCCGATCCTTCCCCATGTCCCTCGCCTATGCCTCGCGCGTGCTGCTGTGCGCCGCCACCCTTGCAGCATCGCTCCTCTGCGCGCCGGCCCACGCCGATGCGCGAGCCTCCGCCGCCTCCATGCTCTCCGCCCATACCTGGCGCACCACCGTGGCCCTGGGCGATCGCTACCTCAAGCAGCAGGCGGTGTTGGCGGTGCGCGCCGAACTGGCCGCCCGCGGCCGGGCACAGGGGCTCGGCAAGGCCTGGCGCATGGGCGACAGCCATTGGGATGCGGCCGAGGCCGAAATGGTGGAATCGCTCATGCCGCGGCTGCGCGCCGAGTGGAGCTCGCTGGAGTGGCTCGCGCCCGAGTGGTCCGGCATGGCGCTGGCGAGCTTCACCCCCGCCGAACTGGATGCCATCGCAGCCCATCTGTCCACCGACGTGGGCCGCAAGCAGGCCAAGATTCTCGACCAGAACGTGGCGTTTCACGTGGGCGGCGCCCTCACCATGTCGGGCAAGCTGATCGACGGCTTCCGCGGCACCGAAGAGGAGCAAAGGACGCTTACCTACGTGTACGCCGAAGAAGACCGCGCCATGCGCTTCTCCGCCGCCGGCAGCGACAACATGGAGGGCCAGCGCTTTGCCCTGTCCGACCTCGGTGCTAAATACCAGAAAGCGTTGGTGATCAAGGTCACCGGCATCTTCTCGGCCCGCATGGACCGGGTGGCATCCGCCTTGCCCGAGGCGGCGCGCGCGCAGTCGGCCCTGGCCGACGGCTACCTGGCGCGTTTCCGGGCGGCCAATCCCGGTTGATGCGCCCGCGCCGATGCTCGAAACCGACCGCCTGATCGCCCCGGCCGCCAGGGGCCCCCAGGAGGAGGTTATCGAGCGCGCCCTGCGCCCGCGCCAGCTCGAGGAGTATGTGGGCCAGGAAAAAATCCGCGGCCAGCTCTCCATCTTCATCGAGGCCGCCCGCAATCGCGGCGAGCCGCTCGATCACGTGCTGTTGTTCGGCCCGCCCGGTCTGGGCAAGACCACCCTCGCGCACATCGTGGCCCGCGAGATGGGCGTGGGCCTGCGCCAGACCTCCGGGCCGGTGCTGGAGCGCGCCGGCGACCTGGCGGCGCTGCTCACCAACCTCGAACCCAACGACGTGCTGTTCATCGACGAGATCCATCGCCTCTCCCCGGTGGTGGAGGAAGTGCTCTACCCGGCACTCGAGGACTACCAGATCGACATCATGATCGGCGAGGGCCCGGCGGCGCGCTCCGTGAAGCTCGACCTGCCCCCCTTCACCCTGGTGGGCGCCACCACTCGCGCCGGCATGCTCACCAACCCGCTGCGCGACCGCTTCGGGATCGTTTCGCGGCTGGAGTTCTACAGCGCCGCCGAGCTCACCCGCATCGTGCT
Organism: Rhodocyclaceae bacterium; assembly: GCA_020248405.1. GTDB lineage: Bacteria > Pseudomonadota > Gammaproteobacteria > Burkholderiales. Next base: position 49,190 of record JADCHQ010000042.1, on the reverse strand, counting down.
GCGATCGGCTGGGTTGCTGGAGGCCGACATCGCCGAGGACGGCGCTTTTGAGATTGCCGCGCGCTCGCGCGGCACCCCGCGCATCGCCAACCGGCTGCTGCGCCGCGTGCGCGACTACGCCCAGGTCAAGGCCGGCGGGCGTATCACCCGCGACGTGGCCGACGCGGCGCTCGCCATGCTCGACGTGGACGCCGCCGGCCTGGATGTGATGGACCGCAAGCTGCTGCTGGCCGTGATGGAAAAGTTCTCCGGCGGCCCCGTGGGTGTGGACAATCTCGCCGCTGCCATCGGCGAGGAGCGCGACACCATCGAGGACGTGCTCGAGCCCTTTCTCATCCAGCAGGGCTACCTGCAGCGCACCCCGCGCGGCCGCATGGCCACGGCCACGGCGTGGCGGCACTTCGGCCTCGCGGCGCCTGCGGTGGCGGGCACTGCCGACCTGTGGGCGGGCCGCGCCGAGTGACCATGGTGCATCCCTTGCCAAACGCATGCCCGGCGCCCTGAAGCCCCCGGCGGGGGCGCGCCGCTTCGCCGTGCCGGTGCGCGTGTACTACCAGGACACCGATGCCGGCGGCATCGTGTTCCACGCCACCTACCTGGATTTTCTCGAGCGCGCCCGCATGGAATGGCTGCGCACCCTGGGCTGCCCGGCCTCGCGCCTGGTGGCCGAAGAGGGCTGCCTGTTCATCGTGCGCGCCCTGCGGCTGGAGTATCTGCGTCCGGCGCTGCTCGACGAACTGCTCGACGCCACTCTGGCGGTGACGGCCGTGGGCGGCGCGCAATTCACGCTGCACCAGACGGTGTCGGGCAGTGAGGATTGCATGCGCGCAGAAGTGAATCTTGCCTGTGTGTCGGCGTCCAGACTGCGCCCCGTGCGCCTGCCCGCCCGGCTGCGCACCGCCCTCCTCGATTGGTTGCCCAACCCAAGCGCGAACCCGCAATGAACGCCACCACCGACCTGTCCATTCTCCACCTGGTGGCCAACGCCAGCCTGATCGTGCAGCTCGTCATGGCGCTGCTTGCCACGCTGTCCTTCCTGTCCTGGTGGTTCATCTTCCACAAGCTGTTCCAGCTGCGCGCCGCGCGCCGGCAGACCGAGGAATTCGAGCGCCGCTTCCGCTCCTCCCAGAGCGGGCAGGACCTCAACGCCTTGCTGCAGGACGCCGCCAGCCACGGCGAGCATGCCGGAAGCCTCGAGAAAATCTGCCTGGCCGGCAGCCGCGAATTCCTCCGCCTGCGGCGCCAGTCGGGCCAGAGCACTGCCACCATCATGGATGGCGCCCGCCGCGCCATGCGCGCCACCTGGCAGCGTGAGATGGACGAGCTCGAATCGCACCTCAACTTCCTCGCCACCGTGGGCTCGGTGAGCCCCTACGTGGGGCTGTTCGGCACGGTGTGGGGGATCATGAATTCGTTCCGCGGCCTCGCCAACGTGAGCCAGGCCACCCTGGCCGCCGTGGCGCCGGGCATCGCCGAGGCGCTGGTGGCCACGGCCATCGGGTTGTTCGCTGCCATCCCCGCCGTCATCGCCTTCAACCACCACGTGCGCGACGTGGACCGGCTGGCCTCGCGCTTCGAGAGCTTCATGGAAGAGTTCTCCAACGTGCTGCAGCGCCAGTCGGCTAGCAACTAGGGGGCGCGCCATGGACACCTCGCGCCGCTCGCGCTCGCGGGTGATGAGCCAGATCAACGTGGTGCCCTACATTGACGTGATGCTGGTGCTGCTGGTGATATTCATGGTCACCGCGCCCATGATCAACACTGGCCAGGTGGATCTGCCCCAGGTGGGCAAGTCATCGGCCGCGCCCGCCCAGCCCATCGAGGTCCGCGTTCTGGGGGGCAATCAGGTGGCGCTGCGCGATGGCAGCACGGCCTCCGAGCGGCGGGTGAACCTCGATGAGCTCGGCGCGATCGTCAAGCAAGGCCAGAGCCAAACCCCGGGCGAGACGCGGCCAGTGGTGATCGCTGCCGATCAGCGGGTGGAATACGGCAAGGTGATGGAGGTGATGGACCAATTGCAGATGGCCGGCGTGCAGCGCATCGGCCTGCTCACAAAGGCCAAGGGCGGTAACTGATGCAGGCCGTGCAACGGCCCGGCTATCTGCTCTCCGCGGCCCTGGCCGCCGCAGTCCACCTGCTCTTTGCCGTGTTCCTGGTGCTTGGCCTGGCCTGGCAAACCAAGCCGCCCGAGCGCGTGGAAGTGGAATTGGTGGCGGCGCTTCCCAACAGCCCGCGTGTCCCCGTGGCTGCCCCGCCGCCACCCATGCTGGAACCGGCGCCCGAGCCCGAACCCGCCCCGCCTGAGCCCAAGACGGCCCCGCCAGAGCCCCCGCCCCCGGCGCCGGTGCCCAAGCCCGCACCGCCGGTCCCGAAACCCCCGCCGCCTGCCGCCCAGGTGCGTCCCGCGCCCGAGCCACCGGTGGCCAGACCCGACATCGCCGTGCGGGAAAGACGCGAGCGGGAGCGGAAACTTCAGGAGCGCAAAGCTGCCGAAGTGCGGGACAAAGAACAGCAGCGCAAGGCCGAAGAGGCGCAACGCAAGGAGCAGGTGCGTCAGCGCGCGGAAGCGGCCCGGATGGCCGAGGAAGAGCGTCGGCGGCAGGAAGAGGCGCGCCGCGCAGAGGAGGCAAAGCGCCGCGCCGACGACGCGCGGCGCCAGGAAGAGAGTCGACAAGCTTTTCTTGCCCAGCAACGAGCCATCGACGAAGCGCGCCGCGCGCGCGAGCGCGTCGAGGCCGAAAAGCGCGCCGCTGCCCAGGCGGCGGCAACGGCGCAGAAGGTCATCGACGAGTACACGGCCCGGATTCGCAACGCCATCCGGGAAAAAGTTGTAGTGCCCCCGGGCATCGTTGGCAACCCTCAGGCGGAGTTCGAAGTGAAATTGCTGAAGAACGGAACCGTTGCCACCGTCCGGCTGGTGCGCGCCAGCGGTTCGAACGCCTATGACCGCGAAGTGGAGCGGGCCATCGAGCTTGCCCAGCCTTTGCCTGTGCCCGACGACCCGGAGCTGTTCGCCCAGATGCGCGATCTCAGGCTGCTGTTCCGGCCGCGGGACTGAAGCCCCGCCAGCCTATAATTTCATCATGTCCGAGAAGCCGATTTCGTGGATGCGCCGCAGCCTGATCCAAGGCGCCGGTGCAAGCGCCGCCCTGGCCCTGACGCCAGCGTCCAGGGCCGCTCTCACCATCGAGATCGTGGGCGGCAGCGGGCGCGAAATTCCCATCACGGTCCTGCCCTTCGTCAATCAGGATCGCCATGCCGACAGGGTGAGCGAGATCGTGCTCGCCGACCTGCTCAGGAGCGGCTTGTTCCGCGAGAAATCCGCTGGCTGGATGCCGCGCTTTCCTTCCGAGCCGGAGGAGGTGGACTGGTTCAATTTCGGCAATCGCGGCGTGGAGAATCTGGTCATGGGCATCATTGCCGAGCGCCCGGACGGCCGCGTGGCCGTGCGCTTCCGGCTCATGGACGCCTTCAAGAAAACGCAGCGCATCGGCTTCAGCTATATGGTGCCCGCAAGCCAGTTGCGCGGTACCGCTCATCGCATTGCCGACACCATCTACGAAGAGCTCACGGGCGAGGCGGGCGTGTTCTCCACCCGCATCTGCTACGTGGTGCGCGCCCGTGATCGCTTCGAACTGCACGTGGCCGACGCCGATGGCGCCAATGCGGATTTCATCTTTGCCCATCCCGAGCCCATCGTCTCTCCAGCGTGGTCGCCGGACGGTGCCCGAATCGCCTATGTGTCTTTCGAACGCCGCAAACCCATGGTATTCGTGCACAGCGTCGCCGATGCGAGCAGGCGGGTGCTGGCCAATTTCGACGGCGCCAACAGTTCGCCGGCGTGGGCGCCGGATGGCGATCGTCTGTCGCTTACCCTGTCGCGCGACGGGGTTGCCCAGGTCTACACCATGCGCGCCGATGGCAGCGAGCTTGCCCGCCTTACCAATTCGTCTGGCATCGACACCGAGGCCCACTGGTCTCCCGACGGGCGTTCGCTGCTGTTCACCTCCGACCGCGGCGGCAGCCCGCAGATCTACCGCATGTCCGCCAGCGGCGGCGGTGCCGAGCGCATCACCTTCGAAGGCAACTACAACGTCACGCCGCGCTGGTCGCCGGATGGCCGCAGCTTCTGCTTCATCCAGCGCAATTCCGGCCGCTACAACGTGGCCATCCAGGACGTGGGTAGCCGCAACGCGCAACTACTCACCGACGGCCGCAACGACTCCTCTCCCACCTTTTCCCCCAACGGCCGCATGATCCTCTACGCTTCCGAACTCAACGGGCGTGGCATTCTCGCGGCTGTATCGCGTGATGGCCGGATCAAGCAGCGCCTCTCCGATTCGAGCGGTAGCGTGCGCGAGCCGGCCTGGGGGCCGATGTTGAAACCCCGCTGAAACCCACCGAGGAACCTGCCATGATCAAACGAATCCTGCTGCTGTCGATGCTGGCGCTGCTGGCCGCCGGTTGCGCAAACCAGGACATCAAGGAGCAAAGCAAGGCCAACGTGGAGCAGCGCGACCTGCTTGAGGCGCAGCGCAAGAAAGAGGCTGAGGAGCGCCGTGTGGCCGCCGCCCAGCGCGAGCAGGAAGAGCTCAACCGCCGCCTGCGCGAGGAAGAGGAGCGCCGCCGCCGCGAGCAGGCAGCCGCTGAGGTTAAACCACTACCCGGCGGCAGCGAGTCCGGCCGGCCGCTCACCGATGCGGCCACCCAGCTGCGTGACCCTTCGAGCCCGCTCTCCAAGCGCAGCATCTTCTACGATTTCGACAAGTTCGAGATCGCTGGCGAGTACCGTGATCTCGTCGATCTGCATGCCCGCTTCCTGATTGACAACCCCAAATACAATCTGCGCATCGAGGGCCACTGCGACGACCGTGGCTCCACCGAGTACAACCTCGCCCTCGGGCAGCGGCGCGCTGACGGCGTCAAGCGCGCCATGGTGCTGCTGGGCGTGCCCGCAGGCCGCATCGAGGCCGTGAGTTACGGCGAAGAGAAGCCCAAGGCGCTTGGCAAGGACGAGGACTCCTACGCCGAGAATCGTCGCAGCGACCTCATCTACCCGGACGTGGACAAGTAATCGCGCGGGTTTGACAACCGTGTTGCGTGTCTCGTCCACCGCCTCGCTGGCGCTGCTGCTGGCGGTATCGTCTCCCGCCTGGGCGCAGCAACCCGCCGCGCCCAAGCCTGCGGCTGTGCCGAGCGAAAACCGCGTGCTGCTCGATCTATCCGGGCAGATCGACGCGCTCGGCCGCCAGGTGCGGGAATTGCGCGGTGCTATCGAGGAAACCGGCAATCGCGTGGAGGTGTTCAAGGATCGCCAGGACAAGTCCGAGCGCCGCCAGAGCGATCTCTACAATGACCTGGACGGGCGTGCGCGCCGGATCGAGCAACTCGCCAAGGAAGATGCCGAAGCACGCAAGAAGCTCGCTGCGCAGCTTGCCGAAGTGGAGGGCCGCCTCAAGAAGCTCGAAGCCGCCGCCCAGGCGGCCAGCCCGGCTTCGGCCCAGCAGTTTTCCGACCTGGATGCCCGGCTGAAAAAGCTCGAAGGTGCCGGTGGCAGCACCAACGCCGTCGTTGACATCGATGCCCGCCTCAAGAAACTCGAAGCCGCTGGTGGCGCGGCGGCCAGCCTTTCGCAACTGGGCGAGTTGGATCTTCGTTTGCGGAAGCTCGAATCAGCGGCGATACCTTCGCCCGTGATCGCGGCGGTACCGCCGCCCGGCGCGGCTTCAGCGCCCGCCAGTGTGACTGCCCCCCCCGTGCGGGAATCAGAAGCGGCCCGCATGGCCTACGATGCGGCCCTTGCCAAGCACCGGGCGGGCGACTCCCAGGGCGCGGTGAACGATTTCGACGCCTTCCTGAGCACCTACAAGCTCCATGAGCTGACGCCCAACGCCCAGTATTGGCTGGGCGAAGCCTATTTCCGGCTGAAGAAATATCCCAACGCCATTGCGGCATTGCAGAAGCTGCTGGTGAGCTATCCCGAAACCAACAAGGTGCCAGACGCCATGGTGGTTCTCGCCAATGCACAGAGCGAGTCGGGTGACACCGTCGGCGCCCGCCGCACCCTCGAAGAACTCATCGCCAAACATCCGTTGACCGACGCTGCCGAGAAAGCCCGGCAACGGCTCGTCAGGCTCAAATAGGCGCTCGCTGCGAGCGCGCGTTAAAACAATCGCTTGCGATTCGCACCCAGGCGTTCTTGCGTTGACACCCCTGGGGTCGGCCAATAGAATGCGCGTCTTTTTTCGACGGGTGGTTAGCTCAGTCGGTAGAGCAGCGGACTTTTAATCCGTTGGTCGGGAGTTCGAGCCTCCCACCACCTACCAACACCCTGCCGCTTCCCTCGGGTCGTTAGCTCAGCTGGTAGAGCAGCGGACTCTTAATCCGTTGGTCGAAGGTTCGAATCCTTCACGGCCCACCAATTCCCTGTTTGTTCGCCTGGCCTACGCCAGCTGTGGTGTAATCCGTGCATCCGAAATCGTCCGCGCCCGTGCGTGGTCGCTGAACCTGTGCAGCCACACGCCGCTTCTCTTCACCGTCTTCGCGCCCTGCTGCTGCTGGTGCTTCTGGTGCCGTTGCAGTGTGTGGCGCCGCTGCTGCACGCCCATGCGTTGGATGACCCGGCGCGCGTGGTGTCCAGTTCGGTGCACCTGCCTGGGCTCGAGGCGCTCGACCGGTCGCGCGCCACCGCGCCTGAGCTGCGCGAGCGCAGTTTCCCTCTCATCGAGGAAGCCGATCTCGGCCGCCGCAACGTGGCCGGGGTCGCGCTGCCGCCCGATCTGCCGCAGGTTCGTGCGCTGCTGTTCCCGGTGCATGCAATCCCTGCCCGGTCTACCACCTTGGTGCGCACCGGTATTGCTGGCTGTCCACCGCCGCCCTCCCGGGCACCCCCCTCGCTCCAGCAGTCCTGACCCGTTGGCCAGGCCGCTTTTCGCGGCCCGCGCCCCTTCACGAGTCTGCCCCGATCGCCTGGCGATTCGAGGGCGGGAGTCCGTCGGTCACGGCCGATGCACTCTTGCTCTCAAGGGGCGCTGCATGCGCCCTCGGGCGCATCGAGGAGCCTTCATGTCCCTCCTGTCCCGCTTCCGGCCGCTGGGCTGGACCCCTTCGAGCCTGGCCCGCGCCGCGCTGCGCGGTCTGCCCAATGTGCCCGCGCGCGTGCTGAGCGTGCGCTATCCCTTTCGCCTGCTGCGCTACTGGTTCATGCACGAGTTGCTGCGCGAGGCTGCGCGCGAGTGTTCCAAGCCCCTGGCCATCGCCGAGGTGGGTGTGGACCATGGCCAGCAACTCGCCTTCGCCCTCAACGCCGATGCGCACCCCTGGTGGCAGCGCTGGGACGCCTACGACTGCGCACCGCGCAGTGCCGAGCTTGCTGCCCGCGGCTACACCGGGATCGTCACCGTGGACCTCGAGTCGGCGGGCGCGCCCGCATTGCTGCCCCCCGAAGCCTACGACGTGGTGATTGCCTGCCATGTGCTGGAGCACCTGCATGAACCCGAGGCCGGCGTGATCCGGCTGGCGCGTATGCTCAAGCCGGGCGGAATGCTTATCGGTGGCGGCCCCGTCACACCCCATCCGGGATTGGTCTGGCGCGAGCGGCGGCTGCGCCGCACCGCACAGCCCCACGGGCACGTGAGCGTGCTCTCGCCGCGCCGCCTGCGCCGCATGGCCGTGGCCGCGGGGCTCGAGCCGCTGTTTCATTCGGGCGCTTTCCTCATGCGCAAACGCGGCTTCGTCCTGGAAGATCAAGGCTGGTGGCTGCGAGCCAATCTTGCCTTCGGTGCGTTCTTTCCAGGGTGGCCTGGCGAGATCTACTTCGCCTGGCGGCGGCCGGTCCGGCCAGCGAGCCGACGGGCGTCGCAGGCCGCTCCTGCAGCCGGTCCGCATGTGGCAGCCGCCGCGCCGGCGCTCACTCGCGCGCCAGAAGGCGGCTGAGCCGCGGTGCCTTCTATAATCTGCGCTTCTTCCGCCCCGGCGGGATGACCAGGAAAACCGGAATGCGTCTGTGCACCGTCATGCACGAAGGCCGTGAACAAGCCGCTGTGGCGCTGCCCCACGGCGTGGTGCTGGTGGCCGACATCAACGCCCGCCTCGGGCGTGCCTGGCCCACGGATCTGTTCGCGCTGATTACCCAGGGCCTGAGCGAGGCCCTGGCAGCCGACGCCTTCGCCACCGCGCGCTATCGCGACCCTGCTACGCTGCGCTACGGGCCGCTGTACCGGCACCCGCGCAAGATCTGGGGCATCGGGCTCAACTACCGCGACCACGCCGCCGACCTGAACGCCGTGTACCCCGATGAGCCCGCCTCCTTCATCAAGGGCGATCACACCATCATCGGCCCCGGCGACACCATCGAACTGCCGCCCGAGTCGCAGCGCGTCACTGCCGAGGCCGAGCTGGGCGTGATCATCGGCCGTACCTGCCGGCGCGTGTCCGAAGACCAGGCCCTCGATTTCGTGGCCGGCTACTGCCTCATCCTCGACATGACCGCCGAGGACATCCTGCAGAAAAATCCCCGCTACCTCACGCGCTCGAAGAACTTCGACACCTTCTTCTCCTTCGGCCCGCAGCTCGTCACCCGCGACGAAGTGGCCGACGTGCTCAAGCTGGAGGTGGGCACCTGGAACAACGGCAGGCTGCACCGCGCCAACGTGGTGGCCAACATGCAGTTTCCGCCGGCGTACCTGGTGGCCTTCCACTCCCATGTGATGACCCTGCACCCGGGCGACATCATCTCCACGGGCACGCCCGGCGCCGTGGTGATCGAGGATGGCGACAAAGCGGAATGCCGCATCGAGGGGCTGGGGGAACTGGTCAATCCCGTGCGGCGCACGAACCCTGCCGCGCGGCGAGGCTGAAGGGGCGCTTGGCCCGATCCACGCTGGTTTGTCCAGGCGCAACCGGCCCTGGCAGGTTCGCGCTGCGACTGCTTGCCAGTTGACAGCGCGCGGGTGCGGCCGAAGTGGGGCCTACTCGCTCCCGCAGCGCACGAAATTGCACACCGGCTCGCACGCCGGGTTGCGGCCGCACTCGAAGAGACCCGATTTCGCGGCACCGCCAGCCTCAGTGCCGCACTGCTCGGCGGCGGCCATGACCTTGGCGCGCGGGCGCCACTCGCAGGTGTGGCACATGCCGGCGCCGTAGATGTCGAGCCGCTCGCTGCGGGCGGGCAGGTTGGGCACGCCCTCGGCGGCGGCATCGTCGCCCGACTGGGCGGCCGCTGGCAGGACGAACCAGGCGCAGGCAAACAGGGCGGCGGCGAAGCGAAGCTTTTTCATGGCGGCGGGTGGCTGGCGCTGATCCGGGTGCAGACCGAGGGGCGAGGATGCGGCGCAGGCCGCGCGGACGCTATCTTCAACCCGCCGCCATGCTGGCGCAATCAGGGGGCGGGCGGCTTGACGGAGGTCAACGCCGCGGCTTCCCGCCGGGCAAGCGCGTGGCGCCGCTTCACCCACCAGCCCGCGCCCAGGATGCCACCCACCATGCCCGCGTACAGCAGCACCAGCAGGGCAGGGTACGTATCGAAGTACGGCGTGAGGTGCGGTTCGTGGTGGATCATGGCGGCGGCCGTCCACGCCAGCACGCCGGCGCCCAGATAGATGATGACGGGGAAGCGCTCCACCCACTTGAGGATGAGGGTGCTGCCCCAGATCATGATGGGGATGCTGATGGCGAGCCCCAGCACCACCAGCAGGAAGCTGCCCTTGGCGGCGCCGGCCACGCCCAGCACGTTGTCCAGGCCCATCACGGCGTCGGCCACCACGATGGTGCGGATGGCGGAAGCGAAGCTGGTGCCGGCGGCAGCAGGCGCGTCTGTGACGTCGCGGCCCTGGTCCTCGGCTTCGTCCTGCTCCTCGGCCAGCAGCTTGAAGGCGATCCACACCAGCAGCAGGCCGCCCACCAGGCGCAACCAGGGGATGGTGAGCAGCCACACCACCACCAGCGTCATGACGACGCGCACCCCGATGGCGCCCACCGTGCCCCACACGATGGCTTTTTTCTGCAGGTGAGACGGCAGGGTGCGGGCGGCCAGGGCGATGACGATGGCGTTGTCCCCCGCCAGCACCAGATCGATGACGACGATGGCGAACAGGGCGGAGAGGAACTGGCTGGAGAGGATGTCCATGGGCAGGGGGTCGGGCGGGCGGCTGTGCGGGCTGTCCAGATGAAGGATGCGCCGGGGGTCAGCCCTTCAGGCGCGTGATGCGGATCACCTCGGGAATGCGGCGCAGGCCGCGCATGAGGTGCGCCAGGTGCAGGCGGTTGTTCACCTGCAGGGTGAAGTGGATGTTGGAGTAGGCGCTGGAATCGCCTGGTTCGAGGCTCACGTTGTCGATGTTGGAGCCCGCCTCGGCAATTTCAGCGGCCAGCTTGGCGAGCACGCCGCGCTGGTTGGACACCACCATGCGGATGTTCACCGCGAACAGCTTGCGGGTGTCGGGAGACCACTCCACGTCGAGCCACTTGTCCGGGTCGCCGCGCATCTTGCGCGCCACCGGGCAGTCGTGGGTGTGCACCACCAGGCCCTGGCCCTTCTTGACGTAGCCGATGATGGGGTCGCCCGGGATGGGATGGCAGCACTTGGCGAACTGCAGCGCCATGCCCTCCGAGCCCCGGATCACCACCGTGCCGGGCAGGCGGTTGGATCCGCCTTCCTGCTCGCCAAGGCGCAGCAGTTGCCGCGCCACCACGATGGCCAGCAGCTTGCCCAGGCCGATGTCCGCCAGCACCTCAAGGCGCGGCCGGTTGCCGTGGTCGCGGGCGTAGCGCTCCCACTGGGCCTCGTCGATCACCACGTCCTTGCCGCCAATGGCCGACACCGCCTGCTGCAGCAGGCGCTCGCCCAATTGCGCCGACTCCTCGTACTGCATGGTCTTGAGGAAATGCCGGATGCTGGAGCGCGCCTTGGCCGTGACCACGTAATTGAGCCAGGCGGGGTTGGGCTTGGCGTGGGCGGTGGTGATGATCTCCACGCGGTCGCCGTTGCGCAGCTCGCTGCGCAAGGGCACCAGCTCGCCGTTGATGCGCGCCGCCACGCACCGGTTGCCAATGTCGGTGTGCACGGCATAGGCGAAGTCCACGCAGGTGGAGCCCTGGGACAGCGACAGGATGCGGCCCTTGGGGGTGAACACATACACCTCGTCGGGGAATAGGTCCACCTTGAGGTGCTCGAGAAATTCCACCGACGAGCCGCTGCGCGTCTGCATCTCCAGCAGGCTCTGCAGCCAGAGATGGGTCTTGCGCTGCAGGTCGGTGAGGTCGGAGTCGGACTGCTTGTAGAGCCAATGGGAGGCCACGCCGGCCTCGGCGATGCGGTGCATGTCGGCCGTGCGGATCTGCACCTCGATGGGCATGCCGAAGGGGCCGAACAGCGTGGTGTGCAGCGACTGGTAGCCGTTCGCCTTGGGGATGGCGATGTAGTCCTTGAACTTGCCCGGGATTGGCTTGTACAGGCCGTGCAGCGCGCCCAGCGCCAGGTAGCACCCGGCCACGTCGCGGGTGATGACGCGAAAGCCGAAGATGTCGAACACCTGCGAGAAGGTCAGGCTCTTGTCTTCCATCTTGCGGTAGATGGAGAACAGGTTCTTCTCGCGGCCCTGCACCTGGGCTTCGATGAGTTCCTCGGCAAGCCGATCGCGAATGGCGTTGAGGATGCGGTCCACCACCTCGCGGCGGTTGCCACGCGCCGCCTGCAGCGCCTTTTGCAGCACCCGGTAGCGGTTGGGGAAGAGGTGTTTGAACGAGAGCTCCTGCAGCTCCTGGTACAGGGCATTGAGCCCCAGCCGGTTGGCGATGGGGGCGTAGATGTCGAGGGTCTCGCGGGCGATGCGGGCGCGCTTCGGGGCCGCCATGGCTTCGAGGGTGCGCATGTTGTGCAGACGGTCGGCCAGCTTGATGAGAATCACCCGCACGTCGCGGGTCATGGCCAGCACCATCTTGCGGAAGTTCTCCGCCTGGGCCTGCTCCTGGCTTTCGAACTCGATGCGGTCGAGCTTCGAGACGCCATCCACCAATTCCGCCACCATGCGCCCGAAGCGCTCGGAGAGCTGCGCCTTGGTGACCTCGGTGTCCTCCATCACGTCGTGCAGCAGCGCGGCGGTGAGGGCCTGGGAGTCCAGGTGCCAGGCGGTGAGGATCTTCGCCACCTCCACCGGGTGAGAGACATAGGGCTCGCCGGTCTTGCGGAACTGGCCCTCGTGGGCCTCGGCACTGAAGCGGTAGGCCGACTCCAGCACGTGCACATCCTCCGGCCTGAGATAGCCGGCGGCTTCGCGGAACAGGGAATCGGCTTCGTTGGGCGCGCCCATGATCAGCCCAGTGGGACCGGCGCGCCGCAAGACAAGGGCGCGGCGCGCGCGCCCCCGGGAACTCAGTGCTTGGTGCGGTGGAGGATGTCCACGGTCACGTGGCCCAATGCCATCTCGCGCAGCGCGATCACCGTGGGCTTGTCCCGGTTGGCTTCCACGGTGGGCGTGGCGCCGTTGGCCAGCTCGCGGGCCCGGTAGGTGGCGGCCAGGGTGAGCTCGAAGCGGTTGGGAATGTGGTGCAGGACGTCGTCAACGGTGATGCGGGCCATGGCGGTCTCACTTCATTGCATTGATGAGGGATTCGTGGCGGCGCGTCTGCACCGCCAGACGCAGGCGGGCGGCGCGAACGATGGCTTGGAGATCCCGCGCCGCTTCGTCGAAATCGTTGTTGATTATAACGAAGTCGAATTCGGCCACGTGCCCGATCTCGCTGCGCGCCACCCGCAGGCGGCGCTCGATTACCTCGGGGGCATCGGTGGCGCGCCCGGACAGGCGCTGGGCCAGCGTGTGGAGCGAGGGCGGCAGGATGAATATCCCGACAGCCTCGGGCGCCAGGCGGCGCACCTGGGCCGCGCCTTGCCAGTCGATCTCCAGCAGCACGTCGCGCCCGGCGCCCAGCGCCTCGCGCACCCACGCCTCGCGGGTGCCGTAGAGGTTGCCGTGCACCTCGGCAGACTCGAGAAACTCGCCTGCATCGCGCATGGCGTGGAAGCGCTCGCGGCTCACGAAGTGGTAGTCGCGACCGTCCTCCTCGCCAGGGCGCGGGGCGCGGGTGGTGCAAGAGATGGAAAGATGCACGCCCGGATCGGCCGCCAGCAGCGCCTTCACCAGGCTGGTCTTGCCCGCGCCCGAGGGGGCCGAGACGACGAAAAAGTTGCCGGGGACGGGGGCGTTCATTCGATGTTCTGCACCTGCTCGCGCATCTGCTCGATCAGCACCTTCAGTTCCATGGCGGTCTGGGATACGCCCGCGTCCACGCTCTTCGAGCCCAGGGTGTTGGCCTCGCGGTGCAGCTCCTGCATGAGGAAATCCAGCCGCTTGCCCACGCTGCCGCCCTTGGCCAGGATGCGGCGCACCTCGGAGAGGTGGGTGGTGAGGCGCTGCAGCTCCTCGTCCACGTCGATGCGGGTGGCGAACATGGAGACTTCCGTGCGGATGCGCTCCTCGTCCAGGGTGGCCACGGCGTCGCGCAGCCGCTGGGCCAGCTTCTCCTGGTGGGCGGCCACCAGTGCGGGGATCTTCGGCGCCACCTCGGCGGAGAGCGTTTCCATGGTGGATACGCGCTCCAGCAGCACTGCGGTGAGCTTGGCGCCCTCGCGGGCGCGGGTGGCGTCGAACTCCGCCACGGCATCGGCCAGCAGGGCGAGGAAGCCCTCCCGCAGCGCTTCCGCCGGCAGCGCCTCGGCGCCGAAAATGCCCGGCCAGCGCAGCACATCGGCCACCGACAGCTCGGCGGCGCCAGGCAGGCGCGCCCTCACCTGGGCGTTGAGTTGCGCCAGCCGGGCGAGCAGCGGCTCGGAGATCTCCAGGCTGGCGGCGTCCGGGGCGCGGGTGAGGCCCACGCGGCATTCCACCTTGCCGCGGGACAGGCGCGCGGCGATGGCCTCGCGCATGGCGGGCTCGAAGGCGCGGAACTCCTCCGGCATGCGGAACTGCACATCTAGGTAGCGGTGGTTCACCGAGCGCAGTTCGAGGCTCACGGTGCCTGCGGGCAACTCGCGCGTGAGCGCAGCGAAGCCGGTCATGCTGTGGATCATGGCGAAGTCCTGGGCCCTGGGGGATGGGGCGCGGCCGTACAGAGCGCGCGCCCGGCGCCGACAATCGACGCCTCGAAAGGGTAGCATGGGGGTCGTTGCATCATCCGCCGCCGTTTCGAGTTACTCTTTCCGTTCTCCACCGCGCCCATGTCCCTGCTGCGATCCGCCGGCCGCCGGCCCGACGAGCTGCGTCTCGTCACCCTCGAACGCCGTTTCACCCGTCACGCCGAGGGTTCGGTGCTGGTTGGTTTCGGCCACACGCGGGTGCTGTGCACCGCCAGCGTGGAAGAAAAGGTGCCGCCCTTCCTCAGGGGCAAGGGGCAGGGCTGGGTGACGGCGGAATACGGCATGCTGCCGCGCTCCACCCACACCCGCACCGACCGCGAAGCGGCGCGCGGCAAGCAAAGCGGCCGCACCCAGGAGATCCAGCGCCTCATCGGCCGCAGCCTGCGCGCGGTCACCGACCTGCCCGCCCTGGGCGAGCGCAGCATCCAGCTCGACTGCGATGTGCTGCAGGCCGACGGCGGCACCCGCACCGCCGCCATCACCGGCGCCTTCGTGGCGCTGCACGACGCCTGCTCGTGGCTGGTGGCGCGCGGCCTGCTGCCGGCCCTGCCGTTGCGCGACCACGTGGCGGCGGTGTCGGTGGGCGTGGTGGCCGGCGTGCCCGTGCTGGACCTGGACTACGCCGAGGATTCCGGCTGCGACACCGACATGAACGTGGTCATGACCGGCGCCGGCGGCTTGGTGGAAGTGCAGGGCACGGCCGAGGGCGAACCCTTCTCCCGCGCCCAGCTCGATGCGCTGGTGAACCTGGCCGCCGCGGGCATCGCCCGGCTGGTGGCCTTGCAGCGCGAGGCCCTGGCCCGGCCATGAAGCAACTGGTGCTGGCCAGCGGCAATGCCGGCAAGCTGCGTGAGCTCGCCGCGCTGCTCGCCCCGCTGCACATGCAGTGCGTGGCCCAGGCCGCCCTGGGCATTGCCGAGGCGGCCGAGCCCCACCACACCTTTCTGGAAAACGCCCTGGCCAAGGCGCGCCACGCCTCCGCGGCCAGCGGCCTGCCCGCGCTGGCCGACGATTCCGGGCTGTGCGTAGCCGCGCTGGGCGGCGAGCCCGGCGTGCACTCGGCGCGCTACGCAGGCGAACCCCTCAACGACGGCCGCAACAATGCGCAGCTGGTGGC
Organism: Rhodocyclaceae bacterium; assembly: GCA_020248405.1. Lineage (GTDB taxonomy): Bacteria > Pseudomonadota > Gammaproteobacteria > Burkholderiales. The sequence goes on along the minus strand of JADCHQ010000042.1, from coordinate 33,942 downwards.
CCGGCTGGCGGGCGTGGCCGATCGCCGTGCCCACTACGCCTGCGTCATCGTGCTGGTGCGCCACCCCTCCGATCCCGAGCCGCTGGTGGCCCAGGGGCGCTGGCACGGCGTCATCCAGGACGAGCCGCGCGGCGACGGCGGCTTCGGCTACGACCCGCACTTCTTCCTGCCCGAAGAGGGCTGCACCGCCGCGCAGCTGCCCGAGGCGCGCAAGAACGCGTCGAGCCATCGGGCCCAGGCCCTGCTGCGGCTGCTCGAACTGCTGAGGGCAGACGCGTGAAGCTCGATCTCGAAGGCGGCCTGCGCGACCTGCCGCGCGTGGCGTTGGCGCTCGCCGCCATTGCCGCGCTGCTGTTCGCCTCCTACCTGGTGGTGCGGCCCTTCCTGGCGGCGGCCGTGTGGGCTGCCATGATCGTGGTGGCCACCTGGCCGGTGATGCGCGGGATCGAAGCACGCGCCGGCGGGCGCCGCTGGTTTGCCGCCACCCTTATGTGCGGGCTGCTGCTGCTGGCGGTGGTGCTGCCGGTGCTGCTGGCGGTGGTGACGCTGGCGGAATTCTCCGATGAAGCCCTCGCCTGGGCGAAGCGGCTGCCCGAGGCCGGCTGGCCCGCGCTGCCCGGATTCCTGGAGCGGCTGCCGGTGGTGGGCGCGCGCCTGGCGGCCGGGTGGCAGGAGGTGGGCGCCCTGGGCGGGTCGGGCATCGCCGCGCGGCTGTCTCCGTACCTGGGCGACCTGTTCCGCTGGACGGCCGCCGAGGCCGGCAACCTGGGGCTGTTGGTGCTGCACTTCCTGCTCACCGTGGCGGTGGCCGGCATCCTCTACATGCGCGGCGAGGAGGGCGTGGAAGGGCTGCGGCGCGTGGCCGCGCGCCTGGGCGGCGAGCGCGCCACGGCGGCGCTGGCCCTGGCGGGGCAGGCCATTCGCGGCGTGGCCCTGGGCGTCGGGCTCACTGCCCTCGCCCAGTCGCTGCTGGGGGGCATGGGGCTGCTGGTGTGCGGCGTGCCCCTGGCGGGCCTGCTCACCGTGGTCATGTTCCTGCTTGCCATCGCCCAGGTGGGCGCCGGCGTGGTGTTGCTGGGCGCCACCGGCTGGCTGTACTGGCACGACCAGACCCTGTGGGGCACGGTGCTGCTGGTGTGGTCGGTGCTGGTGATCAACGTGGACAACTTCCTGCGCCCGTGGCTCATCCAGCGCAGCGTGAAGCTGCCGCTGTTGCTCATCTTCGTGGGCGTGGTGGGGGGGTTGCTGTCCTTCGGCATCATCGGCATCTTCGTGGGGCCGGTGGTGCTGGCGGTCACCTACGAGCTGGCACTGGCGTGGGTGGCCGAGCAGGATGCCCCGGAGGCGCCGCCTGGCGAGTCTTCCTGAGCGGGTGAAGGGCAGCCCGTCACCGCCCACATGAGCCCCGCCGCGCCCCTGCCTCGGGTTCGCCATGTGCCGGCCGCCCAGCCCCTCGCCTGGCTCGCCGCCGGCTGGCGCGACTTCACGCAGGTGCCGGGCCCCGGGCTGCTGCACGGCGCCTTCGTGACCTTCGGCGGGTGGGCCATCGTGGCCGTCACATTGCACTTCTGGCAACTGCTGCCCGGCGCCCTGTCGGGCTTCGTGCTGGTGGGCTCGATCCTCGCCACCGGACTCTACGAGCTGAGCCGCCGCCTGGCCGCGGGGGCGCACCCCGGCTTCGCCGATGTGCTGGCCGCGTGGCGGCGCGGCACGCGCCCGCTGGTCTGGCTGGGTGTGGGCCTGGCAGCGGCCGGCACGCTGTGGGTTGCGCTCACGGCCACGCTGCTGGCGGTGTTCGGGCGCGGTCAGCCCCAGGGGCTGATGGATGCGGTGCGCATGCTGGCGGTCGCGGATTCGGCGCTGCTGTTCCCGTTGTGGCTGACGCTCGGCGGCCTGGGCGCCTCGGTGGTGTTCATGGTCACGGTGGTGTCGGTGCCCCTGCTGCTGGACCGCCACGTGAGTCTTGCGTGGGCGGTGCGCGCCAGCGTGCTGGCCGTGGCCGAAAACCCCATCGCCATGGGCGTGTGGGCAAGCCTGATCATGCTGGCCACGGCCCTGTCCATGGCCAGCCTCATGCTCGGCTTCCTGGTGGCCATTCCGGTGATCGGCCACGCCACCTGGCACGCCTACCGCGACCTCATCGACGCCCACGGCCTGCCGCCGCGCCCCTGAGAGACCGCGCCGTGTGGAGCGAGGAACAGGTCTCCGAGTTCGGCCTCACGGTGGGGCTGGGCGGCTTCATGCTGTTCATGCTGTTCATCATCTGGAACCTGGCGCGCGAGTCCAGGGCCGGCCGCATGGGCACCTTCATCCTGTTCTTCGTGCTGGCCTTCGGCATGATCGGCTTCGTGGCCAAGTCCATCATCGCCAGGGTGCTGGGCATCTGACCGCGCGCCGTGGCGGGTGCCATCCTGCCGAGCCGCCCCTCTAGGCCGTAAACCCCACGGTCTGCGCCAGCACCACATGCCGGCTCGAGCCCAGACCCAGGGCTTTCTCCAGCGCGCCCCGGTCGAACCAGCCTCGCACCACCGTGGCCAGGCCGGCGGAGGCGCAGTACAGATAGACATTCTGGGCGATGGCCCCGGCGCAGGCGGCGGCGTACACCGCCCGGGCGGCCTCGGGCACGAGCTTGAGGCGGCCGTGGTCGGCCACGTAGATCAGGTCCAGCGGCGCGAGGTCCACGAACTCCTGCAGCCCGGTGAGCGCGCGAATGTCCTTGGCCGACTCCAGCACCAGCGCGTGCCCCTGGGCGTCGTAGCGGTACAGGCCCGCCGCGAGCGCCGCGTAGATATCGATCTCCTGGGCGTTCATGGCCGACGGTGCGGTGTGCTCGCGGTCCGCCGGGCGGTTGATGCCATCCGCCGCCCACAGCAGGTCGCTCAGCTGCTGCAGGCTCAGGGGCTCGGCACGAAAGGCCCGCGACGAGTGCCGGCGTGCGAGGGCCTGCATCAGTGGCGTGCCGCCCTCGCGATCCGGCGGCGGAAGCGCCACGGTGGCTGGCGCGCCGGCCCGGCCCGGCCGCGGGCCCACACGCCCCATCAGGTGCAGGGCGAGCTTGGTGAGCGTGCTCATGCGGGTGCCCCCTCCACGTGCCGCAGGAATGCCTCCACCGCCTCCAGGTAGCGGGCGGTCTCCTCGATGTGCGCCGTGTGACTGGAGTGCTCGAAGAGTTCGAGGCGGGATCTCGCGATGCCGGCATGCAGGGTTTCGGCGCATGCCGGGGTGAGTTCGTCGTGGGCTCCCACGGTGATGAGCGTGGGCACGCGGATCTCGCCCAGGCGGTCGATGCGGTCCCAGTCCTTGAGATTGCCGATGACCACGAACTCGTTGGGCCCGTTCATCACTTCGTAGACCTGGTTGCCCTCCAGGTTGCGCACGGTGCGCTGCATGCATTCAGGCCAGGGGTGCACGCGGCACAGGTGACGGCGGTAGAACTCCATCACCGCTTCCAGATAGGCGGGGTCGTTCCACTGCCTGGCCGCCTCGCAACGCGCCATGACCGATACCATGGGCGCGGGCAATCGCGCCTTGAGCGTTACCGCCTCGGCCACGAACTGCGGGATGCTCGCCGAGGTGCTGGCGAGCACCAGCCCGGCGATGCCGCGCGGCTGAGACAGCATGTATTCGACGCCCAGCCAGCCGCCCCAGGACTGGCCCAGCAGGTGGATGCGCTCCAGCCCAAGGGCCCGGCGCACCGTGTCCACCTCGCGCACCGAGCGCTCCATGCGCCACAGCGACGGGTCATCGGGCCGGTCTGAGCGGCCGCAGCCAAGCTGGTCGTAGAAGATCACCTCGCGCCCGCTCGCCAGGCCCTCTAGGGGCTCGAGGTAGTCGTGGCCTGCGCCGGGGCCGCCGTGCAGCAGCAGCAGCGGCAGTCCCGGGCCGCCGCCCGCCCGGCGGTACCAGACCCGGTGGCCATCCACCGGGATGAAGCCGGTCTCCTCGCGCATCGCCTCGCCCCTGTTGTGAATGGGCCGATTCTGCCGCCGCCGGGGCCGGGCTGCACGCTAGACTCCCGCCCGTGACCGCTATCTCCCTGCACCGCCGTGAGCCCGCCGCCGTGCGCTTCGAGCGCCTGCCGCCGCTGTCGCTGTACGTGCACGTGCCCTGGTGCATTCGCAAGTGCCCCTACTGCGACTTCAATTCCCACGAGCATCGCGGCGAGGGCGGCGCCGGCGCGCTGCCCGAGGTGCGCTATGTGGATGCGCTCATCGCCGATCTGGAGCAGTCCCTGCCCCAGGTGTGGGGGCGCGAGGTATCCACGGTGTTCTTCGGTGGCGGCACGCCGAGCCTGTTCTCCCCCGAGGCCATCGACCGCTTCCTGGGCTCGGCGCGCGCGCTGCTGCCCATCCGGGCGGATGCCGAGATCACGCTCGAAGCCAATCCCAGCACCTTCGAGAGCGGCCGCTTCGCCGCCTACCGGGCGCTGGGCATCAACCGCCTGTCCATCGGCATCCAGAGCTTCGACCCCGCGCACCTGTCGGCGCTGGGCCGCGTGCACGACGGCGCCGAGGCGCTGCGCGCCGTGGCCATCGCGCGGCAGCACTTCCACAACTTCAACCTCGATCTGATGTACGCCCTGCCGCGCCAATCGCCGGAGCAGGCGGTGGCCGACGTGGCGCGCGCCGTGTCCGAAGGCGCGCCGCACGTGAGCGCCTATCACCTCACCCTCGAGCCAAACACGCTGTTCCACCGCTTCCCGCCGCCGCTGCCCGACGACGATGCCGCCGCGCTCATGCAGGAGCGCATCGAGGCGCTGCTCGGCGAAGCCGGCTACCGCCACTACGAGACCTCGGCCTTCGCCCGGCCCGGCAGCGAGTGCCGGCACAACCTCAACTACTGGTCCTTCGGCGACTACCTGGGCATCGGCGCGGGCGCCCACGGCAAGCTCACGCTGCGCGACCGCGTCACGCGGCACATGAAGTGGAAGCACCCGCGCGAGTACATGGAGAGGGCGCTGGCTGGCAACGCCGCGCAGACCGCCAGTGATGTGGCCGCGGCGGAGCTGCCCTTCGAGTTCATGATGAACGCGCTGCGCCTGAACGAGGGCTTCGAGACGGGGCTGTTCACCGAGCGCACGAGCCTGCCCCTGGCCTCCGTCGCGTCGCGCCTCGACGCGGCGGAGGCCCGCGGCCTGCTCACCCGCGACCACCGGCGCGTGCAGCCCACGGCGCTGGGGCGGCGGTTTCTCAATGAACTGCTGGAGATCTTCCTGGACTGAGTGGCTGTTTCAGGCCGCGCGGCGCCGGAACAGCAGGTCCCACACCCCGTGGCCCAGCCGCAGGCCGCGCTGCTCGAACCGGGTGAGCGGACGCGATTCGGGCCGCGGCGCGAAGCCCGCCGCCGTGTTCTCCAGCAGCGGTTCGGCCGACAGCACCGCCAGCATCTGTTGCGCGTACTCCTCCCAGTCGGTGGCCAGATGTACGTAGCCGCCGGGCGCGAGACGCCCGGCCAGCAGTTGCACGAAGGGCGGCTGGATCAGCCGCCGCTTGTGGTGCCGCTTCTTGGGCCACGGGTCGGGGAAGAACACGTGCGCCCCCGCCAGGCTGTCCGGCGTGAGCATGTGCCGCAGCACTTCCACGGCATCGTGACGCACGACGCGCACGTTGCTCAGCTCCTGCGCGTCGATCAGCTTGAGCAGGTTGCCCACGCCCGGCGTGTGCACCTCCACCCCCAGGAAATCCCGCTCCGGATGCAGTGCCGCGTAGGCCGCCGTGCTCTCGCCCATGCCAAAGCCGATTTCCAGGACCACCGGTGCGCGACGGCCGAAGGCCGCTTCAAGATCCAGCGGCTGCCCTGCGTACTCGACACCCCAGCGCGGCAGCAGCGTGTCCACCGCGCGCTGCTGGGCTGCGGAGGTGCGGCTCTGGCGCAGCACGAAGCTGCGGATGGGCCGGTGCGGCGACCCGTCCCCGGGCCCGTCCTGGTGCAGCGCTTCCTCGTTCAAGACCGCACCGGCAAGTCAGGCCGCCTTCGGCGCCGAGCCGATCACCCCGCTCTCGGGCGAACTGGGTGTGGCCTGGTACACCTTCTTTGGCATGCGTCCCGCCAGGAAGGCCTCGCGGCCGGCCTGCACGGCCTTGCCCATGGCCGTGGCCATGAGCACCGGGTCGCGCGCCGCGGCAATCGCCGTGTTCATGAGCACGCCGTCGCAGCCCAGCTCCATGGCCACTGCCGCATCCGAGGCCGTGCCCACGCCCGCATCCACCAGCACCGGCACCTTGGCCTGGTCGATGATGATCTTGAGGTTCCACGGGTTGAGGATGCCCATGCCCGAGCCGATGAGAGAGGCGAGCGGCATCACCGCCACGGCGCCGGCTTCCTCCAGCTGGCGCGCCACGATGGGATCGTCCGAGGTGTAGACCATGGTCTCGAAGCCCTCGCGCGCCAGGGTTTCGGTGGCGCGCAGGGTCTCCATCACGTTGGGGAACAGCGTCTTCGGGTCGCCCAGCACCTCCAGCTTCACCAGCACGTGGCCGTCCAGCAGTTCGCGCGCCAGGCGCAGGGTGCGCACCGCCTCTTCGGCGCTGTAGCACCCGGCGGTGTTGGGCAGGATGGTATATCTCGACGGCGGCACGGCGTCCAGCAGGTTGGGCTCGTCCGCGTTCTGGCCGATGTTGGTGCGGCGGATGGCCACGGTGACGATGTCCGCGCCGCTCGCCTCGATGGCGAGGCGGGTCTGCTCGAAGTCGCGGTACTTGCCCGTGCCCACCAGCAGTCGGGAGCGGTAGGTCTTGCCGGCGATGGTCAGGTGGTGCATGACAGGCTCCGGGAGGTGTCGGGTTCAGCCTCCGCCCACGGCCACCACGATCTCCACCACGTCGCCGTCCTGCAGCAGGGTGTCGGGGTGGCGGCTGCGGGGCACGATCTCGCCGTTGCGCTCCACAGCCACGCGGCGCCCTGCGTGGCCGAGTTGTTCCAGTAGCACGCCCACGGACACCGGCGCGGACAGCGGATGCGACGATCCGTTGAGAGTGATGGAGATCATGGCAGGGGGCTGCCCGATTGCGGGAGCGGGATGCTAGCACGCGCGGCGCGCCTGTCCGGCGGGCCCGCCCTATACAATCGGGGCATGGCGGTTCAGCCGCGTGTTTTCGTCATCTTCCGAGGAGTTTCCATGGCTTCCAAGTCCCCCGCCCGCAAGGCCGCGGCCATCGACAACGGCATCGGCCTGAAGGATCGCACCCGCATCTCCGAAGGGCTCTCGCGGCTGCTGGCCGATACCTACACCCTGTATCTCATGACCCACAACTTCCACTGGAACGTCACGGGTCCCATGTTCAACACCCTGCACGCCATGTTCATGGCGCAGTACACCGAGCTGTGGAACGCGGTGGACCCCATCGCCGAGCGCATCCGCGCCCTGGGGTTCCCCGCACCGGGCACTTACGCCGAATTCGCCCGGCTCTCCACCGTGAAGGAGGTGTCCGGAGTCCCCAGGGCCGAGGCGATGGTGGCGCAGCTCATCAAGGGGCACGACACCGTGGCGCGCACCGCCCGCGGCCTGGTGCGGGTGGCCGATGGCGCCAACGACCAGCCCACCCTCGACCTGCTCACCCAGCGCCTGGACATCCACGAGAAGACCGCGTGGATGCTGCGCAGCCTGCTCGAGGACTGACGCGGCGTGAACCGGCCTTCGGACCCTGTCGGCCCGGCCCGCGCGGCGGCGCCGCTGCAACCCTGAGCCGCGCGCGCTCGCCGTAGGGCCACGCGCGCTCGCCGATGCTCGCCTTCGCGCTCCGACGCCTGGTGCAGGCCGCCGTGGTGATGCTGGTGGTGGGCCTGATCGCCTTCGCCCTGTTCCGCTTCGTGGGCGATCCGGTGGTGTTCATGCTGGGGCAGGACGCCACACCCGAGGACCGGGCCCGCATGAGCGCCGACCTGGGCCTGGACCGCCCGTTTCACGTGCAGTACGGGGCCTTCCTGTCGCGCGCGGTGCAGGGCGACTTCGGGCTGTCGCTCAAGCAACTGCGGCCGGTGTCCACGCTGTTCGCCGAGCGCCTGCCCGCCACCCTGGAGCTGGCGATTGCGGCGGCGCTGTTCGCCCTGGCGGCCGGCATCCCCATGGGGGTGTACTCTGCGCTCAAGCCGCGGTCGTGGCTGTCGCAGGTGTTCCTGGCGGTGTCGCTGGCGGGCGTGTCCCTGCCCACCTTCCTGATCGGCATTCTGCTGATCCTGGTGTTTGCCGTGCAGCTGGGCTGGCTGCCTTCCTTCGGCCGTGGCGAGACGGTGATGCTGGGGGCGTGGAGCACGGGGCTGCTCACGGTTTCGGGCCTCAAGGCTCTGGTGCTGCCGGCTATCACCCTGGGGCTGTTCCAGATGACGCTCATCATGCGGCTCACGCGCGCCGAGATGCAGGAGGTGCTGCGCGCCGACTTCATCCGCTTCGCCCGCGCCCGCGGCCTGCCCGACCGCTCGGTGCACTTCCGCCACGCCCTGCGCAACGCGCTGCTGCCCGTGATCACCGTGGCGGGGCTGCAGCTGGGCGCCATCATCGCCTTCGCCATCATCACCGAGACGGTGTTCCAGTGGCCGGGCATGGGGCTGCTGTTCATCCAGTCGGTGATGTTCGCCGACGTGCCCGTGATGGCCGCCTACCTGTGCCTGATCGCGTTGGTGTTCGTGACCATCAACCTGGTGGTGGACCTGCTCTACCACGCCATCGACCCGCGGCTGCGCGCCGACGCCCGCGCGGCCCACTGAAGGAGCGATCCATGTCCAATCCCGTCGAGCACGTGCGCCGCTGGCACGCCGAACTCACGGCCATCCGCCGCGACATCCACATGCATCCCGAGCTGGCCTTCCAGGAGCGGCGCACCGCCGACCTGGTGGCCGGTCACCTGGCGCAGTGGGGCGTCGAGGTGCACCGCGGCCTGGCCGGCACCGGCGTGGTGGGCGTGATTCCGGGCCGCGAAGATTCCCGCGGCCGCGGCATCGGCCTGCGCGCCGACCTGGACTGCCTGCCGATGCACGAGGCCGCCGAGCGCGGCCACCGCTCGCGCCACGAGGGCCGCATGCACGCCTGCGGCCACGACGGCCACACCACCATGCTGCTGGGCGCGGCGCGCTACCTGGCGCAGACGCGCCAGTTCGACGGTACCGCCTACGTGATCTTCCAGCCCGCCGAGGAGCACGGCGGCGGCGGCAACGTGATGGTGCGGGAGGGCCTGTTCGAGCGCTTCCCTGCTGACGAGGTGTACGCCCTGCACAACTGGCCCGAGCTGCCGCCGGGCCGCATCGCGCTGCGCGCCGGACCGGTAATGGCGGCCACCGACGAGATCGCCATCACGATCCATGGCAGCGGCGGCCACGCCGCCATGCCCCATCTGGCGGTGGACCCCGTGGTGGTGGCGGCCCAGGTGATCGGCGCGCTGCAAACCGTGGCCAGCCGAAACGTGGCGCCCGTGGACGCGGTGGTGGTGAGCATCTGCTCCATGCACACCAGCCAGACGGGCGCCTTCAACGTGATCCCTGACGCGGTGCACCTGCTGGGCACCGTGCGCAGCTTCCGCGCCGAGACGCGCGACATGGCGGAGCGCCGCTGCAGGGAGATCGCCGAGGGCGTGGCGGCGGCCCTCGGGGGGCGCGCAGAAGTGAAGTACACCCGCGGCTACCCGGCCACGGTGAACAGCCCCCGCGAGACGGAGTTCGCGGCGCGGGTGGGCGAGAGCCTCTTCGGCGCGGGCAACGTGGTGCGCGACGTGGACCCCACCATGGGCGGTGAGGACTTCGCCTACTTTCTGCAGGAAAAGCCTGGCGCCTACGTGTTCTTGGGCCAGGGCGGCGGGCCCCTGGGCTGCTCGCTGCACAACCCGCACTACGACTTCAACGATGAGGTGATTCCGCTGGGGGCGGGGTATCTGGCGGCGCTTGCCGAGCAGGCCATGCCGCTCGCGGACGGGCATGGGAGCGCGATGGCGGCCTGAGCCTGCTCCGGCGCCGCGACTCACTGTTGCGGGGGCACCAGCTCCCGCACCAGCTTGGCGGTGATCACCGGCTGCTCCAGGGGCGTGAGGTGCGCCGAGTCGGGCACGCTCACGAAGCGGGCCTTTGGGATGCTGCGTGCGATTTCCTCCGCCTGAGCGGCCGGATAGAGGGGGTCCTCGGCCCCGGACACCGCCAGCACAGGCACCCGCAGTTTCGGCAGCAGCGGCAGCAGCGACTCGCGCTCCATGAGCACCGCCCGGGAGACGGCTTGCAGCGTGCGCGGATCGCGCGCCTTGAAGGCCGCCGCGAAGCGCTCAACCACCTCGGGCTGACGGGTCCGGGTGTGCTGGCTGAAGAAGTTGGATGCCACTCGCCTGCCGAAGAACTCGGTGTTGCCCAGCCAGCCGGTGATCCCCACGATGGAACGCGTACCCAGGTCGGTGGCGCCGGGTCCGAAGGGGGTGTTGAAGGCCGCCACGGCCGTGATGCGCTGCGGCGCCTGAAGGGCCGCCTGCAGGCCCGCGATGCCGCCCCAGGAGCAGCCCACCACCGCCGCGCGCTCCACGCCGTAGGCATCGAGCACCGCAAGCACCGCTGCCCCGCTTGCGGCGCTGGTGAGTGGTGCGAGGGGCGGGCCGCTGTTGCCGTGGCCGGGTGCGCTCACCAGCAGCAGCCGGTAGTTGGGCGCGAGCTGCTCCACCAGCGGGTCGAACATGGAGGGGTCGGTGTAGAGGCTGTGCCAGAGCAGCAGCGGGGTGGCGCCGCGGCCGGCTTCGCGCACCGCCAGCTCGCCCGCGGGGGTGTGGATGCGGCGCTCGGCAGCGGCGGCAGCGGCAGGGGCGGCGGGCGTGGCAGCGCAGCCGCCGGCAAGGGGCAGGGCGCTGGTCACGAGAGCAGCCAGCAGCGGCAGAAGAGTGGTGCGGAACATGGCGGCTATCTCCTGTTGCAATCGGTGAACGGATGGCACTACAGCGGTGTGAACAGTGTTCACTCTAGATCTACAGCACCCTTATGTCAACGGCGATAACATAGAGCCCATGAACCGAGCTGAACGCCCCACCTACCATCACGGCAACCTGCGCGCCGCCGCCCTGGAGCGCGCCGCCCAGCTGGCGGCGAACGGCGGCAGCGGCGCGCTGTCCCTGCGCGCCCTGGCGCGCGAACTGGGCGTGTCGCCGGCCGCCCTCTACCGCCATTTCGCCCACAAGGACGCGCTGCTCGACGAGCTCGCCGGCCGCGCGCTCGCGGCCCTCGAAGTGGCGCTGCGCGAGGCGCTCGATCGCGAGGCAAGCGCCGATCCGGCCGCGCGCCTGGCCGCCCTGGGCCGCGGCTACCTCGCTTTCGCGCGGGCCCATCCGGACGCCTTTCGCATCGTCTTCGAGTTGCGGCGAAATGCCCTGGCGGACGCGCAGCAGGCGGAGCCCTACACGCTGCTGCTGAGGGCGGTGGGCGCGCTGGCCCCCCCGGGCGCTGAAGACGCCCGGGTGCAGCGCGCGGCGCTGGCCGCGTGGGCCTTCGTACATGGCCTGGCCGCGCTCGAATCGCAACAGGCCTGGCGCGGCGCCATCGCCAGCGTCGCCGACGATCTGCTGCGCGACTACGCGATCGCGCTGCGCGGCAGCTATCCGGCCTGAGCGGGGTCGATCTCCGCCGCCGCCGTCCTGCGGTATCTTTTGCGCCTTCCGGCTGTTTCACCTTCCCGAGAGAGCACCCCGTGCCCGGCCTGAGTTCCGCCGACCACTCCACCAGCCCGCCGGTCATCGCCGTGCCGCGCGACTACAACGCCGCCCACGACCTGATCGAGCGCAATCTCGCCGCCGGCCGCGCGGACAAGCTGGCCTACATCGACGACGCCGCAACGGCCACCTATGGCGAGCTTGCCGAGCGGGTCAACCGCGTGGCCAACGCCCTGGTGTCGCTGGGCCTGCAGCCCGAGGATCGCCTGCTGCTGTGCCACCTGGACAACATCGACTGGGTGGCGGTGTTCCTGGGGGCCATCAAGGCGGGCATCGTGCCCGTGGCCGCCAACACCCTGCTCACCAGCGAGGACTACCGCTTCGTGCTGCGCGACAGCCGCGCCCGGGCGCTGGTGGTGTCCGACGCCCTTCTGCCGCAGTTCGCGCCTGTGCTGGACGAGGCGCCCGCGCTGCGGCGGGTGCTGGTGTCGGGCCGGCAGGTGGACACGCATCCGCACCTGCAATCGCTGTTGCGCGTGGCCGGCACCGCCTTCGAACCCGCCGCCACCACCTGCGACGACGCCTGCTTCTGGCTCTACACCTCGGGCTCCACGGGCGTGCCCAAGGGCGCCGTGCATGTGCACTCGAGCCTCATCCAGACCTACGAGCTGTACGCGAAGCCCGTCCTGGGCGTGCGCGAAGACGACGTGCTGTTCTCCGCCGCCAAGCTGTTCTTCGCCTACGGCCTGGGCAACGCCCTCACCTTCACCCTCGCCGCCGGCGCCACCGCCGTGCTCATGGCCGGGCGGCCCACGCCCGCGGCTGTGTTCGCCCGCCTGCGGCAACACCGACCCACGGTCTTCTACGGCGTGCCCACGCTCTACGGCGCGCTGCTCGCCTCGCTCGAGCTGCCGGCGCGCGGCGAGCTGGCGATGCGGGTGTGCACCTCCGCGGGCGAGGCGCTTCCCGCGGAACTGGGGCGCCGCTGGACCGAGCACTTCGGCGTGGAGATCCTCGACGGCATCGGCTCCACCGAGATGCTGCACATCTTCCTCTCCAACCGCCCCGGGCAGGTGCGCTACGGCACCACCGGCGTGCCTGTGCCGGGCTACACCGTGCGCCTGGTGGGCGAGGACGGTCGCGAGGTGGCCGAGGGCGAACTGGGCGAGCTGCAGATCGCCGGCCCCACCAGCGCCGCCTGCTACTGGAACAACCGGGAGCGCTCGCGTGACACCTTCCACGGGCCCTGGACGCGCGCCGGCGACAAGTATTCCCGCGGCCCCGACGGCTACTTCACCTACGGCGGCCGCTCCGACGACATGCTCAAGGTGAGCGGCATGTACGTCTCGCCCTTCGAGGTGGAGGCGGCTCTCCTGACCCACCCGCAGGTGCTGGAGGCCGCGGTGGTGGGCGACGAGGACGACCAGGGGCTGGTGAAGCCGCGCGCCTTCGTGGTGCTGCGCGCCGGCACGCCGCCGGACGAAGCCGCCGCGCACGCCCTCCAGCAGCACGTGAAGCAGCATCTGGCGCCCTTTAAGTACCCGCGCTGGGTGGAGTTCGTGCCCGAGCTGCCCAAGACCGCCACCGGCAAGATCCAGCGCTTCAAGCTGCGCGTCCGGCGCCACACCTGACCTCTCCCGAAAGGCCTGCCATGCAACGACGCCACTTCCTCGCTGCCGCCACCCTGTCCCTCGCGCTGCCGCCGCTGGCCCGCGCCCAGGCCGCGAAGTTGCGCGTGGGGCTGATGCTTCCCTACACGGGCACCTACGCCCAGTTGGGCACGGCCATCGAGAACGGCCTGCGCCTGGCGCTGGCGCAGGGGGGCGGGCGTCTCGCCGGGCGCGAGGCGGAGTTCTTCAAGGTGGACGACGAATCCGATCCCGCCAAGGCCACCGACAACGCCAACCGCCTGGTCACCCGCGACAAGGTGGACGTGCTGGTGGGCACGGTGCACTCGGGCGTGGCCATGGCCATGGTGAAGGTGGCGCGCGAGAGCGGCGTGCCGCTCATTATCCCCAACGCTGGCGCCAACGCCGCCACCGGCCCGGCCTGCGCGCCCAACGTGTTCCGCACCTCCTTTTCCAACTGGCAGACCACCCACGCCTTGGGCAAGGTGATCGCCGAGCGCGGCCAGAAGAAGGCGGTGTTCATTACCTGGAAGTACGCCGCGGGCGAGGAGGCTGCCGCGGCCTTTCGCGAAGGCTTCGAGAAGGCCGGCGGCACGGTGGTCAAGGAGCTCTACCTGCCCTTTCCCAACGTTGAATTCCAGGCGCTGCTCACCGAGATCGCGTCCCTCAGGCCAGAGGCCGTGGGCAGCTTCTTCGCCGGCGCGGGCGCGGTGAAGTTCGTGAAGGACTGGGCCGCCGCGGGGCTGAAGGACAGGATCCCGCTGTACGGCTCGGGCTTCCTCACCGAGGGCGTGCTGCCCGCCCAGGGCGAAGCCGCCGAGGGCATCGTCACCACGCTGCACTACGCCGACTCGCTCGACACCCCGCGCAACAAGGCTTTCCGCGCCGCCTACATGGCCGCCTACAACAAGGTGGAGCCGGACGTGTACGCCGTGCAGGGCTACGACGCCGGGCTGCTGCTGCAGCAGGGCCTGGAGGCCGCCAAGGGCGACCCCGCCAACCGCGCCGCGCTGCTGGCCGCCATGGAGGGCGCCGAGATCGACAGCCCGCGGGGCCGCTGGCGCATGTCCCGGGCCCACAACCCCATCCAGGACATCTACCTGCGCCGGGTGGAGAAGGGCGACAATAAGGTGATCGGGGTCGCCTGGAAGGCGCTGGAGGATCCTGCGCGCGGCTGCAAGCTCTGACCCAGGCCCGCGCGCGATGACCGCGTGATGGACCTTGCCACCTTCTTCATCCAGCTGCTCAACGCGCTCCAGTACGGCCTGCTGCTGTTCCTGATCGCCAGCGGCCTCACGCTGGTGTTCGGCATCATGGGCGTGATCAACCTGGCCCACGGCGCCTTCACCATGGTGGGCGCTTACCTGGCGTGGTCGCTGGCCGAGCTCACGGGCAGCTTCTGGGCCGCGCTGGCGCTGGGCATCCCGCTCACCGTGCTGCTCGGCGCGGCCGTGGAGTGGCTGTTCGTGCGGCGGCTCTACGCCCGCGACCACCTCCACCAGGTGCTGCTCACCTTCGGCCTGATCCTCATCCTCGAGGAGTCGCGCAGCCTGCTGTTCGGCGACGATGTGCACGCGGTGGCCGTGCCGGCGCTGCTGTCGGGCTCGCTGCCGCTCACCGACACCCTGTCCTATCCCGTGTACCGCCTCGCCCTGTCAGGCGCCTGCCTGGCGCTGGCCCTGGCCATGGCGTGGGTGATCCGTGCCACCCGCGTGGGCATGATGGTGCGCGCCGGGGCCTCCAACCGCGAGATGGCCGAGGCCCTGGGAATCCCCATCAAATGGGTGCAGCTGGGCGTGTTCTCCACGGGTATCGCCCTGGCGGGCCTGGCGGGCATGATGGCCGCGCCGGTGTCCTCGGTGTATCCGGGCATGGGCAACCAGGTGCTGATCCTGTGCTTCGTGGTGGTGGTGATCGGCGGCATCGGCTCGGTGAAGGGCGCCTTCGTGGCCGCGCTGCTCATCGGCCTGGTGGACACCTTCGGCAAGGTGGTCACCCTGGAGGTGGCGGGCGTGAAGCTGCTGCCGCAGCTCGCGGGCATGAGCGTGTACCTGCTCATGGCCGCGGTCCTGCTGTGGCGCCCCGAGGGGCTGTTCGGGCGGCGCCCGTGAGGAGCGGCTCGTGACGCGCCTGCAGTGGGCGGCGGTGGCGGCGGGCCTGGCGCTGCTGGCGGCCATGCCCTGGTTCGCCGACAAGTTCGCAGTGCAGTTTGCCTCGAAGGTGCTGATCTTCGCCCTGTTCGCCAGCAGCCTGAACCTGCTGGTCGGGCAGGCCGGCCTGGTGAGCCTGGGCCATGCGGGCTTCTTCGGCGTGGCCGGCTACGTGCTGGCGCTCGCCTCGCCCGAGTACGATGCAGCGCCGCTGTGGAGTACGCTGGCCATGGCGGTGGGCGTTGCGGCGCTGCTGGCGCTGGCCATCGGCGCGCTGGTGGTGCGTACCCGGGGCGTGTACTTCCTCATGGCCACGCTCGCCTTCGGGCAGATGCTGTTCCACCTGTTCCACGACGGCGACTTCGCCGGCGGCTCGGACGGCCTGCAGATCTTCGCGCGGCCGGCGGGCACGCTGTTCGGCGTGGCGCTGTTCGACCTGGAGCAGTACCGGCATTTCCACTGGGTGGTGCTGGCGGCGTGCGCGCTGGTGCTGGTGTTCCTGGCGCGGCTGCGCGCCTCGCCCTTCGGGCGGGTGCTCGACGGCATCCGCGTCAACGAGCACCGCATGCGCGCGCTGGGCTTCGCCACGGTGCGCTACAAGCTGGTGGCCTTCGTCCTCGCCGGCGCGCTGGCGGGGCTGGCGGGCTACCTGTCGGCGTGCCAGTTCGGCGTGGTGAACCCCGAGTCGCTGGGCTGGCACCAGTCGGGGGCGGTGCTGCTGATGGTGATCCTGGGCGGCATGGGCTCGCTGACGGGGCCGGCCCTGGGCGCGGCGGTGTGGTGGGGCATGGAGCTTTTCTTCCAGGGCTTCACCCGTCACTGGCAGCTGCCCATGGGCGCGGTGATCGTGGCGGTGGCGCTGTTCCTGCCCGACGGGCTGGCCGGGCTGTGGCGACGGGTGCGGCCGCCGCGTGCGGTGGCAGCCGAGGCCTCCGTGCGGGAGGGCGCCGCGTGAGCGCTGCGGTGCTGGCCGCGGACAACCTCGCCCGGCGCTTCGGCGGCCTGGCTGCCGTGGACGGCGTGTCCCTGGCGGTGGCCATGGGCGAGGTGCACGCGGTGATCGGCCCCAACGGCGCGGGCAAGAGCACGCTGGTGAACCTGCTCTCCGGCGATCTGGCCCCCAGCGGCGGGTGCATCGTGCTGGACGGCCGGGACGTCTCGCGCCTCGGCCCGGCGCGTCGCTCGCACCTGGGCCTGGGGCGCAGCTACCAGAAGACCAATGTGTTCCTGCCCTTCACGGTGTTCGAAAACTGCCGGCTCGCGGCCCAGTCGCGGCTGGCCACCTCGATGCGCTTCCTGAGGCCGGCGTCTTCCTTCGCGCAGGTGAACGAGGCCGCCGGCCGCGCGCTCGAAGCGACCGGGCTCGAGCCGCGCCGCCACGCGGTGGTGGCCACGCTCTCCCACGGCGAACAGCGCCATGTGGAGATCGCCATGGCGCTGGCCACGCGCCCCCGCGTGCTGCTGCTCGACGAGCCGCTGGCCGGCATGGGCGCAGAGGAGTCGGCGGGCATCGTGGCGCTGCTGCGGCGGCTTCGGCCCGATCACGCCATTGTGCTGGTGGAGCACGACATGGACGCGGTGTTCGCCCTGGCCGATACGCTCACGGTGATGGCCAACGGGCGGGTCATCGCCAGCGGCCCGCCCGCGACCGTGCGCGAGCATCCCGAGGTGCGACGCGCCTATCTGGGAGACGAGTCCCATGCCTGAGCGCGAGACGCTGCTGGAGGCGCGAGGCCTGGAGGTCGGCTACGGCGCGAGCCGCGTGCTGCACGGAGTGGACTTCACTGTTCGCGCCGGCGAGGCGGTCGGCCTGATGGGCCGCAACGGCATGGGCAAGACCACGCTCCTCAAGGGCTTCATGGGCATCGTGCGCCCGCGCGGCGGGCAAGTGCGCGTGCGCGGCCGCGAGGCCACCGGCGGCGCGCCGTACCGCGTGGCGCGCCAGGGCATCGCCTGGGTGCCCGAGGGCCGCGGAATCTTTCCCAACCTGAGCGTGCGCGAGAACCTGGTGATGGCCGCCCGCCCCGGCGTGCATGGCCGGCGCGACTGGACCCTGGAGCGCGTATTGCACGCCTTTCCGCGGCTCGCCGAGCGGCTGTCCCACGGCGGCCAGCAGCTCTCGGGCGGCGAGCAGCAGATGCTCACCATTGGCCGTGCCCTCATGACCAACCCCGACCTGCTGCTCCTGGACGAGGCCACCGAGGGCCTGGCGCCGCTGGTGGCGCGCCACATCTGGCGCATGGTGGAGGAGATCCGCGCCAGCGGCATCGCCACGGTGATCGTGGACAAGAACTTCGCCGCCGTGAATTCTGTCACCGACCGCTGCGTGATCCTGGTGAAGGGGCGGGTGGTGTTCGACGGCGCGAGCGCACAACTGCGCGAAGCGCCGGAGGTGGCCCATGCGCACCTCGGGGTCTGACCCCGTTGCACCACAGGCGGCCTGGAGCCAGTCGAGCTCTGACCCCGCGCGCCACGATCCGATGAGCGAAACCGTCTGTTTCCTGCACGCCGGAGGGCACCGGCTCGAGTACCGCCGCATCGCTGGCGATGCCGCCAGGCCCGTGCTGGTGTTCCTGCACGAGGGCCTGGGCTCCACCGCGCTGTGGAAGGACTTTCCCGATGCCGTGGCCGCCGCCACGGGCAGTCCGGCGCTGGTGTATTCGCGCCATGGCTACGGGCGCTCCGACCCGCTGCCAGGGCCGCGCGCCGTGGACTACATGCACCGCGAGGCGCTGGAGGTGCTGCCCCAGGTGCTGGGCGCGCTGGACATCGCCTCGCCCGTGCTGGTGGGCCACAGCGACGGCGCCAGCATCGCCCTCATCCACGCCGGCGCAGGGCACGCCGTGCGCGGCGTGGTGGCCATGGCCCCGCACGTGTTCGTGGAAGAACTCACCGTGGCCAGCATCGCCGAGGCCGCGGTGGCATGGCAAACCACCGACCTGCCCCGCCGCCTGGGCCGCTACCACGACCACGTGGAGAGCGCCTTCTGCGGCTGGAACCACATCTGGCTGCACCCGGATTTCCGCGCCTGGAATATCGAGCATTACCTTCCGCGCATCTCCTGCCCGGTGCTGGTGATCCAGGGGGAGGACGACCAGTACGGCACCCGCGCCCAGGTGGACGCCATCGCCGCGCAGGTGCCCGGCGGCGCTCGGGTGCTCATGCTGCCCGGCTGCCGCCACTCGCCCCACGTGGATTGCCGCGACGCGGTGATCGGCGCACTGGCGGCGTTTGCCTGATCACGGATCGCGCGTCGCCCGTGACGTGTGACGATTCGGCGCCCAATCTTGGAGGGACGTTGCCGCTATGCCCGCCACAGTGACCAAGTCCGACGTGGCCATACCTTGCGCTGCCGGGACTGGCCGGCGTCGTTGCGAAACGACTCCACCAGTTGTTCGTAGCAGCGCTGGCAATTGCTGGGTACCTTGATTATCGCGGCAGAGTGTGTGGGGAATGCGATGTGAAATGCGACCTACATCGGATAGCAAACGTCCCACCACAAGCGTTTGGCGAAAACAGCCGAATGACTATGTCAAGACTTTGATCTGCCGTGACTGGAACGCGCCGCTGACAACTTAGTGAGAATCCGCGAAATTCATGACGATCCACAGCGCCAGTTCTGTCTGTTGCCAGAACGCTCGGGTCAGTTTCGGGCGACACTGCATCGACATCAGTCGCCAGCGCGCGAAGTCGCCTGCTTCCGTGAGCGTGGTCGGACACACCTTGGCGATCTCTTGCTTCTTCAGGTACGCCAAGATCGCCTTCACCGGATTGAGGTCCAAGGCCTGTGGGGGCAGGAACGCGATGGCGATCTGGCCGTTGTGGGCTTCTAGCCACTGGCGCACTTGGCGGCTCTTTTGACAACCCACCCCATGCCAGATTACCCGCAGCTTTCGTCCGATCATGCGCCGCAGGGCACCCAGGAACTCGATGATCTGCTCGCTACTGCAAAGCCGCTGAAGAAGCGAAAGTACAAGCTCCACCACGACAGCCCGGCGATGGCCGACATCTGCAGCGACGTGAAGCTTTGCTGGATGACGACGGTGGTGGATTCGGAACAAGACACGCGACTGAACCGGGCGCAGCGCCAAAGTGGGTCAGTGCAGCAGTCTTCGGCGTAGCGGCCGTCCCGCGCCCAATTGGAGTTGCCATGTCGGAAAGAGCCACCCTGAAAGAGCTTGAAGAGCGTGTTTCCCGTGGCGATCTGCAGGCTGGCGAATCGCTTGCGGCCAAGCTGACGGATACCCTTCTGTTGACCCGCGCATACGGGTTGTTGGCCATCGCATACCAACAGCGAGGCGAGCCGGCCAAGGCGGAGCAACTCTGGGCGAGCGCGCTTGGCGGTGGTGGTGGTAGTGCTTCAGCCGAGGACTCAACTTTGCTTCGTCTCGCATTGTCTGGGGAAAATGAACAGCTGTTTTCTGAACTGGACGAGATCTACAAGCCCATTCCATTGGCGGAAATGGATTACGCCTCGATGGCCACGTCTTCTTTGGCCGTGATTTTTGGAGGCGATCCGGCTGTGGTACGCAGGATCAACCGAAACCTCGAAAAGGCGATGGTGGCGGCGCGTGAAGGGGATCGTGTGGCAGCTCTCGAGGCAATGTCGTTTCTCGCCGACCGCTCAATCGAGAAGGCTCAGTTGCTGGAAAGACTCGCAACGATGTGCGCCCTCCAGGGCTCGACGGAGCAAGCACAGCTTCTTCTCGACGCTGCTCACCGCTATCCTTTCAAGGCAAGCCAAGGGCCGCTGCACGCGCTTTGCCATGCCTATCTCCGAAAAGGCGATGTGGACTCGGCTTTGGCGACGCTTGCTCGAATCAAGAAGCATGACAAGTACTCCCATGAGACCCGCGCTGAAGTGATTCTCGAGCTGAATCGCAGACGCCGATTTGAAGAGATGCTGCGGGTATGCGACGGTCTCAAGCCGGGCCGGATGAAGGACTTGACCCTTCTCGCGATGGTTGAGGATCTGGCAAGTGGCGGTGATCCGATGATCGCGGAGGTGCTTTGCAGCAAAATTTCTGGGCAGACAGCTCAGCGCAGTGCGCTGCGCCTGACCGCGCTGGGATTTCAGAAGGCGGGGCTGGAGGGTGATGCCGCGCGACTCAAGTCGGGCGGGGCGCCGAAGTGAGGGCCAGAAAGCCGTTCTAGTCCCCAGTCAGCCCAGGGTCGATGATGCATGCGCCTCCCGGCGCCACTTGCCGGGCGAGGTGTCCTGCCAGCGGACAAAGGCCCGGGTGAAGGAGGCCTGCTCGGCATAGCCCAGCCGGCCAGCCACCAGGGACAGCGGCATTGCCGGGTCGGACAGCAGGCGCACGGATTCCTCGCAACGGAAGTCGTCCACCAATGCCGCGAAGCTGCGGCTTTTCCGGGCAAGGCGGCGCTGGAGCGTGCGTACCGACAGGCCCTCAACCGGGCCATGCGCGCCACGTCCGCGTCGCCATCGTCGAGCGCGTCGCGCAACCGGGCGCGCAGCGCCGTCTCCAGCGGTGTGCGGTTCACGCCCCGGGACAGCTTCCCGGCCGCCATCCGCGCCAGCATGCTGTGCAGCACGGGGTCGGCGCGGGTGATCGGTATCTTCCACTGCGATGCACCGATCTCCAGGGCCGACACGGATTGCCGACCCAGCACCGGGCAGCCGAGCAGTGCGGTGCGTTCCGCCGATTCGGTCCAGCCGCCCCGGAGCAGCAGCCGCGAGGGCGTCAGGGCGCCGTCGGTGAGCCGCCGGAACCGCCCCACCAGCACGGCCAGCGTGAACTCGTCCACGTGGGGCTCCATGGTGACGAGCGGACGCACGGCTACCCGCCAGCCCCCGGGTATGGCCTCCAGCTCCACGCGGTTGTTCAGGGCCACCAGCCGGTAGTGCAGGACCAGCGATTCGAAACCCCGGGCCACGGTGGCTGCGCTGCCGCACAGGTAGTCGACCATGCCGAACGCGCCGAAGGGAACCGCCAGGCCCGTTGCCGTGGCAAGCGCCGGTTTGCCGTAGGCGTGGCCCGCCTCCCACCAGGCTTTCTTGTACAGCGCGGCGGGCACGAGAGTGCCGGCCTCGGCGGGGGGAAGGTCCTCGAGGCTCGCGGCGATTCGCGCGGTGTCCAGACCCAGTTCGCGAAAGCCCGCCAGCAGTGCATGCAGCGAGGTGGCTGGCAGCAGCGGTGGTTCAGCGGTCATGGCGCGGGATCACAAGAACATGGCGCCGCATGGCAATAGAAATGTAAGCTCGAAGCCTAGCATGGCCGCATTCAGGCTTTGTGCTGGGCGCGGCGACCATGCACCGCGCTTTCGCGGGCAGCGGGCTGGGGGCCGGAGCCGACACACAAGGGAGATGACGATGGAACGCAGACGCTTCATCCGCCTGGCCGGCGGCGGGGTGGTGATGGCCGTGGCAGCGGGTTCGCTTGGCGGTTGCGCCGGTTTCGGTGTGCCCCCGTCGGCGGTTGCGGCCTGGCAGGGGCCGGGGCCTGATGCCGATCCACGGCGCTGGGTGCTTTCCTACGCGATCCTCGCGCCCAATCCCCACAACATGCAGCCGTGGGTGGCGGACCTGCGGGTTCCCGGGGAGATCGCCCTGCGCCTGGACACGCAGCGCCTGTTGCCGGCTACCGACCCCCATGGCCGGCAGACCCTGATGGGCGCCGGCGCCTTCCTGGAGTTGCTGGTGATGGCAGCCGCGGAGCGCGGGCACCGCGCGGAGGTGGCGCTGTTTCCGGAGGGTGAGCCCGGCGAAACCCTGGACGCAAGACCCTTTGCGCGGGTTCGGCTCGTAGCAGACGCCACTGCCCCTCGCGATCCGCTGTTTGCCCGGGTGCTCACGCGCCGCACCGACCGGCGCGCCTACGATGCAACGCGCCCCATCGCCGCGGCCGACGCGGCGCACCTGGGCGCTGCAGTGGCGGGGCTGCCCGTCACCTTCGGCCTCGCGGGCCGTGCCGGTGCGGGTGCGCCGGAGGTCGAGCGGGTGGAGGCCATTCGCACCATCGCGCGGGACGCCTGGCGCCAGGAAATGACGACCGAGGCGCCGTTGATGGAGACCTTGCAGGTGTTGAGAGTGGGCAGTGCCGAGATCGACCGGCATCGCGATGGCATCGCCATCACCCGGCCGCTGCCGGTGACGCTGGTCAGGCTCGGGATGTGGGACCGCACCCGGTTTCCGGCGCCCGACTCGACGGTCACGCAGACCCAGATCAAGGAGTTCAATGCCATCACCGCATCCACGCCTGCCTACCTGTGGATCGTCACCGAGGGCAACACCCGCCCTCAGCAACTCCTCGCGGGCCGTGCCTACGTGCGATTGAATCTGGCCGGCGCCGCGGCCGGTTTGGCCATGCACCCGAACGAGCAGGCCCTGCAGGAATACCCGCAGGTGGCAGCTCAGTTTCGCGCCATCCATGCGCTGCTCGGCGCTCCGGCGCCGCGTCACACCGTCCAGATGCTGGCGCGGGTGGGTTATCTGCCGGCGAACGTGGCCGCACCGCCCCCGGCGCCACGGCGCGGGGTGGATGCCCTGATCCAAGCGTGAGCAGTACGCCCCGGCTCGGCACGGCCACGCCAGTCATCAGCCGCCAGCGTGCCGGAGTGGCGTGACAGAATGATTTTCACTTTCTTGGCAGAGCCCAACCCATGAACAATCGTCGTCGAATCGTGGCAGGTGCTGGCGTGGCCGCTGCCGCGGTTGTTGCCGCGGGCGCCTGGTGCGCTGCCCACCAGGGCGTGTTTGCCGCTGGCACCGGCCCGGCCTACGAGCCGTGGTCCCGCTGGCCGCCGGCGGAGCGGGCCTCGCCCCTGGCGCTGGTGCACGCGGCCATCCTGGCCGCCAGCCCGCACAACACCCAGCCATGGCTGTTTC
Source organism: Rhodocyclaceae bacterium (assembly GCA_020248405.1). Classification (GTDB taxonomy): domain Bacteria; phylum Pseudomonadota; class Gammaproteobacteria; order Burkholderiales. The sequence continues at coordinate 10,712 of JADCHQ010000042.1, read as the reverse complement.
GCGTGGGCGACACGGGCATCGAGCTCGGCGTGGACGCGGGCCGCCACATCGGCACCATCGACCCGCTGCGCCGCGAGCAGTGGATGGGCGTGGGCTGCGCGCTGGAGAACCTGCTGGTGGCCGCGCCCGCGCTCGGCTGGAACGCCACGGTGGCCCTGGTGCCCGACGCCGCCGCCCCCGCACTGGCCGCACGCATCACGCTGTCCCGTGCCGACGCCAGGCCACACCCGCTGTAGGAGGCCATCGCGCGCCGCCACACCCATCGGGGTACCTACGATCCAGGGCGCGTGCTCGAAGATTCGCTGTTCGCCGGCATGGATGCGCTGGCCGAGGGCCTGCCCGATGTGGCGCTGCGCTGGCTGCGCACCCCCGCGGAGCGGGCCCGCGCAGCCGAGGGCGTGGTGGCAGGCACCCAGGCCATCATCGCCGACCGCGAACAGTCCGCCGACAGCTGGCGCTGGGTGCGCGCCGAATGGCAGGCCCTGCAGCGGCACCGCGATGGCGTCACCCTCGACGCCGCCGGCCTGCCGCCGGCGCTGCTGGCGCTGGTGAAGATGCTGCCCGACATGTCCATGAAGGCAAGCGACGCGGGCTGGCTGGACGCCACGCGCAAGGTCCACGTGGCTACTGCGGCCGCCTACGGCATCGTGCTGGCGCGCAACCCGCGCGATCCGGCGCAGCGCCTGGCCGGGGGCCGCCTGTGGCAACGCCTGCACCTGTGGGCCACCGCGCGCGGCATCGCCATGCAGCCCCTCAACCAGATGCCCGAGCGCGCCGACCGCGAGGCCACCACCGGGCTCGATCCGCGCTTCGGCCGCTTGCTTGCCGAACTGGTGGGCAACGACGCCTGGCAGGCGCTCATGCCCTTCCGCCTGGGCTATCCGCTGAATGAGGCCCAGCCGAGCCCGCGGCGGCCGGTGGAGGATGTGTTGGTGGCGTAAGCGCCGCCCGCGGCGAGCCCCGCATCGTCGTTTTCAGCTCCAGCAGGTGGGGCGCGCGCATGGGCTTTCGGTTGAATGAAGCAGACATGCGCGACCTCACCGCCCTGGGAGCTCAGCCGCGCTGGGCGGTACCTGGCAGGGTAACTCCCCTCCCGGCGCCCAGTGCAACGTTGGCTCGCACCCTAACAGCGTTTCTTTCGCGTCAGGCTGTGGGTGATTGCGTGTCTACGCAGTCCAGGCGCGGTCAAGAAACGCCGGACTGGGGCGGGCGTGCTGGTGCGCAGCACCAGCCTCTTTCCGCGCGGTGCATTCCGGATAGCCAGCACTCATCGACTTCAGCGAGACGCGCATGCACGCGGCGTGCTGATTCAAGTGGCTGGTACAAGTGTTTGCCGTACCAGAGCAACGGCGGGTAATGTGTGGCGCCTGCACTCAATTTTGGGCCAAACATCCCATGGATATCTTGGATTGGTGGAAGTCTTTCGTCTTTGGCGGCGGCAAGGTTGCAGGGTCACTCATCGACATTCGAGTCATCACCACGATCTGCTCGTCAGGTGCCCTAATCGCCGTGTTACGGCAGTATTGGCTGGGGTGCGGCGTGCTGTCGATGGTTGCGATGAGCGTGGTGTGGGTGAACGTCTGCGCGTTCCTTTGCTTTGTTCTGGTAATTCTCACGAAGGGTTCGAGCGAAGGGGCGGGTTTGCTTTTCCTTCCAGTCATTTTCGCGTTCGCCTATACCCCTCTCGGGCTTGTCATCGGCCTACTGGCCGCCCTTTTCCTCGCCCCCATGCGAATGAGGGTGTCCTCCGAGGCACGTGAATGCACCAATCGAGTAGCGCGCGCGGAAAAGGCGATTCGCTCAGCGGATGAGAGTTGAACAGGCGTTTTCAACGGCGTCTGCCCCGAGCGGCGAAAGCGAGGCGCCAAGCGCCCGTGGTCCATGCTGTGGCGAGCACTTACAGAGAAGAGAGGGGATCTTGGCTGGTAGCCGTCCGGGATTCACGCCCAACGCTCGGGGCTGGCAGGGGACGCGCAATCACGGGGGAAACGACCCGTGACGCTGAGTCGGTGACGCCGCGCTGAGAACAGACACCGCGTCCGGCCCTGCGCCAGTGGTCGTCTCCCGCAAGTATCATTGCAGGGTCGCTTTCCCACGCGCCTTCCGCATGATCAGCACGCTTGCCGTCGCCGGCTATCGCTCGTTGCGTGAACTCGTCGTTCCCCTGGGCCCTCTCAACGTTGTCACGGGCGACAACGGGAGCGGCAAATCAAGCCTGTACCGGGCGTTGCGGCTGTTGAGCGAAGTGGCCCGCGGGGGCTTGATTGCATCGTTGGCGCGCGAGGGAGGATTGCAGTCGACGCTCTGGGCTGGGCCCGAGTCCCCAAGTGCTTCTCCAACCCGCAGCGAACGCCCCCCGCCGGGCGCCCGACGCAGGAATCCCGTGAGCTTGCGTCTCGGCTTCGCCGCAGACGACCTGTCCTATTCTCTCGAGCTTGGTTTGCCGCCGCAGGGTCCAGATGCCAGATCGGCGTTCAACCTCGACCCCGTCATCAAGCGCGAGTGCATCTGGAGCGGCCCTGTGCTGCGCCCTGCCGCGATTCTGGTTGACCGCACTGGCCCCCTGACAAGAGCGCGCGGCGAAGGAACCGAGTGGCACACCCTGTCACAGCATCTTCCGGACTTTGAAAGCATGGTGGCCCGTTGCGCGGACCCCGTTCGCGCTCCCGAAATGATTGCACTGAGGGAGAAAATGCGGTCCTGGCGTTTTTATGACTACTTTCGATCCGATGCCGACGCCGCCTCGCGGCGCCCACAAATCGGCACGCACACGCCAGTGTTGTCCCATGACGGCAGTGACCTTGCAGCGGCGTTGCAGACCATTCGAGAGATTGGCGACGCTGATGCGGTGGAACAGGCGATCGACGACGCGTTTCCGGGCTCGTCCGTCAATATCCTCAACGCGGGCGGCCGCTTTGAAGTCGAATTGACTCAGCCCGGCCTGCTTCGGCCCTTGCGGGCGGGAGAACTGTCTGACGGGACCCTTCGCTATGTCCTTTGGGTCGCTGCCCTGCTGACCCCCCGACCTCCTGAACTCATGGTGCTGAACGAGCCCGAGTCCAGCTTGCATCCGGATTTGCTGCCTTCACTGGGGCGCCTGATCGTGGAGGCATCAAGCAGATCGCAGATCGTCGTTGTCACGCATGCGTCTAGGCTCGTCGCCGCCCTCGAGCGCCACAGCGGCTGTAACTCGATTCGCCTTGGGAAGGCGCACGGGCAGACTGTGATGGATCTTCACATCGACGACGACATGCCACGCTGGCAATGGCCGGCGCGATGAACCGCATACTTCGGGGAGTTACGACATGCCAGCACACAGGGAGTTTTGACGGTCATGGATACCTTTGTCGCATCAGCCACAGAGCAGGTATAAGGCCTCCCTGAGCTCATCCTCAAGTCGCGTTTTGCCAGTGCCGTAGCGGCGGGCGCGGCTCGCTACCCAATCCACCTGCGGCTTCGGTTCGCTGCGAGGACCGACCTGGACGGGCTTTTCGACAGAATCGCCCTGGACCTCGGCTTTCAGGCCGAGCGACTTGAGGCCAACGCTTTGCTCCTCGACAGTGAGGAAGTGTCTGGGATGGGTCGTGGGAGTTGCAAGAAAACCACCTATTGCTCGTGCACTTCAGCATCTGGTCCCGCACGCCAGCAGCGGCCGAACAGGCGCGGGAGTCCATCCTGTCGCCGGTGCGGGACAGCCGCATCGTCGAGCCAATGTTCTCAATCGACTGGCACTTCCTGACTGGCCGCGGCGAGTTGGAGAGTGCGAGTATCGAGGAGTTGGCCGACGACGTTCTCCTGGACGAGGAGTATCCGGATGGGGAGGGTGGCATCAACCGCTTCATCGCGCGCTACCTGGCGGCTGATGAAACGGTGCTGGTGTTGCAGGGCCCCCGGAAACTGGCAAGACGCGTTTGATACGCGCCACCCTGGGGAGATTTCCAGGCGTCGCGGCGGCGAGGCGCAAGCGCTCTACAACGACGACATGCAGGTCTTGGAGTGTCCAGCCGTTGGTGACGGCGCACCCGGGCGGGAACAGACGCCCACGAAGCGCCTGGACCGGCTTGCCTTTGCCGGCGGCCGTGACGCATCGAGTCACGCCAGACGGGTGTCGCTCACCCGCTCGCCGTGGCTACGCGGCGTCGTCAAACATCGCTTCAAGATCCCTCACCACGCGCGACACGTCCTCGCCGGGAACACTGAATCCCCCTTCAAGGGATATGCGTGCCGGCAGATCCCGCCCGGTTCGGGATGCTGATGCCGTGAAGTGCCGTGCAATAACAACGCGCAATTCCAAGGCTCCGGAACCCCCGTCGGGCTGCAGCGAGATTTCCACGTCATCGGTGCCGCGAAGCACCGCACGGCCGGCCATGGACGAGTGGAGAACCCTGAGAGCGGAACAAAACTTTCGCTTCTCGACAAACGCAACGGCATCGTTTTCCACCTTGATCCCCCCCAGTGTGAGTCGAACCAGGAAGTGATGCGGGTCGTCAGAGTCGCGATAAACTTCGAGGCAGCAGCCTCCATCCCCCGAGGCAATGCGCAAACCGCACAGCTCGGCTGAACTCTCGTACCCTGCTCCAACGGAGTGAGTCATGCTACGGCCTCGCGCTTTAAAAGTTGCATTCTTCAGGGTTCGGGACGCTCGGGACGCGGTTGCTTTTTCGCCTGCCGCCAGCTCAGTTCACAACCGCCAGAGCTTGTCTCGGCACGGACCGATCCCGGAAGCGGCGCGGAGATTCAGCGCCAAACCGAACCAGGGCCACCGGCTGCGCACCATCAAGCTCGTGTGAAATCAACGGAGGGTCTCAGGTGTTTTCCTCATCAGATCAAGTCGTTGGAGATGAGCTCCGTTCCATTTGCGGCGATCTCCTGCCGTTCATCGACGCTACTTTTCGTCAGCTTGGCTTCAGCACAAATGATGGCGTTCGATTTTTTCGAAGGAAGGGGCACCTCCTTCACTACTTCAAACTGGTCATAAAGTCTCTGAGGCAGGGTGACGATGGAGCGAGGACAGACGGAAATCACATTGGGTTTCACTTTGGTGAGGCATTGGACCTCGCCCCCGGCCTTCTAATTGGACGAGGGAAGACGGAAGCAGCCGTGGTTGCGCCAAGCACCGGTGTGTACCCAATTACCAAGAGCAGTCACTTCCCCAAAGCATCCAGAAGTTTGTGTACAGCACTTCAAGATATTGATCAATACCGATGGACTCAAATTCAATCGGAGAACGAATACGTTGACTTTCACCTCCGATGTGCGCCTTCAATGGAAAAGGTCTATCTTCTTACAGCCCAGGAGAAGCATGACGAAGCAAATGCTTGGCTCCGCCTCTTGGTGCATGACAGCCGGGCTCTTCGAGCGGCTTCGAGCAACGACAATACCGAAAGGTTTGACATCTGCAAGGACCCCCCGGGCGAAGCCGAAGCTACGTTCAGCCTGCTATCACTGCCTCAACGGGTGCGTGTCGTGGAGGCAGGAACCTGGAAGAACATCGAGCGCAACGACTTAGGATTTCTGTATGAAACAAGTTCGGCAGCTTAAGGATCCGACAAGAAACGCGATCCGGAATGTGATTGAACCGTGGCTTTCGAATTCGGGCTTTGTACCGGCTGAAAAAATGATCTTCAACCGTTTGCGTGGCCCGTTGATCGACCACATCAGTTTCGAATTCGGCCGTTGGGGACGAGGGGAAGTGATCTATGCTTATTTTTCAGTTCACCTTGTCGAAGATCCAGTGACATCATTGCATACCCATCATGCCGGGGGACGGCTTGGTGCAAGCTGGTACCCAGAAGATCGTGACGCATGCAAGGCGGCTGCGGAGGCAATGCTTGACAATCTCCGGCTTTCCGCATTTTTATGGTTTGACGAAATTGACTCCATCTCAAAGTATGAAGGGGCCTGGTTCGATAGCGGCATTGCGGTTGCGTTTGCAGCTATTGCGCGCAGTGACGTTGAACTCGCGCGAATCTATCTTCGCGACGCCCTCGCGAGAAAGGCTCCGGTGGTCTACAGCAGTGGATATCCCGGGTGGCGCAGTAATGAACATGGAAGGAGCCAGGATGAGGTCGACGCGCTGAAGGATGCGCTGGCAGCAATAGAGTCTGGGACCGTAGATGTCTGGCGCCGGAAAATTCGGGAACAGAGGCTAGACGAACTTGGGATGAAGCGCTGAGTTGTTTGACATGTGAGGGCCTGTGTCTGCGGGACGTCCTTCGCACACCAGCCCCGCCTTGGTTGCTTGCACTGTAGGCCCTTGCAGAGAACTTGGTAGCGACCCCCGCACTTCACCGGGCGCCTCTCGCTTCCAATGGCAACCATGTTGGTAACCGCCTCGGCGATCGCCACGGGGCGTCTGGATCAGCGCTCAGCATGAACAGAGAAAGGCGGCATAGTGCCGCCGGTTTGGAAGATAAAACCCGGAGGGAAGGGCGAAATGAAGCAAGATGTTGATTGCATTCATCTGGTGGACTCGGCCCTGTCGGGGGGGCGGATCACAACGGAGATTATCGATAATATTGACTCGTTCAATGCCGACAGCCTCAAAGTGAGCGGATTGCGGCAGGACACATTCGAGTATCTTGTGGCTCAATACGGAAATCGTTTCCGGAGCATCTTCTTTTGGAAGTGTCCGGGAGTCGAAGATCTCACTCCTCTTGAAGACCTCTCGCAAATCGAGAGCATTCGTTTCTTCTGGAACACAAAGGCGATCCGATTCTGGGATATGCACAAGACACCAAAGCTAAAGTCGCTTGAATTCTCGGACTTCACGCGACTCCGGGACTTGGGTGACTTATCTTCCGCGGAGGGCCTGGAACATCTTTCGTTTGGAAACTCGCCAAGCGGGAAAACGAGCATTGTTAGCTTGATTCCGATTGCATCACTTCAGTCCCTGGTGAATCTGTCCCTCAACCCAACGAAGATCGATGATGGACAAGTTTCACCGATTTCCCTTCTACCCAACTTGAAGTTCCTCAACTTCAGCAGCCGTTTGTTCCGGTTCGAGCAGATTGCATGGCTCGCCGCCCGACTTCCGCGTCAAGTCGAGTGCGATTACTTGCGACCATTCGTGTCCCTGCGGGCGGGCACCTTGAATGACGCGGATGTAATGATATTGGGTAAGGGGAAGCCGTTCTTGAATTCATCAAGAGATGCGCAACGTATAAAGAGGTATGTTGATGAATTCGAGCGGCTTGTAGACCTCTTTAGGAAGAATCCGGCTGAGCCCGAGCCTCGAAAGTAGAATTTTTGCAGATGGATTCTCTCTCGTGGCAGGCCATGGGCCCAGGATGAATGGTGGCGGGAGCGGTTGACGCCACTCGTATTGCCACGGGCGCGAGAGCGCGCTTTCTGATCGATCTCACGGTGGCAGTCCGGATTTGTTTGGCCAAATGCCCCTCCGGATTCGCTTGGTGCTGCAAAAGGAATAATTTCTCGGTAGCGCGATCGTCCAACTTCAGTGGGGAGGTCAGGGTCCATGAGCGAACGTAGTCAGTTCCGGCTGCTGGGCGAGCGCCGTTTCGGGCCGTTCTTCGGTGTCCAGTTCCTGGGGGCGCTAAACGACAACGTGTTCAAGCAGGCGCTGGTGATCCTGCTGGCCTACCAGACCGCGTCGTTCACCAGCATGTCCTCCGACACGCTTCAGAACCTCGCGCAGGCGCTGTTCGTGCTGCCTTTCTTCCTGTTCTCCGCCACGGCGGGGCAGATTGCCGACAAGTTCGAAAAGTCCGCGCTCATCACCATCACGGTGGGCATCGAACTGGCCTGCATGGCGCTCGGTGCGGCCGGACTGCTGCTCAAGAGCCTGCCGTTGCTGCTCACGGCGTTGTTCCTGGGGGGCGCGCAGAGCGCGCTGTTCGGGCCGGTGAAATACGCGATCCTGCCGCAGCACCTGCGCTCCGATGAGATCCTGGGCGGCAACGGTCTGGTGGAGATGGGCACGTCCGTGGCCATCCTCGTGGGCATGATCTACGGCGGCTGGATGATCACCCAGCCCGGCTGGGGCATCTGGGGCGTGGCGCTTTCGGCCTTGGCGTTCTCGGCGGCCGGCATCACGCTGTCGCGCTGGATCCCGAAGGCGCCGGCCGCCGATCCCGGCCTGCGCATCAACTGGAACCCCGTTAGTGAGACCTGGCGCAATTTCGCGTTCACGCGCCGCAACAGGACGGTGTTCCTCTCGATCCTCGGCATCTCGTGGTTCTGGTTCTATGGCGCCATGTTCGTCACCCAGTTCCCCAACTTCAGCCGCAATATCCTCGCGGCGGGCGAGCAGGTGGTGACATTGCTGCTGGTGGTGTTCTCCGTGGGCATCGGCGCGGGATCTCTTCTGTGCGAGCGTCTCTCCGGCCACAAGGTGGAGATCGGCCTGGTGCCCTTCGGCTCCATCGGGATGACGGTGTTCGGCATCGACCTGTGGTGGGCGGCCTCGAGTCACGTCGCCCACGGCCCGGTGGCCATGGAGGCGTTTCTTGCCGATCCGGGCCACTGGAGGATTGTCGCGGACCTTGCGCTCGTCGGCCTGTTCGGCGGCTTCTACATCGTGCCCCTCTACGCGCTTGTGCAGACCCGCAGCGAGCCCAGTCACCGCTCGCGGATCATCGCCGGCAACAACATCATCAATGCGTTTTTCATGGTGGTGGCGGCGGCGCTTGCGGCCGGCCTGCTGCACTCCGGGCTTTCCATCCCGGAGCTGTTTCTGGTCACCGCGCTGCTCAATGCCGCCGTGGCGCTCTACATCTACACGTTGGTGCCCGAGTTCCTCATGCGCTTCATCGTGTGGTTGCTGATCCACTCGGTGTATCGGCTGGAGAAGGCCGGGCTGGAGAACATTCCCGAAGAGGGGCCGGTGCTGATCGCTGCCAACCACGTGAGCTTCGTGGACGCGCTGGTGATCGCCGCCGTCTGCCGCAGGCCCATCCGCTTCGTCATGGACCACCGCATTTTCCGGCTGCCGGTGCTTTCCTTCGTGTTTCGCACCAGCCGCGCCATTCCCATCGCCTCCGCGAAGGAAGACCCGAAGATGACCGAAAACGCCATTGCCGAGATCATCCGGGCCCTCGGCAGCGGCGATGTGGTGGGGATCTTCCCCGAGGGCCGCATCACGGACACCGGCGAGCTCTACCCCTTCCGGCCCGGCGTGAAGCGCATTCTCGAGGCCGCTCCGGTGCTGGTGGTGCCCATGGCCCTGCAGGGGCTGTGGGGGTCGTTCTTCTCGCGCAAGGACGGCGCCGCCATGTCCAAGCCCTGGCGCTTCGTGCCCTTTCGCCGGATCGGGCTGGTGGTGGGCGCGCCCATGCCTGCCGAGGCCGTGACGCCTGAGGGACTGCAGCGGACGATTCTCGCCCTGCGGGGTGACTGGCGCTAGGCGGATGGGGCCCAAGCGAAAGGGCTGAAGGCGTCGGCGCGGGGCCCGTGACCGCGGCCGCGGCTCACGCCGCTGCCGCCATGCCCTTCGCCACCCCCGGCCGCGCCGCCATGGCCGCGCCCCAGCGGTGCAGGTGGGCAAAGCCTCGGGCGGCGTCGATCAGTGCCTTGCGGGCGTGGTAGTTGGGATAGAGCATGAAGTCGGCGAGGGAGACCTCGCCCGCCAGGAACTCGTGCCCTGCCAGCCGGGCGTCTGCCACGGCGAAGAAGCCCAGCAGCCGCTTGCGAAAGTGCTGGGTGATGGCCTCCACCTTTTCGGGTGCGCGCACGTCCAGCTGGAAAATGGCGCCGCTGGTGGCGGCCACGTCAGTGGCGCCCATCATGAACCACTCCAGCACCTCGGCGCGGCGGTCCAGCGCCGCGGGCAGGAAGCGGCCGGTCTTCTCGGCGCAGTACAGCATGATGGCGCCGGACTGCGCCACGGTGAGGGGCGCGCCGCCGGGGCCATCGTGGTCAACCATCACCGGGATCTGCGCCGCCGGATTGAGCTTCAGGAACTCCGGTGAGCGCTGCTCGCCCTTCATCAGGTCGATGCGGTGCGCGGTGAAGTCGAGGCCGCATTCGGCCATGGCGACGGCGGCGCGCAGGCCGTTGGCGGTGGGGGCGAGGTAGAGGTCAATCACGGTGGGCTCCGGGCGCGTGAACAGAGCGGCGATCATCGCACGGAGAGTTTTCCCAGTCACCGAAGGAAGGGCCGTGCCGAATCACGGTCGTTGAAGGAGGCAGTGCGCGGCCGGTGAACGGCCACTTCAGGCCAAGCGCCTGGCGCGAGTGGTTGCGGGCTGCGCCGCCCCAGTCATTGCTGCTGCGGCAACCGCCACCCAATCACAGCGCCGCTCGCGCAAGCCGCGTAGACAGCGGGCGGGGCCTCGGAAAACCCCACGCTGCGAATCGCGCCGCAACCAGGAGACTCCAAGCGCACACTGCGAGCGCCGTCCCGCTGCGGTGACAACATCAACGCGGTGGCTCTGCTTCGCTCTGCATTGCCGCTCGCAAAGGCCGCAATACGCCCGCAGGGTGACCGGGACGTGTCCAGAAACAGACCCTCGCTGGGCGGTGCGCCCAGTTGGCGCACGAAGCGGTTGATTCGGTGATCGTAGGCCATCAGCCACCACCGCTCCCGAATGAACAACGAGTGGACGCTAAGGTAGTCGCCCCTGCAAAACCCCGAAGACCCGCATGGAATAACGCTTTTGCGAAGAATCGGTATGTTGAAATCTCGCAGGAATTGGAATAATCCGGCTCGAAAGCTGCGAGAAATCGCCACCGGAGAGCCGCGATGACCGACG
>JADCHQ010000041.1 GCA_020248405.1 Rhodocyclaceae bacterium | reverse complement strand
TGCGTCAGTGGCTCGAAGCCCAGAACGGCCAGATCGCCATCGCATTCCTGCCGCCCTATGCCCCGGAGCTCAATCCGGTGGAGGCGATCTGGGCGTACCTGAAGAAGCACGAGATCGCCAATCTGTGTCCGGCCACCCTCACGGAAGTGAGCGACTTCGCGCGCCGGCGACTGAAGTCGATGCAGCGTCGCCCGAAACTGATCCGAGCGTTCTGGCAACAGACCGAACTGGCGCTGTGAGACGTCACGCATTTAGAGGATTCTCAATAGCAACGCAGCGGCGTCGGTCAGTGGTCAGGAAGCGGCTTACGGAGAATCACCGGGGCACGGGGAACGTTGAGGATGCGAGGCTCTATTTGGGCGTCCGGTCGCTTGGCCTTGGCATCGGTCACAGACAGCGCTGGAGTCTCTGCTCGATGCTCGCCAGTGTCGGTTTCGGTGAGTCGTGACGTTACCTTGGTACCGCGCGCGGGGAGGCGCCCTAGCGTTTCCGCGCGAGCAAGAAGAGCAGGCCAGTAGCGCACTGCGCTGGGTTCGCAAAGCGGATGCGGATGCGGCAGCAACGTCCAGGTCGCAGGGGCTCTCGCTGGCGTAGGGGCGGCGTAACGCTTTTCGCGCATACACCGGTTGCTGTGGCTATTGCCGCGGTCGCGGAATACGATTGAAGCGCGAATCCGCGCCGTTCCAGCGCCGTACCCCCGAAGGCACCCTCGGAGGCAAACATGCAGATCACAGACCACCTGCTGTCGGGCGATGGGGTGAGCTTCACCGACTCGCCGAACAAGGGCGGGCCCATCGTGCCGCAGTACCTGGTGATCCACTACACCGCCGGGCGGGATGCGGAGAGCTCGGTGCGGCACTTCCTTGATCCCGGCGCCGCGGCTTCAGCGCACCTGGTGATCGGTCGCGATGGCCGGTTGTGGCAACTGATGCCCTTCAACCGCAAGGCCTGGCATGCGGGCAAGAGCGCGTGGCTGGGGCTGGAGGGCATGAACCGCCACTCCATCGGCATCGAACTGGACAACGCCGGCCGGCTCACCCAGGTGGGCACCCGCTACCAGGCGTGGTTTGGCGCCTTCTATCCCGAGTCCGAAGTGGTGCGGGCACGCCACAAGAACGAGACCGCCGACGCCTGGTGGCACGCCTACACCGAAGCCCAGTTGAGCGCCACGCTGGCGGTGGCGCGGCTGCTGGTGCGCCACTACGGCTTGAAGGACGTGCTGGGGCACGACGACATCGCGCCCGGCCGCAAGGCCGATCCCGGGCCGGCCTTTCGCATGGCGAGCTTCCGCTCCAACCTGTTCGGCCGCGGTGACGATGGCCGGGACCGCCTGGTGGTGAATGCGCCGCTGCTCAACATCCGTGGCGGTCCCGGCGCCGAGCACCCGCTGGTGGCTGCGCCGCTGAAGGCCGGCACGAGCGTGGACTTGATCGAGATGGCACCGCTGTGGGCGCACGTGGCGCTCGCCGACGGCAGCGGCCTGGAAGGCTGGGTGCGCAACAGTTTCGTTGTCCCGGCCCCCTGACAAGGAGGAACACAGCATGGAATCGATGGCTTACAGCGCCAGCCAGTGGATGCAACTGATGGCGATCGGTGCGATGTTCGGGGCGTTGGGGCAGGCCATCCGGGTGATCCCCGGTCTGAAGAAGGTGGCCGACGAGGCCGCCGCCAGCGGCAGCCGGCTCAAGCAGGAGTTCTCCGGCGGCCGTCTGGGGGTGAGCCTGCTGATTGGCGCGGTGGCCGGGGTGCTGGGGGCGATATCCCTGTCGGTGCCGGTGGATGGGGAGAAGATCGGTTCGCCCACCATCATCGCGCTGCTGGGCATCGGATACAGCGGCGCGGACTTCATCGAAGCCTTCATGTCGCGTTACGGCAAGGGCGGAGGCCCAACCCTGGCACGGGCCGCAGTGACGACGCCGACCGCCAACCCCGGCGATGGCACGGCCGCCGCACCTGGCGGGGCAGCGGCGGATACCTCGGGTCAGGCCGTGGGCTGAGGCGCCAGGCAAGCCGGCACCGCGCCGGCAAGACCCGCTGCCGCGGGGCGCCGAAGGACTAAAGCCGGGGTTCGGGCAATCACGGCAGGGGTGGGCGATTGACGCCCGTGGACTCAGGCCGCCGCGAACTCCTTTGCCGCATCCCGCTGCCGCGCCACGGCGCGACCGACACTGTCGGACAGGGGGTCGGCCATCTTGGCGATCGCGGGGCACAGGGCCAATACGCGCGCGCCGACCGATGCAGTGGCGATGGTCTCCATGGGAAACGGGGGCTCCTCGTCGCCGTAGATTGCGGCAAGCACTGGGTGGCTTCGCGCCAGGGCGTCGGCCACGTACAGAATGGCCGGGAGCGAATCCGGCTCCATGTCGGAGGGGTTGCGCTCAGTGACGGCGTTGGCGATCTCTTCGGGAACGCTCCACAGTTTCAGCAGCGCGGGCGTCACTGCCCGCTGGGCCTTGCCCAGCATGATGGTTTGCATTTGCGCCAGGGTGCTGTTGCGGGCCTGTGCCGTGTCCACCAGCAGATCGAGGGTGCCCGGCACAAGGCCCTCGATGGTCATGACGCCGATGTCGTAGATCAGCCCGGCAAACTGCGCCTCGGCCCGCTTGCTGGGCCGGACCTTGGTCGCGATCAGGGTGGCCGCCTGAGCCACCGTCAGGGCATGCAACCACAGAAACTCCCGCCAGCCGGACGAGAGAGCCTTGTTGACCGCCTTGCCGCACGTGATGCCAAAGGCGATGCGCACCGAGGGCTCGAGGCCCAGGCGGGAGACCGCCTGCTCCACCGTGTTGAAGGTGCGCCCGCGCACCCCGTAGGCAGCAGAGTTCGCCAGGCCAACCAGGCGCGCGACCACCACCGGCTCCTGCTTGAGCAGCCCGCAGACGGCACGCTCGTCACTGACTTCGTTCGGATTCAGAGCGGCCAGTTTCGCCGCCACCGGTGACACCTGCGGCATCTGGTGGAGTTCGAGTGCCTTGAGGCGCTCGGCCAGGCGACACTGCCAGGGAGAGAGATCCACATCTCCATCCGGGTCGGCAGAGGCGTCGGCGGGAGACGCCGCTTCCGAGGCAGAGCCTGACGGGGCAGGCCTGGCGGCAACACTGGGCGGCGCTGCGACACCTCCCTCACGGGGCAGCGTTGCCGCTGGCGCGGGGGGCTCGGTCGCGCTGATCGTGAAGTCGAGGGATACATCCTCCATGCTTCGTCTCCTTGTTGTTTGCGGGCTTGTCCACGGACGCACGAGGCCGACAACGCACGGGGCGCGGCGCATCTGGACGTCGCGGCCGCGTCGCACCCCCGGCTTTCAAAACATGGCCGCGGTCGGGCTGCGCTGTTCGTTGCTGTTTGCTCAAGCCGGTTTACGGCGAACGCCGCGGCAACTTGAGGTCGCAAGCGCGCGGCGCCCGCGCCCGGGCAAAGCCTGCACGCCAGAAACTTAAGTTTATTTATCAGTTATTTATAGATTTTCCAGCAGACCTGGAGACGCGCACCCAGGTGGCGGTTCGCCAGACAAGCGCCAGCCGAAAGCCGCGCCCGCCTTGGGGAAGACGGCTACAGCACCCGAGACCCTTCGACCAGTGGGGGCGGGGCAGGACGAGAAACCCGCGATCGTTCAGCTCGTCACCACTCGCGCCACCCGCGCATGAGAGGGAAGTAAAGCCCGCAGCGCACCGGGCGGTCTTCCAGTTCGCGCAGCAACCGCGCGTAGCGCTCAAGCTGGGGACGGTAGCGTTCGCGCTCCTGGTCCAGGAAGCCCTCCGCGTCGCCACCTTCGCGCAAGCCGGTTTTGTAGTCCACGATCCAGCGCGTGCCGTCCTCGTCCACGAAGGTGCGATCCAGCGCTACGTCCACCAGGGCGCCGTCCAGAACGCCGGTCAGGCGCCACTCGCAGCGCGCCTCGGCGTGCGGCCCCAGGATCCAGCGGGCCCGCGGATCGGCCAGCGCCTCGGCCAGCGCGCGCCGCACCCGGGCGCCCGCCACGGGGCGCTGGGCCGCGGGGACACCCAGGGACTGCAACCGGCGCTCGAACACCGCGCCCATGGACTCCACCCTCACCGGAGTCCAGTGTTCGATCCCCTCCTCCGCCATGTGCTGCAGAACCGCGTGTACCACACTGCCCACGTGGCGGGCAGTCTCGGAGGCCCAGGAGAACTCCACGCCGGGTAGCTCAGCAGCGACCGGCGCCGGCGCACCCCCACCTGCGCGCCCGGGCAGGTCCGGCATGGTCCAGGGCAGTACCAGGCGCCGGACCACCGCGCCGGCCGCGGCGGGCGCCGGCGCCACCGGGGCGGCCGCAGCCACTCTAGCCATCGCCTGATCGAATCGGCCCTGCACGGCAGGCCACAGGCTCTCCAGCAGCGAACCCGCACGAGGATGCACCGTTCCGTCCGCGTGACGGCGCGCGTGCCCGATCAGGTGCAGCCGCTCGCGGGCGCGCGTGGCCGCCACGTAGAGCAGGCGACCCATCTCGTGCGCGGCACGCGCCTTGTCGAATCCTGCCAGCCAGTCGCCCACGGGCTCATGCTCGCCACCGCTGCTGGCAAGCGGCGCGAGCAGCAGGTCGGCGCCGCGGCCGTGGCGAGGCCGCAGGTGCCAGCGCAGCAGCGGCTTTTCATCGCCCCGCGTGCCGGCCCCAAGCCCTGGCAGGATCACGGTGTCGAACTCCAGACCCTTGGCCTTGTGCATGGTCATCACTTGCAGCCGGCCGTCGGCCTGCGGGTCGGGTGGCGCGAACAGCGCCGTCACGCGTTCGGCAAGGGTGGCGAAGTCCGCCACATCGCCCGCCTCCTCCACGTTGGCCAGCAGTTCGAAATAGTGGCACGCGTCTGTCAGGTCAGCGTCTGCGCCGGCAGCCGCGGGGCCGCCGAGAGCCAGCCAGGCGCCCTCCGCCCGCGCGCTCACCGGGACGCGACCGCGTGCCTCCACGAAGGCGCCCAGCGCGGCACGCGCGTGCGCCACCCGCGCCAACCCATCGGCGGAAAGGCTGGAAGGCGCTGCCTTCATCGCCTCCCAAAGCGTCGGTGCGGCGTGCGCCAGGGCCTCCAGGTCGGCCAGGCGCAGACCACACCAGGGGGCGCGCAGCACCGCAAGCCAGGCGAGGCGATCCGCCGGGTGCAGCAGCGCCCGGGTAAGCATGTGCAGGTCCTGCACCACAGGGCGGCTGCCCAGCGGATCGATGTCCACGGCCTGGAAGGCGAGCCCCGCCCCGCGCAGCTGGGGCACGATGGCACTGAGTTGCGAACGGCTGCGCACCAGGATAGCCACAGAAGCGTCCGGGCCCAGGGCGAGGCCCTCGGCCACCAGCTGGGCCACGAGGCGCGCTTCGGTTTCGGCATCGGGCTGGGTCAAGGGGTGCAGCACCACCGCCTCGCCATCGGCTTGGGGCCGTACCGCCACCGAGGGTGCGTGAGGCACCGCGGCGGTATCCATGTCCTCCTCGGCCGGCAGCACCCGGGCGAAGGTCTCGTTCACCCAGGCGACAATGCCGGGGCGCGAGCGGAAGTTGGCCTCCAGCAGCAACGGCTCGAGCGGCACGTCTCCCACGCCGCGGGCGCGGGCCCGCAGGTACAAGGCCACGTCGGCCTCGCGGAAGCGATAGATGGACTGCATGGGATCGCCCACCAGGAACAGCGTCCGGCCATCGCCGGGCTGCCAGCCGGCCACGAGGCGCTCCAGCAGTTCCACCTGCGCCACCGAGGTGTCCTGGAACTCATCCACCAGCACATGGCGCAGGCGGTGATCCAGTGCCAGCGCCAGGTCGGTGGGATCCTCGTCGCTGCCTAGCGCACGCAGCGCCGCCTGGGAAACCTGGGTGAAGTCCACCTGGCCGCGGGCGCCGAACACCAGTTCGAGCTGAGCGGCGGCCACCGGCAGCGCCGAAACCAGCGCCTCCACCACCGCCCAGTGGGCATCGGGGTAGGACGGCGGCGGCAGGCCGCGCACCGCATGCAACCGCCGGGTAAAGGCGGGAAGTTCGCGCAACTCGGCCAGCAGGGCGGCGAGGTCTGCCTTGAGCGCTGCGCGGCGCGCCTTCTCCGCCTTGTCCTTCGTGGTGCTCGGCGCCGGGAAACCGATTTTCGCGTTTACACCACCGTCCGCGCGCACCGCGCCTTCCTTGGTGAGCGCCAGTTGAGCAAGGCACTCCCAGGCGGCGCGATCATCGAGCGTGGCGCCGGGCCAATGGGTGATGGTCCGCAGCGGCGCGAAATCGGCTTTGCCCTCGGCTTCGAGATTGGCGGCCGCGGCGCGGGCCACAGCCAAGAGCCCGTCCCCCAGGGCTGCGGGCGCGTGGGCGCACAGTTCCTCGAGCGCATCGGTGAGCGCATCGCGCAACGCCTGCTCCAGCACCTCGCGCTGCAGCCCCTCCTCGCCCGCCTGCAGGAGCACGCGCAGCCACTGGTCGCGGCGCGCCAGCATCTTCACCAGCAGCGCCTCCAGCCCTTGGTGATCGTTGTTGCGGTGCCCGAGCAGCACTCGCAGGGGGCCAGCCGCCGCGGATTCGCGGGAGTCGATCGCGCCGAGGGTGGCGCGGGCGGCCTCGCGGTACAACGGCTCGGAGTCGTCCACCGGTTCGGGCCGCGCGCCAAAGCCCGACAGCACCGGCAGGCGCCGCACCAGCTGGGCGCACAGGGCATCGATGGTGAGCAGGCGCAGGCGGCCGGGGCTGCCTTGCGCAAGCCCCCAGCCGCGCTCTGCGTCGCGCGCCAACACCGCCTTGGACAGTTGGCGCGTGAGGGCGGCGTTGCCATCGGTCACCGGCCCGTCGGCGCGCGCGCTGTCCAGCGCCTCCAGCACCCGCGCACGCATCTCCGCCGCCGCCTTGCGCGTGAAGGTGATGGCCACCACCTCCTCGGGCTGGTCGGCGCGCGCAAGCAGCGCCAGCAGCCGCTGGATCAGCAGCCCCGTCTTGCCAGACCCCGCCGGCGCCTGGACGATGAACGAGGCCGTTGGGTCCAGGGCCCGCGCGCGCGCCGCGGCGTCCGGAATCCGGTCAGTGGCTGGCATCCCCGTCCTCGTGGCCATCTTCATGGCCGTCGCTCTCACCGGGAATCTCGGCCACCCGGCACAGCGGTCCCAGGTGGCAGTGCTCGCAGGTGCGCCGGCCGTATTGCGGCGCCACGGCCGCATGGCCGTCGCGGAACTCCCGGGCCAGTGACGCCAGCACCTTCTTCCAGTGCTCCAGCACCACCGCCCATCCCGAGCCCGACCAGTCCTCCACCCCTGGCAGCAGCCCGGCACCATCGCCGGCGCCCGTGAACCCCACCTCCCCGGGGCTGAGCACGGCAAAGACGAGGGCCGCCACCTCCCCATCCTGGGTGACCGCGTACAGCGGCAGTTGCGGCTGGTCGGGACGCTCGCCATCCCAGTGCTTCGCGCGCGCCTTGGCGGACTTGTAGTCGATGACCACCCGCCGGCCATCGGCAAGCACGTCCACGCGATCGAGCCGGGCCTCGATCGCCAGCTCGCCAATGACGATCCGGCGATTGGCCTCGCACGCCTCCACCACGAACGGCGCGCGCAGCGCCTCGCGCTCGAGCAGCGCGCCCATCAACCCGCCGAGCCGTGCAGCCTCCAGCTCGCGCAGCGCCGGCGTGAGGCGCCCGCTGGAGGATAAGCCCGCCAGTGCGGCATCCACGGCCGCCGCCACCCGCGAGTCGCGGGCCTGCGGCGAAGCCTCCAGCAGCGCAGCCTGCGACCCCAGACCGCGCCACAGCAGGGCGAGTGCTTCGTGAAGCAACCGCCCGCGGTCGGCTGCCGTCAGGCCCGGTCCAGCCTCGGCAAGCGCCCGCGCCTCAAGCCTGTGGCTCGCGAAGGCGCGGAACGGGCAGGCGGACTGGTCTTCCAGCAAACGCGCGCCCCCCGCTGCCGACGTGCCACCGGCCAGCGGGGGGGCGCGCTCGTCCACCGTCTCCTCCACACGGCCCGCCGGGCGCAGCCGCACCGCCGGAGCGGGCGAAGGCAGGGGCATGTCCATCCCGGGCAACGCCCGCAGCAGCGGGCTGAGGCGCTGTTCGCGCTCGCCGTCGCGCGCAGACCAACTGAAGCACACGCGGGGCGCGGCCGCCTGCAGGGCGGCCACCGTGCGTGCCGCGAATCCCGTCTCCCAGGCGGCGTCGCAGCGCGGCACCGCCGCAGCACGCTGCAACGACAGCGGCAACAGCGGATGGGGCGCCGGCAGCGCTGGCAGCGCGTCGTCAGTGGCGCCGGTGACGAACAGATGATCGAACGCCAGGCCAGCCGCTTCCAGCAGGCCCAGCACCTGCACCGGGGCCTGTCCTGTCTCGGGTTGGAAAACGGTCTCGGCAGCGATCCGCGCCAGCCACGAGAGTGCCGTTGCGAAATCCACGCGCCCCAGCACGCCATCCAGGGGTGAGAGCCCCGCCACTAGCGCCCGCCAGCGCTCGGCCGCCTGGAACTCTGCACTGTCCAGGGGCCGCTGCCCGGGCCAACCCAGTGCGCCCAGCTGCTGCTGAAAGGCAACGCTCCAGGCCGAGGGCAGCTGGCGCGCCTCGCGCGCCACCTCGGCGACGGGCTGCCACACGTCCAGCCTGCGCAGAAGCGCGGCGCAGCCGCGCGGGGCGCCGTCGGGCGAACGGCCCTCGAAGCGCAGGGCAGCCAGATCCACGCGCAAGGCGCCACGTTCCCTCAACCGGGCGTCGAGCAGGGCGCGCGCGACGCTCTCGGACTCGGCCTCTCCCAGGTAGGGGCTGCGCAGCAGCGCGCCAGCCTCGGGCAGGGCGATATTGCCGAGGCACCCCAGGCGCAGAGCCGCCAGCGCCGTCGCCACCAGGGGCGCTTTCGACAAGGGCTCGCCCAGCGAAATCTCGAAGGCCGGCGCGCCCCCGCCCGCGGGAGCCAGCAGCCGCTGCGGATCGAGCGCCTGCGTGAAGGCGTGCCGCACGGCCTCGCGGCGCGAATGCAGGCCGGGCACTACCACCCCCACGCGCGCGCCGGGATCGGCTTCCAGGCAGCGCCCTACCGCCGCTGCCACGCCTTCCAGTTCCGCACCCGCATCGGAGAAAACCGCCACGCTGCCCGCGCCGGGCAAGACTGCCAGGGGCTTCCAGCGCACGTGGGAACCAGCGGCAGCGAGCGCGTCGAGCAGCGCCTCCATGGCTGGCGCGGGCGCATCGAAGCCGTATGCCACCACCTCGGCGGGAAGCCGCGCCTCGGGGCGCGTCAACCGCCGGCCGATTTCCGCAGGCAGATACGCGGGGTCCACACCGCCCAGGCGGCGGCACCCGGCCTCAACGAACGCCCGCCAGCGAAGGAAGGCGCGCACGTCCTCGTGGGGGTGGGGGTCGCGCTCGGGGGAAAGGTGCCAATCCGCCGCCAGGCGCTGCGCCTCGCGCCCGAGCCGCGCCGCCGCGGCAGGCTCAAGAAGCGCCAGGTGGTCGGCTTCCACCGCCCGTTGCCACAGGGCGGCGATCTCGAGCTCGGACAGCACGCGCGGCGCGTCGTCGCCCGCAACCACTGCCTCCCAGGTGCGCTGCAGCCAGGCGGGCCAGGGCAGGACGTCCGCCGCCGGCCAGACACGGGCTCCGCTCGCGAGCTTGGCCTCGTCGTACCGGCGTCGCAGGTCTCGCGCCAGGCGGCGAGTGGGTGTGACAACGGTAGCGCCCCGCGCGAGCGCCGCTTCCACCTCGCTGGGCAGCGGCGTGCGCACAGGCGGTGCAGCCAGAGGGGTCATGGCGCCGCCGTGGACACGACGGCGCAGCCTCCCTCAGCGCTCGAGTTGGGCGCGCTTGCCGGGCTTGCCTTTCCAGTCGTCGGCGTCGGGCAAGGCGTCTTTCTTCTCGATGATGGGCTCCCACTGCTTGGCGAGTTCGCGGTTGATTTCGATGAAATCACGCTGCTCGGCAGGTACGTCGTCCTCGGCGTAGATCGCCTCCACCGGGCACTCGGCCACGCAGAGCGTGCAGTCGATGCACTCGTCGGGGTCGATCACGAGGAAATTCGGCCCCTCGCGGAAACAGTCCACCGGACACACGTCCACGCAGTCGGTGTACTTGCACTTGATGCAGCTTTCGGTAACGACATAAGCCATGTTTGCCTGCCCTGGATTGCTGTGGGGAAAAGCGGGTGCGGGAAGCGATCGGAGGTGCGCCGCGAGGCTCGCCCGCGCCATGACCATGATCATCGCCGGCGGTTCGCCCGCGGTGTTCCGAGTCGAATTGTAACGGCGCCATGAAGCGGTGACAGCAGGCGCCAGCCCGGCTTGGCAGCCTCGGGCGTTTTTGGCTAGCATTACGCCTCCCTTCCGCGCGCCCCGACCGGGAATTGCCGCGCTCCCTAACTGCCCCTGTAACCGCCGAGGAAGTCGTTCATGAGCGAGTCCGCCCATATTCATCACATTACCGACGAAACCTTCGAGGACGAGGTTCTCAAGGCCGACACCCCCGTGCTGGTGGATTTCTGGGCTGAATGGTGCGGCCCCTGCAAGATGATCGCCCCGGCGCTGGACGAGCTGGCCGGCGAATATGCGGGCAAGCTCAAGGTGGCGAAGATCAACATCGACGAAAACAGCCGCACGCCGTCTCAGTACGGCATCAAGGGCATTCCCACGCTGCAAATCTTCAAGGGCGGCCAGCTCGAGGCTCAGAAAGTGGGCGCGGTGCCCAAATCGCAGCTCAAGGCTTTCATTGACAGCGTGTTGTAAACGGCGCTAGCGTCGCGGTCATATTCTCAGGGCGAGGGCCGGTTCCGGCCAAGCCGCCCCGCCGCCGGGCACCCCGCCCGGCCTTCCCCAGGGGCCTCACCGGCCCTCCCGCAACAACCCCCAGGCACTCCCCCTCCCCCATCGCACCATGCGCCTCTCCGACCTGAAGCACCTGCACGTCACGGAACTCGTCGACATGGCCCAGACCCATGAGATCGAGAACGCCAACCGGATGCGCAAGCAGGACCTGATCTTCGCGCTGCTCAGGAACGCCGCGAAGAAGGGCGAAAGCATCTTCGGCGACGGGACTGTCGAGGTATTGCCCGACGGCTTCGGCTTTCTCAGATCGCCCGATACCTCCTACCTGGCGGGTCCCGACGACATCTACGTGAGCCCCTCGCAGATCCGCCGCTTCAACCTTCACACCGGCGACTCCATCGAAGGCGAGATCCGCACCCCCAAGGACGGCGAGCGCTATTTCGCGCTGGTCAAGGTGGACCGGGTCAACAACGAGCCGCCCGAGAACACCAAGAACAAGATTCTCTTCGAGAACCTCACGCCGCTGTTCCCCGACGAGCCCTTCGTCCTAGAGAGGGACATCAAGTCCGAGGAAAATCTCACCGGGCGCATCATCGACATCATCGCGCCCATCGGCAAGGGGCAGCGCGGCCTGCTGGTGGCGAGCCCAAAGAGCGGCAAGACGGTCATGCTGCAGCACATCGCCCACTCGCTGATGGCCAATCACCCGGACATCTATCTCATTGTGTTGCTCATCGACGAGCGCCCGGAAGAGGTCACAGAGATGCAGCGCTCGGTGCGCGGTGAGGTGGTGTCCTCCACCTTCGACGAGCCGGCCACCCGCCACGTGCAGGTGGCCGAGATGGTGCTGGAGAAGGCCAAGCGCCTGGTGGAGCACAAGAAGGACGTGGTGATTCTGCTCGATTCAATCACGCGGCTGGCGCGCGCCTACAACACCGTGGTGCCGGCCTCGGGCAAGGTGCTCACCGGCGGCGTGGATGCCAACGCCCTGCAGCGGCCCAAGCGCTTCTTCGGCGCGGCCCGCAACATCGAGGAGGGCGGCAGCCTCACCATCATCGCCACGGCCCTCATCGACACGGGTTCGCGCATGGACGACGTGATCTACGAGGAGTTCAAGGGCACGGGCAACATGGAGATCCACCTGGATCGGCGCATGGCCGAGAAGCGCATCTACCCGGCCATCAACGTGAACCGCTCCGGCACGCGCCGCGAGGAACTGCTGCTCAAGCAGGAGATCCTTCAAAAGGTCTGGATCCTGCGCAAGCTGCTCTATCCCATGGACGAGCTCGAGGCCACCGAATTCCTGGTGGACAAGCTGCGTGCCACCAAGGGCAACGCCGACTTCTTCGACTCCATGCGGCGGGGCTAGCCTCGGGTGGCGCCGAAGCCTTGCCAAGCCCGGGCAAATCGCGGAGAATCCGCGCCCTTCGTCTAGAGGCGGGCTGCGCCCGGACACAACCCGCCGGCGGTCGGCAATGCCGGGCAGCTACAGGATTCCAGCCATGAAGCAGGGCATTCATCCCGAATACAAGGACGTGATTTTTTCCGACGCGAGCGCCAACTTCTCGTTTCTGACGCGCTCCACCATCGAGACGAAGAATCGCGAAACCATGAAGTGGGAAGACGGCAAGGAGTACCCGGTGATTCGTATCGAGGTCTCCTCCGCCTCGCACCCCTTCTACACCGGCAAGCACAAGGTGGTGGACACCGCGGGGCGCATCGAAAAATTCAACCAGCGCTACGGCCGCAAGGCCGCCAAGTGACGGCGAGCCAGTCGTCCACCCGATAGTCGAAAGGCAGCCTTGGCTGCCTTTTTTGTTTCCAGGCCTCGGCACCGGGCCCCCTAGAATGGTGTCTACCGTCTCTCTCCCCCACGCCGTTCCCATCACGTCATGATCCTCGGCGCGCAGACCCTTCGCTTTGCACCGCTCGTGGCCTTCATCGAGCGCAGGCCTGCCGCGCTCGTGGGCGCGCTGTGCGTGCTGTGGATGATTCCGGGACTGGTGGGCCGAGACCCCTGGAAACCCAACGAGGCGCAGGCCTTCGGTGCGGTGTTCCAGATGCTGCAAACGGGCGACTGGCTGGTACCGTCCCTGGCCGGCGAGCCTTGGTTGCGTTCGCCACCGCTGTACCTTGCCGCCTCGGCAGCCATGGCCGCGCTGCTGCAACCGCTGATGCCGCTGCACGACGGCGCACGATTCGTGAATGTGCTTTTCCTGGGAGCGGCCTTCTGGCTCGTGGCGGCGGCCGCGCGCGAATGGCTCGGCCAAGGCCGGGCGTGGGTGGCACCGCTCATGCTGATGGGTTGCGTAGGCCTGGTGCAACCCGGCCACCAGGTGGTGCCGGACAACGCGCTGCTGGCGGCCTTCGCCTTGTTCGCCTGGGCACTGGTGCTGCTGCCTCGACGCACCATGCTTGCAGGCGCGGCCATGGGCCTGGCCATTGGTTTGGCGTTTCTGGCCAAGGGCCTGGTGCCCGCGCTGGCCTTGCTGGCCGCCACCCTGCTCGAGCCGCTGCTGGGCGGCGGCGACCGGCGCGCCGCCGCGCTGCGTGGCTGCGGGCTGGCGGTGCTGGTGGCCGGCCCGCTTCTGGCCGCCTGGCCCGTCGCCCTGCACCTGCGCGACCCGGCGCTGCTGCGCGAGTGGTTGTGGATCGAAGAAATCGGCCGCTACATGGGCACGGGTCGTGCGGAGGCCGGTGCGGGTTCGAAGCTCAGATTCATTGCGGCGCTGTCTTGGTTCGCCTGGCCGGTGCTGCCCTTATCGTTGTGGTCGCTCTGGCAAGCCAGGCGGCGGCTTCTCGATGCGCAGTGGCGCATCCCGCTCACCCTGTTTGCCGTCTCGTTGATGGTTCTGGCGGGCGCACACGAACCGCGCGAACTGATGGCCCTGCCGCTGCTGGTGCCGCTGGTGCTGCTGGCTGTGCCGGGGCTGCCCAGCGTGCCGCGTGGCGCGGCCTACGCGCTGTTCTGGTTCTCCCTGATGTTCTTCCTGTTCTTCCTGGCAGTGGCGTGGTTCTACTGGTCGGCCGTGGACCTCGGGGTGCCGGCTCGCGCCTCGGCCCACATGGCCCGCATGGAGCCGGGCTACCAGCCGGTGCGAAGCCCGCTGCTGGTGGCCATCGCCGCCGCCGCCACGCTGGCCTGGCTGATAGCCATGTTCAACGTGCGCCGCTCGCCCGAGCGGCCCATCGTGGCCTGGGCCAGCGGCGCCACGGCCTTCTGGATAGCCACCATGACGCTGATGGTGGCGTGGGTGGACAACGCCAAGTCCTACCGGGGTGTGGCCCTATCCCTGCGTGCACACCTGCCCGCCGAAGCGGCCTGCCTGTCGAGCATTTCCCTGAGCGAGTCCATGCGCGGGGTGCTGCACTACCACGCAAGCGTGGTGACACGGCGGGTAGAGGCCGGCGCGCGCGCCGAGGATTGTCCGTTGCTGGTAGTGGAAGGGGATCGTGAGACGGACCCGATGCGCGAGCCCTGGACCTTGGTGTGGGAAGGCAGCCGCCCGGGCGACGAGCGGGAGCGCCTGCGCCTGTACCGCCCGGGCATACCCCGGGCAGATGAGCGCGGGACGCACTGAAACGCCTTGCAGACCGTGACCGCCGTGGAGAACATCGTCGATAGCGTCATGGAGCTGCCGCGCACGGCACGCGCTTATGAGGCATTGACCGGGCGCTTCCGCTGGCGCGTGCCGTCGCGCTACAACATCGCCCGGGATGTGTGCGGCCGCCACGCCGCCGATCCGCGTCGCGTGGCGCTGCACTTCGAGGACGAGTGCGGCGCCACCGCCACCCACACCTTCGCCCAGGTGCAGGCGGCCGCGAACAGGCTCTCCAATGCCTTGCGGGCAATGGGCGTGGACCGCGGCGAGCGGGTGGCCATCGTGCTGCCGCAGCGCCCGGAGACGGCCATCGCCCACGTTGCGTGTTACCAGATGGGCGCCATTGCCCTGCCGCTGTCACACCTGTTCGGTGCCGAGGCGCTCGAATATCGCCTCGCGGATGCGGGGGCAAAAGTGGCCATCGCCGATCCCGACACGCTGCCGAAACTGCTGGCGGCGCGCGACCGGCTGCCGGGCCTGACCCACATCATCGGCGTTGCCGGTGCGCGGGAGACGGCAGTGGCACCCTGGGAAGAACTGCTGGACCGTGCCGCCGACCAGTGGGAATGCCTCGATACCCACGCCGATGATCCTGCCCTCATCATCTACACCAGCGGCACCACCGGACCCCCGAAGGGCGCTCTGCTCGCGCACCGCACGCTGATCGGCAACCTGCCGGGCTTCGCCTGCTCCCACGATTTCTTCCCCGAGCCCGGCGACCTCTTCTGGTCGCCCGCGGACTGGGCCTGGACGGGCGGGCTGTTCGACGCGTTGCTGCCCGCGTGGCACTACGGCATGCCGCTGGTAGCCTACCGGGGCCGCTTCGACCCCGAGCACGCCTGCGCCCTGATGGCGAAATACGGCGTGCGCAACGCCTTCCTCTTTCCCACCGCGCTGAAGATGATCATGAAGGAAGTGCGCGAGCCGCGGCGCCGGTTCGGCCTGGGACTGCGCAGCCTCATGAGCGGTGGCGAGGCGGTGGGCGAGACGGTGCACGCCTGGGCGCGCGAATCCCTCGGCGTGACCATCAACGAGATCTTCGGGCAGACGGAGATGAACTACGTGGTGGGCGGTTGCGCGCGGGTGTTCGAACCCCGCCCGGGCGCCATGGGGAAACCCTATCCCGGCCACCGCATCGCGCTGCTGGATGAGCGCGGCGACCCGGTGCCCGACGGCCAACCTGGCGAGATCGCCGTGCACCACGAGGGCGATCCGGTGATGTTCCTGGGCTACTGGAACAATCCCGGTGCGACCGCGGCGAAGTTCAAGGGCCCGTGGGCCCGCACCGGAGACGTGGCGGTGCGCGACGAGCAGGGCTACTACTGGTACCACGGCCGCACCGACGACGTGATCAAGAGCGCCGGCTACCGCATCGGCCCCGCGGAAGTGGAAAACTGCCTGCTGCGCCATCCGGCCGTGGCCAACGCCGCGGTGATCGGCGTGCCGGACGCTGATCGCGGCAGCCTCGTCAAGGCCGTGGTGGTGCTCACCGCAGGCCACACCCCTGGCGCCGCGCTCGAGGCCGAGCTGCAAGCGCACGTGCGCGCGCGACTCGCGCCCTACCAGGTGCCGCGGCTGTTCGAATTCACCGCCACGCTGCCCATGACCACCACCGGCAAGGTGCAGCGGCGCGCGCTGCGCGAAAACGGCCACTCCTGAGCCCGCCGCCCGCGTCACCCCGTCCGGACCGTCCCATGCGCGACAGCCTGCAACGCTTTGTCTTCGAACGCACCGCCGTGCGCGGCCTGCTGGTGCATCTGGACGCCACCTGGCGCGCGGTGCTCGAACGCCACGACTACCCTGCACCCCTGCGCCAGCTCCTGGGAGAACTGATGTCCGCCGGCGCGCTGCTGTCGGCCACGCTCAAGTTCGACGGCTCGCTCATCCTTCAGATGCAGGGCGACGGCCCGGTGAAGCTGGTGGTGGTGGAGGTCACCAGCGAGGGCACGCTGCGCGCCACCGCCAGTTGGGACGGCGACCTGCCGCAGTCGCCCCTGCGCGCGCTGCTGGGCCACGGGCGCTTCGCCATCACCCTCGTCCCGAAGGATGGTACGCAGTCATACCAGGGCATCGTGGCTCTGGAAGCCGACAGCGTGGCGCAGGCGCTGGAAGCCTACATGGCGGCCTCGGAGCAGATCGAGACCCGCATCCAGCTTGCCTGTGACGACGGCCAGTCCGCGGGCATGCTGCTTCAGCGTCTGCCCGCCGCCGAGGACGAGGACCCCGACACCTGGAACCGCATCACGCATCTGGGCGCCACCCTGCGTCGCGCGGAATTGCTCGGTTTGCCGGCCCAGACCGTGATCCGGCGCCTGTTCCACGAGGAAGACGTGCGGGTGTTCGAACCCACGACGCTTTCGTTTCGCTGCTCGTGCTCGCACCAGCGTGTGGTGGGAATGCTGCGCATGCTCGGCCGCGATGAGGTGCGCTCCATCGTGGCCGAGCGCGGCAGCGTGGAGGTGACCTGCGAGTTTTGCCGCAAGCGCTACAACCTTGATGCCGTGGACGCCGAGCAGGTGTTTGCCCAGGAGGTGCAGAGCTTCGGCTCGGCCACTCGGCACTGAGGGCCTGGCCAAGCGAGCCGCTGGGTGCGCGGCTTGGGACTACCCCTCCCGGATCGCCCCGAACAAGCGCAGCGTTTCCGCCCGGGCAGTGGCGTGGTCCACCACCGGTGCGGGGTAGTCGCGGCCGATCACCACGCCCAGCGCCTGCTGTTCCAGAGGCGGCAGCATCCAAGGCGCGTGAACGAACTTCGCTGGCAGCGTTGCCAGCTCCGGCACGTACAGCCGGATGAAACGGCCGTCGGCGTCGAATTTTTCCGATTGGGTGACGGGGTTGAAGATGCGAAACCACGGCTGGGCATCGCAGCCGGTGGAAGCGGCCCACTGCCAGCCGCCATTGTTGGCCGACAAGTCGAAGTCGTTGAGGTGGTCGGCGAAGTAGCGCTCGCCCTGGCGCCAATGCACGTGCAGGTCCTTCACCAGGAAGGAGGCTGCCACCATGCGCAGCCGGTTATGCATGTAGCCGGTCTGGTTGAGCTGGCGCACGGCGGCATCCACCAGGGGATAGCCGGTGCGGCCCTCGCACCACGCGGCGAACCGGTCCGGGTGATCGGGAAAGCGCAGGGCGTCGAATTCGCGCCGGAAGGCGCCCTCCACCACGTGCGGGTGGTGCCACAGGATCTGGAAATAGAAGTCTCGCCAGATGAGTTCCGACAGCCAGGCGGCAGCGCCTTCGCCGCGGCGGGCATGGGCCTCGCGAGCCAGTTCGCGCACGCCGATGGTGCCGAAGCGCAGATGCACGGACAGATAGGAAGGCCCGCGCACGGCGGGATAGTCCCGCCGCTCGCGATAGCCGTCCATGCGGCCGCGAAAATCCTCGAGCAGCTGGCGCGCACCCGAGGCGCCCAGGGGCAAGGCCAGCGACGTGAGGTTGGTTTCGCCAAAGCCCATGGCCTGGAGCGAGGGCAGCGGCGCAGCCGGCTCGGGCTCGAAGGCGGCGGCATGGGTCGCCACGGGCAGGGGCGCCAGCCGGCCAGGGTCCAGCGCCTTCAACCACGCATTCTTGTAGGGCGTGAACACGGTGAAGGGCTTGCCCGCCTGAGTGAGCAGCTCCGACTTTTCGAACACCGCCTGGTCGCGGAAGCTGTGCAGCCGCCGCCCGCTGTGGTGCAGTGCGCGCTCCACGGCCGCATCGCGCTCCACGGCCTGGGGCTCGTAGTCGTGGGCGCAGTACACCGCGTCGGCGCCAATGGCGGCGGCGTGGGCCGGCACCAGCTCGCGCGCGCAACCGTGCAGCACCGCCAGGCCGCCGCCCAGGGCCTCGAGCGCCGTGCGCAATTGCGCCACCGCGTGCCAGATGAACTCCACCCGGCGGTCGGCGCGTGAAGGCAAGGCATGGAGAATGTCGGTGTCGAACACGAACACGCAGCGTACCGCGCGCGCCTCGCGCAGGGCATGATGGAGTGCCGCGTGGTCCTCGGCGCGCAGGTCGCGGCGCAACCACACCAGCGCGCGGTCGTAGCGCGGTGTCATGGTCAACCCATGCGCCGGCGCAGCCAGCGCACCAGCGCGCCCATCACCGGCAGTTTTGCGTACAGCTCCTCGCCCGTGTCCCAGAAATCGCGGTGGTAGGCGATGCGGCCGTCGGGTGCGAAGCGCAGGTGGCTCGCGCCGCGAATGCACCACTGGCGCCGCGGCGGCCATCGGGGGATGCGGAAGGTGAAATCCCACTCCAGCATGGCCTGCTCGCCCTGGACGATGCGGTTCACCACGCGAAAGCGCGGCTCGTGCAGGGTGTCGAACATGCGCAGGAAGATCGCCTCGATGCGCGCCACGCCCCGGACCTCGTTGAACGGGTCCTTGAAGAAGGCATCCTCGGTGTAGAACTCGCCCATGCGAGCCACCTCATGTTTCTGCAGCGACTCGAAGCGGCGCACGATCTCGTCCAGGTCCATGACGCCGCTCATAGCCCCGTGATGCGATGAATCATGGGGAAGTACCAGCGGTAGGGCAGCACACGCAACAGCTTGAGCAGCAGGGTGAAGCGCTTGGGGTAGTGGATCTCGAACGCGCCGCGCTCGATGCCCCGCAACGTGTGGGCGGCCGCCTCCTCGGCGCTTATGAGGGCCGGCATCTGGAAATCATTTTGATCGGTGAGGGGAGTCTTTACGAAACCTGGGTTGATCACGTGCACCGCCACACCGCGGCCGTGCAGGTCGAGGTAGAGCGCCTCGGCCAGATTGATGAGCGCCGCCTTGGTGGGCCCGTACACGAGGCTGCGCGGCAGGCCGCGAAAACCCGCCACGCTCGACACGATGCCGATGCCGCCGCCGCCCTGGGCGAGCAACGCGGGCAGAACCGCGTGCACCACGTTGAACACCCCCATGACGTTGACCTCCACCAACTGGCGCGCCGCCGACAGGTCCAGTTCCCAGGCGCGCATGGGCTGGTAGTTGCCGGCCACGCACAGCACCAGGTCGCAGCCGCCCCAGCGGGCCACGAGCGCCTCGGCCGCGTCCCGCACCTGACCGGCATCGGTCACGTCCAGGGGCAGCACGACCACGGCCTCGCCCTGGGCCTGGGCCAGTTCGTTCAGGGGCCCGGTGCGGCGCGCCGACACGGCCACACGCGCGCCGCGGGCCAGCAATCCTTCGGCCAGGGCGCGTCCAATCCCGGTGGAGGCGCCCACCACCCAGACGCGCCGCTCTCGCCAGGAGGAGATGGGGGGGTTCAGGGGCACGGCATCAACGCTTGCGGAAGCCGATGGTGATGTCGGCGAAGCGGATGCCGAACTTGTTGATGGTGGAACGGTTCAGCAACGTGGCCTCGTCCACCAGGTACATCCAGTCGTCCACGTCCACCTGCCAGCCGCCCTGGTCCTCGGGGAGCTTGAGCACGTACACCCACTGCAAGGCGTTTCCCGCGGCCACGCCGGCCGCCTCGCCCACCACGTCGCCGGCAGTGCCCGTGTAGCGCCCGCCCGCACCCTTGCGCACCGTCCAAACCCGCTTCTCCTTGCGGCCATCGGACCAGTCGAAGGATTCGTCCAGGATGCCGGTGTCGCCATCCCAGCGGGCCTCGATCACCACGTGAAAGCGCCGCAGCACCGTGCCGGAGCGGTCTTGCACCATGCCCCAGCCGTCGATGGTGCCGGTGAAGTAACGCGCCAGGTCCAGCACGGGGGTCTGGCTGCTGTAGGCCTCGGGCTTCACGCCGGCACAGCCGGCCAGACCCGCGGCGAGCAGCACCGCGGCAATCCATTGCATCACGCGCTTCATGGCGAAGAAACTCCCGGGTAGACGTTGGGCTGCCAGCGCAGCCGTTCGATGGGCGCGGCCCACAGCAACCCCACTGCCACGAGCTTGAGGGCGCAGGGCGCGGCGGCGTACATGAAGGACAGCGTGCCCATGGCGCCCTGGGGACTGCCAGGCTGGTAGCCGAGCGCGCCAAGCACCGGCAGCGCCAGCCCGGCGGCCAGCGCCAGGTTGAGCTTTTCGGTGAACTGCCACAGGCCGAAGTAGGCGCCGTCAGGCGGCGCCGCGGCACGGTCACGGTCGGCCACGTCGGCCAGGATCGATGCCGGGAGCGCCAGTTCGGCACCGTAGGCGATGCCCGACAGGGCGCACACCAGACCGAAGGCAACGGCATCGCCGGGGCCCAGGGCGAAGGCGCTGGCGAAGGCAACGATGCTCATGGCCATGCTGGCCAGCCAAGCACCCTTCTTGCCCAGGCGGCGCGCAGCCGCCACCCACAGGGGCATGCCCGCCGCGCCGAACAGGAAGTACAGGCCGAGGAACACGCCGTTGAGATCGGAACGGCCCAGCACATCCTGGACGTAGAACAGGATCAGGGTTGCGGGAATGGCGGAGGCGACCCCGCTCACCACGAAAACCGCCACCAACCAGCGGAACCCGCCGTTGGCCAGAGGCCCGGCCAGGCTGTCGCGCAGCCCCACGGGGGCCGCAGCGGCCTGAGGCGGCCTGGGGGTGCCGAACAGCATCAGCCCCGCACCCACCAGCAGCACGGGCACGAACAGCAGGCTGAAGCCGCGCAGTCCGGCAGCCTCAGGCTGACCGCCCGCCAGCAGCGCCGGCAACGCCGCAGCCACCAAAACCCCGGCCACGGCGAGCGAACCGCGCGCTGCCGTCACCCGGGTACGTTCGTGGTAATCGGCAGACAACTCCGCTCCCAGAGCGTAGTAGCTGATGGAGGCCATGCTGAAGCCGAGATAGACCACCACCAGGCATCCGGCCAGCCACACCGCCAGCGCGCCAGCGCCGAGCACAGGCGGGTTGAACAGTCCCAGAACCCCCAAGCCCAGCAGCGGCAGCGCCGCCACCACGAAGCGCTGCCGGCCGCCGCCGGTGCCCGCTGCACGGTCGCTCCACCAACCCAGCAGCGGGTCCTGCACCGCGTCGAGCAGGCGCGCCGCCAGCAAAATTCCGCCCACCAGGCCTAGCGAGAGCCCTAGGTCATCGGCATAGAGCTTGGGCACGTGCACGTACACCGGCAGGGCCGCCATGGCCAGCGGCAGTGCAAGCGCCGCGTAGGACCAAAGCCCCGCGCGGGACAGCGCCACGGCGCTCACCGCTGGCCCAGCAAGGCCGCGCGCAACTTCGGCTCGCGGGTGCGTGGATCGAGCCAGATGGAGAAGAAGGCGCGGGCGAAATCCGCGTCGTACACCGTACCCAGGGGGCGGCCCTGGTAGAAGAACTCGGCGCCAAGGCCGGGACGGAACACCCCGGTGATGTGCTCGCCCTTGCGCACGTCGGGAAAGATGCGCGCCATCTGTTCGCGCCACGAATCGATGCGGCGGGGGTCGCCGCTACCCAGCCGCCTGATCTCGTCGGCACTGGCTTCAGCGATGCGCGCGCCATAAAAGTCTCGCGCATAACGGATGTCGAGCACGAAGGATTGGTCCCAGCCGTGTTCGCGGCCGCTGACCCACAGCGCAGCGTCATAGAGATGCAAACCGAACCAGCGCATCCTGCCGCTTCCCAGCACGCGATACTGGTTGTCACCCGTGGCGAGAGACTCTGGCAAGGGCGCAAGCCCGGCCGCCTCGGCGCACAGGATCGCCACCGCCAAAGCCACGCCCGCAAGCCATCGTGAAGTGCGCTCAAGCATGGACCACCTCTGCCTGCACCACGTCGATGGTGCCCGCACGGAACCCTCCCTCGCAGTAGGCGAGGTAGAAGTTCCAGAGCCGCGCGAATTGCTCGTCGAAACCCAGGGCCCGCAGGTCCGAAGCGCGGGCATTGAAGGTTGCCCGCCACCGGCGCAGCGTCTCTGCGTAGTCGGGTCCGAAAGCTTTCACTTCGCCGATGGACATCCCCTCGCGGGCCGCATGATCGCGGAACGCCCGCGGGCTGGGGAGCATGCCGCCGGGAAAGATGTACTGCTGGATGAAGTCGGTGCCGCGGCGATAGCGGTTGAACAGCCCCTCCTCGATCGTGATGGTCTGGACCAGCGCGCGGCCGCCGGGCTGCAAGCGCTCCCGCAGGGTGCGGAAATAGGACGGCCAGTAGCGCTCGCCCACGGCCTCGAACATCTCGATGGACACGATGGCGTCGTAGCGGCCGCGCAGGTCGCGATAGTCGCGCAGCTCGAAGGTGGCCCGCCCGGAAAGCCCGGCGCGGCCGATGCGCTCGCGGGCCCATTCGAGCTGCCGCGCCGACAGGGTGATGCCATGCACGTTCAAGCCATGGGCGCCTGCCGCGTACTCGGCGAAACCGCCCCAGCCGCAACCGATCTCCAGCACCCGCGCCCCCGGCCGCAGCCCCAACCGCTGGACGATGCGCGCGTACTTGCGCAACTGGGCCTGCTCGAGCGTGAGTTCGGGCTGGCCATCGAACAACGCGGCAGAGTAGGTCATACTGGAATCGAGCCACAGGCCGTAGAAGTCGTTGCCCAGATCATAGTGCGCGTGGATGTTGCGCTTAGCTTGCGCGCGGGAATTGGTACGCAGGAGGTGCCGGACCCGGTACAACGCCCAACCCCACCAGCGACCGTATATCGCCCTCCCCAGGGCGGCATGATTGGCGGCCGCCAGGGTGAGCAGGCCGGCGAGATCCGGGGTGTCCCAGTGGCCTGCCTTGAAGCTCTCGGCGAAACCGATGTCGCCCGACCGCAGCACGGCGGCGCAAGCGCTCCAGTCGTGGATGCGCAAGTGCGCCTGCGGACCGGGTGTCCGGCCCTCGAAGACGCGCATGTGCCCATTGGGCGTGGTCAGGTCCAGGCGGCCAGCCGAGAGGCGATCGAGAAGCGCGAGCAGCAGCCGCGCGCTGCGCGGCACGGCCGGGGCAGCGACGGCGGCGGGCAGTTGCATGGAGGGCAAATCGTTGGGCTTCATCTTGTGGTCTCCTGCACAGGGGGCAGCGGCTTGGAGAAAAACGGCACGCCCTTCCACCAGAGCCGCAAGGCCTGCCAGTGGATGCGGCCGATCACCACCGCCGTCATGAGAGGATAGGCGAAGAACGCCCGCAGCAGGGCCGCCCTGGAAACGGGCCGACCGGCCCCCGACAGGGTGGTGACGAGCAGCCGCCCCGAGGCGTCGCCATGGTCGATGCGCAGAAGGGTGGCATGGGGGTCGACCCCGAAACGGAAGCGATATTCGCCCGCCACGTCGCAGAAGGGCGATACGTGAAACACCTTGCGGGCGCGCAGCTCGTCACCCGCGGCGATGGGGCGCTGGTCCTCATGGGCAAGCAGGTAGTTGTGACGCTCGCCGAAGGTGTTGTTCACCTCACAGAGCACGGCGCGCAGGGCGCCATGGCGATCGTGGCAGAGCCAGAAGCTCACTGGATTGAACACGTAACCCAGCACCCGGGGGAAGCATTGCAGCCAGACCTCGCCGTCAGCCCGGTGGATGCCGTGCTCGGACAGCAAAGCGCGTATCCAGGGCAGCCACCGCGAGCCGTCGCGCGGGCCGTGGTCGCGGGTCCGCAGGGAGAACAGCCCCGGGCGGTCGAGCGACAACAGCGGCGAGCGCAGAAGGTGCAAGCCCGACAGTGGCACGCGCACATACCAAACCCGGTAACTGAAGACGTTGGGCTTGGGCCGCAGCCGCGCGTGCATGACGCGGCCGAAGAAAACCAGCGGCGCTACGCGGCCAGAACCTGAGGCTGCCATGGCGCCATAACTCCCAAGGCATTGGCCACCTGCAGAGCCGAGCGCAGGCCGTCCTCGTGAAAGCCGTAACCCGTCCAGGCCCCGCAGAACCACACCCGCCGCTGGCCCTGAATCCGCGCCAGCCGCTCCTGGGCATCAATGGCCGGCTGGTCGAACACCGGATGGGCGTAGGAGATACGCCGCAGCACCGACTCAGCGCGCGGCTCGTGCACCGGGTTGAGGGTGACGATCACCGGCGCACGGCAGGGAATCGGTTGCAGTTTGTTGAGCAGATAACTCACGGCCACAGGCCGGCCGTCAGCCCAGGGAGAGCCGGCCAGATAATTCCAGGCTGCCCAGGCGCCGCGGCGGCGGGGCAACAGCGAAGCGTCGGTGTGCACCCAGGCCTCGTTGGGCTGGTAGCGCACGGCTGAGAGAATGCTCCGCTCGGCCTCATCCGCATCGGAGAGCATGGCCAGCGACTGGTCGCTGTGACTCGCCAGCACCACCTCGTCAAAGGCTTCCACACCGGCGGCAGTGGCCACCGCCACGCCACCGGCGGCGGGCCGCGTGACCGACACCACCGGCGTGGCCAGGCGCACATCGCTCAAGTCCGCCAGCAGCCGGTGCACGTACTCCCGCCCGCCGCCGGAGACGGTGCGCCACAGGGGCCGGTCGCTGACCTGCAGCAGGCCGTGGTTGTGACAGAAATTGAGGAAGGTGCCGGCGGGATACTCCAGCATGCGCTGCGTGGGGCATGACCAGATGGCTGCGCTCATGGGCAGCAGGTACCACTCGCGAAACGCCCGGCCATAGCCGCCCGCCTGGAGAAACTCGCCCGTGGTGCCCGCCACCGGGCGGGCGGCACGCACCGCCGCCGTGGCCGTCCGGTTGAAGCGCAGGATGTCCTTCAACATGCCCCAGAACTCGGGCTTCACAAGGTTGCGCTTCTGGGCGAATACCGTGGCGAGGTTGCTGCCCGCCCATTCCAGACGCGCCTCGTCGATGCGCACACTGAAGCTCATATCGCTGGCCACGGTGACCACGCCAAGGTGGTTGAACAACGCGCACAGGTTGGGATAGGTGCGGTCGTTGAACACCAGGAATCCGGTGTCCACGGGGAAGTGCTTGCCTTCCACTTCCGCATCGACCGTGTGGGTGTGCCCCCCGGGGCGGCTATCGGCCTCGAACAGCGTCACGCGATGGGTGCGCGACAGCAGCCATGCGCAGGAGAGTCCGGCGATGCCCGAACCCACGACAGCGATGCGCCTCACGGCCGGCTCCCGAATGGTGGCACCCCCGCCCCGTGCTGCGACACGCTCAAGGGACAGAGATGGAAACCCATGCCCGCCGGGACGACGCTGGCGCGCTCGCCACGGCGTTGCAGACCAGCCTCGATCACTTCAGGCGTGCACGCGCTTGTCACGCTCGATCAGGGCATAGGCCGAGTGGTTGTGGATGGACTCGAAATTCTCCGATTCCAGCACATATGCCAGCACACGGTCATCGCGATTCAAACGCAGTGCGATGTCGCGCACCAAGTCTTCCACGAACTTGGGGTTGTCGTAGGCGCGCTCGGTGACCCACTTTTCATCCGGGCGCTTGAGCAGGCCATAGACCTGGCAGGAAGCCTCTTCCTCGGCCATGGTGACCAATTCTTCGATGGACAAGGAGGTCTGGGTTTCAGCGCTGATGGTGATGTGCGAGCGCTGGTTGTGGGCACCGTAGTCGGAGATTTCCTTGGAGCAGGGGCACAGGCTTGTAACCGGCGCCGTGACCGTGACGGTGTAGGTATAGCCGCGGTTAGCGGTCACCTCGGCGCGCAGCTTGACCCGGTAATCCAGCAGGCTCTCTACGCCCGACACGGGCGCCAACTTGGTGATGAAGTACGGGAACGCCAGCTCGAGGTAGCCGCTGCACGCGTCCAGCCGGGAGAGCATGCGGTCGAACAAATGCCTCAACGTCAGGGCATCCAGGGGCTCGTGTTGAGACTGCAGAATTTCGAGGAAGCGTGACATGTGGGTGCCCTTGGCCTCGGCAGGCAGGCCAACGTACATGTCAGCGGTTACCACGGTGGCGACCGCCTCGCCCGAGGCGGAGCGGATGCGCATGGGATGCACCACCCCCTTGACGCCCACCCGATTGATGGGCACTGCACGGGTATCTGTCACCGATTGGATGTCGGGAAGGACGAATTTTTCAGGGGCGTTCATGCGGGGCCTTTTGAGTCAATGCGTGGGACCACATGGGAAAAAGGGTTCAGGTCGCAAGCGATCCGCGCGGGGGTGGCACGCGGTTGAGGGGAGACGTGCCTGCGACCTGAAGACGGTGCTGCCACTAGTTGGCCATTTGCTTGAGGGACGACCAGGGCATGAAGGACGCGCGACCGGTGTAGTCGGTGGCGCGACCGTGCATTTCGATGTACTCGCTCAGGCGAGCTTCGTCAGACGCAGCGGAAGTGGCCTTGGCGGGTGCTTCGTCGGGAGCGCCCGCCCGGTTGCGGTTGTCACGAACAGACGTTGCCTTGGTCACCGCGGCCACAGAGACGTTCACCGCGGGCTGGCCGGCGTTGGTTCTCCCCAAGGTAGGCGTCAGCGCCAGAGCCATTGCGAGTGCGGAAACAATCGAAACTTGGCGGACCATCGTGACCTCCCAGAACACAAATTGTCCTAGTCAAACTGCAAACGTGCCGATACCATATGTCTTCAGTTGGCCGTTGTCAAACATTTGTCCAAGACAACCGCACCTTAAACCGAAGGTACTGAATCCATGGAAAAAACTGATACGTCTTCGCGCAACTCCGGGTTGCGGCAGGCCTCCGCGGTGAGCGCGGCAGTCCTTCCCGCGGAGTCCATGCTGTCGATCAGCGCCGTGGAACGCGACACGGGTTTGTCCAAGGACGTTCTTCGTATGTGGGAGCGCCGCTACCGCTTTCCAAGCCCCCTGCGAGACAAGCACGGCGAGCGCATCTACCCGCACGACCAGATCGCCAAGCTGCGGGCGGTAAAACGGCTCATGGACCGCGGCTACCGCCCCGGCAAGATCATCGGGCTGCACCTGGACGACCTGAACGCGCTGGGAACAGCGCCGGCAGGCGCCCTGGAGCACAGCACCGAGATCCAGGAGGTGCTCTCCTTGATCCGCGGACACCAACTGCAGGAGCTTCGTCAGCGGCTCAATCAGATGCTCATGAAGCAGGGTCTGCTCCGCTTCGTGGTGGAAACCGTCGCACCACTCACCACCGCGGTCGGCGAAGCCTGGGTGCGTGGCGAATTCGCCGTCTTCGAGGAGCACCTCTACACCGAGCAGATCCAGGGCCTGCTGCGCAACGCCATCACCTCCGCCCAGGCCCACAGCACCGCACCACGGGTCCTTCTCACCTCTTTCCCGACCGAACCGCACAACCTCGGCCTTCTCATGGTGGAGGCTGCGCTGGTGGTGGAAGGGGCAACCTGCATTCCTCTGGGCACGGAAACCCCGGCGCCTGAAATCGTGCGCGCTGCCAGCGCACACCGGGCCGACATCGTGGCGCTGTCCTTCAGCGCAGCCTTTCCCGAGCGGCTGGCGGCTTCGGGGCTGCGCGATCTGCGCCTCGCCCTACCCCGCAACGTGGAGCTTTGGGCCGGCGGCAGCTGCGTGCGCCGGTTGCGCAAGGCCATCGAGGGGGTGGCGCTGGTGCGCTCGCTCGACCAACTTGGGTCCATGGTGGCTGACTGGCGCGCAGTTCACGGCCCTGGCTGAGGATCGACGCTGACAGGTTGCAGCGCCGTGCCCAAGCCGCTGCCTAGCAAACCCTGCGCCCATTGCGGCCGCCCCATGGCCTGGCGCAAACGCTGGCGCAACACGTGGACTGAAGTGCTCTACTGCTCCGATCGCTGCCGCAAGGAATCCCGTCGTGCCCGCTGATTGGGTGCTAGTGCTGGGAGACCAGCTCAGCGTCTCCAACCCGGCACTCGCCCGCGTGGATCGTGCAAACGCGGCGGTGCTGTTCATCGAAGCCCAGGGTGAAGCCAGCCACGTCTGGAGCCACAAGGCACGCATCGCGCTGTTCCTGTCGGCCATGCGCCACTTCGCCGCCGAACTGCGCGAGCAGGGCTGGCAAGTGCATTATGTGCCCCTGGATGCGCCAGGGCCCGCCGGGCTCGGTGAACGCCTCGAGGCGGCACTGCGACACCTGGGCGCGCAGCGCCTGGTGGCTTGCGAAGCGGGCGAATGGCGCGTGCAGGAAGCCGTGCAGTCGGCCTGCCAGCGGGCCGGCGTGGCGGGAACCTGGGTATCGGACAGCCACTTCCTGCTGAGCCGTGCCGAATTCGCGCGCTGGGCCGAGGGCCGGCGGGAGTTTCGCATGGAGCACTTCTACCGCTGGATGCGCGCCCGCACCGGCGTGCTCATGGAGGATGGCGAGCCCACCGGCGGGCGCTGGAACTTCGACGCCGACAACCGTCAGGGCTTTTCGCGCGGCGGGCCGGGCACGGTGCCGCCGCCGCTGCGCGAGGCGCCCGACACGATCACCCGCGAGGTGCTGGCCCTGGTGCAGACGCGCTTCGCCGCGCACCCCGGAGCACTGGAGGATTTTGCCTGGCCCGTCACCCGGGCCGCAGCGCTCAGGGTGCTGGCGGACTTCGTGGAACACCGGCTGCCTTCCTTCGGGCGCCACCAGGACGCCATGTGGGAGGGCGAGCCGTTCCTGTGGCACTCGCTGCTGTCGTCGAGCCTCAACCTCAAGCTGCTGGACCCGCGCGAGGTGATCGAGGCGGCGCTGCGCGCCTGGCGCGAGCGCGGCCTCGACCTGGCCGGCGTGGAGGGCTTCGTGCGCCAGATCCTGGGCTGGCGCGAGTTCATCCGCGGCGTGTACTGGCACTTCATGCCCCAGCTGGCCGCCGACAACCACTTCGGCCACACGCGGCCCCTGCCGGCTTGGTTCTGGACCGGCCAGACGGACATGGCCTGCATGCGGGCAGCCATCGGCCAGACGATGCGCCACGGCTACGCCCATCACATCCAGCGCCTCATGGTGACGGGCAACTTCGCACTGCTGGCG
The DNA here is from genome assembly GCA_020248405.1 of Rhodocyclaceae bacterium. Classification (GTDB taxonomy): domain Bacteria; phylum Pseudomonadota; class Gammaproteobacteria; order Burkholderiales. The sequence goes on along the minus strand of JADCHQ010000041.1, from coordinate 14,065 downwards.
GGGCTCTCGCCCCAGGCCGTGGCCGATTGGTACCTCGCGGTGTACGTGGACGCGGTGGAGTGGGTGGAGCTTCCCAACACCGCCGGCATGGCGCTCTACGCCAACGGCGGGCGCTTCACCAGCAAGCCCTACGTGGCCTCGGGCGCCTACATCGACCGCATGAGCAACCACTGCAAGGGATGCCGCTATAAGCCCGGCGAACGCCTCGGCGCGCACGCCTGCCCGTTTACCACCCTGTACTGGAATTTCCTCGACCAGTACGAGGCGCAGTTCGCGCGCAACCCGCGCACCGCCCTCATGGCCCGCAACGTGGCGCGCCTTGATGCCCCGGCCCGCGGCGCCATCCGCGCCGAGGCGGCACGCATGCTCGAGGCCCTGGAGCGCCTCTAGGCGCGCGCCGATCCCTGATACACTCCCGGCCCTCTGAACGGACCCCCAGCCCCATGCTCTACCCGGAGATTTACCGCCAGCTCGAATCCGTGCGCTGGGACATGGCCGAGGACGTGCCGTGGGACCGTTTCGACCCCGGCCTGCTGTCCGACGAGCAGGCCATGACCGTGAAGATGAACGCCATCACCGAGTGGTCGGCGTTGCCGGCCACAGAGATGTTCCTGCGCGACAACCGCGACGACAGCGACTTCTCGGCTTTCATGTCGGTGTGGTTTTTCGAGGAACAGAAGCACTCGCTGGTGTTGATCGAATACCTGCGGCGTTTCCGCCCCGAGCTCGCGCCCACCGAGCAGGAGTTGCACGCGGTGCGCTTCGAGTTCGACCCGGCGCCGCCGCTCGAAACGCTGATGCTGCACTTCTGCGGCGAGATTCGGCTTAATCACTGGTACCGCTGCGCCGCCGCCTGGCACACCGAGCCGGTGATCAAGTCCATCTACGAAATCATCTCCCGCGACGAGGCGCGCCACGCCGGCGCCTACCTGAAGTACATGCGCCGCGCCATCGACCGGCTGGGCGACGAGGCCCGCGGCGCCTTCGCCCGCATCGGCACGCTCATGGCCAGTTCGGCGCGCAGCGCCAAGGCGCTGCACCCCACCAACCTGCACGTGAGCAAGGCGCTATTCCCCAACGACACGGTGCAATCGCGCCTGCCCGATCCGCAGTGGCTGGAGCGCTGGCTCGATGGCCAGATCCACTTCGGCCGCCAGTGGGAGCAGAAGGTGGTGGCCATTATCCTGAAGAACCTCTCGATCCTGTTCGAGCGCCCCATCGCCACGGTTCAGGAGCTGTCGCGCTACCGCAAGACGCTTGGCGGCGACGCCGCCGCTGGCGCCGCGGCCTGACCCGGGTGGCGGCTGCGCCAGCCTTCGAGCGCAAGCTCTGCGCACCTGGCGAGCTGGCCGTCCGCGCCGCCGGCCTCAAACGCCCGCTGGTGTTCACCAATGGCGTGTTCGACATCCTGCACCGCGGCCACGTCACCTACCTGGCAGAGGCGCGCGCCCTGGGCGCAACGCTGCTCGTGGCGCTCAACAGCGACGCCTCCGTGCGCCGGCTGGGCAAGGGCGAGGATCGCCCCGTCAACATCCTCGAAGACCGCATGGCCGTGGTGGCCGCGCTGGAGTGCACCGATCTGGTGAGCTGGTTCGAGGAAGACACGCCGCTTGCCGCCATTCTCGCCGCCCGGCCCGAGGTACTGGTGAAGGGCGGCGACTGGAGCGTGGATCGCATCGTGGGCGCCCGTGAAGTGCAGGCCTGGGGCGGCAGCGTGCACTCCATCGCCTTTCGTCACGAACGCTCCACCACCGCCTTGCTGTCCCGAATCCGCGGCGCCTGAGCGCTGCGGGTGCCGGCGCCACCGGCCTCGAAAGGAGTCCCCATGGTTTCCCGCTCCACCCGCGCCCGGCATTTCATGGCCGAGCTCTGGCAGCTTGCCCGCCCCTACTGGTTTTCGGAGGAGCGCGTCTCGGCGCGGCTGCTGCTGGCCGCCATCGTCGCCCTCACCCTGGGCATGGTGTACATGAACGTGCAGCTCAACCAGTGGAACAACACCTTCTTCACCGCGCTGCAAAAGCGCGACGGCTCCACCTTCGTGCCGCTCATGACCCAGTTCACCCTGCTGGCCTGCATCTACATCGTCATGGCCGTATACCAGGTGTACCTGCGCCAGGGGCTGCAGATCCGCTGGCGGCGCTGGCTCACCGCCTTCTACCTGGAGCAGTGGCTGGGGGGGCGCAACTACTATCGCATGCAGCTTACCGGCGCGCCCACCGACAACCCCGACCAGCGCATCGCCGAGGACCTGGACCTGTTCGTGGACAAGTCGCTGTCGCTCAGCCTCGGGCTGCTCGACTCGGTGGTGACGCTCGTGTCCTTCGTGGGCATCCTGTGGGGCCTGTCGGGTGCTCTCGAGTTCAGCCTCGGCGGCCAGACCTGGGAGGTGTACGGCTACATGGTGTGGGTGGCGCTGGCCTACGCGGCGGCGGGCAGCTGGATTGCCCATGCCATCGGCCGGCGTCTCATCGGCCTGAATTTTCACCGCCAGCGGATCGAAGCGGACCTGCGTTTTTCCCTGGCGCGCTTCCGCGAAAACGTGGAGGGCGTGGCCCTCTACCGCGGCGAAGCCGGCGAGCGACAGGGGTTCCTCACCCGCTTCGCCGCCGTGGCCAGCAACTGGTGGGAGATCATGAAGCGCCAGAAGCTGCTCAATGCCTTTACGGTGGGCTACTCCCAGGCGGCCATCATCTTCCCCTACCTGGTGGCGGGGCCGCGCTACTTCGCCGGCAAGCTGGAGCTGGGCGATCTCACCCAGACGGCCGGCGCCTTCGGCTATGTGCAAAACGCGCTGTCGTGGTTCATCAACGCCTACGGCGAGTTCGCCACCTGGAAGGCCACCGTGGACCGGCTCACGGGGTTTCGCCAGGCCATTGCCGAGGCCGAGTCGAGCACCCGCACCGACCCGGGCGTCGGGCTGGCCCAGGGCGGCGCACACCTGGCGCTGGAAGACGTGAGCCTGCGCCTGCCCGGCGGCGCTGCCCTGCTGGGCTCGGCCCGGGCAACCTTCGGTGCGGGCGAGCGGGTGCTGCTGCGCGGGCCGTCGGGCTCGGGCAAGAGCACGCTGTTCCGCGCCATGGCGGGCATCTGGCCCTTCGGCTCGGGCACGGTGCGGGTGCCGCAGGGCGCGCGCACCTTGTTCCTGCCCCAGCGGCCCTACTTTCCCCTGGGCAGCCTGCGAGATGCGCTGGCCTATCCCTCGGCGGCCGATGCCTTCACGGACGAGGCGCTGCGCGCGGCCCTCGCGGACGTGGGGCTCGAGGCGCTGGCCGGGCAGCTGGACGAGGTGGCGCCCTGGAGCCAGCGGCTCTCCGGCGGGGAACAGCAGCGCGTGGCCATCGCCCGGGCGCTGCTGCACCGGCCCGACTGGCTGTTCCTGGACGAAGCCACCTCCAGCCTGGACCCCGCCTCGGAGCAGGCGCTCTACGCGCTGCTGGTGCAGCGCCTGCCGGGCACCACCATCCTGAGCATCGCCCACCGGCCCGACCTGGAGCGCCACCACCGGCGCGTGCTCGAAATCGATCCGCTCACCCGCAATCTGGCAGAGCCGGCAGCACCCCCCGCGGCAAGCTGACGCCGCGATCCCTACGGACAGGGTCCGGCACGCACCGCGGTGCCCGGAAAGGCCTGGCGCAGATCCGTCAGCCGCTGGGTCTCGGCCTCGCGCGGCTCGCGGATGTACAGCGCCACCAGGCGGGCTTGCTGCTGCCGCGCCCCCACCACCACCGAGCGCAACCCGCGGGCCTTGAGAGTCTCGAGGTAACGCCGCGCGCCCTCCTCGCCGCGAAACACCCCCAGCGACACGGCATTCTCCCAATCGCCACGCTCCTGGACGATGTAGGTGTCCTTCACGCCCTGGCGCGCCAGCTCCGCCACCCTGCGTTCGGCCTGCTGGCGGCTCCTGAACGGCGGGATGTAAACCCACCACCCGGCAGGCACGGTGACCGAGCCTTCCACCAGCCGCGGCCCCAGCGCGAGGGACTGCAGAGCCTCGCGGGCACGCTCGGCCTCGTCAGCGGCAAAGGGCGCCCACTCCAGGCAAGCCTCGGCCAACACCACCGTGGTGGGTAGAGATGCCGGTGTCTGCGTCGGCACAGGCACTGGGACAGGCTCCGATTCGCCGGCCAGGATCCGCAGCCGATCGCGGTTCAATTCCTGCCCCGCCAGGGCATCTTCGACCCTCGGCGCGTGCTCGCGCAGCCAGCCCCACGTGAACAACGCCAGGTTGACGATCAGCAGCGCGCCCGCAAGCCCCTTCACGGCGCGTACTCCTGGGTGGCGATGCGCACCAGGCCCTCCAGAACCAATCGCGGCACGAGCAACCCGCCGCCCGGCAGGCGAGGCTCGATCGCGGGCGCCCCGCCGCCGGTCAGCAGCAAGGCCGGCGCCTCGCCATCGCGCCGTTGCAGGTGCTCGATCATGGCGCGCACGGCCCCCGCGGCGGCGCACAACGCGCCGCTCGTCATGGCGTCTGCCGTGGTGACGGGAAATTCGGCAAAAGCACCGCGCTCCTCATGCAGATCCGCCGTGCCGCCGGCCAGCGATCGCAACATCAGCTCCACGCCCGGCAGGATGAGGCCACCGATGAACAGGCCATCGCGGTCCAGGGCGTCCACAGTGATGGCCGTGCCGGCATTGGCCACCACGCAGGCCGCGCCGGTGCGCGCCCGCGCCCCCACCAGCGCCGCCCAGCGGTCGGCGCCCAGCCGGGCCGGATCGCGGTAGCCGTTGCGCACGCCGCAGCAGCGCTCCGCCGGGCGCAGGAACACAGCCGCGATGCCAAGGTTGCGGGCCGCCGTCTCGATGGCTGCGCGGGCCGCTGGACCGGCCACGTTGGCGGCCAGCAGGCGGCACGGCGCCAGCGGCAGATCCGCCAGGGCTGCCGGCAGCGCGTGGGCCTCGGAAGTGGCCACCGCGCCCGATGCACTCCAGTCGGCGCCATCGTGCAGCCCCCATTTGATGCGGGTGTTGCCCGCATCCATCACCAGCACGGCGGTGCTCATGGCAACACCGCGCCGGCCGCCCGCAGGCTCGCCTCGCCGCCGTGCAGGCGCACCACACCCTGGGCGGTGCGCAGCAGCAGCGCACCGTCGCCGCCGGTACCCTCCACCACGCCTTGCAGCACGCGCCCGTCGGGCAACAGCACCTGGGCGGCCTGGCCGTGCAGCACGTGCAGCGCCCGGAAGGCTGACTCGAAGGGGCCGAAACCCTCGGCGGTGAAACGCTCCATCACCTCGGCCAGCCGGGCCAGCAGCCCGGCCAGCAGCCCATTGCGCTCAGGGATGCACCCGGCTTCCGCCAGATCGGCCACCGGCTGCTCCACCGCGGCGCGCAAGGGCGCGGGCAGGCGCACATTGATGCCGATGCCCACCACAGCGGCGGCGGGGCCGAGGGCGTCGCCCTGCAATTCCACCAGGATGCCGCCGAGCTTGCGGCCCTGGAACAGGATGTCATTGGGCCACTTGAGGCCGATGCCGCTGGCGCCCGCCGCCGCCAGGGCCTGGGCCACCGCCACGCCCACGGCGAGGCTCAGGCCGGACAATCCGGCGGCGCCCTGCTCGAAGCGCCACAGCAGCGAAAAGGTGAGCGAGCTGCCCAGGCCACTGGTCCACGCCCGGCCGCGCCGGCCCCGGCCGCCCGTTTGCAGCTCCGCGGCCAGCACGCTGCCCGTGGGCGCACCGGCGGCCGCGGCGGCCAACAATTGGGTGTTGGTGGAGTCCACCGCCTCGGCCACCTGCACCTGGAACCGCGCGCCCCCGGCGCCAAGCGCCGCGGTGATGCGGTTGGCATCCAGCCAGGCGGGGCTGGCCGCCAGGCGATAGCCCTGGCCGCGCAGGCGTTGCACTTCGAGCCCCAGGGATTCGGCCTCGCGCATGGCATTCCAGACGGTGGCGCGGGTCACGCCCAGGGCTGCAGCCATTTGCTCGCCGGAGCGCAAGCCGCCGTCGCTGAGCAGCCGCAGAGTGGCGAGAGTGAGGGGATTCATGGTCGCGCATGATAGCGGCGCGGCGACGGCGGGCGCGTTTGCTGATCCAGGTCAACGCCCGCGGCGCCGCGCCTGCCGACACTGCCATCTTAACCATCGAACAGCGAGGACACCGCGCCATGTACAAGCACATTCTCATTCCCACCGACGGCTCGCCGCTGTCCCGGAAGGCCGTCAAGGCGGGGCTGAAATTCGCCAAGGCCCTGGGCGCCAAGGTGACCGCCTTCAATTCGCCGCCGGCCTATGAGCTGATGATCTACGGCGAGTACTTCCCGCCCGACCTCCTGCCCCAGGCGGAGTATGAGGCTCGCGCCCGGCGCCAGGCCGAGAAGATCCTCGCCGCCGTGACGAAGGAAGCCGAGGCCATGGGCGTACCCTGTGCCACTCACGTTCAAAGCAGCCGTGTGCCCTGGGAAGCCATCATCGAGGTGGCAAAGAAAAAGCGCTGCGACCTGATCTACATGGCCTCCCACGGCCGCCGTGGCCTGGCCGGGTTGCTGCTGGGCAGCGAGACCACGCAGGTGCTGACGCACTCGAAGATCCCGGTGCTGGTGTATCGCTGAAGGCCGCCGCCCGCCCCGCTCCGGGCGGTGGGGCGGGTGCTATAGTCGCCGCGCGCTTTTTTCCCGAGGCCGCGATGCGTTTTCTGCTGGTTGCTGCCGCTGCACTGCTGGCGGCATTTGTCACGGGCCCCGTCCAGGCCCAGGAGTGGCCTGCCAAGCCCATCCGTCTGGTGGTGCCGTTCCCGCCGGGCGGCACGCCCGACATCCTGGCGCGGCTGCTCGGCCAGCGGGCGGCGCGCGCCCTGGGCCAACAGGTGGTGGTGGACAACCGCCCCGGCGCTGGCGGCAACGTGGCCATGGAGATCGTGGCGCGCAGCGCGCCCGACGGCTACACCGTTGTCATGGGTACCATCGGCACCTGCGCGCTCAATCCGTCGCTGTACGCCAACCTGCCCTTTTCGGTGCAGCGCGACTTCGCGCCGGTGATGCTGGTGGGATCCATCGCCAACCTGCTGGCGGTGCATCCCTCGGTACCGGCCACCTCGGTGAAGGAACTGGTGGCGCTGGCGAAAGCCCGGCCCGGCACCCTCACCTACGCCAGCTCGGGCTTCGGCTCGTCGCTGCACGTGGCGGGCGAACTGTTCCGCGGCGCCGCCACTGTTGACCTGGTGCACGTGCCCTACAAGGGCTCGCAGCCGGCCCTGATGGATCTGGTGGCCGGGCAGGTGAACCTCATCTTCGACAACATGCCCTCCGTTCTGCCCATGGTCCAGGCGGGCAAGGTGCGGCCGCTGGCGGTGACGGGGGCGAAGCGCTCGCGGCTGTTCCCGGCCCTGCCCACCATGGCCGAGGCCGGGTATCCGGAGGCAAGCATCGCGCCGTGGTACGGGGTGCTCGCGCCGGCGCGGGTGCCCGGGCCGGTGCTGGCAAAACTCAATGCCGCCTTCAACGAGGCGCTGCGCGATCCGGCGGTGCAGAAGCGGCTGGCCGAAATCGACCTGGAGCCCGCCGGCGGCTCGGGAGCGCAATTCGCGGCGCTGATCGCCGCGGAGACCGACAAATGGGGCCGGGTGATTCGCGAAAAAGGCATCCGCGCCGAATGACGGCGGCAGGGCAACCATGAAATTCATCTCCGAGCTGATTGGCGCCCACCGCGCCCGTTATCCGGCCATGGCGCTGGTGGACGTGTACAAGCTGCTGCATCAGGCAGCTCTCGGGCCGGCCCACGCCGCCGATGCCGCCACCGCGCTGGCGCGCCTGGACGCCGAGCTGGCCGCCCTGGGCGCGGGCCCGGACGAGCCGCTGGTGGACCCCATCTCGCCCGACGGGCGCCTGGCGCGGGTGCACCTGCGCCCCTGGGCGGCCCGCGGCCTCCCCGCCGCAAGGCTTGCCGAGGCCTTCACCGGCACGGCCACGGGCTGGACGCCCGATCCGGGCAAGCTGGCGCGTTTCTGCGGCTGCCTCGGCGACCTGGCCGCCGCGGGTGGTGTGCCTGCGCCGCGCGCCGAGGTGGAAGGCTTCGTGGCGCGGTGCGCGAACGACAGCTGGCCCGCGCTGCATCACTCCGAGGCCTTTCGCCGCGCCTATGCGCCGGCCTACCGGCTGGTGGACGTGGCACTGCTGCCCGCGGGTTTGGCGTGAGCGGCCCCCGCTCCACCCGCCCGCCGGGCCGCGGGCCGATGGCGTACGGCAACCGGCGGTGAGCGCCTCCAGCCTGCGCATCCGCGCGGTACGCGCCTTCCCCATCTCCCATCCCGTGGCGCCGGAACACGCCGTCACCCTCGGCGTGGGCCGCCAGGTGAAACGCGACGCGGTGCTGGTGCGGGTGGAGACCGAATCGGGCCTGCGGGGCTGGGGCGAGGCACACCACGGGCGCGCGCCCGGGGCAGTGGCCCGGCTGGTGGAGACCACTCTGTGCCAATTGGTGACAGGCATGGACGCCCACGATGTGAACGGCGTGTGGAAGCGCGTCTACGACCGTCAACTGGCCTCCCACGGGCTGGGAGCCGCGGCCTGCATAGCGCTGTCAGGCCTGGACATGGCTTTGTGGGATATCCGCGGCCAAGCGCTGGGCCTGCCGCTGTACCGGCTGCTGGGCGGCGCGAGCCGGGCGGTGCCCGCCTATGCGGGCGGGGTGTCCCTGGGCTACCAGCCCCCGGCGGCGCTGGTGGAAGAGGCGCGCGCCCACGTGGAGGGCGGCTTTCGCGCCGTGAAGCTGCGCGTGGGCGACAGGCCTGACCGCGATGTGGCGCGCGTGAAGGCCGTGCGCGAGGCCTTCGGCGACTCCCTGGAGGTGTTGGTGGACGCCAACACCAGCTACGACCTGGACGCCGTGCGGCGGGTCATGCCGGCCTACGATGCACTTGCGGTGGGCTGGCTGGAAGAGCCTTTTCCAGCGCCCGATGCCGCCAGCTACCGGCGTGCCGCATCCCTTGGGCGCACTCCGCTGGCCTGCGGGGAGAACCATTACACACGTCACGAGTTCCGGCGCCTGGTCGAGGATGGAGCGGTGACAGTGCTGCAACCCGACCTGTCCAAGAGCGGCGGCCTCACCGAGGCCATGCGCATTGCCCATCTGGCTGGAGCGGCGGGCTTGCGCATTCACCCTCACACCTCCATGACGGTTCTCAACATGGCTGCCTCTGTGCATCTGCTGTGCGCCATCGACAACGCCGGCTGGTTCGAGGCCGATGTCTCCCGGGTTAATCCGTTCCGGGACGGGCTTGGCGACGTCGGCTGCGCGGTGGATGCCGACGGCTGCGTGCGTCCCCTGGAAGGTCCCGGCCTGGGTGTGACCGTGGACGAGGCCTTCGTGGCCGCCCATCCGCTCGTCGACGGCCCCTGCTACGTCTGAGCGCCCCTGGGGCCGGGCTGCGCCCGGTGCGCCCCAAGTTTCCTTGAGGCACGGGGAGCGCGAGACGCTAGAATCGCGGCCTTCGTTACGGTTCCGTCCGGCCCTTGTAGGACACGCCCGCTTGGATAAGCCTGATCCCGGCCAAAATGCGCCGGCTGCGTCGAATTTCATTCGCGGCATCATCGAACACGACCTGGCCCGGGGCGCCTATGCCGGGCGGCGCTGGCGCGGAGCGCCGGGCGATGCTGCCGCTCAGGCTGGCGCCGCGCCCGACCCGGCGCGCGTGCGCACCCGCTTCCCGCCCGAGCCCAACGGCTACCTGCATATCGGCCATGCCAAGTCCATCTGCCTGAATTTCGGCATGGCGGCTGCCTTTGGGGGCGCGTGTCACATGCGCTTCGATGACACCAACCCCACCAAGGAAGAGCAGGAGTATGTGGACTCCATTCTCGAAGCGGTGCGCTGGCTGGGTTTCGAATGGGGGGACCACCTCTTCTACGCGAGCGACTACTTCGAGACGCTGTACCGCTTTGCCGAGGCCTTCGTGGCCCACGGGCTGGCCTATGTGGACAGCCTCAGCCCGGAGCAGATGCGCGAGCTGCGTGGCACGCTCACCGAGCCAGGCCGCGCCAGCCCCTACCGCGAGCGGCCGGTGGCGGACAACCTCGACCTGCTGCGCCGCATGCGCGCCGGCGAATTTCCCGACGGCGCCCACGTTCTGCGGCTGAAGATCGACATGGCGTCGCCCAACATCAATCTGCGCGACCCCGTGATCTACCGCATCCGGCACGCCCACCATCATCGAACGGGCGAAGCGTGGTGCATCTATCCGATGTACGACTACACCCACTGCATCTCGGACGCCCTGGAGAACATCACCCACTCGCTGTGCACCCTGGAGTTCGAGGACCACCGGCCGCTCTACGACTGGGTGCTGGAGCGCCTGGCCGAGTTCGGGCTGCTGGAGCGGCCGCTGCCGCGCCAGTACGAATTCGCGCGCCTCAACCTCACCACCGTGGTGCTGAGCAAGCGCAAGCTCATCCAGCTCGTGGAAGAGGGTCACGTGGACGGCTGGGACGATCCGCGCATGCCCACCATCACCGGCTACCGCCGCCGTGGCTACACGCCCGAGTCGATCCGGCTGTTCGCCGAGCGCATCGGCGTGGCAAAGGAAAACTCCACCATCGAACACGCCATCCTCGAGGAGTGCCTGCGCGAGGACCTGAACGCGCGCGCGCCGCGCGCCTTCGCCGTGCTCGACCCGCTGCGGCTGGTGGTGGACAACTGGCCCGAGGGCTCGGTGGAACACTGCGAGGCGCCTGCCCACCCGCAGCGGCCCGAACTGGGCACGCGCGTGCTGCCTTTCTCCCGCGAGCTGTGGATCGAGCGCGACGACTTCGCCGAGCAGCCGCCGAAGGGGTTTTTCCGCCTGTTCCCCGGCAACCTGGTGCGGTTGAAGTTCGCCTATGTGGTGAAGTGCACCGGCTGCGAGAAGGACGCACAGGGCCGCGTCACCGCCGTGCACTGCGAACTGATGCCCGACTCCCGCTCAGGCACCCCTGGCGCGGACGCCTACAAGGTGAAGGGCACGCTGCATTGGGTGAGCGCGGCGCACGCGCTGGCGGCGCCCGTGCGTCTGTACGAAAGCCTGTTCACCGTGGCCAATCCCGGCGCGGGCGAGGCGGATTTCCGCCAGCAGCTCAACCCCGCCTCGGTGAACACGCTGCCCGCCGCCCTGCTGGAACCGGGCCTGGCCAACGCGCTGCCGGAGCAGCGCTTCCAGTTCGAGCGCCATGGCTACTTCGTGGCCGACCGGGTCGACTCGCGCCCCGGCGCGCCCGTCTTCAACCGCGCGGTGACGCTGCGCGACTCCCGCGGCAAGGGCGGCTAAGCGCCCTTCTCAGGCGTCCATGCGCAGGGGAATCTTCAGGTAGGCCGTGCCGTTGGCCTCTCGCGGCGGAGGAAGCCCGGCGTTGATGTTGAACTGCACGGCAGCGTAGAGCAGCCGCGGGGCGGCCAGCGCCCGGTCGCGGTCGCGGCGGAAGGCCACGAACTCTTCTCGCCCGGTGCCGGCGCGCAGGTGCACGTTGGTGTGTTTCTCTTCGCCGATGGTGGACTCCCAGGCCACATCCCGGCCGCCGGGCTGGTAGTCGTGGCCCACGAACACCCGCGTTTCCTCCGGCAGGGCATAGAGCCGGCGAGCGATGGAATCGTACAAGTCGGCAGCGCTGCCCGCGGGGAAATCGCAACGGCCCGTGCCGTAGTCGGGCATGAACAAGGTGTCGCCGGTGAACACCGCGTCGCCGATGCGAAAGCTCATGCAGGCCGGCGTGTGCCCCGGCGTGGCGATGGCCTCCACCTCCAGACTGCCGGCGGCGATGCGCTGGCCATCCTCCAGCAGCAGATCGAACTGGCTGCCATCCCTGGCAAGGTCCTCGAGGTTGAACACGGTGGCAAAAAAACGTTGCACCTCGGTGATGCGCGCACCGATGCCCACCCTGAGCCCCGGGTAGCGGTCCTTCAGGCGCTGCGCCGCGGTGAGGTGATCGGCGTGGGCGTGGCTTTCCAGCGACAGCCAGGGTTTGAGTCCACCAGCCTCGATAAAAGCGATGACCGGGCCGATGGCGTGCTCACCGGTGCAGGAGGCCGCGGGGTCGTAGTCGAGGACCGGGTCGATCACCACCGCATCGCGGGTAGTGGCGTCAAAGACCACATAGGTGAGTGTCCAGGTGGCGGGATCGAAGAAAGCCTTAACCTGCGGGTGCATGCGGTGGTCTCCCCAGCTCGGGCCGGTGGCCCCGGCTCACGCGGCAAGTACACCATAGCACCTGCCAACCGGGCCTTGATCCAGGTCAGTAGCGGGCGTGCGGATGGTGAGGCGCACGGCGGGTGTTTGCGCTCCGGTCGATTGTCGGGTTGCCGGACTAAAAAGGGAAATCATCATGCCTCGTTACAGCCGAAACATCTTTATCGCTCGCGAATGTGCGCTCAACGATATCCATAACCGCCGAGACGTCCTTTGAAACATCAACTCTCCTAAAGCGTGACCACGACCATTTTGTCTCTTTATCGATCGATGGCATGAGCGCATATTTCTCAGGGTTACCCTCGGCTTCAGGATCCGAGTAAATGCAGAGTGCCATCTTGAAATCGCCGCGTTCAACCTCTAGCCACCAGCCCCAATCTTCATTGCAGAAGAACGGCACATTGACCCCAGCCCTTGGCAGATGCTCTTGCAAGTATGTGCAAAGAGCCTTGCCGTACATACGCTCGTTCGTGATCTCCTGGTCCTCGCCGGGCTGGATAGGAAATTTCTTGCTCTCGATGAGCAGGCAGCTCTGAGAAATCATCTGATTGTTCTCATGAAGCCCAACGTTCAAGATAAGAGGCCGCCGAGCGGCGAAGCCGCGAGGGCACCCGCCAGCCCCGCTGGCGGGCGGTCCGCTCAAACGTGGGGTTGGACCGCGCGCGAGACCAGGGGGAAGGCTTCCGGGTCGCGAATAGACTGGACCGCGAGATCAATATCGAGCTGCGGCCAGTACAAATTGTCTTCGGTGGGACGCTGTACATCGGAGAGCTGCTCGATCGTGGCTTTCTTGAACCACGGGAAGACGCTGAACGGCACGGCAAGCTCCTCGTCGCCGAGCAAGATCCAGAAGCAGTGCGCCGACACATTGGTTACCTCAGCTCCCGAAGTGACGGTTCCATGCATCTGCGATCTCCCGTATATGAGCTTCCACCACTGTTTGCGCTTGGCGCAGTTGCGCCGCAGACAGCCCGATGTTCTTTGCCACATGAACCGGCGGCGTCAGCCAGAACTTCGCCTCGCCTTGCGGGTGGGACACGTGGAAGTGAGTCCGTGTCTACTCCCGCCAAAAGAAGAAAAGCCTGAATTGGCCATCTCTGACGATGGTAGGCGCTATGGCCGGCAGTGTACTTGACGGGCGCGCCCTGCGGTCTAACGTGGAGGTGAGGGGCGGCTTGCGCCATGGCACAAGACGTCGCCTTGACGTCGGGTTAGGCAGCGGGATGGTCACTTTGCGATGATGTGAAAGTGCAGGTAGGTGACATGCTGAAGGCGAGGGCCATTCGTAATGACGCGATAGTTGTCAGCCGGTTGCCCCTTCATGAGTTCTCGACCCAGCGCAAAGCAGCCTAGTACAAACGGCGCATCCTCTACGGTCAGCTCGAGGATGTTCTTGACGTCTCGCTTGGGGAACAGAACGAAGTGGATTCTGCCCTCAGGGAACGGGTGATTGAGCGCGATGCACTCCGGGGACTGGCCTGCGATCGATGGCAGCAACCCGGGTACGCGCTGAATCGCGGCAGAGGCGAGCAAGCCTGCCAGATCGTTTGGCCGATAACAGGACCCCTCGCAAGCCGAGACGTTCAAGAAGGAACGCGGAAGGCTCTTCGCAAAGAGATACCCACCAGCCGCGACACCGAAGATGAAGGCGAGAACGAGCGTAACTGTGAGCTTCAATTCGCGGGCGATCGCTGTCTAACCAATCATGAGTTGTCCCACTCGCCCCCGAGCATGAAAGCCCGGGTTGGGTGCACCATATGAGGTGGCACGCAGGTGCGATGAGGTCGCAATACGAATGAAGGCCCGACCCCGGTGCCTAAGCAGACCTCCACCGAGCTGGCTCGTACCCCCGACTGTTGCGCTGCCTGCTCCATTGCCGTGGAGCCGGTGGCAGCACGTACGGTAAAGAGGCCCGC
>JADCHQ010000040.1 GCA_020248405.1 Rhodocyclaceae bacterium | reverse complement strand
GCTGAGGCACGCACTCGTCCAGAAACGCGATCGACTGGCGCACAATCGAGGGCAGCACGCACTTGGCGCCGTAACGACATCTCGAACGCGCGCGAGCTCGCGCTCGACATCGCGCTCAGCCCGAAAAACCGGGCATCTTCCTCAAGACATATCTTCTGTGAACGCCCAGCATCCGCGCTCGTGACACGGGCTCGTCCAACAAACGGTTCAGATCGTGGCGTCGCTTCGCTCGCACGATCTACCCTTATTCGTTAGGCGTCACGCTGCCACCAAGCAATGCGTTCATCAGTCTTTCGGAATGCCGATAGCCAGTCTTCGTAGCGTTCCGCGGGAGGAAGTAGTCCACGTTCCTTCGCAATTGATAGGTCAATGCTAGAAACTTCTGGAGGGGGATCATTGAACAACCTCCGATACCTGGCCTGTACCTCTTTGCCGCGGGCTGAAAGTTCCTTAGCGAGTTCTGAACTGTAGAAGATGACGTCGTCAACGTACTGACTCATTGCGTCGAGGGTGGCGCCATATTCGACACTTCTGTGGCCATCTCCAAACGGGAGGCCGAGGTAGATGTGAACCTCCTCGGCGCCAGCGGGAAACCTTCGCTCCTTGAACTCATTGATCATGCGGTGGCGGTTCTCGATTGACCTGTCTAGTTGCTGCAGGTAGTCCTCTAGCGAGAGCAGCAGATTGACTACTTTTGAGGACGCTTGGACGGAGGTAAAAACAAGCGACTTTAGGGGTTCAATGGTGGTGAAGACGCGGGGTATGAACGTGAGATTCATGCTCAGTTCATACGGAACGTTTCCTTGTATCTGTCCGGTGCGACGACGCTCCATCCATTCTTTGTGCCGGTTTACCTCGGACAGGTACTTGTCGCGTAAGGGTTTAATGTGCTGGCCTTTAGCCATCAATGCTGTGTTCGTCACGCCGAACGAGATAGACACTGCAGCGTTGATATGGCGAAGTTCCGACGTTAGTTGATCCTTAACCTTCGACCGGTTCGCAACCTTCTGGGCCGCGTACGCACCTGCGAATGCTCCCGCTAGGGCGCCAACGAGCGAGGTGGTGAAGGAAGAATTGAGGGAATCAGCAATGAGCTTGAGGTCCATAAAGGGAGAGTGTTCGCGCGATCCGAAGGTTTGAGCGTGATGCCTAACGTTCGAGCTAAGCGGGAGCCGACGGCAGGCCGCCAGGCCCGGGCCGGTGAAAATGTACCGCGTACCACCGGCCCGGGCCTGGTGGCCTGCCGTTGGCGCTCCGCTTGAGCGAGGGGTTAGGCCGCACTCGCCACCTTAAACGGACTGATTGAAACTACTCTCGCCGACGCTGCCTTGAATGCGCCTGACAGGCCGTAGCAATGCACCAACTCGATGGCTAGGTGCCTGTTGTCTGGTTTCTCGGGGTCCTGTACTTCAGATAGTTCAAGCTCAGACAGCACGTTCTGGTGATTCAGGCCGTCGAGTTCCAGGTCGTAGACGTGCTCGAAGAGTAGATTGACTACCGAATCACACTCCATCTTGTAGAACCCTTCGTCCGATACCTGCGAGGTCAAGTTCCAGCCTCGTAGCGCAAGCTCGATGCTCGGGTACCTCGACCCGCGTTCATCAGTTCGAGTGCTATCGAGGAGCAGACGATGAACTTCTCCGTCGTGGAAGCTGGGCCAGCGACCAAAGACCGCGAGGACCTCTTCGTGGCCGGCGATGAGCGAGAAGGGTTCCATGTGCGGCCTAACGTTCAAGGTAAGGGGCGCGCCGCTTGCGGCGCGTCCCGTTTGACCGCAAGGTTAGAGCGCATATTGTCTGGTGCTTGCCACCATGCAAGAGACAAACCTGCAGCCGGAGAAAACCAAAGCGGTAGCCAAAAGGCGAGTATGTAGGCCGCCAAAGCCGCCTCACCGCGATGCACGTCAGGCGCCGAGCCCGGAGCCAGCAGCCAATATGCTGACAAGCCAACCACAAGGGCACCGGCTAAGTAAGAAGCGACGGTCCACGCGACAACACTACGGAAAAAGCGGCCAGCCGTGCCGGGGGCAACGGCGAGAAAGCTTGGGAACGCGCGAAATAGAGCCGCGACGATAAGGCTTGTTACGACGAGAGCTGCGAACGCATACGACACGAGTGGCGGCTCCGTGCCCGCAATTCGCTCAAGAGCGAAGCCAAATACCCAAAATTGAGTGGCTAATAGAGATACCACGAAGATTCCGCGTGCGATGGCCATGTGCGCTCTAACGTTTGACATGAGGGGCGGGCGACAGCTGGCGAAGCCAGATGTTGCACGTCCCCTCGATGGAAGGGTTAGCGGTCTGGTGGAGCATAGGTGGCCTTATATTCGGCCGGCACTTGTAGTGGGAAGAGCGCTCCTGCGAGAGACAGCACGATGAGCAGCGACGCAACCGCGCCAACGGCAGAGGGAACGGCGACCACAAGTACCCGAGCGATGCGAGGACGATCCTGAGCCTGCCAGTACGCGGCGCAGCCAAGATGCGTGAACAACGCGACGACCGCCAAGAAGTAGTAGGGAGCGAAGAAGAACTGAAACGGCGCGACGTGAAAGCCTGCGGCCGCGAAGTAGAAGTTCGTGTCGAGGTTCAGCGCTGCGCGCCCGAACAAGACTGCGCCGACGTGAACGACCAAGAAGAACGAGAGATAGGCGCCGGAGATCGCTTGCAGCCAAGGAATGAGGCCATGCCGCTGCTTCCACCCTCGGACGACAAACGTGAGACCGCTGACGATCTGAAACGCAACGCAGCTCAGGAGAGCGAACTCGACCAGTGGAAAGCGGTAGACCGACCGGGCAACCTCCATGAACGCAATGTGTTCGGCCGCTCCAGACAAACCGACCAAGTGATTGGCGATGTGCAAGCACACGAAGGCTGCAATGAGAATCGCCGAGAGTGCATGGAATCTGCGAAGTGTCATGTGAGACCGCTAACGCAGAGTTGAGCGGACGGCGCCAGCGGCGCCCCGCGAGACAGAGAATAAGCGAGCGCTGGCTCGTGGGGCGCCGCTGGTGGCGGTCCGATCGAACGACCAGTTGGGCGTCACGGAATCTGGATCTAGACGAACGCACCTGGTTAGGCGTCACTGCGCGAGACCGAGCAGGGTTGCCACTTCAGTCGGGATCGTTGCGAGCACAAGCCCGAGGAGCAGCCAGAACAAGCCCGCTGCCTCGATGTGGAGTCCGCCGGCACCAAGCTTGTCCAGTTTGCTTTCGACAGCGCTCACGCTCTGGCCGCGTGCCTTCCGTTCTTCGTCGAGTTCGGTGCTCAAGCGCTGAGACGTTTGCTCGGTTTGCTTTGCGTGCCAAACAATGTTGTCGCGCAAAGACTCGGTGTTAGCTTCGAGAATCGCGATGCGATCCTGATCCGAGTCTGACTCTGATGCGCGACGCCAAACTGATGCATGAGCGGAACCGAACGACGTTGAACTGGCGATACCACCAACGCTGATGATCTGAGTCTTGGGGCGGAAACTGGGGCGTGTCGCCCACTTGCCCTGAAGGTGGGCCAACAAGCCGAGCTTACCCATGGTTCGTGTCTTGTCTTGCAGCAGGGCAACTACGGTACCCACTCCCAGGAGTTGGAGAATCAAGCCGCAGTACCGAATCTGGTCATCGGGCTTGCCGGGTAGCAAAGCGCACGTTGCGGCAACAAGCAGAATAACTGCCGCAGTTCCCCAGAGCCGCCACATGGACAAAAGCCAGCGGCAGTTCGCTGCAATGAAGCGACCTACGTCACGAAGGAAGGTAAGCACGGTGGGGAGTGTGACGCCTAACGTGAAATAGGGGACCTAAAAGTCCCTTTACAAACCGCCATAGTACTGTATATATTATCAGTCATCCGCTCTATCCCCCTGATTTTCCAGCCCACGCTCGCCCATTAGTAGGCCCTAAAACCGCCCCTCAAACCCACCTCGCGCCCGCAGGCCGCCGTGCCCGGCTCCCCTCCCCGCCTTCTGGACCAGGTCCGCGAAAAGATCCGGCTCAGGCACTACAGCATCCGCACCGGGCACGCCTACGTCAACTGGGTGAAGCGCTTCTTTTTAAACCACGGTCGCCGGCACCCTCGCCACCTGGGCCCGGGCGAGGTGGAGGCCTTCCTCACCCAGTTGGCGGTGGTGGACAAGGTGGCCGCCTCCACCCAGAACCAGGCCAAGAGTGCGCTGCTGTTTCTTTATAAAGAGGTGCTTGGCACGCCGCTGCCCTAGCCGGATGACATCACCCAGGCCAAGGCGTGGCGCCGGCCGCCGATGGTGCTTGCCGTGGATGAGGTTTCCGGGCTGCTCGATCGCACTTCCGGCACCGGCGGGCTGATCCTGCGGCTGCTCCACGGCACGGGCATGCGGGTCATGGAATGCCTGCGCCTGCGGGTGAAGGACGTGAATTTCGTGAACCGCGAGATCGCGGCGCGCAAGGGCAAGGTCTCGAAAGACCGCGTCACCATGCTGCCAGCGCGGCGGGTGGCGTCGGCCTGCGGCATGGCCACGACACCCATCTCATCGAGGCTGGCGCCAATCTGATGGAAGCCTGGACGATCGTCCCGCGCATCGCGGCTGCGTTCGTCGCTCAGTAGGGATCTCGCGGCGGCAGCGCCAGTTCGTGGTCCGGGTCCGGCGCACCGGCCTGGGGGCCCGGCAGCGCCTCTCCCGGCGAATCCGTGCGCGCGAACTGGATGCGGTGCAGCCGCGCATAAATGCCGTCGCGCGCCAGCAACTCGGCGTGGCTGCCCACCTCGGCCACCCTGCCCCGGTCGAGCACCGCGATGCGGTCGGCCTTTTCGATGGTGGACAGGCGGTGCGCGATCACGATGGTGGTGCGGCCCTTCATAAGCACTTCGAGGGCGGCCTGCACCTGGCGCTCTGACTCCGAATCCAGCGCCGAGGTGGCCTCGTCGAGGATCAGCACCGGCGCGTTTTTCAGCAGGGTGCGGGCAATGGCCAGACGCTGGCGCTGGCCGCCGGAGAGGCGCACGCCATTCTCGCCCACCACGGTCTGCAGGCCCTGGGGCATCTCGCGGATGAATCCCATGGCATGGGCGGCCTCGGCCGCGGCCACGATTTCGGCTTCCGAAGCGCCGGCCCCGGCGCCGTAGGCGATGTTGGCGGCCACCGTGTCGTTGAACAGCGCCACGTCCTGGGACACCAGTGCGATGTTGCCGCGCAGGCTCTCCAGGGTGAGGCTGCGCAGGTCTTGGCCGTCCAGCAGGATGCGCCCCGCCGTGGGCTGGTAGAAGCGCGGGATCAGGTGGGCAAGCGTGGTCTTGCCGCTGCCCGAGGGCCCCACCAGCGCCACCGTCTCGCCGGCGCGGATGGTCAGGGTCACGTTGTCCAGGGCAGGTCGCTCGGCGCGGCGGTACTGCATGGACACGGCCTCGAAGGCGATGTCGCCGCGGGCGCGAGCCAGCCGCACCGTGCCGGTGTCGGGCTCGGGCTCGGTGTCCAGCAACCCGAAAATGCTCTCGGCGGCCGCCAGGCCGCGCTGCAGCGATTCGTTCACGCCCGTGAGGCGCTTCAAGGGCTGGAGAAGCATGAGCATGGCGGTAACGAAGGAGACGAAGCCGCCCACGGTGGTTTCGTTGGCCGCCGACTGCCCCGCCACGATGGAGATGACGAAGGCCAGCGCGATGGCCGCCAGCAGTTGCACCAGCGAGGTGTTGCCGGCCGAGGCCGCGGCGTACTTCATGGAGAAGCTGCGTACCCGGTTGGCGGCGCGGTGAAAGCGGTCGGTCTCGTAGCTGGTGCCGCCGAAGATCTTGACCACCTTCTGGCAGTCGATGCCCTCCTGCAGCACGGCGGTGACCTCGCCCATGGCATGTTGCACCTCGCGCCCCACGCGCCGCAGCCGGCGGCTGAAGATGCGCACGATGAGGGTGATGCCCGGCGCCACCACCAGGGTGATGAGGGTGAGCTTCCAGTTGAGCCAGAACAGCCAGGCCAGCAGCCCCAGGATGGTGAGGCTGTCCTTCACGGCCACCGTGACGGCAGAGGTGGCCGCGGAGGTGACCTGGGTCACGTCGTAGGCCACGCGCGACACCAGCGTGCCGGTGACCTGCTCGTCGTACCAGGGCACCGGCAGGGCCATGAGGCGGCGGAACATGGCGTCGCGCAGGTCGAGCACCACCCGGGTGGCCACCCAGTTGGAGCAGTAGTTCTCGATGAAGCTGGCCGCGCCGCGCACCAGGAACAGCGCCACCAGCGCCACCGGCATCCACTTCATCAGCCACGGGTCCTTGTCGACGAAGGTGCCGTCAAGCAGGGGCTTCATGAGCATGGGCAGCGCGGGCTCGGTAAGCGCCGCGAGCGTGGTGCCGAAGAGGGAGGCGGCGAACACCCGCCAGTGCGGCCGGACGTAGGACAGGAGGCGGCGATAGAGCCGCGCGCTCGTCAGCGTCGACATGGGCGGACGATAGCAGAACGCGCCGCCCCCGGGCGGCCGGGGACGGCGCGCGGTTCAGCGGCCGAAGCGGTACTCGGCGGTCACCAGCAGCGTGGGCAGCGCGGCCGGGTAGGCGCTGAAGGTGGTGCCAGTGGCGATGGCGTAGCTGTAGTACTTCTCGCCGGTGGCGTTGAGCAGCGCGGCGCGCAGGGTCCACGGCCCGCCGCTCCACGCCGCGTTCAGGTCCAGCAGGGTGTAGGCGGGCATGCGCCGCCCGAAGGTGTTGGCCTGGTCGTTGTCGTAGACCTGGGTGCCCACGTAGGTGAGCACCGCGCTGGCCTGCCAGGCCTCCGCGGGCCGCCAGGTCAGGGTGGCGGAGGCGCGATGCCGGGGCACCAGCGGAATGTGGTTGCCGGCAACATCCACCCCGCCCACGCTGCCCGAGCGGAACTGGGCATTGGTGAACGTGTAGGTGCCGCCGATGCCCAGCACCGGCGACAGCTGGACGCCCCCCTCCAGCTCGACACCCTCGCGGCGGGTGGGCGGCAGGTTGACGTTGGCGCCGAAGGGCGGCGCGAAGGGCACGAACATGATCTCGTGGTCCAGATTGGAACGAAAGGCCGCCACCCGCATCCGGTGCCCTCCATGGGACCAGAGCAGGCCGATCTCCCGGTCCACCGAAATCTGTGGCTCGAGCAGCGCCGGCGGCACGAAGCCGAAGCCGCGAATCTCGTCCACCACGGCGACCCGGAAACTCCGGCCCGCCTTGCCGTAGGCGGACCACTGCTCGCCCAGGGCCTGGCGCAGGGCCACCTCCCAGGCGTTGACGGTGCGCACCTGCGCGGCGTCCTGCTGGCCGAGGGACTGTTCGGCCAGCGACGTGGCAACGCGTTGCTGTCGTACCCCCAGGCTTGCGGTGGTGCCGGAGGGCAGTTCCAGGGTGTTCTGCACGTAGCCGGCGAGATTGCGTTGCGTGGCGGTGCCGAAGTAGCCGAACGAGGCGATGCGGTTGTCGAACTGCCATTCATCCCAGTCCACGCCCGCCACCAACTGGCTGGACGCGGGCCCAAGGGCAAAGGGCACCCGCACGCGCGGCGAGACACTGGTGACGCGGCCATTGACGTCGTTGAAGTCGCCGAACTGGAAAGACCGCGAGCGCCGCTCGCGGTGTCCGAGGTCCAGCGCCGCCTCCAGCAGCCCCAGGTCCTGCACGGCAGCCACGCCCACGCGGGTGTTGTCCAGGGAGAGATAGTCGTTGGGGGTGCTGGCACCGCGCCGGTCGGTTTGCAGTTGCGCCTCGGTGCGCGCGCCGGGTAGCCGCAAGTCCTGGCTGCCGCTGGCGAATCGCAGCGCCACGGGGCCGCGGTCGCCAAACCAGGTCAGCTCGCCCGACAGGTTGTTCTGGCGCAGATCGTTGTTGACGCGGTAATTATCCGAGGCAAGCGCGCTGGCGCTCACGCTCACGCCCAGGCGCTCGCCCGCCAGGCTGGCGCCCGCCGACAAGCCCAGGGTGCCGTAGCTGCCGGCGGTGGCCGCTACCCGGCCCTGGCGCTCGCCGGGTTGGGGGCCGCGGGTGATGATGTTCACCGTGCCGCCCGTGGCGCCGCTGCCGTAGAGCACCGCGCCGCTGGAGCGCAGCACTTCGATGCGCTCCACGCTGGCCAGCGAAATGGAGGCCAGGTCCGCCGGTGTGGTTTCGTTTTCCGAAAGCCGCTGGCCGTTCACCAGGATGAGCGTGTTCTGGTCGCCGGTGATGCCGAAGCCGCGCAGGTCGATCTGGCGGTTGGGGCTGCCGGAACTGTCGCGCACCGTGAACCCTGCCTGGCGTGACAGCACCTCGGGAAGGGTGAGCGCGCCGCTGGCGCGGATCTCCTCTGCGGTGATCACCGTCACCCCCACGGCCGGGTCGCGTCGCGGCTGTACGAAACGCGACGCGGTGACCACCACGTCGGGGGTGGAAAGATTGGATTGCGCCACCGCAGGTAATGAAAGCGGCAGCGCCAGTGCAAAAGCAAAGCGGCATCGAGACATGGCATCCCCCTAAGGGTCCGCCCGCCGCGAACCCGATGTGAAGAAGGCGCGCACCGCGCCAGGGGATGAATCGCACCGGGCGGCACCGCACGAGGCCATGCCGCCCGCAGCGTCCGCCACCCCGCGGAACGTCGCCGGTCGCGCTTGAGGCCGGTCTCCGGGCTCGCGAGCCTGAGGCGGTTCGCCTTCCCACCCGCCCATCCGGCGCGCAGCGCCCGGACAGGCCGGCAGTGGCATCGTGAACCGCCCTTCCTCGCCCACCGTTGCGGGGGCAGCACAGGCCTGGCTTGGCAGAGGGTTGCTCCGCGCGGCGCCACCTGTTTCCCGATTATCCCGGCCGGAGAATCCAGCACGGGCACCTCAAGGCTGCGGCAATGGTAATCCCGGCGGCGTGGGCTTTGGCCTGAGCCGCGCCCACGAAGCGCAGCCGCCGCTTGCCCAAACCTTCCGCAAGGTCTCAGGCAGTGCGTGTTATGCGTTGACCGGATTGATTTTCTTTCCATATAGTGAGGTCCATGGATGCCGAGTTGAACGCCCTCGAAGACCGGCTGCAACAGCTCATCCGGCTCGCCGAGCGGCTGCGCGACGAGAACGGTCAACTGCGCCAGCAGATCGCCTCCGCCAACAACGACAACAAGCTGTTGCGCGATCGCGTCACGGCCGCCCGCGCCCGGCTCGAAGGCCTGCTGGGCCGGCTGCCCCAGGATGCCGAGTAAGCGCCCGGAGGTCACCCCATGAGCAAGGACGCCAAGGCCATGGACGTGAAGATTATGGGGCGCGAATTTCGTATCAGCGTTCCCGATGGGGAGCGAGACCAGTTGCTGCGGGCGGTGGCCTATCTCGACCAGAAGATGTGCGCCATCCGCGATGCCGGCAAGGTGGTGGGCACGGAGCGGGTGGCGGTGATGGCGGCGCTGAACATCGCCCACGAGCTGCTCACCATGAAGCTGCCCGGCACCGGGCTTGATGCGGGTGAGTTGGCGCGTAGAATCGCGGCCATGCAGTCGGCCATCGACGCGTCGTTGGCCAGCCAGGAGCGTTTGTTCTAGCGCCCTGGCCGCGGGGCTTGAAGGCCACGGCTGTTGCAGGTTTCGCTCCCTGCGGTGTTCGACCCGGGTCGATGTTTCCTGAACCAATGCAATTCGTAGCGCTGCGCTCCTCGAGTGCTTTTGTGAGCGTCCCACGCCGGACGCACCTGCGGCACTCGGAACGTGGCCACTCTTGAACCTCTGGTTCAAGGGACCCGACCCGACGGCATTTGCGGGGGGCACCCCGAAGCGGCAGACGAGAGGCGGCGCATGCCGCCTCTCGTTTTTTGCCGCGTCCTTTCCTTGCTCCAGGGAGCAGTGCGCCGTGCGTCATTGGCTGATGAAGTCCGAACCCGAAGAGGTGGGCGTCGACCACCTGGCCGCGATGCCACGCCGCACGGTGCCGTGGTTCGGCGTGCGCAACTACCAGGCGCGCAATTTCATGCGCGATCTCATGCAGCCTGGCGATCCAGTGTTGTTCTATCACTCGAGCTGTGCCGAGCCGGGAATTGCCGGCATTGCCCGCGTGGCCAGCCCCGCCTACCCCGACGACACCCAGTTCGACCCCGCCAGCAAGTACTTCGACCCCAAGGCCACGCGCGAGAACCCGCGCTGGATGCACGTGGACGTGCAACTGGTGAAGAAGACCCGGCTCATGGGCATCGGCGAACTGCGCAGCCATCCGGAACTGGCGGGCATGCGCATCCTGCAGCGCGGCAACCGCCTGTCCATCACACCGGTGACGCTCGACGAGTGGGTGTTCATCGAGCGTCTGCTGGACTGAGCGGGTGCCAGGCGTGTCGTGGTGGTGGGTGGTCTACCCGGCCATGGGGCTGTTCGCGGGGTTTTTTGCCGGGCTGCTCGGCGTGGGCGGCGGCCTGATCCTGGTGTCGCTCATGGTGATCGCCTTCAACGCCCAGGGCTTTCCACCCGATCGCATCATGCACCTGGCCCTGGGCACCTCCATGGCCACCATCGTGTTCACCTCTCTGAAGAGTGCCCGCTCGCACCACGCCCACGGCGCGGTGCGGTGGGACATCGTGCGTCACAGCGCACTGGGGCTGATGGCGGGCACCATCGGCGGCGCCGCTGTGGCGGAGTTGCTGCGCTCCAAGTGGCTGGCGTGGGTGTTCACCGGCTTCGTGGTGTACTCCGCGGTGAACATGTTCCTGGACCTCAGGCCCAAGCCCTCGCGGCAGTTGCCCGGTCCGGCTGGGATGCAGGCCACCGCCGCCGCTGTGGGGGTCATGTCCGCGCTGGTGGGTGCCGGCGGCGGCTTCGTGAGCATTCCGCTCATGAGCCTGTGCAACGTGCCCATGCGCCAGTGCGTGGGCACCTCCGCGGCCCTGGGGCTGCCCATCGCGCTGGCCGGGGTGGCGGGCTACCTGTGGACGGGGTGGGACAAGGACCACCTGCCGGCCCTGTCGGCAGGTTACGTGTACCTGCCGGCGCTGGCGGGCATCGTGGCCGGCACCTTCGTCACCGTGCCCATGGGGGCGCGACTTGCCCACCGGCTGCCGGTGCCGCGCCTGAAGCGGGTGTTCGCCGTGGTCCTCACCCTCATGGCGATGAAAATGCTCTGGGGCCTGCTGCCCCACTGAGCCCCCTCCGCGCGGGTGGCGGGCCGCCCGCTCACTGCGGCGCCGGGGCCTCGATGAAGCTGTAGATCTTCCACATCTCGGCCTCGGTGAGCTTGCCCTTCCAGGCCGGCATCTGGGTGTTCTTGCGGCCGTTGATCACCACCTTGAGGAACGCCTGCCCCTTGAGCTTGCTCTTGCGCAGGTTGGGGCCGCGCGAGCCGGTGTCGGCGTGACAGATGTAGCAGGTGCTGCGATACAAGCGCTGCCCTTCAGCAATGGCCTCGGCATCGCCGCTGAAGGGGTTTTCGGGGCTCTCCCACTGGTAGGCGTCCACCTCCACCTTGGGCGGCTGGTGCGCCTGGGGATAGGCCGCGCCGGCCACGAGGGCCAGCGCGCCGGCAAGGCAACGGACGCAGCGTTTCATGCGCGGGTCGCGCTCTGGACGCGCCACCCACCCCAGTGGCGCGTTGCATCACGAGGCGGCGGCCTCACTTGGGCACGGCGGTGAGGGCACCCTCGATCTCAGGCACGCCGAACTTGCCGGCGCCCGCCTTGGCCGCGGGCATGTTGTCCAGGGCGAAGACGAACAGCGTGTTGCCCTTGGGCCCGCTGAAATAGAAGCTCGGGTCGCCTCCCAGGCCGGAGAGAATGGCCACGTACTGCTTGCCGCCGATCTCGTAGGTGATGGGAGAGGCATTGATGCCCGAGCCGGTCTGGTAGCGCCACAGCACCTTGCCAGTCTTCGCGTCGGCCGCGAAGAAGAAGCCCTGCTGGTCGCCCGAGAACACCAGGCCGGACTTGGTGGCGAGCACGCCCGCGAACAGCGGCAGCGGGCTGGCGATCTCCCAGAGCCACTTCTTCTTCTGCACGTCGAAGGCGCGCAACCTGCCTACGGTCTCGGAGATGCGGTGCATCTTGTAGTCCATGCCCATGTACACCTTGCCCGGCTCGTACTTGATGTCCTCAGGCTTGTAGCCGGTGAGCGCCATGGCCCAGGTGTTGGTGGGCACGAAGGCCACGCCGGTCTCGGGGTTGAAGGCCATGGGGAACCAGTTGGTGCCGCCCTCCAGACCGGGAACGATGGGCACCACGGTCTTGCCGTCGGCGAGCGGGCGCATCTTCTCGTTTACCGCGGGCCGCCCGGTGACCGGGTCGATGCCGGTGGTCCAGTTGATGCCGTCCACCGTGGGCACGGCATAGATGAACTTTCCGCTTACCCGGTCGAGCACGTAGAAGAAGCCGTTGCGGTTGGTCTGCAGCGCCGCCTTTACCTTCTTGCCGCCCACGGTGATGTCGGCGAGGATGGGTGCGTTGTTGCCGTCGTAGTCCCAGCCGTCGTTGGGCGTGTACTGGAAGCCCCAGCGGATCTTGCCGGTGGCGGCATCCATGGCGATGAGCGACGCGGTCCACTTGTTGTCGCCCTTGCGCAGGTCGGAATTCCACGGTCCGGGATTGCCGGTGCCCCAGTAGATCAGGTCGAGCTCGGGGTCGTAGGCACCCGACTGCCAGGTGGCGCCGCCGCCGGTCTTCCAGGTGTCGCCGGGCCAGGACTCGTTGCCGGGTTCGCCCGGGCCGGGAACGGTGTGGGTGGTCCACTTCTCGGCCCCAGACTTGGCGTCGTAGGCGCGCACATAGCCGCGCACCCCGTACTCGCCGCCGGCGATGCCCACCACCACCATGCCCTTCACCACGTAGGGCGCGCCGGTGGCGGAGATGCCCTTCTTCCAGTCGTCGATCACCTTCTCCCAGGCCACCTCGCCGCTGTCCTTTTTCAGCGCCACCAGCCGCGCATCCAGGGTGAGCACGTAGACCAGGTCGCCGTACACGGCCACGCCGCGGTTCACCGGGCCGCAGCACAGCACCGTGCCCAGCCCTTCCGGCTCCTCGGGCGCCCAGTGCCACAGGCGCTGGCCGTTCACGGCGTCGAAGGCGTACACGTGGGAGTGGGCGCCGGTGACGTACATCACGCCGCCGCTGACCACCGGCGTGGCCTCCAGGCCATCGAGGGAATTCAGGCCCGCACTCCACACCGGGCGAAGCCCGGCCACATTGGAGGGCTTGATGCCGGTGAGCGGGCTGAAGCGCTGGTTGTCGTAGGTGCGGCCGTAGATGAGCCACTCGCCGCGGTTCTTTGCGGCCGCAAGCAGGTCGGCATCGGCGGGGCCCGCCTCGGCGGCACCCGGGGCCAGCAGGACAGCAGCCGCGGCGAGCGGCAGGAGGCGAAGCGGGGTCATGTAAGTCTCCCTGGATACGGCGATTGACCGGACCCGGCCAAGGAGGCCGGGCGTCTCCGTGATGCCACTGGTGCGGACCTCTGACGGATCCGTCGGTCAGGCTGCCTGGGGCTTGAGCGTCCGGGGACGCTCGACGCCGAGGAAGCGGAAATCCACCTCGGGGACCCGGCCGCTGACCAGATCGGCGAGCGCCTTGCCGGAACCACAGGCATGCGTCCAGCCAAGCGTACCGTGCCCGGTGTTGAGGAACAAGTTGGCGAGGCGAGAGCGCCCGATGAGGGGCACGTTTCCGGGTGTGGCCGGCCGCAGGCCGGCCCAGAAGCGTGCCTGCGCCCAGTGGGCGCCACCGGGAAACAGCGCCGCGGCACGCCGGACGATGGCCTGGCATCGCACCCGGTTGATCTCGGTGTTCCAGCCGGCCAGCTCGGCGGTGCCCGCGACCCGCAATTGGTCGGCAAGACGGGAGAACACCAGCTTGTGGGCATCGTCGGTGAGACTCACCGAAGGTGCGCGCTCAGCCTGCGCCACCGGCACGGTGATGGAATAGCCCTTGGCCGGATACACCGCCACGCGGATACCGGCGCCCCTGAGCAGTTGCGTGCTGTAGCTGCCCAGCGCCATCACGTAGGCATCGGCGCGCAGCAGCTCCTCGCCGCCCTCGGGCCGGCGCACGCGCACGCCCTCCAGGCGCCCGCCGGCGGCCAGCAGCCGGAGCACATCGGTGCCGTAGTGGAACACCACCCCGCGCGCGGCGGCGAGCTTTGAAAGCGCTTCCGTGAACATCCAGGCGTTGCCCGATTCGTCCGAGGGCGTGTAGGTGCCGCCGGCGATGGGATCACGGGCGAAAGCCAGCGCCGGCTCGATGGCGACGCACTCGGCCGCGGTCTTGAACTGCCGGTCGACGCCGTGCTGGCGCATGAGCTCGGCTGGCGCGGCGGCGGCCTCGAACTCGGCCTGGCTGGTGTAGAAGTGCAGGATGCCGCGCTCGAGGTGCTCGTAGCGGATACCGGTCTCGGCGCGCAACGCTTGCAGCGCCGCGCGGCTGTAGAGCCCCAGGTTGACGAGTTGCACGATGTTGTCCTGGGTTCGCCCCGGCAGGCACTCGAACAGGAAGCGCAGCCCCCATGACCACTGCGCCGGCTCGGCTCGCAGCCGGAACAGCAGCGGCGCATCCTCCCGGGCAATCCACTTGAGGATCGTGGCAGGCGCATGGGGATTGGCCCAGGGCTCGGCGTGGCTCACCGAAATCTGGCCGCCATTGGCAAAGCTGGTTTCCAGCCCAGAGGCGGGCTGGCGGTCCACCACCGTCACTTCATGACCGGCCTTGTTGAGATACCACGCGGCCGTGGTGCCCACCACACCGCTGCCCAGCACGAGAACTCGCATGTGGCTGCTCCTTCAGCGAGCGGAAATGAAAAAAGGGTGAAGCAGGACCACGGTCCTGACCTCACCCCTCTGTCCGCCTTACCTGAGAGATTGCGGGCACGGCAGCTGTTGCGGCCGGCCCGGTTGCCCCTTCGGTGGCGGGCCCGCTCGAGCCCGCGCTCTCCAGAGTTGCGCCCTCTTGCGACGGTTCAGGGGACCTGAGCGTTCACGGGTGCTTGCGCCTTCGGCGGCCCCAGGTCATCGGCCCGGAGCACTCTCCCGTCGCGAGGTTGCGCGCAGCCGCGAAATTAGGCTGCGCAGAGTGCGCGTGTCAATCGACCACGCCGGGTGCGGCGCGTTCCGTTGCGCGGCGGACGGCGGCACGCACATCCGGCGGAACCGGTCGCGTGGCACCGGTGGTTGGCCAACCACGCGCGCGGGCCAGGGATTCCACGGCGGCGATGCGCTCGGCGTCCAGGGGATGGGTGGACAAGAACGCAGGGGGCGACCCGCCGGTGCGCTGCACCTCGATGGCGCGGAACAGATCGGGTGCGCCGCCCGTGTGCCCGTACAGGGTCGCCAATGCGCCGGCGGCTGCCTCGTCGGCCTCGCGCTCCTGGCGCCTGGAGAAGCTCAGCACCGTGAGCAGACCCGCCGGTCCGAGGACGTTGCCCACCATGTCGCTGCCGGTGGCCGTGGACACCAGCGTCAGCGCCAGACCCAGCACCAGACCCCGTCCCAGGGTAGAGGCGGGGTGGCGCAGCTTCACGTGCGCCACTTCATGGGCCAGCACCATGGCGACGGCGTTCTCCGACTCGAGCTTCTCCAACAAGCCCGCATACATGACCACATGCCCCCCCAAGGTGGCAAAGGCATTGACGGTGGGCTCCTGGACGTAGTGCACCGTCACGGTCATGCCCGAGGGCAGTCGCGACGCCGCCGCGATCCGGGCGGTGAGATCTCGCAACCAGGGCTCCACCGGCCCACCGCCGGCCTCGGGGAAGACGCGCTCGAAACGTTGCACAGCAGCCGCCTCGGCGCTGAACGGCACGAAGCGCGCCAGATGTGCGGCGGCCACGGCCGACACCCCCACCACCGCCACCACCACCACCGCCACGCCCCCAAGCAACCGGGCGAAGTCCGCCAGCGGGTGGGTGCGGGTGACGTTTATCCCCTCGGGTAAGGGCGGGTTGGCGTACTCGGGCGGCAGGGACATGCGCCCTCAGCCGCGCGGCATGGCGGGCCCGAGCGCTGTGCCGTAGGCCAGCACTTCCACGGCCCGCAGGCTGTTGGGGTTGCGCCCCGGGATGGAGAAGGTCTGGAACTTCACGTTCACCACCATGGAAGCACCCTTTTGGCGGGCCTCTTCCTTCATGCGCAGTACTGCTTCGCGACGGGCGCGATCCAGCAACGTCTCGTAGCTCTTGAGCCGGCCACCCACAAGTTTCTGCAAGGCGGCCACGATCGACTTGAAGTAGTCCTCGCCCACCACCACGCTGCCGCCCACCAGCGTCTGCGGGCGAACCCGGAAGTCGGGCGGAAAGCGGCTCGCGAACACCAGCACGTCGCCCAGCTCCGCCTCGCGCTGGCGGATGGAACGGTAGTGGCGCGACTCGGCAATACGGCCGGCCACGTAGCCCAGCAGCAGCAGCCCAAGAAAGACAATCAGGTTGAAATGGTCCATGGGCAGGCCGCGCTATTCGAGCACCACGGCGGTGCCATAGGCCAGCAGCTCGGCCGCGCCCTGGGTGATGGACGACGTGGAATACCGCACGTTGAGCACGGCATTGGCACCCACGGCCTCGGCCTGCTTCACCATGCGCGCAGTGGCCTCGACGCGGGCTTCCTGGAGCAATTCCGTGTAGCCCTTGAGCTCACCCCCCACGATGTTCTTGAGGCTTGCCATCAGGTCCTTGCCCGCGTGCTTGGCGCGCACCGTACTGCCCTGCACGAGCCCCAGGTGCTTGGCGACACGCCGGCCAGGGATGATTTCGAGACTGGTGACGAGCATTTTGGCTCCCGTACCGCCAACGCGGCGGCTTCATGCCAAAGGTAACACGACCATCCTGAGGCGCCGCGGCCTCAGAGCTGGGCAGCCTTGAAGGTGTCGCAGGCCTCCAGCCCGCGCCGGAACCAGCGCACCCGCTGGGCCGAAGTGCCGTGGGTGAAGGTCTCGGGCGCCACGTGGCCGCGTCCTTGCTGCTGCAGGCGATCATCGCCGATGGCGGCGGCCGCGGCGAGGCCCTCCTCCACGTCGCCGGCCTCGAGGATCTGGCGGGCGCGGTTGGCGTGGTTGGCCCACACGCCAGCCATGCAGTCGGCCTGCAATTCCTGGCGCACCGACAGGGCATTGCCGCGCACCTCGCCGGCCCGTTCCCGGGCGGCATGCACCTTCTCGGAGATGCCCAGCAGGTTCTGCACGTGATGCCCCACCTCGTGGGCGATCACGTAGGCCAGGGCAAAATCGCCCGGCGCACCGAAGCGCTGCGCGAGCAGGCGGTAGAAGTCCAGGTCGATGTAGACCGTGGTGTCGCCGGGGCAGTAGAACGGCCCCACGGCGGAACTGGCGGTGCCGCAGGCCGACTGCACCGCGCCCGTGAACAGCACCAGCCGCGGCGGCTGGTAGCGGGCGCCCCTGGGTGCGGAAGATCTCGCTCCAGGTGTCCTCCGTGTCGGCCAGCACCACCGAGACGAAGTCCTTGAGCCGTTCCTCGGCGGGGTCACGCGGGCCCGCAGGCGCCTCGCGGGGCGCCGGCGCCACCTCGCCCGCGCCCTGCAGCACGATGCGCGGGTCCACTCCCAGGAACATGGCAATCAGCGCGATCACCACCACGCCGATGCCGCCACCGCCCACCACGCCGCCCGGCACGCGCATGCCCCGGCGGTCCTCGATGTTGTCACTGCGCCTGCCGCCTTCCCATCGCATGGATTGCCCCCCGTCGTTGCCTGCCGCGCTGCCGCGCTCACCCGCCACGGCCCCGGGGCCGGCGGGCGCGCCGCCGCCGTCAGCCCAGAAGCCTGCGCAACTCCGCCTTCTGCACCTTGCCCATGGCGTTGCGCGGCAGTTCGTCGGCCAAGATCACGCGCTTGGGCAGCTTGTAGGCGGCGAGACGCTCGCGCAGGCTGGCCACCATGGCGGCAGGGTCGAGGGCGGCGCCTGGCCGCGCCACCACTACCGCGGTCACGGCTTCGCCGAAATCCGGATGGGGCAGGCCGATCACCGCCGATTCCAGCACGCCCGGAATCGCGTCGATCTCCAGTTCGATCTCCCTCGGATAGACGTTGTAGCCCCCGGTGATGATCAGGTCCTTCGCCCGTCCCACGATGGACAGATAACCGTGCGCATCGAATCGGCCCACGTCTCCGGTGCGGAAGAAACCATCGGCGGTGAACTCCTCGCGGGTCTTTTCGGGCATGCCCCAGTAACCGGCGAATACGTTGGGGCCGCGGAGTTGCACGCCGCCAGTCTCGCCCGCTGGCAGGGGCCGGTCCTCGCCATCGGCCACTCGCACCGTCACGCCTGCCAGCGGCTGACCCACGGTGCCGCCGCGGCGCTCGCCGTGCAGCGGATTGCTGGTGATCATGCCCGCCTCGCTCATGCCATAGCGTTCCAGGATGCGATGCCCGGTACGGGCCTCGAAGGCGTTGAAAGTTTCAGGCAGCAGCGGCGCCGACCCGGACACGAACAGGCGCACGCCCGGGGCGGTGTGACGGCCGAAGCCCGGGTCGGCCAGCAGCCGCGTGTAGAAAGTGGGCACGCCCATGAGCACCGTGGCGCGCGGCAGGTCGCGCAGCAGCAGCGGCAGGTCGAAGCGCCGGTGGTAGAGCATGCGCGCACCCGACAGCAGCACGCAGTGGTGCGCCACGAACAGTCCGTGCACGTGGAACACGGGCAGCGCGTGCAGCAGCACGTCGCCGGGCCCGAAAGCCCACGCCTCCACCAGCGCCAGTCCGTTGGAGGCGAGGTTGCCGTGGGTGAGCATGGCGCCCTTCGAGCGCCCCGTGGTGCCCGAGGTGTAGATGATCGCCGCCACGTGGCCGGCCTCCCGCAGCACGGGTGCGTGCGCCTCGGGATGGCGCGCCGCCGCCTCGGCAAGGCTTCCGCCGCCGTCGGCGTCGAGGGTGAGCACCGAGAGCGCCCCGGCCTCGAGGGCCGCGGGCTCCAGGGCCGCGAGTGCTCCGGGCGTGCACACGAACACGGCCGGGCGGGCATCGCCGACGAAATAGCCCACCTCGGCGGGGGTGTAGGCGTTGTTGAGCGGCAGGTACACCAGCCCGGCACGCAGGCAGGCGAGATACAGCGCCAGCGCCTCGGGCGACTTGTCCACCTGGGCACCGATGCGGTCGCCGGGCCTCGCGCCCGCCTGCTCCAGGGCGTTGGCCATGCGCGCGGAAGCCGCGTCCAGTTGCGACCACGACCACACGCTGCCCTGGTCGGTCTCCAGCAGCGGGGCCGAGGTGTCGGCCGGAAAACGGCTGCGCAGCAGCGCGTGGAAACTCTCGTCCTTCACGTCTCGCCAGCCTCCCGGTATTCACCGACCCATCGGTCCACCACGCCAGCCGCCAGACACGTCTGCGGGTCGGCCTCGGCGGCCATCCCGGCACCGATCACGCCGTCGACCGCCTTCAGCGGCAGGGTCTGAAGCCGCGTGGCAGAGAAAGCCATCACCTGATCCGCGGCAGCCGCGAGCGCCACGTAAATGGCACCACCGGCCTGTCCCGCAAGCCAGAGCGCCACATGCCGGCCCGAAGCCCGAAGCCGCGCTGCCGCGGCGCACGCATGGGCCACCGCCATACTGGGCAGGAGGCGCTCGTGCTCGAGGCTCGTGGACTGCCCGGGAGAATCCAGCAGCAGCACCACCTGTTCGGGCCCGGCGGATGCGTTCATCTCCAGCAGCGCGCCGGCCAGCCAGAGAGCAGCGCGCGGACTCACGGCATGGCCTTGGACGAACCCCGCGAAAGCCACCGGCCCCCGCCTGGTTCGCGCCTGGCCCGACACGGCGCCGTCCACAACCTGGGCCTGCCATCCGTCCGGGAACAACGGGTCCAGCTGGTCCACGAGTTCCACCGGGGCGGGCCCGGGGCGGAGCGTGTCATCCCGAGGCAAGGCGCGGCGCAGCAACGCGTGGCTGCCGCGCAGGCTCTCGGCGGGTGCCGGCTCGCGGCACCAGGCGCGCAGCGCCGCCGGCAGTTGGGCTGCGTCGGCAAGCACGCCGGCGGGATCGCGCGGCAATCGCGACTGCACACCATAGACCCCGTCCACGACCTCGGGCGACAGCCGCACGCCCACCGCGCCACCCAGGGCACGCGGGCCCGACAACCCGAACAACGTATGGCGCCCGTAGAAGCGTGCACGCGCACTGCAGGCAAGCAGGCTGGCGCCACCAAAACAGTGCCGGCCGAGCACCGCCGCCAAGGGGACGCCCGCCTCCACGGCCGCCACGATGGCACCTTGCAGCCGCCGGAACGCCCCGAGCACCGCCACGCCCTCGGTAAGACGGGCGCCGGCCGAATCCAGCAGCAGCACCAGCGGAACGCCGCGCGCCTGGGCCTCGCCGGCCGCGGCACCGATCACCACCGCTTCCTGGCGCCCGATGGCACCCGAGTCCAGGGCCGGATCGGTGGCGGCCATCACCACCGGGACTCCCCCGAGCCGCGCCCGGGCCGCGCAGGCGCCCGGCGCGCGCCCGGCGGGTTGCACGCTGCCTGCGTCGGCCAGCGCCTCGAGCGACCGTGACGCCATTGCGTCCAGGGGCAGCCCCTCGCTCAGAGACCGCACCAGCGCCGCAGGATGTGGGCGAAGGCGTCGGTGGACTGCAGCACGCGCTCGGCCACGCAGTACTCGTCGGTCTGGTGGGCCATGTGGGCCTCGCCCGGCCCGAGGATCACGATGGGCGGTCCGCCGTAGCCCTGGTGAAGGGCTGCCGCGTCGGTGAAGTAGGTGGCGGTGCGCGCCTCGGGCCGCGCGCCGAGCACCAGCTGCATGACGTCGAAGACCTGCTGCACCCACTCGTGGTCGGGCTCGGTGTAGACGGGCGGCACGTCGAGCAGCGTGTTGAAGGACACCTCGGGGCCGAGGACGCGCCCCAGCTCGTCGCGGATATGCCCGTGGTCCTGCCCCGGCACGGTGCGCATGTCCAGCGCGATGGCGGCGCGGTCGGGCACGGAGTTGATGTTGAGGCCGCCGTGCAGCGCGCCGATGTTGAGTGTGCCCTGGCCCATCATGGGATGGGGCGGCGTGGCGAAGCGGTAGCGCTCCAGCGCCACCACCGCGTGCGCGGCCTTGCACACCGCGTTCACGCCCTTCTCCGGCATGGAGCCGTGGGCCGTCACGCCGTGGGTGACGGCCTCGAGCCAGAAGGCGCCCTTGTGCCCCACGTAGGGGTAGTTGGAGGTGGGCTCGGCCACCACCACCGCGCCGGCGCGCCCTAGCGCCCCTGGCCGGCGCAGCAGGTCGAAGGCGCCTTCGCAGCCGGTCTCCTCACCGGCGGTGATCACCAGCTCCACCCCCGCGGTGTGGTCCAGTCGGGGGGCGAGTTCGATGGCGGCCGCCACGAAGGCGGCCACGCCGCTCTTCATGTCGCTGGAGCCGCGGCCGTACACCCGGCCGTCGTGAGTCTCGCCGGCGAAGGGGTCGCGGCTCCAGGGCTTGGCGCCAAGGGGCACGATGTCGATGTGGCCGGTGAAGCACAGGGGCTTTGCGCCGTCGCGGCCGCCGCGCCGCGCCACCAGGCTGGCGCGACCCGGCCCCAGCGGGTGGTAGGTCACGCGGAAGCCCGCGGCCTCCAGCAGGCCGCCCAGGTGGTGGGCACAGGGTTCCTCCTGGCCGGGAGGATTGATGGTGTCGTAGTGCAGCAGCGCGCGGGTCAGTTCGACCGGATCGGGTCTCATGGCGATTCCTCGAAGAGAAGGCAGTGTAGCGCCGGCATTCAGCCGAAATAGGCCGACAGCAGGGCGGGATGGTGGCGCAGTTCCTCGCTGCTGCCCGCGGCCACCACGCGCCCGCCCTGCAGCACGTAACCGCACGCGGCAATGGCGAGGGTCTGGTGGACGTTCTGTTCCACCAGCAGGATGCCGATGCCGCGGCTGCGCAGGCCCGCGATGATGGCGAAGTTGTCCTTCACGAAGCGCGGCGACAGCCCCAGCGAGGGCTCGTCGATCACCAGCAGGCGCGGCTCGCCCATCAATCCGCGACCGATGGAGAGCATGGCCTGCTCGCCGCCCGAGAGGGTGCCGGCGAGCTGCCCCTCGCGCTCGCGCAGGCGCGGGAAGGCCTCGTGCACGGCATCCAGGGCACGCTGGATGGCGGCCCGGTCACGCACCCGCCAGGCGCCGGTGAGCAGGTTCTCGCGCACCGTGAGGCGCGGGAACACGCGGCGGCCCTCGGGGATCGCGCCCACGCCCAGGGCGGCAATGCGATGGGGCGGCAGCCCGTCGATGCGCATGCCGTCGAGGCGGATCTCGCCGGCCCGGGGCGGCGTGAGGCCCAGGATGGCGCGCACCAGCGTGGTCTTGCCGGCGCCGTTGGCCCCCAGCAGGCAGGTGATCTCGCCGGGCGCCACGGTGAGGCTGACCCCGGCGAGCACGTCGGCCTGGTCGTAGCCGGCCACCAGGTCGCGCACTTCCAGCGCGGCCGCGGCGGTGACGGGCGGCGCGCCGTGCCGCGCGTGCGTCACGCTTCCCCCAGGTAGGCGCGGCGCACCTCGGGATCGCGCGACACCGCCGCGAAGGAGCCCTCGCACAGCCGGCGGCCGTAGTCGAGCACCAGGCAGCGGTCGCTCACCCGCTCGATCACCGCCATGTCGTGCTCGATGAGGATCACGGCCGTACCGGGGCGGCGCGCCTTCACCGCGTGAAGGTCGTCCATGAGGGCGGCGGTCTCGTCGGGTGTCATGCCGGCAGAGGGCTCGTCGAGCAGCAGCAGCCGCGGCGCACGCACCAGGGCCCGGCAGATCTCCACGCGGCGCCGGTCGATCATGGGCAGTGCGCGCAGCGGTTCGGCGAGCCGGCCGGCAAGCGCCGGGCTGAACACGGCCAGCAGCTCGCGGGCCTCGGCGGCACGCTCCCGCACCGCCGCGGCGAGACGGCGGCGCGCGAACAGGTTGACCCACGGGCCGTGGGGCAGGTCGAGGTGCAGGCCCAGCATGAGGTTGTCGAACACCGACAGCTCGGAGAGCAGGCGCAGGCGCTGGAACGTGCGGGCGATGCCGCAGGCGGCCACGCGGCGCGGCGCGGCGCCGGTGATGTCCTTGCCATCGAAGCGCACCTGGCCGCCGGAGACCGGAACGAAACCGGTGAGCGCATTGAAGAAGGTGGTCTTGCCGGAACCATTGGGGCCGATCAGCCCGAGCAGTTCTCCGGCTGCGGCGCGCAGTTGCAACCCGTCGAGCGCGGTGAGGCCGCCGAAGCGCACCGTCAGGCCGGAGACCTCCAGCATGGGCGCGGTCACGGGTTGCCCCGGCTCGGGCGCGGCACGGCGCCCGCTGGCGGGACGCGGTTCACGGCAACCCCGGCCAGCGGCGCAGGCGGCGGGGCAGCAGCCCCCCGGGGCGCAGGCGCAGCACCAGGATCACCAGCACCGCGAACAGCAGGAAGCGGTACTCCTGCAGGCCCTGCAGCTTCTCGGGCAGGACCACCACCAGGAAAGCCGCGGGCAGCAGCCCGAGGGGATTGCCGATGCCGCCGAGGATCACGATGGACACCAGCACCAGCGAGTCGCCGAAGGCAAAGGAAGGCGGCGCCACGAAACCGGTGACCATGGCGAGCAGCGCCCCCGCGAGGCCGCACAGCGCATTGCCCACGCAGAACGCCGCGATCTTCCACGCGCCGCCGTTGACGCCGAAGGCGGCCGCGGCGGTTTCGTCCACGCGCACCGCATCCAGGGCCAGGCCGATCCAGGAACGCTCCAGGCGCCGCACCAGCACGTGCGTGGCGCCCAGCAGCGCCAGCGCCAGCACCGCATAGGGCACGTAGAAGGACCACTCGGTGTCCTCGTCGAAGACGATGGCGTCGTTGAAAGCCAGCCCCCCCAAGGTGAAGCCGGGCACCTTGAGGCCCTGCGGACCGCCGAGGGTGTCGTTTACCTCCAGGAAGGTGCGCAGCAACAGCCCGAAGGCGATGGTGATGAGCGCTGCGTAGTGGCCGCGGGTGCGCAGCAACGGCAGCGCCAGCAGCAGGCCGGCGAGCGCGGCGAGGCCCGCGCCCGTGACCAGTACCAGCACCGACGGCAGGTGGCCGCCCAGCACGGCGGCGGTGTAGGCGCCCACGCCGAGGAAGGCGGCACCGGCGAAGTTCGCGACCCCCGCATAGCCGAACTGCAGGTGCAGGCCCAGGGCCGCCAGCGTCTGCAGCGCCACCGTGCACAGCATGAGCAGCGCGAAATTGTCCTCGCGCAGCAGCATCACCAGGCCCAGACCGCAGGCGGCCACTGCCACGGGCACAAGGCGGGGGTGGGCGGCGGCCGAGGCGGCCGCACGCTCGCCGGCGCGCGTGCGCTGCGCCACCACCAGCAGCGCCGCGCCAACGGCCAGCACCGCCAGCACGGCTGCCTTGTGGTGCACCAGCAGCAGCGCGGCGGCAAGCCCTGCGCCGATGGCCACCGCGGCAAGCGCGGGCCAGGCTGCCACGGGCACGCTAGACCCGCTCGGCGGAGCGCTCGGCCAGCAGGCCGGCCGGGCGCCACGTCATGAGCGCAATCACCGCCCCGAAGGCGAACACGTCGCGGTACGCGCTGCCCCCGGGCACCACCAGCGCGCCCGCGGTCTGCAGGGCGGCGAACACCATGGCGCCCAGCACCGCACCCCACACGCTGCCAAGGCCGCCCACCACGGCGCTGGAGAAGCCGATGGCCCCCAGCAGCAGGCCCACGCCGAAATTGACCTCGCTGTAGTACAGGCCGTTGACCACGCCGGCCAGGGCTGCCAGCGCGGAGCCCAGGGCAAAGGTGGCCAGCACCGTGGCGCGGAACGGAATGCCCATCACCGCGGCGGTCTCCGGGTCCTGGGCCACGGCGCGGATGGCAAGACCAAGGCGGGTGCGCTCCAGCAGAAGGCCGGTGGCCGCGATGGCGGCCAGGCCGAGGCCCAGCAGGATCAGGCTGTCGTAGCGCAGCGTGAAGCCGCCCGCTTCGAAGGCTCCCTCGGGCAGCAGCCTGGGAAAGGGCTTGGGATTGGACCCCTGGGGATAGAACAGCCGCACCGACTCGCGGATGGCCGTGCCCGCCATTAGCGTGATCAGCAGCACGTTGATGGCCGGTGCGCCGCGCAACGGCAGCACCAGCACGCGGGCCATGAGCGCGCCCAGCAGCGCCATGACACCCAGCGCCGCCGCCAGCATGAAGGCGAGCAGCAGCGCCGGGTGGGTAATCCCCGCGCCCGAGGCGGCGGCATAGGTCGCCAGCGCGGTGAAGGCGCCGAGCATCACCACGTCGCCGTGGGAGAACTTGATCACGTCCATCACGCCGAAGAACAGCGTGAAGCCGGTGGCCACCAGGGCGTAGATCACGCCCAGCATCAGGCCGTTGAAGAGGTGCTGGGCAAGCACAGCGCGAGGCGCGGGCGGCGGGTCAGCGTTTCGCCAGGGCGCGCTTGCCGGTGGCGTAGTCGCTGTCTTCCCAAACCACCCATCGGCCATCCTGCACCACGAAGCGGGTGATCAGCGGCACGCTGTTCTGGCGGTGGTCGTCAAAGGTGATGCGGCCCACCACCGAGTCCACATTCCGGGTGCGGTTGAGTTCCGCCCGGACTTTGCGCCGGTCGGGACCCGACCTCTCGATGGCGTCCATGACCAGATTCGTGGCGGCGAAGGCGAAGGGCCCGTAGGCCTCCGGATCTTCCGGGTACTTTTGCTTGGCATAGGCTTCAAGAAAGGCCTTGCCGCCGGGGAGCTTCTCCACCGGTGCACCTTCGCGGAAGGCGAGCGTGCCTTCGGCGAGGGTGCCAAGGCCCTCGATGTAGGCATCGGAGATGATTCCGGAGGTGCCCTGGAAGACGGCCTTGACGCCGAGCTTGTCCATCTGGCTGCGGATGCGCACGCCCAGCGGCGTGGTGCCGCCAAAATAGATGACCTCAGGCTTCAGGTCCTTGATGCGGGTGAGTTCCGCGGAGAAGTCCTGCTGGTCCGCGGTGACGCCGAAGGTGCCGAGGATCTTTCCTCCGGCGCGGGTGAGGGCCTCGGAGAAGTACTTGTTGTGGCCCTTGCCGTAGTCGGTGGTGTCGTGGATCACCGCCCAGGAACGGAACTTGAGGCCGGTGACAAACTGCGCGGCCGTCTCGTTCTGGTTGATCATGGTGCCGTTGACGCGGTGAATCTCCTTGTAGTCGTTGGCGTAGGTGATGTCGGGCAGCACGGCGCCCCATACCACCACCGGAAGTCCGAAGCGCTTGTAGACGTCTACGGTGGCCATTGCCACCGTGGAGCAGTAATGGGTGACGCCTGCAATGACGGAGTTGTCGGAGGCGGCCCGGGTGGCCACCTGTACGCCCACATTGGGCTTGCACTCGTCGTCCAGCACCATCAGCTCATAGGTGTACTTGGCTTTCGGGTCAGCATTGCGCAGGCGTACGGCGAGGTCGGCGGAATTGCGGCCCCCCAGGCCGTTGGCGGCCACGCCGCCCGTGAGCGGCCCGATGAAGGCGATGCGCACCGTGTCCTTGGCGCCCACGGGTGGCATCGCGCCTCCCAGCGCAAAGCCCAGGACAAGAGCGGATACGAGACTGCGGGCGGTGGGTTTCACGGTGGGCTCCAAGCGTGGCGGTGTGCCGCGAGCGTAGGTAGCACGCCACCCGGTGTCAAACGGCCGGCGCGGCTGAAATGAAAAGGGCGGCCTGAAGACCGCCCTGCTTGCTTGCACGTGCGTGCGCGGCGATCAGCGCTTGCGCAACTTACGGATGGCGGCGAGCTGGGCGGCCAGGGTTGCAAGCTCGGCTTCCACCGCTGCCACCTCCTGCTTGTCCTTGGCGGAAGCGAGCGCCTGCTCGGCGCGCTGCCGGGCTTCGAGTGCCTTTGCCTCGTCCAGGTCATGGCCGCGGATGGCCGTGTCTGCCAGCACGGTCACGACCTTGGGCTGCACCTCGAGGTAGCCGCCCGCCACGAAGATGAGTTCTTCGGGCGCCTCGCCGGCAGGCTTGATGCGCACTTCACCTGCCTTGATGCGGGTGATGAGGGGCGCGTGCCGGGGATAGACGCCGAGTTCGCCAGCTTCCCCAGGCAGCACCACGAATTCGGCCTCGCCCGACCAGATGTTCTGCTCGGCACTGACCACGTCCACGTGCAGGGTGTTCGCCATGGTTTTCCAATGGGCCGCCCAAGGGCGGCCGGGTCGGGGTTACTGGAGAGTCTTGGCCTTCTCGAACGCTTCCTCGATGGTGCCCACCATGTAGAAGGCCTGTTCGGGGATGCTGTCGCACTCGCCCTCGACGATCATGCGGAAACCCTTGATGGTGTCCTTGAGCGGCACGATCTTGCCGGGCGACCCGGTGAACACTTCGGCCACGTTGAAGGGCTGGGAGAGGAAGCGCTGGATCTTGCGGGCACGGGCCACGGCGAGCTTGTCCTCGGGGGACAACTCGTCCATGCCGAGAATGGCGATGATGTCGCGCAGCTCCTTGTAGCGCTGGAGCACGGCCTGCACGGCGCGGGTGGTGTTGTAGTGCTCCTCGCCAATCACGTTGGGATCCAGCTGGCGCGAGGTGGAGTCCAGCGGGTCCACGGCGGGGTAGATGCCCAGGGCCGCGATGTCGCGCGACAGAACGACGGTGGCGTCAAGGTGAAGGAAGGTGGTGGCCGGCGACGGGTCAGTGAGGTCGTCCGCGGGCACGTACACGGCCTGAATGGAGGTGATGGAGCCCACCTTGGTGGAAGTGATCCGTTCCTGCAGCTTGCCCATCTCCTCGGCCAGCGTCGGCTGGTAGCCCACGGCGGAAGGCATGCGGCCCAGCAGGGCGGACACTTCGGTGCCCGCGAGGGTGTAGCGGTAGATGTTGTCGATGAACAGGAGGATGTCGCGTCCCTCGTCGCGGAACTTCTCGGCCATGGTGAGGCCGGTGAGGGCCACGCGCAGGCGGTTGCCGGGCGGCTCGTTCATCTGGCCGAACACCATGGCCACCTTGTCGAGCACCTTGGACTCCTCCATCTCGTGGTAGAAGTCGTTGCCCTCGCGGGTGCGCTCACCCACGCCAGCGAACACGGAATAGCCGCCGTAGGACTTGGCGATGTTGTTGATGAGCTCCATCATGTTGACGGTCTTGCCCACGCCAGCGCCACCGAACAGCCCGATCTTGCCGCCCTTGGCGAAGGGGCAGATAAGGTCGATCACCTTGATGCCCGTGGGAAGCAGTTCCACTGAGGGGGAAAGCTCGTCGAAGCGAGGCGCCGCCTGGTGGATGGCTCGGCGTTCGTCGCCGGGAATGGGGCCTGCTTCGTCGATAGGACGGCCCAGGACGTCCATGATGCGGCCCAGAGTGCCGGTGCCCACAGGCACCGAAATGGGCGCACCGGTGTTGAGCACCTTCATGCCGCGGCGCAGGCCGTCGGAAGAGCCCAGGGCAATGGTGCGGACGATGCCGTCACCGAGCTGCTGTTCGACCTCGAAGGTGAGCCCCTTCTCGGCGAGCGAGTCGGCGTTTTCATCCGACAGAACCAGCGCGTCATAGATATGGGGCATCTGGTCGCGCGGGAACTCGATGTCGATGACCGCGCCGATGCACTGGACGATGGAGCCTTGTGCTTGTGCCATGTTCGTTCCTGTTATGCCTGTGTGCTGTATTGCGTTCGAGCCGGTACTGAGCGCGCTCAGACGGCAGCGGCGCCCCCGACGATCTCGGCAAGCTCCTTGGTGATAGCGGCCTGCCGGGACTTGTTGTAGACCAGCGTGAGCTCGTCGATCACGTTGGCGGCGTTGTCGGAGGCGGCCTTCATGGCCACCATACGGGCCGACTGCTCCGAGGACATGTTTTCAACGACGGCTTGGTAGACCAGGGTCTCTATATAACGGGTGAGCAAGCCGTCGAGCACGACGCGGGCGTCGGGTTCGTAGATGTAGTCCCACGTTCCGGACGGCACGCCGAGCGTCTCGCCGGACAGGGGCAAAAGCTGCGTCATGACCGGTTCCTGCTTCATGGTGTTGACGAAACGCGTGGAGAACACCATGACCCGGTCGAAGCGGTCGGCCATGTAACCATCGAGCATTACCTTGATGGCG
Source organism: Rhodocyclaceae bacterium (assembly GCA_020248405.1). Taxonomy (GTDB): domain Bacteria; phylum Pseudomonadota; class Gammaproteobacteria; order Burkholderiales. The sequence goes on along the minus strand of JADCHQ010000040.1, from coordinate 101,153 downwards.
CCGATGAGCTTTTCGAGCTGGGGCCGGTCGCCCAGTTGCGTGATCGACGACACGATGTTGGCGCCAAGGCGCTGCATGAATCCCAGCCCCTTGTTGCCTACGCAGCACACATCGATCTCTTCGCCTTCGGCCTGCCACTGTTTGTACTGCTGCAGCACCAGCCGGAGCACGTTGGTGTTGAGGCCGCCACACAAGCCCTTGTCAGTGGTGACCACGATGATGCCTACGCGCTTGACCGTGTCACGCGCCACCAGGAAAGGATGACGGTACTCGGGGTTGGCGTGGGAGAGGTGGGCTGCCACGTCGCGGATCTTGTCGGCGTAGGGGCGGGTGGCGCGCATGCGCTCCTGCGCCTTTCGCATCTTGGACGCGGCCACCATTTCCATGGCCTTGGTGATCTTGCGCGTGTTTTGCACGCTCTTGATCTTGGTTCGGATTTCCTTGGAGCCCGGCATTCGGTCCTCTGGTCCTTGGGGATCGTCGGGGCCCGGGGCGGTGATTGGCCGCCGGGCCGGCGCAATCAGTAAGTGCCGTTCTTCTTGAAGTCCTTGATCGCCTCGTGCAGGGCGGCCTCATCGTCTTTGGAGAGGTCCTTGGTCTGCTCGATACGCTCCACCAGCGCGGCAAACTTGCCCTTGAGGTGATCGCGCATGGCCCGTTCCGCGGCCAGCGCCTTCTTCACCTCCACGTCGTCAAAGTAGCCGTTGTTCACGGCGAACAACGTGAGGCCCATCTCCCAGACCTGCAGCGGCTGGTACTGGGGCTGCTTCATGAGCTCGGTGACCAGGCGCCCCCGTTCCAGCTGCTTGCGGGTGGCGTCATCCAGGTCCGATGCGAACTGGGCGAAGGCGGCCAGCTCGCGGTACTGGGCCAGCGCGAGGCGCACGCCGCCGCCGAGCTTCTTGATGATCTTGGTTTGAGCTGCACCACCCACGCGAGACACGGAGATACCGGCATTGATGGCAGGCCGCACGCCGGCGTTGAAGAGGTCGGTCTCGAGGAAGATCTGGCCGTCGGTGATGGAGATCACGTTGGTGGGCACGAAGGCGGACACGTCACCGGCCTGGGTCTCGATGATGGGCAGGGCGGTCAGTGAACCGGTCTTGCCCTTGACGGCGCCCTTGGTGGCCTTTTCCACATACTCTTCGTTGACCCGCGCGGCACGCTCGAGAAGGCGGGAGTGCAGGTAGAACACGTCGCCGGGGTAGGCCTCGCGGCCGGGCGGACGGCGCAGCAGCAGCGAGATCTGGCGGTAGGCCCAGGCCTGCTTGGTGAGATCGTCATAAATGATGAGCGCGTCCTGGCCGCGGTCGCGGAAGTATTCGCCCATGGTGCAGCCGGAATAGGCCGCGATGTACTGCATGGCGGCGGATTCGGACGCGGAGGCAGCCACCACGGTGGTGTAGGCCATGGCGCCGTACTCTTCGAGCTTGCGCACCACGTTGGCGATGGTGGAGGCCTTCTGACCAATCGCCACATACACGCAGAAGAGGTCCTTGCCGCGCGAGTTGATGATGGTGTCCACCGCCACTGCGGTTTTACCGGTCTGGCGGTCGCCAATGATCAGCTCGCGCTGGCCGCGGCCCACGGGCACCATGGCGTCGATGGCCTTCAGACCCGTTTGAACCGGCTGGGAAACCGACTTTCGATGGATCACGCCCGGGGCGACCTTCTCAATGATGTCGCTTTCCTTGGCATTGATGGGGCCTTTGCCGTCGATGGGCTGGCCGAGCGCGTTGACCACACGGCCGATGAGTTCGGGTCCCACGGGAACGGAAAGGATGCGGCCGGTGCACTTGACCGTGTCGCCCTCGGAGATGTGGCCGTAGTCGCCGAGAATCACCGCGCCCACGGAGTCGCGCTCCAGGTTGAGCGCGAGGCCGAAGGTATCGCCGGGGAACTCGAGCATTTCGCCCTGCATCACGTCGGAAAGTCCATGCACGCGGCAGATGCCATCGGTGACGGACACCACCGTGCCCTGCGTGCGGATGTCCGCGGACAGCGCGAGGTTCTGGATCTTGCTCTTGATCAGGTCGCTGATTTCGGACGGGCTGAGGTTCTGCATGTTGATTCTCCGGGTGTCAGTTGCGCAGTGCGCTCTGCATGGCGGAAAGCTTGCCGCGCACGGACGCGTCGATGACTTCGTCGCCCACGCGTACCGTCACCCCGCCAATCAGGGCGGGGTCCACGCGCAGTTGCGGCTTGATGGTTCGGCCGAAGCGCTGTTGAAGGCTTGCCACCAGCCCGGCGAGGGCTTGGGCATCCATGTCGAAAGCCGATGTGATCTCTGCCTCCGCGGAGCCTTCGCGCGCACCCTTGAGGGCTCGGAACTGCACCTCGATCTCGGCAAGGACCTCAAGCCGGCCATTGCGGGCCAAAGCTGCGAGGAAGTTGCGCGCTGCATCGTCTGCCTCGGGCAGCAGGGAGCAGAACAGAGCGACGATGGCGTCGGCGGACACGTTGGGATCGGACACCAGTGCCTTCATCTGGCCATCGGCCGAGAATCGCGCCATGTCCGCGAGCAGGCTCGCCCAACGCTCAAGGGTGCCCGCCTCGGAAGCGGCCGAAAAAACTGCCTCCGCGTAGGGGCGTGCAATGGTGGACGGCTCTGCCATGGCGGGCTCAGAGCTCCTTCTGGAGATCGGAGAGCATGGCGGCGTGCACGCGGGCGTCCACCTCTCGCTTCAGGATGCGCTCAGCGCCGGCGACGGCGAGAGCCGCCACCTGTTCACGAAGACTTTCGCGGGCCTGGGAGATTTCCTGCTCGAGTTCGGCTTTGGCCGCGGCACGCTCGCGATCCGCTTCGGCGCGCGCAGCGGCCTTGGCTTCTTCGATGAGCTGGATACCGCGCTTTTCAGCCTGCGCGAGGATGTCGGTGGCGCGCCCGCGGGCTTCGGAGATGACCCCCTCGGCTTCGCGGTTGGAGCGTTCGAGGGCCGTGCGGCCCTGCTCGGCGGCGGCCAGACCGTCCGCAATCTGCTTCTGGCGCTGCTCGATGGCCCGCAGCATGGGCGGCCAGACGAACTTGACCGTGAACCAGATGAAGATGGCGAAAGAGACGGCCTGTGCGACGAGCGTCAGGTTGATGTTCATGCCTGCCCCGGCGTGGAAGGAGGGTGGATCAGCCCGCGGCCTGGACCACGGCGAGCAGCGGATTGCCGAAGGCAAACAGCATGGCAAGACCAACGCCGATGATGAACGAGGCGTCGATGAGGCCCAACAGAAGGAAGACCTTGGCCTGCAGGGAGTTGGTGAGCTCGGGCTGACGGGCGGCGGCTTCAAGGAAGCGGCTGCACATGATGCCCACGCCGATGCATGCGCCCGCAGCGCCGAGGCCGATCATCAGGCCGATGCCGATGCCCGTGTAGGCTTGGATCATGGCGAGGAGTTGCAGCTTTTCCATGGTTTGTTTCCTTTGTGGATGGAACGTTGGGAGGGGAAGTCGCAGCGCGACGGCGATCAGTGGCTTTCGTGCGCCATGGCCAAATAGACCACGGTGAGCATCATGAAGATGAAGGCCTGCAGCACCACGATAAGGATGTGGAAGATGGCCCACCCGGCGCCCAGGATGGCGCCGAAGACCGTGCCCGCCAAACCGGTGGCGGCCCAAAGCCATAGCAGCAGGAAGATGATCTCACCGGCATACATGTTGCCGTACAGCCGCAGTGAGTGGGACAGCGGCTTGGAGATGTATTCCACCAGGTTGAACAGCAGGTTTGCTGGCCACAGCAGCGGATGGCCGCCGAAGGGGGCACAGAACAGTTCGTGGATGAAGCCCCCGACGCCCTTCACCTTGATGGAGAAGTAGATCATCAGGAACCAGACCGACAACGCCAGTGCAAAGGTGGTATTTACGTCGGCGGTGGGCACTTGCCGCCAGTTGTGCAGGTGGAAAACGTGCTCGTAGATCCAGGCCATGATGTCCACGGGCAGGAAATCCATGGCATTCATGAGCAATACCCACACGAATACCGTGAGGGCGGCGGGCGCCACAAAGCTGTGGCGATCGCCATGGAAGATGCCCTTCACCTGATCGTCGATGAAGCCGAACACCAGTTCCACGAAGGCCTGGCGACGCCCGGGGACGCCGGCGGTGGCGCCACGCGTGGCCAGCCACAGGAAACCGATGCCCAGCACGCCCATGACCAGCGCCATCACCACCGAATCGACGTGCAGCGTCCAGAAGGACCCCTGCCCGGTCTGAGCGGTGAAGTTGGTGAGGTGGTGACCGATGTATTCGGTGGGGGTTAGGGTGGATTCCGAGGACATGACAGGCTGGGACCCCTAGTTGTCCCTGACGAACATCGCCAGCGATTGAATGAGTACGGCAACGACAAACGTAAAGACCACGATCACGGGAACCACGTGCGGCACCCTGGTGAGCACGACCCAGAGCAAGGCAACCACGACCACGATCTTGATGACCTCGGCGCGCAAGACCCCCGTGAGCGCTGCCCCTGCCCCCGCGCGTGCCCGCAGGCTTGGCTGGGCAGCCCAGAAGAAAGCAAGACCACCGAGCACACTCACGGCGCCACCAAGCAAGGCCGACAGCAAACCGTTAGGACCCAAGGTTGCCCAGGCGAGGAGCCCGGCCAAGGCCGTGACCAGCAGTTGCCAACGCAGCACAGTGCGAAAGGAATGACGCACGGCCGCAGCCACGACGCCCAGTCTCCAGCAAGATGTTGCACGACACAAAAACCCAAGGAGTGTATCGGCTCAAGCGAGGCTCGGTCAAGACGAAGACGACCCTTGAGGGTGCGTCCTCAGCCGCAACAGGACGGTGTCGAGCTGGTCGAGCGATCCGTAGTGAATCACCAGTCTCCCTGACCGGCCTTTTCCTTGCAACACCTGCACGCGCATGGCGAGACGGTCGGACAGTTCCTCCTCCAGGCGCCGGATATCCGCATTGGTTCGAGGGCGGCTGCGCAATCCCTGTTTCGGCGAACCGGCTGCCCGTTCCGCCTCTCGCACCGAAAGCCCCTGTTTGGCGATGCGCTGTGCCAGTTCGAACTGGCGCGGGGCATCGAGAGGCAACAGGGCCCGTGCGTGCCCCATCTGCAACTCGCCCGTGATGAGCATTTGTTGAATTGCCACCGGCAGGGCCAGCAGGCGCAGGAGATTCGAAACCGCGCTGCGTGAACGCCCGATCGCCTCGGCGGCGCTCTGGTGGGTCATGCCGAATTCATCCAGCAAACGTTGAACGCCCGTGGCTTCCTCGATGGCATTGAGCTGTTCGCGCTGGATGTTTTCCACCAGCGCGGTCGCCAGCGCGGCCTCATCGCCCACTTCCCTGACCAGCACCGGAACGCGTTCCAGCCCCGCCGCCTGGGCGGCTCTCCAGCGGCGCTCGCCGGCGATAATCTCGAACCCGTCGTTTCCCATCGGTCTGGCGAGGATGGGTTGCACCATGCCCTGTGCCCGCAGCGAAGCTGCAAGCGCCTCGATGGCCTCGGGATTCATGTTGGTGCGCGGCTGGTAGCGCCCGGGACGCAACTGCGCCGGTGACAATTCGAGCAACCGGTCGCCCTGCGGCGCAGGCGCAGCCTGTTCTCCCAACAAGGCGTCGAGGCCACGGCCGAGGCCCTTCACTTTCACCATCCAAGAACTCCCTTCACACGGGCTTCAATTCGCGGCCTGCTTTCCAAGGATCTCGCCCGCCAGAGCCAGATAGGCAAGGGCGCCCTTGGACTGCCGGTCATAGCTCAGCGCAGGAACACCGTAGCTCGGGGCTTCAGCAAGCCGGACGTTTCGCGGAATCACGGTGCGGTACACCTTGTCGCCAAAGTGCTGCTGGAGCTGCTCCGAGACCTGCTGGCCCAAGGTGTTTCGCGGGTCGTACATGGTGCGCAGCAGCCCTTCGATGTCCAGTTCGGGGTTGAGATTGGCTCTGACTCGTTTGACCGTGTTGACCAGGTCGGAGAGACCTTCCAGCGCGTAGTACTCGCACTGCATGGGAATCATCACGGCCTGGGCGGCGACCAGGGCATTCACGGTGAGCAAGTTGAGGGCGGGCGGGCAATCGATCAGCACGAAGTCATATTGGTCACCCAGCGCCGCCAAACCCTCCTTCAACCGCACCTCGCGACGCTCCAGGTCCACCAGCTCCACCTCCGCGCCGGCGAGTTCGCGGTTGGCCGGGATGACGTCGTAGTTGCCCGCCTGGGAGCGAACCCGTACCGCATCAATAGCTTTTTCTCCAAGAAGAACATGATAAACGGTGGCTGTGAGCGCCCGCTTATCAATGCCACTGCCCATGGTGGCATTGCCCTGGGGGTCTAGGTCGACCAGCAACACCCGGCGACCTGCCAGCGCCAGACCAGCGGCAAGATTGACGGTGGTGGTGGTCTTTCCCACCCCTCCCTTCTGATTGGTGATGGCGAGGATGCGTGCCACAGACGATCAGCCTGTTTCCGTGGCGGCGCGAACCACCACGAGGTGACGGGGTTCCACGCCCGGAACGTTAAGCGCGAGCACTCGCTCACAGGAAAATCCTTGTGGCATGGCAGCAATCTCCTCATGGGGGTGAAGGCCCTTCATGGCGAGAAGACAACCTCCCGGCGCCACCAGATGGCCAGCAAGACGCAGAAAATCGGGCAACTCCGCGAAAGCGCGCGAAATCACGGTGTCGAACTGCCCTGCCGATTCCCACTGCTCCACTCGGGTCCGCTCCACGCTGGCATTGGCCAGCCCGAGCTCCCCGATGGCCTGGGTAACGAAGGCTAGTTTCTTGTGGTTGCTGTCCAGCATCACCACCGATATATCAGGTCGGGCGATGGCGATGGGGATGCCTGGCAAACCGGCGCCGGTGCCCACATCCAGAACACGCTGCCCGCGGAGATGGGGAACAACCGCGAGGCTGTCCAGCAAGTGGTGGCTGACCGACCTGGTTTCGTCACGAATAGCCGTGAGGTTGTATACGCGGTTCCATTTGTAGAGCAAGGCCAGGTAGCGCAGCAATCTGTCCTGCTGGTCGGCCGTGAGCTCGAGGCCCAGGGACTCACAGCCTTCCGCCAGAGTTTGGGCCGGCGGCTTCAACGCGTGCCGCCGGCAAGGCGGGCATTCCCTGCCAGGCCGCCTCCCCGCTTGAGGTGCACCAATAAAAGCGAGATGGCAGCCGGTGTCATGCCATCGATCCGGGAAGCCTGCCCGAGGGTTTCCGGGCGATGCCGCTCGAGTTTCTGCCGCACTTCCACCGACAAACCCCGCACCGCCTGGTAATCCAGATCCGCCGGCAACCACAGCGATTCGAGCTGTTCGCGGCGGCTCACTTCGTCCTTCTGCCGCTCGATGTAACCCTGATACTTGACCTGCACCTCCACCTGGAAAGCCACCTCCGCATCCGCTACGGCTGGACCCACGCCTTCGAGACCCATCAGCCCAGCGTAGTCCACACCCGGGCGCCGCAGCAGCTCGTCAAGCCGGTGCGCCTCGGCGGGCACTTTCCCTAGCAGCGATTCGAGCGCCGCTGCTCCCGTCAACCGCGGATTGACCCAGGTATTTCGCAAGCGCTCTCGCTCTCGCGAAACCGCTTCACGCTTGGCTTCAAAGCGCGCCCAGCGAACATCATCCACGAGCCCGAGGGCGCGGCCGGCTTCCGTGAGGCGCAGGTCGGCGTTGTCTTCCCGCAGACTTAGCCGGTACTCGGCCCGGCTGGTGAACATGCGGTAGGGTTCAGTGACGCCCTGGGTCACCAGATCATCCACGAGAACGCCGAGATACGCCTGATCGCGCCCAGGTATCCAGGGCGCATCGTTGCGGGCAGCCCGCGCGGCATTCACGCCAGCCAGCAAACCCTGGGCGGCCGCTTCCTCGTACCCGGTGGTGCCATTTATCTGGCCCGCGAAGAACAATCCCCCGATGGCGCGCGTTTCCAGGGAGGCATGAAGGCCTCGAGGGTCGAAGTAATCGTATTCAATGGCATAGCCAGGACGCAGGATGTGGGCATTTTGCAGCCCCCGGATGCTGCGCACCACCGCCAGTTGTACATCGAAAGGCAGGCTGGTAGAGATCCCGTTGGGATAGATCTCGGGGGTGTCGAGACCCTCTGGCTCCAGAAAAACCTGGTGGGAGTCCTTGGCGGAGAAACGTACCACCTTGTCTTCGATGGAGGGACAGTAACGGGGCCCAACGCCTTCGATCACCCCGGAAAACATGGGGGAGCGGTCCAGGGAATTGCGGATCAGTTCATGGGTTCCGGCATTGGTGTGGGTGATCCAGCAGGGCAGCTGGCGCGGATGCATGGCGACCGTGCCCATGAAGGAGAACACCGGAACCGGATCGTCTCCGGGTTGCTCTTCCATCACCGAAAAATCGATGCTGCGGCCATCCAGGCGGGGCGGCGTTCCAGTCTTGAGCCTGCCCACCGGCAGCTTCAGTTCCCTCAACCGGGCTGCAAGACCAACACAAGCGGGATCGCCGGCCCGTCCGGCTGGGTGGTTGGTGAGTCCTACGTGAACCAGGCCGGAGAGGAAAGTCCCCGTGGTCAGCACCACAGCATCCGCTTCAAAACGAATGCCCAGTTGGGTGACCACGCCTGTCACGCGGTCGCCTGCCAGGGTGAGGTCTTCCACCGCCTGCTGAAACAGCGTGAGGTTCTGCTGCGTTTCCAGGCGACGCCGGATTGCGGCTTTGTAAAGCGATCGGTCTGCCTGGGCCCGCGTGGCGCGCACCGCTGGTCCCTTGCTACCGTTGAGCGTCCGGAACTGGATGCCCGCCTCGTCGGTGGCGAGGGCCATGGCACCCCCGAGCGCGTCCACTTCGCGCACCAGGTGTCCCTTGCCGATCCCCCCGATGGAGGGATTGCACGACATCTGTCCGAGGGTCTCGATATTGTGGGTGAGCAGCAAAGTGCGGCTCCCCATACGGGCCGCCGCCAGGGCGGCCTCGGTACCGGCGTGACCTCCGCCAACCACGATGACTTCGAAACGCTCGGGGTACAGCATGGGATCGACGTGAAAGGCCGGCGGCAAAAAAAACAGCGCGCGATGATACCGCAAATCAACGGCTTTCCCTCGTCGGAGCCGACCGCCGCGGCGTAATGTTTCACGTGAAACAGGCACAGGGGTTCGGTGTCGCTTCAAGCCCCGGCCGACGGGGCGTTGTTTCACGTGAAACAACGCTCTCCCATACGCTCTTGCTACGGGAAAGACTCCAAGCCTGCCTTTACTGCCAGCAGCAGCACGACGCACACCAGTACCCCGCGGACCAGTCGCCCCCCGAGCCGGACCGCCATGGTGGCACCCAGCCAACCGCCGCAAACGTTGCCCACCGCCAAAGGCAGGGCTGCCAGCCACAGTACCGAGCCCGAGGCGGCGAAAACCACCAGCGCCCCGGCATTGGTTGCCAGGTTCACGACCTTCGCCGCCGCACTCGCCGCCACCGGATCGAGACCTAGCCAGCGTTGCAACGCCAGAACCAGAAGACTGCCCGTTCCAGGACCAAAAAACCCGTCGTAGAGCCCCACTCCCCCACCGAGCAACCACTGGCCGTGCCCGCCCACCCGCTCACGGCGCTGCGGCAGTGACCGAACCAATTCACTGGAAACCAGCATCCACACGAGCACGACGATCACCAACGCCAGTATCAGCGGCCTCAGGAACGTAGCCGGTATCTGCATGGCCGCAGCTGCTCCAAATGCACCACCGGCGGCGCCCCAGCTCGCCATAGGCCACCAACGACGCAGACGCACAAAACCCGATGCCCGATAGCGCCAGAGCGCCGTCACCGTGCCACCCATAGACGAGAGTTTGTTGGCCCCCAGCAGCGCCTGAACCGGTACGCCTGGAAAGCCGGCCAACAACGCCGGTACCTGCACCAGCCCCCCACCGCCGCCGATGGCGTCAATCCACCCGGCCAACACGCCTGCGATCAACAGAAAAACCAATCCCGGCAAGGATTCCAGCACGCTATTTGCCGATGCAGAACCGCGAAAAGATTTCTCCTAGCAACGCATCGGCACTCATGCGACCACCCACAGCCTCCAGGCTGCGGTGCGCCAGTCGCAACTCCTCCGCCACCAGATCCACAGTTGGGCCCTCGAACTCCAGCGCCGTCGCAAGATGCCGGCACGCTGTATCCAGTGCGTCCAGATGCCGTTGCCGCGCCAGGAACAAGCCCTCGCCCGCCCCCTCACGCCAGCCGGCGGCGTTCAGGATGGCCTGGCGCAGGGCGTCGAGGCCATGCCCCGTGTGGGCCGACACACGCAGCACCCCTGCCGGCGGAGATGCCGCTTCGGCAGGCAGCAAGTCGGCCTTGCTCTCCACCTGGATTTGCAGCGCCTCCGGCGGCAGCCCCTCCGGATTTTGCCGAGGGGCCGACGCACCCGCCTCGGTCATCACGAGCAACACGTCAGCTCCACGGGCGGCACTCCGGGTGCGCTCCATGCCGATGCGCTCCACTGGATCGCTTGATTCCCGCAGGCCGGCCGTATCAGTCACGTGAACGGGCACACCATCCAGCACCAATTCACAGCGCACCGTGTCGCGGGTGGTCCCAGGAATGTCGGTGACAATGGCTACTGTTTCCCCCGCGAGACGGTTGAGCAAGCTCGACTTACCCACATTCGGCGGCCCCACCAGCACCACCTGGATACCGTCCCGAAGCACCCGGCCAAGGCGCGCTGACTCCCGTACGGATGCCACATCCGCCAGCGCCTGCTGCAACCGTTCGCGCACCTGATACTCGCGCAGCACATCCAGTTCCTCTTCCGGGAAATCGATGGCCGCCTCGAGCAACACTCGCAAATCCACGAGCCCGGCCATGAGCTTGGCCACTCGCCCGGAAAAATCGCCCTGCAAACTCCGCATGGCTGCGCGGGCTGCGCTGCCGGAGTCTGCATCGATGAGGTCGGCCACCGCCTCTGCCTGAGCCAGGTCGAGCCGGCCATTGAGAAAGGCGCGCAGCGAAAATTCGCCCGGTTCCGCCACCCTCGCGCCGAGCGAAACGCAGCGCTGCACCAACGCCTGGCGCGGCACCGCGCCACCATGGCAGTGGAATTCGACCAAGTTTTCGCCAGTGTAGGAAGCTGGCGCCTGAAATCGGAGGATCAGGCCCTGGTCGAAAGGTTCGCCCGACTCGTCTCTGAACAACGCCAGGCGGGCGGTTCGCACCGCTGGCAGCTTTCCAGCCACCGCTTCGGCGATGGTCTCTGCGTGCGGACCCGACAACCGGACGATCGCCACCGCCGCCCGGCCTGCAGCCGTGGCCGGGGCAACGATCGTGTCAGCGCTTATTGGCCCCAAGCCCAGCCTTTTCCAGCTGGTGATTGATGGCCCACTGCTGCGCGATGGACAGGATGTTGTTCACAAGCCAATACAACACCAGTCCTGCAGGGAAGAAGAAGAAGAACACGGAAAAAGCAATGGGCATGATCTTCATGACCTTCGCCTGAACCGGGTCGGGCGGCTCGGGATTGAGACGAGTCTGAATGATCATGCTGAGGCCCATCAGCACCGGTAGCACATAGAACGGATCCTGCGCCGACAAGTCCTTGATCCAAAGAACAAAAGGAGCTTGTCGCATTTCCACGCTACCCAGCAGCACCCAGTAGAGCGCGATGAACACCGGGATCTGAACCACAATCGGCAAGCAACCGCCCAATGGATTGATTTTCTCGGTCTTGTACATCTCCACCATTGCCTGGTGGAGCTTCTGCCGGTCGTCGCCGTGCACTTCCTTCAACTTCTGCAGCTTCGGGGCCAGGATGCGCATCTTGGCCATGGACCGGTAGGACGCCGCGGAGAGCGGATAGAACGCCAGCTTGATGAGGATAGTGAGGAGAATGATCGCCACCCCCCAGTTTTTCACCCAGTCGTGGATGTGCGCCAATACCCAGAACAGCGGCACGGCGATCACCGTCAGCCATCCGTAATCCACCGTGAGGTCAAGCCCGGGTGCCAGCGCTGCTAGCTTGTCCTGCTCCTGGGGCCCCACGTAGATCGGGACTGCGCTGACCACTGCCTCGCCGGGGGCTGCCGAACCTGCGGGGACAATCACGCCCGCCTCGAACAGCCCTTCCCCCAGAGACCGTGCGTAGAACTCGCGGGGCACCCCCTGCGCCGGTAGCCACGCAGACACAAAATAGTGCTGCACCATGCCGATCCAACCGTCCTGCACATCCTTCGGCAGCGTGACTTTGCCCTTGGCCACGTCAGAGAAGGCGATCTTCTTGTACTTGTCCTTCTCGGTGTAGGCGGCCAATCCCGTGAAGGTGGGAACCCAGTAGGAGTCGCCCTTTGGCGGTTTCTCGTCGCGAACGAGCTTGTAATACGCAAAAGGCGAAAGTGTGTCGGTGCCGGTGTTACGCACCTCCTGGCTCACGTCGATGACATAGCTGCCTCGCTTGAAGCGGTATCGCTTCGTCGTCTTCGACCCGCGCTGCGGCTCCGCTTCGGTCAATGTGAGCACCAGCTCATCCTGGGCGGGCTCAAGGGTGAGCGCGGTCGCGTCGGCAACGAATGGCGTTTTGTGGGTGGCGAGTCCGGCGCCCACCAGACCACTCTGGGCCACATAGGTGTGCTCACCGCCGGGCTGCAACAGCACGAAGGGCTCGGCCGGGTCGTCCACGCTGCCGTGCCGTAACAGTGATACCTTGCGAATATCGCCGCCGATGGTGCAGATCTCCACCAGCATGACATCGGTGCGCACCGTGACCGTCGAATTTTTTGCGCTGTCCGCCCAATAGGCGGGAGGCGTGGAGGGGGAGGCTCCCGCCGGCCCAGCCGCCTGACCTGCGGCTTCGGGTTGGCGTTGTGGTACAGGGCTCAGCTCTCCACCGGGCATGCCCTTCGCAGGCGCGCCCGCGACCTGCGGCTTTGGCCCATAGGCTTTCATCCAGTTCTCACCCAGCATGAACAGTGAGACGCACAGGACGATCAGAAATACGAGACGGGAGGCTTCCATCAGTGTGACCGTTCAGGGAACCGGATCATGACCACCGGGATGCCAGGGGTTACAGCGGCAGAGGCGCCGTGCCGAAAGCCACCCTCCCCGAATCACACCATGGCGCCCAATGGCTTCAAGGGCATAGCTCGAACAAGACGGGAAAAAACGACAGCTCGGCGCAAAAAACGGGCTGATGAGAATCCGGTAACCCTGGATCAGACCGCTCGCTCCCCGGACGGCGAAGCTGGCAGGCTTAACAGGTGTTCCAGTTCGATTCTCGCCTCGGCCTCCCGCGACAGCGGTGGCGCCTGCTTCGTGCGAACCACCCAATCCCACCCGGAAAGCCTCTCATGTCTCAAGCGAAAAACTTCTCGAATCAGCCGCTTGATATGGTTACGTCGTACGTTGGTACCGGTTGTGCGGCGCGCTACGATGATTCCCAGGCGCGCACCGCCTCGACCGTTCGCCACGCGATGGACAGCGAAGTAGACACCCTGCCCGCGACGTCCCGCCTTGAACGCTCGTTCGAACGCTGCGGCGTCCGCAAGCCTTGCCGGCTTGGGAAATTGCGCCCGGCGCCGGCGGTCCGGCTTCAGACTGCCAGCCGCGCCCGCCCTTTGGCGCGGCGGGCATTGATGACCGCACGCCCGCTACGGGTCTTCATGCGTACCCGAAAACCATGGGTCCGTTTGCGACGAGTAACAGATGGCTGATAAGTACGCTTCATGACCTGCTCCAAAAAAGGCCGCGTATTAAACGCGTGCCCGCAACCCCTTGTCAACTCAGAAAATCGGCTTCCGTGCGCCTGTGGATAACTTGGCGCGCTACTGCTAGACTCTCAACCGCTCCGGTGGCGCCTGGAATAACGGCGCCCTATTCGGTAAGACCGACCGTGCTCTACACCGGTAGGCAGACTGAAATGGACGATACCCAACCACCAGTCATGCCCACCAGACCCCTCCCATGACGATCACCCACATCTCTCCCGCGCTTTGGGATAGCTGCCAAGCGGAACTGCGCAAAATGCTTTCCGAGCAGCAGTACCGCACCTGGATCGCGCCGCTACAGGCAAACATCGCCGAGGAAGCGCTGCAGTTGGTGGCCCCCAATCGCTTCGTGCTCGAGTGGGTTAGAGACAAGTTCCTGAAAAAGATAGAAAACCTAGTTATCGAGCTGACTCGCGGACAAGGCCGCGTCGAACTGGTCTTGCGCGAACTGAGCCATCGCCAACTGGAAAACCCGGGTCAGGCCAACGCATCCCCCGAAACACCCGCCTCCAGGAACCCCAAGCCTGCTGCGCGCACCGAGGCTTCCAGCCAGTCGCTGGCTAGCCCCTCCTCGGACAGGGGGCGGCTGAATCCGCTATTCACCTTCGATTCGTTCGTGGCGGGCAAAGCCAATCAACTGGCGCGCGCAGCAGCCATCCAGGTCTCCGAACACCCTGGTACTGCCTATAACCCCTTGTTCATTTACGGTGGTGTGGGGTTGGGCAAAACCCACCTCATTCAAGCTATCGGTAACGCGGTTCTAGCCCATCAACCCCAGGCTCGCATTCGCTACATCCACGCCGAACAGTATGTGTCGGACGTGGTGCGCGCTTACCAGCACAAATCCTTCGATGGCTTCAAGAAGTTCTATCACTCCCTGGACCTGTTACTCATCGACGACATTCAGTTCTTCAGCGGCAAGAATCGCACGCAGGAGGAATTTTTCTACGCGTTCAATGCCCTGATCGATTCGCGCAAGCAGGTAATCATCACCTGTGACACTTACCCGCGGGAAATCGAGGGCATGGAAGATCGTCTGATTTCGCGCTTCGGATGGGGTCTCACCGTGGCCATCGAGCCGCCCGAGCTCGAAATGCGGGTGGCCATCCTGCTTCGCAAAGCCGAATCTGAGGGGGTTTCGGTACCCGAGGACGTGGCTTTCTTCATTGCCACCCACATTCAATCGAACGTGCGTGAACTCGAAGGGGCCCTCAAGCGGGTCTTCGCCTTCTGCCGTTTCAAGGGCTTGTCGGTTTCCGTCACCGCCGCACGCGATGCCCTGCGCGACCTTCTTGCCGTACAGGTCCGGCAGATCACTCTGGAGAACATCCAGAAAACCGTGGCGGACTACTACAAGATCAAGGTATCCGAGATGTACTCGAAAAAGCGCTCGCGTAACGTGGCTCGGCCTCGCCAGGTCGCCATGGCGCTGGCAAAGGAACTCACCGACCTTAGCCTGCCTGACGTGGGAGATGCCTTCGGGGGGCGCGACCATACCACCGTCCTGCACGCCTGCCGCAAAATCGCCGAACTGCGAACCACCACCGCCGACATTGCGAGAGACTACGATGCTCTGGTACAGGTGTTGCGCGGGTAACCCTGGGACCATTTGTGGATGAATGACCCTGGCCACGCCCTCTAACGAAAGCCATTAAATTTTGTCCACAGGCTCTACAGCAGTTTTCCACTACCCCGCCCTGCCCCACGAACAGCGCCGTTGCTGGCTTCGCAACGCTTTTCCACACGTTTTCGCCCGGCTTATTTAACCCACTTACTGAATACAGAAATCATGAACAATCTACAGTTGACCCGTGATGCGCTGCTTCGCCCCTTGCAAGCCGTGACAGGGGTTGTGGAACGGCGCCAGACACTGCCCATACTCTCCAATGTGCTCATGGAAGCGAAGGCAGGATCGCTCAGGCTCCTGGCAACCGACCTCGAGATCCAGATCGCTACGGAAGTGGGCGCAGAGTCCTTGGAAGAAGACTTCGCGGTCACCGTATCGGCAAAAAAACTGCTCGACATCCTCAAGGCTCTACCGGAAGAAGCGAAGTTAACGCTCTCCCACAGTGATTCCCGAGTGTTGCTCAAGGCTGGCAAGAGTCGCTTCAACCTCCAGACGCTGCCAGCTGTTGACTTCCCCCGCCTTCAAGACAGTGGCCAGGCTACGGCCGAAGTGAGCATGCCCGAGAGGGATCTGCGACGGTTGCTGTCCATGACCCAGTTCGCCATGGCTCAACAAGACATCCGCTACTACCTCAATGGCCTGTTGCTCGTGGTGGAGTCGAACCTTCTCAGCCTGGTGGCAACCGATGGACATCGCCTGGCGCTGGTCAGTCGCGATCTCGCTGAAAGCTATGTGAAAAATGAACTTATCCTGCCCCGAAAGGCAGTGATGGAACTCTCGCGCCTTTTGTCCGAGAGCGACAACCCGGTGTTGATCTCCCTTCTATCCAACCAGGTGCGCTTCGAGTTCGCCGGTATCAATCTATTCACCAAGGTCGTCGACGGAAAATTTCCCGACTACGGTCGGGTCATCCCTAGCGGCTATGCGCGTCAGTTCGATATTGATCGTCTGACGCTGCTGCAGTCCTTGCAACGCGCGGCGGTACTATCTAATGAAAAGTTTCGGGGCGTGCGCTGGGTCATGTCTTCCGGAAGCCTGCGCATCGCCTGCACCAACACCGAGCAGGAAGAAGCGGAAGAAGAACTGGAAATCGACTATCAAGGCGATCCGCTGGACATCGGCTTCAACATCACCTACCTGCTGGATGTATTGGCGGCCAGCGATACCCCTTCGGTGACCTGTTCTTTCGGTGACGTCAACAGCAGCATGCTCATCACCTTGCCAGGTCGCAGTGATTTCAAGTACGTCGTCATGCCCATGCGCATTTGAGCACAGGAACTTCATGGAACCCGACAAGGAACAATCGACGCCTGGAACTGCACCAGCAACGGACCCATCGGCGGACTACAACGCCGACAGCATCAAGATGCTCAAGGGCCTGGAGGCCGTGCGCAAGCGGCCCGGCATGTACATCGGCGACACCAGCGATGGCACGGGCCTGCACCACATGGTTTTCGAGGTGGTGGACAACGCCATCGACGAGGCCCTGGCCGGTCACTGCGACGAGATTCGCATCGTCATCCACGGTGACAATTCCATCAGCGTCATCGATAACGGTCGCGGCATACCGGTGGAGATTCACCCCGACGACGAGCACGGCCGCTCCACCGCCGAGATCGTCATGACCGTCCTGCACGCAGGCGGCAAGTTCGACAGCAACTCCTACAAGATCTCCGGTGGCCTGCACGGCGTGGGAGTATCGGTGGTCAATGCCCTGTCCGAGTCGCTCAAGCTCACCATCCGCCGCGGCGGCAAGGCATGGTTCATGGAGTTCCAGCACGGCGATCCCGTGGCGCCGCTGCGCGAGGCCGGGCCCACCGAACGGCGCGGCACCGAAGTACATTTCCGGCCGAGCATCGCCACCTTCGGCAACATCGAGTTTCACTACGACATCCTCGCCAAACGGTTACGCGAACTGTCGTTCCTGAACAATGGCGTGCGCATCGAGCTGGTGGACCAGCGCAACGACAAGCACGAGAGCTTCGCCTTCTCCGGCGGAGTGCGCGGTTTCGTGGAATACCTCAACCGCCACAAGACGGTGCTACACCCCAACGTATTCCATACCGTGGGCGAGCGCGCCGGCATCACCGTTGAAGCCTCCATGCAATGGAACGACTCCTACCAGGAGACCGTGCTCACCTTCACCAACAACATTCCGCAACGCGATGGCGGCTCCCACCTCACCGGTCTTCGGGCCGCCATGACGCGCACCATCACGAAGTACATCACCGCCAATGAGCTGGACAAAAAAGCCAAGGTGGAAATCTCCGGGGACGACATGCGCGAGGGCCTCACCTGCGTGCTGTCGGTAAAGGTGCCCGACCCGAAATTCTCATCCCAGACCAAGGACAAGCTGGTTTCCTCCGAGGTGCGCCCGGTGGTGGAAGACGTGGTGGCCAAGGCGCTGGAAGACTGGCTGCTGGAGCGGCCGGTGGACGCACGCACGGTGGTGGGCAAGATCATCGAGGCCGCCCGCGCCCGCGAAGCCGCGCGCAAGGCACGCGAGATGACGCGCCGCAAAGGCGTGCTCGATGGCATGGGCCTGCCCGGCAAGCTGGCCGACTGCCAGGAAAAAGACCCGGCGCAGTGCGAGCTCTACCTGGTGGAGGGCGACTCTGCCGGCGGCTCGGCCAAGCAGGGCCGCGATCGCAAGTTCCAGGCAATCCTGCCCCTGCGCGGCAAGATCCTCAACGTGGAGCGCGCGCGCTTCGACAGGCTGGTGTCCTCCGCCGAAATCGCCACGCTCATCACCGCCCTGGGCACCGGCATAGGCAAGGAGGAGTACGACCCTGCCAAGCTGCGTTATCACCGCATCATCATCATGACTGACGCCGACGTGGACGGCTCCCACATCCGCACCCTGCTGCTCACCTTCTTCTACCGGCAAATGCCCGAACTGGTGGAGCGCGGACACATCTACATCGCGCAACCGCCGCTCTACAAGGCCAAAAAGGGCCGCGAGGAGCGCTACCTGAAGGACGAGCACGAGCTCAACGAATACCTGCTCAAGGTGGCCCTGCAAGACACCCTGTTGCGGCCCTCTCGCGACGCCGAACCGCTGGGTCGGGAAGTCCTGGAGCAACTGGCAAAGGAATTCCTGCTGGCCGAGGCAGTCATCCAGCGCCTCAGCCGGCGTCACGACCCTGTGGTCCTCACCCAGCTGCTCAAGGCGGATGCTCTGTCCTTATCCGACCAGGAGGGCGCTCGGATTGCCGCGGCGGAACTCTCCCGGCTGATGGCCGGGCACGATGCCACCGTGGAAGCCGGATTCAATGCCGAGGCCGAAACCCACACCCTGCGGGTACTGCGGCGCGTGCATGGCGTGGTGCGCCAGACGGTTCTTGACCAGGAGTTCTTCGATTCCGGCGATTACGCGCAGATTCGCCGCACGGCGGAACTGGTGCGCGGCCTTCTGGGCGAGGGCGCCAACGTCAAGCGAGGCGACCACGAACACGCCGCCACTGATTTTCGCGAAGCGCTCGACTGGTTGCTCGAGCAGGCGCGCGGCAGCATCGGCATCCAGCGCTACAAGGGCCTGGGTGAAATGAACCCGGAACAACTCTGGGAAACCACCATGGACCCGGCCTCGCGCCGCCTGCTGCGGGCGCAGATCGAAGACACCATCGCCGCCGATGAAATATTCAGCACCCTGATGGGCGACGTGGTGGAGCCTCGCCGGCAGTTCATCGAAAGCAACGCGCTGGGCGTGCGAAACCTCGACGTCTGACCGCTGCGGGCCCCAGCCCCGGGCAAATCTCAGCGGGAGGAACGGCCCCGCTTGGTGGCGGCGCTCCGGCCAGCCTTGGCCGTGGGCGCCTTCACCTTGGCGGCTGCCCGCAGTTTCGGGGCGGCAGGCTCCTTCGCCGTCACACCAGGATTGCCCCTCGCCTTGGCCGCGAAATCGTCGGTCTTGGATTCACCGCGGGACACCCGGGGTTCTCTCGGCGCGAACTCGAACCCCACCTTGCCGTCTAGTTGCTTCACCAGGAAGGCCTTGAACTTGCGCCCATTGCGGTTGCTCACGAAATTGGGCAGCAAGTCGGTGCGTCCTGCGGTGAGCAGCTTTTCCATCTGCTCCCGCGAAACCTCCTGCTGAAGAATCACCTTCCCCGAGCGGAAATCGCAGCGCCGCGGCGGCTGGTTTTCGCACACATAGCTCATGCCATGCTCGAAAACCTGGCTGCCGCATTTGGGACAGGGGCCGAGCGGCGCCTGGCTGGAGAAATCCACCGCCTCGGCTTCATCGTCCTCGCCGCTGCCTTGCCCGAAGTCGAACTCGAGCTTGAGATTGCTGCTGTCGGCATCGGTCACGATGCGCAGGATGGCCGCGAAGGGCCGACCCATCTTGGAGCGGAAGCCCTGCAGCGGGCCAATCTCGCGGGCCTGCAGCAGTTGCTCCACCTCAGCAACCTCGAACTGCCGGCCGCCCGGCGTTTTGGTGATGGAAAACCCGCACGAGTCGCAGGCAAAGCGCCGGTAGTTCTCGCGTACCGTGCCGCCGCAGTGGGGGCAGGGTGTGGCGAGCACCACGTACTCGCCAGGAATGGTGTCGGAGTCATACTCCTTGGCACGCCTGACGATCTGGCGCGTCATCGCTGCAATCTCGCGCATGAAATCGGCGCGTTCCAGACGGCCGCGCTCCATTTGCGAGAGCTTGTATTCCCATTCGCCGGTGAGCTCGGGCTGGGTGAGTTCGCTCACGCCCAGGCCGTGCAGCAGCGTCATGAGTTGGAAGGCCTTGGCCGTGGGGATCAGCTCGCGGCCGTCGCGCAGCATGTATTTCTCGTTGATGAGCCCCTCGATGACCTGGGCGCGCGTGGCAGGCGTGCCCAGGCCCTTCTGGGCCATAGCTTCGCGCAGCTCGTCGTCTTCCACCAGCTTGCCGGCTCCTTCCATGGCCGTGAGCAACGTGGCTTCGCTGTAGCGGGCCGGCGGCCGAGTCTGCTGGGCCACGGGCTCGACTGCGGCGGCTTTCGCCGTTTCGCCCTGCTTGACGGGCGCGAGCGTGGCCTCGTCATCCTGGGCTTCCTTGCCATACACGGCGAGCCAGCCAGGGTTCACCAGCACCTTGCCCTCGGTGCGGAAGCGGTGTCCGGCCACCTCGGTGATTCGGGTGGTGACCAGGTACTCTGCGGCCGGATGGAACACCGCCAGAAAACGCCGCACCACCATGTCGTAGATTTTCTGCTGCACCTCGTTCAGCGCCTTTGGCGGATCGAGGGTGGGAATGATCGCGAAGTGGTCGCTGATGCGGCTGTTGTCGAAGATGCGCTTGTTGGGTTTCACCCAGCCGTTGCGCAACACCGCCGAGGCAAAGGAAGCATAGGGGCCGCGAGCCGCGGAATCTCTGCCCGAGGCCTTTCCGCCGAGGGCTTCGAGCGTGGACTTCACGGTGTCGAGGTAGTCTTCCGGCAGGTGTCTGGAGTCGGTGCGCGGATAGGTCAGAACCTTGTGCTTCTCGTAAAGCTCCTGAGCGATGGATAGCGTGGTCTTGGCGGAAAAACCAAAACGCCCGTTGGCTTCGCGCTGCAGCGACGTGAGGTCGAAGAGCAGGGGCGAGAGCTGGGTGGAGGGCTTGGCTTCGTCCGTGACCGTGCCGATCCTGCCTTGGCACGCCAGGGCCACCGCCTCGGCCTGCTGCGCATTCCAAAGGCGCGTGTCGCGCTTTTCGGCGTCGTCCTCGTCCCTGCGAAACTTGGGGTCGAACCAGCGGCCCTCGTAGCTTCCGGCCTTCAGGTCGAAGCGGGCCTTCACCTCCCAGAAATCGCGCGGCACGAAAGCCTTGATGCGCTTCTCGCGCTCCACCACGATGGCCAGCGTGGGCGTCTGCACCCGGCCCACCGTGGTCAGGTAGAAGCCGCCATCCTTGGAGTTGAAGGCGGTCATGGCCCGAGTGCCGTTGATCCCCACGATCCAGTCGGCTTCCGAGCGGCTGCGCGCGGCATCGGCCAGGGGTTGCATGTCCGTGTCGGCGCGCAGTTGCGCGAAACCCTCGCGAATCGCCGCCGGCGTCATGGACTGCAGCCACAAACGACGCACGGGTTGCCTGGCGCCCGTGGCCTGGGCGATGTAGCGGAAGATCAACTCCCCTTCGCGACCCGCGTCGCAGGCATTGATGAGCGCTGCCACGTCCTTGCGCCGGATCAGCCGCGCCAGCACCTTGAGGCGGTCTTCGCTCTTGGCGATGGGTCGCAGCGCGAAGGCATTGGGAATCACCGGCAGGTGGGCAAAACTCCACTTGCCGCGCTTGGGGTCGTCCTCGGCGTGCAGCTCGAGCAGATGGCCCACGGCCGAGGAAACCACGTACTCATCGGACTCGAACCAACCGTCGTTGCGGGTGAAGCCGCCAAGCGCCCGCGCGATGTCCGCGGCCACGGAAGGCTTCTCGGCAATCACCAGAACCTTGCCGGGAGAGGCCGAAGTGCTCGCCGCGCGGGCCGCTGAAGCGGCCGCGCGGGCGGTGCCGCGCGCGGCAGGTGCTCGCTTCGTTGCGGGCATGGCGGAGGGTTCGTGTGAAAGGGCTCTTAGAGGGGCGCGAATCATAGGCACCGACATTGGGGCGGTGCAAGCAGCCGTTGACGAAGGCTCAGCTCTGATCAGGTGCGCTGGAATCGCCCCCCGGGCAGGCGAGCCACGCGGCCCTCCAGTTCCAGCTCGAGCAACCGCGTGGCCAGCGCATCCACCGGAAGCGCCGTCCGAGCCACCAGGACATCAAGCGCCGCGGGATCATGGCCCAGAGCAGCGAGCACCACGTCTTCCTCGCTGGCAGGGATCTTCACCGCAACGCTTGCCCCAGGCTGTTCCAGGCCCAGTTCCTCCAGAACGTCCGCTGCAGCCTCCACCAGCTTTGCACCCTGCTTGATGAGGGCATGACAGCCCCGTGACAGTGGCGAATGGATCGATCCGGGAATGGCGAACACTTCGCGGCCCTGGTCGAGGGCGCAGCGGGCGGTGGTGAGTGAGCCGCTCTGCAGCGCGGCCTCGGCCACCAACACGCCCCGCGACAAGCCGCTGATGAGGCGGTTTCGCCGGGGGAAGTGATGCGGTGCCGCCGATGTGCCGGGCGGGAACTCAGACACCAGCAGGCCCTCGGTGGCGATGCGATGTGCAAGAGGCCGGTTGCGGGCTGGATAAACGATGTCGAGCCCCGTCCCGGTTACGGCAATGGTGGAAGCCCTTCCCGCCAGACCACCTTCATGTGCCGCGGCGTCGATCCCCAGGGCCAGCCCACTGACGATGCACAGCCCCGCGTCCGACAGCGCCTGGGCAAAGGCGCGAGCGGTGGAACGGCCCGCCGGCGTGGCATTGCGGCTGCCCACGATGGCCATGGCCGGCTCGAGGAGCAGCTCCCGCCGCCCTTTGGCGTACAGCACCAGCGGAGGATCGTGAATCTCCAGCAGGCAGCGCGGATAGTCGGGGTCCGACAGAGTCACCAACCCATTGCCCGGCTGCGCGCACCAGTCGAGCGCCTGGCGCAAACGCATCGCGTTGGGCCCGGTGGTCACTGCCGCGGCAATGGCCCGGGTGCTGGCACGCTCGATGGCCGACGACGAAGCCGCCAGCACCCCGCCCGGGGTACCGAAGGCAGCTAACAGCAAACGCCCCAGGCGCGGGCCGATGCCCGCCAGCAGCGTCAGCGCGAGCCAGTCGCGCAGGTCGGGATCCGGCCTCATGCCGGAGCCGGTGCTCGCATCAGGGTGCGCGCACCAGGTCCCGTAGATTGACGGGCATCGTGGCGTTCAGCACCAGCGCATACGACACCTTCTCGAAGGTGCGAAACACGAACACCAGTCCGTAGCGGGTGTCCGGCAGTTTCACGGGGCCTGACTTTCCCTTGGGGTCCAGGTCTTTGTATACGGACTGCAAGCTCCGGCGAGCATCTTCGTTTGTCGCGCTGCGCGGCAGGGCGCGCGGGGTCACCGTCGCGCCGGAGCGGTACAAGGCAAACACGTGCCCCATTTCCACGCCGTTGCGGCTACCCACATTGAGCACCACCACCTGGCGTTGCCCCACCTCGGCGAGCACGTTGTCCTGGGTGGAAACCACCATGCCCACCAGATCGCGCGCCGGCGAGCGTGGCATGTAGGTGAGCAACTGGGGCGCTGGTGTTTCCACGAGGCGATCGCCCGTGGTGATTTCCAGCCGCGCGCGAGAGATGTCGACGATGGAAATATCCTCGCCGTACTCGCGCAACTGGGCATCGCCGAGATAGACCGCCTCGGAGCCCAGCACCTCACGCGTGATGGGATCGACGATGGTCTTGCCCGGACGGTAGACCTGCCAGCGCGTTTTGCCCCCATCCTCGATGCCGCGCACGTACATCGAATCGCCCGCCGCAGAAACCACCCGGTTCTCGCTCATGGACACCACCCGCGGCGACGTCTCGAACTGAGACGCGTCCACGATTAGGGGACGGTTCATGAAAGGCTCGATGGCGCTGGGCGAGATGCTGGAAATGGCAACGCCAGTGTTGAAACGGTCCACGCGCACCCGGGGCGAAAGCTTCACGGTGCTGCCGATGGACGAATCCCCGCCGGCCGCCGCCAGGCCGCCGTCGCCCTCCATCCGCAGCCTCGGGGTGGGGCCCGAGAGGTCGAGGATCAGCACGTTGCCGGGGTAGATTAGGTGCGGGTTGCGCACCTCTTCCTTGTTCATGCCCCACAGGTCAGGCCAGCGCCAGGGGCTTTTGAGGTAGCGCTTGGAGATTCCCCAAAGCGTGTCGCCCTTTACGACAACGTAGCGCTTGGGAGGATTGTCCGTGAGTTCCAGGGGCGGTTGGTCCTCGGCCCGCAGCGGCAGGGCCTGGCACAGGACGAGCATTAGGCCGACGGTGGCCGTTGTGATTGAATTGCGCATCTGCGTCCCCACCTCAGGAAATGCTTTTTCCGCCAGAATCTGAGAGCCCTGGCAGCATGCCTATAAAACGCTTTAGAGTTTGTGCGTAATCTCTTAAATTAGCAAGCATTCATGGCCATCCTTTCCATTCTCCAATACCCCGATCCTCGCCTCCACAAGGTGGCGGCGCCCGTCACTGCATTTGACGACCGCCTGCGATCCCTGGTGGCCGACATGGCCGAAACCATGTACGCCGCGCCGGGTGTTGGCCTTGCCGCCACCCAGGTTGACCGCCACGTGCAAGTGATCGTGGCCGATGTCTCGGAAAAGCACGACCGGCTGCTGGTGCTGGTGAACCCCCAGATCGTCGAGGGTTCGGGCGTGTCCACCCTCGAGGAAGGCTGCCTGTCCGTTCCCGATATCTACGACACGGTGCCCCGCTACGAGCGTATCCGTTTCCGCGCCTGCGACGCCAGGGGCGCCACCTTCGAGCAGGAGGCCCAGGGCCTGCTGGCCGTGTGCATCCAGCACGAGATGGATCACCTCAAGGGCCGCGTGTTCGTCGAGTACCTGTCGCGGCTCAAACAGACCCGCATCGCTGCCAGGATGCGCAAGCAGCAACGCCGGGCAATGTAGGCCGGCGTCGCGGTGCGCATCGCATTCGCCGGCACGCCCCGGTTTGCCGCCACGGCACTGGAGGCCCTGCTGGTCGCCGGCCACCAGGTGGCACTAGTGCTCACCCAGCCCGACCGGCCCGCGGGGCGCGGCCTCGCGCTGCAGCCCAGCGACGTGAAGCAGGTGGCGCAGCAACGCGGCCTGGCCGTGCACCAACCGGCATCCCTCAAGCCCACCGAGGCCAGCCAGCCCCTGAAGGAAAGCGGCGCGCAACTCTTGGTGGTGGCCGCCTACGGTCTGATCCTTCCCCAGGCGGTGCTGAACCTGCCGCCCCAAGGCTGCCTCAACATCCACGCCTCGCTGCTGCCGCGCTGGCGCGGCGCCGCACCCATCCAGCGCGCCGTGCTGGCCGGCGATCACCGCACCGGCGTGTGCATCATGCGCATGGAGGCCGGCCTCGACACCGGGCCCGTGCTGCTGTCGGAAAGCCTGGACATCGGCCCCGAAGAAACGGCCGGCGCCCTGCACGACCGCCTGGCCCCTCTGGGCGCGCGCCTCATCGTGCAGGCGCTCGCGCAGCTCCACACCCTTGTTCCCGTGCCGCAGCCCGATGACGGCATCACCTACGCCGCCAAGCTGCGTCGAGACGAAGCCGCCGTCCACTGGCAGAACCCGGCCGCGCAGCTCCACCGGCAGGTGCGCGCCTTCGACCCGTTTCCCGGCGCCCTCGCCCGGGTGCGAGACGAAGCCGTCAAGCTGTGGAGCGCCCGCGTCGAAGCCGGCGCCGCCCCGGCGGCGCCCGGTACCGTGCTGGAGAGCGGCCCCGACGGTGTGCGCGTGGCCTGCGGCGAGGGAGTGTTGCGACTGCTCGAACTTCAACGCCCCGGTGGCCGCCGCCTTCCGGCCGGCGCCTTCCTGCAGGGGTTTGCCCTGCCGTCCGGCACCGTTTTCGCCGACGGTCCGTGAGGGGCGCGAGCGTGGCCGCCGCCCTTCCGCCGCGGAGCATTGCTCTTGCGTGAGGTGCAACGGGCCGCCGCCAGCCTGGTGGACATGGTGCTGCGCGGCCACAGCCTGGCGCGCGCCCTGCCCGCCCGGCGCGACGAACTGCCGCCCGAGGCCCGCGGCGCGCTGCTCGATCTCACCCAGGGCAGCCTGCGCCACCTGGGCACCCTGCGCGTGCTGGTGCGGCTCATGGCCGCCCGGCCGCCGGCCGAAACCGCCGTGGAAGCCCTGCTGCTGGTGGCCCTGTACCAGTTGATCCACACCAAGGCCGCGCCTCACGCCATCGTGGACGAAGCCGTGGCCGCCGCGCGCCAGACCGGGCGCGGCTCCGCCGGCGGTTTGGTGAACGCCCTGCTGCGCCGGTTCCTGCGCGAGCGCGAGGCGCTGCTGTCTGCCGTCCGCGCCACCCCCGAAGGCCGCTGGAGCCATCCCGCCTGGTGGATCGAGCGCCTGTGCGCCCAGCTGGGCGACGCGCAGACCGAAGCGGTGCTGTGCGCCGGGCTGGGTCACCCGCCCATGGCGTTGCGGCCCAACGCGCGGCGCATCGCGCCCGGTGCCTACGCCGAGCGGCTGGACCAGGCCGGCCTGGTCCATCGCCGTCTCGCCAACGGCGCGCTGCTGCTGGATCAGCCCGTGCCCTCGCGCCAGCTGCCCGGTTTTCACGAAGGACTGGTGTCGGTGCAGGATGCTGGCGCCCAGTGGGCCGCCCTGCTGCTGGACCCCCGCGACGGCGAGCGCGTGCTGGACGCCTGCGCCGCCCCCGGCGGCAAGGCCGCCCACCTGGTGGAGCGCGCCCCGGTGCAACTGCTGGCCCTGGATCGCGACGGCGAGCGCCTGCAGGAAGCCCGCCATCAATTCGAGCGCCTGGGCCTGAGCGCGCAGTGGCGCTGCGCCGACGCGGCCCAGCTGGACACCTGGTGGGACGGCCAGCCCTTTCACCGCGTGCTGCTCGATGCGCCCTGCAGCGCATCCGGCGTGGTGCGCCGCCACCCCGACGCCAAATGGCTGCGGCGCGAATCCGACCTCCCGGCCCTGGCGCGCGAGCAAGGCCGCCTGCTCGAAGCCCTGTGGCAGGTGCTCGAGCCGGGTGGTACATTGCTGTACGCCACCTGCTCGGTGTTTGCCGAAGAAAACACCGGCACCGTGGACGCGTTCCTGTCGCGTCACAGCGGCGCCCGGCGCCTTGTACCCAAGGCGCTTCCCGGAGGCACCGGATTGCTGCTTCCCGACCAAGACCATGACGGTTTCTTCTACGCCTTGCTCGAGAAGCGCGCCGGCTAGCCCCGCGCGGCGCCGGCTGCTGGCCGCGGCCGTGCTGCTGGCCGCGGGCCTGCCCTCGCGCCCCCGCGCGGCCGAGCCCACGCTGTACGTGCGCGCCGCCGACCTGAGCCTGGCCACGGACGGCTGGTACCTCGACGCCGCCTTCCAGCTGGTGCTGGGCGACGTTCTCGAAGACGCCCTCGCCAAGGGCGTAGCGCTCACCTTCGTCATCGAGTTCGCCCTGCGCGCCGAGCGCTGGTACCTTTGGGACAAAACCGTGGCGGAGTTCGAACAGAGCTACCGCCTCACCTACAACACACTCACGCGCCAGTACCGGGTGTCGGCGGGCGCGCTGTCGCAAAGCGTGGACAGCCTGGCCGAAGCGCTGGCGCTGCTCAGCCAGGTGCGCGGCCGCTTCGTCGCGCCGCGCGACCAGCTCGAAGCCAGGCGCGAATACACCGCCCACCTGCGCATGCGGCTGGACACCACGGCCCTGCCGAAGCCTTTTCAGCTCAACGCCATCGCCTCCAAGGGTTGGACTCTGGCCTCCGAGTGGCACCGCTGGGCGGTGCGGCCGTGAGGCTGCCACTGAAGCGGTTTCGCGTAGCGCTCGCCTCCAGCGCGGGCCGCATGCTCATCCTTGGCGCCATCGCGCTGGGCGCCCTGCTGCTGTGGCTGCTGTCCACCGCCAGCGACAACAGCCCGGCGCTGGCGGGCCGCCTGCCCCAGGTGCTGGCGGCCGGTGTAGCGGTGATGGTGGCGCTGGTGATTCTGGTGGGCTATCAGTTGCTGATCCTGCGCCGGCGGTTGCGCCAGCGCGTGTTCGGCGCCCGCCTCACCCTGCGTCTGGTGCTGCTGTTTGCCCTGGTGGCCGTGCTGCCCGGGGTGATGGTGTACGCGCTGAGCGTGCAGTTCCTGGCGCGCTCCATCGACACCTGGTTCGACGTGCGCGTGGAGCGTGCCCTGGATGGCGGCATGGCCCTGGGCCGCAACGCCCTGGACAACATGCTGCGCGATCTGCGCGCCAAGGCCGACGCCATGGCTCTGTCGCTGTCCGAGCGCCCGCCCGTGCAGCAGGCACGCATGCTCACCGCCCTGCGCGAACAGGCCGGCGCGCAGGGCGCCGCGGTGCTGGACGGCAGCGGCCGCGTGCTGGCCTTTTCCCACGAAGACGAATCGGTCATGGCGCCCGAAATGCCCACGCCCGCCCAGCTGCGCGAGCTGCGCTTGCAGCGTAGCTACAGCGGCATCGTGGCGGGGCCCGCGGGCGAGCTGTTGCTGCGGGTGATCGTGCCGGTGAACACCCTGGGCTCGCCCGAGTCGCTGCAACTGGTGCAGCGCGTGCCCGAAAAAATCGCCCGCGACGCCGAGGCCGTTCAGGATGCCTTCGGCGACTATCAGGAGCTTGCCCTGTCGCGCCTGCCGCTCAAGCGCCTGTACGCCCTGACCCTGACCCTGGCGCTGCTGCTGGCGCTGCTCTCGGCGCTGCTGCTGGCCATCCTTTTCAGCCAGCGGCTGTCCGCCCCGCTGGGGGTGCTGGCCGAGGGCACCCGCGCCGTCTCCCAGGGCGACTTCACCCAGCGCACCCCGGTGCGCTCCTACGACGAGCTGGGCATCCTCACCCAGAGCTTCAACTCCATGACCCGCCTGCTGGGCGAAACCCAGCGCGACAGCCAACGCTACCAGCAGCAGCTCGAAACCGCCAAAACCTCGCTGGAGAGCATCCTCGCCAACCTGTCCGCCGGCGTGGTGGCCTTCGACGGCGAGCAGCGCCTGCTGCTGGCCAATCCCGGCGCCAGCCGCATCCTGGGCGTTGACCTCGCCGGCCTCATCGGCGCGCCGCTGGCCCAGTGGGCAAGCGCCGACCCGCGGCTCGAAGCCATGGCCGCGCCGCTGCGCGAAGCGCTGTCGCAACCCCGCGACGGCGAGTGGGAGCGCCAGATCACCTTCCCCGCCGAAGCCGGCGAGCTGACGCTGCTGGTGCGCGCCGGGGGCATGGGCTCGGGCGGCGCCGTGGCCGTGTTCGACGACATCACCCGCCTGCTGGCCGCCCAGCGCCAGGCCGCCTGGGGCGAAGTGGCGCGCCGGCTTGCCCACGAAATCAAGAACCCGCTCACGCCCATCCAGCTCTCCGCCGAGCGGCTGCAGCAGCGCCTGCGCCCGCGCCTAGAACAGGCCGACGCCGAAATGCTGGCGCGCCTGACCAACAACATCGTCGCCCAGGTCACCGCCCTCAAGGGCATGGTGGACGCCTTCAGCCAGTACGCGCGCATGCCCGAAACCCGGCTCGAAACCCTTGAACTGGACGCCCTGGCCCGCGAGGTGCTGGGGCTCTACGAGGCAACCGGCGTGCGCATTGCGCTGGACGTGGTGCCCGGCACGCCCGCCGTGCGCGGCGACCCCGCCAAGCTGCGCCAGGTGATCCACAACCTGCTGCGCAACGCCGAAGACGCCGTGGCGGGCGTGTCATCGCCGCGCCTGACCGTAAGCGTGGAGCCCGCCGGCGAGCGCGTGGCGCTGCGCGTGGCCGACAACGGCCCGGGGTTTCCGCCCGAGCTTATGGGCCGCGCCTTCGAGCCCTATGTCACCACCAAACCCGGCGGCACCGGGCTGGGCCTGGCCATCGTGCACAAGATCGTGGAAGAACACCGCGGCAGCGTGCGCGTGGAAAACCTGCCGGGCGCTGGCGCCCGGGTAAGCATCCTGCTGCCCGCCGCCGAAGCGGCCCGCGACGCGCTGCCGCGCGCCGCCAACGCCTGATTTGAGGAGCGCCCCATGAGCCAGATCCTGGTGGTGGACGACGAAGTGGGCATCCGCGAGCTGCTGGGCGAAATCCTCGCCGACGAAGGCCACAGTGTAAGCGTGGTCAGCAGCGCCGCCGAAGCCCGCCGCGCCCGCGGCCGCGCCCGCCCCGACCTGGTGTTGCTGGACATCTGGATGCCCGACACCGACGGCATCACCCTGCTCAAGGAATGGGCGGGCAGCGGCCAGCTCACCATGCCGGTGATCATGATGTCCGGCCACGGCACCATCGACACCGCGGTGGAGGCCACGCGCATCGGCGCCGTGGGCTTCCTGGAAAAGCCCATCGCGCTGCAAAAGCTCATCGCCACCGTGGACAAGGCCCTGGCGCGCGGCGCCGCCGCCGTGCCCGCGGCCGCGCAGACGCTCGCCTTCCTGGGCCGCAGCGGCCCCGTGGCCGAGCTGCGCCAGCGCCTGGAGCGCGTGCGCGAGCTGCACGAACCAGTGCTGCTACTGGGCGAGCCGGGCAGCGGCGAAGAGCTGTGCGCGCGCTTCCTGCACCGCGGCCACATGGGCTGGCGCCCGGCGCAGGGCGAAGAAGCGCTGCGCGCCTTTCTGGCGGGGCTTGCGGCCGGCGAAGGGACGGGCGGCACGCTTTACCTGCCGGGCGTGGACCGCCTGGGCCTGGCGACCCAGGCCGCGCTGCTGGGCAGCCTGCCCGATCTGCTGCGCGCCGACACCCGCATTGTAGCCACGGCGTTGACAACCCTGCCCACCCGGGTGGCCGCCGGAGAGTTCCTGCCCGAGTTGTTCGCCCGTCTGGGTGCGGTGACCCTGCGGCTGCCACCGCTGCGCGAGCACCCCGAAGACGTACCCGAGCTGGCAGGGCTGATTCTCGGCCGGCTGGTGGAATCGAAGGAAGCGCCGCACCGCACCTTGAGCACCGCGGCGCTCAACCAGCTGCGCATGTACCCCTGGCCCGGCAACCTGGCGCAACTGGAGGCGGTGGTGAAGTCCGCCGCGCTGGCCGCCAGCGGCACGGAGATCACCCCGGCGGACGTGGGCGCCACGCTCAGCCAGCAAGGCGACGGCGCCACGGCCGCCCTGGGCGGGCTTTCCCTGGATTCGGACCTGCGCACGGCGCGCGATGCCTTCGAGAGAATGTTTTTCGAGTATCACATCGCCCGCGCCGGCGGAAACGTCAGCCGGCTGGCCGAACGCGTGGGGCTGGAGCGAACGCACCTGTACCGCAAGCTCAAGCAGCTGGGGGTGGCGTTGCCGAGGAGTCACAAGGAGTAGGGCCTGGCGGTAGACCCGAAACCGAAGACCGCGATCTCACCGGATGATGGAACGCGGGGAACAAACCGGCCGCTGGTGCTGAAAGCGCCAACGCGACCACCAAGGGCTAAGTGATGACCCCGTCGTCCCTTCCGTCAGGCCTGTACGACCTGCTGCTGACCGAAAACCTCGAGCGCCTGCTGGCCAGTGACGCGACTGCCCAGCGCCAGATCCAGCCGGTGGCGGGGGGCGCGGCGGATTTTCTGTCCGACGCCCTCGCAAGGCAGCTTTCCGCCTTGCTTGAAGACCTGCCGGGCGAGGGTGCCGAGGCAGCCCACAGACAGCTTGCGCTGGTGAACGATCTGCTGGTGTGGTTGCGCCAAAGACTGGGAGGCGCGGATCGCGCGAGCGTTGCCGCCTCTCACATCGACCTGCTCGCCCCACCGCCCAGGCTTCTGCGCGCGGTGCACCGCACGCCGGCCAGTCTGATGCCACCGGAGCTCGGCCTGCTTGCGCCCTGGCTGTTTACCGCTGGCAAGGGTTCCCCGTCCTTGCTGCAGGAAATCCGCCGCGAGCTCGCGTCAAGCGACCGCATCGACATTCTGGTCAGCTTCATCACCGTCTCGGGTGTCCGAAAGCTGCTGGATGTTCTGCACCTGGTCACCGCCCAGGGCAGCGCAACCAAGCCCCAAGAACTTCGAATCCGCATTCTCACAACCACCTACATGGGCGCTACCGAAGTCCGCGCGCTGGATGACCTGGCCCGGTTACCCGGTTGCGAAGTACGCGTATCGCTGGACGGCCGCCGCACAAGATTGCACGCCAAGGCATGGTTGTTCCATCGCGCCACGGGCTTTGGGTCAGCCTACATCGGAAGCGCAAACCTCACGGGCGCGGCATTGACCGGCGGCCTTGAGTGGACGGTGAAGATCACGCAGCGCGGCCAGACGGCGGTTTTCACGCGAGCACAAGCGCATTTCGAGACCCTATGGGCCGACAGCGAGTTCCAACGCTATGACCCCAGCAGTGCCGTGCACCGTCAGGCACTCACGGCGGCGATTGAACGCGAATCTGCGGGTATTCAAGGCTATGACACGCCGCCGCCCCTGGGATTCTTCGATCTGCAGCCCAAGGCATATCAACAGGAAATGCTGGATCAGTTGGCCACCGAGCGTGCACATGGGCGGCGTCGAAACCTCCTGGTTGCCGCGACGGGTACCGGAAAGACTGTCGTGGCAGCGTTCGACTATCGCGCCACCTGCGTGGAGGTTGGCGGCCGCCCCCGGTTGCTATTCGTGGCTCACCGAGAAGAGATCCTGCGCCAAGCCCTGCGCACCTACCGCGAAGTGCTGCGCGATCCCGACTTTGGGGATCTGCTCGCTGGCACGCGGGAGCCTGTCCAGCATGATCACCTCTTCGCCACCATTGACAGCATCACAAGCCGCGATCTGGTCACCACGTTCGGCGCCACCTATTGGCACACTGTTGTGGTCGACGAGTGTCATCGCCTTGCAGCCGATCGTTTCGATGCGTTTGCTCGAGCTGTTCAGCCGACCCGTCTTCTGGGCCTTACGGCCACGCCAGAGCGTAGTGACGGCCAGCCGCTGACGCCTTACTTCGACTTCCGCCCCGACGGAAGCCCCGCGGTCGAGCTTCGCCTGTGGCACGCGCTGGATCTTCAGTTGCTTGCCCCTTTCGAGTACTACGCTTGTGACGACGAGACCGATTTGTCGTCCGTGCCTTGGGACCAGCCCGGTGAACGCGCGGCGATCGATGGGCTCATCAGCACCAATCATGTCCGTGCCCGGTTGGTCGTGAAGGAATGGATGCGCCTTGCTTCTGAGCCCAGGCGTGGCAAGGCGCTGGTCTTCTGCGTGTCGGTCGCGCATGCCGAGTTCATGGCGGAGCACCTGAACCGCGCCGGTCTGCCGGCCGCCTGCGTGGTGGGAACCACGCCGGCGGCCGAGCGGCGACGTGCGCCGCAACGCTTGGCCAGCGGAGAGGTCTGCGCCCTCGTTACGGTGGATCTCTACAACGAGGGCATTGACCTCCCAATGGTGGACACGCTTCTGCTGCTGTGGCCTACGCAAAGCCCGGTGCTTTTCCAGCAGCAGCTCGGCCGCGGCCTGCGCCTGGCACCGAAGAAAGACGGTTGCCTCGTTCTCGATTTCGTGGGGCAGCACCGGTCCGATTTCCGCTTCGACCGGCTGCTGTCCAGCATTACCGGGCTTACGAGGCGCAAGCTGATTGATGCCGTTGAGAATGGCTTCGGCGCCCTGCCGCCGGGTTGTCACATCCATCTGCAAAAGCAGACCCGCGAGCGGGTGCTGGACGGTCTGCGTGCGCTCACGCAACAGAGTTGGCGCCGCATGAAGAGCGAACTACAGAGCTACGCGGCGTTACATGGTCGCGGTGCCGTGCGCCTGTCGGACTTTCTTCGTGACCAGGCTCTGGCGCTGGGGGATGTTTACCGGGCCAGCACGGGTAGCGCGCGCAGCGGGTGGGCCGCGCTGAATCGCGACGCGGGCTTGCTGGCGTGCGATCCTGGCCCTGAAGAAGATTACTTCAGCCGCCGCGCGGGGGACCTCTTGCACCTGGACGATCCTGCCCGCCTCGCCCTGCTCAGCCGACTGCCTGCGCTACTGAACGGTATCGAGACTGCCACCCAGCGGGAGCGAGACCTTCTGCAGATGCTTGCCTATCAGATTGATGGTCGGCACGAGCAGACAGGCGACCCAGCCACCTTCCTGGCGCGGCTTCGCTCACACGAACCTGTGGTGAAAGAATTCGGCGAGCTCGCGGGTTGGCTGGAGGCCACCAATTTTCTTCGCACCGTGCCGCTGCCGGGCCTGGAAGACACCCCTCTGATCCTGCATTCGCGCTATGGCATCAGAGAGGTTTTGACGGCTGTGGGATGGCTCACGCCAGAGCGTCGCGTGCCGTTCCAAGCGGGTGTTCTGGCGCTCCCGCAGCGCAAGACGGAATTACTTTTCGTCACGCTGGACAAGAGCGAGGGCTATCACGATCGCATCGCCTATCAGGACTACGCCATCAGCACCGAGCGTTTTCACTGGCAATCTCAGAACAGCGCCGGCCCGGATACCCCTGCTGGCCGCCGGTATATGGAAAGCGCGGCCAACGGATGGACATTCCAGCTATTCGTGCGAGCTTGCAAGCCAGACCCGTACTGGGCGTGTGGGCCTGTTGTTCTGGAAAGCGCGGGGGGAAGCCGGCCCATGAGCATCACTTGGCGTGTTTGCCCGCCGCTCCCGGCTCAGCTGTTTCGCGAGTTCAGCGTGTTGCGGGACCGGTGAGTAACGAGGGCTAGCTGATCTACCGCACATCACGAAACATCACCCGCAAACCAACGTCCCGCCGCTCGCTCCAATTTCGCTCACTATCCACCGCCATCCATGCTCACCCCCCAGCAAGTCAGCCAGTACCACCAGGACGGCTACCTCGTCCTCCCCGGCCTGTTCTCCGCCGACGAAGTCGCCGCCATGAAGGCGGAGCTGCGCCGCATTCAGGACATTGACACCGACCACCTGGTGCGCGAACGCTCGGGCGGCATGGCCAAGACCATCTACCGGGTGCACGACGCCGCCAGCCCCACCGCCTCGCCGCTGTTCCGCGCGGCGGCGCTGTCGCCACGGCTGCTGGGCAGCGCGCGTCAGTTGCTGGATGACGCGGCGCTCTACATCCACCACACGAAATGCAACCTCAAGTCCGCCATCGACGGCAGCGTGTGGCAGTGGCATCAGGACTACGGCGCCTGGAAGCGCGATGGCATCGCCGAGCCCCACATGACCACCGCCCTGGTGATGCTGGACGCGGCCACCGAGCTGAACGGCTGCCTCTACTTCATTCCCGGCAGCCAGCGCCTCGGCTACATCGAGTCGGAGATGGATGATCGCACCACCGCCTACCGGCTGTGGGTGGTGCCCAAGCCGGACCTGCTGCGCATCATGGAGCACAGCCCCGAGCCCGTGCCCATCCTCGGCCGCCCCGGCACGGTGGTGTTCTTCCACTGCAACATCCTGCACGCCTCCGGCCACAACCTTTCGCGCCACGATCGCTGGCACGTCTACACCGTGTACAACCGCAGCAGCAACGCACCCGGCGAGGTGCCCGCGCCGCGGCCGGAGTATGTGCGCTCGGTGCAGAGCCAGGCGCTGGTAATGGGCGGGGATGAGGTGCTGGAAGCGGGCCGCGGCGGTTGACGGGGTTGCATGCGAAGCCAGTCTGATCGGGTCCTCCTTCGCAGCCGTGGCTGTCGCGTCCATGCCGTACAGGGAAAAACTCGCCACCGAAGCCCACGGTGCTGAGAAAGGGCCCGCCAAGGTTGAAATCCGCGGGCGCCGGGGCGGGATGGCGAGGTACGGCTGCGCAGGCGTGGGTTCGGGGGCCGAGCTCCAGGTGTTGCGATGAAGTTGCCTAGCCTCCGCGCCTCCCTCTGGCGCCGCCTGCTAGCCGCCGTGGCACTGGCACTCTGCACCGCCATGGCCTTCGCCGGCGAGCTGCGCTCTTCCGACGGGCGGATGGTCGGCCGGCTCGACTACGGCGGGGAGCTGCGAGACGCGTCGGGACGGCTGTTGCTGCGCTTTGAGCCGGACGGCGCCGTTCGCGATTCCTCCGGGCGCAAGCTGTTCGCGCTCGATCCCTCGGGCCAGCTCAGGGGAGCCTCGGGTTCGCTGCTGGGCACGGTGGAGCCCGGCGGAGACGTGCGTGAAGCCAGCGGCAGGCTGCTGGGCCGCGTGGAGTCGGATGGTGACGTCCGGGCTTCCAGCGGCCGCCTGATCGGCACCGCGCGCGAGGTGCGGCGCGCCTGGGCCGCGGTGTACTTTTTCTTTCTCTGAACGGACCGTCCCCCGGGTATCCGAAGGCAAGCCCGACGGCTATCCCTTTTTCGCGCGTTCCAGGCAACCCCGGTGGCGGGCGTCCACCCGCGTGGCGAACTGCGCCGTGGTGAACGAGCGCGTGAACTTGGGGCTCTTCAGGTCGATCTGCGGCACGACGGCCTTGGGGAGCGTGGCGCCCGTGGTGGCCTGCACCAGGGCGAACACCGCGCTGTACAACCGCGAGCGTTCGAAGGCCTCGCCGTTGCCCTCGGCCAGGTCGCGCCGGATCTCTGCTTCCGTGACGCCCAGCCGGCCCGACAGCCCTCGCGCGGCCTGTTCCGTGGCGCTGGGCGCCGGGTCTCGTCCATCGCCCAGCAGCAGGTCGCCGTCCAGTTGCAGCGTCATGCCCGAAGCCTGGCTCAGGGCGAGCTGAAAGGCCGCGTTGCGGCTGGCAAAGCGGCCCGCGTTGTAGTCCGCGAAGCGATAGATCATGCGGTCGTAGGGCGCGGCATAGCTCAGCAGGTGGGCCGTGCCGAAGTACAAGCCCGCCGGCCGCGTGAATACCTGATCGCGCACCGTGCCGTTCACGGGGCCTGCATAGGGCGATTCGCCGGCGCGGGTCTCGGCAAAGGCGATGCTCACCTGCATGGGCCCGCCCGTGCGCACCGGATTGCGGCCGGCGAGGAACTGGTTGCCGAAGGGCACCACGCCGATGAAATCCACGTACACGTCGCTCAGCTCCCGCTCCGTGCGCACAGCGTCGATGCGCTGGCGGTAGGTGCGGCCATCCGCGGACTTCAGGTTCAAGGCGCTGTCCAGCAGGTTCCTGGGGATGCCCCGCTGTTCGCGCTGGCGCTCGATCTCTGCCCAGGCAAGGCGCGGCAGGTTGGGCACCGAGGGATCGGCCCGGAAGGACGACTCCTGCTCGATGATCGCGACAATGGCGCACGCGTTGTCTATGGTGTTCGGCACGCCGTTGCGCACGAGCGCGGCCTGGATGTCGCGAGCCCACCCGGCGCGATCGGCCAGGCCCGGGGGCAGCAGCTTCTCGAGGTTCGTCACGGACTGTTGCCGGAACTCAGCGTCCCGGCGCGCCTGGTCCTGCGCCTCCCGCCGCCGTTGTTCGGCCTGGCGCTTCGCCCGTGCCTCGGCCTCGCGCGTTACCCTGGCTTCGGCCTCGGCCTTGGCCCGTGCCTCGGCCTCGGCCTCGGCCGCCTCTCGGGCGGCGCGCTGCCGTTCCTCGCCGGGGGTGGCGCAGCCGGCCAGGCCGGCAACGAGCGCCAGGGCCACCAGCCAGCGGCGGCGGCGTGTTTGCATGAGGGGGGCGGCGGCTCGGTTCACGGGTGTCTTCGCGCATCGGTGAGTATTGGCGGGCCTACCCGGGAGCCGGGATTGCTGCGCCGCGTGGCAGCGGCGCGACGGAGCCTCGTGCCCGCCATGCTACCCGCCGGAGCGGCGGGAAGTATCGGCAAACGCCGGGCTGAATTGAAGGCATTCCCGCGGGAGAGGGGCAGCGCCAGCCCGAGGCGTCCCGCGGGTCCCCCCACCCTATCGGCTAGAATCGCGCACCCCTCGGTCCCGAGGACTTCCCCCTTCCTGCGCCCTGCCTTCATGTCCACTTTTTCTCCCCTCGCCAATGCGGTTCGCGCCCTGGCCATGGACGCCGTCCAGAAAGCCAACTCCGGCCACCCCGGCATGCCCATGGGCATGGCCGAGATCGCCAAGGTGCTGTGGCGTCATCACCTCTCGCACAATCCGGTCAATCCCGCCTGGCCCAACCGCGACCGCTTCGTGCTCTCCAACGGCCACGGCTCCATGCTGCTGTACGCGGTGCTGCACCTGCGCGGCTACGACCTGCCCATGGACGAGCTGGCGCGCTTTCGCCAGTTGCACTCGCGCACGCCGGGGCACCCCGAGGTGGGCTGCGCGCCGGGTGTGGAAACCACCACCGGGCCGCTGGGGCAGGGCATTGCCAACGCCGTGGGCATGGCGCTCGCCGAGCGGCTGCTGGCCGCCGAGTTCAATCGCCCCGGGCACGCCATCGTGGATCACCGCACGTGGGTGTTCCTGGGCGATGGCTGCCTCATGGAGGGCATCTCCCACGAGGCCTGCTCGCTCGCCGGCACCTTGAAGCTCGGCAAGCTCGTGGCGCTCTACGACGACAACCGCATCTCCATCGATTCGGAGAAGGGCTCCATCGAGCAGTGGTTCACCGACGACACGCCGGCGCGCTTCGAGGCCTACGGCTGGCGCGTGATCCGCGACGTGGACGGCCATGATCCGCAGGCTGTGGATGCGGCCATCCGACTGGCCACCGCCGCCGCCGAGCGCCCCACCCTCATCTGCTGCAAGACGGTCATCGGCAAGGGCGCGCCCCGTAAGGCCAACACCGGCGGCGCCCACGGCGCCCCGCTGGGCGCGGAGGAAGTGGCCGCCACCCGCGAGGCCATCGGCTGGCCCCACGCGCCCTTCGAGATTCCGGACGACGTGCGCGCGGCCTGGGACGGGCGCGAGGCCGGCGCCGCCCGCGAGCGGGCCTGGGCCGAGCGCTTCGAGGCCTATGCCGCGGCCTTTCCTGAATTGGCTGCCACCTTTCTGGCGCGCATGGACAACGCCCTGCCGTCGGGCTGGAAAGAGGCCGCCGACGCCTATGTGGCGGCCGTGGCGGCCAAGGGCGAGACCATTGCCACCCGCAAGGCCTCCCAGAACGCCCTCGACGGCTTCGGGCCGCACCTGCCCGCCCTGGTGGGCGGCTCGGCCGACCTGGCCGCCTCCAACCTCACCTGGTGGAAGGGCTCGAAGGCGGTGGGCGCGGAGGGCGGTAACTACCTGTTCTTCGGCGTGCGCGAGTTCGGCATGGCGGCCATCATGAATGGCCTGGCCCTGCACGGCGGCTTCATTCCCTACGGCGGCACCTTCCTGGTGTTCAGCGACTACGCCCGCAACGCCCTGCGCCTGGCGGCGCTCATGCGCCAGCGTGTGATCCACGTGCTTACCCACGATTCCATCGGCCTGGGCGAAGACGGCCCCACCCACCAGCCGGTGGAACACGCCGCCAGCCTGCGGCTGATTCCCAACATGAGCGTGTGGCGCCCGTGCGATGCGGTGGAAACCGCGGTGGCCTGGCGCAGCGCCATCGAGCGCGCCGATGGTCCCACCGCGCTGCTGCTGTCGCGCCAGAACCTGCCGCACCAGCCGCGCGATGCAGCCCAGCTGGCGGCCATCGGCCGCGGCGGCTACGTGCTGGCCGAGGCCGAGGGCGGCGCCCCCCAGGTGGTGATCATCGCCACCGGCTCGGAGGTGGCGCTGGCCACGGGCGCGCGGGCGCTGCTGGCCCAGCGCGGCGTGCGGGCGCGGGTGGTGTCCATGCCCTCCACCACGGTGTTCGACACCCAGGACGCCGCCTGGAAAGCCGCCGTGCTGCCCCCCGGCGTGCCGCGGGTGGCGGTGGAGGCGGGGGTGCGCGACGGCTGGTACAAGTACACGGGCCTCGAGGGTGCCGTGGTGGGCCTGGACCGCTTTGGCGAGTCCGCGCCCGGCCCGGAGCTGTTCGCCCACTTCGGCTTCAGCGCCGAGCAGGTGGCCGAGGCGGCGCTGGGCGTGCTGCGCTAGCGTGAAAGGCATGCCGCCGTGACGGCGCCGCAGCCGTTCAGGCTGGTGGCCGACATCGGCGGCACCCGCGCCCGGTTCGGGGTGTGCGAGGCGCCCGGCGCGCCGCCTGCCGAGGTGCGCTCCCTTGCCTGTGCGGCGTTCGCCTCCCTGGCCGACGCGGCCCGCGCCTACCTCGCTGCGATCGGCCAACCGCCGGTGGAGGAGGCCTGCGTTGCCGTGGCCGCGCCCGTCACCGGCGGTCACGTTCGCTTCACCAATCTGGGCTGGTCCTTCCGCATCGAGGAACTGCGTGCGGTGCTGCGCCTTCGGCGTCTGCGGGTGGTGAACGACTTCGAAGCCCAGGCTCTGGCGTTGCCGTGGCTGGTGCCCCCCGAGCTTCGCGCCGTGGGCGGTGGGGCGGCCGAGCCCCTCGCGCCGCGCGTGGTGCTGGGCGCCGGCACCGGGCTGGGCGTGGCGGCGCTGGTGAGGGCCGGCGAGCGCTGGGTGGCCGTGCCCGGCGAAGGCGGGCACGTGGCGCTGAGCCCCATGGACGAGGAAGAAGCGGCGCTGCTCTCGCACCTGTGGCGGCGCTTCGACCATGTGTCCGCTGAGCGCCTGCTGAGCGGTCCGGGACTGCAGCTGCTGTGGCTCACCCTGCGTGAGTTGCGCGGCCTGCCGGCCGTGGCCGCCCCCGAGCCCGAGGAGATCACCCGCCGGGCGCTGGCGGTGGCGCCGCCGGACCCCGTCAGCGCGGACACCCTCGCCCGCTTCTGCGCCCTGCTGGGCACCGTGGCCGCCAATCTCGCCGTCACCTTCGGCGCCCGCGGTGGCGTATATCTGGGCGGTGGCATCGTGCCGGCGCTGGGCGCTTGGTTTGCCGATTCGCCGTTTCGCGCCCGATTCGAGCGCAAGGGCCGTTTCTCCGCCTACACCGCCGCCATCCCCACCTTCGTGATCACGGCTGCGAGCCCGGCGCTGCGCGGCGCCGCCGCGGCCCTGGACGATCCGGCGCCGCGCTGATCTGTCCCGCAGCCCCCGCGCGACGACGCGGTTATGGGCCTGGGATACAATCCTTCGCCCCCCTGAGGAAGAGGTTCCAGGTCATGCCCATCCGTGTTGCCATCAACGGTTACGGCCGCATCGGCCGCAACATCCTCCGCGCCCTGTACGAGTCCGGCCGCAACGGCGAGTTGCAGATTGTCGCCATCAACGATCTCGGCAGCCCGGAAACCAACGCCCACCTCACCCGCTACGACACCGCCCACGGGCCCTTCCGCGGCACGGTCACGGTGGAGGGCGACGCCATGATGGTCAACGGCGACGCCATCAAGGTGTTCGCCGAGCGCGATCCCGCCAGGCTGCCCTGGGGCAGCCTGGAGGTGGATGTGGTGATGGAGTGCACCGGCCACTTCACCGACAAGGCCAAGGCCCAGGCCCATCTGGCCGGCGGCGCCCGCAAGGTGATCATCTCCGCCCCCGGAAAGAACGTGGACGCCACCATCGTCTACGGCGTGAACCACCACACGCTAAAACCCTCGCACACCGTCATCTCCAACGCCTCGTGCACCACCAACTGCCTGGCGCCCATGGTGAAGCCCCTGCACGACAAGATCGGCCTGGTGTCGGGGCTCATGACCACCATCCACGCCTACACCAACGACCAGGTGCTCACCGACGTCTACCACGAGGACCTGCGCCGCGCCCGCTCGGCCACCATGTCCATGATCCCCACCAAGACCGGCGCGGCCTCCGCGGTGGGCCTGGTGCTGCCCGAACTCAACGGCAAGCTCGACGGCTACGCCATCCGCGTGCCCACCATCAACGTCTCGCTGGTGGACCTGTCCTTCCTGGCCAAACGGC
Source organism: Rhodocyclaceae bacterium (assembly GCA_020248405.1). Lineage (GTDB taxonomy): Bacteria > Pseudomonadota > Gammaproteobacteria > Burkholderiales. Next base: position 59,856 of record JADCHQ010000040.1, on the reverse strand, counting down.
CCACGTCCGTGCAGGAGGTGAACGACGTGGTGAAGGCCGCCTCGGAAGGCGAGTTGAAGGGCATCCTGGGCTGGACCGACGCACCGCTGGTGTCGGTGGACTACAACCACGACCCGCGCTCCTCCATCTTCGACGCCACCCTCACCAAGGTGGCCGAGGGCACGCTGGTGAAGGTGTCGGCCTGGTACGACAACGAGTGGGGCTTCAGCAACCGCATGCTCGACACGGCGGTGGCCTTCACCAACGCCAAGTAGCGCTTCCGGGTTCGAAGACTTTTTTCATCCGCGGGGTCGCGAGGGGGGAATGTTCCCCGCCTGCGGCCCCTTTCCTTTCAGGGGCAGGCGCACCGCATGATCAAGACCCTCGACAAGGTGGACCTGCGCGACCGGCGCGTGCTGATCCGGGTGGACTTCAACGTCCCCCTCCAGGACGGGCGCATCAGCGACGACACGCGCATCCGCGCCGCGCTGCCGGGCATCCGCCAGGCGCTGGCCGCCGGCGCCCGGGTGATGCTGGTGTCGCACCTCGGCCGCCCCGAGGAGGGTGTGTTCGATGAGGCGCAGTCGCTGGCGCCCGTGGCGCGGCGCCTGTCCGGGCTGCTGGGCCAGGAGGTGCCGCTGGCGCGCCACTGGCTCGACGGCGTCGAGGTGGGGCCGGGTCAGGTGGTGATGCTGGAGAACTGCCGCTTCAACAAGGGCGAGAAGAAGAACGACGAAACCCTGTCGCGGCGCATGGCTGCCCTGTGTGACGTGTACGTGAACGACGCCTTCGCCACCGCCCACCGCGCCGAGGCCACCACCCACGGTGTTGCGCGCTTCGCGCCCGTGGCCTGCGCCGGCCCGCTCATGGCCGCCGAGATCCAGGCCCTGGGCAAGGCGCTGCAGAACCCCGCCCGGCCGCTGGTGGCCATCGTGGGCGGCTCCAAGGTGTCCACCAAGCTCACCATCCTGGGCGCGCTGGCCGAGAAGGTGGACCAACTCATCGTGGGCGGGGGCATCGCCAACACCTTCATGGCCGCCGCCGGGCTGCCCATCGGCAAGTCGCTGTGCGAGCCCGATCTGGTGCCCGAAGCGCGGCGCATCATCGAGGCGGCGCGCGCCCGCGGTGCAGACGTGCCCCTGCCGGTGGACGTGGTGGTGGCGAGCGAGTTCTCCGCTAGCGCCGCGGCCACGGTGAAGGCCGCCGCCGAGGTGGGCCCCGAGGACATGATCCTCGACGTGGGCCCGCGCACCGCCGAGCTGTTCCGCGGCCTGCTGGGCAAGGCCGCCACCATCGTCTGGAACGGCCCGGTGGGCGTGTTCGAGTTCGACGCCTTCGCCGGCGGCACCCGGGCCATGGCCGAGGCCATCGCCGCCTCGCCCGCCTTCTCCATCGCCGGCGGCGGCGACACCGTGGCAGCCATCGCCAGGTTCGGCATCACCGATCGCGTGTCCTACATCTCCACCGCTGGCGGGGCCTTCCTGGAATTCCTCGAAGGGCGCAAGCTGCCGGCCATCGAAATCCTCGAAGCGCGCGCCGCCGCCTGAGCATGCAGCGCTCCACCAAGATCGTCGCCACCCTGGGCCCCGCCTCCTCCGAGAAGGCGGTGCTGCGCGCCATGGTGGCCGCGGGCGTGGACGTGGTGCGCATGAACTTCTCCCACGGCCTTGCCGAAGACCACCTCGCCCGCGCCGACCTGGTGCGCGAGGTCTCCCGCGAGCTGGGCCGCACCGTGGGCATCATGGTGGACCTGCAGGGCCCGAAGATTCGCATCGGCAAGTTCGACGGCGGGCGCATCACCCTGGCCGACGGCGCCGCCTTCGTGCTCGACGCCGAGTGCGGCATGGGCGATTCCGGCCGCGTGGGCCTCGACTATCGCGAGCTGCCCAACGACGTGCGCGCCGGCGACGAACTGCTGCTCGACGACGGCCGCATCACCCTCAAGGTGCAGCGCGTGGAGGGGGCGAGCATCCACACCCTGGTGACCCACGGCGGCGAGCTGTCCAACAACAAGGGCATCAACCGCCGCGGCGGCGGCCTCACCGCCCCCGCGCTGACCGCCAAGGACATGGACGACATCCGCGTGGCGGCGCGCATGAAGGCCGACTTCCTGGCCGTGTCCTTTCCCAAAAGCGGGTCCGACATGTACATGGCCCGCGAGCTCATGCGCGCCGCGGGCGGCAAGGCGCTGCTGGTGGCCAAGATCGAGCGCACCGAGGCGGTCAAGGCCCTGGAGGAAATCCTCGAAGCCTCCGACGCCATCATGGTGGCGCGCGGCGATCTGGCGGTGGAGGTGGGCGATGCGGCGGTGCCGGCGCTGCAGAAGCGCATGATCCGGCTGGCCCGCGAGCGCAACAAGCTCACCATCACCGCCACGCAGATGATGGAATCCATGATCTCGAGCTCCGTGCCCACCCGGGCCGAGGTCTCGGACGTGGCCAACGCCGTGCTCGACGGCACCGACGCGGTGATGCTGTCGGCCGAGACCGCCGCCGGGAAGTATCCGGTGCACACGGTGGAGGCCATGGCCCGCGTGTGCCTGGAGGCCGAGAAGTCCGCTGACCTGGAGCTCGACCGCGAATTCCTCAACCGCGTGTTCACCCGCGTGGACCAGTCCATTGCCATGGGGGCGCTGTTCACCGCCTTCCACCTCAAGGTGAAGTGCATCGCGGCCCTCACCCAGTCGGGTTCCACGGCGCTGTGGATGTCGCGGGTGAACTGCGGCGTGCCCATCTACGCCCTCACGCCCGAAATCGGCACCCGCTACCGGCTCACGCTGTTCCGCGACGTCTACCCGCTCATGATCCAGTACTTCGGTTCCGACCGGGAGCAGCTGCTGCTCGAGGCCGAGCGGCAGTTGAAGCAGCACGGCGCGGTGCAGGACGGCGACCTGATCGTACTCACCATCGGTGAGCCCATCGGCAAGTCGGGCGGCACCAACACCCTCAAGATCGTGCGCGTGGGCGAGCACGGAGACTGAAGCCATGCCCACCAAGACCCGTACCGCCCGCTATGCCCTGGTGGGCCTGGAAATCGTCGAGAACCTCGGCCTGCTGGTGATCGCCTGCGCCACGGTGGTGGCCGGCTGGCACGAGGTGCAGCTCATGTGGACCAACGCCAAGGTCACGCTGGGCGACCTGCTGCTCATGTTCCTGTACCTTGAAGTGCTCTCCATGGTGGGGCTGTACTACAACTCGGGCAAGCTGCCGGTGCGCTTCCCGCTCTACATCGCCATGGTGGCCCTGGCGCGCTACCTGATTCTGGACGTGAAGGAACTGGACAGCGCACGCATGCTGTACGTGGCCGGCGCCGTGCTGCTGCTCGCCCTGGCGGTGCTGGTGATCCGCTTCGGCCACGTGAGGTATCCCTACACCGACGATGGAGGCCGCGCCTCCCCGGGCGAGGGCCCGGACAAGTGAGATGCCAATGAGCAATGCCGCCGTGGTGGGAATCGTGATGGGTTCCACCAGCGACTGGGACACCCTGTCCCACGCCGCGCGCCTGTTGCAGCAGTTCGAGGTGCCCTACGAGGCCAATGTGGTGTCGGCGCACCGTACCCCGGACCGCATGTTCGAGTACGCCGCCACGGCCGCGGGCCGGGGCCTGCGCTGCATCATCGCCGGTGCCGGCGGCGCGGCCCACCTGCCGGGCATGGTGGCCGCCAAGACCACCCTGCCAGTGCTGGGCGTGCCTGTGCAGAGCCGCGTCCTCAAGGGGCTCGACTCGCTGCTGTCCATCGTGCAGATGCCCCGCGGCGTGCCGGTGGCCACCTTCGCCATCGGCGAGGCGGGCGCGGCCAACGCCGCGCTGTTCGCCGTGGCGCTGCTGGCCACCACCGACCCCGCGCTGGCGGCGCGTCTGGCGGCCTTCCGCGCCGAGCAGACCGCCGCCGTGCAGTCGGCCACGCTGCCGCCTCCATGAGGACGGTGCCGCCGGGCGCGTGGCTCGGGTTGCTGGGCGGCGGCCAGCTCGGCCGCATGTTCTGCATGGCCGCCCAGAGCCTGGGCTACCGCGTGCTGGTGCTCGACCCGGGCGCTGCCAGCCCCGCGGGCGCCGTGGCCGATGCCCACCTGCAGGCCGGCTACCTGGATGCGGCCGCGCTCGAAGAGCTGGGCGCGCGCTGCGCCGCGGTCACCACCGAATTCGAGAACGTGCCCGCCGAGGCCCTCGGCCGGCTGGCTGCGCACTGCGTGGTGAGCCCGGCGGCCGCCAGCGTGGCCGTGGCCCAGGACCGTGCCCGCGAGAAGCGCTTCCTGGCCGGCATCGGCCTTGACACCGCGCCCTTCGCGGTCATCGAGACGGCGGCGCACCTGGAGGCCGCCGACCCGGCGCTGTTCCCCGGCATCCTTAAGCGCGCGCGCTTCGGCTACGACGGCAAGGGCCAGGCGCGCGTGGCGAACCTGGCCGAGGCGCGTTCCGCCTTCCAGGCGCTGGGCGGCGCGCCCTGCGTGCTGGAGCAGCGCCTCGCCCTGGATCTGGAACTCTCGTGCGTGGTGGCGCGCGGCTTCGACGGCGCCACGCGCGCCTTCCCCGTGGCCGAGAACGCCCACGCCGAGGGCATCCTGGATGTGTCGGTGGTGCCAGCGCGGGTGCCCGCGGCGCTGGCCGAGGCCGTGCAGCGCGCCACCGTGCGCACCGCCGAGGCGCTCGAGTACCGCGGCGTGCTGTGCGTGGAGTATTTCGTGGTGCAGGGCGAGCGGCTGCTGGCCAACGAGATCGCGCCGCGGCCCCACAACAGCGGCCACTACACCATCGACGGCTGCGTCACCTCCCAGTTCGAGCAGCAGGCGCGCGTCATGTGCGGCCTGCCCCTGGGCGACCCGTCGGCCCACTCGCCCAGCGTCATGGTGAACCTGCTGGGAGACCTGTGGGCCGCCGGCGAGCCCGACTGGACCCGCGTGCTGTCCAACCCGCGCGCCAAGCTGCACCTGTACGGCAAGACCGAGGCGCGGCCGGGCCGCAAGATGGGCCACTTCACCGTGCTTGCCCCCTCGGTGCAGCAGGCTGCCGAGGAAGCGCTCGCCATCCGTGCCGCCCTGCGCGAGGATGCCCGTCGCACGCCGCTGGCCCGCTCCGCCTGATGCCCGCCATGACGCCCCCCGCCCTTCAAGAAACCCATCTCGCCTCCCTGCCCCTCCTGCACCGCGGCAAAGTGCGCGACCTCTACGGCGTTGACGCGCAGCGCCTGCTGATCGTGCAAACCGACCGGCTGTCGGCCTTCGACGTGATCCTGCCCACGCCCGTGCCGGGCAAGGGCGAGGTGCTCACGGCACTGTCCACGTTCTGGTTTCACAGGCTCGCCCACGTGATCCCCAACCACCTCACGGGCGATGACCCCGAGTCGGTGGTGGCCCCCGCCGAGCGCAGCCAGGTGCGCGGGCGCGCCTTCGTGGTGCGCCGGCTAAAGCCGCTGCCCATCGAGGCCATCGTGCGCGGTTATCTGGCGGGCTCGGGCTGGAAGGACTACCAGCGCACCGGCGCCATTGGCGGCATCGCGCTGCCGCCCGGGCTGCCCGAGGCGGCACAGCTGCCGGCGGTGATCTTCACCCCCTCCACCAAGGCCCCCAAGGGCGCCCACGACGAGAACATCACCTACGCCCAGGCCGAGACGTTGCTGGGTGCGGCCCGCGCGGCCGAGGTTCGCGCGGCTTCCGTCCGCCTCTACACCGAGGCCGCCGCGTTCGCCCGGGGCCGGGGCATCATCATCGCCGACACCAAGTTCGAGTTCGGCACCGACGCCGCTGGCCGGCTCTATCTCATCGACGAGGCGCTCACGCCCGATTCCTCGCGCTTCTGGCCCGCCGGCCAGTACCGCACCGGCATCTCGCCGCCTTCCTTCGACAAGCAGTTCGTGCGCGACTGGCTCGAGGCGCAGCGCTGGAACAAGCAGCCGCCCGCGCCGGCGTTGCCCGACGAGGTGCTGGCGCGTACCGGCGAGAAGTACCGCGAGGCCCTGCGGCTGCTCACGCAGTGAGCGCCATGGCGGGCGCCGCCGACATCGAGCGCGCGGTGGCGGTGCTGCGCTTGGGCGGGCTGGTGGCCTTTCCCACCGAGACGGTCTACGGGCTGGGCGCGGATGCGTCCAATCCGCAAGCCGTGGCGCGCATCTTCGCGGCCAAGGGGCGGCCCGCGGATCATCCCGTGATCGTTCACCTGGCCGAGGCCGGCCAACTGCCGCGGTGGGCGCGCCTGGTGCCCGAGGCGGCGCGGCGCCTGGCGGCCGCCTTCTGGCCCGGCCCCCTCACGCTCATCCTGCCGCGCGCGGCCGGTGTTTCGGATGCGGTCACGGGCGGGCAGGACAGCGTGGGTATCCGCGTGCCCTCCCACCCAGTGGCGCAGGCGCTGCTGAGAGCCTTTGGCGGCGGCATCGCCGCGCCCTCGGCCAATCGCTTCGGCCGTATCTCGCCCACGCGCGCCGGGGACGTGCGCGCCGAACTGGGCGATGCGGTGGACCTGGTCCTGGAGGGCGAGGCGCCGGAGGTGGGCATCGAGTCGGCCATCGTCGATCTGTCGGGCTTGAAACCGGCGCTGTTGCGGCCGGGCATGCTGGGTGCGGCGGCCATCGAGGCGGTGCTGGGCGAGCCATTGGCCGCGCCGGGCGCTGATGCGCCCCGCGCCTCGGGGACCCTCGCCGCGCACTACGCGCCGCGCACGCCGCTGCTGCTCGTGGCGCCTGAAGCGCTCGAGCGCGCGCTGCCGGCCGAGGGCGCGGCGGTGCTGGCGCGGCGCCCGGCGCCGCCGGGTGCTCGGGTGCGGTTGTGGCGCGAGGCGCCGTCCGATGCCGCGGACTACGCACGCCACCTGTACACCAACCTGCGCGAACTCGATGCCGCTGGTGCCGGCGTCATCCTGGTGGAAGCAGCGCCCGCCGGGAACGAGTGGGACGCGGTGCGCGATCGTCTCGCCCGTGCCGCCGCGGGCGCGGCCGCGCCGCTGCCATAATCCGGGCCATGGATCCCATCGTCCTGTTCTTCCTGCTCGGCGTTCTGGCCCGCTTGGCGCGCAGCGACCTGCGCCTGCCCGAGGCCATGTACGAGGGGTTGTCCATCTTCCTGCTCATCACTATCGGGCTGAAGGGCGGGGTGGAGCTGGCCAAGGTGCCCGTGGGGCCGCTGCTGCCGCAGATGGGCGGGGTGCTGCTGCTGGGGCTCGCGCTGCCGCTAATGGCCTTTCCGGTACTGCGCTTCGTGGGGCGGTTCGGGCGCGCCGATGCCGCCTCCATCGCCGCCCACTACGGCTCGGTGAGCATGGTCACCTTCGCGGTGGCGCTGGCCTTCCTGGTGGACCGCGCCGTGTCCCACGAGCAGTACATGCCGCTGTTCGTGGTGCTGCTGGAGGTGCCGGGCATCGTGGTGGGCATCCTGCTGGCCAAGGTGGGCGGCGGGCGGCAGGTGCGCTGGGGCACCCTGGCCCACGAGGTGTTCCTGGGGCGCAGCGTGGTGCTGCTCACGGGCGGGCTGGTGATCGGCTGGATCGCCGGGCCCAAGGCGCTGGAACCTCAGGCCAAGCTGTTCTTCGAGCTGTTCAAGGGCGTGCTCGCGCTGTTCATGCTGGAGATGGGGCTGGTGGCGGCGGGGCGCATCCGGGACCTGGCGCGCACCGGGCCCTTCCTGGTGGCCTTCGGCACGCTCATGCCGGTGGTGTTCGCGGCCATCGGGCTGTGGGTGGGCAAGACCATCGGGCTGTCGGCGGGCGGGGCCATGCTGCTGGGCACGCTGGCGGCCAGCGCCTCCTACATCGCCGCGCCCGCCGCCATCCGCATCGCCGTGCCCGAGGCCAATCCCTCGCTGTCGCTGGCGGCTTCGCTGGGCGTTACCTTCCCCTTCAACGTGCTGTTCGGCATCCCGCTCTACCAGCGCATGGCCGAAGCCCTCTACGGTGGCTGACATGCAGGTCCATCCTCGCAAACTGATCGTGATCATCACCGAGGCCGCCCTCGAACCCCTGCTGGTGAAGGACGTGCTGCACCTGGGCGCCCACGGCTACACGCTCTCGGACGTGCGCGGCGGCGGCCGCCACGGCGCCCGCGACGCCGCCTGGGAGGGTGACCGCAACATCCGCATGGAAGTAATCTGCGACGAGCAGGTGGCCGGCGCCATCGCCGAGCACGTGCGCGCCGAGTACTCCGCCCACTACGCCACCACCATCTTCACCGCCGACATCGGCGTGCTGCGGCCGGAGAAGTTCTAGGCGTGACCTACCCGGACCTGAGCGCCTGGCGCAGCAAGCTGCGCTTCGAGTACCCGTCGGTGCGCTTCGAGCAGACCGATGCACCGGCCGGCATCAACGCCGTGTGCGAAGGCGTCCTGGTGGGGCGGTTTTTCGCCGAGCGCGATCCGCCCTTCGGCGTGGTGTACGCCCAGCCGCGCAGTTGCGGCGGCAAACCCTTCTGACGGTGGCCTGGCGCGAGCATCCGGATGCGCCTGCGGCCGGCACGGCGCTGCTCGCGCTGGAGGACATTCCCGAGGGCGAGGGGCGCGAGCGGCGGTTCGGCGCCGGTCATACAGCGCTGGCGGTGGTGGTGGTGCGCAAGGACGGCCAGGTGCATGGCTATGTGAACGCCTGCCCGCACCAGTGGGTTGCGCTCAACGACCAGCCCGATCGCTTCACCACCTTCGATCACGAGTGGATCGTGTGCGCCACCCACGGCGCCGTGTTTCGCTACGAGGACGGCTTCTGCGAGGACGGGCCCTGCGCGGGCAAGTCGCTGGAGGCGGTGCCCGTGCAGGTGGTGGACGGCGTGGTGCGGGTGGCGGGCTGAAGGCCGGCGCGCCGCCGGCCGCTCAGGCGGGCGCGGTGGCGGCCGCGCCGGGCAGCGCCGCCGGGCGCAGCGATCCCGACAGAAAGTCCATCGCCGTCTGCACCCCTTCGCGCCGGATGGGCACCCCCGCCAGGGTGAGCGCCATCTCCACGCCCGCCAGGGCGCCCAGCAGCGTGAGATCGTTGAGGTCGCCCACGTGGCCGATGCGAAACACCCTGCCCGCCAGCTTGCCCAGCCCGGTGCCCAGGGACAGGTCGAAGCGCTCCAGGGCGACGGCGCGCACCCGGTCGGCGTCGTGGCCCGGGGGCATGAGCACGGCGGTGAGGGAGCCGCTGTGGCGCGCCGGATCGGCGCACAGGATCTCCAGGCCCCAGGCGCGCACGGCGCGGCGCGTGGCCTCGGCGTGGCGCGCGTGGCGGGCGAACACCTGGTCGAGCCCTTCCGCCATGAGCAGCGCCAGCGCCTCGCGCAGCCCGTGCAGCAGGTTGGTGGCGGGGGTGTAGGGAAAGAAGCCGCTGCGGTTGGGGCCCAGCATCTCGTCCCACGACCAGTACGAGCGCGGCAGGCGCGCGTCGCGCGAGGCCTCCAGCGCCTTGGCGCTCACGGCGTTGAAGGACAGCCCCGGCGGCAGCATCAGCCCTTTCTGCGAGCCGCCCACGGTCACGTCCACGCCCCATTCCTCGTGGCGGTAGTCCATGGAGCCCAGCGAGGAGATGGTGTCCACCATCAGCAGCGCGGGATGGCCGGCGCGGTGGATGGCGGCGCGCACGGCGGGGATGTCGGAAGTGGCGCCTGTGGAGGTTTCGTTGTGCACCACGGCCACGGCGCGGATGGCGTGGCCGCGGTCCGCGGCGAGCCGCGCCTCGATGGCGCCAGGGTCGGCGCCGTGGCGCCAGTCGCCGGGCAGGAACTCCACCTCCAGGCCCAGGCGCGTGGCGAGGTTGCGCCACAGCGTGGCGAAGTGGCCGGTCTCCGCCATCAGCACCTGGTCGCCCGGCGAGAGGGTGTTCACCAGCGCCGCCTCCCAGGCCCCGGTGCCCGAAGCCGGGTAGACGATCACCGGCCCGGAGGTGCGGAACACGTCGCGCAGCCCGGCCAGCACCTCGCGCCCGAGCTGCGCGAACTCAGGCCCGCGGTGGTCGATCACGGCCCGGTCCGTGGCCCGCAGCACGGACTCGGGCACATTGCTGGGACCGGGAATCTGCAGGAAGTGGCGGCCGGGGCGGTGATGCATGTCTGTTCTCCTTGGAAGCCGCGAGTCTAGTCCGGCTCGGCGCGTATCATTCCCCGGTGAACGCGCGTGCCCCGATCCGGTTGCGTCGCAAGCCCGGCGATCCAGCACTGGCGGCGCGCCTGCGCGGCGCAATCCAGGGCGAGGTGCTGTTCGATGCCGCGTCCCGCGGCCGCTATTCCACCGACGCCTCCATCTACCAGATCGAGCCCCTGGGCGTGGTGGTGCCGCGCACCGAGGCGGACGTGGCGGCCGCCCTGGAGATCGCCCGCGAGGCCGGCGTGCCGGTGCTGCCGCGCGGCGCGGGCACCTCCCAGTGCGGCCAGACCGTGGGCGAGGCGCTGGTGATCGACACCTCGAAGCACCTGCGCGAGGTGATGCGCGTGGATGCCGAGGCGCGCCTGGCCGAGGTGCAGCCCGGCGTGGTGCTCGACCCGCTCAACGCGCAATTGAAGCCCCTGGGGTTGTGGTTTCCCGTAGACGTGTCCACCGCCGCCCAGGCCACGCTCGGCGGCATGGCGGGCAACAATTCCTGCGGGGCGCGCTCCATCCGCCACGGCAACATGGTCCACAACGTGCAGGCGATCGATGCGTGGCTCGCCGACGGCACGGCGGTGTGCTTCGCGCCGCCGGAGCAGATGGCCGCGGCCGGCGGCGCGGCGCGCGCCCTCATGGAGCGCATCCACGCCATCGCCGCCCGCGAGGCCGCCGAGATCGCGGCGCGCTGGCCCACGGTGCTGCGGCGCGTGCAGGGCTACAACCTGGACATGGTGCAGCCCCACCGGCCCCACAACCTCGCCCACCTGCTGGTGGGGTCCGAGGGCACGCTGGCGTGGTTCCGGCGCCTCACGCTCAAGCTCGCGCCGCTGCCGCGCCACAAGGTGCTGGGCGTGTGCCGCTTTGGGCGCTTCTACCAGGCCATGGACCTCACTCGGCACATCGTCACCCTCGACCCCGACGCGGTGGAACTGGTGGACCGCACCATGATCGGCCTGGCGCTGGGCCACGACGAGTTCCGCCCGGTGGTGGAGCGCTGGTTCGGCGGCGGCCCCGACGCGATTTTGCTGGTGGAATTCGCCGGGGAGGACCGCGCAGCGCTGGAGGCGAAGCTCGCGCAACTCGACGAACTGCTGGCTGACCACGGCGCCCCCGGCGCGGTGCTGCCCGTCACCGACGCCGCCCAGCAGCGCGCCCTGTGGGAGGTGCGCAAGGCGGGCCTCAACATCATGATGTCCATGAAGGGCGACGGCAAACCGGTGTCCTTCATCGAGGACTGCGCCGTGCCGCTGGAGCACCTGGCCGAGTACACGCGCCGGCTGGACGAGGTGTTCGCGCGCCACGGCACCCTCGGCACGTGGTACGCCCACGCCTCCGTGGGCACGCTGCATGTGCGCCCGGTGCTCGACATGAAGACCGACGGCGCGCTGAAGATGCGCGCCATCGCCGAGGAGGCCTGCGCCCTGGTGCGCCAGTACAAGGGCGCCTTCTCCGGCGAGCACGGCGACGGGCTGGTGCGCTCCGAGTGGATCGAGCCCATCCTCGGCCCGCGCCTCACCGCCGCGCTGGCCGAGGTGAAGGCGCTGCTCGACCCGGACAACCGCTTCAACCCCGGCAAGATCGTGGCGCCCTCGGCCATGGACGATCGCCGCCTGCTGCGCGCCGGGCCGCGCTACCGCCCCGCCGAGCCGCCCATGGCGCTGGACTGGTCGGAGTGGGGCGGCCTGCTGCGCGCGGTGGAGATGTGCAACAACAACGGCCACTGCCGCAAGTTCGACGCTGGTACCTTGTGCCCGTCGTTCCGCGTCACCCGCGACGAGCGCCACCTCACCCGCGGGCGCGCCAACACCCTGCGCCTTGCCCTGTCGGGCCAGCTTGCGGGGGAGGACATGGCCGGCGATGCGGTGCGCGAGGCCCTTGACCTGTGCGTGGGCTGCAAGGGCTGCCGGCGTGAGTGCCCCACGGGTGTGGACATGGCGCGCCTCAAGATCGAAGCGCTGCACCAGCGCCACCAGCGGGTGCCGCGCAGCCTGCGCCAGCGGCTGATCGCGCGCCTGCCCGACCTGGCGCCCCTGGTCGCGGCCCTGGCGCCGTTGTCCAACGCCCGCGAGTGGTTGCCCGGCGCGGCGGCGCTTGGGGAGCGCGTGCTGGGCCTGTCGGCGCGTCGCGCCCTGCCGCGCTGGCGGCGCGATGCCTTCCGCGACCGCGAAGGCGACGCGCTGCCGGTGGACACGGGCGGCCCGGAGCGCGGTGCCCGCCGTGGCGGGTCCGCGGCGCGCGAGGTGGTGCTGTTCGGCGACACCTTCAATCGATGGTTCGAGCCCGAGAACCTGCGCGCGGCGCTAACCGTGCTGCGCACCGGCGGCTGGCGCGCCGGCGTTGCGTCGCCGCCCGGTGGCGGCCGGCCGCTGTGCTGCGGCCGGCCGCTGCTCGCCGCCGGCATGGTGGACGAGGCGCGCGCCGAAGCGCGCCGCACGCTGGAGGCGCTGGCGCGCCACGTGCGGGCCGGCCGCCGCGTGGTGGTGCTGGAGCCCTCCTGCCTGTTCACCTTCCACGACGAATTCCTGGCGCTGCTGCCCGGCGAGGCGGCGCGCGAACTGGTCGTCGCCGTCACCGGCTTCGAAGATTTCGTGGTGGCCGAGCACGCCGCGGGCCGCCTGCCCCTGGAACTGGCGCCCCTGGAGCGCGAGGTCCTGCTGCACGGCCACTGCCACCAGAAGGCCTTCGGCGCCATGGCGCCCGTGGAGGCTGCCCTGGCGCTGGTGCCGGGCCTCGTGCGCCGCAGCGTGGAGTCCAGTTGCTGCGGCATGGCGGGGTCCTTCGGCTACGAGGCCGAGCACCACGAGGTGTCGCTGGCCATGGCCGAGGCTGCCCTGCTGCCCGCCGTGCGCGCCGCGCCCGATGCGCTGGTGGTGGCCGACGGCACCAGTTGCCGCCACCAGGTGCGAGACGCCGCCGGCCGCGAGGCGGTGCACGTGGCGCGGGTGCTGGCACAGGCGCTGCGCTGAGGCGGCCGACCGGTACACGGCCGCTAGGTTTCCTGGCCCGGACCATCGGCCCGACGACCCTTGAGATTGGGCGGCCTTTATTGAGCTTTGAAGGATGGCGATGCGCACCGCGAGCCACCCACCCCCGGTGCTGCGCGGCTGGAGCGCCGGGCTGGCGAGTCGGGCGCCGCAGGCATTCCCAGGGTGCGGCTACACTGGCGGCCATTGCATCGAGCGGACTGCGGCCATGACGGACTCACACGAAACAGACTGGAAATTCCACGGCGTGCGCGTGGTGAAGGGGAGCGAGCTCGACACCAACACGCCCCAGACCCAGGGCATGAACCGCGCAGCGGCCATCACCCATGCGCGCTGCGGCGCTGAAAAGCTGTGGGCCGGCACGGTGGTCATCCACCCCAGGGCCAAGACCGGCGCCCACCACCACGGCCCGGTGGAGAGCGTGATTTACGTGGTGTCGGGGCGCGCGCGCATGCGCTGGGGCGAGCGCCTCGAATTCACCGCCGAGGCCGGGCCCGGAGACTTCATCTACGTGCCGCCCTTCGTGCCGCACCAGGAAATCAACGCGTCCGACATCGAGCCCCTGTCCTGCGTGCTGTGCCGCAGCGGGCAGGAACCGGTGGTGGTGAACATGGACGTGGCGCCGGTGGAGCCGCCCGAGACGGTGTACTGGGAAGACGACCTGCACCGCGCGCCGCCGCGCTGAGGCGGCGGCGGGGCATCCGGGGCGCTACGTTTCTCCGGGTAGCGACGGATTCCCGCCAGGGGTTCGCGCGGCCTCGTCGGGGGTGATGTCTTTGGCCAGGAAATCGGGCGATACGTTCCAGTGCTGGCCGTCCTCGGTGATCACCGTCACGGTCTTGCGGTTGTACTTGGTGATGACACCGCGCATCGGCGCGTAACCGGGCGGACGGAAGGACACCCTCTGGCCGACGCTGAAATTGAGCATCTGCCGGTGGGTGCGCGCCTCGCGCAGAAAATTCAGCCGCGCCACGATGCGGCGGTTGAGGTCCAGCAGTTCAGCTTCGGTCAGCCGGTCGATGTCGATGGGCATCAGGCGTGCGGTTGATGGTGCGAAGCCCTCGTGGCCCGAGAGCCCGCCGAGGTTGTCCGGCCGTGGGGTCGCGGCCGCGAGGCGACGCGGTGGTTCGAATGGCGAACGCCAGGAATGTTGGCACCGGGGCCCGGTTGCGTCCAGTGCTGTGCCTCAGCCGCGCGCGGATCGAGCCCCCGGGCCACCCAAGTTCGACAGTTACGACGCATAAGCCGTTGTTTTTTCCGTCGGGCGAGTTCGAAGGTCAGGTGCGCTGATGGGTCTCCGCCATCCGCAGGACGATTTGCAATGCCGAACGCCCGTTTGGGTTGCAATGGCTGAACTCTATCTCGACACGGAATTAACGGATTCGACCATCTACTACATCGCGAGGACGTGCGCATCCTCTCCCTACTCCGAGCGGGAACTGGAGCGCATCATGTTTGCTGAGGTCTGGCCAGCACTTTGTCCAAATCTTCTCAACGTTGCAGGAGAGTGGGCTGGCTGGGATGAAGACTTCGTGCAGCAGAAGGTCCTGCGGTGCTACAAGAAGCGCCTCTTCTGCCGAGAGTGGGCCGACGTGGTCAACGAATGTACGGTGTTACGAGTTTCGACCGTGAAGGGCACACCTCTCTCCGGTGGAGACAAGTCCACAAAGAACCGGGACACCAGGAAGGCGAAGACTTGAAACCACCCTGGCCTTCAGTCTACACAAGGCCGATTTCAGCGCCTCTTGCGCGTTGTATGCACACCCTTCACGTCATTAGCGCCTGTGGCCTGCAAGGCATCCAACCAACCCGTTCAGGCAACGCGCAAACGAAGCGCTGGCGGGTCCAGGCGAGCGGGCGTCAGTGCGCCTGTTCCCAGTTAGGGCCTGCTCCCACATCCACCACCAGTGGCACGGCAAGCTTCGCCACGCCGGTCATCAGGCCCGGCAGCTCTGCCTTTACCCGCGGCAATTCGTTCTCCGGCACCTCCAGCACCAGCTCGTCGTGCACCTGCATCACCAGCTTGGTGGCCAGCGCGGCACCCTCCAGCCAGCCCTGCACCGCCACCATGGCAAGCTTGATGAGGTCGGCGGCCGTGCCCTGCATGGGGGCGTTGATGGCGGCGCGCTCGGCGCCCTGGCGGCGGCCCTGGTTCTGGGCGCGGATGTCGGGCAGGTAGAGGCGGCGGCCGAACACGGTTTCCACGAAGCCTGCGTCGCGGGCCTGGGCGCGGGTGCGCTGCATGTAGTCGGCCACGCCGGGATAGCGGGCGAAGTAGCGGTCCATGGTGTTCTGGGCCGCGGCGCGCTCGATGCCCAGTTGGCTCGCCAGGCCGAAGGCGGACATGCCGTAGATCAGGCCGAAGTTGATCACCTTGGCGAAGCGGCGCTGCTCGGCGCTCACCTCGGAGACGGGCACGCCGAACACCTCCGCGGCGGTGCTGCGGTGGACGTCGGCGCCTTCCGCGAAGGCCCTGAGCAGCGATCCATCGCCCGACAGGTGGGCCATGATCCTCAGCTCGATCTGCGAGTAGTCCGCCGACACGATCACGCTGCCCGGCGGCGCCACGAAGGCCTCGCGGATGCGCCGGCCCTCGGCGGTGCGCACGGGGATGTTCTGCAGGTTCGGATCGGTGCTGGACAGCCGGCCCGTCACGGCGGTGGCCTGGCCGTAGTTGGTGTGCACGCGCCCCGTGGCCGGGTTGACCATGCGCGGCAGCTTGTCGGTGTAGGTGGACTTGAGCTTGGCCATGCCGCGCCAGTCGAGCAGCGTGCGGGCGATGGGGTGGTCGAGGGCGAGTTGCTCGAGCACGTCCTCGTCGGTGGAGGGCTGCCCGCCGGGGGTCTTCTTCACCACCGGCAGCCCCTGCTTCACGAACAGGATCTCCTGCAGCTGCTTGGTCGAGCCGAGGTTGAAGGGCTGACCGGCCAGCGCGTGGGCGCGGCGTTCCAGCTCCAGGATGCGGTTGCCCAGCTCGTGGCTCTGGGCTTCCAGCAGCCGCGGGTCGATGAGGACGCCGTTTCGCTCCATGGCGAGCAGCACCGGCATCACCGGCATCTCGATGTCGCGGTACACGCGCTTCAGGCCGGGCTCGGCCTCCACCTGGGGCAGCAGCGCGTGGTGCAGCTGCAGGGTGATGTCGGCGTCTTCAGCGGAGTATTCGGTGGCGCGCTCCACGCTTACCTGCTCGAAGCCGATCTGGCTGGCGCCCTTGCCGGCCACGTCCTCGTAGTGGATGGTTTTCACGCCCAGGTGCCGCAGGGCGAGGGAGTCCATGTCGTGGGGCCGGTGGGATTCCACCACGTAGGATTCCAGCAACGTGTCCTCGGTGAAGCCGTGACCGCGGATGCCGTGGTTGGCCAGCACGTGCAAGTCGTATTTGGCGTTCTGGCCAAGCTTGGGCCGGGAGGGGTCCTCGAGCCAGGGCTTGAGCCTCGCGAGGCAGTCCTCCAGGCCAAGCTGGTCGGGCGCGCCGGCGTATCGGTGGGACAGGGGCAGGTAGGCCGCTTCGCCCGGCGTCACCGAGAAGCTCAGGCCCACGATGCGCGCCTGGAGCGGGTCGAGGCTGGTGGTCTCGGTGTCGAAGGCTACCAGCGGCGCGGTCTCGATGCGGGCAAGCCAGCGGGCAAAAGCGGCCTCGTCCAGGATGCAGCTGTAGTGGCGGGTCTGCACGGCGGTGGGCGCAGGGGCCGCGGGCGCCGCGACGGGATCACCCGACAGGCTGGCGCCGTCCTTGAGCTCGCGCAGCCACGTGGCGAACTCGTAGCGCTCGAACAGCCGTAGCAGCGCCTCGCGGTCTTCGGGCCGCGGCGCGAGCGACTCGGGCCCGAGGCCCAGGTCCACGTCGCACTTCACGGTGAGCAGCCGGCGGCCTTCGGGCAGCCAGGCCAGCGCCTTGCGCAGGTTCTCGCCGGCCACGCCACCCACCTCGCCGGCCCTGGCCATGATCTGGTCCAGCGAGCCGTACTGCTGCAGCCACTTGGCCGCCGTCTTGGGGCCCACCTTCTCCACGCCCGGCACGTTGTCCACGGCGTCTCCCGTGAGCGCCAGGAAGTCCACGATGCGCTCGGGCGGCACGCCGAACTTGGCCTCCACGCCGGCCCGGTCGAGCCGCTCCTCGCTCATGGTGTTGACCAGCTGCACGTGATCGTTCACCAGCTGGGCGAGGTCCTTGTCGCCCGTGGACACCACGGTGCGGATGCCCTGTCGCGCCGCCTGGGCGGCGAGGGTGCCGATCACATCGTCGGCTTCCACGCCCTCCACCATGAGCAGCGGCCAGCCCAGCGCGCGCACCATGTGGTGGATGGGCTCGATCTGGCGCACCAGATCCTCGGGCATGGGCGCGCGGTGGGCCTTGTAGTCGGGGTACCAGTCGTCCCGGAAGGTCTTTCCTTTTGCGTCGAAAACGCAGGCGATATAATCCGATGCTTCTTCGCGTCGCAGCCGGCGGAGCATAGCCACCATGCCGCGCAGCGCTCCCGTGGGTTCCTGCGCCCGATTACGCAGGTCGGGCAATGCATGGAATGCGCGGTACAGATACGATGATCCGTCCACCAGCAGAAGCGTTTTCATCGGCAGCGCTGTCAGGGTAAGGAATCCCCGAATGACGATCAGGAAGAAGGTTCCTGTTCCACTGGCGCCCGAGCTGGTGGAGAAATCCTGGTCGGCGCGCGAGTCGTGGCGGGTGTTTGGGATTATGGCAGAGTTCGTAGAGGCCACCGAGCGGCTGTCGGCCGTGCGCCCGGCCGTGAGTGTGTTCGGCAGCTCGCGCATCTCGCCGGAGCACCCCTACTACGTGCTCACCGAAGCCATCGCGCGCAAGCTCTCCGACGCCGGGTTCACGGTCATCTCCGGTGGCGGACCCGGTCTCATGGAGGCGGCCAACAAGGGCGCATTCTTCGGCAAGTCCCTGTCCGTCGGGCTGAACATCCAGCTGCCCCACGAGCAGATCTCCAACCCCTATCAGGACATCTCCCAGACCTTCCGGCACTTCTTCTCGCGCAAAGTGATGTTCGTGCGCTTCGCCTCCGCCTACGTGGTGATGCCCGGCGGCTTCGGCACCATCGACGAGCTGATGGAGGCGCTTACCCTGGTCCAGACACGCAAATCGCGGCGTATCCCCATCATTCTGGTGAAGTCCGATTTCTGGGGCGCACTGGTGGCCTGGATGCGCGAGCGCCTGGTGGCCGAGGGCATGATTGATGCGCGGGACATGGATCTCATCCAGGTAATCGACGATCCCGCCGCCGTGGTGGAGGCGATCTTCGCTCACTACGAAAAGCGCGGCTTCGAGCCCTCGGCCGACGAGCGCGAAGCGCTGCTCAATCTCTAGTCCGCGACGCGCCCCATGTCCGTTTTCACCCGTGTAAGCGCCGACGAGCTCAGTGCCTGGCTGCGCCGTTATTCGGTGGGTCACCTGCTCGACCTCCAGGGCATCGCGTCGGGCATCGAGAACACCAACTACTTCGCCACCACCTCCCAGGGCCGCTTCGTGCTGACGTTGTTCGAAAAGCTCCAGCCCCACGAGCTGCCTTTCTACCTTGACCTGATGGCGCACCTCTCGAGCCACGGGCTACCCTGTCCCAAACCCATCGCCGACCTGGACAACCGTTTCCTGGGCGCCTTGAAAGGTAAGCCCGCCGCGCTGGTCACCTGCCTGCCGGGCGAGCCCGTGAGCGCGCCCACCATCGACCACTGCGCGCGCGTGGGCGAGGTGCTCGCGGACCTGCACCTTGCCGGGCGCAGCTACGGCGGCCATCTGGACAACCTGCGCGGCCCTCGCTGGTGGAATGCCACCGCCCCGCAACTGCTGCCGTTTCTGAGCGATGCCAACCGCGCCATGTTGCTGGAGGAAGTGGCCTTCCAGGCGAGTCACCGTCACGATGCGTTGCCGCGCGGGGTGGTGCATGCCGATCTGTTCCGTGACAACGTGCTGTTTGCCAGCGGGCGCATTGGCGGCGTGATCGATTTCTATTTTGCCTGCATCGATGTGCTGCTCTACGACGTGGCCATCACCGTCAACGACTGGTGCATGGGCGAGGATTGCACGCTCGACCCGCAGCGCACCCGCGCGCTGCTGGACGCCTACCGGGGCACGCGCGATTTCTCCCCGGCCGAGCGCGATGCCTGGCCGCTGATGCTGCGCGCCGGCGCGCTGCGCTTCTGGGTGTCGCGGCTCTATGACTTCCACCTGCCGCGGCCGGGCGATCTCACCCATGCCCACGATCCGGCGCGGTTCGAGGGCATCCTGCGCCAGCACCGCCAACGCCCTGCAGCGCAGGGCGGCCTGCTGGCGCTGGTGGCTTAAGTCCATGTCGCGCATGCGGCGGGTGCCAGCGAAGCACGGGTGGTTGTGGATCGTCCACGGCTGGCGGCTGTTTGCCCGCAAGCCGCTGTCCTCGATCCTCTTCACGCTCATCGTGTGCGGCGCCACCCAAGCCGGCGGCGTGCATCCGCTGCTCACCCTGATGGCGGTGATATTGCTGCCCGGTTTGCTGGCCGGGTGGGCGCTTGCCTGCGCTGCTGCGCAGCGCGGCGAGTCGGTCCCCGTGAGCCTGCTGTTCGAGGGCTTGCGGCGGCGCTTCGGCGAGCTGGCCGCCCTGGGCGGTTTCAACCTGGCAGCCAACGTTCTGGTGCTGGTGATCGTGACTGGATTGGGAGGTGAGCCCGTGCGGGAGCTTCTCTCCAACCCCGGCGCCATGAACGATACCCGCCTCGCCGAGGCCCAGGGCCGGCTGCTGCAGGCGCTTTTTCTGGGGCTGCTGGTGGCCGTTCCGGTGAGCATGGCGGTGTGGTTTTCGCCCCTGGGCGTATTGCTGGGGGGGGTGCGGCCCGCCAGGGCGCTGCTCGACTCGCTGTTGGGCATGGCGCGCAACTGGCCCGCCTTCACCGTTTACGGGCTGGTTTGGACACTGGTGGGCGTGGCGGTGTTCCGGGCTGCGTTGCTGGCCCTGCCGCCCATGGGCGCGCTGGGTGTGGCCATATGGGTTTCCATGCCGGTGTTCGTGCCCAGCGTCTACGCCAGCTATCGCGACATCTTCGATCCGCCGCCGCCCGTGCAGTCGTAGCGCCGGGTCAGGCTGGGGTGAGCTTGGCGTACTCCAGCGCGAGCCATTTAAGCCCTGCATCCCTGAAGTTGACCTGCACGCGGGCGTCGGCGCCGCGACCCTCTGCGCTCACGATCACCCCGGCGCCGAATTTCGGGTGCATCACGTTCTGGCCTACCCGCCAACCGGTGTCGTTGCGAGACGCCATTGGCGGCGGGAATCCGGTGCGTGCCGGCGGCGGCGCCCAGGGGGCAACCCGGCTGGCGTTGATACGTTTCATCAGCGCCTCGGGCAATTCTTCCAGGAAGCGCGAGGGCAGGTGGTAGCGCGTCTGGCCGTGCAGCATGCGTGACTGCGCGTGGGACAGGTATAGGCGCCGGCGTGCGCGCGTGATGGCCACGTACATCAGCCGCCGTTCTTCCTCTACACCCTCGTTTTCATCGAGACTGTTGTCGTGGGGGAACAGGCCTTCCTCGAGACCGCTGATGAACACGGCCTGGAATTCCAGGCCCTTGGCTGCATGCACGGTCATGAGCTGCAGCGCCGCCTGGCCAGCGCCAGCCTGATGCTCACCCGCCTCCAGCGAGGCGTGGGCAAGAAAGGCCGACAGTGCGGCGAGCGGATCGTTGGGATCCGTTGTGCCCCCTTCCTCCGCACCGGCTTCATAGATGGCCTCGGTGACGAAGGTCGCGGCCGCGTTCACCAGTTCGTCGAGGTTCTCGTTGCGCTCGGCACCGTCCTTCTCCGTCTGGTAATGATCCTTCAGTCCGCTGCCTTCCACCACGTGGGTCACCAGCTCGGGCAATTTGAGCCCCGCGCACTGGGTACGCAGACCGTCCACCAGCCGGACGAATCCGCCGATGGCAGTCCCGGCCTTGCCGGTCACTGCGCCGCCGCAGGCGGCCTGCCACAGGCTAGAGCCACGCGCGCGGCCGGCTTCTTGTAGGTGCTCGATGCTGCGCGCACCAATACCGCGGGCCGGGAAGTTGATCACCCGCAGCAGCGCGCCGTCGTCCTCTGGGTTGGCCACCATCCGCAGGTAGGCCAGTGCGTGCTTCACCTCCTGGCGCTCGAAAAAGCGCAGGCCGCCGTAAACCCGGTACGGGATGCCGGCGCTGAACAGCGCGTGCTCCAGCACTCGCGACTGGGCATTGGAGCGGTACAGCAGCGCGATCTCCGAGGCGCTCGTGCCTTCGCGCAGCAGGCTCTTCACTTCGTCCACGATGAAGCCGGCCTCGTCCGTGTCAGTGGGGGCTTCGTACACCCGCAGCGGCTCGCCGCGCTCGTCGGCGGTCCACAGGTTTTTGCCCAGCCGCTCGCGGTTGCGCGAGATGAGGGCGTTGGCGGCGTCGAGAATGTTGCCGTGGGAGCGGTAGTTCTGCTCCAGCTTGATCACGTGGCGCACGGCGAAGTCGCGCTCGAAGGCGGCCATGTTGCCTACGTCCGCTCCGCGGAAGCCATAGATGGACTGATCATCGTCGCCCACCGCGAAAATGGCATTGTCCCGCCCCGCCAGCAGCTTGAGCCAGGCGTACTGCAGCTTGTTGGTGTCCTGGAATTCGTCCACCAGAATGTGCTGGAAGCGAGACTGGTAGTGCACGCGCAGCGGCTCGTTGCGCGAAAGCAGGTCGTAGGCGCGCAGCAGCAGTTCGGCGAAGTCCACCACACCCTCTTGCTGGCACTGCCGGTCGTAGGCCTCGAACACTTCGTTGAAGCGACGCTCCAGATCGTCCGTCGGCATGACTGCCGAAGCGCGCCAGCCGGCCTCTTTCTGCCCGTTGATGAACCACTGGGCCTGGCGCGGCGGATAGCGCTCGTCGTCCACGTTGAGCGCCCGCATCACGCGCTTCACCAGCGCGAGTTGGTCGGCGGAATCCAGGATCTGGAACGCCTGCGGCAGGCCGGCTTCGCGGTGGTGGGCGCGCAACATGCGGTTGCACAGGCCGTGGAAGGTGCCCACCCACATGCCGCGGGTGTTGATGGGCAACATGGCGCCGATGCGGGTGAGCATCTCCCGCGAGGCCTTGTTGGTGAAGGTGACGGCCAGGACGCCCATGGGGCTCAACTGCTTCTCCTGGATGAGCCAGGCGATGCGGGTGGTGAGCACGCGGGTCTTGCCGCTGCCTGCGCCGGCCAGAATGAGCGCGGATTCGCGCGGCAGGGTGACCGCCGCGAGCTGCTGGGGATTGAGCCCGTCGAGGAGCGATCGCATCGGAAGCCACCGGTTGGGAAGCGGCGGATTATAGTTTCGCCGCCTCGAGCGGCCGCGGGAACTTCGCGAACCGCGCCCTACTCAACCCTCCACGCGTCGATGCAAACGCGCACCCCCTGGAGACCACTGTGACGCCTCGCTTTGCCCTCGCCACCCTGCTAGCCCTCTGCGCCCTGCCGGCACTTGCCGACGAAGCTCCGGCATCGGCCGTCACCACCGTGGACTGGTTCAGCGAGCGCTGCGACTACGTGCTCACGAAAAACGCCGACGGCTACGGTGTGGTGCTCAAGTTCAATCAGATCACCTTCGAGCCCGGCGACACCATCGTGGGCGACCTGTCGCGCATCAACGTGACCAAAAGGGTGGAGAAAGGCTCCACGGGCGAGGGCACCATGATGCGCGGCCTGAAATACGGGGTGCGCCGCAAGGAGGCCGTGGGCGCCATCAAGGAGTGGTCGCGTTACTGCAAGCCGCCGTTGGAGGATCCCGCCGCGCGGGCGCCGGAGGCTGCCCCGGCGCCCGCACCCGCCCAGCAGTAGCGGCGCTCACCGGGTTACCAGCACGCTGCCGAAGCCCAGCTCCGCCGATAGGCGCTTCGCGAGCGCCGTGGCATCGGCCTTGGAGGCCAGGCCGGGGACGCGCACGCGGTACGACGTGCCCTCGGCGGTGGTTGCTGGTTCAATCGCGGCGGCATAGCCGGCGGCCCGCAGTTTGTCCCAGGCCTCCAGGGCCTCCACCTGCGCGCGAGATGCCACCACCTGCACCTTCCAGACACCACCGCCCCGGCTGGTTCCTGCGCCCTCACGCAACTCCGTTTCCGGGGCGAGTTTCGCCACTTCCTCGGCGCTGACCTGCGTCAGCGGCGGCATGGGGGCGCCGGCCGGGGCGTCGAACACGCTCAGCGGCTGCGCCATGGAAATCTCGGCCTCACCGGCACGCGTGATGCCGATGCGGCCTTCGAGCAGCACCACGAAATCGCGCCCCGGCAGGGCCTTGCCCCATACATCGGTGCCGCGAATGCCTATGGTGGCCGTGGGCAGCGCGATGTCCACCTCGCGACGGGCGGCGGATTTCACCAGCGCCGAGGTGGTGAAGCGAAAGGCCCCCTGCAGTACACGCAAGGTGGCGCGAAACACGCCGTCCTCGCCGGGCGCGGCGGCGGTGATCGCCAGGCGGGCGTTCTCGCCCAGCTTCACTGCGCTGCCATCCCCCAGCCGAAGCACTACCCGTGACCCGGGTGCGGTGACGATCTCGTCGGAGTTTTGCAGCGCCATGTCGGGTCCGAGGGGCCGCCGAACATCGCCGCGCGTCACCCAGGCCGGCATGGTGACGGCCTCCACCCGGGAGGCGGAAGCCGCCATCGCCCCGGACGGCACGCGCATGAGGGCAAGGAGGAGTAGGGCGCAAAGGGAACGTGGCATCGGATTTTCTCCTGGCTTGGCTGATGAGTTTGGCACGACAAAACATTTGCCGGCAGGGCGTTGCGGCGGGCCCCGCCGCTATAATCCGGCGCTTTCCCGTCCGACTCCTGCGATGCAAGCTCAATACCAGCCGGCCGAAGTCGAGCGCGCTGCCCAGGCCGCCTGGAAGGCCTCCGGCGCCCACCGCGCCGTGGAGCAGCCCGGCAAGCGCAAGTATTACTGCCTGTCCATGTTCCCGTATCCCTCCGGGAAACTGCACATGGGGCACGTGCGCAACTACACCATCGGCGATGTGCTCACGCGCTATCACCGCATGCGCGGCCTCAACGTCTTGCAGCCCATGGGCTGGGATGCCTTCGGCCTGCCTGCCGAAAACGCAGCCATGGCCAACGGCGTGCCGCCGGCGAAGTGGACCTACGACAACATCGCCTACATGAAGAAGCAGCTCCAGTCGCTGGGCTTCGCCCTGGACTGGGAGCGCGAGATCGCCACCTGCCGGCCCGAGTACTACAAGTGGAACCAGTGGCTGTTCCTGCGCATGCTCGAGAAGGGCATCGTCTACCAGAAGACCGGCGTGGTGAACTGGGACCCGGTGGACCAGACCGTGCTCGCCAACGAGCAGGTCATCGACGGCCGCGGCTGGCGCACCGGCGCGGTGGTGGAAAAGCGCGAGATTCCCATGTATTACATGGCCATCACGCGCTACGCGCCGCAGCTGCTCGAGGCGCTGGATGCGCTGCCCGGCTGGCCCGAGCGCGTCAAGCTCATGCAGGCCAACTGGATTGGGCGCAGCGAGGGCGTGAACCTGGCGTTCCCCTACACGCTCGACGGCCAGCGGCAGCTGCTGCGCGCCTTCACCACCCGCGCCGACACGCTCATGGGCGTCACCTTCTGCGCCGTGGCCGCCGAGCATCCGCTGGCCAGCCGCGCGGCTCGCGACAACCCTGCGCTGGCGGCCTTCATCGAGGAGTGCAAGCGCGGCAGCGTCATGGAGGCCGACATGGCCACCATGGAAAAAAAGGGCATGGCCACGGGGCTTGCCGTGGAGCACCCCGTCACGGGCGAGGCGGTGCCCGTGTGGGTGGGAAACTACGTGCTCATGTCCTACGGCGAGGGCGCCGTGATGGGCGTTCCGGCCCACGACGAGCGGGACTTCGCCTTCGCCAACAAGTACGGCCTCCCCATTCGCCAGGTGATTGCCGTGGAGGGCGAGTCCTTCTCCACGGACGTATGGCGGGAGTGGTACGCCGACAAGACGCAGGGCCGGTGCGTGAACTCCGGCCGCTATGACGGCCTCGGCTACCAGGCGGCCGTGGGGGCCATTGCCGCCGACCTGGCGGCCAAGGGCCTGGGGGAAAAGCAAACCACTTGGCGGTTGCGCGACTGGGGCATTTCGCGCCAGCGCTACTGGGGCACGCCCATTCCGCTCATCCACTGCGAGGGCTGCGGGGTGGTGCCGGTACCCGACGAGCAATTGCCGGTGGTGCTGCCCGAAGACTGCGTGCCCGATGGCAGCGGCAACCCGCTCAATCGCCGGCGCGACTTTCTCCACGTGGCCTGCCCGAAGTGCGGCAAGCTGGCCCGCCGCGAAACCGACACCATGGACACCTTCGTGGATTCGTCCTGGTACTACCTGCGCTACGCCTGCCCCGACAACCCGGGGGCCATGGTGGACGAGCGGGTGAACTACTGGCTGCCGGTGGACCAGTACATCGGCGGCATCGAGCACGCCATCCTGCACCTGCTCTACTCGCGCTTCTGGACCAAGGTCATGCGCGACCTGGGGCTGGTGAGCATCGACGAGCCCTTCGCAAACCTGCTCACCCAGGGCATGGTGCTCAACGAAATCTTCTTCCGCCGCGAGGGCCCGCGCCGGGTCTACTTCAACCCCGCCGAGGTGGAGGTGGCGGTGGACGACAAGGGCGCTCGCACCGCCCTCACGTTGCGAGCCGACGGGCTGCCGGTGGAGTCCGCCGGCATCGGCACCATGTCCAAGTCCAAGAACAACGGCGTGGACCCGCAGGCGCTCATCGAGCAGTACGGCGCCGACACGGCGCGCTTCTTCATGATGTTCACCAGCCCGCCGGAGCAGACCCTGGAGTGGTCGGACAGCGGCGTGGAGGGCGCCTACCGTTTCCTGCGGCGGGTGTGGAGTTTCGCGCAGGAACACGCCGCCACTGTCCGTGCGGCTGCCGGGGCTTTCGAGCCTCGCGACGCCGTGCTGCGCCGCGAGGTACATGCCCTGCTCGGCCAGGCCAGCTACGACATGGAGCGCAAGCAGTTCAACACCGTGGCCTCGGCCGGCATGAAGCTGCTCAACGCTCTGCAGGAGTCCGCCGCCGAGGCCAGCGCAGCGGCGCTGCGCGAGGGGCTGGGAGTGTTGCTGCGGGTGCTCTACCCGGTCACCCCCCATCTCGCGCACGTGCTCTGGACCGAGCTTGGCTATGGCGCGGACATCACGCTTTCGCCCTGGCCCCAGGTGGACCAGGCGGCGCTGGTGCAGGACAAGATCGAGCTGGTGTTGCAGGTCAACGGCAAGTTGCGCGGCAGCCTGCTGGTGGCGCGCGACGCCGGGCGCGAAGCGATTGAACACGCTGCGCTGGCGCATCCCGGTGTTCTCAGGTTCACCAACGGAGCGGTGCCCAGGAAGGTTGTGGTGGTGCCGGGCCGCCTCGTGAACGTGGTGGTGTGAGGCTTTGGTGCGTCGGCGAGCCTTGCTTGCGCTGACGGCTGCGGCCCTGATGCCGGGCTGCGGCTTCCAGGCGCGCGGCCGCGCCGATCTGCCCTTCGAATCGCTGTACGTGGAGGGCATGGAATACTCGCCCTTTACGGGCCAGCTCAAGCGCGCCGTCGAGCGCGGCAGCTCCACCAAGCTGACGCAGCGCCCGGAGGACGCCCAGGCCATCCTCTCGCTGCTGGGCGAGGTGCAGGAGCGCTTGATCCTGGCGGTGTCCGGCGGTGGCCGGGTTCGCGAGTTTCAGTTGCGCTACCGAGTGATCTTCCGGGTGCACAACGGCAAGGGCACGGAATGGCTGGGTCGGGAGGAAGTGGTGCTGCTGCGCGAGCTGCCCTTCGACGATACCCAGACGCTCGCGCGGGAGGCCGAGGCCCAGTTGCTGTTCCGGGACATGCAAAGAGACGCCGTGCTGCAGTTGCTGCGCCGCGTGCAGGCGCTGCGACCGTCCTCGTCGTTCGATGCCGGCTGAGCCATGACCCAGGCACCCCGTAGCGTGGGTCTGGTGGCGCCCCTGGACATGGCGTTCCACGAGCCCCTGGCGCTCAAGAGCGGCGCCCTGATGCCTGCCTACACGCTTCGCTATGAAACCTATGGCGAGCTCAATGCCACCCGATCCAACGCCATCCTGGTTTGCCACGCCCTCAACGCCTCCCACCACGTGGCTGGCTGGTATGAAGGCGACGAGCGCAACGTGGGTTGGTGGGACAACCTCATCGGCCCCGGCAAGCCTGTGGACACCGAGCAGTTTTTCGTCGTGGGGGTGAACAACCTCGGGGGTTGCCACGGCTCCACCGGCCCGGCGAGCGTCAATCCGGCAACCGGCCGCCCGTGGGGGGCAAGCTTTCCCGTGGTGACGGTGGAGGATTGGGTGGAGGCGCAGGCTCGGCTCGCCACCCGCCTGGGCATCGAGCGCTTTGCCGCGGTGATCGGCGGCAGCCTGGGCGGGATGCAGGCGCTGCAGTGGGCGGTGGCGCATCCCGGCCGCGTGGGCTTGTCCATCGTTGTTGCAGCGGCGCCCAAGCTCTCGGCGCAAAACATTGCCTTCAACGAAGTGGCCCGACAGGCCATCACCACCGACCCCGATTTTCACGGCGGCGACTATTACGCCCACGGCGTGGTTCCCCGCCGTGGTCTTCGCCTGGCGCGCATGCTCGGCCACATCACCTACCTGTCCGACGACGCCATGGCGGAGAAGTTCGGCCGCGAGCTGCGCGAGGGCAAGCTCAAGTTCGGCTTCGACGTGGACTTTCAGATCGAGTCCTACCTGCGCCACCAGGGCGACAAGTTCTCCGGTTACTTCGATGCCAACACCTATCTGCGCATCACCAAGGCGCTTGACTACTTCGACCCGGCGCTGGCCCACGGCGGCAACCTGGCGGCGGCGCTGGCCGGCGCCCGGGCGCGCTTCCTGGTGGTGAGCTTCACCTCCGACTGGCGTTTCTCGCCGGCGCGCTCGCGCGAGATCGTCAAGGCGCTGCTCGACACGCGCCGCGAGGTGACCTACGCCGAGATCGACGCGCCTCACGGCCACGACGCCTTTCTCATGGACGATGCGCGCTACCACGCGCTTATCCGCGCCACCCTGGACCAGGTGCCCGCATGAGCGCCGCCCTGCCGCGCCGCCCCGACTTCGACGCTATCGCCGCCTGGGTGAAGCCTGGCGCGCACGTGCTTGACCTGGGTTGCGGAGACGGCTCGCTGCTGCGTTTCCTGCGCGAGGCGCGGCAGGCCACCGGCTACGGCGTGGACATCGCCGACGACAACGTGCTGGCCTGCGCCCGCAACGGCGTGAACGTGATCCAGAGCGACTTGGAGGCCGGCCTGAATGTCTTCGAGACCGGCAGCTTCGATTACGTGATCCTGTCGCAGACCCTGCAGGCCATGAAGCACACCGAACGCATCGTGAAGGAGATTCTCCGAGTGGGGCGCGAGGGCATAGTGAGCTTTCCCAACTTCGGCTACTGGCGCGTGCGGGCGCAGCTGATGGCCGGACGCATGCCGGTGTCGTCCGAGCTGCCCTACCAGTGGTACGACACGCCCAACATCCATCTCTTCACCATCGCCGACTTCGAGGGTTTCTGCCGCGGCCACGGCGTGCGTATCCTCGACCGAGTGGTGCTCACGGCGGGCCGCTCCGTTTCGGCGGCCCACAACCTTCTCGGCGCCATGGCCGTGTACCGGCTGGACCGCTGCGGCGGTGGCGCTCCCGTCCAGCCCTGAGTCTGGCGCCGGGGTCGGCGCCAGGCCCTCGCTCGCCCAGGCGCTGTTCACGCGCCGCATGGCGATCTGTGTGTTCACCGGCTTCAGTTCCGGCCTGCCGCTTTACGTGCTGCTCAACCTCGTGCCCGCATGGCTGCGCACGGAGGGCATCAGCCTCAAGACCATCGGCGCCATGGCGCTGATCCAGTTTCCCTACACCTGGAAGTTCCTGTGGGCACCGTTGCTCGACCGATACGCGCTGCCGTGGCTGGGGCGACGGCGGGGCTGGATGCTCGTCACCCAGGGCGGGCTGATGGCGGCCATCGCCGCCATGGGTTCCCTCTCCCCGGGGCGCGACCTGCAGCTGGTGGTGTGGGTGGCCACGGCGCTCGCCTTCCTGAGCGCCACCCAGGACATCGTGCTGGATGCCTACCGGCGCGAGATCCTCTCCGAAGCCGAACTCGGGCTGGGAAACTCGGTGCACGTGAACGCCTACCGCGTGGCGGGCCTCGTGCCCGGCTCGCTGTCGCTGATCCTCGCCGACCACCTGCCCTGGCCCGCGGTGTTCGCGGTCACGGCGGTCTTCATGCTGCCCGGCGCGTTCATGGCGCTGGCGGTGTCCGAACCGGCTGCCGCGGCCGTGCGGCCGCGCAGCCTGCGCGAGGCGGTGGTGG
Organism: Rhodocyclaceae bacterium; assembly: GCA_020248405.1. Classification (GTDB taxonomy): domain Bacteria; phylum Pseudomonadota; class Gammaproteobacteria; order Burkholderiales. The sequence goes on along the minus strand of JADCHQ010000040.1, from coordinate 30,573 downwards.
AGCCCTTCCGCGAGTTCCTCGGCCGGGCAGGCTGGGGCCATGCGCTGCTGGTGCTGGGTTTTATCTTCCTCTACAAGCTTGGCGACAGCATGGCCACGGCGCTGGCCACGCCCTTCTACCTGGACATGGGCTACAGCAAGTCGGACATCGGCGTGATCGCCAAGAATGCCGGACTGTGGCCGAGCATCGCCGGCGGCCTGCTGGGCGGCCTCTGGATGGTGCGGCTCGGCATCAACCGGGCCCTGTGGATTTTCGGCGTGGTGCAGTACGTGACCATCGCCGGCTTCCTGTGGCTGGCCGTCACGGGGCCCTTCGTGTCCGTGGGCGCGTCCGAGCGGGCGTTGCTGGCCGTGGTGATCGGTGCCGAGGCGGTGGGCGTGGGCGTGGGTACGGCGGCCTTCGTGGCCTACATCGCGCGGGCCACCAGTCCGGCCTACACGGCCACCCAGTTCGCGCTGTTCACCAGCCTTGCCGCCGTGCCGCGCACTTTCCTGAACGCCGCCACCGGGTGGCTCGTGGGCTGGCTGGGGTGGCCGTCGTTCTTCTGGCTGTGCATGCTGCTGGCGATTCCCGGCATGGTGCTGCTGGTGAAGGTGGCGCCATGGGATGCGCAATCGCCTCGCCATGGCGGCGGAGTGACGCTTTAGTCCCGGCCGAGCCGACCCGTCAGCGGCTAGGGGACGTAGTCGTAGTCGATGATGAGTGGCGCGTGGTCGGAGAAGCGCTGGGCCGTGTAGATGTCCACCCGTCTTGCCAGTGTCGCGAACGCCGGCGTGGCCAGTTGGTAGTCCAGCCGCCAGCCCACGTTGTTTGCCCACGCCTGACCGCGGTTCGACCACCACGTGTACCGTTGCGGCCGGTCGTCCACCCGCCGGAAGGTGTCCACGTAGCCGAGCACGTCCAGCACTCCGTCGAGCCAGGCGCGCTCCTCGGGCAGGAATCCGGAGTTCTTCTGGTTGGAACGCCAGTTCTCCAGGTCGACGGGCTTGTGGGCGATGTTCCAGTCGCCGCACAGCACCACATGACGGCCCGATTGCGCCAGGGCATGCAGCGTGGGGATGACACGTTCCAGGAACGAGAACTTGATGGCCAGCCGCTCCGGGGAACTGGAGCCCGAGGGCACGTACAGCGACACTACCGAAAGATTACCGAAGTCGGCCTGCAGAAATCGGCCCTCGGCATCGATGTCCTCGATACCGATCCCCTGAACCACCCGATCGGGTTCTCGTCTGAAGTACAGGCCCACTCCGCTGTACCCTTTGCGGTTGGCGCAGTGGAACACGCCGCGGTAGCCCGCTGGCCGGAGCATGGTCGTGGTCAGGTCTTCGGGTTGCGCCTTGAGCTCCTGGATGCATACCACGTGGGCGTCCTGGTCGGGCAGCCATTGGAAGAAACCCTTGGCTGCTGCCGAGCGGATGCCGTTTAGATTCGCATTGATGAGACGGAACATGGAACAAGACCAAAAAGAAACCTCCCGGGCCGACGGGTTCCGCCGCGAGTTCGTGCGTTTCGCGCTCGACAACCGGGTGCTGCTGTTCGGGGCGTTCACCACCAAGGCCGGCCGGCTGTCGCCCTATTTCTTCAACGCGGGCCTGTTCAACGACGGCGCCAGCCTCGGGCGGCTGGGCGGATTCTATGCGCAGGCGCTGCTGGCTGAAGGCGCAAGTTTCGACATGCTCTTCGGACCTGCCTACAAGGGGATCCCGCTGGTGGCCGCCACCGCCATCGCCCTTGCCGGATTTGGGCGCAATGTGCCCTTCGCCTTCAACCGCAAGGAAGCCAAAGACCACGGCGAAGGCGGGGTCGTGGTGGGCGCCGCACTGGACGGGAGGGTGATGATCGTGGACGATGTCATCTCTGCCGGAACCTCGGTGCGGGAGTCCGTGGAAATCATTCGTGCGGCTGGCGCAACGCCCGCGGGTGTGGTGATTGCGCTTGATCGCCAGGAACGGGGCCAGGAAAGCCTCTCCGCAGCCCAGGAGGTCCGGGCGCGCTATGGAATTCCGGTGCACGCCATCTGCCGGCTCGAGGATGTGATCGACACTTTGTCGGAACTGCCCGAATTGGCGCCGCGCCTCCGAGATGTGCTGGAGTACCGGCGAAGTTATGGGGTTCATGAATGATCGGGTTCTCCGGGATCCGTCTTAGGGGATTGCTGCCGATCGGCATCCTCGTCGCGGGCATGCCTGCCGCGGCAGTTGCAGCCAAGTTCTACAAGTGGGTGGATGAACACGGCCAGGTTCATTACTCCGAAGTCATCCCTCCCCAGTACCGCGACCGGGCCAACGTGGAGATCGACAGGCGTGGGCGGGTGCTGCGCAGGAACGAAGCGTTTGAGGAGAAGAAACGCCAAATCGACGAGGAGGCAAGCCGCAAGCAGGTGGAGGAAAAGCGCAACACCGAACAAGGGCGCCGCGACAAGGCGCTGCTGGACACGTACACCAATGAAGCCGAGATTGACCTGGCGCGCGATCGAACCATTGCCTTTCCGCAGCAGGTTGCGGAAAGTTACGAGCCACGCATCAGGACGGTGAAGCAGCGTGTTCAGGCATTGCGTGCAGAAAAAGAAGGCCTGGTGAAGGCAGGCAAACCTGTGCCCGTGGCGCTTGTTTCGGAAATGGCTGCAGTGGAGAAGGAGTTGGGGGCTCTGCTGGCCGAGCAACAGGCCAGACAGGCCGAGATTGAGCAGATCCGCGAAAGATATTCCGCCCAGAAGGCGCGATATCGCGAGCTGACCGGCTCTCCTGCCGCGCCCGCCGCCTCGCCAAGTCCATAGACAGGCTTCCGGGTAAGCGCCATGGTGATGACACCGCCGTGGCGCCTATCTCAGTCTGCCAGCTTGCGCTTCAGGATCTCGTTTACCTGGGCCGGATTTGCCTTGCCACGGGTTGCCTTCATGGCCTGGCCCACCAGCGCATTGAAGGCCTTGTCCTTGCCGGCACGGAACTCCTCTACCGACTTCCCATTGGCTGCCAGCACCGCATCGATGATGCGCTCGAGTTCGCCACTGTCCGAGATCTGTTGCAGGCCCCGGGCGGCGATGATGTGATCGGCCTCGCCTTCACCGGCCCACATGGCTTCGAATACCTCCTTGGCCATCTTGCCCGACAGCGTGCCATCCTTGACCCGGCGCAGCAGTCCCGCCAGGGCGGGTGCCGGCACGGGTGCTGCCTCGATGCCGATGTCGGCGCGATTCAGTCGCGCGGAGACTTCACCCATGAGCCAGTTGGCCGCAAGTTTCGCCTCACCGGGCAACTCCGCCACCAGCGCCGTGAAATAGTCGGCCAGCTCGCGGCTCGCCGTCAGCGCGGCGGCGTCCTGGTCGGGAAGGCCGTGCTCCGTTTTGAAGCGCTCGCGCATGGCCTCCGGCAGCTCAGGCAGCGCGGCACGGACGGTCTCGATCCAATCGTCGGCAATTTCCAGCGGCAGCAGGTCGGGATCGGGGAAGTAGCGATAGTCCTGGGCGTCTTCTTTCGAGCGCATGGCGCGCGTCTGGTCGCGCTCGGGGTCGTACAGGCGAGTCTCCTGAATCACCGCGCCGCCGTCCTCGATCAGCTCGATCTGACGCGCCGCCTCGAAGCAAATGGCCTGTTCCAGGAAACGGAACGAGTTCAGGTTCTTGATTTCGCAGCGCGTGCCCAGGGTGGTGCTGCCCAGCGGCCGCACCGAGACGTTGGCGTCGCAGCGAAACGAGCCCTCCTGCATGTTGCCGTCGCAGATCCCGATCCAGCGCACCAAGGCGTGCAGCGTACGGGCGTAGGCCACGGCTTCGGCGGCTGAGCGCAGGTCGGGCTCAGAGACGATTTCCAGCAGCGGCGTGCCGGCGCGATTGAGGTCGATGCCCGACATGCCGGCGAAGTCCTCATGCAAGGACTTGCCCGCGTCCTCTTCCAGGTGGGCGCGGGTGAGGCGCACGAGTTTCTCCCCGGCATCGGTGCGGATGCTGAGCCCGCCGCCCTGCACCACCGGAATTTCGTACTGGCTTATCTGGTAGCCCTTGGGCAGGTCGGGGTAGAAGTAATTCTTGCGCGCGAAGATGGAGCGGCGATTGATCGTTGCCCCCACCGCCAGGCCGAAGCGGATGGCGCGCTCCACCGCACCGCGGTTCAGCACCGGCAGCACGCCGGGCAGCGCCAGATCCACCACGCTTGCCTGGGTATTGGGGGAAGCGCCGAAGGCCGTGGCGGCGCCAGAGAAGATTTTCGAGACCGTGGACAGCTGCGCGTGGGTCTCCAGGCCGATCACCAACTCCCATTGCATGGCGCGGCCCCCGTCAGAAGCCCGCCGGCACACGGGTGTGCCAGTCGGTGGCGAGTTGGTACTGGTGGGCAGCACCCAGCATGCGCGCCTCGTGGAAGTGGTTGGCCATGAGTTGCAGCCCCACGGGCCGGCCCTTGGCGCCGAATCCGCAGGGGATGCTCATGCTGGGGATGCCTGCCAGGCTGCCGGGAATGGTGTACAGGTCAGACAGGTACATGGCCGTGGGATCGGCCGCCTTGTCGCCGAAATCGAAGGCCACGCTGGTGGTGACCGGGCCGGCGATCAGGTCGCAGTGCTCGAAGGCACGGGCAAAGTCCTCGGCGATCAACCGGCGCACGCGCTGGGCTTTCAGGTAGTAGGCATCGTAGTAGCCGTGGGACAGTACGTAGGTGCCCACCAGGATGCGCCGCTTGGGCTCGGCGCCGAGGCCCTCGGTGCGGGATTTCTTCACCATGTCCGCGAGGTCAGCGTAGCGGGCAGCGCGGTGACCGTAGCGAACCCCGTCGAAGCGCGACAGGTTGCTGGAGCACTCCGCCGGCGCCACCACGTAGTAGACAGGGATGCCCAGCTCGGCATTGGGCAAGGACAGCTCCACCAGGGTGGCCCCCAGGGCCACGAACTGCGCCAGGGCGGCGCGCACCGCCGCCTCTACGTCCGGCTGCAAACCGGTGCCGAAGAACTCCTTCGGCACACCAACACGCAAGCCCTTGACGGGGGTATGCAGCTCACGGGTGTAGTCCTCGGGCGGCCGTTGCACGCTGGTGGAATCGCGCGGGTCGAAGCCGGTCATGGCGCCCAGCACCAGGGCCGCGTCTTCGGCGCTGAGGGTGATGAGACCGGCGGTGTCCAGGCTAGAGGCGAAGGCGATCATCCCCCATCGCGAGGGCCGGCCATAGGTGGGTTTCACCCCGGTCACGCCCGTGAAGGCGGCGGGCTCGCGAATCGAGCCGCCGGTGTCGGTGGCCGTGGCCACTGGCGCGATGCGGGCGGCCACGGCCGCCGAGGACCCCCCCGAGCTGCCGCCGGGCACAGCCTGCCGGTCCCAGGGGTTGAGAACATTGCCGTAGGCGCTGTTCTCGTTGGAGGAGCCCATGGCGAACTCGTCGCAGTTGAGCTTGCCCAGCGTCACCATGCCGGCGGCGGCGAGCCGCTCCACCACCGTGGCGTCGAAGGGGCTCATGTAGCCCGCCAGCATCCGCGAGCCCGCGGTGGAGGCGAAGTCCCGGGTGACGAATATGTCCTTGTGGGCGATGGGCAGACCGGTGAGCGGGCCCGCCTCGCCGGCGGCGATGCGGGCGTCAGCGGCCCGCGCCTGCGCCAGGGTCACCTCGGGGCGCACATCGAGAAAGGCGTTGAGATCGCCATGGGCCGCCATGCGATCAAGGTAGAGCCGGGCCAGCGCCTCGGCCGAAACCTCCCGGCGCGCCAGCAACCTGGAGAGTTGCCCGAGGCTGGCGTGGTGCAGGGCGCTCACGGGTGGCTCCTTGGGCCGCGTTTCCTGCCCACGCTACCGGTACGGTGCGTCAGACTCATTCGATGACCCGCGGCACCAGGAACAGCCCCTCCTGGGAGGCCGGCGCGTTGCGCAGCGCCGCCTCGCGCACATCGGGCTCGGTGACCGCGTCCTCGCGCACCCTCTGGGCGCCGCCCAGAGGGTGCGCCATGGGCTCGATGCCCGCCGTGTCCAATGCCTGCATGCGCTCGATCAGGGCGAAGATGTCGTTCAGCTGCGCCAGCGTGCGTGAGGCCTCCTGGGCGGTGATCTCGATGCGGGCGAGATGGGCAATGCGGGCCACGTCGGCCTGGGTGAGGGCCATGAAAATTCCGGGGGAAATTGGCCTGGAGAAACCCTCCAGGCTTGGTCCGAACAAGCGCCGTAAGTTACCATAGGGTGCCTTCGGGGCGCACCGACCCGCACGCCTGTGCCTGCGGTCCGCCCTCCCCCCAAAGCGCCGCTCACCTCCTGTCACGGGGCCTTTTCGATGTTCGGATTCCTCTCCGGCTATTTTTCCAACGATCTCGCCATCGACCTCGGCACCGCCAATACCCTGATCTACGTGCGTGGTCAGGGCATCGTGCTCAACGAGCCCTCGGTGGTGGCGATACGCCAGGATGGCCCGAATGGCAAGAAAGTCATCGAGCAGGTGGGACTGGCGGCCAAACAGATGCTTGGCCGCACCCCCGGCAACATCTCGGCCATCCGGCCTATGAAGGACGGCGTGATCGCCGACTTCACCGTCACCGAGCAGATGCTCAAGCAGTTCATCAAAAAAGTGCACGATGCGCGACTGTTCAGCCCGCAGCCGCGCATCGTCATCTGCGTGCCCTGTGGCTCCACCCAGGTGGAGCGTCGCGCCATCCGCGAGTCGGCCTTCGGTGCCGGTGCCCGCAAGGTGGAACTCATCGAAGAGCCCATGGCGGCGGCCATCGGCGCGGGCCTGCCCGTGTCCGAGGCCACCGGCTCCATGGTGGTGGACATCGGCGGTGGCACCACCGAGGTGGGGGTCATCTCCCTCGGCGGCATCGTCTACTCGGCCTCGGTGCGGGTGGGCGGCGACAAGTTCGACGAAGCCATCATCAACTACATCCGCCGCAACTACGGCATGCTGATCGGCGAGACCACCGCCGAGGACATCAAGAAGGACATCGGCTCGGCCTTCCCCGGGTCGGAGGTGCGCGAGAAGGAGGTCAAGGGCCGCAATCTCGCCGAGGGAATCCCGCGCAGCTTCACCGTGTCCTCAAACGAAATCCTCGAAGCGCTCACCGACCCCCTCAACAGCATTGTCTCGGCGGTCAAGTCGGCCCTTGAACAAACCCCGCCGGAACTGGGCGCCGACATCGCCGAGAAGGGCATGGTGCTCACGGGCGGCGGGGCGCTGCTGCGGGATATCGACCGGCTGCTCATGGAGGAGACCGGCCTGCCGGTGATCGTAGCCGATGATCCGCTCACCTGTGTGGTGCGCGGCTCGGGCAAGGCGCTCGAGAACATGGACAAGTGGACGAGCATCTTCACCAATGACTGACCGGGCGCGCCCGCCGCGGCGCGCCGCGCAGCGCGCCGCCCGCGCCGCCCCGCCACCGGGGCCGCACCTTGGCGGCGATGGCCCATGGTGAATTCCCGCCGCCGCCTCTGATGCAGGCCACCGCCCCACGAATCTTCAAACGCGGCGCCAGCCTGCACGCGCGCCTTGCGCTGATCTCGCTGCTGTCAGTGGTGGTGCTGGTGGCAGACGCGCGTTTTCGCATGCTCGAGCAGGTTCGTTCCTTGCTTTCGGTGGTGGTGCACCCCTTCAAAGAAGCCGCCAGCCTGCCCGGGGCGCTACTGGGGCAATTGCGTGACTTCTCCGCCCTGCAGTCGAGCCTGCGACGCGACAACGAGCGGTTGCGCGGCGAAGCCCTGGTCAATGCGGAGCGCCTGCAGCGGCTCGACGCCCTCGAGACGGAAATGGCGCATCTGAAGCGCCTAATCGATGCCCGTCCGGCGCCCAATCGCACCACCATCATCGCGGAGCTGGTCTACGAGAGCCGTGACATGTTCAGCCGCAAGGTGGTGATCGACAAAGGATCTGCGCGCGGGTTGGGCAGCGGACAGGTGGTGATCGACCACGAGGGCGTTTTGGGCCAGATAACCCGGGTGTTCCCCTTGTCGGCCGAGGTGTCCCTCATCACCGACAAGAACCAGTCCGTGCCCGTGAGCAACGTGCGCACCGGCCAGCGTTCCGTCACCTTCGGCACCGGCCGCGACGGCGTGGTGGAGTTGCGCTTCATTCCCGTGAATGCCGACATCCAGGTGGGCGACCTGCTGGTCACCTCCGGCATCGACGGGGTGTATCCGGCGGGGTTGCCCGTAGCCAAGGTGAGCGGGATCGAGCGCGACGCCGCATCCACCTTCGCGCGCATCTCCTGCGCGCCGGTGGCCGGCGTTTCCAGCCACACGCGCGTGGCAGTGCTGTCGGCAGTACAGGCGGCCGCGCCCAACTCGCTCGAGGAGGCCGCCAAGCCCTCCGAGCCCAGGTCGCGAGCCAGGCGGCGATGAACCGCACCTCGCTGGGCGACAATATCCAGGGCCGGGAGGTGCTGCTGCCCGTGCGCATGGGCTACGTGGCTCTCACCCTGCTGATCGCGCTGTTGCTCGAACTGGCGCCCGTGCCGAGGTGGATTGCGTGGGCGTGGCCCGATTTCGTCGCCCTGTTGCTGGTGTACTGGGGCGTACACCAGCCCCATCGCATGGGCCTCCTGACGGCCTGGGGTGTGGGTCTGCTCATGGATGTGGCCGACGGCACGATGTTGGGCCAGCACGCGTTCGCCTACGGGGTGCTCATGTACGGCGCCATCTTCCTGCACCGTCGCATCCGCATGTTCCCGCCGCGCTTTCAGGCCGCGCACGTGGCGCTGCTGCTGATTGCCGAGCGCAGCCTGCAGTTGCTGGTTCGGCTGATTGCCGGGGAGGAGTTTCCGGGCTTCGCCTTTTTCGGCGCCAGCCTTTGCGCCGCGGCTCTCTGGCTGCCACTGGCCATGCTGGTGAAGATGCCGCTGCGCGCCCGCGCTTCCGAAGACGACTGATTCGCCATGTCGCCCCTCGCCCTGCCCCGACTTCTGGCGCGCTTCGGTTTCCGCCGCGGACGCGCGGGTTTCCGGCCCAGGGTGCGAGGGGTGGAGATCCGTGATCTGGTACGGGCGCTGCGCCAGTTCCAGGTGCGCCTCGTGATTTGTGCGGGTCTGGTGCTGTTCGCCTTCCTGCTGTTGCTGATGCGCTTCTTCTACCTGCAGGTGGTGCGCCACCAGGACTACCTGGCCCAGGCCGAGGACAACCGCATCTCCGTGCTGCCGGTTGCGCCCAATCGCGGCCTGATCCTCGACCGAAACGGCACGGTGCTGGCGCACAACTATTCGGCCTTTACCCTGGAAATCACGCCCAAGGAGACACCCGACCTGGAAGCGCTCGTGGACGCTCTGGCCGAAGTGATCGACATCCAGCCCAAGGACCGCGCGCGTTTCCGCAAATTGCTCGACGAGCGCCACGATCTCGACTCCGTGCCTATCCGCACGCGGCTCAGTGATGAAGAGGTGGCGCGGTTTTCCGCCAATCGCTACCGCTTCCCGGGTGCCGCCATTGATGCCCGCCTGTTCCGGCACTACCCCAACGGCGAACTGGCCTCCCACGTGATCGGCCACATCGGCCGCCTGGGGGAACGCGACAAGGCGCGTCTCGAAAAGGAGGGGGTGGCGCAGAACTACTCCAGCGCGGATTACTTGGGCAAGGCCGGGCTGGAGGCGTTCTATGAGCGCGATCTGCATGGGGTCACCGGGTACGAGCACGTGGAAACCGATGCCGCCGGGCGCGCCGTGCGCACCCTGCGCCGTCAATTGCCAGTATCGGGCAACAATCTCCAACTTGCCCTGGACCTCAAGATTCAGGAAGTGGCCGAGCGCGCCTTCGGCACGCGCCGCGGTGCCCTGGTGGCCATCGAACCCGCGACGGGCGGGGTGCTGGCGCTGGTATCGCGGCCGGGTTTCGATCCAAACCTGTTCGTGGAAGGCATCGACCTTTCCAGCTGGGACGCACTCAACAACGATACGGCCAAGCCGCTCAACAACCGCGCCCTGTCGGGGGTCTATCCGCCCGGCTCCACCTTCAAGCCCTTCATGGCCCTGGCCGGGCTTGAGTTGGGCAAGCGCTCGCCCCGGTACACCATTGCCGACCCTGGTTACTTCGTTCTGCCGGGTTCTGCGCACCGCTTCCGCGACTGGAAGCAGGGCGGCCACGGCATGGTGGACCTGCACCGCTCCATCGTCATCTCCTGCGATACGTACTACTACGGGTTGGCCATGGATCTGGGCATCGACAACCTGCACCGTTTCATCGGCCAGTTCGGCTTCGGCAAGACCACCGGCATCGACATCGCCGGCGAGTCTGGCGGGTTGCTGCCCTCCCAGGCGTGGAAACAGAAGCGCTTCGGCCAGAAGTGGTTCCTGGGCGACACCATTTCCGTGGGCATCGGCCAGGGCTACAACCTGGCCACGCCGGTGCAGCTTGCCTTTGCCACGGCCATCCTGGCCAACAGCGGCGTGGTGTACCGACCGCACCTGGTGCGATCCGTGGAGAGCAGCCAGTCGGGCGAGCGGCGCTGGATCGAAGCCCAGCCCTTCGGGACGTTTCCGATCCGCCCTGAAAACCTCGTTCGGGTACGCGACGCCATGGTGGATGTGAACAAGCCCGGCGGCACCGCCGCCCAGGCCTTCGCTGGTGCGAGCTATGCCGTGGCCGGCAAGACCGGGACGGCGCAGGTGATCGGCATGAAGCAAAACGAGAAGTACGACGAGTCGCGCGTGGCCGAGCAGTATCGCGACCACGCCCTCTACATTGCCTATGCGCCGGCGGACAACCCGAAGATTGCCCTCGCCATCCTGGTGGAGAACGGTGGTCACGGCGGGTCGGCCGCGGCACCCATCGCCCGCGCGGTGTTCGACTACGTGGTGCTGGGCAAGGAGAGCAAGCCGCCCAAGCCTGGCGACCCCGCTACCCCCGAGGAAGCCGCCGGTGATTGAACGACTGCTGGCCTGGCTGGGCCGTCATTTCGATCCCTTCCTGCTGGCGGGGGTGGCGGGCTTGCTGGCCGTGGGTCTGGTGGTGCTGTACAGCGCCTCCGGGGAGAGCTTGTCGCGGCTGGGCGCCCAGGTCATGAACATTGTCGTGGCGCTGGCCGTGATGTGGGCGGCTGCCAACATCGCACCCCAGCAACTGCTGCGAATGGCGGTGCCGGTGTATGTGGCCGGCCTGGTGTTGCTGGTGGCAGTGGCGCTGTTCGGCGACATCAGCAACGGCGCGCGGCGCTGGCTCAACATCGGCGTCACGCGCATCCAGCCCTCGGAGATCATGAAGATCGGCGTGCCGCTGATGCTGGCCTGGTACTTCGACCGCTATGAGGCGATCCTCAACTTCCGCAATTTTGCCGTGGGCGCGCTGGTGCTTGCCGTGCCCGTGCTGCTGATTGCCGCCCAGCCCGACCTGGGTACCGCCTTGCTGGTGGCGGCGGCAGGGTTCTTCGTGCTGTTCCTGGCCGGACTTTCGTGGAAGATCATCGTCGGCATGGCAGTGGTGGGAGGTGCTGCGCTGCCCGGATTGTGGGCAGTCATGCACGACTACCAGCGCCGCCGCGTGCTCACGCTGCTCGACCCCATGCAGGACCCCACGGGCGCGGGTTACCACACCATCCAGGCCAGCATTGCCATCGGCTCGGGCGGTGTGTTCGGCAAGGGCTGGCTGAATGGCACCCAGGCACGGCTTGATTTCGTGCCCGAACGCACCACCGATTTCATCTTCGCCGTGTTCTCCGAGGAGTTCGGGCTGTTCGGCAACCTGCTGTTGCTGGCACTGCTGCTGGTGGTGATCGGCCGAGGCCTCTACATTGCCGCCAATGCCTCCACCCTGTTCGCCCGCCTCATGGCCGGCGCCATCACCCTGACTTTCTTCACCTATGCCTTCGTCAACATGGGTATGGTGAGCGGTATCCTGCCGGTTGTGGGGGTGCCTCTGCCGCTCATCAGTTATGGCGGCACCTCCGCGGTGACCATCCTCTTTGGTCTGGGCATTCTCATGAGCATCCATACGCACAAGCGACTGGTGCAAACGTGAGCCGCCGCGAGTCCAACGGTCCACCGTTGCCGGCGGTGGGGGCGGGCGTCGGGCCGGGCGGCGTCTTGGCCGCCACGATGACGGCCGTGCTGACGGTTGCTTGCGCGGGGCAACCCATCCGCACCGCGCCGCCGGCGGTGCCCGTGTCCCAGGCGCCGGCAGCTCCTGTGCAGCCCCGGCCCTCGCCCCCTGCCGAAGCCGCGGCGGCGCCATCCGCGCCATCGCCTGTGGACGGTACTCGCCGGCCCGGCGGCTATTACCTGGACGATGGCCCCGGGGCTTCCCCGCCCGACAACCTGGCTGCCGTACCCGACCCCATCCCGCGTCGCGAGCCCCTCAATCCCCGCACCCAGCGGCCCTACACCGCCATGGGGCGCACCTACACCCCCATCACCCAGCTCGCACCGTACTCCGCACGCGGCACCGCGAGCTGGTACGGCCAGCGCTATCACGGCCGCGCCACCTCCAGCGGCGAGCCCTACGACATGTACGCCATGACCGCCGCCCACCCCACGCTGCCGATCCCCAGCTACGCCCGCGTCACCTCGGTGCGCAATGGCCGCTCGGTAGTGGTGCGCGTGAACGACCGCGGACCTTTCCACGGTGGCCGGCTCATCGACCTGTCCTATGTGGCGGCCTGGAAGCTGGATCTGGTGGCTCACGGCAGCGGACCGGTGGAGGTGACCAGCATCATCCCCGGGGCGGGCGATGCGCCGCCGCTGGCCGGCGCGGCTGGCAAGCCGCCTTCGCCATTGCCCCCGGCGGTGCCGTTGGCCAGTGGCGACCGCGGTCTGTACGTGCAGCTGGGCGCCTTCAACGCCCTGGACAGCGCGCAAGACTTCGCCGGCAAGATGGTGGTGGAACTCGAGGGACTCGCAGCGAATCTTTCGGTGCTTGCGCGTGACCGCGTGTTTCGCGTGCAGGCCGGCCCATACCGCGACCGGGCGGCTGCCGAGGCTGCCGTGGCGGCCATCGAAAAGCGCATGGGCTTTCGCCCCTTCGTCTCCAGTCGATGAACTTTCTCCATCAACGTCTCTCGGGGGCCTAGCCCGCACATGTCCACTCTTATTTGCGGTTCCATTGCCTACGACACCATCATGGTGTTCCAGGACCGGTTCAGGAACCACATCCTGCCCGACCAGATCCACATCCTGAACGTGTCCTTCCTGGTGCCCGACATGCGCCGCGAGTTCGGCGGCTGCGCGGGCAACATCGCCTACTCCCTCAGGATGCTCGGTGGCGAGCCGCTGGTGATGGCCGCCGTGGGCGAGGATTTCGACCTGTACGCCTCGCGCCTCGACGCCCTGGGCATTGCCCGTACCCATGTGCGCGAAGTCCCCGGCAGCTACACCGCCCAGGCCTTCATCACCACCGACCTGGACGACAACCAGATCACCGCCTTCCATCCTGGCGCCATGATGCAATCGCACTTAAATCACGTGGGCGATGCGCCAGGTGTGAAGCTGGGCATCGTCGCGCCGGACGGACGCGAGGGCATGATCCAGCACGCTCGCGAATTCGCCGAAGGCGGCGTGCCTTTCATCTTCGATCCTGGCCAGGGCCTGCCCATGTTCGACGGTGATGACCTGCTGCGCTTCATCCACCAGGCTGCCTATGTGACGCTGAACGATTACGAGGCGCGGCTGGTGGAAGAGCGCACTGGCGAGAAGGTGGAGCAGCTGGCGCGCAAGGTGAAGGCGCTGGTGGTCACCCGCGGTGCCGAGGGCTCGCTGGTGTTCGAGGGTGGTCTCTGTCACGAAATCCCTGCTGTGAAGCCCGAGGCGGTGGTGGACCCCACGGGCTGCGGCGATGCCTACCGCGCCGGACTGCTCTACGGCATCGTCAACGGGCTGGATTGGGCCGTCACCGGGCGCATCGCCTCCATCATCGGCGCGCTCAAGATCGCCCGCCGCGGCGCCCAGAACCACCGCTTCACCCGCACCGATCTGGAGGCGAAGTATCGCGAGAGTTTCGGTGGCGCGCCCTGGTAGCGCCTGCCCCTGGCTGTTTAACCAATCCTTAACCGATCGGCAACGGTGCTGTCACGGCTCCGGGATAGCGTGCGCGGCGTCCTCAAGACTCCGCGGAGATTGTCATGCTGCGTCCCGAAGCGCGAGGCGATCGGGCAGCCCGTTCGCCGCTCACTCTCGCCATGGCCCGCACAGAGCAGGAGGTGCGCGAAGCGCAAAAGCTGCGCTGGCGCGTATTCGCCGACGAACTGGGTGCTCGCCTTCCCTCCGGCGAGCCCGGGGTGGATCGCGACGGTTTCGATCCCTATTGCGAGCACCTGCTGGTGCGCGACGGCGATTCCGGGGAGGTGGTGGGCACCTATCGCATCCTCACCGGGCCCACGTCGGCAACGCTGGGCGGGTTCTATTCCGAGTCGGAGTTCGACCTCTCGCGATTGCAGCACTTGCGCGGGCGCGCCGTGGAGGTGGGCCGATCCTGCGTGCACCCCGGCTATCGCAGCGGCGGCACCATCGCGCTGCTGTGGGCTGGCCTCGCGCAGTACATGCAGGCTCACGGCTACGAATACTTGCTGGGCTGCGCGTCCATGGGCATGGCCGACGGTGGACACGGCGCAGCCAGCATCTACAATGCGCTGCAAGGCTCGAGCATGAGCCCCGCCGAGTATCGCGTCTTCCCGCGCTGTCCGTTGCCCTTGCAGCGGCTCGATCGTCACCTTCAGGTCGCCGTGCCGCCGCTCATCAAGGGCTACGTGCGCTGCGGTGCCTGGGTGTGCGGCGAACCCGCTTGGGATCCCGATTTCAACACGGCCGACTTGCTCATGCTCCTGCCTCTGTCCCGGCTCGACAGCCGGTATGCACGGCACTTCGTGAAGCATGTGAAGGTTGACTGAGCGACTTCGACAAAGCTGGCGGATCACACAACTCGCCGCGCACATTGCCATCGGGCTTGGGCTGAGCGGATTGGTGTTTCCCTTCATCGGCGCCCGTGGGCGCCGATGGTGTTTCCGGTGGTGGTCACGGCGCATGCTGCGCATCGTGCGGCTCACGGTGCGCGTGCACGGCGCGCCCCACGCCCTGCCGCCGCGCGCCCCCCACATGCTTTTGGCCAATCACGTCTCATGGCTGGACGTGTTCGTGCTGCGCGCCCACGTGGAATGCCGTTTTGTGGCCAAGTCGGAGATCCGTCGCTGGCCGCTGGTGGGCTGGATGGTGTCGCGCCAGGGCACCGTGTTCGTGCAGCGCGCCCGCAAGCGCGATACGGCGCGCGTCAACGAATCCGTCGAGGTCGCGCTGGCCAGCGGCGAGGCCGTGGTGGTGTTCCCCGAGGGCACCACCACCGACGGCACCGAGGTGAAGCCCTTCCACGCCTCGTTGCTGCAACCGCTGGTGCATGCCCACGGCTGGGCTGTGCCGGTGGGGCTGCGTTACGTGTGTGAAGACGGCAGCCGCGACCCGGCGCCGGCCTACGTGGCCGAGCGCTCCCTGTGGGATACCACCTTGCTCATCACCGCCCGCCCGGCGCTGGAGGCGGAACTGTTCTTCGGCGAGCCGGTGCACGCAGTTGGCCGGCACCGCCGCGACCTGGCGGAAGTCACGGCCGCCAGCGTGGCCAGTTGCCTGGGGCTGCCGTCGCCCGCCCGTCGCCAGCCCTCGTGAGGGGCCGGTCCACCGCTGGCGGTGCGCCTACCCGCCGCCTTCCAGGCACTGCACGCGCCACACCTGCCGGTCTTCCAGCCGCACCGCCGTAAGCTCGCGCCCCCAAAGGCAGCCGGTGTCGATGGCCAGCAATCCCGGCTGGTCGCGCCAGCCCAGGGCTGACCAATGCCCAAACACGATTTCGTGGCTGGCGGAGCGGCGCCCGGGCGCCTCGAACCAGGGCATGTAGCCCGGCGGTATCCGGGCTGGCTCGCCCTTGTGAGAGAACTCCATGGTGCCCTCGGCGGTGCAGATGCGCAGCCGTGTCATGGCGTTGACGATCACCCGCAGCCGGTCCCAACCCTCCAGCTCGTCGCTCCAGTGGTCGGGATGGTTGCCGTACATGCGCTGGATCCATTTGCGAAAGCGCGGCCCGCACAACATCTCGCGCACCTCGTCGGCCAGCAGCAGCGCCTGGGGCACCGTCCACTGGGGCAACAAGCCCGCATGCACCAGTGCAAAGCGGCCTTCCACATGCATCAGCGGCAGGCCGCGCAGCCAGTCCAGCAGCTCGCTGGCGTCGGGAGCCTCGAGAATTTCTTCGAGGGTGTCGCCCCGATGGAGCCTGGCTGCACCCTCCGACACGGCCAGCAGGTGCAGATCGTGATTGCCCAGCACCGTGATGGCCGCATCGCCCAGGCTGCGCACGAAGCGCAATGTTTCGAGCGACTGCGGTCCGCGATTCACCAAGTCGCCGGTGAACCACAACCGGTCGTGGGTGGAGTCGAAGGGCAATACCCTCAGCAACCGCTGCAGCGGCGCCAGGCAGCCTTGCAGGTCACCGATGGCGTAGGTGGCCAACGGCGCGCCCTGGCGAGTAAAGCAGTCCGACGCGCGCGGCGCCCTTCACCAGGGCTGCGGAGCCGGCTGGCAGAGCAGGGCGCAAACCTACTTTGACGCTCCCACCATGTGATCCACTGCCGCCTTCACTTCCGCGTCGGCGAGGGCGGCGTTGCCGCCCTTGGCAGGCATGCCGCGGATGCCCTTGATGGCGTGCTGGTAGAGCGTGTCCTTGCCCTGGCTGATGCGTGCGCTCCAGGAGCCCTTGTCGCCGACCTTCGGCGCGTTCATGACGCCCGCCGCGTGGCATGCGGCGCAGTTTTTCTCGTAAATGCCCTTGCCGTCCACAGGCCCGGCTGCCGCCTTCACGGCGGGCGTTGCAGCAGGCGGGGGCGCCTCGCCCAGCACAACCTCGCCAACGGGCTTGAGGCGCGCCGCCACCATCTCCTCGGTATTCCTGGCTGCGTCGGTGTGCAGGCCGCCGGTCACGTATTGCGACAGCAACACGATGATGGCAATCGGCACCGCGAAGGCGAGAAACACCACGACCGCCAGTTGCTCGGGCGTCTTGATGAAGGATTCGTGGGTTTCCACTTGCAGGTCTTGGGCCATGGGGTCCTCGGATGCCAACTCTTTGAAAAACGCGGAGTATAGGTGAGCACCGTCGCCTGGCGAAAGGCGCGCTGATGCCCGTGTGGCGGTGTCGCCCTCCGGGCTATACTTGCAGCCTGCCGCGCGCCCGTAGCTCAGTTGGATAGAGTACAGCCCTCCGAAGGCTGGGGTCGCACGTTCGAATCGTGTCGGGCGCGCCACCCCCCATTGTTGTTGATGCCGAACAGGCGAGTCCTCGCCCCGGTGGCCAGAGCTGTTGCCCCTGCGCCCTGCATCACCTCTGATTCCCTTTCCATCGCGCCACCCCGCTTGGCGCGTTGTGCGCCCTCGGCCATTGGACTTCCGCATGAAAGGCCCACGGGGTGGAGGTGCGAATCCCGGCGTGCTTCGGCGAGTACCAGGGGCAGCCTTAGCCACCCCCGTGGCTTGGCAGCACCGGCAGGTAGACTTCCCGACCGATACCGGGAATAATTCCCGGTATCGGTCGGGAGTTGCTCCCGCCGCACCGCAAGACGGCAGGCATTCGGCGACGCGCCCCGCGCTAGCCGCGCGCGGAATCTCGCGCAACACAGCCTGGGAACCAGGGAGAGGCACGAGGCAGGCAGTGGTTCAGGCCTCGTCGTCCGAGCATCGCGAGGCAAGCGCCCTTCGGAACAATGCTGCCGCGCCCCTTCGCAACCAGTCAGGAGTCGAAACGCATGAAAAAACCCCACATGGCAGCTGCCGCAGCCGTTGTCTTCGCTTCCACCCTCGCATTCGCTGCCGGCGACACCCATACCGGCAAGATGGAAGCCTGCATGAAGGCAGCGCTGGCCAAGCATCCCGGCACCGTGCTCTCCATGGAAGCCGAAGTGGAAAACGGCAAGGCCGTCTACGAGTTCGACATCAAGGGCAAGGACGGCAAGGAATGGGAAGTGGAGTGCGACGCCGCCACCGCCAAGATCATCGAGGAAGAAATGGAGGTGTCCGCCGCCACCGATCCGGCCTTCAAGGCCAAGATCTCCATGGAAGAGGCCATGAAGATCGCCCTGGCCAAATTCCCCGGTGAGGTGGTGGAGTCCGAGTTCGGCATTGAATCCGATGGCACGGCGGTGTACGAATTCGACATCCGCGCCGCCGACGGCACCGAGGTGGAGGTGGAGGTGGACGCCAACACCGGCAAGATCGTGGAGTCGGAGAAGGAAGCCTTCCAGGTGGGAATGGACTGACGCTGTAGCGCGTTCAACCCCGAATCAGACCCTGCCCTGCGGGAGCTGATTCGGGGCTCAGTTCACCGCGAGCAGTTCCACTTCAAACACCAGCGTGGCGTTGGGCGGAATCACGCCACCTGCGCCGCGAGCACCGTAGCCAAGCTCTGGTGGAATGGTGAGCCGGCGCGTGCCGCCCACCTTCATGCCCTGAACCCCTTCGTCCCAGCCGCGAATGACCTGGCCCGCACCCAGGTTGAATTCGAACGGGTCGCCCTGATCCTTGCTGGAGTCGAACTTCGCCCCGGTGGTGAGCCACCCCGTGTAGTGCACGGTGACGAATTGGCCGTGTTCGGCCATGGCGCCGTCTCCGACCACCACGTCCTCGATGCCCAGACCGCCCGAAGAAGCGTTGTCCATGGAAGTGCTCCAACTGAAAATGATGGGGCGCGGATTGTACGGGTTGCCGTGCGCGGTCCAGGCCTGTGAGCCCCTCTCCCGCCCGGCGCCAAGGCCCGGCCGGCTAAACTGCCCCCATGCCCGATCCGCTTCGCCTCGTGCTCGACACCAACGTGTGGCTCGACTGGCTGGTGTTCTTCGACCCCGCCGTGGTGCGTTTGCGCGCGGCGGTGCAGCGTGGCGACGCGGTGGTGCTGATGAACGCCGCCTGCCGTGACGAACTTGCCCGGGTGCTGGCCTACACCTTGCGCAATCGCAAGGCCCCGCTGTCGCCCGCCGAGCAGGCCGTTGCCCTGGAGCGGGCCCTGTCCCACTCCAGCGAGCCAACGCCCGCCGACCAAGCGTCCGCGCTTGAACTGCCCGCCTGCGCCGACCCCGACGATCAGAAGTTCCTGGAGCTTGCCCGGGATGCGCGCGCCCACGTGCTGGTCACCCGCGACCGGGCCCTGTTGCGCCTGCGCCGGCGGCGCCGCGAGCCGCTGCCCT
This sequence comes from Rhodocyclaceae bacterium, assembly GCA_020248405.1. Taxonomy (GTDB): domain Bacteria; phylum Pseudomonadota; class Gammaproteobacteria; order Burkholderiales. Next base: position 11,488 of record JADCHQ010000040.1, on the reverse strand, counting down.
TTCGCATTCTTCCGCCGCCTGAGCTGGTGTTTCCCCTGAACGGCTAGCGGGCAGGGTTGGGCAGGCGCGCCCCAAGCGCCCGCGCACGCCGGCCTCCGCCAGCACCCATGCGGCTCAGGCTACCGGGCGTCCTGCTACCCTTCGCGCCTCCCACGCAACCGCGCCCATCCCATGTCCTCCTCACCTCCTCTCTGGCGCCCGTCCGCCGAGCGCATCGCCCGCGCCGGCATCACGCGCTACCGCGCCTTTCTCGAGCAGCATCACGGCCTGCGATTTCCCGACTACGAGTCGCTGTGGCGCTGGTCCGTGGACGAACTGGAGACATTCTGGGAATCGGTGCTCCAGCACTACCAGATCCGCCTGCACACCCCCTACACCCGCGTGCTCGACCGGCGCGTCATGCCGGGTGCGAAGTGGTTCGAGGGCGCCACCCTCAACTACGCCGAGCACGCCCTGCTGCTGGCGCAGCGCGCCGATGCCGACACCCGGCCCGCCATCGTGTGCCATTCGGAAACGCGCCCGCGCGTGGAATGGAGCCAGGCGCAACTGGCGGCCCGCGTGGGCGCGCTCACCGCCACGCTGGCGCGCCTGGGCGTGCAGCCGGGCGACCGGGTGGTTTCCTACATGCCCAACATTCCCGAGACGGTGACCGCGCTGCTGGCCGGCGCCAGCCTGGGGGCCATCTGGTCGAGCTGCTCGCCGGACATGGGCCCCACCAGCGTGCTCGACCGCTTCCGCCAGATCGAGCCAAAGGTGCTGTTCGCCGTGGACGGCTACCGCTACGGCGGCAAGAGCTTCGACCGCCGCGCCGTGGTGCGCGAGCTGGTGGAGCAACTGCCTTCGCTGGAGGCGGTGATCTTCGTGCCCTACCTGGACGCAGGCGCGAGCCTCGAGCTTCCGGGCAAGCCGGGCGTGCGGGTGGTCTCCTACGCCGAAGCGCTCGCCGCCCCGGCCGCACCGCGCTTCACGCCGGTGCCCTTCGACCATCCGCTGTGGATCGTCTACTCCTCGGGCACCACCGGCATGCCCAAGCCCATCGTGCACGGCCACGGCGGCGTGGTGCTGGAAAACGCCAAGGGCCGCGGCCTGCACTACGACGTGGGCGAGGACGACCGATTCTTCTGGTTCTCTTCCACCAGCTGGATCATGTGGAACCTGCTGGTGTCCACCCTGCTGGCCGGCTGCACCGTGGTGCAGTACGACGGCAACCCGGGTTTCCCCGACCTCTCGCCCCTGTGGCGCATGGCCGAGCAGGAGCGGGTGACCTTCTTCGGCACCAGCCCCGCCTTCATCGCCGCCAACCTGAAGGCCGGCTATTCGCCGCGCGCGCACTTCGACCTGTCGGCCCTGCGCACCGTGGGCAGCACCGGCTCGCCCCTCACCGCCGAGGGCTACCGCTGGGTGTACGAGCACGTGCACCCCGACGTGCTGCTGGCCAGCATCGCCGGCGGCACCGACCCCGGCACCGCCTTCCTGTCCTGCGCACCCGTGCTGCCGGTGTACGCCGGCGAGATGCAGTGCCGCGGCCTGGGTGTCGCCACCCACGCTTTCAACGACCAGGGTGAGCCAGTGATCGGCTCCGTGGGCGAGCTGGTGTGCACCGCGCCCGCGCCCTCCATGCCGCTGTACTTCTGGGGCGACACCGACGGCCGGCGCTACTTCGAGAGCTACTTCGACACCTGGCCCAACGTGTGGAAACACGGCGACTGGCTGGAGCTGATCGAGCGCCCCGAGTCGGTCACGGGCGTGATCTACGGCCGCTCCGATTCCACCATCAACCGCCACGGCATCCGCATGGGCACCAGCGAGCTCTATCGCGTGGTGGAGGGCTTCGACGACGTGGCCGACTCGCTGGTGGTGGACCTGGAGTACCTGGGCCGCCCGTCCTTCATGGCGCTGTTCGTGGTGCTGCGCGATGGCGCATCGGATGTGCCCGCCGAGCTGAAGAAACAGCTGCTGTCCGCCATCCGCACGCAACTCTCGGCGCGCCACGTACCCGACGACGTATACGCCATCGCCGAGGTGCCGCGCACCATCTCGGGCAAGAAGATGGAAGTGCCCGTGAAGAAGATCCTGCTCGGCCAGCCCGTGGAGAAGTCGGCCAACCGGGATTCCATGGCAAACCCGCTGGCGCTGGACTGGTTCGTGGCGTTCGCGAGGCGCCGGTCCCACGAGGTCGGGGTCTGACGCCATGCCCACCCGCTTCGCCATCCGCGGCGAGTACATCCAGCTCGACCAGCTCCTCAAGGCCACCGGCCTCGCGCCCTCCGGCGGCGCGGCGCATGCTGCCGTGGAGGCCGGCCTGGTCACCGTAGACGGCCAACCCGAGTCGCGCAAGCGCGCCAAGCTGCGCCCCGGGCAGCAAGTGGACTTCCAGGGCGAGCGCATCGAACTGGTGGCCCAGGCCGAGGAATGAGAATACGCAGATGCGCTGCCTCATCACCGCAATCCTGTGCCTGTGCCTCGCCGCGTGCGCGCCCCGCGAGCCGGCTGAACCGACACCACCCGCCAAGACCGTGACCACTCCCAAGCCAAACCCGGTGGGATACTTCGAAATCCCCGTGTCCGACCTCGACCGCGCCGTGCGCTTCTACGCCACGGTGTTCGAAGTTCAACTCGAGCGTACCGTCATCGACGGCTACGACATGGCGCTGTTCCCCTTCGACCCCGATGCGCCGGGCGCCGGCGGTGCGCTGGCCAAGGGCGACGTGTACGTCCCTGGCAAGGCCGGCCCAGTGCTCTACTTCTCGGTGCCCGACATCGACACCGTTCTGGCGCGCGCCACGAAGCTTGGCGCCAAGGTGCTGTACGAGAAAAAGTCCATCGGCGAGAACGGCTTTGTGGCCGAGATCGAAGACTCCGAAGGCAACCGCATCGCCCTGCATGCGGCCGCCCGTTGAAGCCGCCCGCGCCCTGCCCGCGGTGACCAAGCCCGCTGGCCGCGCGCAGCCGCCCGGCATCCGCTATGGCGGCCACGCGCCATGACCGAAGCCGGCCCGCGCATCTGGGTGGACGCCGACGCCTGCCCGGCGGCGGTGAAGGACATCCTCTACCGCGCCGCCGAGCGCACCCGCACGCCCCTGCTGCTGGTGGCCAACCAGTGGCTCACCGTGCCGCGCTCGCCGTGGATTCGCATGGTGCAGGTGCCGCGCGGCTTCGACGTGGCCGACGCGCACATCGCCGGGCAGGCCCACGCTGGCGACCTGGTGATTACCGCCGACATTCCCCTGGCCGCCGCCGTGGTGGAAAAGGGCGCCGCGGCGCTCAGCCCGCGGGGCGAGGAATTCAACGCCAACAACGTGCGCGGCCTGCTGGACATGCGCAACGCCATGGACCAGTTACGTGCCAGCGGCCTGAACACCGGCGGCCCGCCGGCCTTCAGCCAGGCCGACCGGCAGGCCTTCGCCAACGGGCTGGACCGGTGGCTCGCGCGCAAGCCTCCACCGTCGTAGAGTTCGTCACATGCAAACGCAGGCCCGTTGCTCGAAGGCCCCGAGGTTGCGGGCCTTTGTTCCGCTACAGGACACTTCGCCCATGCTCATCTCCCATCGCCGTGAGAAATTGATCAACACGGTCCTTTTCTTCGCGAGCCGCACCCGCCACTGCGGCAAGATCAAGCTGATCAAGCTGCTTTACCTCCTCGATTTCCAGCACTACCGGCAAACTGGCCACAGCGTCACGGGGCTTGGGTATCACGCCTGGCCCATGGGCCCCGTGCCTGTCGATTTCTATGCGGAGTGGGACGACCTGCCCGCTGATCTTGGAGAGGCCATCGAGATAAAGCCAGAGCGGGTGGTGGACTACGTGCGCGAAACGGTGGTGCCGAAGCGCGATTTTGAGGACCGGCATTTCACGAAGCGCGAGCTGGCCATCATGCGGGGGCTGGCCGAGCGCTTTCGGGACGACTTGTCGAAACCCATGGTCAATGTCACTCACGACGAAAGGGGCCCGTGGTCCACCATCTGGGACGAGGGGCGCGGCCGTAACGAGCGCATTCCCTACAGCCTTGCCGTGCCATCCGACCCTGCGGCCCGTGAAGCGGTCTTGGAGGCAGCTGACCAGTTCGAGGGAATACTTGCCGCGGACCGGACCGCGCGCTGAGGCTCTGGCTGCTCGTGGCATTCTTTCCAGGAGGTATCTTCCGCCACGAGCGGTTCTACCTGGACCGCGCCACCGGGGTTTTGCACCGAAAGTACCCGTTCATTCTCGCAGCACCTCCGGACCGCGATCTGGTGGTGAGAACGCTCACCAGCCGTGCCCATGGCCGGCGCAAAAACCCAGCCTGCTTTCATGGCGATCCATATCCCGGTTTTTATCTTGGCGTGCCTGGCGGCGCCCTGTCACTGAAAACCTGGGTGGACCTCCGCGCTCAGGACGATCTCGACGTGGACGAGTTCCACCGTCTGCAGCGGCAAGGCGTCGTGGAGTGGGAGCTCGACCTTGATGAGACGGCCCTTAAGGCCGCCCTCGACTGCGTAGCTGGGGCGCAGGACACCACGCGGCAACAGGAGCAAATGATCCGGGACGTGCTTGCCCGATTGGACTGATCCGTTGGCGCCTACCGCCGCTGCCAGATACGCCTGTCGCCCCCGTCGTAGCTGATTCGCATGGCCGCGCCATCGTCCGTCATGCCGTAGGTGCCCACGCGCATCCAGGCGCCGTCGGCGCCCTGGGCGAACAGCACGCCGCCCCTCGCCCTCCAGCGGCCCCGCATGCCATCGCCGCCCGAACCGCCGTCGTAGGACCAGCCCGCCCCGCCCGCCGCCGCGGCGCCCTTGTTCCACGCAAAGGTGCCGTCGGCGCGGATCACCAGCCACTCCGATTGCGCGAAAGAGGCGCCGCCCGAGCTGATGACCTCCTGCCACTCCCACGTGCCCACGAGGCGCGCATCGCCGCCAGCGTCGCCCGCCGCCGGGGCGGGTTTGCCGCCCGGCACGGGTGGCGCGGCGGCCTGCACGCGGCGGAAGCTGAGCGGCAACCGCGCCGCGCGCTGATTGGGCCCATCCTCCTGGGAGAGCACCAGCTCCAGCGCATCGCCCTGGACCCGCGCCTCGAAGCGGCCGACGCCCTCATCCGTGGAAGCCAGCCCCGCCGCGGCGTCACCTTGCAGCGTGCCGGTGAGCGAGATGGTGGAGCGCCCGGCCACGTCGATGGTGCCAATGACGGCCCGCCCCTGGGTGACCAGCCGCGCGGTGAACGTGCCCTGTGCCGTGTCGAGTTGCCAGGTGCCGTCCAGCGGCGCGGCGGCCACGGAACCGGCGAGCAGGGAAAGCACACACAGGAGCAGCAGGCGCATGGCGAAGACTCCGGACTGGATCGATGGTGTGGAGTGTAAGGCCCGAAGTCGAAACCCATCGAGCCCCGCGCCCCATCCGGTTGGCAACAGGACAGCCCGCGGGTTTCGAGCCGCTTTGCAGCCGCCGCAAGCGCTACCAAGGGGCGCGAAAGCGGTGGAGCAGGCTCTTCCCATCGCCTTGGCGGGGGACGCGAACGTCTGCCCTTTTCGACGAGCTTTGCAAGAAGGCTGGCGCGCTGTCCATCGAGGAACGGGCGCTACCGGCGCAGGAGCTCCTCGATCCGGTCGAGCGAGATTCCGACCGCGGCGTGAAGGCCGCCCGGGAGTGGGAAATCGCCAGCCGGATTGCCAGGTACCAGCGGGGAGAGGCCAGGCTTGTTTCGGCCGATGAGGTTTTCGCGGCCGCGCGTCGCATCACCGGTTGAAGCCGGGTTGCTTTCTTCAGGAAGCGCGCGACGAGTTCCTTGAACAGGGCGCCTTCTCCGAGGCGCAGCAAAAGGGGCTTGGTGCACAGTTCCAGGAATCGGTGGCTGCGGCCCTCGCCCTGAACCGGCGGAGCTGGTGGTCTTTGCGATCGCCCACTTCCGGCGTCGGCCGGCCTATTGGCGTGGCCGTAAGTAACGCCGTCACTGGCAGGATCAAGCGAGAACCCGTGGGGCATCACCACCACGTCTCGCGCCTGGGGGAATGCCCACTTGAGACTGGTAATCGGGCACCCCCAGCATGGGGTGCAGGCCGGTTTCCGTCTGACGCGATTGCCAGACCCGAAACGGGTCCATGCAGCGGAGCAGGCTTCCCGCGCGAGCAGGGCGGCCTGGCATCGCGGAACCGACACCCCACGCTGTAGCCCGCCAACCCCAAAGGCTCACCCCCTGATCCCCTGCCGCATGCAACATGACCGGCATCACCACGCCCCGGAGCCCGCGCCATGCCGCATGCCTGCCGTCTTGCCCTTGCCGCCCTGCTGATTGCCCCTGTGGCGTCCACGGCCCGTGCCGAAGACCTGGGCCGCTTGTCGCGCAACCCCCTGCAGGCCGAGTCCATCGCCAACCCCTACGGCGCCGGCAGCCCCTATGCCCCGCGCGGCCTCAACAACCCCTACAGCCTGTACGGCAGCCCCTACAGCCCCTATTCCGCCACCAACCCCTACGCCACCGACGCCCCCCGCCTGTACGACAGCCAGGGCACCTACCGCGGCCGCCTCAGCGCCAACCCCTACGACCCCGAGTCGGTCAGCAACCCCTACGGCCGTTACGGCAGCCCCTATTCGCCCGACAGCATCCACAACCCCTACGGTGCCGGCAGCCCGTATCGCCATGACAGCCCCAACAACCCCTACGGCGAAGGCTGGCGCATCGAGGGCCAGCGCCGCTGAGCCGGCCTGGCCCGGGCGCAAACCCTTTCCCACCGCCGCGCCCTTTGGATAGCATGGACGCACATCAAGGGAGAGGCGGTGAGCCCCGAACAACGCGCGCGCCAAACCATAGACCGCCTGCTGTCGCAGGCCGGCTGGAAGGTGATGGATGTGTCCCAGGCAGACGTGCATGCCGGCCGGGGTGTGGCGCTGCGCGAATTTCCGCTGCAAGGCGGCCTGGGCTTTGCCGACTACCTGCTGTATGTGGACGGCAAGGCCGCCGGCGTGATCGAGGCCAAGAAGCAGGGCGCCACCCTCACCGGCGTGGAAGCCCAGTCCGCCCGCTACGCCCAGGGCCTGCCGGCGGCCTTGCCCGCGTGGCGCCGTCCGCTGCCCTTTGTGTATGAATCCACGGGGGCGGAAACCCACTTCACCAATGGCCTGGACCCCGAGCCCCGCGCCCGCACCACCTTTGCCTTTCACCAGCCCGAAACCCTGGTCGGCTGGCTCACGACCCCTGAGGCGACTGCACCCTCCGCCGATAAGCGCAGTCTGGGCGGGGCCTCTTCCCCCAGGGCCGCCCAAGAAGGCCGGGCACCCTACGCCCCCGACACTTTCCTGACGCGCGTTCGCGCCATGCCGCCGCTGGTAACCGAGTGGGGCCACGGGGTTAATCACCAGCGGCTCTGGCCCGCGCAGATCACCGCCATCCGCAACCTGGAAGCCAGCCTTGCCCAGAACAAGCCGCGCGCCCTCATCCAGATGGCCACCGGCAGCGGCAAGACCTTCACCGCCATCAGTTTCATCTACCGGCTGATCAAGTTCGGCGGCGCGCGGCGCGTGCTGTTCCTGGTAGACCGCGGCAACCTCGGCAAGCAGACCAAGAAGGAGTTCGACCAGTACGTCTCGCCGGTCAACAACTGGAAGTTCGGCGAGGAGTTCATCGTCCAGCACCTCACCAGCAACAACCTGGACCCGCATGCCAAGGTCGTCATCACCACCATCCAGCGCATGTTCTCCATGCTCAAGGGCCGCGAGCTTCCTGAAGAAGCTGACGAAGAATCCACCGCGCAGGTGGAGCGCCTGTTCAACGACCCCGAGCCCATCGACTACAACCCGGCGTTTCCGATCGAGGCCTTTGACATCATCGTCACCGACGAGGCCCACCGCTCCATCTACAACCTGTGGCGCCAGGTGCTGGAGTACTTTGACGCGCACCTGATTGGCCTCACCGCCACGCCCAACAAGCAGACCTTCGGCTTCTTCAACCAGAACCTGGTGATGGAGTACGGCCACCCGCAAGCGGTGGCCGATGGCGTGAACGTCAACTACGACGTTTACCGCATCAAGACCGAGGTCACCGAAGCCGGCAGCAAGGTCGAGGCCGGCTACTGGCTGCAGGTGCTGGACAAGCCCACTCGCGCCCGGCGCGACTGGCAACTCGATGACGACTTCGAGTACGCGCCCGAAGAGCTCGACCGCAGCGTGCAAACGCCCGATCAGATCCGCACCATTGCCCGCGCGCTGCGCGACAAGTGGCGCACCGATCTCTTTCCGCAGCGCGAGGAACTGCCCAAGACGCTGGTCTTTGCCAAGGACGACAACCACGCCGAGACCATCGTGGGCATCCTGCGCGAGGAGTTTGGCCGCGGCAACGAGTTCGCGCAGAAAATCACCTACCGCACCACCGGCGCCAAGCCCGAAGACCTGATCAAGGCCTTCCGCACCAGCTACTACCCGCGCATTGCCGTGACCGTGGACATGATCGCCACTGGCACCGACATCAAGCCGGTGGAGATCGTGGTGTTCATGCGCAGCGTGAAGAGCCGCAGCTTCTTCGAGCAGATGAAGGGCCGCGGCGTGCGCGTGATCAGCGACGATGACCTGCGCGGCGTGAACCCCGGCGAGCATGTGCACAAGGACCGCTTCATCATCATCGACTGCGTGGGCGTGTGCGAGCGTGACAAGACCGACAGCCGCCCCATGGACCAGAAGAAGAGCGTGCCGCTGGATGCGCTGCTGCAGGCCGTGAGCCTGGGCAATGTGGAGCCCGAGGTGCTCTCCAGCGTGGCGGTGCGCCTGGCGCGGCTTGACGCCCAGCTCACCGACGCCGAGCAGGCCCGCGTGCTCACCGAGGCCGGCGGCCTGGGCCTCAAGGAACTGTCACGCGGCATCGTGCAGGCGCTCGACCCGCGGGAAGACCGCACCCCGCAGGAGGCCGAGGCCGCGCTGCGCGATGCGGTCAAGCCGCTGTCCAACCCCGCGCTGCGCACGCTGATCGTGGGCCTCAAGCAGCAGAAGGAGTTGGTGATCGACACCGTGACGCAGGATCGCGTGCTGGAAGCCGGCTTCTCCGAGGCCGCACGCGAGCGCGCGCAGGGCATCGTGCAGAGCTTCGAAGCCTTTATTGCCCAGCACCGCGACGAGATCACCGCGCTGCAGATTCTCTACAACCGCCCCACCAAGGCGCCGCTGAAGTTCGAGGACTTGAAGGCGCTGGCCAGCACGCTGCAAGCCCCGCCGCACCTGTGGACCGAAAGCCGGCTCTGGCAGGCCTACGCCGCGCTTGACGCCAGCCGAGTCAAGGGCGCCAGCCGCCGCCGCATCCTGACCGACCTCGTGTCACTGGTGCGCTACGCGATGCAGCAGGAGAACGAACTGGTGCCCTACCCCGAGCGCGTGGCCGCCAACTTCAAGGCGTGGATGGCGCAGCAGCAGGCGGCGGGCAAGGGCTTCACCGACGAGCAGCGCTGGTGGCTGGAAAAGATGGCCGAGCACATTGCGAGCAATCTCGGTATCGAGGCCGAGGACTTTGGCTACGCGCCGTTCGACCAGCGCGGCGGGCTCGGCAGGGTGCATCAGCTCTTCGGGGCGGAGCTGCCGAAGGTGATCGATGAGTTGAATCGGGAGTTGGTGGCGTGAGGGCCGTGCTTGCAGAAGAAGTCGAGGGGACGCCGATCGTTCCTCTATGCGAGGTGGCAGACCTCATTCGCGGCGTCTCGTATCCCAAGGCGGACGCACGCGAAGAGCCCGTACCTGGCTTCGTTCCGGTGCTCCGTGCAACGAACATCCAGGACGCGAAGTTGGTCCTCGACTCCGACCTGGTCTTCGTTGCCGAGCGCAACGTCTCGCCCGATCAACTGCTCCGCGAAGGCGACATCGTTGTCGCTACGTCGAGTGGCAGCAAGCACCTTGTTGGTAAGTCGGGTCAGCTACATGCGGCTTGGAAAGTCTCCTTCGGCGCATTCTGCGCGACGATTCGTCCGCGACCTGGCATTCACCCTCGCTACTTGGCCCTGTTCCTGCAAGCGCCGGCCTACTGGCGCCAGATCTCAAGGAAGGCGCTCGGGGTGAACATCAACAACCTGCGGCGTGGCGACTTGGAGTCGCTGGAAATCCCCCTGCCTCCGCTGGCTGTTCAGGCGAGCATCGTCGCCGAAATCGAAAAGCAGTTCTCCCGCCTCGACGAAGCCGTCGCCAACCTCAAGCGCGTCAAGGCGAACCTCAAGCGCTACAAGGCCGCGGTTCTCAAGGCTGCCGTCGACGGCCGGCTGGTGCCCACCGAAGCCGAACTCGCGCGCCGCGAAGGTCGCAGCTACGAAAACGCCGCGCAGCTATTGGGACGAGTTCTCGAGGGTCGGCGGCGCCAAGCGAAAGGAAGATACAAAGAGCCCGATACACAGTACACAGGCGCGTTGCCGGCCTTGCCTGAGGGCTGGGTGTGGGCAAGCGCCGAGCAGTGCTGTGCGAGCGTGCGCGACGGTACCCACGACACGCCCGCTTACGTGACCAGTGGTATTCCGCTGGTCACGTCCAAGAACCTGCTTGATGACGGAATAGATTTCGATAACACCAAGCACATCTCGGTGGCGGATCACCACGAAATTTCGCGTCGATCAGCTGTTGCGCGCGGCGATGTCTTGTTCGCCATGATTGGGACCGTCGGGAATCCCACTGAGGTCAAGACAGAGAGGCCCTTCAGCATCAAGAATGTGGGGCTCTTTAAGGGCGACGACGATTGCCTGTCAGCTGCGTATCTCTGTCATTGGCTGAGTTCTCCGGTCCTGTGCGCGTGGCTCCGGCCTCGCCTAAAGGGAACGACACAGAAGTTTGCTCCGTTGGGGCTCCTGCGCGAACTGCCCATCGCGCTGCCGCCTCGTTCTGAGCAAGACCGGATCGTGGCCGAAGTGGACCGCCAGCTATCGACTGTTGCGGCTTTTGAGCGCAGCGCCTCTGCCGAGATAGGCAGCGCCCAACTTCGTAGGGCGATTCTCCATGAAGTCTTTCGGCTTTCGCGCGGTAGTGGATCTCCAAGGAGCGCCGAATGCAGCTAGTATCTTTCTCGGTAACCAATTACCGAAGCATTACCACCGCATACAAGTTACCGGTGAGGCAGAGCACGGTGCTCATCGGGCCAAACAACGAAGGAAAATCGAACGTCCTTCGCGCCCTAGTGACGGCACTCGAAGTCCTGCAGGCACTCAGCGGGAGACGGATCTACGCTGGCCGCTTGCGCTCATATCGGGTAGACAGCCGAGAGACCTACTACTGGCCGCACGACTTCCCCATCTCGCTACAAGGGAAGAAGCCGGAAGGCGAGTCTGTTTTCGAGCTTGAGTTCCGACTCACATCGGACGAGATTGAAGCCTTTCATGCGGAGGTCGGTAGCACTTTGAACGGGACGCTGCCAATCGAGTTAAGGAAGGTCTGAACAAGCCGTGTTGAATACGGTCTCATGATGAATGCATAGCAAGACGAGGCGCCCGATGAGTCAGATGAGCTTCAGCGATGCGGAGTACGCAGGCAAGCGCAAGCGCACCCGCCGCGAGCAGTTCCTC
>JADCHQ010000004.1 GCA_020248405.1 Rhodocyclaceae bacterium | reverse complement strand
GCGGCATGTCCGAGGCATCCACATCGAGCACCAGGCCCGTCGGGGCGCGCTCGTGGCTGGCGATGAACTGCTCGATCAGCACCTCGTGCAGCGCCCACGCTTGCGCCCGCGTGGCGCGCGTCTCCAACCGACTCAGCGTGGCCGCAGCACAGCCCGTACAACGCGCTGCGCCAACATCGCACGCAACGAATGACGCACACGCCCGGGGTCGCGCGAATCGCCGAGCTTCGCGGCCGCCATGCGCGTGAGTCAGATGCGCCGATCGACTTGGCGCACAAGCATCAACCCGCCGTCGCTGGACAGGTCGCCTCCCGAGAAATCCGCATCGATCACCCGGCGCCCAAGCCGCCCAAAATCGATCCGACCGCCGCTACACTTTGCCATCGCAAAAGCCTCCTCCCAAACACTCGCAAATGCTTGGAAAGCCTCAGGCTTTGGAGGTTTCGCGTCCTGCCTCACGAAATATCCGGGCTAGGCCGATGGGTGGCGCCATATCCCTGCCCCGCAGCGGGTTGCGCGGCGTCCGGGGCGGCGGTTATTCTCATAGGTCCGGTGCCCGTTCCCCGCGCCCGAGCATAGGCAAAGCCCGATTCATGAAAGATGCGGTTCTTCCCAGGCCCTCCCGCCGGCGCGTTGAGGCCGATCACCCGCCCTACGACGTGACTGCCGTGGCGGCTGTGCTGGAGCGGTGGGCCGGCACGCCGGGGAATTTGCTGCCGGTTTTGCATGACGTGCAGGCGGCCCTGGGCCATGTGCCTCCCGGCTGCGTGGCGCAGATCGCGCGGGCGCTGAATCGCTCGCGGGCTGAAGTCCACGGCGTGATCAGCTTTTACCACGACTTCCGCCGTCAGCCCGCGGGGCGCCACGTGCTGAAGGTCTGCCAGGCGGAGAGTTGCCAAGCCACGGGCGGCCGCGCCCTGACAGCGCGGCTCGAGCAGCTGCTCGGCTGTGGTCTGGGTGAGACCAGCGCCGACGGCGCTGTGACCCTGGAAGCCGTCTATTGCCTGGGCAATTGCGCCTGCTCGCCCGCCATGATGCTCGACGGGCGCCTGTTCGGCCGCGTCACCGAGGCCGCCGCCGAGCGGCTGCTGGCCGAGGCGAGGCAAGACGCGTGAGTGCGGCCATGGTCTGCGTACCGCGGGATTCCACGGCGCTCAGCGTGGGCGCCGACGCCGTGGCCGCCGCCATTGCCGCCGAGGCGGTGCGCCGCGGACTGCCGGTGGAGATCAAGCGCACCAGCAGCCGGGGGCTGTTCTGGCTGGAGCCGCTGGTGGAGGTGCCCACGGCTGCGGGCGCCGTGGGCTACGGGCCGGTGGAGCCAGAGGAGGTGCCGGGGCTTTTTGAGGCGGGCTTCCTGCAAGGGGGCAGGCACTCCCGGTCGCTCGGTCCGGTGGCGCAGATTCCCTTCCTGGCGCGCCAGGAACGGTTGATCTTCGGCCGCGCCGGCGTGACGGATCCCCAGTCCCTGGCCGAGTACCAAGCCCACGGCGGTCTGGCAGGCTTGCGGCGCGCCCTGTCCATGGCACCCGCGGCGGTGGTGGACGAAGTGCACGCCTCCGGCCTGCGGGGCCGGGGCGGCGCAGCCTTTCCCACGGGCATCAAGTGGCGCACAGTGGCGGGTGCGCAGGCGCCGTGCAAGTACGTGGCCGTGAATGCCGACGAGGGTGACTCGGGCACCTACAGCGATCGCATGGTGATGGAGGGCGATCCATTCCTGTTGTTGGAGGGCATGGCCATCGCGGCCTACGCCACCGGCGCGAGCCACGGCTACATCTACGTGCGTTCCGAGTATCCCCACGCGGTGGCCGCGCTGGAAGCCGCTCTCGCCACCCTGCGCGCCGCCGGCTGGTACGGCGCCCGCGTGCAGGGCTCGGACTTCAGCTTCGACGCCGAGGTGCGGGTTGGCGCGGGCGCCTACATCTGTGGCGAGGAAACCGCCATGATTGAGTCCATCGAGGGCAAGCGCGGCATGATCCGCTACAAGCCGCCGCTTCCGGCCTTGAAGGGCCTGTTCGGCATGCCGACCGTGGTGAACAACGTGGTGTCACTCGCCTCGGTACCTGCGATTCTCGATCGGGGCGCGCAGTTCTATGCCGACTACGGCATGGGCCGCTCGCGTGGCACGCTGCCCATCCAGCTGGCGGGCAACGTGAAGCGCGCTGGACTGGTGGAAAAGGCCTTTGGCGTGACCTTGCGCGAGCTGATCGAGGACTTCGGCGGCGGCACGCGCAGCGGCCGCCCGGTGCGCGCCGTGCAGGTGGGCGGCCCGCTGGGCGCCTACTTCGACGCCAGCCTGCTGGACCTGCCGCTGGACTACGAGGCCCTGGCACAGCACAAGGGCATGGCGGGCCACGGCGGCATCGTGGTGTTCGACGACACCGTGGATATGGCCGAGCAGGCCCGCTACGCCATGGCGTTCTGCGCCATCGAATCCTGCGGCAAGTGCACGCCCTGCCGGGTGGGCAGCACCCGCGGGCGCGAGTTGATCGAGCGCATCGTGCGCGGCGAGCGCCCGCGCGAGAACCATGCCCAGCTTCTTAAGCTCTGCGACGTGATGGAGAACGCCTCGCTGTGCGCGCTGGGCGGCATGGCCCCCTGGCCGGTGCTCTCCGCGCTCAAGTATTTCCCTGAAGACTTCGGTCTCCCATCTGAAAGGCAGCCTGCCCATGTGGTCTGAACTGCGCGCCCTGCGGGAGGACGTGGACTACGGCACGCCGCCGCGCGACGGCGAGGCGGTGACGCTCACGGTGGACGGCGTGCCGGTCACCGTTGCGGCGGGCAGCAGCGTGATGCTCGCCGCGGCCGCGGCCGGGCGGCCGGTAGTGAAGCTCTGCGCCACCGACATGCTCGAGGCCTTCGGCAGTTGCCGCGTGTGCCTGGTGGAGATCGAGGGGCGCCGCGGCTTTCCGGCCTCGTGTACCACACCCGTGGAGCCCGGCATGGCGGTGCGCACCGACACCCCGCGGCTGGCCGAACTGCGCGCCGGGGTGATGGAGTTGTATCTGTCCGATTTCCCCGCCGAGGACGTGCTTGGCGGCTGGAGCGAACTGCACGAGGTCATCGCCACCACGGGCGTGTCTTCCCATCGCTATGGCCCCGGCGAGAACCACTTGGCCGCGCCCGTAGACGACTCCAATCCGTATTTCCTGTTCGACCCCGCCAAGTGCATCGTGTGCTCGCGCTGCGTGCGCGCCTGCGAGGAGGTGCAGGGCACCTTCGCCCTCACCATCCAGGGCCGCGGCTTCGAGTCGAAGGTGGTAGCGAGCCAGGGCGAGCCGTTCCTGGACAGCGAGTGCGTGAGTTGCGGGGCCTGCGTGCAGGCCTGCCCCACGCAGTCGCTGGTGGAGAAGAGCCTGTTCGAAGGAGGGTACCGCAGTGCCGATCCCGCGCAAGCCTGATGGTTCCGTCACCACCACCTGCGCCTACTGTGGCGTGGGTTGCGGCTTCAGGGCCGAGACCCTGGAGGGCCGCGTGGTGCGCATGATTCCCTGGAAGGAGGGCAAGGCCAACCACGGCCACAGCTGCGTGAAGGGGCGCTTTGCCTTCGATTACTACCTCCATCCCGACCGAGTGCGCGCGCCCATGATCCGCGCCAGCATCCACGACCCCTGGCGGGAAGTGTCCTGGGACGAGGCGATCACCCATGCCGCCGCGGAGCTGCAGCGCATCCAGGCCGCGCACGGCAGGGGCTCGGTGGGTGCGGTGTCCTCCTCGCGCTGCACCAACGAGGAAATCTTCCTCATGCAGAAGTTCGCGCGGGTGGCGCTGCGCAACAACAACATCGACAACTGCTCGCGCATCTGCCACTCGCCCACCCAGTTCGGCCTGTCCGCCACGCTGGGGGCGGGTGCCGCCAGCCAGCACTTCGATTCCATCCTGCAGGCCGACGTGATCTTGGTGGTGGGCGCCAACCCCACCGAGGGGCACCCGGTGTTCGGCTCCATGATGAAGCGCCGCATCCGCGAGGGCGCCAGGCTGATCGTCATCGACCCGCGCCGCACCGAGACGGTGGACTCGCCCCACTGCCGGGCCGACGTGCACCTGGCGCTGCGGCCGGGCACCAACGTGCTGGTGCTCGACAGCATCGCCCACGTGGTGGTGTGCGAGAAGCTCTACCACGAGGCGTTCATCCGGGAGCGCTGCCACTGGCACGAGTTCGAGCAGTGGATGGCGCTGGTGGGCGATGCCCGCTACAGCCCCGAGGCGGTGGGTCCGGAGGCGAGCCTCGACCCCGAGGACATCCGCCGCGCAGCCCGGCTCTACGCCGCCGGTCCGCGCAGCACCATCTACTACGGCCTGGGCGTCACCGAGCACAGCCAGGGTTCCACCGGCGTCATGTGCCTGGGCAACCTGGCGCTGGCCTGCGGCATGCTGGGGCGCGAGGGCGTGGGCGTGAACCCGCTGCGCGGCCAGGGCAACGTGCAGGGCGGCTCCTGCCTGGGCAGCTGGCCGCACATGTTCTCGGGCTACCGTTTTGTAACCGACGACGCGGTGCGCGCCAGCTTCGAGCATGACTGGGGATTAAGCCTCGATCCCGAGCCCGGGCTGCGCCTGCCCAACATGTTCGATGCGGCCCTCGCCGGCAGCTTCAAGGGCATGTACATCCAGGGCGAAGACCCAGTGCAGAGCGACCCGAACCAAAACCACATTATGGCGGCCATGGCCAACATGGAGTGCGTCATCGTGCAGGACCTGTTCCTTACCGAGACGGCGAAGTTCGCCCACGTGTTCCTTCCCGGCTCGAGCTCGCTCGAGAAGAACGGCACCTTCACCAACGCCGAGCGCCGCGTGAGCATGGTGCGCAAGGTGGCGCAACCGCTGGCGGGCCTGGAGGACTGGCAGATCACCGTGCGCATGATCAACGCCATGGGTTACCCGCTGCACTATGACCACCCCTCGCAGGTTCTGGACGAGATCGCGCGTCTGTCGCCCGCCTACCAGGGCATGAGCTTCGCGCTCATCGAGCGGCTGGGTTCAGTGCAGTGGCCCTGCAACCCGGAGGCGCCCCAGGGCACCGAGGTGCTGCACACCAAGGCGTTCCCGCGCGGGCGCGCCAACTTCATGCTCACCGGCTATGTGGCCACCACGGAGCGGGCCGACGAGCGCTATCCGCTGTTGCTTACCACCGGGCGCATTCTCAGCCAGTACAACGTGGGAACGCAGACGCGGCGCACGGGCAACGTGGCCTGGTGCGGCGAAGACCTGCTGGAGATCCACCAGGCCGACGCCCACACCCGCGGCATCGGCGAGGGCGACTGGGTATCCGTGTCCAGCCGCTACGGCGCCACGCGGTTACGCGCCCGCATCAGCGAGCGCGTGAGCCCCGGGGTGGTCTACACCACCTTCCACTTCGCGCAGACCAAGGCCAACGCCATCACCAGTGACCTTTCAGACTGGGCCACCAACTGCCCCGAGTACAAGGTCACCGCCGTAGAGGTGGCGCGCGTGCAGGCGCCTGTGGTCACGGAGCCGGCAGTGCGCGAACCCGCGGAGGCGCCGGCGTGAGCGCAACCCCGGCCGGACGCGAGCCCGCCGCCAGTGCCCCGGTGATGGACGTGGAGCGCCTGGTGAGCATGGCCAACCAGATCGGCGATTTCTTCGCAGCCTATCCGGCCGGCCAGCGCGAGGAGGGCGTGCGCAATCACCTGCGCAATTACTGGGATCCGCGCATGCGCACCACGCTGCTGGCGCACGTGGCGGCCACGGGTGGGAAGGGGCTGCACGCCCATGTTCTGGCCGGTGCGCGCCTGCTGGGCAACGGCGCCCCAGAGCGCGCCGCCTACGCCGGCCCGCCCCGGGCGGAGGGCACGGGCATGCGGGCGCGGGGCGAGTAGCCCCGCATCGATCGGCACCGGGTTCCTTCCTGGGGCGTGCGCGTTGACGCGCCCGGTCCCACGGGCTACCCTCAGGCGCTATTTCCTGATCAATACGACGCCTTGCCCGGGCGCGCTCCGCTGTGATTTTTTCCGAAGAGGTCCTGGTGCCGCTGGCGCTTACGCTGCGAGTGGCGGGGCTTGCTACCCTGGTGTGCTTCGTCGCCGGCGTGGCGGCGGCCTGGTTCGTGGCGCGGCATCGGTTTCCAGGGCGCGAGGTGCTGGACGCCGCCATGACGTTGCCCATGGTGATGCCGCCCACGGTGCTGGGCTACTACCTCATCGTGGTGCTCGGACGGCGGGGCTGGATCGGCGCCTGGCTGAATGACACCTTCGGCATCACGCTCATGTTCACGTGGCAGGGCGCGGTGATTGCGGCCGCGGTGGTGGCCTACCCGCTGGTGTACAAGGCAGCGAGGGCCGCGTTCGAGGAAGTGTCGCCGCAACTGGAGAATGCGGCACGCACGCTAGGGCTGGGGGAGCGGCAGGTGTTCGTGCGCGTCACGCTGCCCCTTGCCTGGCGCGGCATCCTGGCTGGCACCATGCTGGCGTTCGCTCGCGCAATGGGTGAATTCGGGGCCACTCTCATGATTGCTGGAAGCATCCCCGGCAAGACGCAGACCCTGTCCATCGCGGTGTATGAGGCGGTTCAGGCAGGCAAGGACGACATGGCCAATTTCCTGGTGCTGCTCACTTCACTGGTGTGCATCGTGGTGCTGGTGGGATCGGGGCGGCTGCTGCGGTCGAGGCAGTCGTGAGCACGGCCGGCGAGGTGGCGGTGTCCATCCGCAAGCGGCTGCACAGTCGTGGGCGAGCGTTCACGTTGGAAGTGGATTTCCGGTCCGATAACGGCATCGTGGTGATCTTTGGCCCGTCCGGGTCCGGGAAGAGCCTCACCCTGCAGGCCATCGCGGGATTGCTCACCCCCGATGAAGGGCATATCCGCATCGGCGAGCGCGTTGTGTTCAACTCCCGGTCGGGCGTGGACCTGCCGGCGCGGCAACGTCACGTGGGCTACGTCTTCCAGGACTACGCCCTGTTTCCGCATTTGAATGTCATGGGAAATGTGGGCTTCCCGATTGCGCGAGGGTTTCCCGCGCGGCTCGACGGCCCTGGGCGCGATCGCGTCATGGAAATGCTCGAACTGTTCGAAATCGGGCACCTCGCGGCTATGCATCCCTCGCAATTGTCAGGCGGCCAGCGGCAGCGGGTGGCGTTGGCCCGCGCCCTCATCATCGAGCCGCGCTTGCTGATGCTCGACGAACCCTTCAACGCCCTCGACCCCCTGCTGCGGGACCGCATGCGTAACGAACTACTCGCATGGAGGGCGCGCTTCGATGTGCCCATGGTGCTGATCACCCATGACCCCGACGACGTGGCGGCCCTTGCGAGTCAGGTACTCATTTACCGGGACGGGCGCGTGACCGGGTCGCTTCGCAAGGGGGACTTGCCCAACCCGTCCGACTTTCAGCCCGGGTATCGTCATGCGGTGCGCCAAGCGCTCGAGCAGGCAATGGGCTGACGGGCCTGGTTCTGCCGCCGGTGCGTGTTGCCGTATTGGCGGCCGCCAGGTTCGTCACCTCCGTATCACCGCCAGGTAGCAGGAGTGAAGCAGTGGCCAATTCGATGGCTGCACTGCCAAAGGCGGCTTGGGAGAACGGCCCGGGTCCCACAGAAGAGGCGGGAAGCGCGTTCCTCGTTTGCGGCGTCACCCAAGGGTTGCGACATCGGTATCGCCCGTCGATCCGAGAGTTGGGGCGAGCGTGGGGTGGGATTGGGGCTGCCCGCCGAGGCCGTCCGCGGCATACAGAGGCCATGGATCTCCGTGAATTCCGAGGGCGGGTACAGCTCCGTTGCCCGTTGGGGGTAACGCCGAGGCGGGTCTGTGCTCCGGCAGAGATGGGTGCGCGTGCTGTACGGGGCGACGCACAACCACAACTCACCCGCCAAAAAAACCTCCTCATGTCCCTCAAGGAATACGGGGGTTTGTCGTAACGCACAAAGACAGGGCGCCGTGATCTCTTGGATTGATTGAAACGCACTGTCGCGGTGCAAATCCGCAACTTCGATGGTGAACGGCTTCGAGAGCGCCAATTTGGTGCATTTTCTCGGTCCGCTGGGTGAAGCACGGAAAAGGATGGCGTGCGGGGTATCTCAAAAACCGACAACGGGGATGTGTTCAATGAGCGCACGGTCAACGGAGCGGATGCCAAATCCGCAGGCCCAGGTGGCGCAGGGGCAAGGTGGGGAGTTCCTGACCTTCAGGATCGGGAGCGAGGAGTACGGGATGGAAATCCTGAAGGTCCAGGAGATTCGCGGCTACGACGCTGTTACCCGGATCGCCAATGCACCCAACTTCGTGAAGGGTGTCATCAACCTGCGTGGCACCATCGTCCCGATCCTTGATCTGCGGATCAAGTTCAATCTGGACAATGTGCGGTACGACGAATTCACCGTGGTGATCGTGCTCAACGTAGCCGATCGCGTGGTGGGCGTGGTAGTGGACGGCGTGTCCGACGTCCTGACGCTGCAGGCCGACCAGATCATGGCGCCGCCGCAGTTCTCGTCGCTGCTGGAGACCCAGCACCTCACGGGCATGGGCGCGATCGGAGATCGCATGCTCATCCTCGTGGACATCGAGCGCCTGGTTCTCTCCGCCGACATGGCGCTGGCCGATGAGGCGCTCGCCGCGTGACCGGCGCGCAGCCTTTCCCTCACGAGGCATGTCTGTGCTGAAGCAACGGGCTGGATAAGCGCAACAATCCTCGACCGATTTAAACGTGACCGGCGCACTCAAGCCGGCTTGCCCTAGGGGAAACACCCAAAATGAAATCCATGAAACAGTTGTTTGGCACCGCGCTGCTGTGCCTGCTCGCCGCCGTGGCCTTGCTGTGGTTCTCGCTCTATCAGGTGGGGACTGCGAACAAAGACCTCTCCGATGCCTACACCACGCGCTACCGGTCGGTTCTGCTCGCCGACGAATTGCGTCAAAGCTCCGATGACCTCACCCGGCTGGCGCGCACCTATGTGGTGTCCGGCGACCCGCTCTGGGAGCAGCAGTACTTCGAGATTCTCGACATCCGCAACGGCAAACGGCCGCGCCCCGCAGGTTACGAAAAAATCTACTGGGATTTCCGCGCGGTGGGCACCGAGCCCTCCGGTGGCAGCCACCAGGGCGCAACCACGAGCGTGCCGCTGCTGGAGATGATGAAGCACGCCGGATTCACCGACGCCGAGTTCGCCAAACTCAAGGAAGCTGCCGGCAACTCGGACGATCTGGTGAAAACCGAGACTATTGCCATGAATATGGTCAAGGGCCTTTATGAAGACGGCAAGGGCGGATTCACGAGGAAGGCGCCCCCGGATTTCGCAAAGGCCAGGGCAATGATGCACGACGCCGACTACCACCGCTTCAAGGCCAAGATCATGAAGCCCGTGGACGAGTTCTTCACGCTTCTGGATCAGCGCACGGAGGCTGCGGTTGTGGCCGCCATGGAAGTGAAGAACTTCTGGTACGCGGTGGTGATTGCCTGCGCGGGACTGGTGGCCGTGGTCGGCCTGGGCTCCTTGTGGTACGCGCGCCTCTGGATCGGAGCGCGGCTCGGTGCCGATCCTTCCACGGTGCGAGAGGTTGCCGAGAACGTGGCGGCAGGCCGTCTGGACCGTGAAGTTCCGGTGCAACTGGGCGACGAGACAAGCGTCATGGCCCGCATGGCGCTGATGCTTAATGCGCTGCGTCACGCGGCCGCGGAAGCCTCCGAGAACCTGCGCATTCGCAGGTCTCTCGATGCCGCCTCTACGAGCGCGATGATTGCCGACGACACGGGCGCCGTGTTCTACGCCAATCCCTCCATGGTGCAGTTGCTGACCAATGCGGAGACGGATTTGCGCACTGCCATGCCCGACTTCGCCGCAGCTTCCATCATCGGCAGCAACCTCAGCGGCTTCGAGCGCGTGGGTGCTCGCGCCGTTGGTCGGACGGAGGTTCAGGCGGGGCGTCGCCACTTCACGATCGATGCAACTCCCATCGTTGATGGCACCGGACGCACGATGGGTACCACAGTGCAATGGACCGACCGAACCGCGGAGGTTGCCACCGAGCGGGAAATCGCCCGGACCATCGAGTCCGCTGGCCGCGGCAATCTCCAGGCGCGTGTGGCCACCGAAGGAAAAAATGGCTTCTTCCTGCTGGCTGCCGAGGGACTGAACCGGATCCTCGAAGCCACCGATCGGGGCGTCACCGAGGTGGGCCGGGTCTCGCGCGCCCTCGCTGACGGTGACCTTACGCAAAAAGTGACCGGTGAATTCGAGGGTCAGTTCGCCAGCCTCCAGGCAGACTCGAACGCCACATCCGAGCGGCTGCGGGAAGTCATTGGCCAGATTCGCGAAGCCGCCGAGTCGATCACGCAGTCATCCAGCGAAATCGCCACGGGCAACCAGGATCTCTCCGGCCGGACTGAGGAGCAGGTGGCAAGCCTGGAGGAAGCCGCGAGTTCGATGGAAGAGCTGACCTCCACTGTGAAGCAGAACGCCGAGAATGCCCGTCAGGCCAACGCGTTGGCGGTGGGTGCGTCGGAAGTGGCGCAGCGCGGCGGCGCGGTGGTTCAGGAAGTGGTGCAGACCATGAGCGGCATCAACGAGAGCAGCAAGAAGATTGCCGACATTATTTCGGTGATCGACGGCATTGCCTTCCAGACCAACATCCTGGCCTTGAATGCGGCCGTGGAGGCCGCCCGCGCCGGAGAGCAGGGGCGCGGATTCGCGGTGGTGGCCACCGAGGTGCGCAATCTTGCCCAGAGGTCCGCGGCAGCTGCGAAGGAAATCAAGGAACTGATCTCCGATTCGGTGAACAAGGTGGAATCGGGTTCCCGCCTGGTGGATTCGGCGGGGCGGACCATGGGAGAGATCGTCGCCTCCGTCAAGCGTGTGACCGACATCATGGCCGAGATCACCGCGGCATCGGTGGAACAAAGCGCCGGTATCGAGCAGGTCAACCAGACCATCATGCAGATGGATGAAATGACCCAGCACAATGCCACGCTGGTGGAACAGGCATCGGCAGCGGCGGAGAGCCTCGCGTCACAGGCAGTGCGCCTGTCCGAGACGGTTTCCCTGTTTCGCGTGTCGGATGCGGGAGGGCTTGCGCCTGAGGCCGGCTGGGATGGGAAGCATGAGCGCCGGGGGCCGGACCGCGCCCGCAACGTGGCCCGCCTGCCGCGAGCGGAAGATGGCGCAAGTCATCGGCTGGGTTCCACGGGCCTCGGGGGCGCGTTGAAAGCCAGCCAAGGAACGCCGGAGGGCGCAAGCCACGGGTCTCGCGAGGCGCGCAGTGCCGGGTAACTGAGGGGGACGGCGCCGCCTGGCGGCGCCAGCATCAGGGAGCGGCCGAACCTTCGGCCGCTTTTTTTTGGCGCACCCGCGTGAAGAACGCAGCGGCGCGCTCGCCTGTCCGGCGACCGTCTGCCGTTTCAGGCCGCGCTTGCCTGCACCGGCAGGCGCCGCACGGCCTCCAGGGCCAGCGGCTCCAGGCCATGCCCCCCGCCGGCGGCGTGGGCGGCGATCTCGCGACGCATGCGCGGATCCCAGAAACGCACCAGGTGCCCCGAAATACCCGCCACGGCGTCTTCGTGATCGGGCTCGGCTTGCCAGAAATGGGCGATGTCATTGGCCATGCGGACCAGCCGTTCGATTTCCACGGTGTGCTCTCAGTCCATGAGTCGGTCGGGGTGGGCGTAGACGGTGTGGCGCCCGGCGCGGGTGAAGCCCGCCAGGGTGAGGCCAGCTGCGACGGCGGTGTCCACCGCCAGGGCGGTAGGGGCGGAGACAGCGGCCAATAGGGGGATGCCTGCCACGGCGGCCTTGTGCACCAGCTCGTAGCTGGCGCGGCTGCTCATGAGGACAAAGCCCGCAGCCGCATCGACGCCCTCGCGCAGCAGCGCGCCGATGAGCTTGTCGAGGGCGTTGTGGCGCCCCACGTCCTCGCGCAGCAGGCGGATGCGGCCGTCGGGATCGGCGAAGGCGGCGGCGTGCACGGCGCCGGTGATGGCGTTCAACTGCTGCCCCGCGGGCAGTGCGAGAAGGGCGCCTTGCAGGGCGGCGGCGCGAAAGCGGGCGGCGGAAGTGACGGCAGGCACCTGCCGAAGGGCGTTGTGGATCATGGTTTCGCCGCACAGGCCGCAGCCGGTGCGGCCGGCCAGGGCCTTGCCGCGGCCGGCCAGCGCATGGGCACGCTCGCGCGGCACGCTCACGTACACCGACAGGCCGCGGGGATCGTGCTCGATCTCCATGCCCTGGAACTCTCCGGCGGCGCCGATCACGCCCTCCGTGAGGCAGAAGCCCAGGGCGAAGTCTTCCAGGTCCAGCGGCGTGGCCAGCATCACCGCGAAGGGTGTGCCGTTCACCACGAAAGCCACCGGCACCTCGCCGGCCAGCTCCTCGCGGGCGCTTTCCACGCCAGTGGGCCGCCAGCGCCTCACGGCCACGGCGCGGTGCGCAGCACCCAGGCCGGAGAGTTCGCGCGGGTCCATCACGGCCTCAGGCAGTGGAGGTCT
The DNA here is from genome assembly GCA_020248405.1 of Rhodocyclaceae bacterium. GTDB lineage: Bacteria > Pseudomonadota > Gammaproteobacteria > Burkholderiales. The sequence continues at coordinate 59,671 of JADCHQ010000004.1, read as the reverse complement.
CGCCGCGCTTTTCCAGCAGGTCGAGCTGTTCGCGGGTGAAGCTCTGGAAGCGCTTCTGCCACTCGGAGGGCTGGGTCACGGGTTCCACCTGCACTGCGGTCACCTTGTACTCGGGGCAGTTGGTGGCCCAGTCGGAGTTGTCGGTGGTGATGACGTTGGCGCCCGACTCGGGAAAATGGAACGTGGTGTACACCACGCCGGGCTGCATGCGCTCGGACACCAGCGCGCGCAGCACTGTCTCGCCGGCCCGGGAGCGCACTCCCACCCAGTCGCCCGTGCGGACGCCGCGCAGCTCGGCATCGGAGGGGTGGATCTCCAGGCGGTCTTCGTCGTGCCACAGGGAGTTGGCGGTGCGGCGGGTCTGGGCGCCCACGTTGTACTGGCTCAGGATTCGCCCGGTGGTGAGGATCAGCGGGTACTTGCGGCTGGTGCGCTCCTCGGTAGGCACGTACTCGGTGATCACGAAGCGGCCCTTGCCGCGCACGAAGCCATCCACGTGCATGGTGGGCGTGCCTTCGGGATGCTGCTCGTTGCAGGGCCACTGGATGCTGCCCAGCCGGTCGAGCTTGTCGTAGCTCACGCCGTGGAAGGTGGGGGTGAGGCGGGCGATCTCATCCATGATTTCCGAGGGATGGCGGTAGGCCATGGGATAACCCAGCGCCCCGGCCAGCATGGCCGTGATTTCCCAGTCCTGCTTGCCGGCCACCGGCGGCATCACCTGGCGTACCGGCGAGATACGCCGCTCGGCGTTGGTGAAGGTGCCGTCCTTCTCGAGGAAGGTGGAACCGGGGAGCAGCACGTGGGCGTACTTGGCGGTCTCGTTGAGGAAGATGTCCTGAACTACCACGCACTCCATGGCCTCGAGGGCCGCGGTGACGTGCTGGGTGTCGGGGTCGGACTGGGCGATGTCCTCGCCCTGGATGTAGATGCCCTTGAAGCTGCCGTCCAGGGCCGCGTCGAGCATGTTGGGGATGCGCAGCCCGGGCTCGGGCTCGAGGGTGACGCCCCAGGCGCCCTCGAAGAGCCGGCGGGTGGCCGCGTCGGAGACGTGGCGGTAGCCGGGCAGCTCGTGGGGGAAGGAGCCCATGTCGCAGGCGCCCTGGACGTTGTTCTGGCCGCGCAGCGGGTTCACGCCCACGCCCTCGCGGCCCACGTTGCCGGTGAGCATGGCGAGGTTGGCGATGCCCATCACCATGGTGGAGCCCTGGCTGTGCTCGGTCACGCCGAGGCCGTAGTAGATGGCGCCGTTGCCGCCGGTGGCGTAGAGGCGCGCGGCCTCGCGCACCAGGCGGGCGGGCACCCCAGTCTCGGACTCCAGGGCCTCGGGAGAATTGCGTGCCTCGCCGATGAACGCCTTCCACTTGGCGAAGGCCGGGGCCTCGCAGCGCTCGGCCACGAAGGCCTCGTGCGCGAGGCCCTCGGTGACGATCACGTGGGCCAGGGCATTGATCACCGCCACGTTGGTGCCCGGCCGCAGCTTGAGGTGGAAGTCGGCCTTCACGTGGGGCGAGCGCACCAGGTCGATGGTGCGCGGATCGATGACGATCAGCCGGGCGCCCTCGCGCAGCCGGCGCTTCATGCGCGAGCCGAACACGGGATGCGCGTCGGTGGGGTTTGCGCCGATCACCACGATCACGTCGGCGTGGGCCACCGAGGCGAATTCCTGGGTGCCGGCGGACTCGCCCAGGGTGGTCTTGAGGCCGAAACCGGTGGGCGAGTGGCATACGCGCGCGCAGGTATCCACGTTGTTGTTGCCAAAGGCGGCGCGCACCAGCTTCTGCACCAGGTAGGTTTCTTCGTTGGTGCAGCGCGAGGAGGTGATGCCGCCCAGGGAGCCGCGACCGTGCGCGGCCTGGATGCGCTTGAATTCGGCGGCGGTGTGGGCGATGGCCTCCTCCCAGCTCACCTGCTTCCAGGGGTCGGTGATCCTCGCCCGGATCATGGGCGCCTTGATGCGGTCGGGGTGGGTCGCGTAGCCGAAGGCGAAGCGGCCCTTCACGCAGGAGTGCCCCTCGTTGGAGCGGCCGTCCTTGTTGGGCGTCATGCGCACCACCTCGGCGCCCTGCATCTCGGCCTTGAAGGTGCAGCCCACGCCGCAATAGGCGCAGGTGGTGATGACGGCATGCTCCGCCTGGCCCTTCTCGATGACCGACTTTTCCATGAGGGTGGCGGTGGGACAAGCCTGCACGCAGGCGCCGCAGCTCACGCACTCGGAGTCCATGAAGGTCTCTTTCTGGCCGGGTGAGACCATGGAGGCGAAGCCGCGGCCGTCGATGGTGAGGGCGAAGGTGCCCTGCACCTCCTCGCAGGCGCGTACGCAGCGCGAGCACACGATGCACTTGGATGGATCAAAGGCGAAGTAGGGGTTGGAGACGTCCTTTTCCTGCTTCAGGTGATTGGCCCCGTCGTAGCCGTAGCGCACTTCGCGCAGGCCCACCACGCCCGCCATGTCCTGCAACTCGCAGTTGCCGTTGGCGGGGCAGGTGAGGCAGTCGAGCGGGTGATCGGAGATGTAGAGCTCCATCACGCCGCGGCGCAGCTTGGCGAGCTGGGCGGTCTGGGTATGCACCACCATGCCCTCGGCCACCGGGGTGGTGCAGGAGGCGGGGTAGCCCTTGCGGCCTTCGATCTCCACCAGGCACAACCGGCACGAGCCGAAGGGCTCGAGGCTGTCCGTGGCGCAGAGCTTCGGCACCGAGATGCCGGCCTCGGCCGCGGCGCGCATCACCGAGGTGCCCTCGGGCACCGACACGGGGATGCCGTCCACTTCCAGCGTGACGAGCTTCTCCGACACGCGCTTGGGCGTCCCGAGGTCTTTCCAGCGGATGGGCGTGGTCATCATGGCTGCGTTCTCCAGGCAGGCGTGGCGCTCAGGCCGCCGCGGGCAGGCGGTGAAGGCCGAAGTCTTCGGGGAAGTGCTTGAGCGCGCTCAGCACGGGGTAGGGCGTCATGCCGCCCAGGGCGCACAGCGAGCCCTGCACCATGGTTTCGCACAGGTCTTCGAGCAACCGGGTGTCGGCCGCGCGGTCACGCCCGGCGAGGATGCGATCGATTACCTCGGTGCCGCGGGTGGAGCCGATGCGGCAGGGCGTGCACTTGCCGCAGGACTCGATGGCGCAGAACTCCATGGCGTAGCGCGCCATGCGCGCCATGTCCACGGTGTCGTCGAACACCACCATGCCGCCGTGGCCCACCATCGCGCCGATAGAGGCGAAGGCCTCGTAGTCCAGCGGCGTGTCGAATTGCGACTCGGGCATGTAGGCGCCCAGCGGACCGCCCACCTGAACCGCCCGGATGGGCCGGCCCGAGGCCGAGCCGCCTCCCCAGTCGTGGAGCAGCTCGCGCAGCGTCACCCCGAAGGCCTTCTCCACCAGGCCGCCGCGGCGGATGTTCCCGGCGAGCTGGATGGGCAGGGTGCCGCGGGAGCGGCCGCGCCCGTAGTCGCGGTAGAAGGCGGCGCCCTTCTGGAGAATGAGCGGCAGCGAGGCGAAGGTGATGACGTTGTTCACCACCGTGGGCTTGCCGAACAGGCCCGACACGGCGGGCACAGGGGGCTTGAACCGCACCAGGCCGCGCTTGCCCTCGAGGCTTTCGAGCAGCGAGGTTTCCTCGCCGCAGATGTAGGCGCCGGCGCCGCGGCGCAGCTCCAGATGGAAGGCGCGGCCCGTGCCGAGCATGTCCTCTCCCAGCACACCCCGCTCGCGGGCGATGGCCAGTGCCTTCACGAAGGTGTGTTCGGCGTGGGGATACTCCGAGCGGCAGTACACATAGCCCTGGGTGGCGCCCGTGGCCAGGGCGGCGATGGCCATGCCCTCGATGAGCATGAAGGGATCGCCTTCCATGGTCATGCGATCGGAGAAGGTCCCCGAGTCACCCTCGTCGGCATTGCACACCACGTACTTGCGGTCGGCCGGGGTGTCGAGCACGGTCTTCCACTTGATGCCTGTGGGAAAGGCGGCGCCGCCGCGCCCGCGCAGGCCGGATTCGGTCACGGCGGCCACGATCTCGGCGGGCTTCATGGCGGCCGCCGCACGCAGGCCGGCCCAGCCCTCGTGGGCCGCGTAGTCGTCGAAGGACAGGGGGTCGATCACGCCCATGCGCGAGAAGCACAACCGCTCCTGGCCCGCCAGCCACGGGTGCCGGTCCACGATGCCCACGTTCAGCGGGTGGAAGGCGCCTTGCAGAAATCCGGCCTCGAACAGCGCCGGTACGTCGCCGGCCCCCACCGGCCCGTAGCCCATGCGGCCCGCCGGGGTGACCACCTCCACCAGGGGTTCGAGCCACATGAGCCCGCGCGAGCCGTTGCGCACCAGCTCCACGGGAGTGCCGCGTTTTGCGGCTTCGGCAGTGATGGCCCGGGCCACGGCTTCGGCGCCGCAGGCCAGGGCGGAGGAATCGGCGGGGACATATACGCGGGTCACAGCGTCACTCCAGTGCAGCGATCAGTTGGGCCGCGCGATCGCCCGAAAGCCGGCCGTGCACCTCACCGTCCACCAGGGCGGCCGGCGCGCAGGCGCACTGGCCGAGGCAGTACATGGGCTCCAGCGTCACGCGGCCATCGGCGGTGGTCTGGTGGAAATCGATGCCCAGCTGCTGGCGCAGGCCCGCGGCCAGGGCCTCGCCACCCATGGCCTGACAGGCTTCCGCGCGGCACACCTGCACCACGTGGCGCCCTGGCGGGGAGGATCGGAAGTGGTGGTAGAAACTCACAACCCCGTGCACCTCTGCCCGGGACAGGTTGAGGGCGTCGGCGATGGCGGGTACCGCCGCCGGGGGCACATGGCCCAGTTCGTCCTGGATGGCGTGCAGGATCGGCAACAGGGCGCCCGGTTCATGCTTGAGCCGGGCAAGCACGCCTGCCACGTAGCGAGACGCGGATTCGTTCATTTCCCCTCCATCGCAGTCCGGCCCCGTGCCACCTGCCGCGAAAGCGGCTTGGCACCCCGAACCGCATATGAAATGATGGACCGATAGGTCGAACCATCTTTTGTTATGGGTCAAGAACATAGACCTCTGCCGGGGTTGTCACAATATGAGGTTCTTTGCATATGGATCGCATCGCGCTCAAGCCCGGATGGGTCGTGGAACGGGAGTCCGGCGGCCACCTGGGCCCAGAGTTCTTTCGCCTGCTGGAGGCGATCCACGACAGCGGCAAACTCACCGACGCGGCCGCGCGCAGCGGGCTGTCCTACCGGCACGCCTGGAACCTGGTGGAATCCTGGCGGCTGTTTTTCGGCCAGCGGGTGGTGAGCTTCGAGCGCGGCAGGGGCGCGCGCCTCACGACCTTGGGCGAAAAATTGTTGCGCGCCGAACAGCGCGCCGCCGCCCGTCTCGGACCGCAACTGGACTCCATCGCCTCGGAGCTCAATGCCGAGATAGCCCGCCTGATGGTTGAGGCGGGTTCCACCATCCGCATCCACGCGAGCCATGGCTTCGCGGTGGCCAGGCTGCCGCAACTGCTGGCCGGACGCGACGACATGCAGCTCGATCTTCGATACGTGGGCAGCGTCGAGGCGCTCGCCTCCCTGGCGCGTGGCGGCTGCGATTTCGCGGGGATCCACGTGCCCGAACCGCCCCACGACCTGCAGGCGCTGCGCCATTACGCGCCCTGGCTGCATGCCGAGGGCCAGCGAGTAGTGGATCTGGTGACCCGCACCCAGGGTCTGTTCCTGGCGCCTGGCAATCCCAAGGGGATCGCGGGCATGGCCGACCTGCGCCGCGCCGATGTGAGCTTCGTCAACCGGCAGAAGGGCGCCGGCACCCGCGCCCTGTTCGATCAGCTGCTGCAGGAGGCGGGTGTCGCTGGCGCCGAGGTGCGAGGCTACGACACGGAGGAGTTCACCCACGCGGCGGTGGCGGCCTATGTGGCCAGCGGCATGGCCGATGCGGGCTTCGGCGTGGAACCGGCGGCGCGCCAGTTCCGTCTGGGTTTCGTGCCCCTGGCGCGGGAGCGCTACTGTTTTCTCACCACCGTCGAGGTGCTGGAACGCGCCGAGGTGCGTGCGCTGCTGGAGCTGATCCGGGGCGAGGGTTTCGCACGGCTGGTGGGTGAACTGCCAGGTTACGGCGCGCCGCGGGCCGGGCGGGTGAGCCTCCCGGAGCAGGTCTTCCCCGCGCTGCAGGACGCGGGCAACCCCCGGGCGAGCTGAGCCCCCCGGGCGGGAGCGGCGGCGCGCTATTCCCCGTTGAATATTTCGAGGCGCTGTTCTAATCTTTGCGCCGTTAGATACCTGAAAATATAACGGTTCCGGCGCTCCCTGAGCGCCGCGGCCACGAACCTGAAGGGACAGAACCATGCTGAACCCCCCGCGCCCCGGGCTGCAGCCCCGCGCCCATGCCGTGCCGCAGACCCTCCAGCAGCCGCGCCGCGGCCCTGGCAACGGGCTAGTCGTCCGCGCTGCGGCGCCCTCTGGCCTGCCGCGGATGGCGCTGCTGGTGGCCGCCATGCTGGCCGCGGCGCCAACCCTGGCCCAGGAAAGCGATGCCGAGCGCCGCCTGCGCCAGGTGGAGCAGATGATGGAGTCCATGGGCCGCGAGCTGGAGGCTCTGCGCGGCGAGGTGGTCAAGGAGCGGCAGGCCCGCGAAGCGGCCGAGGCGGCGCAGCGCGCCGCCACCCCGTCCGCTCCGGGGCAGGCCCTGTCACCCGTGGCTGCGGAGCCGGGCGCGGCGCCCGCCACCCGGCGCGAGGTGGACGAGGCGCTGGCCGTGGCCCAGGACGCCAAGGACCAGGCCAACACCTTGCAGCAGCGCTTCGAATCCCAGGGTGTGCAGGCGAATTTCACCGACGGTGTCACCTTTCAAGATCCCCGTGGCCGCTGGGGTGTGCGGTTGATGGGGCGGGCGCAACTGGACTACCGGCACTTCGCGGAGGAGGGCGTCATGGCCGACACCTTCGGCGTGCGCCGCGCCCGGCTGGGTGCCCAGGCCACGCTGTTCCGCGACTATCTGGTGCAGGTGGAGGGCGAGTTCAGCGGCAGCGGCTTGTCCACCGGCTTCGGCAACACGGCCACCAGCGGCGTCACCATGACCAACGGCTTCCTGGAGGCCCAGTGGTTTCAGGGCGCACGCATCCGCATGGGCCAGTTCAAGCCCCAGTTCGGCCTGGAGCAGACGCTGCTCGACCTGCAGAGCGACTTCCAGGAACGGGCGCTTACCCAGAACATTCTCGATGGCAACGGGCTCAACTACGACCGCGGCATCATGGTGCACGGCCAGCCGTGGGCGCCCCTGTACTACGCGCTCACGGTTTCCAATGGCACCGGCGTGCACATGGACGAGCAGCAGCGCACGGCGGTGGAGGCTCGCGCCGACACCAAGGACGTGACCGGACGCGCGGTGATGGACTTCGCCCGCGCCCTGTCCATCCCTGACACGGTGCTGCACGCGGGTTACTCCTTCAAGACCGGTACCCAGGCCAATCGCCAGGCAGCCTCCACGGAGGCCTACGCGGCACCGGCCTTCCGTACTGAGGCGCGCGGCGTCACCTTCTTCGCGCCCGAGCCCTTTTTCGACGCTGGCGGCACCACCGGCACCATCGACCGCCGTCTGCAGGCGCTGGAAGTCTCCGCCGCCTGGAAGTCCTTGCGCCTGACGGGCGAGTGGTGGAAGGCCGGCTACGCCGGCACCCGCACGCCCAACGCCGGCCAACCCTTCGACTTCAGCCGCGAGATCACCGCCAGCTATGTGAGCCTGCTGTGGCTCATGAGCGGCGAGACCTGGTCCGACTTCTACGCCAACGGTTTCTGGCAGAAGATCCGGCCCAATCAGCGTTTCTCGCTGGATCCGGGTGGCGGCTGGGGCGCCTGGGAACTGGGGCTGCGCTTCAGCCGCATGGACGCAGGCGACTTTCTGGCTTCCAACGCGGCGGGCACGGGGCGGCCTGGCACGTCCACCAACCCGAGTGTCACCACGGGTGCCACGGGCGCCGACGCCTGGACGGTGCAGCTCAAGTGGATGCACAACGTCTACTCCCGGTGGCTGCTCTCCTACGTGCGCACCAACTTCAACACCCCGGTGGTGGCCAACGGCATCACGCTGTCCCACGAGGACGCGCTGCTGTTCCGCGCCCAGGTGGATTTCTAGGCCTTTGTCCGTTTCTCGATCCGCAACCCTGAGCCCTACCATGAACATCCTGCAACGCCTTCACCGCGCCCTGGCGGGCGCCGCCCTGCTTCTGATGGCCAGCGCCTCCCAGGCGGGCGACATCACCGTCTCGGCCGCTTCCAGCCTCACCAATGCCTTCCAGGAAATCGGCCGCGCCTTTGAGCTGGTCAATCCCGGCGAGCGCGTGCTGTTCAACTTCGGCGCCTCGGGTTCACTGGTGACCCAGATCACTCGCGGCGCCCCTGTGGATGCCTTCGCGGCCGCCGATCAGGAAAGCATGGACAAGGCCCAGGGGGCGGGCGCGGTGGACCGCGCTACGCGCTTCAATTTCGCGCGCAATCAATTGGTGATCGCCGTTCCCATGGATTCGAGCCACGGCATCGCCGGCCTGCGCGACCTGCTCAAGCCAGCGGTGGCCCGGGTGGCCATGGGCAATCCCGAGTCGGTGCCCGCCGGGCGCTACGCGCGGCTGGCCCTGGAGAAGGCGGGCCTGTGGGCCGAGGTCAAGGGGCGCGCCCTCAACACCATCAACGTGCGCCAGGCGCTGGATTACGTGTCGCGCGGCGAGGTAGATGCAGGCTTCGTGTATGTGACCGACGCGCTGATGATGCCAAAGCGCGTGAAGGTGGCGGCCATGGTGGAGGTGCCCGAGGAAATCCTCTACCCCGTAGCGGCCGTGCGCGGTGGCGGCAACTACGCGGGCGGCAAGGCCTTTGTGCAGTTCCTGCGTTCTCCCGCCGCCGTGGCCATTCTGGACAAGTACGGCTTCGGGCGCCCCTGACCGTCCGTGTGATACTCCTGGAACAAAGGCCGCGCGCCGTCCACGGGCGGCCCGTAATGGCATCCAGGAGGCGCGATGGCAGCAATCGGGTTGAGGTGGGGGCGCGGCGCCCTAGTGGCTGGGGCACTGCTGCTCGGCGTGGCCGGGTCAGGGGCGGCGGCCGAGGTCACAGTATTCGCGGCGGCGAGCCTGAAGGACGTATTCCAGCAGATGGCCCAGGCCTTCGAGACGCTCCGGCCCCGCGATCGCGTCAATCTCGTTTTCGGCGCGGCGGGTGAACTGGAGCGCCGCATGGGCGAGGGCGCCCGTCCCGACGTGTTCGCCGCCGACGATGGGGCGCCCATGGAGCGCGCCGTGGCGGCGGGTTTGGTGAACCCGGCCAGCCAGATCAACTTCGCCCGCAACCAACTGGTGGTGGTAGTGCCGGCGGTTTCCAGCATTCCGTGGCGCCAGCTCACCGACCTAGCGCGCCTGGAGGTGAAGCGCATCGTCATGGGCGATCCGGAACTCGTCCCGGCGGGACGCCACGCCAGGGAAGTGATGCAGACCGCGCGCATGTGGGCCGACGTGCGGGACCGCCTGCTGTTCGAGCCCGACGTGCGGAGCGTGCTGGAACGGCTGGCGCGCAATGAGGCCGATGCGGGCTTCGTCTACGCCACCGACGCCGCCCAGGCCGTGAACCGCGTGCTGATTGTGGAACGTCCAGCCACCGAATCTTCCATCGTCTACCCCATCGCCGTGCTACGCGAAGCACCGCAACCCGAGGCCGCGGCCGCGTTTGCTGCGCTCGTTGGGAGTGAGACCGGCCGTCGCATCCTGACCGCGCACGGCTTCCTGCCGCCCTGAAGCGCTCGCGCAGCGCTCAGTGCCTGAGCCACTGGGCATCGCTCACCAGGCACATGCCGCCGAAACGCGCCAGCAGCGGTCGCAACTCCTGCAGCAGCGGGCTGGCCACAGCCTCGGGGCAGGCCACCAGCACCGCGGCGTTGCTGAACTCGCCCGACAGGCCGTCGCCGCTTTGCACGCCGCGGTCGCCCTTGCCCGACAGGCCGCGGATCACCGTATAGCCGCCGGGGCGGTGGCGATCCAGCAGGTCCTGCACTTCGCGAAGCAGGTGTTCGGGAACCACGATCTCGATGCGCTTCACAGGGGTCATGGCATCAGCTCCAGAAGCGGGCCAGCACGCCGTGATATAGCGGGATGCCCACGATGATGTTAAAGGGGAAGGTGATCACCAGCGACATGCCGAAGTAGAGGCTGGCGTTGGCTTCCGGGATGGCATAGCGAACCACCGCCGGCACCACGATGTAGGAGGCGCTGGCCGCCAGCACCGACAGCAGGAAGGCATCGCCCAGCCCCAGCCCGAAGGCCTTGGCCAGCAGTGCCGCCAGGGTGGCATTGACCAGCGGCACGCAGATGCCGAAGGCGGTCAGGAAGGCGCGGTTGTCGCGCAGATCGCGCGCCCGCGCCGCCACCAGCAGGCCCATGTCCAGCAGGAAGAAGGCGAGGATGCCCTTCTGCAGGCTGGTGAAGGGATCGAGCACCTTCTTGCCGGCTTCGCCCGTGAGAAAACCCACCAGCAGACTGCCCAGCAGCAGCAGGTGCGCGCCGTCGGTGAAGGCTTCGTGCAGCACCTTGCCGATGCGCACCTGGCCCGTGGCCGCCGTGCCGGACGCCAGCGCGTTGCGGGTGCGCACCATGTTGGCCAGCAGCACGGCCATGATGATGGCGGGCGATTCCATGATCACCAGCGCCACCGCCATGTAACCGCCGAAAGCCAGCCCCGTGCGTTCGGCGAAGCCGCTGGCGGTGATGAAGGTGACCGCGCTCACCGAGCCGTAGGTGGCCGCGATGGCTGCCGCGTCGAAGGCGCTCAGGCGCGTGCGCAGGATGCCGAAGGAATAGGCCGGAATGATGAAGGCCAGGATGATGGCGCCCAGCAGAGCCCAGCCCATGGAGGAGGTGAAGCCGGTCATGGCCATGCTCACGCCGCCCTTGAAGCCGATCACCAGCAGCAGGTAGTGCGACAGGAACTTGGCGATGGCGGGGGGGATTTCCAGGTTGGAGCGGATGGTGCCGGCGAACAGGCCGAAGAAGAAGAACAGGATGGCCGGGTCCATCAGGCTGGAAAGCAGTTTCGCGTCCATGTTCGAGGAGTTGGTACCGTGGGCGGGTGGAAGAGGGCGGCAGCGCGCGCACGCGCCGCCGCTGCCGTGTTGAAGGCTCCGGAGCCTCAGCTCTTCTCGGGCATGGCCGAGGAGTGGTGGCTGGTGATCAGCCACTGGGAGCCATCCCACTTGTAGGTGTAGGTGTAGCGGGCCTGCACCTTGCGGCCGTCGCCCAAGGTGAAGGTGTAGATGCCGGCGTCGAGCGCGCTGTTGCAGCCCACCTGCACCGTGCGCATGTCGATCTTGCCCTGGGGCTTGAGCTTGAGGAACATCTCGAAGTAGTCGAGCTTGTCGGCCGGCGTGAGGCGCGGCTTGTTGGACACGGTGGGCAGAAGGATCGACTCGGTGGCGTAGTTGGCCACCACCTTGGCGGGCTCGCCGGTGGCGAGCGCGGCATTCCAGCGATCGAACAGCGCGGCGATCTCGGCATCGGTGGTGGCGCGGCATTCCTCGCTGTGGGCATGGGCGCCGGCGGACAGGCCGGCGGTAATGGCGGCGAGGGCGAAGCGGGCGGTCAGGGCGCGAGCGTTCATGGAGATTCCTTTCGTTGAATGCGGGTTTACGGTCTGCTGTCGAGGTGATGCCTCCAGCGCGGCGCGCATTCTGGGTTCGCCAGGGTCTTGCATCCAGTTCAAGTATTGAATCCTTTCGTTCGTTCCAGTAGAAGGATGGCGTGGCCGCTCTCAACTACCACCACCTGCGTTACTTCTGGGCCATCGCCCACGAGCGCAGCCTGACGCGCGCCGCGCAGCGGCTGCACGTGTCCCAATCCGCCCTCTCGGTGCAGTTGCGCCAGATCGAGGAGCGCCTCGGCCATGCGCTCTTCGAGCGCGGCAACCGCCGCCTCACGCTAACCGAGGCGGGCCGCATCGCGCTCGACTACGCCGACACCATCTTTCGCACCGGCGACGAGCTGGTGAGCACCCTCAAGGGCACGGCCGCTTCCGGCCGCGCGGTGTTGCGCGTGGGCGCGGTGGCCACCCTGTCGCGCAACTTCCAGCTCGAATGGCTGCGGCCGCTGCTCAGCCGCGAGGACGTGGAGGTGGTGCTGCGCTCGGGCAGCCTGCGCGAGCTGCTCTCGCAACTCTCCGCCCACACCCTGGATGTGGTGCTTTCCAACAGCGTGGTGCCGCGCGACGCGGGCACTCCCTGGCACAGCCATCGCGTGGGCGAACAGCCGGTGAGTCTGGTGGGGCGTGCGGTGCGCGGTGCGCGCCGGTTCAAGTTTCCAGAGGATCTGCGCAGCCTCCCGGTGGTGCTGCCCGGCGCGCAAAGCAGCGTGCGGGCGGCCTTCGACCTGCTGCTCGATCAGGCGGGTATTCGCCCCGTGGTGCTTGCGGAAGTGGACGACATGGCCATGCTGCGCCTGATGGCGCGCGAATGCCCTGGTCTCACCCTGGTGCCGCCGGTGGTGGTGCAGGACGAGCTGCGCGAAAAGATCCTTGTGGAGCGGGCCCGCATCCCCGAGATCCGCGAAAGCTTCTATGCCATCACGCCGAGCCGGCGCTTTCCCAATCCGCTGCTTCGCTCGCTCATGGTGGCGCGCCCGGCAGGCCCGAAGTCCGCATCGCGCGAGGCGCCGCGTTCATGACAGCCTGGGGCGCGGTGGCGGTGGGCGTGGGCGCCGCGCTGGGCGCCTGGCTGCGCTGGCTGCTGGGCCTGGCCTTCAACGCCGTGCTGCCCTCGCTGCCCATGGGCACCCTGGCGGCCAACCTGAGCGGCGGTCTGCTGATCGGCGCAGCGGTGGAATTCTTCGGGCAGCGCACCGGCCTGGCGCCGGAATGGCGGTTGCTGGTGATCACCGGATTTCTCGGCGGGCTCACCACGTTTTCCACGTTCTCCGCCGAATCGGTAGGGCTGATCCAGCGCGGCGAATGGGGCTGGGTGCTGGGCCACGCGGCGCTGCACCTGACGGGCTCGGTACTGCTCACCTTCGCGGGCATCGCGCTGGCCCGCGGGCTGCTCTCCGGCCAGTAGCCTTCACCCGTACAACGCAGCGTTCAGCACGCGGCGTGCCGCCAGCGCCACCTCGCCCGCGGTCATGCCCACGGGGCCGCCGTGGGCCTCCAGCAACAGGTCGGCGGCGCGGCCATGCAGATGGGCAGCCGCAGGGAGCACCAGGGCGGGGTCGGCGCCCTGGGCGGCCAGCGCCGCCGCCAGGCCGCACAGCACGTCGCCCGTGCCGGCCGCCGCCAGACCGGGGTTGCCCGAGGCATTCACCAGCCAGTGTCCACCGGGTTCGGCAATGATGGAGCCAGCCCCCTTGAGCAACGTGGTGGCGCGCAGGCGCGCAGCGATGGCCAGGGCCGCGCCCACGCGATCGGCGGCGATGGCGGCAGTGGTGGTGTCCAGCAAACGGGCCGCTTCGCCGGGATGGGGGGTGACCCATGTGGGTGCGCCGCGCTGCGCCACGGCAGCACCCAGCGCTGGCTCGGAGGCCACCAGGTTCAGGGCATCGGCGTCCAGCAGAAGAGGGCGGGGAAAGGCGAGGGCGCCACGCACGCATGCGCGGGCCGCCTCGCCGCTGCCCAGGCCTGGCCCGCACACCAGCACGTCCAGTCCGTCCATGGATAGCACCTGGGCAGCACTGCGCAGCATCAGCTCTGGCTGCAGGAGGTCGAGGGACGGCGCCGCGCCATCCACGAACCCGGCATGGACGCGGCCGCTGCCCGCCAGCAGGGCTGCGCGGGCCGCCAGCAGCAAGGCGCCGGCCATGCCCGGCGCTCCGCCGAGAATACCCACGCTGCCGTGGCTGCCCTTGTGGCTGTTGCGCTGCCGTCGGGGCAACACGGTGCGCAGGATATCCTCGGCAATCAAGCCGCCGTGCGCTGCCGCGGCCACCGCATCCCCAAGCCCGAGATCGGCCACGTCCACCACCCCCGCGTGGTCGGGACCTTCCAGGGTGAGGAGGCCGGGTTTGAGGGCGATGAAGGTGAGGGTGCGCGTGGCCCGCACCGCCGCGCCGTGCACCGCGCCGGAGTCGGCATCCAGCCCCGAGGGCACATCCAGGGACAGCACCGGGCAGCCGGCGTGGTTGATGCAGTCCACAGCAAGCGCCAGCGGGCCCGCGAGGGGCCGTGCGGCGCCGATGCCCAGCAGGCCATCCACCACCAGGTCGGGCGCCGGACCGGCAGCGGGCAGGGCAGTGGTCACAGCGCCACCGGAGGCGCACCAGGCAGCCAGGGCGGCGGCGGCATCGGCGGGCAGGCGCGCCGAATCCCCCAGCAGCACCACTGTCACGGGGAGCCAGGCTTCCCGCAGCCGCCGCGCCGCCACCAGCGCGTCGCCGCCATTGTTGCCGGGCCCCGCCAGCACCAGCACCCGCTGAGCGCCGCCGAGCATATCCAGGGCGCAGCGTGCCGCCGCGTCGCCCGCCCGTTCCATCAGCGCGGGCCGTGGCGATCCAGCCAGAGCGGCGGCTTCCACGGCGCGTACCTCGGGCACGCGCAGCACAGGGGGGAGCGGAGCAGGATTCGTCATGGTGCGATGGGCTGTGCCAGCAGTGTAGCGGCGCGCGGTGGACAAGGGGGCCGCGTCTATAATCTTTCGCTCCCGACTGGCCGCGTCACACCCTTCAGGCCGTTCGTTCACCTGCCCGCGCCCATGCCCGCCCCGAGCCCCGCCCAACTGCTGATCCTTCCCGGGCCCGAGGCCCTGTCCAGTTTCCGTCTTGGCAAGCTGCTCGCCAGCCTGCGCGACTCCGTGCCCGGCGTCACCGCGGTGCAGGCGCGTTTCGTGCACGTAGCGCGCTTGTCGCGCCCGCTCCACGACGACGAAAGCGCGCGCTTGTCGCGCGTGCTGCGTTATGGTCCACGCGCCCGTCTCGCCACCGCCCGGGGCACAGCCTTCCTGGTGGTGCCCCGCCTGGGCACCATCTCGCCCTGGTCCTCCAAGGCCACGGACATCCTGCATCACTGTGGCTTGCAAGCCGTGCAACGCATGGAGCGCGGCACCGAGTTTCGCGTGCAGTGCGGCCGCGGGCTGGACGCGCAGTCCCGCGGCCGTCTGGCGGCGTTGCTTCATGACCGCATGACCGAGACGCTGCTTGGAGGGGCTGAAGAGCTGGCGCGGCTGTTCGAGGCGCCCGATCCCGCGCCGCTTGCCACCGTGCCGCTGCTGGCCGAGGGGCGCGTTGCCCTGGAGCGCGCCGACCGCGAGATGGGCCTGGCGCTGGCCGACGACGAGATCGACTACCTCCTCGAGCTCTTCGGGCGCGAGGGCCGCGATCCCACCGACGCGGAAGTGATGATGTTCGCACAGGCCAACTCCGAGCACTGCCGTCACAAGATCTTCAATGCCGCCTGGGTGGTGGACGGCGCGCCGCAGCCGCACTCGCTTTTCGGCATGATCCGCCACACCCATGCGGCCCATCCCGGACACACCGTGGTGGCCTACTCCGACAACGCTGCCGTCATGGAGGGCGACACGGCCGCGCGCCTGCTGCCCGCGGCGGATCACGTGTACCGGCCCGTGCCCGTGGCCATGCATGTGCTCATGAAGGTGGAAACCCACAACCATCCCACCGCCATAGCCCCCTTCCCTGGCGCCGCCACCGGCGCCGGGGGCGAGATCCGCGACGAGGCCGCCACCGGCCGCGGCGCGCGGTGCAAGGCGGGGCTCACGGGATTCTCCACCTCCCATCTGCGCATTCCCGGCTGGGAGCAGCCCTGGGAGGTTGCGGATCCGGGCCGCCCTGCGCGCATCGCCTCGCCGCTGGCCATCATGCTCGAAGGGCCCATCGGCGGCGCGGCCTTCAACAACGAGTTCGGCCGGCCCAACCTGTGCGGTTACTTCCGCACCTTCGACCAGCGCGTGGATGGCCGCTGGCGCGGCTACCACAAGCCCATCATGATCGCCGGCGGCATGGGCAACATCCGCGCCGACCTGGCCCACAAGGCCGAGGTGTCAGAGGGCGCATTTCTGGTCCAGCTCGGTGGCCCCGGGTTTCCCATCGGCCTCGGCGGCGGGGCTGCTTCGAGCATGGCCACCGGCGCCAACACCGAGGACCTGGACTTCGACTCGGTGCAGCGTGGCAATCCGGAGATGCAGCGCCGCTGCCAGGAGGTGATCGACCGCTGCTGGGCCGAGGGCGAAGCCAACCCCATTCTCTCTATCCACGATGTGGGTGCGGGCGGCCTGTCCAATGCCTTGCCGGAACTGGTGCATGGCGCCGGCCGTGGCGGGCGCTTCGACCTGCGCGCGGTGCCCACCGAGGCGCCCGGCATGTCGCCCCTGCAGGTGTGGAGCAACGAGGCTCAGGAGCGCTACGTGCTAGCGGTGGATCCGGTGCGGCTGGCGGCCTTCGAGGCACTGTGCCGGCGCGAGCGCTGCCCCTTTGCCGTGGTGGGGCGCGCCACCGGCGACGGGCGGCTGGTGGTGGAGGACCCGCGCTTTGGCAATCGCCCCGTGGACATGGATCTGGAGGCGCTGTTGGGCAAGCCGCCGCGCATGATCCGCGACGTGCGCCGCCTGTCGGTGTCGCGCCAGCCCTTCGAAGCCGTGCAGCTCGATCTGCGCGAAGCGCTCGACCGGGTGCTGCGGTTCCCCGCGGTGGCCGGCAAGAGCTTTCTCATCACCATCGGCGATCGCACCGTGGGTGGACTCACGGTGCGCGACCAGATGGTGGGGCCCTGGCAGGTGCCCGTGGCCGATGTGGCAGTGACGGCGCTGGACTTCTCCTCGCCCGTGGGCGAGGCCATGGCCATGGGCGAACGCGCGCCGGTGGCAGTGATGGATGGGCCCGCCTCCGGGCGCCTGGCGGTGGGCGAGGCGCTCACCAATCTGGCCGCCGCCTGCGTGGGCGATATCGGCCGCGTCAAGTTGTCGGCCAACTGGATGGCTGCCGCCGGACAGCCCGGCGAAGACGCCGCGTTGTTCGACACCGTGCGCGCCGTGGGCCTGGAACTGTGTCCGGCGCTGGGCGTGAGCATTCCCGTGGGCAAGGACAGCCTGTCCATGCGCACCGCCTGGCAGGAGGGTGGCACGGCGCGGGAGGTGAGTGCGCCGCTATCGCTGATCGTCTCGGCCTTCGCCCGGGTGGAGGACGTGGAGGCCACGCTCACGCCCGAGTTGCGCGTGGATGCCGGCCCCACCCGGCTGCTGCTGGTGGACCTGGGAGGCGGCAGCCACCGGCTGGGCGGTTCGTGCCTGGCGCAAGCCTACGGCGCCCTGGGCGACGACCCTCCCGATGTGGACGATCCGCGGCGGCTGCGCGGTTTTTTCCAGGCCATGCAGACGCTGCATCGCGGCGGACGGGTACTGGCCTATCACGACCGCGCCGACGGCGGCCTGGTGGTGACCCTGGCGGAGATGATGTTCGCCAGCCACGTGGGCGTGCACGTCAGCCTTGACGGCCTGGCGGAACCAGGCAACGTGGCGGCAGCGCTGTTCAGCGAGGAACTCGGCGCCGTGCTGCAGGTGCGCGCCGCCGACGTGCAGGCGGTACGCGAAGCCTTTGCGGCCGAGGGCCTGGCCGATGCCGTGCATGACATGGGCACCCTGGGCGCCGACGGCCATCTGCGGGTGCGCCTGAACGAGCGCCCCGTGCTCACGGCCAACGGCGCCGAGTTGCTGCGCACCTGGTCCGAGCTGTCGTGGCGCATGCAGCGGCTGCGCGACAACCCGGTCTGCGCGGACCAGGCTTTCGATGCTCTGGCCGATACCGCCGATCCCGGGCTGCACGCCAGCCACGGCTTCGCGCCCGGCGAGACGCCCGCCCTGGCGCTCCACGGGCGGCCACGGGTTGCCATCCTCCGCGAGCAGGGCGTCAACGGCCAGCTGGAAATGGCGGCAGCCTTCGATCGCGCCGGCTTCGAGGCCGTGGATGTGCACATGAGCGATCTCACGGACGGCCGCGCCACCCTGGCGGGCTTTGCCGGCCTGGCGGCCTGTGGAGGGTTTTCCTTTGGAGACGTGCTGGGAGCCGGAGAAGGGTGGGCCAAGTCGATCCTGTTCAACCGCCGCGCCCGCGACGCCTTCGCCCACTTTTTCAACCGTGGCAACACGTTCGCGCTGGGTATCTGCAACGGCTGCCAGATGATGAGCAACCTGCACGAACTGGTGCCCGGCGCCGGGCACTGGCCGCACTTCGTGCGTAACGCCTCTGAGCAGTTCGAGGCGCGCCTGGTGATGGTGGAGATCCCCGAGAGCCCCTCGCTGTTCTTCACCGGGATGGCGGGCGCCCGCCTGCCGGTGGTGATATCCCACGGCGAGGGCCGGGCCGAATTCGCCTCCGCCGCTGCCCAGCGCGCCTGCGCGCCGCTGGTGGCGCTGCGATACGTGGACAACCGCGGCCAGGTTGCGCAGCAGTACCCCGCCAACCCCAACGGCTCGCCCGGGGGTATTGCCGGCCTCACCACCGCGGACGGGCGCTTCACCATTCTCATGCCGCACCCGGAACGGGCGTTCCTGTCGCGCCAGCTGTCATGGCGTCCGCGGCACTGGGGGTTGGAGTCGCCCTGGCTGCGTCTGTTCAGCAACGCGCGCCGCTGGGTGGGTTGAACCCGCGGCGCTTGCCGTGGCATAAAAAAAGGCGCCCTTGGGGGCGCCTTTGCCTTTCTGTCAACCCAGAATGGGGCCCATCACTCCAACGTGGCGGCCTTGCGCAACTTCTCGATCATTTCGTCGCGCTGCTTGGCGACCACCTGCTTCGCCACCTGATCCTTTACTTCCTCGAAGCTGGGGAAAGTGGCCTCGCGAATTTCCTCGAGACGAATCACGTGCCAGCCGTAGGGCGTCTGCACGGGGGTCTTGGTGGTTTCGCCGGCCTTAAGGGCCTTCATGGCTTCGGCGAAGGGCTTCACCAGGTTGGCGCCGTCGGTCCATTCCAGGGCACCGCCCTTGGCCTTGGAGGCCGTGTCTTCGGAGCGTTTCTTGGCGAGTTCTTCGAACTTGGCGCCCTTGCCCAGCTGCGCGATGATCGCTTTTGCGTCAGCCTGCTTCTTCACCAGGATATGGCGCACCTTGTACTCCCTGGCGTTGGGATCGAAGGCTTCCTTGCGAATGGCGTCGTATTCCTTGCGCAGATCCTCTTCGGTGGGGACGTGCTTGGCGGCGAACTCCTCCAGGAGGGCACCTACCAGGATCTGTTGCCGGGCCAGGTCGATCTGCGTCTGGTAGTCGCCGCTCTTGTCCAGCCCCTGACGGATGGCCTCCTGGGCGATCACCTCGCGAGTGATTAGCGCCTCGCGCAACTGCTTGCGGTAGTCGGGGGTGTCCTT
The DNA here is from genome assembly GCA_020248405.1 of Rhodocyclaceae bacterium. Classification (GTDB taxonomy): domain Bacteria; phylum Pseudomonadota; class Gammaproteobacteria; order Burkholderiales. The sequence goes on along the minus strand of JADCHQ010000004.1, from coordinate 40,400 downwards.
CTGCTGACCCGAGGCGGTCTGCATCTTGGCCACGTAGTCCAGTTTGGACTGGCTGATGGGAACGCCGTTGACCACGGCCACGGGCTTGCCCGGTTCCTGCGCATTGCAGGCGATCAGAGAGAGCATGCCGGCGGCGCTGAAGAGGGCCGCGGCGGAGAACTTTGCGAGACGCATGACAATTCCTTGGCGAGTAACTGTGCAGTGGGTGGGGCCGGCGGCAGGAACGCGGGCCCGGGATCAAGACCGGCCGGAGGCTTCCTCGGGGGTCTGGGCGACGATGGCCAACGCATGAATGGCGTGGGGCATCAAATCGCGCAACGCATCATACACGACGCGATGGCGCGCCAACCGGCCGAGACCTTCGAAAGCGCGTGCCACCACCACCACCTGGAAATGCCCGCCGCCAGTCTCGCGCGCACCGGCGTGGCCAGCGTGGTCGGCGCTGTCGTCGAACACCTCCAGTGATTCGGGCGCAAGCGCCGTGAGACGTTCGCGGATGGCGCCAGCCGTGTCCACCATGTTATACGGGCACAACCTGCTTGAAGGGCCGCACAGTCACCCGGGCGAACACGCCCTCGGTGACGTAGGGATCGGCATCGATCCAGGCCTGGGCCGCCTCCAGAGACTCGAACTCGCCCACGATCAGGCTGCCGCTCATGCCAGCGGGGCCGGGGTCGGGGCCGTCGATGGCGGGGAAAGGGCCGGCGAGCACCACGCGCCCGGCGTCCGCCAGTGCCTGGATGCGGGCGAGGTGCGCCGGACGTGCGGCGACGCGTTTCGACTGGCTGTGCGGGACGTCTTCCCCAACGATGGCGTAGAGCATGTTCAGCGGGTCTACCGAGGCGGATCGTCCTGGAGATAGCGCGCCAGGACCACGCCCTGGGCGATCACGAAGGCGAACATCAGGCCGATGCCGCCGAAGAGCTTGAAGTTGACCCACGCATCGGTGGAGAAGTTGAAGGCCACGAACAGGTTCAGCGCGCCCATGACCATGAAGAAGGCCGCCCAGCTCCAGGCCACCCGGCGCCACACCGGCTCGGGCAGCGTCATCTGCGCGCCCAGCATGGCCCGGATCACGTTGCGGTCCCACAGTTGCCCGCCAGCGATCACCGCCGCGAACACCCAGTAGAACGCCGTGGGTTTCCACTTGATGAAGGTTTCATCGTGCAACAGCAGCGTGGCAGCCCCCAGCACCACGATGATGGCGAGATTGATCCACAGCATCTTGGGCACCTTGCCGTGTCGCAGCCATACCCATGCGACCTGGCCCATGGTGGCCAGCACCGCCACCAGCGTGGCCACCAGGATGGGAGCCTGGGCGGCCTGCATTCCCTCGGCGGCACCCACCGTGGCAAGCAAGCCCGCCATGAAGGAGGCCGACTGCTCCGGCACCCGTTTCGCGGCCGAGTAGGCCACGAAAAAAAGAATCACCGGCAGCAGGTCGAGCAGGACTTTCATGGGCGGACAGGAAGGGCGCAAACGCGGCCGGGGGGCGTGGTGTGATAACGGGCAGCGATGATTATCGTGGCACGCGCCGCGGGCTGTCCATGGCGGCGCGGGTGCTAGACTGCGCCGCGTCTTTCAAACCCGTTGCGGGAGATGCCGCCATGGCAATGGTGAAGCTGGTGGAATACGCGCAGGCGAGCCCCGAGGTGCGGGCGGTCTTCGACGACATCATGGCCACCCGCAAGGTGGACTGGGTCAACAACATCTGGAAAGCCCTCGCGGTGCACCCGCCCACGCTGGCGCGGGTGTGGGGCCAGGTGAAGGAGGTGATGGGCCCGGGCGGGCGGCTCGATCCGCTCACCAAGGAGCTCATCTACATGGCCGTCTCCATGACCAACAACTGCGAGTACTGCATCAAGTCCCACGGAGCCGCCGCTCGTGCCAAGGGCATGGACGAGGCCGTGTTCGGCGAGCTGGCCGCCATCGTGGCGCTCGCAAACCAGACCAACCGGCTCGCCATCGCCTACCAAGTGGAGGCGGACGAGCGCTTCGAGCCGCGCTTCGAATGAGCCTTGCTCCCGGGCAGGACACCCGTGCGGCGCTGGAAGCATTGCTGGATGGGCGCTTCAGCTGCCGCGCCTATGGTCCCGAGCCCGTCCCGCGGGAGCGCATCGAACGCGCCCTGGCCCTGGCGCAGCGCACGCCCTCGTGGTGCAACACCCAGCCCTGGCAGGTGAGCGTAGTGTCCGGCGATCGCTTGGCGCGCCTGTGCGACGCGCTGGGCGAGACGGCACGTCGCGGCGAGCCGGAGCGTCCGCATTTCCCGTTTCCCGAGGCCTACCTGGGTATCTATCGGGACCGCCGCAAGGTCTGCGGCGTTCAGCTCTACCAGTCCTTGGGAATCGGACGCGAGGATCGCGAGGCCGCGCGCACGCAGGCCCTGGAAAATTTCCGCGTGTTCGGCGCGCCCCATGCGGCATTCGTCACCACGCCCGCCGAGCTGGGCGTGTATGGCGCGGTGGACTGCGGCCTGTGGCTCATGGGATTCCTGCTGGCGCTGGAGTCCCTGGGCATCCAGTCCATCGCCCAGGCAGCGCTGGCGAGCTGGCCAGATGTGGTGGATGCGCATGTGGGGTTGGGGGAGGGGCGGCGTCTGGTCTTCGGCGTGGCCTTCGGCCATGGCCGGGCCGCAGCGCCCGTGAATGCCTACCGCACTGTCCGTGCACCCGTGGCGGAGGCGGTGCGCTTCGTCGATTGACTTGGTGTTCCGGGGGCAGTTTAAAGAAGGCGACTGTAGTAGCAGGCTACTACCCCGCCCAAGGGGCGGATGCTTACTTTGGAGGGGCTGTGTATCTGTGAAATGTTGCGTTGCAAGTGCGGCGCCGCATCACGACGGCAATTCCCGAAAACGACCTGATCCCATGCGATCGAAGGGGGACGAGATGAAGAAGGACCATCCCGGGCAAGCGGCTGCGCAATTGCCGCGCCGCGAGTTCATCAAGAAGTCGGGTGCTGTGGCCGGTGCGGCCGCCCTGGCCACCGGAACGCTGCTCCAGCCGGCCGAAGGCTGGGCGCAGACGCTCTCCGGCATGGACAGTGCCGAGGCTCGCACGCTCCTGCAGATGTGCCGTGACGTGTATCCCCACGACGGTTTGCCCGTGGCGGCCTACCAGGCCGTGGTTCAGAGCTTCGACGGCGCGGCAGCCAAGGATCCGGCCCTCGCCCAGATGATCGCCGAGGGCATCCGCGACCTGAACGCCGTGGCGCGCAAACGCAATGGCAAGGACTACGCCGCCATCGCTTCCGAGAACCAGCGCGTGGCCGTGCTGGAGGCCTCCCAGGGATCGCCGCTGTTCCAGAAAGTGCGCGGCGACATGATCACCGGCATCTACAACAACCCCGACGTGTGGCCGCTGCTTGGCTACGAGGGCCCGTCCGCTCACCTGGGCGGGTACCTGAAGCGCGGCTTCGACGACATCAGCTGGCTCTGAGCCCGGCGGTCGGACCACAACACACGAGGAGGAACAAATCATGCCCGCCAAGTACAACCTGAACGACGACAAGGTCGTCGTGGTCATCGGCTCCGGTGCCGGCGGTGGCACGCTCGCCGCCGAACTGGCCGTCAAGGGAATCGACACCGTGCTGCTGGAAGCCGGCAAGCGCTGGGAGATCCCCGATTTCGAAAACGACGAATGGGCCAACTTCGTCAAGATCTCCTGGCTAGACGCGCGCACCACCTCCGGTGACTGGCGTGTGGCCAAGGACTTCTCCGGCCTGCCCGCCTGGATCGTGAAGGCCGTGGGCGGCTCCACCATCCACTGGGCCGGCGCCTCGCTGCGCATCGAGGACCACGAGTTCAAGGCCCGTACCACCTACGGCGACGTCGCCGGCGCCTCGCTGCTCGACTGGCCCATCACCCGCGCCGAGCTCGACCCCTGGTACGACCGCGCCGAGAAGAAAATGGGCACCACTGGCACCAACGGCATTCCGCGGCTGCCCGGCAACAACAACTACAAGGTGCTCGCCGCCGGTGCGGCCAAGATGGGCTACAAGAATTTCCACACCGGCAACATGTCCATCAATTCCCAGCCCCGCGACGGCCGCGGCTCCTGCCAGCAGATCGGCTTCTGCTTCCAGGGCTGCAAGTCCGGCGCCAAGTGGTCCACGCTCTACGAGGCGATCCCGAAGGGTGAGGCCACTGGCAAACTCGAGGTGCGTCCCGAGTCCATGGCGGTGCGCATCGTGCACGATGCCTCGGGCAAGGTGAACGGCGTGGAGTACGCCGACAAGAACGGTAAGATCCAGCTGCAGAAGGCGCGCGTGGTGTGCGTAGCGGGCAACTCCATCGAATCGCCCAGGCTGCTGCTCAACTCCACCTCCAGCAAGTACCCCGACGGGATGGCCAACTCCTCCGGGCAGGTGGGCCGCAACTACATGCGCCACATGACCGGTTCAGTGTATGCGGTGTTCGACAAGCCGGTTCACATGTATCGCGGCACCACCATGGCCGGCATCGTCACCGACGAAGCCCGCCACGATCCGAAGCGCGGGTTCGTGGGCGGCTACGAGATGGAGACCCTGTCGCTGGGTCTGCCCTTTATCGCGGCCTTCCTGGAGCCAGGCCTGTGGGGCCGGGAGTTCACCTGGGCCATGGACCGCTACGAGAACATGGCCGGCATGTGGCTGGTGGGCGAGGACATGCCCCAGGCGACCAACCGCATCACGCTCAACGCGGACGTGAAGGACCAGAACGGCATGCCGGTGGCCAACGTGCACTTCGACGACCACCCCAACGACATCGCCATGCGCAACCATGCCTACCAGCAGGGATCTGCGCTCTACGATTCGGTGGGTGCCATCAAGTCCTACCACACGCCGCCTTACCCCTCCACCCACAACCTGGGCACCAACCGCATGAGCGCCAACGCCCGCGACGGCGTGGTGAACAAGTGGGGCCAGACCCACGACATTAAGAACCTGTTCGTCTCCGACGGATCGGTGTTCACCACCGGTGCCGCGGAAAACCCCACTCTCACCATCGTCGCTCTGGCTTTGCGCCAGGCCGACTACATTGCCCGGGAGATGGCCGCGAAGAATCTCTGAGGCCCGCTGTACGGAAGGGAAAGAGCCCGGTTCGCCGGGCTTTTTCTTTGGTGCGGCGGGCGCGGCGGCGCCGGCGAGGGGCAAGGGTGCCGGGCCATGCCCCCGGCGGAGCGCCACCGCGCAGCAGCGGCGTCGTTGACGCCAGCCGAGCCGGCGGCTAAGTTTCCGCCGTCGCGCAAAGACGCGACCGGTCCGTCAGCCCGCGCTGGCGCGGCACGCACCAATGGCGAGGAGGCGCATGTGTAATCTCTACTCGGGCCAGGATCCGGCCCTGTATGCCCGCGAGAAGCGCTCCATGCGCCTGTCCGGTTTTGTCACCAGCATCTGTCTCGAGCGCCTGTTCTGGCGCATCCTGGACGAGGCGGCCGCGGGGGAGGGCATCAGCACGCCGCGCTTCATCGCCAAGCTCTACGAGGAAATGCAGGCCCGCGACCAGGCCATTTCCAGCTTTGCTTCACTGCTGAGGGTGACCTGCGCCATCTATCTGAACCGCAATCCGGGAAGGCCGCTGGCCAGTTACGTGGCCGAAGCGGCGGATCCGGTGGCGGCCATGGCCTGAGCGGGCAGGCCGACGCCCTCGGCCGATGCCCTGGACGGGGCACCGGCCGCCGGTGCGCGAGGCGAGACGGGTTTGAGGCGCTGCGTCAGGCCGCCAGCAGGTCGCGCAGCACGAAGGGCAGGATGCCGCCGTGGCGGTAGTAGTCCACCTCGATGGGCGTATCGATGCGCAGCAGCAGCCTCGCCTCCCGGGTGGAGCCGTCCTTGCGGTGAATGACCAGGGTCACGTCCTGTTGGGGCCTGAGGTCTTCCAGGCCGAGGATGTCGAAGCTTTCGGCGCCGGTGATGCCCAGGGATTCCACGCTGTCCTCGCCCTTGAATTGCAGCGGCAGCACGCCCATGCCCACCAGGTTGGAGCGGTGGATGCGCTCGAAGCTGCGGGCGATGACCGCCTTCACGCCCAGGAGCTGGGTGCCCTTGGCGGCCCAGTCGCGGGAGGATCCGGTGCCGTATTCCTCGCCGCCGAACACCACCGTGGGCGTGCCCGCGGCGCTGTACTTCATGGCGGCGTCGTAGATGGAGAGCTTCTCGCCCGAGGGCTGCAGCAGGGTCACGCCGCCTTCTTCCCGTGAGCCGTCAGCCCTGGGCGGCAGCATGAGGTTCTTGATGCGCACGTTGGCGAAGGTGCCGCGCATCATGACTTCGTGGTTGCCGCGCCGCGAGCCGTAGCTGTTGAAGTCGTCCTTGGACACGCCGTGGGCCAGCAGCCACTGGCCCGCGGGCGAGGATTCCTTGATGGAGCCGGCGGGGGAGATGTGGTCGGTGGTGATGGAGTCGCCGAATACCCCCAGGGCGCGTGCGCCGTGGATGTGGCCTGCGGCAGCCGCCGGCGGGGCGAGGCTGAACTGCTCGAAGAAGGGCGGCTCGGCGATGTAGGTGGACTTGGGCCAGTCGTACACCTGGCCCGCGGTGCCCTCGATGGCCTCCCAGAGCTCGCCCGGCTTGCCCTTCACCTGGGTATAGTTGGCCTTGAAGGTGGAGGGGTTCATGGCCTGCCGCATGAGGGCGTGAATCTCGTCGCTGGAGGGCCAGATGTCGCCGATCCACACGTCCTTGCCGTCCTTGCCCTTGCCCAGGGGCTCGGTCATGAGGTCCGTCAGAACCGTGCCGGTCAGGGCATAGGTCACCACCAGGGGGGGCGAGGCGAGGAAGTTGGCCTTGAGGTTGGGGTGGATGCGCGCCTCGAAGTTGCGGTTGCCCGACAGCACGGCGGCACATACCAGATCGTTGCGGGTGATGGCCTCGTTGATGCCGGGCGAGAGGTCGCCAGCGTTGCCGATGCAGGTGGTGCAGCCGTAGGCCGCCACGGTGAAGCCGAGCTTTTCGAGATAGGGCAGCAGCTTGGTCTTGCGCAGGTATTCGGTCACCACGCGCGAGCCGGGGGCGAGGGAGGTCTTGATGTGGGGCTTCACGGTCAGCCCCTTCTCCACGGCTTTTTTCGCCAGCAGGCCGGCCGCCAGCAGCACCCCGGGATTGGAGGTGTTGGTGCAGGAGGTGATGGCGGCGATCAGCACGTCGCCATCGCGCACCTCGACGCCGTCACCGGCGGGAAAGGCCTTGCCGAGGCGGTCGGCCGGCTGGTTGAAACCGTTCTCCGGCACGGGCTTGGAGAACAGCGTGCCGAAGCGGGACTTCACCTGCCCGATCTCGATCCGGTCCTGGGGGCGCTTTGGGCCGGCCAGCGATGGCGCCACGGTGGACAGGTCGAGCACCAGGGTCTTGGTGTAGTCGATATCGCCCGCCTTCGACACGCCGAACAGGCCCTGGGCCTTGAAATAGGACTCGAAGGCGTCGATTTCCGCGCGGCTGCGGCCAGTGCCTTCGAAGTAGGCGACGGTTTTCTCGTCCACCGGGAAGAAGCCCATGGTGGCGCCGTATTCCGGTGCCATGTTGGCGATGGTGGCGCGGTCGGGCAGGGCCAGGGAGGCGGTGCCCTCGCCGAAGAACTCCACGAACTTGCCCACCACCTTTTCCTTGCGCAGCAGCTCGGTGATGGTGAGGACCAGATCGGTGGCGGTGACGCCTTCACGCAGCCGGCCCTTCAACTCCACACCCACCACATCGGGGGTGAGGAAATACACCGGCTGGCCCAGCATGCCGGCCTCCGCCTCGATGCCGCCCACACCCCAGCCCACCACGCCGATGCCGTTGATCATGGTGGTGTGGCTGTCGGTGCCCACGAGGGTGTCAGGATAGTAGACGCCGCCCTTGTGGTGCACGCCGCGGGCCAGGTATTCCAGGTTCACCTGGTGGACGATGCCAAAGCCGGGCGGCACGACGCCGAAGGTATCGAAGGCCTGCATGCCCCACTTCATGAACTCGTAGCGCTCGCGGTTGCGCTGGAACTCGAGCTTCATGTTGAGATCGAGGGAGTCCCGGGCGCCGTAGTGGTCGATCATCACCGAGTGATCCACCACCAGGTCCACAGGCACCAGCGGCTCGATGGTCTTGGGGTCCTTGCCCAGCTTGCCGGCGACGTTGCGCATGGCAGCCAGATCGGCCAGCAGCGGCACGCCGGTGAAGTCCTGCAGCACCACGCGGGCCACCAGGAAGGGAATCTCCGCGGTGCGCTCGGCGCCGGGCTTCCAGGCGGCGAGCTGGCGCACGTGGGCTTCGGTGACCTTCTTGCCATCGCAGTTGCGCAGCACCGACTCGAGCACGATGCGAATGGACACCGGCAGGCGCGAGATGGCGCCCAGGCCGGCCTTCTCCAGGGCCGACAGGGCGTAGTAGCGGCCTTTCCTGGAACCAATGGCGAAGCTCTGCAGCGAATCGAACAGGTTGTGGCTCATCGCAAACTCCGTGGCGCGGCGGGGGAAACGGGCTGGGTCAGATGACGAACAGGTCGGTGAACTCGTTCACCGGCATGGCGGCCAGGCGGGTGGCGTCCATGCAGACCTCCAGGATGGCCTTCTGCTGCTTGGCGGGGAACCGGCGCGCCAGGTTAGTCTTGAATTTCTCCACCAGCACGGGCATGCCTTCCTTGCGGCGGCGCTTGTGGCCGATGGGATATTCGCAGACGAACTCGCCGAGCTTCTTGCCGTCCTTGAATTCCACCGCCAGGGCGTTGGCGATGGAGCGCTTCTCTGGATCGTGGTAATCCTTGGTGAACTGCTTGTCCTCAACGCACACGATCTTGTCGCGCAGCGCGTCGATGCGCGGATCCCTGGCCACCTCGTCCTCGTAGTCGGCAGCGGTGAGGCGCCCGAAGAGGATCGGCACGGCCACCATGTACTGGATGCAATGATCGCGGTCGGCGGGGTTGTTCAGGGGCCCCTTCTTGTCGATGATGCGGATGGCCGCCTCATGGGTACGGATGGTGATGCGCTTGATGTCCTCGGGCGCGCGGCCGGCCTTCTTGAGCGCGGCGTGGATGTCCATGGCGCACTCCACCGCGGTCTGGGAGTGGAATTCGGCGGGGAAGGAAATCTTGAACAGCACGTTCTCCATCACGTAGCTGCCGTAGGGGCGCTGGAACTTGAAGGCGTTGCCCTTGAACAGCACGTCATAGAAGCCCCAGCCCTTGGCGCTGAGCACCGAGGGATAGCCCATCTCGCCGGTGCGGGCGATCAGCGCCAGGCGCACGGCGCGCGCGGTGGCGTCGCCCGCGGCCCAGCTCTTCCGCGAGCCGGTGTTGGGGGCGTGGCGGTAGGTGCGCAGCGACTGTCCGTCCACCCAGGCAAGGGACAGGGCGTTGACGATCTCCTCGTGGGACAGGCCGAGCATCTGCGCCACCACGGCGGTGGAGGCCACCTTGACCAGCACCACGTGATCGAGGCCCACCTTGTTGAAGGAGTTCTCCAGCGCGATGCAGCCCTGGATCTCGTGGGCCTTGATCATGGCGGTGAGCACGTCGCGCATGGTCAGCGGCGCCTTGCCCTGGGTCACCGCGGTGCGTGACAGCCAGTCGGCCGTGGCGAGGATGCCGCCCAGATTGTCGGAGGGGTGGCCCCACTCGGCGGCGAGCCAGGTGTCGTTGAAGTCGAGCCAGCGGATCATGGCGCCGATGTTGAAGGCCGCCTGCACGGGATCGAGCTGGAACTGGGTGCCCGGCACGCGCGCGCCGTTGGGCACCACGGTGCCATGCACCACCGGTCCGAGCAGCTTGGTGCAGGCGGGGTATTCCAGCGCCTCCAGTCCGCAGCCCAGGGTGTCCATCAGGCAGTAACGGGCCGTTTCGAAGGCTTCCTTGCTGGTGATCTTCTTCTTGGTGACGTAGTTAGCGATGTCCACCAGCACCTGGTCGGGCTTGGGACGAACATTGGAGATATGGGCTGACATGGGCGCGGGATCCGTAGGGAGCGTTCGGTTCGGGGCGGGGAGAGGCGCGGGGCTACTTGCGCTTCTCGATGGGAATCCACTTCTGGTTTTCCGGGCCGGTGTAGTTGGCGCTCGGGCGGATGATCTTGCCGTCGATGCGCTGCTCGATCACGTGGGCGGCCCAGCCGGAGGTGCGCGAGATCACGAACAGCGGCGTGAACATGGCGCGCGGCACGCCCATCATGTGGTAGCTCACGGCGCTGAACCAGTCGAGGTTGGGGAACATCTTCTTCTCGCGCCACATGACGGTTTCGAGGCGCTCGGCGATGTCGAACAGCTTCATGTCGCCGTCGGCGCGCGACAGCCGCCGCGCCACCTCCTTGATGACCTTGTTGCGCGGATCGGCGATGGTGTAGACCGGATGGCCGAAGCCAATGACGATTTCCTTGTTCTGCACGCGCCTGACGATGTCGGACTCGGCTTCGTCGGGCGTGTGGTAGCGGCCCTGTATGTCGAAGGCCACCTCGTTGGCGCCGCCATGCTTCGGCCCGCGCAGCGCGCCGATGGCGCCAGCGATGGCGGAGTGCATGTCCGAGCCCGTGCCGGCGATCACCCGGGCGGTGAAGGTGGAGGCGTTGAACTCGTGCTCGGCGTAGAGGTTGAGCGAGGTCTGCATGGCGCGCTCCCACAACTCGGAGGGCGGCTTGCCGTGCAGAAGGTGCAGGAAATGTCCGGCGATGGATTCGTCGTCGGTTTCGGTGTCGATGCGACGGCCGTTGTGGCTCCAGTGATACCAGTACAGCAGGATGGAGCCCAGGCTGGCGAGCAGCCGGTCGGCGATGTCGCGCGCGCCCGGCACGGAGTGATCGTCTTTTTCCGGCAGCAGCGTGCCCAGCACCGAAACGCCGGTGCGCAACACGTCCATGGGATGGGCGGCGGGCGGGATCCACTCCAGCGCCGCCTTCAGGCTGGTAGGCAGCCCGCGAAGCTGCTTGAGCTTGTTGCGGTAGGAAGCGAGTTCGGCCTTGGTAGGCAGTTTCTCGTGCACCAGCAGGTAGGCCACCTCCTCAAAGGTGGCGTCGTCGGCGAAGTCGAGGATGTCATAACCGCGGTAATGCAGGTCGTTGCCGTTGCGGCCAACGGTGCAAAGGGCGGTGTTGCCGGCGGTGACGCCGGACAGGGCAACGGACTTCTTGGGCTTGGGGCCGGCACCGGCCTCGGGTTGGGGAGTCTCCGTGCTCACTTGCTTTTCTCCTTCGCGAACAGCGCGTCGAGTTTGTTCTCGTAATCGTGATAGCCGAGAAAGTCGTACAACTCGGCCCGGGTCTGCATGGAATCCACCACGGCCTTCTGCGTGCCGTCGGCCCGGATGTGCCGATACACCTCCAGCGCGGCCTTGTTCATGGCCCGGAAGGCCGATAGCGGGTAGAGCACCAGACCCACGCCCGCCGTGGCCAGTTCGTCCACGGTGAACAGAGGCGTGGAGCCGAATTCGGTGATGTTGGCGAGCACCGGCACCTGCACCGCTTCGGCGAAGCGGCGGTACATGGGCAGCTCGGTCATGGCCTCCGGGAAGATCATGTCCGCTCCCGCCTCCACGCAGCGGCAGGCGCGCTCGATGGCTGCCTCCAGGCCTTCCACCGCCAGCGCATCGGTGCGCGCCATGATGACGAACTCGGCGTCGGTGCGCGCATCGGCGGCGGCCTTGACCCGGTCCACCATCTCGGTCGTGGACACCAGTTCCTTGCCGGGCCGGTGGCCGCAGCGCTTGGCGCCCACCTGGTCCTCGATGTGCATGGCGCCAGCGCCGAACTTGATGAGCGAGCGGGTGGTGCGGGCGATGTTGAAGGCGCTGGCGCCGAAGCCCGTGTCCACGTCCACCAGCAGGGGCAGATCGCACGCGTCGGTGATGCGGCGCACGTCGGTGAGTACGTCGTCCAGGTTGCTGATGCCCAGGTCAGGCAGGCCCAGGGAGCCCGCCGCCACGCCGCCGCCGGACAGGTAGATGGCGCGATACCCGCAGCGTTGCGCGAGGCGCGCGTGGTAGGCGTTGATGGCGCCCACTACCTGCAGGGGCTTCTCGGCGGCGAGCGCGGCGCGGAAACGCGCGCCCGCGGAAACAGAAGCAGTCATGACGGACCTCCAGGACGGCAGCCCGCGGCCACCAGGCATTGATGTGACGCGCCGGCCCAGCGGCGCGGTGCAGTGGCGACGATCAAAGCAGGTGCTTCACGCCGTCGCGCTCTTCCAGCAGTTCCTTGAGCGTGGCGTCCATGCGGGCACGTGAGAAGGCGTCGATATCGAGCCCCTTAACCACCTCGAAGCGGCCACCCGCGCAGGTGACCGGGAAACCGTAGACGATGTCCTCGGGGATGCCGTAGCTGCCGTCGGATGCCACGCCCATGGTGACCCAGCGCCCGGCGGTGCCCAGCACCCAGTCGCGCACGTGGTCGATGGCGGCGTTGGCGGCGGAGGCGGCCGAGGACAGGCCGCGCGCCTCGATGATGGCGGCGCCGCGCTTGCCCACGGTAGGAATGAAGGTGTCGCGGTACCAGGCTTCGTCGGCCACCGCCTGGGGCGCGGGCTGGCCGGCGATGCTGGCGAAGCGGATGTCCGGATACATGGTGGGGGAGTGGTTGCCCCACACCACCACCTTCTCGATGGAATCCACCGGCTTGCCGGTGGGGGCGGAGAGTTGCGACAGGGCGCGGTTGTGGTCGAGGCGCATCATGGCCGTGAAGGCCGTGCGCGGCAGCGACGGGGCCGACTTCATGGCGATGTAGGCATTGGTGTTGGCGGGGTTTCCCACCACCAGCACCTTCACGTCGCGGCTGGCGGCTGCGTCAAGGGCCTTGCCCTGGGCGGTGAAGATCTGGGCGTTGGCGGCCAGCAGGTCCTTGCGCTCCATCCCCGGGCCACGGGGCCGGGCGCCCACCAGCAGGGCCACCTGCGCGTCGCGGAAGGCCGTGGCGGGTTCGGCGTGGGCGCTCATGCCGGCCAGCAACGGGAAGGCACAGTCCTCGAGCTCCATCATCACGCCCTTGAGCGCCTTCTGCGCCTTCTCGTCGGGGATCTCGAGAAGCTGCAGGATCACCGGCTGGTCGCGGCCGAGCATCTCCCCGGAGGCGATGCGAAACAGCAGGCTGTAGCCGATCTGGCCGGCGGCGCCGGTGACGGCAACGCGAACGGGGCTCTTCATGGAGGCTCCTGGTGAGGGTTCGGGAACGCGCGAACCCTGGAGGGGCGGCGCGAGCATGTTGCGCTGCACGAGGCCCTGGAGCCTGGGCAGCCACTGGTTACACCATTTCGATGATACGGAGCCGCGCTGCGCCGTGTCAACGCGAGTCTTATATAAGACGTCTGATACGTTTCCCGGCGCTTGTGGCACAATCCCGGGGCATGAAGACCTCCTTCGCAGGGCTCGCGCCCGCGCCAGCCTTCCAACCCCTGTACCGCCAGATCAAGCAGCTCATCACCGAGTTGCTGGAGTCGGGCGAGTGGCGCCCCGGAGAGGCCATCCCCAGCGAGATCGACCTGGCCCAGCGCTTCAGCGTCAGCCAGGGCACGGTGCGCAAGGCGGTGGCCGAGCTTGCCGGCGAAAACGTGCTGGTGCGCCGCCAGGGGCGAGGCACCTTCGTGGCCTCCCACTCCCATGCCCGCGCCCACCTGTCCTTTTTGCACGTCACGCCTGACCGGGGCCGGGCTGAGCGGCTAGAGGCGCGGCTGGTGGACCTGAAGCGCGTGCGCGCCGATGCCACCAGCGCCGGCCTGCTCGGCCTCGATCCCGGGGGCACCCTCATCCGGCTTCGCCGCCTGCTGTGGATCAACGGCCGCGGCCCGGTGGTGCTGGAAGAAGTCAGGCTCCCGGCGTCGGCCTTTCGCGGCCTGGATGCCACGGTGGCCGAGGCCCACCGCTGCATGCTGTATTCCATGTACGAGGCCGCCTTCGGCGTGAAGGTGGTCGCCGCCGAGGAACGTCTCAAGGCGGTGGCTGCCGATGCCGATACCGCCCACATGCTCGGGGTTTGCGCCGGCGATGCGCTTCTTCGGATCGAACGCGTCGCCTATACTTATGGCGGCAAACCGGTCGAGCTGCGGCGCGGATTCTGCAACACCCGGTTTCATCACTACGCCAACGCGCTCAGCTGAAGAGGCTCCCGCTTGTTCACTCCCGCTCATCGCTCCCTGCATCCTTTCCATGACCCGCTCCAGGCCGTCTGCAGCGCGCCGCACGGGCGTTCCCATCGCACTCCCGCCGCCCGCTCTCGCGGGTGTGCACTCTCCTGAGGTGCCCGCGATGGCCAAGGCCCGCCCCAAGCACCTGAACCTTTTCCAGATCCGGCTGCCTGTCCCGGGGTTCGTGTCGATCTTGCACCGCGTCTCCGGCGCGGGCCTGTTCCTGATGCTGCCCTTCCTGCTGTACCTGCTGCAGATGAGTCTGCAGTCCCCGGACAGCTATGTGTTGTACAGGCAGCTTCTGTCCAACCCGCTGGTTAAGCTGTTGTTGCTCGGGCTGCTGTGGGCTTTCCTGCACCACTTCTGCGCGGGGCTGCGGTTCCTGGTGCTCGACCTGCACATGGGCACGGCGCTCGCCCGCGCTCGCGTCAGCAGCTGGATCGTGCTGGCAGCGAGCCTCTTCCTCACCGTCGTCTTCGGAGCCTGGCTGTGGTGAAACGTGTGGTGGTGGGCGCCCATTACGGGCTGCGCGACTGGCTGGTCCAGCGCGTCACGGCGGTGGTGATGGCCACCTACAGCGTGCTCATGCTGGGTATCGTGCTGTTTCAGCGCCCTGGCAACTACGGCCTCTGGAAGGGCCTGTTCGTTCAGCAGTGGATGCGCCTGGCGAGCCTGCTGTTCCTGCTGTCGGTGTTCTGGCACGCCTGGGTCGGCGTGCGCGACATCCTCATGGATTACGTCAAGCCGGCCGGCGTGCGGCTGGTGCTGCAGGTCGGGGTGATCCTGCTGCTGGTGGCCTATTCCCTCTGGTCCATCCAGATTCTCTGGAGCATCGCCTGATGAGTCTTCCTGTACGCAAATTCGACGCGGTGGTGGTGGGCGCCGGCGGCGCCGGTCTGCGCGCCGCCCTGCAGCTCTCCGAGGCCGGCCTCAAGACGGCCGTCCTGTCCAAGGTGTTTCCCACCCGGTCCCACACGGTGGCGGCGCAGGGCGGCATCGGCGCCTCGCTGGGCAACATGGGCGAGGATTCCTGGCTGTGGCACATGTACGACACCATCAAGGGGTCCGACTACTTGGGCGACCAGGACGCCATCGAATTCATGTGCCGGATGGCGCCCCAGGCGGTATACGAGCTCGAGCACTTCGGCATGCCCTTCGACCGTAATGATGACGGCAGCGTGTACCAGCGCCCCTTCGGCGGCCACTCGCAGAACTTCGGCGAGCGGCCGGTGCAGCGCTCCTGCTGCGCTGCCGACCGCACCGGCCACGCCATGCTGCACACGCTCTACCAGCGCAACGTGCGCGCCAACACCCTGTTCTTTGTGGAGTGGATGGCGCTGGACCTGATCCGCGACGCTTCCGGCCAGGTGCTGGGGGTGACTGCCATGGAAATGGAGACGGGCGAGGTGTGGATCTTCCACGCCCGCGCCACGCTGTTCGCCACGGGCGGGGCGGGGCGCATCTACGCCGCCTCCACCAACGCCTTCATAAACACCGGCGACGGCCTTGGCATGGCGGCGCGCGCCGGTATCCCGCTGGAGGACATGGAGTTCTGGCAGTTCCACCCCACCGGCGTGGCTGGGGCGGGCGTGCTCATCACCGAGGGCGTGCGCGGCGAGGGCGGCTACCTGCTCAACAAAAATGGCGAGCGCTTCATGGAGCGCTATGCCCCCACCATGAAGGACCTCGCGTCGCGCGACGTGGTGTCGCGCGCCATGGCCACCGAGATCAAGGAAGGGCGCGGCGCCGGCAAGGAGGCTGACCACATCCTGCTCAAGCTCGACCACCTGGGCGCTGAGGTGATCGAAAAGCGCCTGCCGGGCATCCGCGAGATCGCCCGCAAGTTCGCCAACGTGGATCCGGTGAAGGATCCCATCCCCGTGGTGCCCACCTGCCACTACCAGATGGGCGGCATCCCAACCAATTATCACGGCGAGGTGGTGGTGCCGCGGGGGGGCGAGCATGCCGCCGTGGTGCCTGGGTTCTACGCCGCGGGCGAGTGCGGCTGCGCCTCCGTGCACGGCGCCAACCGCCTGGGCACCAACTCCCTCACCGACCTGCTGGTGTTCGGCCGCGCCTCGGGCGAGAGCGTGATCCGGTACCTTCGGGAGAACCCGGGCCACAAGGACCTGCCCGGCGACGCCGCCGATTTGTCCCGGGCGCGTCTGGCACGGCTCGATGGCCAGGCTGGCGGCGAGAGCGTCCACGAGGTGGGCGCTGAGATGCGCCGCACCATGCAGGCGCACTGCGGCGTGTTCCGCTTCCCCGACATGCTCGCCGAGGGCGTGCGCCGCATGCAGCAGGTGGCCGCGCGCGCCGCGCGCACCGGCATCGCCGACAAAAGCCGCACCTTCAACACGGCGCGCATCGAGGCGCTGGAGCTGGACAACCTGGTGGAGGTGGCCATGGCCACCATGGTGTCGGCTGACGCCCGCCACGAGAGCCGCGGCGCCCACGACCGCTCCGACTGCCCCAAGCGCGACGATGTGAACTGGCTCAAGCACTCCCTCTGGTACAAGGACGGCAGCCGCTTGGCCTACAAGCCGGTGAACCTCACACCGCTAACCGCCCAGACCTTCGAGCCCAAGGTGCGCGCCTACTGAGGCCGCCCGCCAGATCTTCCGGATACCGCCATGAGATTCAGCGTCTACCGCTACGACCCCGACAAGGACTCCAAGCCCTACATGAAGGACTACGAGGTTGCCCTCGAGCCCTCCGATCGCATGCTCCTCGACGCTCTGGTGCGCATCAAGGCCCTGGACGACAGCCTCAGCCTGCGCCGCTCCTGCCGCGAGGGCGTGTGCGGCTCCGACGCCATGAACATCAACGGGCGCAACGGCCTGGCCTGCATCACCCGCCTGGCCGACCTCAAGGAGCCGGTGGAATTGCGCCCGCTTCCCGGCCTGCCGGTGATCCGCGACCTGGTGGTGGACATGTCGCAGTTTTTCAAGCAGTACCACTCCATCAAGCCCTACCTTCAGAACACCGCCCCCGCGCCTGAGAAGGAGCGCCTGCAGTCGCCCGCCGAGCGCGAGGAACTGGACGGCCTGTACGAGTGCATCCTGTGCGCCTGCTGCTCCACTTCCTGCCCGTCGTTCTGGTGGAACCCGGACAAGTTCGTGGGGCCCGCCGGCCTGCTGGCCGCCTATCGCTTCATTGCCGACACCCGCGACCAGGCCACCAGCGAACGCCTGGACGACCTGGAAGACCCCTACCGGCTGTTCCGCTGCCACTCCATCATGAATTGCGTTGACGTGTGCCCGAAGGGCCTCAACCCCACGCGCGCCATCGGGCGCATCAAGGAACTGATGGTCAAGAGGATGGTGTGAGGGAGGGAGCGCGCCTGATGCCTGGCACAAGCGACACCGTCCAGGACAGCGATGCAGCCCGCGTGGCGCTCGATCGCGTGCGCTGGCATTGCCGCCGCGGCCTCCTGGAACTCGACCTGGTCCTGGGGCGTTTTCTCGATCGTCACTGGCCGCAGCTCACGGCGCAGCAGTGCGACGCCTTCGTGCGCCTGCTGGAGCTGCCCGATGGCGAACTGTGGGATCTCGCCTCCGGGAGGGCCGAATGCCACGACCCCCGGGCGGCCCAGGTGGTGGCGCGGCTGCGTGAGGCGTGATTCATGATGCTGTGCAACATCGTCAGGTAAAACCCCCTAGAATGAGACCTGAACGCACAAGGGAGTGGAGTCCATGAGCAGCCCAGGCAAGGCCACCGTCACCTTCGACGATGGCACCGCGACTGTCGAATTGCCCATCCTCAAGGGCAGCGTCGGTCCAGACGTGATCGACATCCGCAAGCTGTACCCCCAGACCGGCAAGTTCACCTACGACCCGGGCTTCCTCTCCACCGCCTCGTGCAACTCCACCATCACCTACATCGATGGTGATAAAGGTGAGCTGCTCTATCGCGGCTACCCCATCGAGCAGCTCGCGGTGCAGTGCGATTTCCTCGAGGTGTGCCACCTCATCCTCTACGGCGAGCTGCCCAACGCGGCCCAGAAGTCCGAGTTCAACGAGCGCGTGACCCGTCACACCATGGTTCACGAGCAGATGCAGTTTTTCCTGCGGGGCTTCCGCCGCGACGCCCACCCCATGGCGGTGATGACCGGCCTGGTGGGCGCGCTGTCGGCGTTCTATCCCGATTCCATGAACGTCAACGACGCGAAGCAGCGCGACATCTCCGCCATCCGGCTGATCGCCAAGATGCCCACGCTGGTGGCCATGGCCTACAAGTACACGGTTGGCCAGCCCTTCATGTATCCGCGCAACGAGTTGTCCTACACCGGTAACTTCATGCACATGATGTTCGCCACGCCCTGCGAGGACTACAAGGTCAACGACGTGCTGGTGCGGGCGCTGGATCGCATCTTCATCCTGCATGCCGACCACGAGCAGAACGCCTCCACCTCCACCGTGCGGCTGTGCGCCTCCTCGGGCACCAATCCCTTCGCCGCCATTGCCGCGGGCGTGGCCTGCCTGTGGGGGCCCGCCCACGGCGGCGCCAACGAGGCGTGCCTCACCATGCTGGGCGAGATCCAGGCCATGGGCGGCATGGCGAAGATCGGCGAGTTCATCACGCGCGTGAAGGACAAGAACTCCACCGTGCGGCTGATGGGGTTCGGGCATCGGGTCTACAAGAACTACGATCCCCGCGCCAAGCTCATGCGCGAGACCTGCCACGAGGTGTTGAACGCCCTCGGCCTGCAGGACGATCCGCTGTTCGAGCTCGCGATGGGCCTGGAGAAGATCGCCCTCGAAGACGACTACTTCGTGCAGCGCAAGCTGTACCCGAACGTGGATTTCTATTCGGGCATCGTGCAGAAGGCCATCGGCATCCCGGTGTCGTTGTTCACCGCTATCTTCGCCCTGGCACGCACCGTGGGCTGGGTAGCGCAATTGAACGAGATGATCGCCGACCCCGAATACAAGATCGGCCGCCCGCGCCAGCTGTTCGTGGGATCGCCGCGACGCGACGTGAAACCGCTTGCCGCGCGCGCCTGAGCGCCGCCGGCCCCGAAGGAGGAAAAGCCATGATGAAGGACCTGATGTCGGGCTCCTACCTGTTCGGAGGCAATGCGCCCTACATCGACGAGCTCTACGAGAGCTACCTGGAAAACCACGACTCCGTGGCCCCCGAGTGGAAGCGCTATTTCGATCAGATCCAGGTGCTTCCCGGGCCGCGTGACGTGCCCCACGAGCCGGTGCGCGAACTCATCGCGCGCATCGCCCGCCAGCGCACCACCGCGGGCAACAAGGCCTCTCCGGCCGAGGTGGCCGAGCTGTTCCGGAAACAGGCCGGGGTATTCCAGCTCATCAGTTCCTATCGCTTCCTGGGAGTGCAGCTCGCCAACCTCGACCCGCTCAAGCGCGTCAAGCCGCCGGCCATTCCCGAGCTGGACCCGGCCTTCCACGGACTCACCGACGCCGACATGGACGCGGTGTTCAACACCGGCACCTTCGTGGGGCCCGAGCAGATGACGCTGCGCGACATCCTCAAGGCGCTGCGCGAAACCTACTGCGGCACGCTCGGCCTGGAGTACATGTACATCACCGACATGCGCCAGAAGCGCTGGCTGCAGCAGCGCTTCGAGGGGGCGCGCTCGCGGCCCTCCTACGGGCCCGACGTGAAGCGCCACATCCTCGAGCGCCTCACCGCCGCCGAGGGCCTGGAGAAATACCTGCACACCCGCTATGTGGGGCAGAAGCGCTTCTCGCTGGAGGGCGGCGACAGCATCATCGCCATGCTCGACACGCTGCTGCAGAAGGCCGGTGCCGCGGGCGTGCAGGAGCTGGTGATCGGCATGGCCCACCGCGGGCGCCTGAACGTGCTTGTCAACACCATGGGCAAGCTGCCACGCGACCTGTTCGAGGAGTTCGAAGGCAAGCACGCGGGCGAACTGCCCGCGGGCGACGTGAAGTACCACCAGGGCTTTTCCTCGGACGTGATGACCTCCGGCGGCCCGATGCACCTGACCCTCGCCTTCAACCCGTCTCATCTGGAAATCGTCAACCCCGTGGTGGAGGGTTCGGTGCGCGCCCGCCAGCACCGCCGCCGCGACCGTGACGGCCGGCAGGTGATGCCGGTGCTGCTGCACGGCGACGCCGCCTTCGCCGGCCAGGGCGTGGTGATGGAGACCCTCAATCTGTCGCAGACGCGCGGCTACGGCACCGGCGGCA
Organism: Rhodocyclaceae bacterium; assembly: GCA_020248405.1. GTDB lineage: Bacteria > Pseudomonadota > Gammaproteobacteria > Burkholderiales. The sequence continues at coordinate 20,175 of JADCHQ010000004.1, read as the reverse complement.
CGGTGCACATCATCATCAACAATCAGATCGGCTTCACCACCTCCGATCCGCGCGACACCCGCTCGTCGCTCTACTGCACCGACGTGGCCAAGATGGTGGAGGCGCCGGTCATCCACGTGAACGGCGACGACCCCGAGGCAGTCATCTTCGCCACCGAGATCGCCGTGGACTTCCGCACCGAGTTCGGTAAGGACGTGGTCATCGACGTGATCTGCTTCCGCAAGCTCGGCCACAACGAGCAGGACGAGCCCATGGTCACGCAGCCGCTGATGTACAAGATCATCGGCGAGCACCCGGGCACCCGCAAGCTCTACGCCGACCGGCTGGTGCGCGAGGGCGTGTTGCGCGAAGCAGAGGCGCAAGCCATGGTGAAGGCCTACCGCGACGCCCTCGATGCGGGCCAGCACACCAACAAGAGCATCATCTACGACTTCAAACCGCCCTTTCAGGTGGACTGGGAGCCCTACCAGGCTGTGCAATGGCGCCATGCCGTGGACACCGGCATGCCCATGGCGGAATTGCGCGCCCTGGCCGAACGCGTCACTGCCATTCCCGGGCACTTCAAGCTGCACCCGCGGGTGGACAAGGTGATTGCCGATCGCCGCCAGATGGGCCTTGGCAAGTTGCCCCTCGACTGGGGCATGGCCGAGACGCTCGCCTACGCGGGCCTGCTCAAGCAGGGCTTCGGCGTGCGCCTGTCGGGACAGGATTCCGGCCGCGGCACCTTCTTCCACCGCCATGCCGTGCTCCACGACCAGAACCGTGAGCGTTGGGATGCGGGCACCTGGGTCCCATTGCAGCGCATCGCCGAGAACCAGCCCGATTTCCTGGTGATCGACTCGGTGCTCTCCGAGGAGGCGGTGCTGGGTTTCGAATACGGCTACGCCACGGCCTCGCCCAACGAACTGGTGGTGTGGGAGGCGCAGTTCGGCGACTTCGCCAACGGCGCCCAGGTGGTGATCGACCAGTTCATCGCCTCGGGCGAGGTGAAGTGGGGCCGGATGTGCGGGCTGGTGCTGATGCTGCCCCACGGCTACGAGGGTCAAGGCCCGGAGCACTCCTCGGCGCGTCTGGAGCGCTTTCTGCAGCTGTGCGCCGACTACAACATGCAGGTGGTGGTGCCGTCCACGCCCGCGCAGATGTTCCACGTGCTGCGCCGGCAGATGCTGCGGCCCTATCGCCGCCCGCTGGTGATCATGAGCCCGAAGTCCATGTTGCGGCACAAGGAGTCGGTGTCCTCCCTGGAGGACCTCTCCAGCGGCCGCTTCCAGCCGCTCATTCCCGACGCCGAAAAGCTCGATGCGAACAAGGTGAAGAGGGTGGTTTTCTGCTGCGGCAAGATCTACTTCGACCTGCTGGCGGCGCGTCGCGAGAAGAAAATCGACGACATAGCCCTGGTGCGCATCGAGCAGCTGTACCCCTTTCCCCACGACGAGTTCGCCGCCGAGATCGCCCGCTACGCCAAGGCGGGCGAGGTGGTCTGGTGCCAGGAAGAGCCCGGCAACCAGGGTGCCTGGCATCGCATCCAGCACTATCTGTTGCGCCACCTCAGGCCCGAGCAGAGGCTGCGCTACGCCCTGCGTCCCTCCAGCGCCTCGCCGGCTGGCGGTTATCTGGCCTTGCACAACCAGCGCCAGAAGACCGTGGTGGACGCAGCCCTGACCCACGGCGCATGACCGGCAAGCGGCAGCGCCTTCCCACGAACGCTCTCACGGAGCCCCTATGCTGATCGAAGTGCGGGTACCCGCCCTGTCCGAATCCGTGGCGGAAGCGACCCTTCTGACCTGGCACAAGAAGCAGGGCGAATACGTCCAGCGCGACGAGAACCTCATCGACATCGAAACCGACAAGGTGGTCCTGGAACTGCCGGCCCCAGACTCGGGGATGCTGGCTAGCGTCATCAAGGGTGACGGCGGCACGGTGGTGAGCAACGAACTCATCGCCACCATCGACACCGACGCAAAGGCGGCTGCCGCGCCAACTGCCGCAGCCCCCGCTGCCGCGGCGCCCGCGGAGCAACCCGTGCCCGCCGCCGCCCCGGCAACGGCCGCGCAGGAGGTGTTGGCCATGCCGGCGGCACGCCGCGTGGCAGCTGAACACCAGGTGGACCTCGCACAGGTGGCCGGCAGCGGCCGTGGCGGGCGCATCACCAAGGAAGACGTGGTGGGCTTCGTGCAGGGCAGGCCGGGCGCGGCCCGCGGCCCGGCGCCCATGCCCTCGCCCGTGAACGTGGACGAACTGCTCGGCGACCGGCCCGAGAAGCGCGTGCCCATGTCGCGCTTGCGCCAGCGCGTGGCCGAACGGCTGGTGCAGTCGCAGGCTACCGCGGCCATCCTCACCACCTTCAACGAAGTGAACATGCAGGGCGTCATGGACCTGCGCAACCGGTACAAGGACCGGTTCGAGAAGGACCACGGCGTGAAGCTCGGCTTCATGTCGTTTTTCGTGAAGGCGGTGGTGGCCGCGCTCAAGAGATACCCCATCCTCAATGCCTCGGTGGATGGCGCGGACATCGTCTACCACGGCTATTTCGACATCGGCATCGCCGTGGGCAGCCCGCGCGGGCTGGTGGTGCCCATCCTGCGCAACGCCGACCAGATGTCGCTGGCCGATGTGGAGAAAGCCATCGCCGACTTCGGCCGGCGTGCCCAGGACGGCAAGCTCTCCATCGAAGAGCTCACCGGTGGCACCTTCTCCATCTCCAACGGCGGGGTGTTCGGCTCCATGCTGTCCACGCCCATCATCAACCCGCCCCAGAGCGCCATCCTCGGCGTGCACGCCACCAAGGACCGGGCGGTGGTGGAAAACGGGCAGATCGTGATTCGCCCCATCAACTACCTGGCCATGAGCTACGACCACCGCATCATCGATGGGCGCGAAGCGGTGCTCGGCCTGGTGGCCATCAAGGAGGCGCTGGAGGATCCGGCCCGCCTGCTGCTGGACCTTTAGCGGAGCAACGCCATGCCAAAGACCTTCGACGTGGCGGTCATCGGCGCCGGCCCTGGCGGCTACGTTGCCGCCATCCGCGCTGCGCAGCTCGGCCTCAAGACCGTCTGCATTGACGCCTGGAAAAACCCGGCCGGCAAGCCCAGCCTCGGCGGCACCTGCCTCAACGTGGGGTGCATTCCCTCCAAGGCGCTGCTGGAATCCTCGGAGAACTACGAGCGCGCTTTGCACAAGTTCGCCGACCACGGCATCGGCCTCAAGGGCGTCAGCATCGACGTGCCGAAGATGCAGGCGCGCAAGACCAAGATCGTGAATACCTTCACCACGGGCATTGCGCTGCTGTTCAAGAAAAACCGCGTGGAGTCGCTGCACGGCTTCGGCCGCTTCGCCGGTGCCGCCCCGGACGGCGGCTGGCAGGTGGAGGTCACGGGCGATGGCCCGAGCGAGACCATCGTGGCGCGAAACGTGATCGTGGCCACCGGTTCGGTGCCGCGCCAGTTGCCCGGCGTGGCCATCGACAACGCGCTGGTGTGCGACAACGTGGGCGCGCTGTCCTTCGATTCGGTACCGCGCCGCCTGGGCATCATCGGCGCGGGCGTGATCGGCGTGGAGATGGGCAGCGTCTGGAAGCGCCTGGGCGCCGAGGTCACCATCCTCGAGGCCATGCCCACCTTCCTGGCCGCCGCCGACGAGCAGATCGCCAAGGAAGCCTTCCGCGCCTTCACGGGGCCCCTCGGGCTGATCATCCACACCGGTGCCAAGGTGCTGTCGGTCACCACCGGCGAGAAGTCGGTGCTGGTGGAGTACGAAGAGCGCGAAGGCACCCGGCACCGCGACGAATTCGACCGGCTGGTGGTGGCCATCGGGCGCACGCCCAACACCGCCGGGCTCAACGCCGAGTCCGTCGGCGTGAAACTCGATGGCCGCGGTTACGTGGAGGTGGACGCGCAGTGCCGCACCAGCATGCCCGGCATCTATGCCATCGGCGATGCGGTGCGCGGGCCCATGCTGGCCCACAAGTCCTCCGAAGAGGGCGTGGCCGTGGCCGAGACCATCGCGGGCCACCACGGCCACGTCAATCTCGATACCATCCCCTGGGTGGTCTATACCGCCCCGGAGATCGCCTGGGTAGGCAAGACCGAGCAGGAGCTCAAGGCCGCCGGCGTCGCCTACCGCGCGGGTCAGTTCCCCTTTATCGCCTCGGGCCGTGCGCGCGCCCTGGGCGAGACCGCGGGTTTCGTGAAGATGCTGGCCGATGCCGAGACCGATCGCATCCTGGGGGTGCACATCATCGGTCCCTTTGCCTCGGAGCTCATCTCCGAGGCGGTGGTGGCGCTGGAGTTCTCCGCCACCGCGGAGGACATCGCCCGCATCGTGCACGCCCATCCTTCCCTGTCCGAAGCCATGCACGAGGCGGCGCTGGGCGTGCACAAGCGCAGCCTCCACATCTAGGCGCCCGCGCGCGGGCGCCCGTCCATGTCCTCCAGCGCGGCCGGCGAGGTCCTGATGGAGCGCCATACCGGCACCGCCGCGCGTCTGCTGGCGTGGTTCGAACAGCGCGCCCGGTCCCTGGGGTTCGCGCTGGATGATGCGCAACGGGCGGTACTGGGCGAATTTGCCCGCATCGAAGAGCGCATCGCCAGCCCGGCAGCCGCATCGCGGCGCTGGCTGCGCTTTCTCAAGCCGGAGCAGCCGCCCGTGGCGGGACTCTACCTCTGGGGCGGGGTGGGGCGGGGCAAGAGCTTTCTGATGGACGGCTATTTCGAGTTCTCTGCCGCCCGCCCGAAGCGCCGTGCCCATTTCCACCGGTTCATGCACGAGGTGCACCACGAACTCAAGCGCCTGCAGGGCAGGCCCGACCCGCTGCACACGGTGGCCGGACAACTGGCGGCCCAGGCGCGCTTGCTGTGCCTGGACGAGTTCCAGGTCACCGACATCGGCGATGCCATGATCCTGCGGCGCCTGCTGGAGGGTCTGCTGGCCCACGGCGTGGCGCTGGTCACCACCTCCAACACCGAGCCAGGCGCGCTGTATCTGCACGGCCTGCAGCGGGGACAGTTTCTGCCCGCCATCGATCTGATCCGCCAGCGGCTGGTGGTGCACCAGATGGACGCCGGCACCGACTACCGGCAGCAGGTGCTCGAACGTGCCGGGGTGTGGCACCAGCCCCTGGATGCCGCCGCCGAGGCGGCCATGGAGAGCGCCTTCGTGCACCTGGCGGGGGAGTCCGGCACTGCCATGGAACTGGCCATCGGCGGCCGCCCGGTGCAGTCACGACGCGTGGCGGGCGGCGTGGCGTGGTTCGACTTCGCCGCCCTGTGCGACGGGCCCCGCGCCCAGGCCGACTACATCGAGCTGGCGCGGCGCTACCACACCGTGCTGCTGTCGGGCGTGCCGCGCTTCGCCGCGAGCGGGGAGGCAGACCGCATGCGCCGCTTCACGTGGCTGGTGGACGAGTTCTACGATCGGCGGGTGAAGCTGGTGGTGGCGGCCCGCAGCGATGTGCCGGGACTGTATGCCCATGTGAGGCGCGGCCCGGAGCATGACCGTACCGCGAGCCGGCTGGTGGAGATGCAGACGAGGCGCTACCTTGGCGAGGCTCACCGCGGGTGATCGCCGCCGACCCCATGGCCCTTCCGGGCCGCCGCCGGTGGCCCGCCACCGGCAACCAAATCGAACAACTCAACCACGGAGGAGACCCATGAGCACATTTAAGGCGCTGCGCATCTTCAACGAGGACGGCAAGGTCGTCTCGCGGATGGTGGCCATGACGGTGGACGAACTCGACCCGGGCGAGGTGGTGATCCGCACCGAGTACTCGAGCATCAACTACAAGGACGCGCTGGCGGCCACGGGCGCGGGCAAGATCATCCGGCGTTTTCCCTGCGTGGGCGGGATCGACGGCGCGGGCACGGTGGAGTCCTCCACCGATCCGGCCTTCAAGCCCGGCGACCAGGTGATCGCCAACAGCTACGACATCGGCGTGGCCCACGACGGCGGCTACGCCGGGCGCATGCGCGTGCCCGCCAAGTGGCTGGTGCGCCTGCCCCAGGGGCTCAGCACCCAGGAGGCCATGGCCCTGGGCGTGGCCGGCTTCACCGCCGGGCTCGCCGTGGTGCGCATGGAGGCCAACGGCCTCGAACCCGGGCGCGGACCGGTGATCGTCAACGGCGCCACTGGCGGCGTGGGCTCGGTGGTGATCGACATCCTCGCGGGGCGTGGCTACCACGTGGTCGCGCTCACCGGCAAGGCGTCCGAGGCCGACTACCTCACCTCCCTGGGCGCCAAGGAAGTGATGCTGCGATCGTCCCTAGATCTGGCCAAGATCCGGCCGCTGGACAAGAGCCTGTGGGCGGGTGCGGTGGACAACCTGGGCGGCGACGTGCTGTCGTGGATGACCAGCACCATGAAGGAAGGCGGCGCCATCGCCGCCGTCGGCCTGGCGGCGAGCTTTGAATACAAGACCACGGTCATGCCCTTTATCCTGCGCGGGGTGACGCTGTGCGGCATCGACTCGGTGAACTGCCCCATGCCGCTGCGCGAGCAGGTGTGGCAACGCCTTGCCGGCGACCTCAAGCCGCGGCACCTGCAAAGCATGGTGCGCCTGCTGCCCCTGGACCAGTTGCAGGGCGCCTTCCAGGGCTACCTCGATGGCGCCGCCAAGGGCCGCACAGTGGTGAAGATCGCCTGACCAAGCGGTGCAGGTACCCGCAGCAGCATGCGGGTGCCTTCGCGCCCGCGCCGCGCCACCCACGGAGAACATGCAATGAGCGGAGAAAAGCTGCGCGCCTTTCACCGGCGCTCCATCGAGGACCGGGAAGGCTTCTGGGCCGAGCAGGCGGCGCTGGTGGACTGGCAGCGCCCCTGGGATGCGGTGCTCGACTATTCCCGGCCGCCCTTCGCGCGCTGGTTCGCGGGCGGGCTCACCAACCTGTGCCACAACGCCGTGGATCGTCATCTCGCTGCGCGCCGCCACCAGCCGGCGCTGGTGTTCGTCTCCACGGAAACCGGCGCGGAAAAATCCTACACCTATGGCGAGTTGCACGCCGAGGTCAACCGCGTGGCGGCCATGATGCAATCGCTGGGCGTGACCCGCGGCGACCGGGTTCTGGTGTACATGCCCATGATTCCCGAGGCGGCCTTCGCCATGCTCGCCTGCGCGCGCATCGGGGCCATCCATTCGGTGGTGTTCGGGGGGTTTGCCGCCCACAGCCTGGCCACGCGCATCGATGACGCGCGCCCCAAGCTGGTGGTGTCGGCCGACGCCGGCATGCGGGCTGGCAAGGTGGTGCCCTACAAGCACCTGCTGGACGAGGCCATCGACCTGTGCGCCGCCAAGCCGGCCCACGTGCTGCTGTTCGACCGCGGACTCGACCCGGGCTTCCCGCGCTGCGCCCCGCGCGATGTGGATTGGCAGACGCTGGGCGCACGGCATGCCGGCGCCGCCGTGCCGGTGGAGTGGCTAGAATCCAACGAACCGAGCTACATCCTCTACACCTCCGGCACCACCGGCAGGCCCAAGGGCGTGCAGCGAGACACCGGCGGCTACGCCGTAGCCCTGGCCGCCTCCATGCGCCACATCTACTGCGGCGCGGCCGGTGACACCATGTTCACCACCTCCGACATCGGCTGGGTGGTGGGCCATTCCTACATCGTCTACGGGCCGTTGCTCGCGGGCATGACCACCATCTTCTACGAAGGCACGCCCATCCGGCCGGACCCGGGCATCTGGTGGAGCCTGGTGGAGCGCCACGGCGTGAACGTGATGTTTTCGGCGCCCACTGCCATTCGTGTGCTCAAGAAGCAGGATCCGGCCTTCGTCACCCGCCACGACCTGTCTTCCCTGCGGCACCTGTTCCTGGCGGGCGAGCCCCTGGATGAGCCCACCCACCGCTGGATCAGCGACCTGCTGGGCAAGCCTGTCATCGACCACTACTGGCAGACCGAAACGGGCTGGCCCATGCTCACCGCCATGCCCGGCGTGGAGCCCACACCCGTGAAGTTCGGCAGCCCGGCCTTTCCCGCCTATGGCTACGACCTGCGCCTGCTGCGCGAGTCCGATGCTTCCGAGGCGGGCGCCGACGAAAAGGCCGTGGTGGCAGTGGTGCCGCCGCTGCCGCCGGGTTGCCTGTCCACCGTCTGGGGCGACGACGAGCGCTTCGTGAAAACCTATTTCTCCATGTTCCGCGACCGGCAGGTGTATTCCTCCTTCGACTGGGGCATCCGCGACGCCGAGGGCTACCACACCATCCTGGGCCGCACCGACGATGTGATCAACGTGGCAGGCCACCGGCTGGGAACCCGCGAGATCGAGGAGGCCGTGCAGGCCCACGCCGCGGTGGCCGAGGTCGCAGTGGTAGGCGTGGCCGACGCGCTCAAGGGTCAGATGCCGCTCGCCTTCGCGGTGCTCAAGAACCCTGCCGTGGCTGCCACGCCACAGGCGCGCGCCGCCCTGGAGAAGGAAGTCATGGCCACGGTGGACGGCCAGCTTGGCGCCATCGGCAGACCCGCCCGCGTGCACTTCGTGACGCTGCTGCCGAAGACGCGCTCCGGCAAACTGCTGCGCCGGAGTATCCAGGCCCTGGCGGAGGGGCGCGACCCGGGCGATCTCACTACACTGGAGGACCCCGCGGCGCTGGATCAGATTCGGGCTGCCACGGCCGCGCCGCGCGCCTGAGCGCTGGCCTGCTGGGCACTCAAGCCTGGGCACCTGAAGGGCGTTGCCCGGGCGTGCACCATATAAAAGAGCGCGGCCTTGGCCGCGCTCCGGATGCTGCTGCAAGTCCGGCCGGTGCCGGACCCGCGTCAATCCTTGCGGTGGTTGCGCGGGTCGTCGTCTTCGTGCACGTAATTGAGGTTGGTGGGGCCGGTGCCGCGTTCCTCGAGGATCACGGCGGTGCGCGCCCAGCCGAAGTAAGGCTTGTTGGCCTCCTTCTGAATGACCGCGCCGGCCTTGAACTCGTCCATCTGCTTCCAGTTGTAGCTCTCGCCCTGGGCGATCCAGTAGGTGCCCTTGATGATGGTGAGCTCACGCGCATCGGGATGGGTCACTGGCGCGAAGCGCATGCCCGATGGCGTGCGGTAGCGCACCACGTAGGGCCCTTCCTTGGAGGGATCGCCGGAGACGATGGCCACCTCCACGGGACGTGGGATCCCGGGCACGAATTGCCAGTTGAGATCCTCTTCAGCACCGGCAGAAGCCGGCAGCAAGGCGGCCAGCGCGAGCACGCCAGCGGAAAAAATTCGAGACTGAAACATGATGGTGCTCTCCCGTTGCCGTGATGTGGAAGCCTCGCCGGGCCATCCCCCCGGCGAAGAGCGCGCGATTATGGCACAGGCCCCTTCGCCCGCGGGCGGTTCAACGCCCGTGGCGAGGATCGTCCTCGGCATGCACGTAGGCAATGCCGGTGGGGCCCACGCCCTGCTCCTGGACGATCACATCGGTCACCGCATAGCTGTAGTGCGGTGCGTTGGCCGCCGTGACATAGAAGCTGCCCCGGGGATATTCCGTTGAGGCTTCCACATCGAAGCGCTCGCCCACGGCCGAGCGGTAGGTGCCCTCCAGCACCGTGACCCAGCGCGCATCGGGGTGGCGGTGGGCGGCCAGCCTGGTGCCTGCCGGCATACGGGCGCGAAACACATAGGGGCCTGGCTTCCCCGGGTCGCCATACACCACCGCCAGTTCGATGGCCTTGGGGATGGACGCCGGATTTGCCCAGCGCAGGTCGGTCGGAAAAACGTTCACCATGGGCTCCAGTTCACCGCGAGCAAGGCTGCCGGCAGACAACAGCGCGGCCGCCAGCAAGGGCAGGGCGAGGGGGGATCGAAGGGGGCGCATGGCAGCTCCTGTCAGGGTTCGTTGCGAGGCGGATCGTCGAAGGCGCACCGGGTGCTCACTCCCGCGCGGCATGTCTGGCCAGCGCCGTGGCCTTGAGCATACAGCCCATGGCTGGTGGCGGGCACTGGCGAGCGCATGAAGGCTTGCCGCGATCCCGGCGCCGACGGCCCACGGTGGACCTTGCGAGGGCACTCACCCAGCAGCTCCCACAACGGCGATGCCGGCAGGGCAGGGGAATCGCAAACCGGCCCTTTCGGAGATATGCTCGCGGGACGCTGCGGCCGACGCCCACTCCACGCGCCATGTACCTCTCGATCAAATCGCTGCACATCATCTTCGTCACGAGCTGGTTCGCCGGCCTGTTCTACCTGCCGCGCATCTTCGTGAACCTGGCCATGGTGGCGCCGGACAGCACGGCCGAACGCGAGCGGTTGCTGCTCATGGCCTGCAAGCTGTATCGATTCATGACGCCGCTGGGGGCGCTGGCGCTGGTGTTCGGCCTGTGGCTGTGGCTGGGCCTGGGCATCGGCGGCGGCTGGATGCACGCCAAGCTCGTGCTGGTGCTCGCGCTGGTGACCTATCACGGCTACTGCGGGCGCGTGCTGGCCGATTTTCGCGCCGGGCGCGTGCAGCGCGGCCACGTGTGGTTCCGGTGGTTCAACGAGATGCCGGTGCTGCTGCTGGTCGCGGCGGTGCTGCTGGTGGTGATCAAACCCTTCTGAACGGCTCGGTCCGCCGCGCGGCCGCGCAGGGCCGCGGCCTGGAATGCCTCAGCGCCGCTCGGCTGCCCGTGCATCGAACCGGCCGCGCGGCTCCTCCAGCAGCGACAGCGCACCCTGCTCGGCCGCCGCCGATTCGCTGGCGATGGCCAGCACGTTGACGGCATTGGGGCTGCGCTGTGCCAGGAAGCCCGCGGCAAGGGCGCCCGTGGAGGTGTCGTAGAACTCCCCGGCGAGGATCACCGAGCCCATGAACACGCCGCTGCCGCCCGCGGCCCCCTTGGCGAGATTGAGCGCCGCGCCCACGGGAATGGCGTAGCTCACACCCTGCAGCAGCGGACGGCTACGGGTCATGCCCACCAGCGTGAGCCGCAGCTGCAGCACATCGGGCGCGGGGGCCTCGGCCAGCTTCACGGCGGCGCCGCCCAGGATGCGCGGCGCATTGGCGTCGATGAAGCGCGCCAGTGCCTGGCGCTCGGCCTGGGGAATGTCACCGAAGCCGTGGTCGGGCGCCGTGTACACCACCACCGGTTCGAGCAGCACGCGGCGGAAGGGCAGGAAGTCAAAGCGCGGATCCACGTACTGATAGACGGACACGCCCTTGGGCACGGGCGCCAGTTTTCCGGCCACCTCGAGCCCCTCGGCCTTGCGCAGGCCCGGGGACGAACAGCCGGTGGCGGCCACCGCCAGCACGGCGGCGATCAGCCAGTGTTTCATCGCGCATCTCCTGTCTTCGGTTGCGGACCCTCGGCGAGCGTTTCGGCCTGCTCCACCCAGCCGCCGCCGAGAGACTTGTACAAGGCCACCAGCGCGCTCGCCACGTCGCCGCGGGCCTGGGCCTCGGCGAGCTGGGCGCTGAACAGCCCGCGTTCGGCATCGAGCACTTCCAGGTAACTTGTGTAGCCGCCCTCGTAGCGCATCCGCGCCAGCTCCGAGTAGCGCCTGAGGGCCTCGGTCTGCAGTGCCTGGGCCTGGGCCCGTTCGCGGGTGCGCAGATTCGCCACCAGGGCGTCGTTGACCTCGCGGAAGGCCTGCTGCACCGCCTGTTCGTAGCTGGCCAGGAGCTGCTCGCGTTGCGCCTGCGCCTGGCGCACCGTGCTGGCTACCAGGCCGCCGTCGAAGATGGGTCCGGTGAGGCCGGCGCCGAAATTCCACACCGAGGCCGGTCCGGTGAACAGATCCGACAGGGCCGCACTGGAAGACCCCAGGGCGCCGGTGAGCGACACCGTGGGGAAATAGCGCGCCCGCGCCGCGCCGATGCGGGCGTTGGCGGCAATCAGGTCCTGCTCTGCCTTGCGCAGGTCCGGGCGGCGGATCAGCAGTTCGGAGGGCAGGCCGCTCGGCACCGCTGGCAGACTGAGGTCGTTCAGCCCCCGGCCCCGCTCGATGGGGCCGGGATTGGCGCCCACCAGCACGGACAGGGCGTTTTCCTGCTGCGCGATGGCCTGCTCCAGGTCGGGGACGCGCGTAGCGGCCGACTGGTACTCCGCCTGGACCTGGCGCAGCTCCACCTCGGAGATCACGCCCCCGGCGAAGCGTGTCTCGAACAGTTTCACTCCCTCGGCGCGCAGCGCCAGGGTGCGGCGGGTGATGTCCAGCTGGCTGTCGAGGTTGCGCAACTGCACGTACCCGCGCGCGACTTCGGTGACCAGACTCAGCACCACGCCGCGGCGCGCCTCGCGCGTGGCCAGCAGGTCGGCGCGCGCCGCTTCCGTGGTGCGGCGGATGCGGCCCCACAGGTCGATCTCCCAGCTCGCCGAGGCCAGCGCCGTGGCTGTGGCACTGCGCGAATCGATGCCCCGGGGGAGGGGCTGTGGGCCCACTTCCGTGATCTGCTGGCGTGTGCGGGTGCCGCTGTAGCCCACCACGGGCAAGCCCGCCGCCCGCGCGCCCGCAAGCCGTGCCTCGTACTCGTCGATGCGCGCCGCCGCGATGCGCACGTCGCGGTTGTTGCGCAGCGCCTCGCGCACCAGCCGGTCCAGCACCGGATCGTGGAAGCCCCGCCACCAGTCCACGTCCTCGGCCACGCTCGCCGCGGACAGCTCCACGCGATAGGCCGCCGGCACCTCGAGGGCGGGCTTGTGGTAATCGGGGCCCACCGTGCAGGCCCCGGCCAGGGCGCACAGGCAAAGCCAGCCGAGCGTTCGCCGCGCCGCGCTCATGGCGGCGTGTCTGCTTGCGCCGGCGGCGCACCGGGACCGCCGCCAACCGCCTCGGAAGCGGGCGGCGGGTCAGCCGGCGCGGCGCCGCCCCGGGCGGCCCGCCGGCGCTCCTGCCACTGGGCGAAGCGCTCCAGCAGGTAGAAGAACACCGGCACGTAGAGCATGGCCAGGGTGGTCTCGCCGATCATGCCGCCCAGGATGCCGGTGCCGATGGAGTGCCGCGCATTGGCTCCCGCGCCCATGGCCACCACCAGCGGCAGCACGCCCGCACCGAAGGCCAGCGAAGTCATGATGATGGGGCGCAGCCGCTGCTCGCCCGCCTCAATGGTGGCCTGCATCACGGTGCGCCCCTGTCGGCGCAGGTCCACCGCGGCGGTGACGCGCAGGATGGCGTTCTTGGCGCCAAGGCCGATCAGTACCAGCAGCCCGATCTGGAAGTACACGTCGTTCTGCAGGCCGCGCAGGTGATTGGCCACCAGGGCCCCCAGCACGCCAAAGGGGATGGCCGTCATGACCGCCAGCGGTAGACGCCATGACTCGTACTGTGCGGCGAGCACCAGGAACACCACCAGCAGACCCAGCGCGAAGACCATCGCGGAGGCGCCGCCGGCCCTGGTCTCCTCGTAGGCCAGGCCCGACCACGCGGTGGTGAACCCCGGCGGCAGGCTCTCCCGTGCGACTTCCTGCAGGGCCGCGAGCGCCTGCCCCGAGCTGTAGCCCGCAGCGGGGCCGCCGTTGACCTTGGCCGCCGGGAAGCCGTTGAAGCGCGGCAGCACGTCAGGCCCCGTCACCCAGCGGGTGGTCACAAGCGTGGACAGGGGCACCATGTCGCCCTGCTGGGAGCGGGTGTAGAGCCGGCCGATGTCCTCGGGCTTGCGGCGGAACACCGGGTCGGACTGCAGCACCACCTGCCACACCCGGCTGAACTGGTTGAACTGGCTCACCACCAGCGAGCCGAACTGCGCCTGGATGGCCCCGTACACGTCCTGCACCGGCACGCCCAGCAGCAGCGCCTTGTCGCGGTCCACGTCCACGCGCAACTGCCGCAGCGAGGCCCGGAAGGTGGTGTTCACCGCGGCTAGCTCGGGGCGCTGGCGGGCCCGGGCCACGAAGGCCTGCACCGCCTCCTCGAGCCGCGCGGGATCGCCCGCCGCCGTGTCCTGAATCCACAGCTCGAAGCCGCCGGTGCTGCCGATGCCCGGGATCGGCGGCGGCGCCACGGGGATCACCATGGCTTCCTCCACCGACGCCGAAGTCTTGTAGACCCCTGTGAGCACGCTGCGCGGGTTCTGCGCCCTGGCCGTTTCAATGGACTCGTAGCGCGCGGCGAAGTCCTTGAGCGTGACGAACAGCGTGGCAGCGTTGGTCTTGAAGCCGCCGTCCAGGAGGCTGTAGCCGATCAGCTGCGAGCGGCTCTCCACGGCCGGATCGGCGGCGAACAGCGCGTCCACCTTTTCCGACACGTCGCGCGCCCGGTCCAGGCTCGCCCCGCCGGGCAACAGGGCCAGCGCCATCACATAGCCCTGGTCCTCGTTGGGCACGAAGCTAGTGGGCAGGGTGCGAAACAGGTGGAAAATGGCGTACACCAGCACCGCCAGCAGCACCGCGGCCACGGCCAGGCGGCGGATCAGGAACACCACCGCGCGGCCGAACAGGCCAGTGACGCGGTCCACGCCGCGGTTGAACCAGCCGAAGAAGCCGCGCGTGCGCGGTGCCTGGTGCTTGAGCATGAGGGCGCACAGCGCCGGGGTGAGGGTGAGCGCCACCAGGCCCGACACCGCCAGCGACACCACGATGGTGATGGCGAACTGCCGGTAGATCTGCCCGGTGGTGCCCGGCAGGAATGCCGCCGGCACGAACACCGCCGCCATCACCAGCACCACCGCCACCAGCGCGCCGCTGATCTCGCCCATGGCCCGGATGGTGGCTTCGCGCGGCGGCAGGTGGTGCTCGGCCATGTTGCGCTCCACGTTCTCCACCACCACGATGGCGTCGTCCACCACCAGCCCGATGGCCAGCACCAGCCCGAACAGGGTGAGCAGGTTGATGGAGAAGCCCAGCGCCAGCATGCCCGCGAAGGTAGCCACCAGCGACACCACGATGGCCGCCAGGCAGATCACCGTGGTGCGCAGGCTCTGCAGGAACAGGTAGACGATCAGCACCACCAGCACCACTGCCTCGACCAGGGTGTGCACCACCTCGTCGATGGCGATGCGCACGAACTCGTTGGTGTCCAGCGCCACCACCGCGTCGATGCCCTCGGGGAAGCGCGACTTCATCTCGGCAAGCGCGGCGCGCACCGCCTCCGACACCTTGAGCCCGTTGGCGCCGGCCTGCTGGTACACGGCGATGAAGGTGGCCGGCGCGCCGTCGAGCCGGCTGTCGATCACGTACTGGCGCAGCCCCACCTCCGCGCGCGCCACGTCCTTCAGCCGCACCAGCGCGCTGCCGTCCTGGCTGGCGCGCAGGATGATCTGGTCATACTGCGCCGGGTCGGTGGCCGGGCGCTGCATCACCACCGGCAGGGTGAGCTCCGTGCGTCCCGCGCCAGGCGCCTGGCCCAGCTGGCCCGCGCCGAACAGCGCGTTCTGCCCCGCCACGGCCTGCTGGATGTCGGTGGTGGTGATGCCCAGCGAGGCCATGCGCTCGGGGTTGAGCCAGATGCGCATGGCCTGGTCGGGCACCCCCATGATGGCGGCCTGGCCGGCTCCCGGCACGCGCTTGATGGTGTCGAGCACGTACACGTTGGCGTAGTTGGCGATGTACTGGTCCGAGTAGCGCCCGCCCTTGCCCGTGACCGCCAGCAGCATCATGATGGACGAGGACTTCTTCTGCACCGACACGCCCAGCTGGGTCACCGCCGAGGGCAGTTGCGGCAGCGCCAGGTTGACGCGGTTCTGCACCTGCACCTGGGCCGCGTCGGCATCGGTGTCGAGGGAGAAGAACACCGTGATGGACAACTGGCCGGTGGCCGAGCTGGTGGAGCTCATGTAGATCATGTTCTCCACGCCCGTGATCTGCGCCTCGATGGGTGCGGCCACCGACTCGGCCAGGGTGCGCGAATCGGCGCCCGGGTAGGTGGCGCTCACGGTGATCTGCACCGGCGTGATGGTGGGGTACTGCTCGATGGGCAGCACCAGCATGGCCGCCACGCCGGCGAGGCACAGCAGGATCGACACGACCGTCGCGAAGATCGGCCGCTCGATGAAGAAGCGGGAGAACATGTCCGGCGCGGCTCTAGGGCCTGGGCGCGGGGCCTGGCGGCCGCGCCGGCGCGGCCGGGTCTTCCAGCGCCCGGGCGCTCACGCTCATGCCCGCGGCCAGCAGCATTGTGCCGTCCACCACCACCTGCTCGCCGCCCTTCAGGCCCTCGTCGATGACCCAGAGATCGCCCACCCAGTCCCCCGGCACCACCGGCCGCATCTGGGCCTTGCCATCGGCGACAAGCCACACGAAAGCGCCCCTCGGCCCCTGCAGTACCGCGCGCTGCGGAATGGCCACTGCACCGGGACGCACCGCCCCGTGCACCCGCGCCCGCACGAACTGATTGGGGCGCAGCACAGCGTCGGGGTTGGCCACTTCGGCGCGAACCTCGAAGGTGCCCGTTTTGGCGTTGAAGGACGGATTGGCGAAGGTGATCTCGCCCCGGTACGGGAACACGGTGCCGTCGCCCAACACCACCTCCACCGCGTAGCGCCGTCCCGGCGGCGGCCGCAGCCGGCCGTCGGCCACCTCCCGGCGATAGCGCTGCGCCTCGTTCTCGGAAAGGCTGAACAGCACCCGCATGGGGGACAGGACGGAGACGGTGGTGAGCAGGCTGTTCTGCGGGTTGACGTAGGTGCCATCGGCCACGACCGCCGCGCCGGCCAGCCCCGCCACCGGCGAGAGCACCCGCGTGTAGGACACGTCGAGCCGCGCGGCCTCCACCTGGGCGCGGGACTGCTCCACCGTGGCCGACTGGGCCGCTACCTGGCCCACCGCGTCGTCCAGGTCCTTGCGCGACAGTGCGTTCTTTTCCGCGAGCGGCCGCACCCGGTCGAGGGTGGCGCGGGCAGTGGCGAGACTCGCCTCGTTGCGCGCCAGCACCGCCTCGGCCTGCCTGAGCTGCGCATCGAAGGACCGCGGATCCATCTGGAACAGCAGTTCTCCCGCCCGTACCGCCGCGCCCTCGGTGTAGGCGCGCCGCTCCAGGAAGCCCGCCACGCGGGCGTGGATCTCCACCTGCCGCGGGCTGCGCGTCTGGGCCACGAACTCGAAGGCCACCGGCACGTCACGCTTCTCGACAGTGACCACGCTCACCGCCGGCGCGGGGCGGGCTGGAGGCGGCGTCTCCTGTTTCGAGCAGCCCGCGGCGACCATCGCCAGACACGGCAGGACCAACGCCGTCCAGGGGGACTTGCGCGCCAGAGGAACACTCGAACAGACAGGGCCGGGGTGCATGACAACGGGGTGAGACGGGGAGCGCCCGACTATACATCGCTCGCCCACGGCGGGAGCCGGGACTCGTGTTCACCGCGCCTGTGCACCGTCATATCTCGCCGGGAAGGTCATCCCGTCGGCCATGGCCACGCCGGGCCCCAGGGGCTCCCGGCGCGGCTCTATGCGGAGGCAGCGCATGAACACGGCGAACACACGCTTGTCGCTGGTAGCGAGCCTTGCAGGCGCCATCGGGGGCACGGCGCTGCTCCTGTTGGGCAGCACATTGGCGCTGTCGCGTCACTCGGCCCTTCAGGCCCAGCACGCCGCTTCCGTGGCGCTCGCCGCTGGCAAGCCTGCGAAGCCCGCTGCGCCCGCACGCCTGTTCGAACCCTTCGACGTACGGCCCTCGGCCTGGGCGCAACGGGAGGAACAACTGTTCTCCCGGGTACTGGCGGGGGCTGCCTGCGCAGTGCTGGTGGTACCCTTCGAGGCCCGCGGCGCATCGGTAGACCGGCCGGGGCGCTATCTGATGGCCGCATGGTGGCTGCGCGCATCGCCACCCAGGGCGCCATGTGTGTGGTGGATCCCACCCTGGCGGCGCAGGCCCTGGGCGCGAACCGCCGCAACTACCAGTGGCAGGCCATCGCCACCCTGGCCGACGCCGTGGGTGCGAACCGCGTGGTGCGCGGCGAGGTGGCACTGGCCAACGGGGCCAACGCCTTCGAGGTGCAGCTCAAGCAATGGCAGCGCCGCGCCAGCGGGCAGGGTTGGGACGAGTCGCCGCTGCCCAGCATCGCGCCCATCGCCTTCCACGACGAACTCCCGCCCGAAGAGGCCTTCGCCGCACAGCTGCCCGACGTCATGGCGGCCCTGAAGCTGCCTGCCGCGCCGGCGGCCGCCGAGGCGGCTCACAACAGGGCCAAGCCCGCCGGCGCGGACATTCCCGCCGATCCTCGCGCGCTGGTCGCCGGCGATGGCCCGCCCGTGGAGCGCGCGCAGCGCCTGCAACTGCTGGCCGCGCTGCTGTCGCCAGCCCAAGAAGCCGCCGGGCACCTGTGGGAACGCTCGCTCGCGACTCTGGCGCAAAGCGATGGCAACGCCGAGGGCGTTGCGGTGCTGCGCGCCCGGGCATTCTTTCACCTGCACCGGCGGCCCTACGCCGTGAAGCTGCTGGAGGGCCGCAATGGCCCCGAAGCGCGGGCCCTGCGCGCCGTGCTGGACGGCAACCTGGCCGAGGCGCAGGGGCGTGCCGGCGCGATTGCTGCACCGGCCGAGGCGCTCATGGCCATCCTCGCTGCGGAGGTGCTGGGCGCAAACTACAGCGGCGGGGAGGCGCGACCCGAACAAAACCAACTGCGGGCCCAATTGCTGGCGCGCCACACCCGGTACGCACCGCTGCTCATGCCGGCCCTTTCACGCGCAAATGAATCGCAGGAACAGGTTCACCTGCTCATCGCCCGCGACCTCGAACGCGCCGGCCTGCTGGATGCCCCGGGCACCGCCGCGCTGCGCCGCGCCTTGCGGGTCAAGCCCGAGGACGATCCGAGCGATCTCGCGATCCTCGTGGGCCTGCAGGTGGAAAGCAGCTACACGCCAGCCTGAGACAAAAACGCCGCCAATTGGCGCTCAGCAAGAGCCTTCGACCGCCTCGCGCACCGGGACCACATCGACGCCCTGCACGCCATGAACCGCGCCGTCGTTACGCAGACGGCGCTGCCGCTGCCGTTCCTGAGGGATACACCCACCGTGCGCGAGCGACTGATGGCGCGGATACCCAAGGTGTTCACCGACTACCCACCCACGGTTGTGCAAATGTTTACAGTGGAGTGGGAGCAATGGGCGCCACCTGCCGATGGAAAGCCCCACACCCAGTCGGACCTGGCCAATCGGGCGCGCGAGGTATAGCGCTTGGACCGGGGGCGAGACCCCCGTATCCGAGGCCATGGACGATCTGCTGCCGGATGGCCCGAAGCGCTTCTACCAGGACGAACCCATGCGCGCATGGCGCGCCGCCGAGCGCAATCGCGAAGATCGATTCGACATCACGCGCATGGACCCGCGGCGCGCAGCTTCCCACGCGGAGCACTATCTGCGTGCCGCGCGCTACACCCATCACCAGTTCTGGTATCTGGAGCTTGCCCATGACGCCCTCGGGATCGCCGGGCGCAAGCCGGAGGCGGTCCGTCTGATGGAGGAGAACCGCGAGCGCTTCATTGGGAACTACCTGCGCGACCGCTTCTTCGCCAAGCGGGCACGCCTCGCCGGTGACACAGCCGCGGAAGGGTCGATGCTGGCAGCGGCAGTCCGCGCCCGTCCCGACCTGTGGAGCAACTTCGACGAGCTGGCCTCCGCCCAGCTGCGTCAATACGACGAACGGGCCGCACAGCAGACCTTACTGTCATTTCCCGATTTTCGCGATCACACGGACATGTCATTCGAAGCTGGAGCTTCCGCCTGCAATGGCGCCGCCACGCTCGAACGGGCAGGCGAGTCGACGCTTGCCAGCCCGCTGTTCGAGATCTGCGCACGTTCCCATCGGTCGAGCTACTGGCACTGGTTCGCAAAAATGCGCCTTGCCCTGGCGCGCGGCGACTACCGGCAGGCCTTGGCGCTCAGCAGCTATTTGTCCCGGAATGACGGCGTCAACTCCAGGCGAGACCTGATCACCACTGCCACCCTGCATTTCCTGCTGGCCGAACCCGATGCGGGCTGGAAGGCGGTGTCCGAAATGGCAAAGGTATTGGACGAAGCGGAGCCACTGGCTACGGCCTTTGTCGGGCACCGAATCCAGGGAGGCACGGACGAACAGCTGTTGCAATACGCCGCGCAATGGACGCGTCCTGGCAGTTCGCAGTTCATTGCTCTCCTGATTGAGTTCCGGGGCATAGGGCGGCAGGAATGCGATGGCGATCTGGCCGTTCTGGGCTTCGAGCCACTGACGCACCTGGCGGCTCTTGTGGCAACCCACTCCATCCCAGATCACCAACAGCTTTCGTCCGATCGTGCGCCGCAGGGCGCCGAGGAACTCGATGATCTGCTCGCTCTTCACAGAGCCTCTGAAGAAGCGAAAGTAGAAACGCCACCACGACAG
>JADCHQ010000039.1 GCA_020248405.1 Rhodocyclaceae bacterium | reverse complement strand
GGCGCTCGCCCCGCTGACCTCGAAGCGCTGGATCGCAAAGCGCGGGCCCGATTGGGCCAGGACGGGCGCGGCGGCAAGTTGCCAGACGAGAGCGCCCCAGACAAACCCGGAACGCCACGGGTGCCACCGCATGAGCCCTCCTCGACAATAAAAAAACCTTACGAATTTAGCAGTGAATGTGGCGAAATGCACCCGGTCCTCCAGCCGCGAGCCGTCTGCGGCGCGAACCGCCGGTCTGCTGGCGGTTGCCGAAAAACCTCTTGTCCGTCGTGGGCACCGCCAGGGATCTGGCGCGCCGATGCTAATCTCCGCACGGGTAGGGTGGTGAACACAAACCCTGAATCTTCATCGAAGAGGCTGGAACATGGACGGGGACGAAGACCGGCGGTACGGCGCAGGCGGCAGGGGGGGGCCATCGCGGCGCGGTTGTCACAGGCGCGCACCATGGCGCCGGGGAAGGGCGGGCATGAACAAGGCGCTCGAAACCCTGGCCGACGCCGTTCCCGACGGCGCGTTGCTGGCAGTGGCGCAGGACGCCGTGGGCGTGTCCATGGCGGCCACCCGTGCCCTGGTCATGCGCGGCGCCCGCGACCTGCACCTGCTGTGCGTGCCCATCGGCGGCATCCAGGCCGACGTGCTGATCGGCGCGGGTTGTGTACGCACCGTGGAGACCTCGGCGATCACCTTGGGCGAGCACGGCACGGGGCCGCGCTTTGCCGCCGCCTTGCGGGCTGGGTCGATCACGATGCGCGACGCCACCTGCCCGGCAATCCACGCCGCCCTGCAGGCTGGCGAGAAGGGCATTCCCTTTATCCCCCTGCGCGGCGTCCTCGGCACGGACCTGCTGGCCTCGCGCCATGACTGGAAGGTAATGGACAACCCCTTCGCGCCCGGCGACCCGGTGGTGCTGCTGCCCGCCATCCGCCCCGACGTGGCGCTGTTTCACGCCCCGGCGGCCGACCGGCACGGCAACGTGTTCGTGGGCCGCCAGCGCGACCTGGTCACGCTGGGGCACGCCGCTCGGCGCACCCTGGTGACCGTGGAGGCGGTCATCGAGGGCAACCTCATGGACGACCCGGATCGCGCCCCCGGCGTGCTGCCCGCCCTGTATGTGGACCACGTGGCGCTGGCACCAGGTGGCGCCAAACCGCTGCGCTTTGCCGATGCCTACGGCGACGACCAGGCGTCGCTCGCCCGCTACGCCGCCATGGCCCGCACCCGGGAGGGGTTCGACACCTGGCTCGCCGAGTGGCTGGGTGCCCCCATGGCGGCTGCGTCGTGAGCGCGCCCGTTGCCTCCAGCCCCACCGAACTGCTGGTGGCAGTGATCGGTGGCCTGCTGCAGGGCTGCCGCCACGTGGTGGTGGGCGCCTCTTCGCCCATTCCCGGCGCCGGCGCGCTGCTGGCCCGCGCACGCAGCGGCGAGGCGCTGCGCGTGAACGTGCTGGGCTCGCGCCGCCACAACAGCTTCACCGACGGCGGCGTGGAGACCTTCGATCTGGCGGCCCAGGGCCGGGTGGATGCGTTCTTCCTGGGCGGCGGCCAGATCGATGCCGAGGCCAACATCAACCTCGTGGGATGCGGCGGCTATCCCGCCAGCGAGGTGCGCTGGCCAGGTTGCTTCGGCTCTTCCTACCTGTACTTCCTGGTGCCGCGGGTCATCCTGTTCCGCGAGGAACACACACGGCGCGTGTTCGTGCCCAAGGTGGATTTCATCAGCGCGCCGGGCAGCAGTGCGCCGGGCACCTACCGGCCCGGGGGGCCGTGGAAGCTGCTCACGGGCCTGGGGTTGTTCGCCTTCGATCGAGCGCGGCGGCGCTTCGTGCTGGAGAGCGTGCATCCCGGCCACAGCGTGGAAGAGATTCGCGACAACACCGGATTCGATGTGGAGGTGCCTCCCGGGGTGGGCTTCACGCCGGCGCCGGACCAGGACACGCTGGCCCTGCTGCGCGGGCGCATTCGCAGCGAGATCGGCGAGACCTATCCGCGGTTCGCGGCGCAATTCGCCTGAGCCGCCCGGACAGCCTGCGAAAAAAAAGCCCCGCGCGAGGCGGGGCTCCGGTGCTGCAAATGGCGTCGGACGCCGGATCAGTAGTCCATGTCGCCCATGCCGCCGCCGGGCGGGGTGGCCGCCGGCTTTTCGTCCTTGGGCGCCTCGGCCACCATGGCATCGGTGGTGAGGATCAGGCCGGCCACGGAAGCGGCGTTCTGCAGGGCGGTGCGGGTGACCTTGGTGGGGTCGATCACGCCCATCTCCACCAGGTCGCCGTAGGCATCGGTGGCGGCGTTGTAGCCAAAGTTCCCCTTGCCCTCCACCACCTTGTTGATTACCACCGAGGGTTCGGCGCCGGCATTGGCCGCGATGGCCCGCAGGGGCTCCTCCACGGCGCGCATGACGATCTTGATACCCGCATCTTGGTCGTGGTTGTCGCCCTTAATCGAGACCCCGGCCTTGGCGCGGATCAGGGCCACGCCGCCGCCGGCCACCACGCCTTCTTCCACGGCGGCACGGGTGGCGTGCAGCGCGTCTTCCACGCGGGCTTTCTTCTCCTTCATTTCCACTTCGGTGGCGGCACCCACACGCACCACCGCCACGCCGCCGGCCAGCTTGGCTACACGCTCCTGGAGCTTCTCGCGGTCGTAGTCGGAGGTGGTTTCCTCGATCTGCTGGCGGATCGCCTTGATGCGGCCCTCGATGGCGGACTTGTCGCCGGCGCCGTCGATGATGGTGGTTTCCTCCTTGCCGATCTCGATGCGCTTGGCGCGGCCGAGATCCTTCAGGGAGGCGTTCTCCAGCTTGAGGCCCACTTCCTCGGCGATGACCGTGCCGCCGGTGAGGATGGCCATGTCCTCGAGCATGGCCTTGCGGCGATCGCCAAAGCCCGGCGCCTTCACCGCGCAGGTCTTGAGGATGCCGCGGATGTTGTTCACCACCAGCGTGGCGAGCGCCTCGCCCTCCACTTCCTCGGCCACGATCAGCAGCGGCTTGCCGGCCTTGGCCACCTGCTCGAGCACCGGCAGCAGGTCGCGGATGCTGGAGATCTTTTTGTCGTGGAACAGGATGTAGGGGTCGTCCAGGACGGCGATCTGGCGCTCGGGGTTGTTGATGAAGTAGGGCGAGAGGTAGCCGCGGTCGAACTGCATGCCCTCCACCACCTCGAGCTCGTTGTCGAGGCTCTTGCCGTCTTCCACGGTGATGACGCCTTCCTTGCCCACCTTCTCCATGGCGTCGGCGATGATCTTGCCCACGGCGTGGTCGGAGTTGGCGGAGATGGCGCCCACCTGGGCGATCTCCTTCGAGGTGGAGCAAGGCTTGGAGGCCTTCTTGAGCTGCTCGACGATGGCGGACACGGCCTTGTCGATGCCGCGCTTCAAGTCCATGGGGTTCATGCCGGCGGCCACGAACTTCATGCCTTCCTGCACGATGGACTGGGCCAGCACGGTGGCGGTGGTGGTGCCGTCCCCGGCCACGTCGGAGGTCTTGGAGGC
>JADCHQ010000038.1 GCA_020248405.1 Rhodocyclaceae bacterium | reverse complement strand
GGATCAAGCAACTCAAGGCCATCGGCAAGTGGCCCGCCCACAGCGCCACGGCGGCCCAAGCCGCCACCTGATCCTCCGCTGACACCACGGGGTCGGGCCCAGCGGATTGTCAAACGATGCCGCTTGCCGGCAGGACTGCTCACGCCTCTACTCAGGAGGGCTTTCACGGTAACGAGAAAGGCGGTTGGCCACGTAAGGCTTGCGAGGCGCCCAAAAACGCATAACATCACGCCCCGCGTGAAGGAACGCGCTCCCAAGCTCTCCCCGGAACCAGGCATCCCCATGAAGAAACCCCTAACCGAGGCTCAGGTACTCGCCGCACCGGCCAAGGACTACATGAATGACGACCAGCTCGCCTTCTTCCGGCAGCGCCTGACCGAACTCAAGGCGGAGCTTCTGGCGAATGTCCGCGACACCAGCGAGCACCTGCGTGAGACCGAGGCGGCCAGCGATCCCTCGGACCGGGCTACCCAGGAAGAAGAGCAGGCCATCGAGCTGCGTACCCGCGACCGCGAGCGCAAGCTGCTCAAGAAAATCGACGAGGCCCTGCAGCGCATCGACGAGGGCACCTACGGCTTTTGCAACGAAACTGGCGAGCCCATCGGCGTGCGCCGGTTGCTGGCCAGGCCCACGGCCACCCTTTCCATCGAAGCGCAGGAGCGCCGCGAGCGGATGCAGAAGATGTACGGCGATTAGTCTGGTTGCGTGCCGCCTGCGCCCGCAATGGGCAGTGCCACCGCGGCAGGTGGGTGGAAGAACAAGCGCTTTTGCGTGCGGCAGGTTGCATCAACCCCCGGGAGTTTTTCCCGGATGCCGCCTTGGTATTTGACACCCTCGGATCGCGGCCGAACAATAAGAATGATTCTTAAGTAGCAGCCGCCTTTCCTGGCGCCATCGGGCGCCCCGTCTCAGGCCCCCCATGAATCAGACTCCCTACGGTTTTTCCGCGTTCCTGTCCCAGTCCGATGCCGTCGGGCTGACCGTGTTCCTCATCCTGGTGCTCATGTCCGTTTCCAGTTGGACAGTGATCCTCTTCAAGGGTTACCGAACCTGGACGGTTCGCTCCAGCGCCCGCGACCTGATCGAAGGATTCTGGTCGGCGCCAAGTTTGGCGCGCGCCGAGGAACAGCTCGCGGGACGGGGGGACAACCCTTTCGCCGGGCTGGCCTTGTCCGGCATCACCGCCGCAGCCCATCACCAGCGCCACCAGGCCGGCCGGCTCGGGGACGCGCTCAATCTGTCGGAGTTCGTGACCCGGGCGCTACGCCAGGGGATCAACTCGGCCCAGGCACGCCTTGAAACCGGGCTCTCGCTGCTTGCCTCGGTGGGCAGCACTGCTCCCTTCGTGGGGCTGTTCGGCACCGTCTGGGGCATCTACCACGCGCTTATCGGCATCGGGGTGAGCGGTCAGGCCACCATTGACAAGGTGGCCGGGCCGGTGGGGGAAGCGCTCATCATGACGGCCCTGGGCATTGCCGTGGCAGTGCCGGCAGTGCTGGGTTTCAACGCGCTCACGCGTGGCAACCGCGTGATCCTGGCAGAGCTTGACGCCTTCGCCCACGACCTGCACAGCTTCCTGGCCACTGGTTCGCGGGTGGATGCGGCGGCGGGTGCGACCTCGCGGCCCGCCACCGCAAGCGCCCCTCAGGTTGCCTGAGCCCGCCATGGCCTTCGGCACCTTCAACGACGGCGGCAGCCAGCAGCCCATGTCGGAAATCAACGTCACGCCCCTGGTGGACGTGATGCTGGTGCTGCTCATCATCTTCATCATCACCGCGCCGCTGCTCACCCACGGCATCAAGATCGATCTGCCCCGGGCCAGCAGCAGCGCCGCCCCGGAAAAGCCCGAGACCATCACCCTGTCGCTGGATGCCGAAGGCAGGCCCTATTGGAACGGCAAGGCGGTTGGCGATGCCGAACTGCCCGCCATGATGTCCGCGGCCTCCAAGCAGCAACCGCAGCCCGAGTTGCACCTGCGCGCCGACCAGGTCACCCGGTACCAGAGGCTCGCGGAGATCATGTCCATGGCGCGCAAGGCTGGTATTGCACGCATGGGCTTTGTCACCGACCCCACGAGCGTCGAGCAGGCGCGCTGAAGGGGCGCGCCGCTTGCGGGCAGGGGCAGGGGTGCTCGATTCGCTTCAGCTTACCGGGCGAACCCGCAGCCACATCATGCAGCTGGACGAGCCGCGCGTTGCCCTGCACCGCGACGCGGCGGGGCCGTTTCTGGCCATGCGCAAGGCGGCGGCCTTCGAGGGCATGGACCTGAGGGCGGCCAGCGGATTCCGCGACTTCTCCAGCCAGTGCGCCATCTGGCGGCGCAAGTTCTCGGGCGAGCGCCCGTTGCTCAACGCCGCCGCAGAGCCCGTGGAGCGCACCGGGCTCAGCGAGGATGAGCTCATCGACCTCATCCTGCGCTGGTCTGCCCTGCCCGGTGCCAGCCGTCACCACTGGGGCAGCGAGCTCGATCTCTACGACGCCGCCGCCCTTGAGCCAGGCCATGGGGTGCAACTCGTGCCTGCCGAGTACGCGGCGGGCGGACCGTTTTTCGGCCTGCTGCAGTGGCTCGAGGCGCGCGCCGGGGAGTTTGGCTTCTACCGCCCCTATCGGGAGGACCTCGGCGGCGTGTTGCCGGAGCCCTGGCATTGGAGTTTTGCGCCGGTGTCGGTGCCGGCACAAGGCGCGCTCACGCCCGCGCTGGTGGCCGAGGCCCTGGATGGCGTGGAACTACCTGGCCGTCGGGCGTTGCAAGCCCGGATGGCGGCATTGTTCGTATCGCACGTGTTGGCAGTGGCGATGCCGGATCCCGGCACGCGGCTGGCGTGAAACCTGGGCCAGGGTGCGGCCCGGCGGTGTGATGTGATAGTTTTCCCCGGCGCAGCCTTTGGCAGGCGCGTCTCATCATGAATCCTCGCGCCCTCCATCAAACGCTTTCCGCCGCCGTCGAGTCCGTGGTGCTGGGCCAGTCCGTGCCTGTACGCAAGCTGGTGGCGGCACTGGTGGCCGGCGGCCACGTGCTGGTGGAGGACTTTCCCGGTACCGGCAAGACCACGCTGGCGAAGGCCCTTGCCCGATCGCTCGATGCCAATTTCCGCCGTGTTCAGTTCACGCCTGACCTGCTGCCCTCGGATATCGTGGGAGTGTCGGTGTACTCGTCCCACGACCAGAAGTTTACTTTCCACCGTGGACCGGTGTTCACCCATCTGCTGCTGGCCGACGAGATCAATCGCGCCAGTCCCCGCACCCAGAGCGCGCTGCTGGAGGCCATGGCCGAAGCGCAGGTGAGCGCGGAGGGCGTGCGGCATGGTCTGCCCGAGCCTTTTTTCGTGATCGCCACCCAGAACCCGGTGGAGTTCCACGGTACCTACCCGCTGCCCGAAGCGCAGCTCGACCGCTTTGCCTTGAAGCTGTCACTGGGCTATCTGAACGTGGAACAGGAAATGGCAATGCTCTCGGCCCAGAACGGCAGTCATCCGCTGGAGCAGCTGGCAGCCGTGGCGAGCGTGGCCGATGTGCTGGCGGCG
This sequence comes from Rhodocyclaceae bacterium, assembly GCA_020248405.1. Classification (GTDB taxonomy): domain Bacteria; phylum Pseudomonadota; class Gammaproteobacteria; order Burkholderiales. Next base: position 10,318 of record JADCHQ010000038.1, on the reverse strand, counting down.
CGCAGCATGCTCGCCGAGGTTCGCGTGTCAGCGGCTCTCAAGCGGTATGTGGTGGAACTGGTGGCAGCCACCCGTGGACACGCCGGGGTGGCTCTGGGTGCGAGCCCGCGGGCCTCGCTGGTGCTGGTTCGGCTCGCCCAGGCGCTGGCGGCGTTCGACGGCGAGGATTTCGTGTCGCCGGAACATGTGCAGGAGGTGGCGGTGGAGGTGATCGCGCACCGGCTGGTGTTGGCGCGCGAGCAGCGCTTTGCCGGCGTCAGTGCCGTAGCCATCGTGTCTGGCCTGCTGGAAACGGTGCCGGTACCGGCGTGAGCGTGGTGGCAGTCCTGCGGCGCAGCGTCGCCCGTTTGAAGAAGGCCCGTGCAGCGCCGCTGCGGGCGTTTGCACGCGTACACCGGATGTCGGTCTGGGCGTCCAGGCGCTTTACCGCTGCAGGGCTTTGGGTGCTTGGCTTGATGCTCGCGGGCGTGGTGTTCGGCATCGACGTCAACCGCACCATGGCTTTCCACTTGTTCTCCATCGCTGCGGCGCTTGTCCTGGTGGCGTGGATTGCTGCCGGCCAGTTCCGACCCAGGGTTCGCATCGAACGCCGGCTGCCTGCCTTTGCCACTGTGGGCTGCCGCTTCGAGTATGAATTGACGCTGCACGACCGGGGCGGCCAAGGCCTGGCGGCCCTGCGCGTGTGCGACGAGCTGCAGACTCGTTACCCCAGTGCCGATCAGTTCGCACGCCTTGGCGCCGCCGAGGAACCCGCCAGCAACTTTTTCGACCGGCGGGTTGGTTATCCGCGGTGGCTGATGTTGATCGAGCGGCTGCGCGGCGGCCGCATCGAGCCGGCGAGCCTGCCGGCGACGCCCGCGGGAGGCAGGTCGCGGGTCGGACTTTCCCTGGAGCCGCACAGGCGCGGGTTGCTGCATTTCCAGCGCACCGTGCTGCTGCGCCCAGATCCGCTGGGCCTGGTGAATGCCGTGGCGCTTTGCGCCGCTCCCCAGACTCTACTGGTGGTGCCGCGCGTTCATCCCGTGCCGCGGCTCATTCTCCCAGGTGCGCGCCGGCATCACCCGCTGGGCATGCAGGCGGTGCTCGCGGTGGGCGAAAGCCAGGAGTTCCTGCAGTTGCGCGACTACAGGCCAGGCGACCCTGTTCGCCAGCTTCACTGGCCAAGCACTGCCCGGGTTGGCAGGCCCATCGTGCGCGAGTCCGCGGAGGAGTGGTTCGCCCGCCATGCGCTGGTGCTCGACACCTTCGAGCCGCGGCCGGACACGGTGCGGTTCGAGGCCGCGGTCAGTGCTGCCGCGTCCCTGGCCGTGGGGCTCGATCCGGGCGATGCGCTGCTCGATCTGATGTTCGTGGAGGAACGCGCGGTGGTCATCACCACCGGCCGGGGTGTGGAGGCGAGCGGTGTTGTGCTGCGCGAGATTGCCGAAGTGACGCCGGCGCGGGACGGCGGCTTCGAGAGCCTTGCCAGCCACGTGCTGCGCCATGCCGGGCAGTTATCCGCTTGCATCCACGTGCTGCTCTGTTTGGATGAAGCGCGCGCCGCGCTGCTGCAGCGCCTGCATGCCAGCGGCGTTTCCCAGCTGGTGCTGCTGGCGGGCGGGGAGGCGTCGGTGCCCATACCTCAGGGGGTGTTGGTGCACCGTCTCGACCCGGCGCGGCTCGCTGAATCCCTCGCCACCATTCCCGAGCGCTTCTGTTGACCACGCCGCCCTTTCTGGTGGCCTTCGGCCTGCTGTTCTGGGGCTGGGCTAGCGGATTATTGTGGGTTGCCATGGGGCTTGCGCTGGCAGCGGAAAGCCCGCGCCTGGTGCGGGCACGATGGGCTTTCGAGCGGCGAGACTACGAACGGGTTGCCGACCTGTGCAGTGTGGGCTTCCTGTCGTTCATCGTCTGGCGCTGGCTGGCCCTGCGGCATGGAGCAGAGGGGATGCTGGAGGCGCTGGTGTGGATGCCGGTGCTGTTTTTCGCGCTGCTGCTATTGCAGCGCTACGGCGCCACCGGAAAGGTGCCGTTGTCGGCATTGTTCTGGTCTATGCGGCGCCTCGGCCCGGCAGCGGCCAACCGGCCCTTGGCATCCGTAGACCAGGGTTACTTTGCCCTGTGCCTGTTATCGGCGGCTTGTGCAAATCCGCGATCGCCGATTTTTTTCGCGGCTGCTGCCGTGTTGAGCGCGTGGGCGCTATGGCCCGCCCGTGGGGCCGGCCGCCGTCCGGTAGTCTGGGCTGTAGCCTTCGGCGCTGCGCTCGCTCTTGGCTGGGGTTTGCAATTGTCGCTGGTGGCGGCTCAGGCGCGGGTGGAGCAAATGGCGCTCGAGTACCTGCGAGATCACGTTTTCGGCGCGACCGATGCGTTTCGCGCCGACACGGCCATTGGCGAGATTGGGCGGCTCAAGCTTTCCGACCGCATCCTGTGGCGCATCGAGGGCGCTGCGTCTGGCCCGTTGCTGTTGCGCGAGGCCGCCTACAACAATTTCGCCAGCGACACGTGGTTCGCGCAAATGGCCGAGTTCAAGCCGTTGCCTCTCGAAGGTGAGGCAAGCTGGCTGATCGCACCTGGCGGTCACCAGCGGCTGCGCCTGTCGGGTAGCCTGCGCCAGGGCCGTGGCGTGTTGCCGCTCCCCCCTGGGACCGCGCGACTGGACGCCTTGAATGTCGGCAAGGCGGAAGTGAACCCTCTTGGCGCCGTGCGGGTGAGTGATGGCCCGGAAGCGGTGTCTTTCGAGGCGCAGTGGGGTGCAATCGAGGGCGCCGGGCACGAGCCGTTTCCGGCGGACACCACAGTGCCGGTGCGCCTCATGCCAGTGGTCTGGGCGGCGCTGGTCCAGGCGCGTGCCGTGGAGGGCCATGCCCGAGACCGCGCCTCTGCCATTGCCGGCTGGTTTCATCGCGAGTTTCTCTACACCACCCGGCTGGACAGTTGGGGCGAGAGTCGCAGCATTGCGCAGTTTCTGGCCAAGGACAGGCGCGGGCACTGCGAATATTTCGCCACAGCCGCTGTGCTGATGTTGCGCGCGGCGGGTGTGCCGGCCCGCTACGTCACCGGGTATCTGGCCGAGGAGTGGAGCGACCTGGAGCAGGCGATGGTGGTGCGCGCGCGCCACGGGCACGCCTGGGCGCAAGCCTGGATCGACGGCCGGTGGGAGGTTGTGGATGCCACGCCGCCGGGCTGGTTCGAGGCGGAAGCGGCGGAGGCAGCGCGGTGGCAGGGTGCTTTCGATTTGCTGTCGTGGCTGCGATTTCGTTTCGAGCGCTGGCGTGCGGGGGGCGAGGGCGGTTCGGGAGGCGGCGCGAACGCCGCCTTGCTGGCCGCCGCGACGCTGATGACTTGCTGGATGGCGTGGCGGATGACCCGCAGCCGCCAGGCGGTGGCTGCCGCTGGCAGGCATGCGAAGCATGCTGCGCGGGCACGGGCCTCGTCGCCCCTCGACCCGCTGCTCCAGCAGCTGGCAGCAGCGGGTTTGGAGCGCCCGGCCGGCATGCCGGTACGGCGCTGGCTGACGCAACTGCCCTTGCCGCACCTGCAGGGGGCCCTGGGGCGGCTCGCGGCGAGGTATGCGCGTTGGCGCTTCGACCCTTCTGCGCGATCACCGAGCGAGGCCAGCGCGATCGAAGAAGAGGCCCGGCAATTGGCGGGCTCCCTGCGCGCCCCGCCTTCGGACAGCGCCGACCCTTAGGGACGCTCCATCTTGCAGGTGGTTGGGATGGCCGTGTCCTTGGCCTCCACCTTGCGGTCCACGCGAAATCCGAAGCCGGTGCGGTCGTTGTCGAACTTCACCGTCTTTGCGTCGACCCTGGCGAAGGTGGAGACAAACAGCGGCTGCAGCAACTGGTGGTTGTCGGCGCGCATGGACACCTCTCCGGTGTCGGCCTGGAACTTCAAGCCCTCGAGCGCACGCGCCACCGGTAGCGGATCGGAGGACTTCGCCTGCTCCATGGCCCGCGCAAGCATCTCGAGCACGTTGAAGGCACCGTTGAACCAGTAATCGTCGGGCGCCGTCTTGAAGCGCTCTCGGTAGGCGGCGTTCATTTTCACTGCGTGCGGCGTCCCCACGTTGGGCGCCCAGAAGCTCACTTGGCGCACGTGGCCCACGCCGGATTCGCCGATGGCCGGGGGCGTACCCACGATGCCGCCGTAGTACGTGAAGTACTCCACCTTCAGGCCAGCCTCCTTGCTTGCCTTCACGAGCAGCGCCAAGTCGTTGCCCCAGTTGCCGGTGATCACGGCCTGAGCCCCGGATGCGTTGATCTTCGCCACGTAGGGCGCGAAGTCCTTCACCTTGCCCAGCGGATGGAGATCATCACCCACGATCTGGATGTCGGGGCGCTTGGCCGCGAGCATGGCTCGGCCAGCCCTCGAAACGGCCTGGCCAAAGGCGTAGTCCTGGTTGAGCAGGTACACCTTCGACAGCGACTTGTCCGCAGCCATTACGTCGGTGAGGGCGGACATCTTCATGTCAGCGTCGGCGTCGAAGCGAAAATGCCAGAAGCTGCATTTCTCGTTGGTGAGCGCCGGGTCCACCGCCGCGTAATTGAGGTACAGGACTGCTTGGCCCGGGTTGCGCGCATTGTGCTTGGCCAGCGTGTCCACCAAGGCGTGCGCCACGTTCGAGCCGTTGCCCTGGGTGATGTACTGGACGCCCTGGTCGATGGCGGACTTGAGTTGCAGCACGGAGTCCTGCGGGCTCGATTTGTTGTCGAAGGGCACGATCTCGAGCTTGCGTCCGAGGATGCCACCGCGCGCGTTGATCATGTCGGCAACAAGCTGGAAGTGGCGCAACTCGGATTCGCCCACATTGGCGAAGGGGCCGGAGAGCGGATCGATGAAGCCGACGCGTATGTTCTGGGCGTGGGCGGCGCCGGCAGCGAGCAGCAGCAGCGCCGCGGAAACGAGCGATTTGGTGCGAGTCATGCTGTGTTCCCTCCGAGAGCGGCCGTCGATGCAGCCTTAGTCGCCGATGTTACGCCGGCGGATTGCCCCTCACCCTCTGGGCGTGCGGCGCGGCAGTTCAGGCGGCAGGGCGAGCAGCAGCAGCCCCGCGCAGATCAGCGCCATGCCAGAGCCTTCGGTGAGGCTGGGGCGTTCGCCTAACTGCAGCCAGGCGGCGGCGACGCCGATTACGGGAGTGGCAAGGGTGCCCATGCTGGCGATGCCGGCCGGCAACCGCTTCAACGCGAAGTAAAACAGTATCCAGGCCAGGGCCGAGGCCAGCACCGACATGTAAAACAGCGTGGCGAGAAACAGCGGCGTCCAGCGTACCGGCGGCAGGTGCAGCAACTGCCCCAGGGCGAACATGAGCAGCGCGCACAACAACATCTGCCAAAAGGTGAGCGTGAGCAGGTCGGAGCGGGCGCGGCCCTGGGCGCTTTTCACCAGCACCACGCTGGCTCCCCAGGAACAGCCCGCCAGCAATGCCAACAGGCTTGGCGCCAGGCCGCCCAGGTGCAGCGGGTCCACCAGCACCACCAGGCCCACGGCGGCCAGGGCAATGGCAACCCATTGCCGGGTACGCATGCGCTCGTGCAGGAACAGCCGGGCGAACAACACCGTCCAGAAGGGCATGGTGTAGCACAGCACCGCCACCTTGCCGGTGCCGCCGAGTTTCAGGCCCCACAGGGTGCCGGTGAAGTTGAAGGTCAGCATCACCGCCAACAGCCCAGCCAGCCACCATTCATTGCGCGGCACGCGGATACCGTGACCAAGCCAGCGCAGCACCGGCAGCAGGACGATGGCTCCCAGCAAGAAGCGCCAGGCAGCCGAGTCGGTGGGAGAGGCATCACGCAGGCTGGCCTTCATCACCACCCAGTTGTATCCCCAGATGAGCGATACCAGACCAAGGGCGGCGGCGGCGCTGCCGCAGCCGGCAGGGCGGGAGGGTGAATCCGACACGGGATGGGGCCTGGGGGTGAAGAGGCGCGGATTGTCCCACGGCCGGTGGGGTCTGGCGGCTATACTTCAGCCGCGGAGAACCGGTCGCGGCTTTGCTGGCTGTCCGCCAAATCAATACAAAAACCATAGCAACGCAACGGGAGGGGCAGTCGATGGAACCGTGGTCTCAGGTTTACGACCCGCTGGGGAGCACCATCCTGTCCACGCTGGTGTGCGCGATCCCAGTGATCGTGCTGCTGGGTGGGCTGGGTTTCCTTCACATCAAGGCGCACATCGCCGCCGTGGCTGGATTGGTGTCGGCGCTGGCAATCGCCATCTTCGTGGTGGGCATGCCGGTTGACATGGCTGGCCGGGCGGCGCTGTTCGGCGGCCTGTTCGGGCTGATCGGTATCGTCTGGATCATCATCAACCTGATCTTCATGTACCGCCTCACCCTCAAGGCGGGGCTGTTCAAGATTCTTCAGGACTCCATCGGCGGTATTTCCAATGACCGGCGCCTGCAATTGGTGCTGATCGCCTTTTGTTTCGGGGCGTTTTTCGAGGGCGCCGCCGGCGGCGGCACGCCGGTGGCAGTGACCGGCGCCATCCTCATCGGACTGGGTTTCTCGCCGCTGGCGGCCTCTGGCCTGTCGTTGATCGCCAACACGGCTCCGGTGGCCTACGGCGGCTTGGGCACACCCATCATCGTGCTCAACAGCGTTACCCAGAACACCGATGAATACCTGCTCACGCTTTCGGCCATGGTGGGGCGCCAGTTGCCGTTCTTCTCGGTGATCGTCCCCTTCTGGCTGGTGATCACCTTCTGCGGATTCCGCCAGGCCATGGCCGTATGGCCAGCCATCCTGGTGGCGGGCGTGAGTTTCGCCATCCCGCAGTTCCTGATTTCCAATTTCCACGGTCCCTGGCTGGTGGACATGCTCTCGGCCATGATCTCCATGGTGACGGTTGCGTGGTTCCTCACCAAGTGGAAGCCCAGCCATGTGATGACCGCCGCTGACGGCAGCGCCGGCAGCCTGGTGCCCTTCGGGCAGGCCGCGGCGGCGCACCACGGCCACAGCCGCGAGATGGTGATCAAGGCCTGGACGCCATGGGTGATTCTCACGGCCATTCTTGCTCTATGGGGAATCCCCTGGGTGAAGTCCCACATCCTCAATATCCCCGGCATCACCTTCTGGAAGTGGGAGATACCCGGCCTCCACAATTTGGTCCAGCGCGTGGCGCCGGCCGTGGCGCATCCGCACACCGAAAAAGCGGTGCTCAACATTGGCATCGTCTCGGCCACCGGCACCGGTATCCTCATCGCTGCGTTGATTGCCGGCAAGGTGATGGGTTTCAAGGCGCGCGAGATGGGCGCGGCATGGCTGGAAACCATCGTGGTGATGAAGTACTCCATCCTCACCATCGTGGCCATGCTGGCGCTGGGCTACACCACGCGCTACTCAGGCATGGACGCCACCCTCGGCCTGGCGCTGGCCAATACGGGCTGGCTGTATCCCTTCTTTGGCACCCTGATCGGCTGGATCGGCGTGGCGCTCACGGGCACCGACGCTGCTTCCAATGCGCTGTTCGGGAGCCAGCAGCAGATCACCGCCAACAAGCTTGGTCTGTCGCCTGAGCTCATGGCTGCAGCCAACAGCTCTGGCGGAGTGATGGGCAAGATGATCGACGCCCAGAGCATCGTAGTTGCTTCCATTGCCACCAATTTTGTCGGCAAGGAGGGCGTGATCTTGCGCTACGTGTTCTGGCACTCCATCGCGCTCGCCGCGCTCATCGGGGTTTTCGTGATGCTCCAGGCGTACGTCTGGCCGTTCACCGAAATGGTGGTGGCACCGCCAGCGGCTTTGGCGCCAGGCAAGTAATGCTCGACACGACGTTATCCGGGCTGGGGATTCCGACCCGGCGAGCATCTCATTGGCGCACGGTGGGTTGCATGGGCGGGGGGCGAATCCGGCGTGGGTTGCGTCGCGGGGTTCCAAGTCAGGCTGCGCCCCGCGTCCGGGCAACGTGCGCTCGGACCGGCCGGGGCGCCCATGGTCGCCCCACGGCTCCTCTGCCGGGGCGACTTGGATCCAGATGGCCGGTCAGTTTGGCCCGCGCCTTCTATCGAGACTCGGCAGGCGGGATTGCTGGTGGTGGAATAGATGTGAAACATGCCTTCGCGTGCGATGTTTTGCGCCCTGTATGCGTTTGGGAGCGGCAATGTTGATTGGTAGTCGACTCTCTGAAATCGGCCTGGTGCTGCCAGTACCTGCGGCCCCCAGGTTTGCGTACGTGCCGGTGGTGATTCATGGCGGGCTTGCGTGGGTGGCGGGTCAGTTGCCGTGGCATGACGGACAACTGCTCTGCAAGGGATTGGTGGGACGCGAGGTCAGCATTGAGCGGGCGGCTGAGGCAGCCCGATTGTGCGTGCTGCAGTGCCTTGCCCAACTGCAACAGGCGCTGGGAGACCTCGACCGCATCGAGCGCTTCGTGAAGGTGACGGGATTCGTGGCGTGCGCGCCGGGTTTTGGCGATCAGCCCAGGGTGATCGATGCTGCGTCCCAGTTGCTCCAGGAGGTGTTTGGCGAGGCAGGGAAGCACGCGCGCTCGGCGGTGGGTGTGGCAGAGCTGCCGCGCGGCGCGCCAGTCGAAATCGAGTTCGTCGTGGCTGTACGCTGAAGTGCTTCTGACAATGTCTTGATTAGGAGGGAAATTCGCACATGCGCTTGAACAGGCTCGGAGACAGCGATCTTCAGGTATCGGAAATCTGTCTGGGAACCATGACCTGGGGGGAGCAAAACAGCGAGGCCGAGGCACATGCCCAGTTGGACTTCGCCTTCTCGCGCGGCATTAATTTCATAGATGCTGCCGAAATGTACCCAGTACCTCCCAGGGCGGAGACGCAAGGGCGGACCGAGTCTTACCTGGGTTCCTGGTTGGCTCGCCAACCCCGCGACCGCTTGATCGTTGCCACCAAGATCACCCCTCCGGGGCGTGGTTTCGGTTGGATTCGTGGCGGTGCGTTGTCCCTGACCCGAGGCCATGTGGCGGCGGCCGTGGACGGAAGCCTCCAGAGGATGCGTACGGATTACATCGATCTCTATCAGATCCATTGGCCCGAGCGCTACGTGCCCTCCTTCGGGAAAGCGCACTACGATCCGATCGAAGAAAGGCCGGCCACACCCATCCGCGAACAACTTGAAGCCCTCGAGATGCAGGTCCGGGCGGGCAAGGTGCGCTATGTCGGACTCTCCAACGAAACGCCGTGGGGGGTGATGGAGTTCTTGCGCTTGGCCCGCGAGCACAACCTGCCCAGGGTCGTGTCCATTCAGAACGCCTACAACTTGCTCAACCGCGCCTTCGAGGGGCCGTTGGCCGAAGTTACCCGCCACGAGAAGGTACCACTGCTTGCCTACAGTCCGCTGGCATTCGGCCATCTGACCGGCAAGTACCTGGGGGGAGCCCAGCCGGGAGGTGCTCGTCTCACACGGTTCCCTCCGTTTGGCCAGCGTTATCAGAAACCCAACGTGGCGGCCGCTTCAGCAGCCTATGCGCAGCTTGCGCAGGAAGTGGGTATGGGCGCTACAACGTTAGCGATCGCTTTCGTGAGAAGCCGCTTTTTCGTTGCATCTACCATCATTGGTGCAACAACACTGGAGCAACTGGCTGAAGACGTGAACAGCGCCTCCGTGGACTTGCCACCCGAGACTTTGGCAGCCTTGGATGAACTGCACTTCCGTTACACCAATCCCGCCGTCTGAGTAGTCCTGGGGGGCAATCCCGGGAAAGCCTTTGACAGTCAAGGGCGCAATAACGATAATCGCGGGTTTCGCCGGAGGGGTTCCCGAGCGGTCAAAGGGATCAGACTGTAAATCTGACGGCTCTGCCTTCGAAGGTTCGAATCCTTCCCCCTCCACCACAGGCTCGGCGCTGCAGAGGTTGCATCCGCGCGACGGTCTGCGGAGGTTGTGGCGAAAGAATGTTGAAGACGCGGCGGTACGGCAGCGCACGGCGGGTGTAGCTCAATGGTAGAGCAGAAGCCTTCCAAGCTTACGACGAGGGTTCGATTCCCTTCACCCGCTCCAACAGGTTAGTTGCGGCCTTCTGAGCGTGAAGCGGATGGGCGCGGGGCACAGGCACGAGTCGTGAAAGATTTCGCCGATGTAGCTCAGTGGTAGAGCACTCCCTTGGTAAGGGAGAGGTCACGCGTTCAATCCGCGTCATCGGCACCACATGAGGCAGTACCGGGCGGCGGGCTACCACAGGGCCCGCTGGGGCTTTGAGCTGTAATCATCAGGAAGGCGGGCAGGAAACCATGGCAAAAGGCAAGTTCGAGCGGACGAAGCCGCACGTGAACGTGGGCACGATTGGTCACGTGGACCACGGCAAGACGACGCTGACGGCGGCGATTACGACGGTGCTGTCGACGAAGTTTGGTGGTGAGGCGAAGAAG